>CAWFPR010000032.1:0-273755 GCA_963817635.1 uncultured Acidobacteriota bacterium | reverse complement strand
CAGCAGCACCGGGACTCTCGCCCAGGCGTCGGAGATCGCGGTCGGCGCCTGTTTCTTCGGGACGGTCGGCTCGTCGATCACGGGACCGTCGAGCCCGTGGACGAACGTCCGGGTTCCTGCGAGCGGGAACTCGATCGAGGCCGGTTACAACATCGTCAGCGCCACGACGGCTCTCGCCTACGCGGGTTCCTGCACCGGGGCGGGCACGGTGCGCACCGCCACGGTGATCGCCACGTTCAAGGCCGGGTCCGGGACGGTTCCCCGGGCGCAGGTGTCGCACAGCCGTGCGGCCATGGTCCGGTCTTCGTTCTACTGAAGGAGAGCGCGCGTGCGGAAGGTTTTTCTGACCTGGGACACCACGGCGCTCACCGCGGCGACAGCGAAGACGATCGCGGAGGTTCCGACGCCCTCGACGACGGACATCGAACTGTGTGAGCTGGTCATCGGGTGCGACGCCTCGTCCGCGGGGAGCCTGAAGGTGGAGTTCGGGACGTTCGCCACCACGGGCACCGGAACCGCGGTCAGCGCGCCGGGGATCTACTGCTCGACCGACCGGACCCCCGCGTCACTGGTCACCGCCGCGAAGATCAGCGACACGGTAGAACCGTTGACCTTTACGACGGTCATCAGCGGCAACGCGAAGTGGCCGATCCTGCTGATCCCGCTGCCTGCCTACTTCCCGTTCCAGACTCCGCTCGTGGAGGGACTGACGGTCCCGAACAGCACAAAGTTCGGCATCCGCCTGACCGCGAGCATCGGATGCAACACGGCTGGCTGGCTGGCTTGGAAAGAGGCGTAACCGTCGGGCGGCTGCGAGGATACCCGACAATTGCTGACCATGCTAGAATTGCCTTAGCACATTCGTCACTACCGGCGCTTTGCCATCAGCTACGACGGTGTGCGGGAAGGCTTTTCGCCATGTCTCGGTATGCGTACGATCTGCCTGATCACAAGATCCACTACGGCGTAGAGTTGCCAACGGACGACGGCGTGGTCCATGTGGATCCGCAAGCGCAGCGGACGCTCAACGAACGGCGTGCTCAGGGAATCGCGGATAACCTTCAGCTCAGTGCGATCGGTACCGTCACGGCATCCAAGCGTCCCGACGAATCCCTGTGGATGGTTGATGGCCAGCATCGCCGACGCGCGCTGCAACTCAAGGGAATCCCCTCGATGTACGCCGAGATCCACGAAGGACTGGACCGGCGACAGGAAGCTATCCTCTTCCTGATCAAGAACCGCGAGTCCTCGCGCCCCATGGCGCTCGATGAATACAAGATCGGCCTGACGGGGGAAGTCCGGCAGTTCATGGACACCGAGAAAGTGCTCGTCGAGCACGGCCTGACAGCCGGCCGCGGCACGTCGGCGAATCAGGTGGGTGCCGTTTCGGCGGTTGTCCGCATCACTGAGCGTTTCGGGGATGAGGCGCTTGACTTCGCCCTGACGGTGGCCGAGTTCGCGTGGGGTCGCACTGATTCGACCTGGGAAGGAAACCTGCTCGGCGGTCTGGCGCTGTTCTACGATAAGATTCCCGACATCCGTAGCCGCCGGCAAGACCTCGGAGAGAAGCTCGGTAAGGCTGACCCTGCATACCGGTGGGTCGGCAAGATGCACTCGGCCGCCTCTGGCGGGAACATGCACGGAACCGGCTCGGGCGGTCGCGCATCGGCGGCATACCGCCTATTCGTTGCCACCTGGAACAAGGGGCGGCGGCCGAATCAGCGAGTGCCAGTCCCGGGCTCTGAATCGGAGTAACGGGGGCAATCGCGGACATCAGGCGTCGCTGGGCGGGTTAACGCGGAGGTGGCCGGGTGACGTTCCCCATCTTGCTGGCCGATCCAGGCGCCGCGTTCGGGGATTCCAGGTTCGTCGCGGACCGGCGCGCGTGACCTCGAGCATCACGCTCACCGATACCGGGGCCGGGTCGGAAGCCCAGGGCGCCTACGACAGCACCTATACCGCCGGGTATCCGGTCAGGTTCGCCCCGGCAGCGGACGTCACCCTCACCGACCCCGACGCCACGTTCGGGGACGACTCGGACTTCGCGGCGGGCCTGCTGGCCACCGACACGGGCACCGGGGACGACTCGGGGTTCACCCGCGGCCCGGTCGTCACCGACACGGGGAGCGGGGACGACTCGGCGGTCGCCGTGGCCGTGGCGGCGCCGCTGGCCGAGGCGGGGGCTTGTGACGACCTGCCGTGGGAATACCTGAGCAGCGGGACGCCGGTGTTTAGCTACTACGCCGATCTGCCTGCTGTCGCGCTGGGCCGCGTGAAAGTCGGCGATCAGTTCCTCTGGTACGCGCCGTCGTGACGTGAGGGGCTGATCCGATGTCCCGGTTCGGCCGCTCGCAGCCGGTACCCCGCCGGGCGGTCCGGGTGCCGTCCGCGCTGGCCGTCTCCCTGACCGACGCCGCGTTCGGCGACGACGGGGACTCATACAGCGACACCTATACGGACACCTGGTACCGCGCGCTCACCCTCGCCGCCACTGTCCCGGTCGCCGACGGCGGGACCAGCACGCAGGCCCTCCAGGCGGCCGAGGCCGTACCGCTGGCCGACACGGGCACGGGTGCGGGCACCCTCACCGCGGCTACGGCCATCGCTCTCGCGGACTCCGGGACGGCCGCTGAGGCCGTCACCGTCGCCGCCACTGTCCCGGTCGCCGACGCGGGGACCTCGACCCCGGCGCTCACCGCTGGCGCCGTCGCCCTCAGCGTGACGGACACCGGGGCGTGCGCGGACCCGATCGGGTTCCTCGTCGCCGCGTTCGAGGCCGACGACACGGGCACCGGGGACGACTCGTTCGGCGTCGCCATCGTCCTCGCCGAGAGCGGCGCCGGGTCGGACGCCCTGACCGCGGGCGTGACCTCGTTCGATCTGATCGAGGACACGACATTCACGGTCACCGCGGTCACTGACGCCGGCGGGCTCGCCGAGATCACGTTCTCCCCGTTCGCCCGGGCGGTCATCCCTCCCGGGGCTCTCGCCGTCCAGGTCGTCCCTACCGTGGCCGCGCAGGTGCCTCTTCCCGCCGACCCGGGGGCTGGTTCCGAGGCGTTCACGGCCGGGGTAGTTCCCGCGTACGCCGATTCGGGGCGGGGCGCGGAAGCCGACACCCCGTACGGCGACGTCTACGGCGACGACTACACCGCGGTTCTCGGGGTGGCCGCAGCGGTGCCGTTCGCCGAGGCGCCCGCGGGCGCGGAAGCCGTCGCCATCACCGCGGCGCTCCCGCTCGCCGACACCGGGGCCGGGTCGGATGCGCTGGGGATCTTCCTCACCCTCGACGCGGACGGCGGGACGGCCGCGGACGCGCTGGGGGCCGCGTTCACCCCGGAACCTGCCGACACGGGCACCGGTTCCGAGGTGCTGCAGGCGGCCACGGTGATCCCGCAGGCCGACGCGGGCGCGGCAGGCGACACGTTCACCACTACCGCCGTCTTCCCGGTCACAGACGGGGGCTCCGGGGCGGACCCGCTCACCCTGGCCGCCGCGGTGCCAGCAGCTGACACGGGTACCGGTTCCGAGACGCTCACCGCGGCTGCGGCTGTCACCCTTCCCGTAGCGGGTACCGGGACTGAGGCGCTCACCCGGGCGATCAGCGTCGGATCCGCCGACTCCGGGGCCGGAGCGGACACCTCGCCGCCGCCGGGGCGATCCCCGCCGCTGAGAGCGGGGCCGGGGACGACTCCGGGTTCACGGCGGTCGCGGCTGGCTCCCTCGCCGACACCGGGCACGGCACGGATACCGCCGCCGTGACGGCTTCCCTGGCAGCCGCGGACTCCGGCGGCTCAACGGACCTCCTCACCGCCGCCGCCGCGATACCGGCCGCGGACACCGGCGCCGGGACTGAGGCGCTCACCGCGGTCACGGCTGTGAGCATGGCCGACACCGGGGCCGGGTCGGAAGCCCAGGCCCCCTACGACAGCACCTATACCGCCGGGTACGGGCTGGTCTTCACCGTCGCGGCAGCAGTGCCTCTCCCGGAGGCCGGCGCCGCCGCCGAGGCGCTGACGCTCGCGCTGGCCGTCCCGGTCACGGACGCGGGCACGGGGGACGACGCGGAAGCCGGGGCCGCGGTGGCACTGGCCGTCGCGGACACCGGCACCGGGGACGACCTGGACATCTTCGTCGCGACCCCGCACGGCCTGGCCGACACGGGCACGGGCGCGGAGACCCTGGCGCACGACACCGGGGCCACGCTGACGGCCGCGGGCGCGGGCACCGAAGCACTGGCCGTCCACGCGGCGGCGGAGGCCGGCGACGCGGGCTCCGGCGCGGACAGCGTGACGGTCACGGTGACCGTGGCCGCGCTCCTCGCCGACGACGGCGCCGGGAACGAGACGCTCACCGCGAACAGGACGGTCCGTCTCGCGGACTCCGGTCACGGTGCCCCCAAGTGGTTCGCCGCGGACGCGGGGATCACGGCAGCCGACACCGGGGCCGGGGCCGAGGCCCTGGCCTACGTCACCGACGTGACCGCTACCGACTCCGGGGCGGCTCGCAGGCGCTTACCGTCGCGGCCGGGGTTCACGCGGCCGACGCGGGCACCGGGACCTCTAGCATCCAGTCCGCCGCGGCCATCCACGCTGCGGACGCCGGGCACGGGGCCGACACCCAGGCCGTCCGCTGCGCCGCTCCGGCCGCCGACACCGGGGCTGCGGGCGAGACCCTGACCGCTGCGCCCGGGGTTCACCTCGCCGACGCGGGGGCCGGCGCCGAGGCCGTCAGCGTGGCCAGGGCCGCGCACCTCGGGGACTCCGGGCACGGCACGGACACGCTGCAGGCCGCCACTGACCTCCCGGCCGTCACCGACACCGGGGCTGGCGCGGACGCCGGGCATGTCAAGGCGACTATCCCGCTGCCCGAGACGGGCACGGACGCCGCCAGCCTCACTGTCGCCGCGAAGGTCCACGTCGCCGACTCCGGGACGTGCGCGCAGGCGCTGAGCGTGGCCATCGTCCACCTGGAGACGCTCCCCGACACCGGCCACGGGGCCGACGCTGAGCACATTGCCGCAGCAGTGAGCATGACCGCAGCGGGCTCCGGGTCGGACGCACTGGTGATCTACCGGGCCATCGGCGTCACTGACCACGGGGTCGGCGACGACACCGGGGCCGAGTACGAGGACACGTACCTCGACGCCTACGACCCCGCAGCGTTCACCGTCGCCGCCCGGATCCCGGACGGGGACACCGGCACGGCAGCGATGACCCTGGCGCATGCCACGGCGGCCACGCTCGCGGAGACGGCCCGGGAACGCGAGACCCTCCGCCTCACCGCCACGCTCGGCCCGGCCGACAGCGGCCACGGGGCCGAGGCGTTCCGGGCCCGCAGCATCATCCTGGGCCTGTCCTGCCGGGTGCGGGTCCGCACCGCCGGCGCGGACGTCCGGGTCCGCGAACCCGAAGCCCGCGTGCTGGTCGAGCACTAAAGGAGAAACCGTGCCGATTCCTCCCGACACCAGGGCACCGGGCGACACCGGGCACATCACCGACCACAACCAGATAAGCGATGAGCTGACCACGCTCGCCGCCGGGGTCGCAGCCTCGCTCCCCCTCGCCGGCGGCACCATGACCGGCGCTATCGCGATGGGCTCCCACAAGGTCACCGGCCTGACCAACGGGTCCGCCAGCAGTGACGCCGCGGCGTTCGGGCAGATACCCTCCGCGTTGCCGCCGAACGGGTCCGCGGGCGGCTCGCTGGCCGGCACCTACCCGTCCCCGACCCTGGCCGCGACAGCGGTCACGGCAGGCAGCTACACCAACGCGAACCTCACCGTCGGGGCGGACGGGCGGCTCACCGCCGCGTCGAACGGCTCAGGCGGCGGAGGCGGCGTCACCGCCGTCCAGACGACCTCCGCCGGGTCCGGCACCGTGACACTCAACGCGGCCTCGTACGCCGCGGTGATACTGACCCTCACCGGGAACAGCGTCACCCTCGCGCTGTCCGGCGCATCAGCGGGCAACGAGGTGTCGATCGTGCTGTACACGGTCCAGTCCGGGGGGCCGTGGACGGTCACCTGGCCGACAGTGACATGGATCGGCGGGTCAGCCCCGTCGGTGCCGGCGTCCGGCGTGGGCGTCTTCACGTTCACCAGCCCGGACAACGGCACCACCTGGTATGCGGCGCAGGTCACCGCGGCGCCGTCGCTGCCGCTGGCCGTCACCAGCGGCGGTACCGGACTCAGCGCGGCCGGGGTCGCGGGGACGTTCCTGACCTCCCAGGGGACCTCGACGCCGAACGCGTGGGCCGGGCTGGTCCCCCCCGGCGCCGTGGTCACCGCAAGCACCGTCACCGCGACGCTCGGGCAGCTCACCCCGGTAGACGCCACCGCCAACAACGTCACCGCGACCCTCCCCGCCGGGGCGTTCGCCGGGCAGCTCGCCGCCGTGAAGATGATCAGCACGGCGTCCTCGCACACGGTGACGGTCCAGCCGACCGCCCCGGACATCATCGGCCGCGCCACCGGGTGGACCTCGGGCTCCTATGCCACGTCGGCGTCGCTCGCGCTGACCGGGCAAGGGCAGCTGATGGCCTACAACCCGGCCAGTTCCCCGTCAACCGTCACGGTGATGAGCGGCGGATCCGCGAACCTCACCATCTCGACGTCGACGGCGCCGTTCGCCGCCGGCCGCCTGGTGTACTTCTCCGCGGGGACGCTGCCGACCGGGCTGTCCGCGGCCACCCCGTACTACGTGGTCTCCACGAGCGGCCCGACCTCGGGGACGTTCACCTTCCAGGTCTCCGCCACATCCACGGGCAGCGGGATCACGTTCACCAACACCGGGACCGCCGTGGTCGTGATGACGTGCGGCAACTGGACAACCCTCGCCGATGACCTGCCGCTAGCCCAGCTGGACACCCGGTACGCCGCAGCGGGCGGCGGCGGCGGTGACACCCCGTGGACCCCGGGTGACGCTTCCCTGCTCGCCGCCGCGTACGACCCGCTCATGGTCACCACCCAGGGCACCCTCGCGCTCGGGCGGCTGTACCTGGTCAGGGTCCAGGTGCGGACCGCCATCACCGCCAACCACATCTGGCTCTACACCAACACCGCGGGTAGCGGCACGTCCACGAACACGTACGCCGGGATCTACTCCTCCTCCGGCGGCAGCCCCCTGGGAAGCACCGCGGACATCGGCGCCGCCCTGACCGGCTCAGCGGGCTTCATCCAGGTGGACCTGTCGTCACCTACAGCCCTGAGTGCCGGCTACTACTGGGTCGGCTTCGTCCAGAACGGGCTGACGTCGCCGAGTTTCTACCACCCGGCCCAGGCCCCCAGCGTCCAGTCCGCCGCCGCGAACCTCCGGTTCGCCGTCAACGGCTCCTCCGGCGTCTCGACCCTGCCGTCCCTGACGGTCTCCAGCAACACCGCCACCAACGCCGTGGCCATCTGGGCGGGTATCAGCTAATGAGGCTCCCGGCAGGCGCGGCAGGCGGCGTGACCTTCCCCAGCGCCGGCAATACCGGCGCGACCCTCGGGTCCCTCACCACGATCCCGTCGTCCGGGACCGGGTGGACGTGGAACGGCACCACCGCGTCAATCACCGGCAGCGGCGCCACCCTGTCCGGGTACAACATCCCCGGCACCGTGACCATCAGCGCGAACAACGTCACCGTCACGGGCTGCAACATCACGGGCGCCGTGAACTTCGGGACGAACTCCACCAGCAATATTCAGGACTCGGTCCTGAGTAACTGCGTGGTCGCCAACGGCGGTAATCCCGCCGTTAACTGCGTGGGCCTGCGTAACGCCGTGAACTGCACCGTCGCGGACTGCACGCTGCTCGGGGCCAGCGCGGGGCCCGGCCGGGCGCTGACCAACATCGTGGACGTCTACGGCAACAGCACTGGCTGCGCGGTCCTCCGCTGCGACATGTCCTGGGCCTCCACGTACGCCGAGATGTACCAGGGCACCATCGCCGGGAACTACATGCACGACATCGGGTACATCGCCGGGGATCACCTCGACGGGATCCACCACGACGGCGGCGGCCACCCCAACGGCCAGCAGCTCAACATTCTCGGCAACACGATCCTCGTCGGCGCCGACCAGACCGGCGCGATCGTCCTGAACCAGTCGTTCGACGTCATCGAGAACGTCCTCGTCGACGGGAACCTCCTCGCGGGCGGCGGCTACCCCCTGTACGCGGGCTCCGGCGGGTTCGGCACCACCTCCAACGTGGTGATCACCAACAACTGGTTTAGCACGGTCTACTACCCGCAGGGCGGCTACCAGGGGCACCCGGCCGCGGCGTGGGACGGCGGCACCGGTGACGTGTGGACGGGCAACCGCTGGTACGACGGGCCGAACGCGGGCCAGACCATCCCCCACCCTTAAGGACAGGAGGAGCGTGTGTCCATCCCGCCCGACGACAGAGCGCCCGGGGACGACCACCACGTTGACGACCACAACGCGATCGCTGATGTGCTGACCGCGCAGGCGGCGGCTATCGCCGCCGCTGCGGCGATAGCCGGGGACATCGGCGGCACGTCGGCCGCCCCGCAGGTCACCGGCACCCACCTCGCCTCGCGCGCTTCCCGTCGCACAGGGCGGCACCGGGCAAGCCACCCAGCAAGCCGCCCTCGACGCGCTCACAGGCACGCAGACGTCCGGGACGTACGCCCGGTCAGACGGCACCCACACCACCCTGACCGCCATCCAGGCCGGCGACGTGCCCACCCTGAACCAGTAACACGACGGGGACCGCGAAAGCCACCGCGAATCCAGTGCTTCGCCACCGACCGGACGGCACCGGACCAGGCAGCCGGAGCGTAGACCCGGTCGCTCGCCGGCGGCTCCGGCGGCGCGTCTGGTGCGTCCGGCACCGCACGACCGAGCGGCGGAGGCGGCGCGGGTGCCCCGCTGATCGTGCACCGGCAGTTCGTCGGCGGCCGGACGCTGACCCTCCGCCGTCACCGTCGACCGTCGGCGCGGCGGCGGACGCGGGCGCGTACCGGGTCACCGCGGCAAGCACGAGTGGCTCACGCGTGCCACGGCGGCACGGAGCATCGTCGGCGCTAGCGACACGGATCACGTGGGCGGCGGGCAGCCGCGCACCTGAGCCGACGGACCACGGTGCAGGTGTCCGGCAGACCGTCGGCGGTGCACGCGGCTGGCCATCCCCGGGGCTACCGGCACGGTCGCGTCCGGCATCGACCAGCGTTCCGGCTGACCACGGCGCCCCGTCCGACAGCCGGGCTTATCGTCCGGCACGGGGTCTCAGCGCAGGACCGTCCGCGCGGGGCGGACACCAGCGTGACCGCGCGGATCGCCTGGCCGGGCATCGGAGCGTACAGCTCCGGCGGTCGCGGTCGCATCACCGGCACGGGACGCGCCGTCGACGCTCGCCGAGCGGCACCTGCGGCCGACAGCGGCATCCCGGTCTGCGGCCGCGACCGGCGCCGCGCCGCTCAGCCGCGAGGCCGACGCGCTGCGAACCCGGCGCCGGCGGATCAGGCGGCGGGCGCATCGCTGAACGGCAACGCGTCCGGGGCGGGCGGCAACGGCGGCTCCGGATGGGTCCTCGTGCCTCACCATGTTCCAGTGAGGTGACCTGATGGCTACCGCCGCGCAGCTCCGCCTCCCCGAAGGCCAGGACGCCACCGTAGATTTCGACCCGATCTGGCTTGGCCGCGCGCCCTACGACCTCACCAGCGTGACCCTCGTCGCCTACGTCAAGCCATCCGAGGCCGTCGACGACGACGACCCGTCAGTAGCCGTGATCACCGAGACGGCAGGCCCGAACGGCGTGATCACCGTGACCGACGCTGCGGGAGGACTGGCGACGCTGACGATTGACGGGTCGCGTGATCCCCGTGCCGGGCGACCAAGTTCTGGCACGTTGATGCCACCGACGGCACGGGCGCGACCGGGACCATCGCGTACGGGCCCGTGTACGTGGAAGCCACCGGCTGAGAACTGGGGGGCGCGCGTGGTGGTCGACTCCAGCATCCTCAGCACCGTCCTCGCCTCAGCAGGCAGCGGCACCGCGATCATCGTCGTCCTGATCCTCAGCGGCATCCTCCGCACCGGACAGGAAGTGAAACGGATCGAAAAGGACGCCGACAACTGGAAAGCCGCCTACGAAGGCGAACGGGGCGCCAGGGAAACCGAACGCAAGGCGAACGACGAGCTCCGCGCCGCCGCGATGGTCCAGGCCCAGCGCGCCGACGCCGCCGTAGAAACCGCGAAACTCGCCACCGCACTACTCGAAGACCTCCGCCGGAAGAGGATCATCGATGCGCCTCCCGCGTAAGAAGAAGGCACCCCGGGGCGGCGAGGACAGCGCAGCCGCCGCCGCGGCAGCCGCAGCGGTCACCGCCGGCGCCGAAGCCAGCGAACGGCTCGCCTCAGCCACCGAGGTCCACGCCGGCGCGGCAGCGCAAGCCGCCCACGAACAGCGCACCATCATCTCCGAGCTCCGCGCCATGCGGGAACGCAACCACCTCGCCGAGCTGATCCTCGACAGCGTGCATCGCGGAGGGCGGCAGCCATGAGCCAGGCGCAACTGCTCGCCGACCTCAGTAACGACGTGGTGTTCTTCGCGTGCGCCGCGTCGGTGGCGTTCCTGCTCGTCTACGTGCTGCTGGCGCGGGGCTACCGGACCGAGATCGGCCGGGCGCTCATCACCCTGGACGCCGGGCTGGCGCTCGCGCTCGGCCCGTCGGTGCTGCACCGCCTGTTCGGGTTGACCCTGACAAGCATCGGTTTCGCCTATTACTACGTCGCATCCATCGCGATAGTCGGCCTCGCCACATGGTGGCGGACCTGGTTCGTGATCAAGATCCAGTGGCGGGAACGACGGGCGCCGCCGGAGGACGCCGCCTGATGCCCGGCGTCCTCACCAGCATCGCGTTCGTCACCAGCCTCGCCTCGCTGACCGTCTTCATCGTGCTATATATGCTGCTGGCCCCCTGGTTCAAGAACCCGGCCGGCCGTGCCCTCATGGTCACGTCCTCAGGTTTCTGGCTCGTCACGCTGGCCCTGGTACTCCGGCACCCGTTCGGGCTGTCCACGACCACCAGCGAGCCGTTCTCATGGTTCCAGGTCGCCGCGGTCACGGTCGCCATCGCGGGCATCTGGTGGATCACCAGCGTCCTGATCCGGGTCCAGTGGCGGGGCAGGCGCACCCGGCGGCGGTACTTCGAGGACAGCGAAGGGGGGCCGTCTTGACCGTCCCCGCGTGGATCACGGCGATCGCGGGCCTGTTCACCGCCATAGTCAACGGCGTCGCCTGGATCCGGCACGGACGCAAGGATGAGGTCAGGTTCGCCGAACACGGGACCCGTATCGGGCGGCTGGAAAACGGGCAGGGAGGGCCGGATTGACCGCCATCCCCCTGTTCGTCGCCGAGCCGACCGGCCGGTGCCGCCTCGTACTGCGCCGCTACCGGCTCCGGTACGACCCCACCGCCCACCAGCATGACGTGTCCGCCGTCATCGACGAGGACGCCCGGGAAACACCCCCCGACGAGTCCGGCCGCAAGCCGCTGACATGCGACCGGGTGTCACGTGCCGACGTCCGCTGGCCCCGCAAATGCAGCTGCGGGGATGCCTTCAGCGAGTACGACGACTGGCAGGTGTGCGAACAGTCGTGGTACGAAGGCGGCAGGCCACCGGTTTGCGTGGGGTGTCGGCGCGTGGGCAGGACCGCCCGGCGCGATGATCCGCGCCCCGTGGCGCGACGTCCCCGGCAGGCCCCCAGCGTGGCTCGTCTTCCTCCCCAACGGGACCTACTGGTCAACGAACGACCGGGCAGCGGCCGACGGCGACCACACGCGCCCCCACTGGGATGTCACCGGGACACCACCCGCGATCACGGTCACCCCGGCCCTGGACGTCCAGGACCGTTACCGGCCATGGAACGGGCACATCCGCCGCGGGAAGCTCGTCGCCGCCTGAAAGGGGAGCGTGACCATGCTCGCTATCGCCGCTGCCGTCTTCTTCGCCATCGCCCTGGCCATCGACCTGCTCCGGGTCGGCCACGGGACCGTGAGCCCGGAGACGTTCGCTCTCATCGGCCTCGCGCTGCCGGCACTGTCGGCGGTGCTCCCCGGGTGGCCGCGCCGACCGTGAGCGTCCTGGCCTACTATTTCGGCTTGCCCGCACGGGCAGATCTGGCCAAACCTCGCTGGCGTCACTGGTCTGCGTCGGTGCGGCGTGGTGGCGGATCCGGGCCCGGATGATCGCCCACCACGTGGAACTACTCGTCCAGAACGAACGGCTGCACAAGGCCCTCAAGGCGCACATCACGGCGGCTGCGCTCGCCCCGCGGCCGATGGCCCGGCAGGCGAAGACGCTCGTCACCAGGCCGCCGGAAGAACCCCCTTGACTTGGCGTCCCGGCGGCGAGTGACCGCCGCCGGGACCCGCCAGACCTGAACACCCTCGAGAGCATCCACAGGCCCAGCACGGGAAAGCATAGGGGACACCAGACATGTCCAATCTGAAATGCCACTTCGACTCCAGCGGATGGCTTCAGGGCCCGATCCGCATCACCCACCTGTTCAGCCCGAACCACGGAACCGGGTTCGGCACCGGCCGCGGCGTCGTCATGCACACCGAGGCCGGATACGAGGCCGGAACCGTCGCCACGTTCATGAACCGGGCAAACAGCGTTTCCGCGTTCTTCTGGATCGCGCAGGACGGCTCCTGCCACCAGTACGTGCCGGTAGGGCGCGGGCTTTCCGCATGGTCACAGGCCGCCGGCAACGACTCATTCCGGGGCATTGAGGACGAGGACCGCACTCATCCCTCGGTGCCCCTGACGCAGGCGCAGCTCACCACGTTCGCGCAGATCCTCGAAGCATGCTCGGCGTACGACGGGTTCCCCCTCCAGGTCACCGACAACGTGCACGGCCGGGGCCTCATCCTGCACTCCGACGGCGGCCAGGCGTGGGGCGGGCATTTCTCGTGTCCCGGCTCGGTGCGCGCCGCCCAGCGACCCGCCATCATCAAGCTGGCCAAGGCCATCCGCGCAGGCGACAGCGGGCCGCGGTCGTGGAAGTCCCTCGGGATGCTCACCCTGGCCGACCTCGCAGCCCAGCACCTGCACGAGCAGACCTGCACCGTCCTCCGCGTCACCGCGGAGGCCTCACCCGGGGGACGGTACCGCCGCGACGTGGCCGCGCACATCGACGCGGTGTTCGCCGGGGACTCCGCACGGTGCCCCGCAGGCGTGACATGGCACTACCCGGCCGGCGCGTGGAAGACGATGGGGATGGACAGCCTGAGCCGCCTCGCCGGGGAACACCTCGGCGCGCGGCCATCGGTGGTGCTGGCGATGACAGCGGAGAAAGGGCCCGGCGGGGAGTTCGCGCCGAACGTCGCCAGCTACCTGAACGAGGTTTTCGGCCGCACGCCGATCAAGGTTCCGTCCGGCGCCGTCATCTACTACTAGGCCAATGCCCCGGCAGGCGCCCGCCAGCGCCCGCCGGGGGTTAAGAACCGACCCGGGAAAGCGGGCCAGCATGGGAAAGATAGCGGTCCGGAACGCGAAGTGGGGCGTCGCCCTGGCGTGCGCGTTCGAGGTCTTCTCCATCGCCACCGGCAAGACGCCGACGATATCGGACCTGTGCTGCCGGCATCGGTGGCTTGCTCCGGCGGTATCGTGGCGCTCGCCGCCCATCTCGCCGCGCAGCCGCGTCCGCAGGTGGCAGGGGACTGCCCGTTCTGTCCCGAGTCGTTCTGAGCAAACCAGATGCGTATCCGGTAGAATCGAATACGTAATTACCCCGCGAGCGGGAGTGCGTCAACACTCGAATCCGCCCCGGGGCCGGCCGAACCTGTGTGAGAGGTCCGACATGGATCAGGATACGACGGGCGCCAAGAAGCGCGTCAGGAACCGCACCGCCGAGAAAAAACGGCGGAAGTTGGTCGTTCAAGTGGGTCAGCGCATAGGGCGCGGCGTGGTCACTGATCCGCTCATCCCTAGAGCGGAGTCCAAGAGCGGAAACCGGTCGGCTCGCCTGATCTGCGACTGCGGCAAGGAATACGTGTCTCAGATCAGGCTCCTCGTCGGAAGCAATAATCGGATCAGGCTCTCTTGCGGCTGCCTCGGCAATGAGAACCGGGGCGCCGCCTTGAGGAATAGTCCCAACAACATCATTGACCTAACGGGGCACAAGTTCAGCAAGTTGACCGTCCTCGAGCGTGTTGCCAGCAAAGGTCGCGGGGCCCGCTGGCGATGCCGGTGTGACTGCGGTAACGAAACCATTGTCACTACCTGCCAACTTCGCCGGAACGCGACGAGGAGTTGCGGCTGCCTGGTGCGCACGCCTCGCCTTCCCCCTGGGGCAGTCGCAAGGAACACCCTGTGTAAGCAGTATCAACGCGAGGCTGCCCGCCGGGGACTCTGCTGGGAACTATCGGACGATGACTTCGCCCGGCTCACGTCACGGGATTGCTTCTACTGCGGCGGCCCGCCTGCGACGCTGGCGCGCTACTCGACACGACCGTACATCTACAACGGCATCGACCGTGTGGACAACGATCGCGGCTATGCCCTCGGCAACGTAGTTAGCTGCTGCATCATCTGCAACCGCGCCAAGATGGATCTACCTCTGGACGCATTCATGGCCTGGGTCGGGCGCCTGACCGCGCACCAGATGTTCAGCCCCGACAGCCTCCCCTCCCGACTCCTGAAACCCGCAGCTTGATCTTCCATTACCCGCAGGAGGCCGCCATGACCAACCGCACGCTCGTCATCAGGCCAGGACCAAAGCGGCTCAGTGCCGCTTTGGTCCTGGCCGGCTTCAGCGCGACCAAGATCCTGCCGCCTGTCACCGATGCGTGCGGAGTCCGCTGGACGCCCTCGGAGCTCCAGGTGATCCTCGCCCTGTGCGGCGGGGAGTCCTCCGGCAGCGCGACCGCTTTTCACGCCAACAAGGACGGCAGCACCGACTACGGGGTCCTCCAGATCAACGACAAGCGCACACCCTGGCTACTTCCGCGGCCCGGTCACGCCCTCGTCGTGGAATCTGGCTCGACTACCTCGACAACGCTGAGGCGGCGTTCGAGATCTACGTGTCCGCTAAGCGGACGTTCACGCCGTGGGCGGCGTACGCGGGCGGCGGATACAAGGCCGAACGGTACGCGGGCCGGTCCTGGCTCGACTGGGCGAACTGGGGCTGCGGGCAGATGGCCGTGGCCGTCGCCGCGCTCACCAAGGCGGGGAAGACGGAAGCCGCGGCGCTCGCGCAGGTCGCCAGCATCGACGAAGACAAACTCGCGTACTGGCAGTCATGACGAAACACGGAGGCCACCATGCCCGGTTACACGACGTACCGGAACCGGATCGAGGAGCAGGCCGTCTCCGGCCGGCGGCTCGGCCGTCACGTCCACCACGACTCGCGGTCGCTGGCCTATCCCTATCGCGGATCCGGCACGCCGCTCAAGGATGTCTTGCTGACGCGCCGCATCCCAATCCTGGATCAGCAGCAGACGGGCTCGTGCACCGGGCAGGCCGAGACGGGGGCGCTAGGCTCCGATCCCCTGTGGCCGTCCCTGCCGGCGGACAGGCAGGCAGAGGTGAACGAAGCGCTCGCGCTCAGCCTGTATTCCGCCGCTGAGGACATAGATGGCGATGGACCATTCCCACCTCAGGACAACGGGTCCACCGGGCTGTCCGTCTGCAAGGCGGCGAAGAACGGCGGCTGGATCTCCGGGTACACCCACTGCCTGTCCCTCAGTAGCGTCCTCGACGCGATCAGCAGCGGCCACGCCGTCATCCTGGGTACCAACTGGTACGACTCCATGGACACCCCGGACTCCTCCGGCCTGGTGACGATCAGCCCCGCCGCGCAGGTCCGCGGCGGCCACGAGTACCTCGCCCGCGGCATCGACACGGAACGCAAACTGGTCCTGCTTGACAACTCGTGGGGTGCCGGATGGGGAGCCAGAGGGTCGTTCGCCTACTCGTGGGACACCCTGCAGCGCCTCCTGTCCGAGGAGGGCGACGGCACGGTATCGGTGCCGGTAACCCAGCCTCCGCCGCAGCCCGCGCCGCCGTCCCCGGATGCGGCTGCGCTCCTGAAGGAACTCGCCGGGCGGGTCCGCAAGGACGCTTCTGGCCTGCTGGCGTGGCTATCCGCGCACAATCTCTGAACCACCATCCAGCACTGCGGTCCATCCCGGTCCGCGCCACCCAACCGAAAGGCACCGCCATGTCATTCCACGACGCTCTCGCCGCTATCGAGGCCAAGGTCCGCGCTGAGTTCGGCCACCTGGAGCAGGAGGCCAAGGCCGAGTTCGAGAAGCTCCTCGGTGACGCGAAGGCCGAAGCGGTCAAGATCGAAGCCGACGTCCGCGCTGAGATCAAGAGCCAGGTCGGACCGCTGCTCGAGCAGCTGAAGTCGGAGATCGCGGTGGCTGTCGAGGCTGCCGGGCCCGGGGTCACGGCTGAGGTGACAAGGGTGGTCGGCGCGTTCATCGCCGACCTGGAGCGCCTCGCAGGCGCGTAGCCCCTTGAACGACCGAGCGGCCCGCCGCCCCTCGATGGGGGCGGCGGGCCGCTTTTCGCGTGCCCGGACTAGCTGATGTTGCCGTCCGCCGGCTGATTGCCGTCACCGTTAGTCACTCGAATCGATCCACTGCTGATGCGGGAACGGCACCCTGTACGTCCACGAATACGCCCCGCCAGCCAGGTTCCCGAACGAGGTCCCCGCCGGGAAGAACAACTCACCCCAGCTGGTCGACGTGAACGGCGGGCTCGCCGCAGCATGGTGGTCGTTATGCACCCACGGCACCAGCAGGCCGCTAGGCGACGGGGACGACGCGTCGAACGTCACCGTGTACGTCCCGTGCATCTGCCCGGTCTCGCGGTGCCTGATCTTCTTCCCGGCGCACCCGGCGCAGGACTGGTTCGGGGTCCCCGCCCCGCGGATCGTGACGAAACGGCCCGTGTCGTGCAGCGTCGCGGTGTACACCCAGCAGCCGGCGGGCGCGGCCAGGCCGCAGCCGGTGCCGGGGACGCGGGCGCCCCTGGTGACGGTGACGGTACGGACGATCGTGTCGGTTGCCCACACTGGCGGGGTGCCGTGACCGGAATCCGGGTCGTTCATGATCAGCGTTACGGCGGTCGCGCTGGCCGCCGCGAACCGGACCGGGACGGGCGGCAGGACGCTGGCACTGGCAGCCCCGGCTGACACCGCGACACCGGCAGCCGCCGCGGCGATTGCGATTGCTATGCGTGCTCTCATATCGGTTACTCCTTCAGTTGGTATTAGTCAGGCTGCTGTCGTCGCGGGCATCATCGCTGCCCTCGACGCCCCGTCTGCCAGCTGGCCCGGATCGAGCCCGTAGAACCGGGCCAGCGCCTCGAACTCCTCCACCTTCAGGCCCCGTTCGGCTACCTCGTAGGTCCGCAGCGCCTGGGCCGCCCACCGGCCGCCTGACGCTTTCTGCACGTCGGCCAGCGACATTCCGCGGCTCTCGCGGGCCCGCCGCAGCCTCGCCCCCAGTTCGGCACTGAACCGTTCGGTGTAGTCCGTCATGCGTTACCCTGCCTTCATGGTCCCCGGCCTTCTGACCGGGACTTATGTGGTGATCTGTGTTGCCTAGCCCGCCCTGGCCCGCCGTTTCCGGTGGGGGCCAGGGCGGGCTTTTTCGGCGTTCCTGGCGCGGTGACGGCGGCGACGCTGACCTTCAGGACCCGGACAGCCGGGCCCCTCGCCGCCGTGCTTCGCTGCGGCTGCCCGCACCGCGCCACGGCTAGCCGGCTACCACGGCAGGACGCCGAAGTCAGCCGACCACAGCTGGTTACTGTTGATCGTGCCCAGCACCGGGAAGATCCCGCCCGGCTGCGTGGAGCCCGGTCAGCCGGTCAACCTTCAGCTGCGGGCGCGGCAGGTCCGTCGGGTACCCGGAACCCGGGTAGGTCAGGACGTACGGATGCGAGAAGTTGAGATCGCTTCCGTTTATCAGCGGGACCCCGGCCGCGGTGATGGTCGTCTGGTCGTTGGTGTCCACGATCCACACCGTGCGGGAAGTCTCCCCGCACCCCTGCAGGGTGACCTTCTCATCCTGGAACGCGGTCGACGCCAGGCCCACGCACAGGCCGCTGTTCGCGCCGTACGGCGCGTACTCGATCTCGAACGCCGCCGTGTCCGCCGAACCCGGCGCGCACTTGATCTGGTTGCCGTTGCTCACGATCGCCGACGAGTCGCAGCCGTAGTGCAGCGCCACCTGCGGCGACACCAGGCCCGCCGCGTAAAACTCGCTCGTGGTGCCGTCGAACTCCGCGGAGAAATCCTCCGCCGGGTCGCCGTTGGACGTGCGGAACAGGATGATCGGCTGACCGGCCCTCGCCGACCGCTGCTTCACGTCGAGGACGAAGTTCGGGTGATGGAACGTCCCGAACTGCCAGGAGAAGATGTCGACGCACGCGGGCCCGCATGACGGGGTGGCCGCTCCCGCGGTCCCTGCGACCGCGGCGAGAGAACCTGCCAGGGTCAGCGTCGCCACAGCGGCGAAGACCCTCTTACGGATAGACATTGGTTGCTACATCCCTTTCTAAGGGGGTTCCGGCACGAGCCCTGCGCCCGGCCGGTCTTGCGACCCGCTAGCTCTACGGCTAGCGGGGGTCTGTGGGGGTCAGGACGGTCTCGTCGCGCCTGCCCGGGTGCCAGCGGCCGGCGACGCTGATGCAAGCCATGATCGCGTCTGCGGCGTCGGTCCCGGACTCCCGGAACGCCCCGGCCGGAGGTCCTCGACAGCTGAACCCCGAGCTCCTCGGCCACGCGGCGCAGCGCCATCGTAGCCCGGTTCTGGCGCGTGACGGCGCTCGCCGGCATCAGCCGACACGAGCAGGCCGCCGGGCCGGCAGGAACCGCAGCGCGTGAGCGACATGCGCCACGTCGGCACGCCTTCGCGAACGGCGGGTTCATGATGCACCCGGTCATCGGCAGCCGCGGCTCGACCGCCAGGAAGTCGGCAACGGTGACGCTCCGGCGCCAGCCGTAGACCAGAGGCCGCGGACAGACCACGGCATGCGGCGGACCCGTCGCCGCTCGCGGATGCAGGTCAACGGCCCAGCAGTACGAGAGCAGCGACGCCGGTCGCGGCTGACGTGGCCCCGCGCCCCGCTGACGGCTCGAGCACCTCGTGCCACAGGCTCGAGCGCGGCGGCATCCGATCAGCGTCGCGACCACTTCCGCAGGCGATCCAACGAACGTGCTGAACCGTCTCTGCTCGTCACCGACCCGGCGTCCGGCCATGGCGCCGCGACGATCTCGGCCGCGTCGGCCGCTAGCACCACAACGTGCCGCCTCCGGCCTTCCGGTCCCAGCTTTCCGCGCTGCCGTCTCGATCGCCTTGGCGACCTTGACGTGACATCGTCCGGTCCGGATCGGCGGTGAGGCGCAGCCGCGTCTCGCCGTCGGCCGGCTGCGGCCAGGACTTCCAGGCTGTCGCTGATCGAGTCGCATCACGCTTCCGCCCGTCTGCCCGGTGCGCGCTTCCCGGGCACGGCCCGCTCACCTCCGCCCTCCCGGCACGTTCCCCGTACTCGCCCCGGAATGCGGGTCGAACAGGTCCGAGGCGGTCGTTACGTTGCTCCCGTTCGGGCACGCATGACCGGCACCCCCGGGACCACCGTCGTCACGGGCGTGCAGGAACCCCCCGAACGTGCACGACGCTCCGTCCGGGCACGGCATCACCGGGCGGCGGCACTTCGGGCACGCACCACCCCGGGACCGCGGACGGGACGGGCGGGGCTGGGCGGCGGACGGGCGGCGGGAGAACTGCGGCAGGTCATGCATACCGCGGGGGCGGGGGAACACCGGCCGCGGACGGGTGGCGGTCATGCGGCGACCCGAGTTGACAGGGCCTCGTCCTCGATGAGCGCATCGGCCGCCTCAAGGCTCCCGGCGTAAGCGCCCACTGCCTCGCCGAGTTTCCGCGACAGCCTCGCCGTCTCGCGCAGGATGGCCCCCGCGTTCAGGTCTCCCGCCGTCGCGGCGAGGCTCGACCCATCGCCGAGGAGAACCGCGCAATTCCGCCGGATCTTCCTGATCGCCGGGGCGGCCCACTGCAAGTCGCGGTCATCCTCCATCTCCCGCATCTCCGCCGCCTGCTTCTCCAGCGTGGACCGGATCCTCAACGCCCGTTTCTCATAGCCGCCGAGCACCTCGGCCGCGCGGAGCCTGCCCTCAGGCGTGCTGAAATCGACATCGCCCATATCGGGTTCAGAGAGCCTGAAACTCAGCAAGCGGTACGGGTACGGCACTTCCTCCCGGCGCGGTTCTGCCGTCTCGGCCAGGATGGCGGACGGCTCCGGGACCACGGCAGGCTTGACGGCCGACCTGCGGGGCTTGCGCGCCGCCGGCACGAGATGCTTCTTGTTGTACTTCGGCCTCTCCGCCTTGATGGCCGCTTCTTCGGCGGCCTCGGCCTCGGGTCGCGACGGATACAACTTGTCGGCTGTCAGTCGCCGTTTCTCCGGCCACCACGGCTGGAGTTTGGCGTGCTGCTTCCACCGCTGCCCGAAGTCCTTGCTGATCCCGATATAGAGGAGCAGGTCAGCCTCGCCCCAGATGCGGTAGAGCGTGGTCTCCTCGGGAGCCTCAGCTTCGGGTGTCCCGGTCATGCTGCGCCCTGCTCGGCCTGGGAGTCCTCGATGGCCTTGATCCAGGCACGGACCTTGCCTCTGCGGAAGACGCGCTTCTTGCCCATCCGGAAGCCCTCCGGGCCGGTCCCGCGGTGCAGGCGGTAGCGAAGGGTGTCCACCGTCATCCTGGCCATCGCGGCAGCCTCTTTCATGGTGAGCAGGTCTTCGTCGTCGCTCGCGCCGACCGGGTGCTCGGTCTCGGTCATGGCGGCTCCTCTCAGGCCAAGGCTAATCGCAGGTACGCATGACACCGTATAACACCTTGCGTTTTCATCGCAACCCATCATTGCCAATCAAAACCGGCTGCTATACGGTTACTGCTCATGGGAGAGCAGCGGAAGGGCATGAGTCCGGACGAGAGGATCAGCGCGAACGTGCGCGCCCTGCGCGAACGGCTGGGCATCTCCCAGGCCGAGCTGGCGCGGCAGATGAGCGAGCGTGGCCACCAGTGGCACCAGTCCACCGTCACGCGAGTCGAGCAGGGAACGCAGCCGCTCAAGGCCGCCGAGCTCGTCGACCTCGCCGCGCTCTTCAAGACCTCGGTGGACAGGTTCACGTGGACCCAGCCGGAGGTGAGCGCCACGGAATACATCTACTCAGCCGGGACGCGGGTCGTGCGTTCCGCCGGGGAGGTCGCCGGGGCCGTGGAGCGCCTGCTGGCCGACATTGCCGCCGCGGGACGGGTGCTCACCATGACGGCGGACACTCCTTATCCCCGCGCACAGGAAGCCTGGAGCGACACGGAGGCCAGGGTCAAGGCGTACACCCTGGACTACGCGGTCGACGAAGGCGTCCGGCGCCATGAGGAACGCTCCGCCGAGGATGCCGACGAGAAGACAGGTGAGCCCGATTAGCCACATCGAGGACCGCTGGTTCCGCACAATCGCCGGGCCGGCCGGGAAGCAGGTAAAGGAGCCCCGGGCGCGCAACGGCTCGGGCCGCCGCTGGCGCGTCCGTTACGAGGACCCGGACGGCAACGAGCGCAGCCGGTCGTTCGACAAGAAGGCCGAGGCGGACGCCTTCAAGACCGAAGTCGACGCCGACCTCAGGCGTGGCACCTACCACGACCCGGACGCGGGCCGGATCTCCGTGCGGAAGTACGCGGAGGACTGGCTGAAAGACCAGGCGTTCGACGCCGTGACCCGCGAGGCCGTCGAGAGCCGGATGCGGCTGCATATCTACCCCGAACTCGGCGGCAGGCGCCTGGACGAGCTCGCCGCCCGCCCGTCGCTGATCAAGGCGTGGCTGTCCGGGCTGGGGCAGAAACTCGCCCCGTCCACGACAGCCAAGGTGCTGACGCACCTGAACTCCGTCATGCTCGCCGCGTCGCTTGACGGGCGCATCCGCGTGAACCCGTGCGCGGGGATGTCCAAGTCGCTCCCGCAGGCCACGAAGCGGAAGCTTCAGCCGTGGACCCGGACCCAGGCGGCGGCGATGCGGACCGCGCTGCCGCGACGCCTCGCCGCGATCGTGGACGCCGGGACCGGGCTGGGGCTCCGGCAGTCGGAGTTCTTCGGCCTGTCCGTCGAGGAGATCAATTTCCTGCGGCGGCAGGTTCATGTCCGCCAGCAGGTGAAGCTCGTGGGCGGCCGGCCGCACTTCGCCCCGCCGAAGGGGAAGAAGGAGCGCGACGTCCCGCTGGCGAGGCCGGTCGCCGATATCCTCGCCGCGCACCTGGCGGAGTTCGGGTCAGCCGCGGTGACGCTGCCGTGGCACGAGCCGGGCGACCGCCGTCACGGCCAGATGGTCACCGCCGCTCTGCTGTTCACCAACCGCGCCGGCCGGCCGCTGCAGCGGCATGGCTTCAACACTCACACATGGCGGCCGGCGCTCCTCGCGGCCGGGCTGACGGCGGACCGCGCGAACGGCTGCCATATGATGCGGCACCTGTTCGCCTCCTCGCTCATCTCCAAGGGCGTGGACCCGCGGACGGTAGCGGCGTGGCTCGGTCACTCCGACGGCGGCGCGCTGGTGCTGAAGACCTACTCGCACCTGATGCCGGACGCCGAGGAGAAGACCCGGCGGGCGCTCGAGGAGGCATTCGCGGGGGGTGCCGATTCTGCGTCAGCCGACCCACAGACGGCCCCAGGGAGGTTTTAGGCCCGTGACCTGCACTCGTGTCTGTCCATGGTCGTCTGATCAGTATCGCACGCAGGGGGGTTTCAGGCCCTCAGGACCGGTATTGACGTGCATTGATAGGTACCAGACGCGGATTGATGCGGACGGTTGTCGGTGGTTGTGGGACGGCCCCCAGACGGCCCCGGCGATTTCGCGCCGCCGACCCTGCCGCCTAGCCCCCGCACAGATATAAGGAGCCACCCGGGAAGCGTAGAGCCCGGCTCGCGGGTGCGGGCCGGGCTCCTTGCCGCCCAACGGAAAGACGGGTCCCCAGACGGGGAAAGCTTTAACGCGGGAAGTCCCGCTTCTTGAGCTTGGCCATGCGCCCGTCCGGGTGGTGCCAGACGATGCCCTCGTACGGGTGGCGGTGCAGCCACGCAGCGAGGCTGTCGAAGTCGCGGGGTGCGCTGGCCATCTCGTCGGCGGCATCGTGGAGCAGCAGGACGTGAGTCTCGTAGCCTTCGGGGTTGCCGTTGACCTTCGGCCCGAGCAGTTCGTAGGTGCCATGCGGCCACGGGTGCGGCCAGTTCGCGTCATCGGACTCGCGGATCGCCTCGGCGTGCCAGCGTGCGAACGCGGACTGCTCGAGCGGCTCCCAGCCGACCGTCTTGCCGGTCTCATCGTCGTGCTCGACCTGAACGAACCCGGCCGGCGGCTGCTTGTCTTTCTTGACCTCGCGGCGGGCCCACCAGTGCTCGCCGTCCCACATGATGCAGGTGCCGTCATACTTTCGCGTCGGCGTTCCGTCGCCCTTCAGGACCCACTCGCACCCGGGCGTCACATCCCGGGTGACGTAGCGCGGGTCGTGGTCGAAGTCGCGGACGAACAGCGTAGGGATCTTGCGCACCGTCTCATCCTCTCTCATTGTTGCTGCCATAGCGGAACGGTTTACGGGCGGTCGTGGTTATCCGGCCGCTGGGGTGGTGGTGGTCTGGCCGGATCGTGTTCACAGCTCGCCGTCCGGCCGTGCCGCGCCGGGGCGTCTCGGCTGCGGCCCGTACGCTCGCCGCCGGTCGGCGTTGTAGGCGCGCACGTATGCGGCGTTAAGCCTGTCCGCCGTCCAGTCCGCGGCTATCTTCAGCGGCGTACCGATCGCCCAGAGCGCGAGGACGGGGAGGAACGCGATCCACTTGACGGCCTGGACGAGCCACATGCGCCGCCACTGACGCCAGGGGAGCGGGGGGATGCCGTCGGCGGGCGTGGTCATCTGGTCGCGCCCCCCGTGGTGATCTGGCCGCTCGCTGCTGCTTCCCGGAGTGCCTGCCGCCATGCTGCCCTGAGATCAGGGAGACGGGTGCAGGGCAGCCAGTCCAGGCAGGGGGCGCAGGTCTCCCGGTGGGAGGTAAGGGCGGCAACAGCGGCAGCGACGGGATCGGGAGCGTCGGTCACGGCCTCAGTGTGCCGCGTCCCTCCGTCAGGCACCGGGGACCTCATGTCCGGCGCAGGCGATAAAGTCGCCGCGCTCGATCGCCTCAGCCGCTTTGCGCAACTGGTCCTCGCGAGTGTCGAATGCCCCGGCGGCGACACGGGCGGCGATGCCGAAGTAACGCCGCCACGTCCGGTAGTCGCGGCCGGTGTCGATGACGGGCTCCAGTGCGCCGCGCGGCTTGCGCGGGCCGAAGCCCTCCATGTGGGCGAGAATCTTCTGCGCGACCGCCTCGGCGAGGATGGGCGCGGCGGCTTCCAGGGCTGCACGGGCGAGTGCCTCGTCTGAGTCCGCGGCCATGGAGTAGTCACGGCCGGACATCAGTTCGCGCTCTATGGCGGCAGCGGCGGCCTGTACGGCGGCGGCGGGGAGGTCAGGCATGGTAGCCCTCCAGGCCGATCTCGCGGCCGACCTGCTCCAGCGTGATCTTGTCCTCGCTGAGGTTCTTGTCCATCCACCACAGGGATTCCAGTCGTCCGTCGCGGACGAAGCCGAGGTTGAAGTCATCGGCACCAGTCAACTTGAAACCGTTGGCCACTGCATCGGCCTTGTGGCTGAACTGGCGGTGGTCCCAGTCGTAGGCGACACGGAACCCGTCCCGGTCATTGCCGATCGCATGGCCCGTGACGGTGATCCACAGGCCGATCCACTCAGTCACCCTGCGCCTCCTCTCCCGTCAGGGCGGTGGTGATGGCCTCGCGGATCATGTCCGCGCACTCGTCAAGAGCAAGCGTCTTGCCGGCCGCCAGGTAGAAGGTGCCGGTCTCGCCGCGCTCGTTCGCGACATCGCTCCGGTCGCTCGCCTGCGCGGCCTCAGCGTCCCAGTCGTCCGCTAGTGCCAGTACCGCCTCTACGAACGCGACGAGGCGGGGCATCGCGGTCCTGGCCGCGACGATGAACGCCGTGTCGGCCTCAGTGTTGTCCGTCTCCAGCGTCCGGCTGATGAACGTAGCCGCCACCGGCGCCGGGGAGTCGAGGGGGCCGACGACGCGGACCTCGGACCGTCCTTCACCGGCGATGTCGGTCCCGTGTTCCTCTTCGGCGCCCCACGGGCCCGGTGTCGCTTCGAGGTGAGTCTTGCGCAATTTCGCCAGTTCGGCGGTCAGGTCGTCACTCATGGGGACTCCCGTAGGGCAACTCGCGGGTGATGGTCGCGCGGAGGGCTGCGGCGTGGTCACGGTGATTCTGGTAGCCGATCATCTTGAAGCCGGCCGTCGCGCCGTCGCAGTCCTCCAGGGCGACCTGGCCGCCGATCTCCTTAGCCTTGGCGTCCCAATCGTCCGCCAGTTTCAGCACCTCATGCAGGGCCGCGACAGCACGCCGTGCCTTGCCCAGGACCGTCTCCAGGTCGAACGCCCGGGGATTACCTGCGGCAACGTCCAGGAGGAAGCCAAGGTTGACCAGTTCGGCATTCAGGTCGCTGTCGCCGGTCCCGGTTGTGGTCTCAGGCATCGCTCGTCTCCGTTCCGGGGCCGTCAGGCTGGCGGGTGATCCACCAGCCATCCGCATCCTTGCCGAACTTCGCGATCTGCCCGCGCGCCCACTCTGATCCGGCGCGGAAGGCGTCGATCATCTGCTCGCGCTCGTAGGCGACGCCGGCAGTCGAGTGGTCTTCCTCGAACTCTTCGGCTAGCCATTCCTCGGCCGCGTCGTCGGGGTGTCCGAGCACTTCCGGCTTCTCGTTCATCATGGTGTCTCCGTTCTGGCCGCCTCAGGGGAGGCGTCCTGGCGCTCAGGGCGGCGGATGCCTGCCACGTCGGGCCAGTAGCAGTCCTCGCCCGTGCAACTCTCGCGCCCGCAGTCAGGGCAACTGAACTCGCTCACGTCTGCTCCTTCTCTGGTGCCCTGGGGGCGGAGGCCTCGGGTGCGAACTTGTCCATCGCGTCGGCCGCCTCGGTGCATGCCGCTGCCAGTGAGCGGGCATCAGCGGGGTTGTCGAAGGCCAGGTAGGTCCGGTTCCCGGTCGCGTCGTTAAGCTCGACGGTCGCGTGGACGACGCCGTTCTCCGCGCGCCACACGTGCCCGGTGAACCGGGCCTGCCCGATGTCGGGACTGGATGAGATGTAGCTCATCGCTCACCAGTCCCAGTTGTCTAGGGGCGCGCTCGGGCTGCTATCAGAGGGGAACGTCACGTCCTCGTCGGCGACGGGGAACGCCCGGTCGCGGGCGCGTTCAGCGCTGGTCTCCAGGGGAGTGCCTGCGTACTCCCCGTCGGTGTCAGGGATGCAGGCGAAGGGGTCGGAGGGACGAGGCAGGTCGTGCTCCAGCGCTGCGGCGGTCTTGTTCGCCAGCCAGCGGGCATAGTCTCCGCTCATCGGTCAGTCTCCTCTGCAGGGTCACTCTCAACAACGAACCGCACATCGTGCAGCGCCAGGAACGCCTGGGTCTCGGCCCAGAGCTCGGCCGCCGAGGCGTTGAGCTGCCGGGCGTCGTAACTCAGCGACGGGGACGGACCGTTATCCCAGGCTGCTAGCAGGGAGTCGACGTGGCGCTTGGCGTGCTCCAGCGCGCGGCGGGCGTTGTCGTGGTGACGCTGACGTTCGCTGTTGAACCCGAACGCGCGCAACTTGTCTGCGTTCATCGTTGCCGCCTTCCCGGTTGGGGTGGGAGAGGGAGAGGTCATGCCGGCTCCCATCCGTTCTCAGTGACACGGGCGCGCTCGTACAGGACCCAGCGCCCGCCTTCCCAGTGCTCGACCGTGATCCGCAGGCCGAGCGCGGCTGTGCCGATGGCCGCGAGGTTGTTGATGTGCTCGTAGGCCTTGGCCTCGGAGGTGTAGGGCGTGACCACGCCGCCGGTGATCACGCGCCAGCGCTTCGACGGCTGCTTGTCGCTCATCGTCGCCGCCTTCCTGGTCGTCGTGGGGGTGGTGGGGGTCATGGGCTAGTCCCCGGCCTTCGCGGTGACGGTCCGGCATGATGCGCAGGTCACCCGGTCAAGACTCTCGTCCACGGGTCACCCGGAGAGTCGCCGCCGCATACCGCCGGCCAGCGGTAATGGACCGGGGCGGGTTCACCGCCGAGCGCGGCAGCGATCAGGGGCTCGATGGTCCTGACGGGTGCGCCGTCCTCGATGCCGAGCACGTCCCGGAGGCGATGCGCGGCGAGACGTGGAGCGGGACCGATCTCCGCACTCGGGTGCAGCGAACCGGCTAGCACGATGGCCAGGTCGTCGATCAACGCCTCCGGGCGCGGCTGGGTGGTCATGTCGGGTGTCTCCTCGGGTCTTGCGGTCTGGGGTCCCCCGGTTGGGGTGGGAGAGGGAGAGGTCATGGGTCAGGCCTCCGGCGCTCGAAGGGCATCATTCACGGTGACCTCCAGTGCGTTGCCACTGGCGGATGGTCATGACGCCTCCAAGATCAACTGGGACAATCTCAGGGCGGCCCGCTCGCAGTAGTCCTCGCGAGCTTCAACGCCGATCGCGCGCCTGCCCGAGCGCCGGGCAGCGTCCAGGTCGCTGCCGCTTCCGGCGAAGGGTGCGACGACGAGGCCACCGGGCGGGCAGGCGTACTCGATCAGCGGGCGCAGCACCTCCACGGGCTTCTCGGTCGGATGGATCGCACGCAGCGGCCTGCGGGCGCGGATCACCGACCGGACCAGCCGCATCCCGTCATCGGCGTATCCCCTCCAGGTCATGATCGTACTGAACGGCACCAACACCCCGTACTTGACCATCGACTGCGGGTTCTCGTCCGTGTTCAGCTTGACCACGTCGACCTTGCCCGCATACTGGGCGGCAATCTCGTCCAGTACCGGGCCCACCATGCGGCACGGGCCGCACCAGGGCGCCCAGTACTCCACGATGACGGGCCGGGGACTGGCCAGCACGTCGGCGTCGAAGCTGTCGTCGGTCACTGCCTTGGCGGTGCTCATCGCTCGTTCCTCGGCATGCTCATCGCTCGTTCCTCGGCATGCTCATCGCTCGTTCCTCGGCATGCTCATCACGTTGTTCCTTTCGGCTTGAACTACTGGCTGATTCAGCTGGCCGCCTGCGCGCAGACGTGACCCTGGTCACCGAGGTGCAGGGCCACGCAGTCGTCGCGGCTGCCGTGCGCGCAGACCTGCACCAGCAGGCGCAGCCGGCACTGCAGCGCCGCCAGCTCGGCGATCTGGCCGGCGATCGCGGCGAGCTTCGCCTCGGCAGCCTTGGTGATGTCGGCGGTCGACCGGGCCTCAGCGGGGCCAAGCAGGTCGCGGATCTCGGCGAGGGTGAACCCGAGCTGGCGTGCGCGGCGGATGAACGCGAGCCGCCACTGGTCGGCCGGGGTGTACTCGCGGAATCCCGAGCCGCGCCGCTCCGGCAGCGCCAGCAGGCCGCGGCGCTGGTAGAACCGCACAGTCTCGACGCTGACGCCCGCCTGCGCCGCGAACTTACCGATCGTCAAACCAGCCATACCGTGAAACTAGCAGCCGTACTCAGGTACGGAGTCGAGCCGGCGGCAGGCTCCGCCGCGGCCCGCTCCTTCTGAATTGCATGTGAGATCCCTGAAAACGGCGAAATCTCCGGGCCGGGCCAGGTGCCACTGGCCTATCATTGCGTAATTACAGATAGTTACAGCGCGAGCCCGGCGATGCGGCGACGCGGGGACACGACGGTGAGCGGGCGGACGATGACACAACCACGTGAAGTCATCACCCATGTCCCGGCCGCGAGGGAACCGATATCGCAGGCAACGGCTCATCGGCGCCTTAAGAGACCGCGGGTCACCGGCCTTCCGGCCTAGTTCCACGAGCGTCAACGCCGGCTTCTTCACCTGGGACATCACCACAGGCGAGGTGATGTGCGACCCGGTCGCCTTCGAGATGCACGGCCTGCCGCCGGACGCGACGGCGACCATCGACGCCTTCCTGGCCAGGGTACCCGAGCCCGATCTGCCGCAGCTACTCTCTCCGGGAATGGAGGCGATGACCGCGGCGAGCGGCACCTACCAGATCGAGTACCGGGTCAAGAGCCGCCGACGGCAGCCTGCGGACCATGGAGGCCCGCGGCCGCATCCTGCCAGGAGACGACGGCAGTCCGGCCCAGATGATGGGCATGGTCGTCGACACCACCACCATCCGGGCGAAGCAAGAAGCCGAGCAGCGCAGGCTCCGCGACGTCGCCGACCGCGCCAGGCGGATGCACGCCTTCACCGCCGCGCTCGCGTCCGCCCTGACCGTCAACGCGATCGTCGAGGCCGCCCAGGCGGGCATCAGCGCGTTCGGCGCCGACAGCCTGATCATGGTGGCTGAGCGGGACGGCCAGCTCGGGGTGGAAGCCACGCACGGCCTGCCCGAGGACATCGTGGACGCCCTCAGCGGCCTGCGCTCATTCCGGCCGGCCCCGATTTTCAGGTCGCGATCCAGTTCGCTGCCCCGGTCTACGTCGGCTCGCCGGAGATCTTCGCTGAGGACTTCCCGCACCTGGTCAGCAGGCTCCGCGACAGCGCGACTCAGGCGTGGGTGGCGCTGCCCGTGCGCCATTCGCGCGGACAGGTTGGGGGCCTGCCTGTTCGGCTTCCCCGAGCCGCACGAGTTCCCCGCTGAAGAAAAGGCGCAGCTCTTCGCGGCGTCGGCGTTGCTCGCCCTGTCCCTGGAACGGGCCAGGATGCACGAGTTCCAGGGTGCTCTCGCCGCCGAGCTGCAACGCGGCGTGCTCCCGCGCGGCAAGCTCTCTGCCATGGGCCTGACGATCGCGACCCGCTACTCGCCGGCCACGTCGGGAGTGGAGATCGGCGGGGACTTCTACGACGTCGTGCAGCTCGTCGACGGCCGCGTGGCGCTGGTGATCGGCGACGTCGAGGGCCACAACCTGATCGCCGCGTCGCTGATGGGCAGGTTGCGCACCACCGTGCACGCCTACGCGAGGGAAGGCCACGGCCCAGCCGAGGTGATGGCCAGGGCCAACCAGTGGCTCGTCGACCTCAACGCGAACGATCCGAACCTGGCCTTGTTCGCCACCTGCTGCTTCGTGGTCGTCAACCCGGCGACCAGGGAACTGGCGATCTGCCGTGCCGGTCATCCGCCAGCGCTGGTCGTGCCGCCAGGGCCCAGGCCGAAGGTGCTCGACTGCGACGCCGGGCTGCCGCTCGGGGTCGACGAGGACACCGAGTACACGACCACCCAGACCATCGTCGAGCCAGGCTCCCATCCTCGTCCTCACCACCGACGGGCTCATGGTCGCCGACAGCGTCGACGAGCACAGTCTCAGCTCGCTCATCGCCGTGCTCCCGTTCGGCTCGGCGGACGACCTCGAGGTGCTGGCCGATGACCTGCTGAGCCTGCCGCGCCGGCAGACCAGGCACGGCGACGACATCGCCCTGCTGCTCGCGCGGGTAGAGCCAAGCACCGGCAACAGTGCTGCGCCCAGCGGCCGATGACTGGTGCCATGCGGATGACCGACCTGGCCAGTGGGACCTTCCTCGTGACGGGCGCGAACGCGGGCATCGGCTACGCAACCCGCTCGGCCTCGGTCCGCGTTCTGGCGAGTTCCGCGTCCGCCGTGTCGAGCCTGGCGATCAGGGCGCCGGCCTCGACCCGATCCCCCTCGGCGACCGCGACCTGCACCACCCGCCCGCCGACCTGGGGCGCCACGCGCACTTCGGTCGCTTCGACGTAGCCCGCCGCCCGCGGCGGTTCCGGCGCCTGGCCGCGATGGCACGCCACCCCGACCAGGCTGCCCGCGACGCCGAGGCCCAGCGCCAGAATCCCTCGTCCTGCTGCACTCACGTTCATGACATCCGTCCTTCGAGCGTCGACACGGTGACCCGTTGCACGTGCGTGACGAACTCGTCACGCGTAACATGCGCCGCCCCCCGCACACCGCCGCGATCCAGCCGTGCGCGCAGCTTCGTGCTGGCGAAATAGAGCAGCAGCGGCCCGATGATCCCGGCGTGCACGATCAGCGGATTGACCGGCTGGAACCGCCGGGCCGCGACGCCTTCGCCGATGATGCCGGCGAGCGCGGTCACGACGTTGGCCAGATGGCCGGTCGTCGCAGCGTCGAGGTGCGCGCCCTCCTCGGCGATTTCGCGGAACCAGATCGGCGGAAAGTGCGGGCGCGCTTCGGCCTCGAGGGCAATCGCCTCGACGAAGGCGCGGACCTTGTCCTCGACCGGGAGGCTCGAGGCCAGCGTCGCTTGCACGCGGAGGTCCACGGCGGCGAACATGTCGCGCAGGATCGCGCGGTAGAGCGCCGCCTTGCTCTTGAAATGGTAGTAAATCATCGCCTTGTTGGCGCGCGCGGTGCGGGCGATGCGGTCCACGCTGGCGCCGGCAAAGCCCCGGGCGGCGAATTCGGCCGCGGCGGCGGCCAGGAGCCGTTCGCGGGTGCCGGGGGTGACGGCTGTGGCGCGGCGTCTGGGCATGGATGAGGTTGACTAACCAGTTAGTTAATTCAACTAACCGGATATTTAGCATGGGCGCGGCACGGCTGTCAAGCGCCCGCGGGCCCATCTCGAACCGCGGAGAGCGGAGAGCGGAGAGCGGAGAGCGGAGAGCGGAGAGCGGAATCTACAGCAGCTTCGCGAGCCGGGCGTAGCCCGCGCGGCTCACCGGCAGCCGCGTGCCATCACGCAGGATCGCGACCCGACTGTCCTTGGCATACAGCTCGACACGGGCGATCCGCTCGATGTTGAGGAGGTACGACCGGTGGATGCGCACGAAACGGGCCGGGTCCATCGCGGCCTCGATGGACGCCATCGTCTGGTCCTTCAGATACTGGCGCCCCTCGGACTTGAACGACACGTAGTCGTCCTGGGCCTCGACATAGTCGATGCGGTCGATCGGCAGCACGTGGACCTGCGAGCCGTCGCGAATGAGCACACGTTCGAGCGGCCCGGTGCGGACGCGCGCGTCCGACACCAGCGCCTCCACGTCGTCCGCCTCGGGCGCCTGCAGCCGGCCCCGCGCGCGCGACAACGCCTCGGCGAACCGCTCTTCGCTGAACGGCTTCAGCAGGTAGTCGACCGCGTGCACTTCGAAGGCGCGCAGCGCGTACTGATCGTACGCCGTGGTGAAGATCACCGGCACGTCGCGCCCGATCAGCTCGAGCACCTCGAACCCGCTCAGTTTCGGCATCTGCACGTCGAGGAACATCAGGTCCGGCGCGAGTTCCGTCACGGCCTTGACCGCGTCGAACCCGTTGGCGCACTCGGCGACCACCTCGACGCCGGGGTGCGCCCCGATGTACTCGCGCACCACCGCCCTCGCCAACGGCTCGTCGTCCACCACGATGACGCGAAGAACGGAGGTGTCGCTCATGCTGGTCCCCGGGCTGCCTCGGCGGTCTCGACCGGCATGGTCATCTCGACCCGCCACGATCCGCTGTGCTCGCCGGATGATACCCGCGCGTCGCTCCCGTGGAGCGCACGGAGCCGCGCCCGCACATTGGCCAGCCCCACTCCCGCGCCGGCACGGCGGGGACGATCGGCGTCGCACGGATTTTCCACCACCAGCGTCAGGGTCGCCGCCGTGCGCGACGCCTGAATTCGAATCGTGCCGCCCGTCAGCGCGTGCGAAATCCCGTGGGTGACGGCGTTCTCGACGAGCGGCTGCAGAATGAGCGGCGCCACCAGGCACCCGCCGGTCCCGCCGGCGGCGATCTCGACCCGCAGGCGATCGCCGAACCGGACGCGTTCGATGTCGAGGAAGTGCGCCGCCAGCGCCAGTTCCCGATCGAGCGTGATCCGATCTTCGGAGCCGAGCGCCAGGCTCTCGCGGAGGAAGTCCGCCAGCAGCACGCACATCCGCCGCGCAGCCGCGGGATCGGCCGCCGTCAGCGCGCTGATCGAATTCAGGCTGTTGAACAGAAAGTGCGGATCGATCTGCGCGCGCAGGGACCGGAGTTCCGCCTCCCGCGCGAGCACCTGCGTTTCAAGCCCCCGGCGTTCCGACTCGCGCGACTGCTCGAAGGCGGCCACGAGGTACCCCACCGCCAGCGAAAGCAGGTACAGGAGCAGTCCGAACCCCAGCACGATGGTAGTCAGCGCGGCGGACACCGCCGAGACGTCGAACGCGGCCCCCCGGCGCGACAGCACTTCGAGCCACCCCCGGGCGAGTCCCAGCCAGGCCAGGCTGCTCGCAGCCGCCGCGGTCACGGCCGTGATCGCGAGCCGGACGATGCCGGTGGCCGCGAGCGGCATGCTGCGCGAGACATACCAGGAGGAGAGGCAGAAGAACCCGTAGGTGATCGTCAGCGGCACGGCGATGGCGAGCGAGGTGGTCCAGCCGAGCGACGCCGTGCCGGCGAGCAGCGCGGCGAACAGCGTGCCGGCCAACGCCCAGATGCCCAGATACAGCGCCAGCCGGGAACGGCGAGCCAGGATGGGGTGCATGGCTGGCTAGTTCTTCACCTCTATGCCACCCATGATGGCGAAGCCCCGCAGCACCAGCCGGTGCGCGGTGGATCCGGGTGCCGGGTGCGTCTTGTCCTCTACGCCGCCGAGCAGCGGCACCACGCGGCTGTTCACCGTCCAGTCCTCGGGCACACGGATTTCGATGCCGCCCCACATGGCGAACACGTCGATGATCGCCTCTCCGTCGATAGCCGCCTGCCGCAGATCGATCTCGCAGCCGCCCATGATGGCCGTCAGGTCCCCTCCACGGAAGGCGCGCGAGTTGTTCCCGCGCTTGACGCCTCCCAGAATCGCAATGCCGCTGACGATCGCCGCGTTGTCGGCGGCCACGCCGCGCCCGCCGTGCCAGCCGCGCCATACCATCGATACGCCAAAGAGCACGAGCACCATCGGCCAGACTTGATCGATGCTGATCCGGACCATGTCGAGCGAATCGAGCAGCAGCAGCGTGCCGGCGCCGACGAAGATCGCGCCGCCGAAGCCGCCACACTGCCCCTGCGCCGCCTGCCACAACTTCACGAGCCCGATCGCGATGACGCCCAGGGGCCAGTACCGGAGGTAGTCCTCCGCGTGCGCGATGCCCATGTTGTCGAGCGTGAACAGGACGCCGACGACGACAATCAGCAGGCCGAGCACGAGCTGAGGCGTCAGCCGCGCGCGACCGGGTGCAGGAACGGTCTCCATACGTCAGCGCTCCTGTACCAGTCGATCGCGCTCCGCCCTGCTGAAGGCGTGCCAGGCGATCCCCAGACCGGCCCCGATGATCAGCAGCGGCCACGATGTGGCGTAAGTGAACCCGAGCAGGTGGAATTCGCTCAGCAGCCCCCAGACCCCCACCCCCAGAAGCCAGGCGCCGGACCGCCGTCCGTTCCGTCGCGGCGGTTCGGACAGCCGCGCGCCACCGAGCAGAATCAGGATCAAGGGCCAGTAGCGGCTCGAGAGGTGGACGTGGGCGAAGCCGTTCCTGTCCGCCAGCATCGCCAGTCCAACGAACACGACGATCAGGCCTGCCGCCATTCGCCCGCCATTCGGCCGCTCACCCTCGTCCTGCATCCACTTCGCTCCCCGCCCCGCCGGCTCGCGCCCCGAGGCGTCCTGACCACGATACGCGCCTGGCAGGAACGCCGGCCCCCGTTTCCGGTGAACGCCGTCGCCCGGCCGGTGAACGGCGGGCCCGCCGCCCACATCGACCGCCGATTTGGTAGAATCCGCGCCCGGCAGGCGGGATGGACTGCGGGACGAAATCGAACCGCCGGACCGCCAGATTCGTAACGTCACCGGGCCGGCACCACGCGCCGGCACCCAACGAGGAGGTTCCGTTCGCATGAGTCGATGGCAGAAGGTCCTCATCTACACCGTGCTCGCCCTCGGAGTGGCGATCGCGGGCGGCATCACGGCAACCATCGGCTGGCGGCCCATCATCGGACCGCGCATACGGCCGCTGGCCGCTCGAACGTTCGAGGCCACCCCGGCGCGACTCGAGCGCGGACGCTACCTGGCGACGACCGGCGGCGTGGCCTGCGTGCTCTGCCATTCCGAACTGAAACCGACGCCAGACGGCATCACGGTCGTCCCCGGCACCGAGTTCACCGGCCGCAACTGGACGCCTGACGGCACCCCGTTCGTGACTGCGGTGAATCTGACGCCCGATCCCGAAACCGGCATCGGATCGTGGTCGGACGACGCGCTGGCGCGCGCGATCCGGGAAGGCATCAGCCACGACGGCCGGGCCCTCTTCCCGATCATGCCCTACGAAAAATTCCGGAAGATGACGGACGAGGATCTCGCCTCGCTCATCGTGTACTTCCGGTCGCTCACTCCCGTGAAGCATGACCTTCCCAAAACGGCGATCCCGTTCCCGCTGAACCGCTTGATCAACGGCGTGCCGCAGCCGATCTCGGGACCGGTCACCGCGGACTTGTCCACGCCGGCCAGGCGGGGCGAGTATCTCACGACGATTGCCACCTGCGCCGACTGCCATACGCCGATGGACTCGCAGGGAAACCGGACGCCGAACATGGAGTTCGCCGGTGGGACGACTTTGACGTTCGAGGGCTGGAAGCCGGTGGCATCCGCGAACATCACTCCGGCGGTCAACGGCATTCCGTACTACACGGAGGAGCTCTTTCTGGAAACGCTGCGCACGGGACACGTCCGTGAGCGAAAACTGAACGACATGATGCCCTGGCAGTACTACCGGAACATGACCGACCATGATCTGAAAGACATCTTCGCGTACCTGAAGACGCTGACGCCGATCGACCATTACGTGGACAACACGATGCCGCCGACCGACTGTCCGCTCTGCGGGCTGAAACACGGTGGCGGCGAGCGGAACAGGAAGAAGACGCAGGGGTAACGGGCGGGCTGACTACCTGAGTGGCGGAAGGCCGGCGGCCTTGCGGGCCTTCGCGAGCTCGGCGAGCGCGTCCTGCACCTCACGGCGTGCAGCTTCGCGCTCGCGTTCTTCCTTCGCTGTCTCGAATTTGTGGATCGCTTTCTGAAGAGCCCAGACGGCTGACAGCGATGTCAGCGCGACGACGCCCCCTTCCTTGTTCGAGAACGCGGCGTAGCCCTGCACGTCCTTTGGCGTGACCATACTCAGGAATTCCTGGTGGGTCATGCCGCCGTACGGCACAGGTCCCCTCAAGTAGTCGGGGCCGAGTATGTCCTCGATCGTGGGCTTGCGCCCGAAGATCTCGACGCGGAACACCGGCCTGTCGGACTTCAGCCGCAGCGTGGCCGGGCGCGACAGCGCGCGCCGTATCCGGGCCACCGACACCGGGAGGTCATCCACGTCCACATCCGCCCCGTCGCCGGCCCTCTGGACAGCCGGCGCGACGGCGTCCGCCCGCTGGTAGGGCGCGGGCCCGTCGGCGACGGCGATGACGAATGCGAGGCTGAAGAGAAAGGTCATGTGGCCCGTTATCTAGGACGTCGGATCCTCGTACGCGGCTTCAAGATCGGTGCCCGCCGTCTTCATGTGGGACGCGGCCGTCCGCGACTGAACAGGTGTCACCCGTCCGGTCATCGAGCCGCATCCGCTAACTCCTACCTTAGCGCGACTTAGCGCCCGCCGCTCGTCGCGGCACGCGATTGGCTCTTTGGCTGGCTGGCCTATAATGAGAAACCGTGCCCGGGCACCACCCGTCTAACAGGTGTCCTCTACTCACGACGCGCGGGTGACTCCGCGCGCGGGCAGCTCCAGGAAAGGGTTCAAGACTCCATGGCGTTTTTCTCCAAAGCGGCGCAGCCGGCACCCCAGGCCGACAGTTTCGCGTCAGACGGGCTGGCCCCCAATGCGCTGATCGGCATGCGCAATATCGAAAAGTCTGTACGCCCACGGCACGAGCCGGACGTACGTGCTGCGCCGGATCACCGTGGACATCAAGGAAGGCGAGTTCGTGTCGATCATGGGGCCGTCGGGCGCCGGAAAGTCGACACTCCTGCACATCGTCGGCATGCACGACAGCGCGTGGACCGGCGAATACTACTTCCTCGATCAACCCGTCCACAAACTGGGAGCCAAGGAGCGGGCGAAGCTGCACAAGCAGTACATCGGCTTCGTGTTCCAGAGCTACCACCTGCTCGATCACCTGACCGTGTACGAAAACCTCGACATCCCGCTTTCGTATCGCGACATCAAGAAAGCGGAACGCGAGAGCATGGTGTGCGACATTCTCGACAAGTTCGCCATCGTCGGCAAGAAGGACCTGTATCCGAATCAGCTCTCGGGCGGTCAGCAGCAGCTCGTGGCCGTCGCACGGGCAGTCATCTCGAACCCGAAGGTGATCCTGGCCGACGAACCGACCGGCAATCTGCACACCAGTCAGGGCAAGGAGATCATGGAACTGTTCAAGAAGCTGAACGAGGGGGGCACGACGATTATCCAGGTGACCCACTCCGAGGCGAACGCCGCCTACGGCAGCCGCATCGTCCAGCTGCGCGACGGGTGGGTGGTGGACGAATAGGGCTTGTGGCTTCAGGCGTCGGGCGTGAGGCGAGTGCTCAAAAACAAAGGGTTGGACCGTAGTCCAACCCTTTGTCGCGGTCCGGGAAAACTCAGGACCGAAGCCTCAAGCCGGAAGCCCCTGGCTACGTCTCACCAGCGGGGCTCTTTGCGCCGGCCGCCGCTGAAGTCTCCATCGTCGACGTTCCGTCCGCCGCCACCACCGCCGCCAAACCCTCCGCGGCCACGGCCGCCGCCGCCGCCGCCGAACCCTCCCTCGGGCTTCGGCCGCGCTTCGTTGACGACCAGCGCGCGGCCATCCATCTGCTGCTCGTGGAACTCGCTGATTGCCTTCTGCGCTTCCTCGTCGTTCGACATCTCGACGAAGGCGAATCCGCGCGCACGGCCCGTCGCCATGTCGCGCATCACGCGGACGCTGTCGACTTTGCCGGCGCGGCTGAACAGTTCCGTGAGCTGCTCCTCGGTAGCCGAATAAGGAAGGTTCCCGACGTAGAGTCTCCTGCCCATGCTCTTACTTACTCCTGACAATGTGACGCGAGATGTGTCGCTCGAGGCGTGGCCATCGCGTCGGGGCCGCGCGGGCTGTTGTCTGGCGGCGAGTATAGCAGAATACATGCCGCGTTCCCGCCCTCCACGGCCCAGCCGCGCCGCGTCTTTACGGCCAGCCACGGCCGAGCTACAGTACAGATATGCGACCTGCATGTGCGATTCTCGTCGCCACCCTCGTGCTCGCCTCCGCCTGCTCCGGGGCACGGGAATACGAACTGCGCGGACAGGTGCTGGCTGTCGACCCGGCGCGACAGGAAATCACCCTGAAGCACGAGGACATCAAGGGATTCATGCCGGGCATGACGATGCCGTTCAAGGTCCGCGACCCCAGGCTGCTCGAGGGACGAACGCCGGGCGAACTCGTGACCGCCACCCTCGTGGTCGAGGATGCCGCGGCCTACCTCTCGAGCGTTCGCAGTACGGGACGGGCGCCGCTCACCGAAGCCCCGCCCGCAACCCGCGTCGGCGACGTGCTCCGGCCAGGGGATGTCGCCCCCGACTTGACGTTTCTCGACGAGTCGGGGACCGCGCGGAAACTCAGCGACTGGGCAGGACGCGCGCTCGCCGTCACGTTCATATACACCCGTTGTCCGCTGCCGGACTTCTGTCCGCGAATGGACCGCAACTTCGCCGAGGCCCAGCGCCTGCTGCAGTCGGACGCCCGGCTGCGCGAGCGGACGCACCTGTTCTCGGTCAGCTTCGATCCCGGCTACGACACGCCGCAGGTGCTGGCGGAGCACGCCAGGCGCCTGGGCGCCGACCCGGCGATGTGGACCTTCGTCACCGGCGAAGCCGGCCAGATTGGTCCGTTCGCCGAGCGATTCGGCGTGTCCGTGAGTCGCGACGACGAGCAGCAAATCGTCCACAACCTGCGCACCGCCGTCCTCGACGGCCAGCGGCGGGTCACCAACACCTTCAGCGGCAACGACTGGAGCGTCGCCGACCTTGTCGCCGCAATCCGTGACGCGAGTGACGCCCGCTAGACGGCTGGCGACGCCTCCGGAATTCACGGCGGCCGAGCGGCGCCTCCTCCGGCGCCTCCGCACGCCTGCAGCCGTCCAGCACTTTCTCAACGCCCTGCCGTACAACACGGAACCTCAGCCGGGCGGCGCGACGCTCCGGAGTTTTCGCGGCGTCGTCCGGCACCAGACCGCCCATTGTCTCGAGGCCGCGCTGTCGGCCGCCGTGATCCTGGAACACCACGGCTATCCGCCGCTCGTCCTCAGTTTTGAGTCCATCGACGAACTCGATCACGTCCTGTTCGTCTATCGGGCCGGTGGCCGGTGGGGCTCGATCGCTCGTTCGCGCGACCCCGGGCTGCACGGCCGCCGGCCGGTCTTCCGGACGCCGCGGGATCTGGCGCTCAGCTACGTGGATCCGTACATCGACAAGACGGGACGCGTCACCGGCTACGCCGTGGTGGACCTGCGCGTGCTCGGCGACTACGAATGGCGGCTGTCAGAGCGGAACATCTGGAAGGTGGAGCGCGTGCTCCTCGAGTGGCCCCACCGCCCGATCCGATCCTCGGATCGCCGCGTCGACCGGCTGCGCGCACGCTATCTCGAGTTCATCGAGGCGTTCCCGGGCTGCAAGCCGACCGACTATCGCGGTCGCGAGCGATGGACCGAACTGCCGGACGAATTCAGGAAGCCGGCGCAGGGCCGGACACGGCGCCCGACTAGTCGAGGTCGAAGTCGCGGGTCGGCTTCGTGATGGGTTCGTCGTTCGCCTGACGCAGCGCCTCCTCGAACCGGCGTGAGAGCGCATCGCCGCGCGTCTTCTCCGCCGCCACCGACTGCTGGAACAGCGCCTCCCGGCGCGCGGCCTCCTCGGCGACGAGCCGGTGCGCGTCGCTCAGCTCGGGACGGTTCCCGCTTGGCGGTTCCTCGTGGCGGACGATGCGCCGCAGGTTGCCGTCGATGACGAGCGTCGCGTGGCAGCAGGGGCACGTCGCGTCGAATTCTGACTTGAGCTTCATCACTTCCCTCCGGGACTCGCCGGCCGAGCCGCCTGACCCCACTGCAGTGTCACCGGCTGGCCCTGGTCGTCGGTCGCCGCGACCTCCACCTTGAAGACCGACTGCCGACGGATATCGAAGCGCTGGCCGAACGCGGTCTGGAACTGCGCGAGTGGAGCCGTGAGCCGCCCGCCGGGGGCAAGCCGCTCCGCGCCGCCGCGGAAGTGATCGTTGACGGTGACGAGCACCTTGCGCCACTCGCGGGGCGTCTGGTTTTCGACGCTGACGACGCCCTCGGAGATCGTGATCGGATCGCGCACGGTCGAGCAGGCCGCCGCGAGCAGCGGCAGCGCCAGGATCAACGGGGCAAGAGACGGTCGGCGCGGCATGGGACTATGATAGCGCCATGCACAACAGGGCCTGCCTGCTGGCTCTGGTCTGGATGTATGCCGCCGGCGGGCTGACGCTGTCCGGGGCGTCGCAACAGGCCGGCGTGATCGTCGGACGGATCCTCGACAAGGACAACGAGCCGTTCGCGCGGGCCACCGTCGAAGCACTGGTTTCGCGCACCGGCAGCGGTCCGCCGAGGTTCGTCTCGCTCGCGTCGGCCCGGACCGACGATCGTGGAGAGTTTCGCCTGACGGGCCTTCCCACCGGTGAGATCTACGTGCGCGCCGTCGACCCGGCGTTCACGCGCGTCGGCGACGAGCAGACCGAACCGCGGCAGTACTCGGCGACCTACTATCCCGGTGTCGTGGCGCCCGGACGGGCAACCCGCATCGCCGTCACGTCCGACCCGGAGCCGCCGCCCATCGTCTTCAAGCTCCAGACCGTGCGCCTGGCGCGCGTCTCGGGAGTCATCCGGACGAGCGACGGGCGCCAGCTCAGGTACGGGAGCGGTCATCATACGCCCCCTTCCCGCCGACTCCCCGGCGGAGTTGCCGGCGCAGGACGTCACGATTCACCCGGACGGAACGTTCACGTTCCGGTTCGTGCCTCCCGGAGACTACGAGGTCCGGGCGCGCGGTGACGTCGATGAGAAGGGTCCCTCTCTGTTTGCGTCGTTCCGCCTCCGGGTCGAGGATCGGGACGTCGAGCACGTCGACCTGACGCTGGTTCCGGGCGCCCTGGTCGAGGGACGGCTCGTGCTTGACGCGGTGCACACCCGGAAACCGCCGCGGGGGTTCGCCGGCCTGCGCGTCCGTGCCCCTCTCAAAGACGGCAGCCTGTCCGGCGAAGCGCTCACCGGCGACGTCCAGGCGAACGGGGCGTTCACGATCCGTGGCGTCATGAGCGGCGGCCACGTGATCGCGGTCGAAGGCCTGCCGGATGACTGGGTTCTGAAGAGCGTCACCTGGCGTGGCCAGGATGTCACCGACGACGGCATCTACGTAGCCAGCGGTCAGACTTTCGCCGATCTCCGCGTGACCATCACCGATGCCACGACCGAGCTGTCCGGCCTCGTGCACGACCGATCGGGCGCCGCGGTCGCGGAGGCCACCGTGCTCATCATCCCGGCGTCGCCTCAGTTCTGGACAGAAACCAGCCGGCGGCTGCGCCGGGTCCGCACGGATTCGGCCGGACGTTACCGCGTTCGCGGGCTGCCGGCCGGCGAGTATCACGCCGTCGCGTCGGTGGACCTCGACGACTCCCGGCTCCCCGATCGTGAAGTGCTGCAGGCACTCAGCGAGGCGGGCGTCGCGATCAGCCTGAAGGAACTCGCCTCGCTGACGGCCGACCTCCCGCTGACGCCATCGCCGAAACCCCCGAGCCCCGCGCCTCGCTGATGTCCTGGCTCGCGATCACCGGCGCGGCCTTCCTGGTCTGGGTCGTCCTGGTGTTCCTCTTCACGCCGGCGATCGACTATCACCTCGCGTGCCGCACCTCGGTCCACGACGAGAGCTTCCTGTACACGCTCCAGTCCACCTGCCAGGCCACACTGCATCACGGCAACAGGGTGACCATCCTGACCAACGGGCCGTCATTCTATCCGGCCATGATCGACGCCATCCGCTCGGCCGAGCGTGCGATCAACATGGAGTGCTACATCTTCCAGCCAGGGCGCGTCGCGGACGAGTTCATCGCAGCGCTCGCCGACCGCGCGCGGCACGGCGTGAACGTTACGATCGTCGTCGATGCCATCGGCAGCCTGAGCCTCTGGGGGCGGCCCCTGCGCCGGCTGCGCAAGGCCGGGTGCCGGGTTGCATCGTATCGGCAGCTGCGGTGGTATTCGCTGGCGCGTATGAACAACCGCACGCACCGCGAGCTGCTCGTGATCGATGGCCGGATCGCCTTTGTCGGCGGAGCCGGCGTCGCCGACTGGTGGCGGTATCCGAGCCGCCGGGCCCCGACCGGCAAGGCGGTCTCGTTCCGGAAACGACAGCCCTGGCGCGACACGATGGCGCGAATCGAGGGACCGATCGTCGCGGCCCTCCAGGGCGTGGCGGCTGAGAACTGGCTGGAATGCCGGGGCGAGATCCTCACCGGACCGGATTTCTTTCCGGATCTCCAGCGCTGCGGCGACACGACCGCGTTCGTCATGAGGAGCTCCCCGTCCGATCGGTCGACCGCTTCGCGCGTCGCCTTTCAGTTGCTGATCGAGGCTGCCGACAGCCACGTGCACCTGTGCACGCCGTACTTCCTGCCCGACCGGGCGCTCCGGCGGGCGATCGTCGACATCAGGCGGCGCGGCGTGCGGGTCAGCATCGTCGTGCCAGGACGGCATACCGACCAGAAATGGGTCCGGCTCGCCAGCCGGCGCAAGTGGGGAGCGCTGCTGAAGGCGGGAGTCGAAATCCACGAGTACAGCCACACGATGACCCATGCCAAGGTCCTGGTGGTCGACGAGCTCTGGTCGGTCATCGGCACGACCAACATCGACAACCGATCGTTCGAGCACAATGATGAGGTCAACGTCGCTATGCGGGACCCCGCCGTGGCGGCGCGACTCATGCAGGACTACGCACGAGATGTCGCCGACAGTGCCCCCTTCACGCTGGCCGAGTGGAACCGGCGCCCGCTGTGGGAGAAGATCGTCGGACCTTTCACCTGGATCCTGGAGCGACAGCAGTGACCGAGCCGAAAGCCGCGCGCCGGTACGTGGACGTCCGGATCGCCACCTACAACATCCATCGCTGCCGCGGCATGGACAGGCGGACGGTGCCCTCGCGGGCAGCCGAGGTCATCCGTGATCTGGGTGCGGATGTCGTGGCGCTCCAGGAGGTTATCGGCGCCGGGCCATCGGGCGCCGGCCAGGCGGAGGAAATCGGGGCGGCACTCGGCATGGGCTGGGTGATGACCTCGGTGCGCCACCTGCGCAACAACCTGTTCGGCAACGTCATCCTCAGCCGATTTCCGATTGCGCACCACAGCCAGTACCGACCTCTCGTGGCGCACCTGCGAACCGCGGGCGTGTCAGCGTGCCGATCTGGACATCGGCGCCGGACAGCCCCTCCATATCTACAACGTCCACCTCGGCACGGCGGTCCTCGAGCGGCGATACCAGGCAAAGCGGCTCGCCGCCTTCGTTCACGACCGGCGCATCGTCGGTCCGAAGGTCATCCTGGGAGATTTCAACGAGTGGATGCGCGGGCTGGCCACCGCCACGCTCAGCTCGCTGTTCGAGAGCATCGATATCTACGCCCATCTGAAGCGACGGCGGACGTACCCGGGAATCTTCCCGGTTCTCCACCTCGACCATATCTATTACGAAGGACACGTCGAGGTCAGGGGCATGGAGCTGAACCGCTCGCGAAAGGCGCTGATCGCCTCGGACCATCTGCCCCTGGTCGCCGACCTCCGCATCGGTTTCGATTGACGGCGCCGAACTCCGGAACGAACCACCGACTCCATCCGTATTGACTTTGCGATGTCATAGTGATATCACTTTGACATCTTGTGAATGCGAGGAGGTCGCAACAAACATGATCCGCGAACGCGAATACGCTGCTCTTCCCGGGCTCCCGATCGCTCTCGGTCTGATCGCCGTCGCGCTGCTCTCCGGGTACGGGATGTTCGACGCACTCCGATCCCGGTCGGTGGTGGAGTTGTTCAGCTCGGTCGCCGTCCTGGTGGTTGCGATCTTCCTGCTGGCCGGCCTCTTCGTCGTCAACCCCAACGAGGCCAAGGTCCTGCAGTTCTTCGGGGACTACGTCGGCAGTGTCCGTACGGCAGGGCTGCGCTGGGCCAATCCGCTCTACTCGAAGCGGCGGATTTCGCAGCGCGTCCGCAACTTCGAAAGCTCGCACTTGAAGGTCAACGACAACGAGGGCAACCCGATCGAGATTGCGGCAGTCGTGGTGTGGAAGGTCATCGACACTGCCGAAGCCGTCTTCCAGGTCGATGACTACAACAATTATGTGAAGGTCCAGAGCGAGTCGGCCCTCCGCAATCTGGCGACGAGGTACACCTACGATGCCCACGACGAGGCGCAGATGTCCCTGCGCGGAAACACCGCCGCTGGTCGCCGAGCACCTGAAAAACGAAATTCAGGAACGGCTCGCCCGTGCGGGCGTCGAAGTGCTCGAGGCACGCATCAGCCATCTCGCGTATGCGCCGGAAATCGCGCAGGCCATGCTGCAGCGGCAACAGGCGGGCGCGATCATCGCCGCTCGGCAGCGCATCGTGGAGGGTGCGGTGGGCATGGTGCAGATGGCGCTCGACATGCTGTCACAGCGCGGCATCGTGGCGCTCGACGACGAGCGCAAGGCGGCGATGGTGAGCAACCTGCTCGTCGTCCTGTGCGGCGAGCGCGCGACGCAGCCGATCATCAACACTGGAACGATCTATCAATAGGGCCAGCGCGTGGCGGACCGCAAACCATTCCTGCTTCGGATCGATCGGACCGTGCTCGAGGCCGTTCAGCGCTGGGCAGACGACGACCTGCGCAGCCTGAACGGCCAGATCGAGTTCCTGTTGCGAGGGGCGCTGCGGGAATCGGGTCGGGTGAGAACACCGGGCGAGCGGGGAACAACCAGGGACCAGCGATAGTGACTACGACCTGCGGTTGAGACCGGCGAGGCCGATCAGCGACTGACCCTACGACTCCTCGTACTCTTCCTCGTTGGGCGGCAGCAGGCGGGTGGACGGCCGAAGGGCTTCGCGATGATCGAACAGCGGGAGATCGCGCACGTGCAGGGAGAGCGGGCAGCCTGGACCCTTCAGGTCGACGACCACTGTGACCGGACTACCCTCGACGCCGTCGCGAAAGCTGATGCGACAGCCGCAGGCGAGGTGCGCGTGCGTGAACCCTTTCAACATCCTCTCGCGATCATACTACATGAGCCCCCTGATCTCCTGCTCGGCGGCATCTTTCGAAATGGGCCCGAGATGTGTGCGGCAGATCGAGCCGTCGCGTGCGATCAGGAATGACATCGGCAGGCCGTAGATGGGTCCGTAGGTGTCCTCGACGTCGTCCTGCACCATGGCCAGTGGATAGTTGATCTTCGCCTCCGTGGCGTAGGCCCTGACCGCTTCGGGTGTGTCTTCAACCGCAAGACCGACGATCACGAATCCCTTGTCGCGATACTGCTCCTGGAGTTCGATGAACCCGGGAATCTCCATCTTGCAGGGACCGCACCAGGTTCCCCAGAAGTTCAACAGGACGACCTTGCCCCGATAGTCGGCGAGTTCGAGGGTGCCCCCGTTGGGATCCTTCAGCGAGAAATCGAGCTTCGCCATCTTGCCGGGCTCGCACGCCGGGCCGTGAGAAGAGGCGAGCTTTGGCGCACTGGCCGGTGTCGTCGCGTTGATCAACATCGGTACCGTCAGGAGCGCCACCGCTCCGGTCGCGGCGATCGCAATGATCCATCGGCTATTCATCGCACCAGCCTTCTGAGTGTCCGTTGATTCCGTCATCGCACGTTCGCCTTGACATAGCGTACGACATTGTCGAAGTCTTCGGGGCGCCCGCGCGCGAGCACCGCGTAGGTACGCCCGCGGTCCGTCCAGAGCACCGCCTCATGCCCGAACCGCTCGACCACTTCCTGGATACGGCCGCGGTGCCCCTCCGACGGCAGGACGTACACGGACAGCGGCTCGCCGCGCCACTTGTACATGAGGTGGGCGGCGCGGCCTTCGGTCACGAAACAGCGGCGCACGCAGATGAACGTGAGCTGCTGGGCAGTCGGAACTGGCCGGGACCGTCAATGTCCAGCCCTGTTCCGACGCCCATCGCGCGCCGGCGGCAGCGGGTGCCGTGGCGGCCCTGGCGGGGAGCAGATTGAAGCACTTGACGTGGTCGAGCGTGAGCTGGGTGGCGAGCGCCTGGACGCTGCTGTTCGCGCCGAAGACGAAGACGCCGGCCACGGCGAGGAACACTGTCGCGGCCAGCGACAGCGGGATCCATGGCCGCCGGCTCATGAAGCGGCCGAACCGCGCGGCCTGCCGATGGCCGGCGCAGCGCGCGCGGAGCGAGCTCGGGCGCGCTGGCGCGCAGGCTGTCGCGATGGGCACTGAGTACGTCGTGGGCGGTCTGCTCACCGGCAAGCCGCTCGCGGCACGGCGGGCAGCGCCCGATGTGGGCATCGACCGTCGCGCGTTCGGCGGGCGGCGCCTCGCCATCGACGTAGGCCGCCAGGAGTGGCTCGAGGTCTCGGCACTTACTCATGGCGATCACACCACATCGGCCTTCTGCCTTCGATCTCCGGCCGGGTGTGCGGACAACCGGTCGTACAACATGCGGCGACCCCGCGAGATTCTCGACATCACCGTGCCAATGGGTACGCTCAGCACCTGGGCGATTTCCGCATAACTCAGCTCCTCCACGTCCCGGAGCCACACGGCCTGGCGGAACGTATCGGGCAGTGCGTCGAGCGCCGCCTGCAGATCGGCGTCCAGGGTGGCCCGGGTCAGGATCTGCTCCGGTGTCTGTTCGTGCACCGAGCGATTGGCGGCGTGCTCCACGACATCGCTGTCCACATCGACCGGGTTACGCCCGTCGTGCCGCCGCATGTTCCGAAACGTGTTGTGAAGGATCGTGAACAGCCACGCCTTCAGGTTCGTGCCGCGCTGGAACTGCGCCGAGGACCGGAACGCCTTCAGATACGTGTCCTGGACGAGGTCCTCCGCATCCGGCGCGTGGCGCGTCAGTCGCAGGGCAGTGCCATACAGGCTGTCGATAAACGACAGCGCCTCGGCGGCGAAGGCGTCTCCGTCGTCCGCGGCTGGCGTCGATGCACGTCTTCGGAAGACCATTCGATCGTGCCGCGGCGAGTTCCACATGAGAGAACACCGCCGGGGCGGTCCTTTATTCCAACAGATTGTACTAGATGGCCGAAATCGGTGACGCCGCCGTTCGCGCCGGGGGACACTCGAAGGGCGCCCGGCCGGCGCCGCGGCCGTTTTCCTCCGGGTTCGCCACGGCCGGGTCAGGTACGGGCCTTGCTGCCGGCCGCACGCGGGCGGTCTTCCTCGTCGGCCTCGTGCGTCCGGGGACGTCAACGTTGCGGCAACCGTCTTAGCTACAGTAACATCGGCGACAACAGCCGACGACCTGATGTCGCCGCCGTTCGGGCAGCCGGGCTGCCTGCCTTCTGCTGCCGTTTCCGAGGTGAACTATGCGCACGCGCAGTTTGCGCCGCACCGTGGCGTTCGGTGGGCTGATAGCCCTTCTCGCGCTCGTTTTCATCGGCGGTGCCGTCCGCGAGGCTTTCGCGCAGACGCCGTATGTGCCGTACTTCGGGAAAAACCGCGTCCGCTACGACGACTTCAAGTGGAAGATCTACACGACCGACCACTTCGAGATTTACTACTACCCGGAGATCCAGCAGCATCTCGAACGCGTCACCTCCTACGCGGAGAGCGCGTATCAGCAGGTCAGCTCCGACCTCAAGCACGACCTCGCATTCAAGGTGCCGCTGGTCCTTTACAAGACGCAAAGCGAGTTCCAGCAGCAGAACATCGAGCCCGGCGAGCTGCCGGAAGGCGTCCTCGCCTTCGCCGAGCCGTACCGGGACCGCATGGTCCTGCCGATCGACGAGCCGTCCGACGCGCTCTACCGCCTCATCACCCACGAACTGACCCACATCTTCGAGTTCGACATCATCCCGCGGTCGCTCCTGCGTCGAGGCCTGCCGCTGTGGGTCGACGAGGGGCTGTCGGATTACATGACCGGCTACTGGCAGCCGTTCGACCTGATGACGGTCCGCGACGCGGCCATCGCCGACATCGTGCCGTCGATGAGCGATTTCCAGGGCGTCGCGTTCGTTGACGGGCGCCTGCCCTACAACCTCGGCCACGCGGCCTTCGAGTTCATCGAGTCCCGCTGGGGCAAGGAGGGACTGCGCCAGTTTCTGTTTGCGCTGCGCAAGGCCGTCATCGGAGGCGGCGAGAGCGCGTACGAGGAAGCCTTCCGCCTCAAGCCCGAGGAGTTCGACGAGCAGTTCGACAAATACCTGAAGGACCGCTTCAAGCCGTTCCGCGACAAGGAGCGGCCGATGGACTACGGGCGCGACCTCGCACCCAAGCGCGGGAAGACCCCGTACGTGGCCGTCGTCTCGATCGAGGCCTCGCCCTCGGGCGACCTGATGGCCGTGGCGGCGGGTAACCGCAAGGACCAGGAACTCGACATCGTCCTGATGTCCACGAAGGACGGCAAGGTGATTCGCAACCTGACCGGCGGCTTCAACAAGGACGAGGGCTACGAGTACATCGCGACGCCTGGCGGGTTCCGGAACAACGCCGTGTCGTGGATGTCGTGGTCACCGGCCGGCGATCGGGTCGCCTACTTCGCGCGCACCGAGAAGGTCAAGACGCTCATCCTCCAGAACGTCGTCTCGAAGAAGATCGAGAAGCGGATCGAGCTGAAGTCGGTCGATCTTCCCGAGTCGCCGGACTTCAGTCCCGACGCCCACGAAGTGGCGTTCTCGGCGCTCAAGAACGCCGTGGGCGACATCTTCACCGTCAACATCGACACCGGCGAGGTGAAGAACCTCACCAACGACGCGTTCGGCGATTTCGCGCCGACGTATGCGCCCGACGGCAAGTCCATCATCTATCTGGCTCGCGTCAGCGGCAACGACAAGCTGTTCCAGCTGGATCTCGCCACCGGCAAGAAGACGCAGATCACGTTCGGCACGCATGACGATGGCGGGGTGGAGTTCGTGGACAACGACACGATCGTCTTCCCCTCGACCGCCGTGGATCCCAACGAGCCCATCGACCCCGAGGTGGCGCGCAACGGCGACATCTACAACATCTGGACGCTGAACCTGAAGAACGGCGAACTGAAGCAATACACCGACACGTTGACCGGCAATGTCTCGCCGATCGTGCTGCACGACCAGAAGCCGGCGAAGATCGCGTTCGTCACCTACTACAAGGGTGAATACGGCATCCACACGCTGCCGCGCGAGGAACCGATTCACACCGTCGCGAGCGCGGACTTCGGCACGCCCGGACCGGTCATCGACTTCCAGGCGCCGATCAGCCACACGCTGGTGCCGAAGAACATCCGCACGAAGGGCACCTTCGAAAAGCTCTTCCTCGAGGGGCGCCCGCCAATCAACGTCGGCGTCACGAGCGGCGGCGATCTGTTCGGTGGCACGCAGGTCACCTTCACCGACGTGCTCGGGGACAAGCAGTTCAACCTCTACGCCTCGTCCGTGTCGCAGTACCGGACGCTGTCGTTCTCGTACGTGAACCTGTCGCGGCGGCTGCAGTACGCGCTGCAGGGGTATTCGCAGACGCAGTTCTACTACGGCCAGAACGCGGGGGTCCTCTACGATCCGCAGTACGCGTATCTCAGCCGCGATCAGGCGATCGCCACGCAGACGGCACGCGGCGCAACGGGCTTCGGCATCTATCCGCTGAACCGGTACGCCCGCCTCGAGTTCTCGGCAGGCGTCCTCCAGTTCAGCCAGCAGTACAACGAGCCGGGCCTCCAGCAAGTCGCTGACCAGTATCAGCAGGCGCAGTACGGCCGCACCCTGTTCTCGAACGGCACGTTCATGCCGCTCGGCGTCTCGTTCGTCCAGGAGACGACGGTCTTCAGGGAGTACGGCCCGCTCGCCGGCAGCACCATGCGGCTGGGGTACCGAGTACGCGCCCAGCTGGGGCAAGATGCTGTCGCGGCAGACGACCGACGTCGACGTCCGGCACTACATGCGCCTGGCGACCAACGGCGTGCTCGCGTTCCGGGCCCGCGGCTTCAAGAGCTGGGGAGAGTTCCCCGGGTACCTGTACTTCGGCGGCAACTCGGAACTGCGCGGATACAACTACCTCGAGTTCCTCGGCAACAAGGCGTTCTTCCTCGACGCCGAACTGCGGTTCCCGCTGATCGAAGCGGCCCTCACGCCGATCGGCGTGATTGGCGGCCTGCGCGGCATCGCGTTCGCCAACTTCGGAGCGGCGGGCTACGAGGGCGTGCCCATGAAGGTCTGGTCGCGCGACCCGGTGACGATTACTCCGCTGCTCGGGTTCGAGCCCAATTACACGACGCTTCAATACGACCCGATCTACGGCGATCCGGCCACTATCACGGGCCTGAAGCTCCTCGACGGCCGGGCGTCCTACGGCATCGGTCTCGAGACCTTCGCGCTCGGCTTCCCGATCCACTTCGACTGGTCGTGGCGGACACTGTTGAATCGTGACTGGGAAGACTACATCTTCGCGTACCAAGGCATCACCGACGGCACCACGGGCAGCAAGTGGTTCCGCAAGCCGAAATTCTCCGTGTGGATTGGATACGATTTCTAAGCGGCAAGGCTCAGAGCCTGGACGCAGGCGCCGTCGCCTGCGTCCAGGGCCCGTCGTCGTTGAGCGCTGCCGCCTGAGTCCGAGCCGTGAGCCCTGAGCCACCGTCCCGTCGCTGCACCGACATCGTGGCCCTGCTGGCCGATTTCGTCGAGCACCACCTGCCGCCCGAGGTGCACGATCAGCTGGAACAGCACCTCGCCCGCTGCCCGCGCTGCGTCGCGCAGCTGAAGACCTACCAGTCCACTATCTCCCTGCTGCGTTCGATTCGTGAGGAAGACCTTCCGGCCGAGCTTCGCTGCACGCTGAAGGCGTTCATCGACCGCAACTGTCAGAACTGATCCCGTGCTCATACCCAAGCGCCCCGCCGACAGCGCAACCGACATGGTGCAGGTCGTGCTGCCGAACGATGCCAATCCTCTCGGGTTCATCCTCGGAGGCACGGTGATGCACCTCATCGACATCGCCGGCGCCATCGCGTGCCATCGTCACACGCGCAGCCTCCTCGTGACGGCGGCCGTCGATGGTCTCCAGTTCCTCCACCCGATCAAGGTCGGCGACCTGATCATCCTCAGATCGAAAGTCACCGCCGCGTGGAGCACGTCGCTCGAGGTCGAGGTGGAAGTTTTTTCCGAGGAAACGCTGACAGGGATCCGCCGCATGACGAGCCGGGCGTTTCTGACCTTCGTGGCGATCGATCGGGACGGCCAGCGCTTGCCGGTGCCCGGGCTGATCCTGGACACTGAGGAAGAACGGCAACGCGCGCGCGAGGCGGATGCGCGCCGCGCGCAGCGGCTCGAGGCGCGCAGGGCCTTGACGGCCCGGGACCCGCAAGACGGCGACGACGACTTATCCCTTAGCGCGTGTACTGTTCGATCGGAACGCCGTCGTACATCTGGTCGATGCGCAGGATCTGCGACTCGCGGCTGTAGCTGCCGAGTTCGTAATCCTCGCTCATGATGAGCGCCTTGACGGGCTTGGTCGGACACACCTCGGCGCACAACCCGCAGAAGCTGCAGCGAGACAGATTGAAGTCGAAATAGTCGAGGATCTTGATCTTCTGCCCAGGTTCCCGGTGCCCCCCGAGCACGATCAGATCATCGGGGCACGCCTTGGCGCACTGGTCGCAGACGATGCAGGTCTGCGCGCCCGTTTCGGGTTCGACCTGGAGGCGAAGCACACCGCGGAAACGGGGCGCCACGGGCCGGCGCTCGGCCGGATACTGGAACGTGAAGGCCGGCTGCGGCGTGTACTTCAACGTCAGCCACAGCCCCTTGAGAATGTCGACGAGGAAGAAGGTCCGGAAGATCTGTCGCAGGCGTGGCACGCGTTACCTCTTGTTGCCCGAAGTGGCTGCTTCGACCAGCGTCGGCTCGGTGTCGCCGGCGTGAATGACGCGCTCGCGGGTGAGGACCGTGGTCTCGCGCCGGATCTTGTCCTGGAGCCGCATGATTCCGTAGAGCAGCGCCTCGGGACGCGGCGGGCACCCGGAAATGTACACGTCGACCGGCACGATCTTGTCGACGCCCTGCAGGACGCTGTAGGTCGGGAAGGGGCCGCCCGCGTTCGAGCAGCTCCCCATCGAGATGACCCACTTCGGCTCGGGCATCTGATCGTAGAGACGGCGCAGAACCGGCGCCATCTTCTTCGTGACGGTGCCGGCGACGATCAACAGGTCAGCCTGGCGCGGAGAGGCGCGGAACACCTCCGCGCCGAACCGCGAGATGTCGAATCGCGAGGCGCCGGTGGCCATCATTTCGATGGCGCAGCACGCGAGGCCGAACCCCATCGGCCACAGCGACGACTGGCGCGCCCAGTTCAGCACCTTGTCGACGTTGGTGGTGATGAAATTGTCCTCGAACTTGTGCTCGATCAGGCCCATGTGTCCCCTTCTCGCAATCCCCGGGCCACCACCGTTAAACCATTGGCCCGCCGTTACTTCTGGAAATACTCCGCGTTGACCGGAATGAAGCTCTTCCACTTTTCCGGCGTTTCGTCGAGCGCGAAGATCGCCTCGACAGGGCACGCCGGCACGCAGGCGCCGCAGTCGATGCACTCGTCCGGATGGATATACAGCATCTCGGCTGCGGCAAACTCCGGTTCGTCCTTCCGGGGATGAATGCAATCGACCGGACACACATCGACGCAGGCGGTGTCCTTGGTTCCGATGCACGGTTCACAGATGATGTACGTCACGCGCTCTTCCTCCTTCAGAGACCTCGTTGTCCGTCAGACGGTTGGACATTGCATATTGCAGCCGACCGTCCCGCGTTCCTTCAGGCGCCCAGCGCGACCGACGCGGCGGGCAGATGCCCCAGTCGCAGCGAAATCAGCCGTGCCAGCTCCGTGGCCGGTCCCGGCTGGTCCGCGCAGAACGGCCGTTCGTCCGCCGCGTGCGTGAACAGGCCGACCCGGGCCACCTGACGGCCCGTGTAATCGTGCACCGGTGCGCAGGTGCACAGCAGGCGCTGCAGCGGCGCCGCAGCCGCCGGCGCGCCAAACCGCACCGCCACGCGATCCCACTGGCCGGCATCCCGCGGCTGCTCCAGCTTCACGCACGTCAGCCGGCGGCTGGCGCCGCGCTCGACATACATCGCACAGTGCACCGGCATCTCGCGCCCGTGCGTCGTGTGCATCCCGACCTCATCGGGGCCCGCGCTCCACAGGTAGGTCACTTCACTGGCGGCCGGCACGGCGATGAACGCCCGCAGGCTCGTCCGCAGCACGTACTCGCGCAGCACCGGGTAGGCGTGCAGGCGCAATTCCGACCGCCCCAGCAACCGGAAGCTCATGTCGAGCATCTTGAGCGTCAGGCTGTAGCGGGACGTGTCCTCGTCCTGGCGGACGAATCCGCGCCGCTTCAGGACGGCGAGCAGACGGTGCACCGTCGGCGCCGGCTGTTTCAGGGCCCTGGCCAGCTCGGTGACGGTGAATCCGCGCTGCGCGCCGGCAAGCGTTTCGCACACGTCCAGCGCTTTTTCGAGCGACGTCTGCTTCAACTGTGCCATTTCACTATACGGAATGCAATTCCATTCCGCATAACCCGTTATATACCTCGGCCGGGAACCGATCAAGGCCGGCAGTGGTCGGACTTCTCAGTGAATCTTCAGACGACCTTCGAATCCGTCGTGGTAGCCGTGATAGTGGCTGATGGTTGGCTCGGGATAGCTCCAGCAGTAGTAGCCGTCGCCGTTGTCGAAATCCACCAGCCAGAGCCCGCGGGCCTCCGGGCCGAGCAGCTGGACTTCGTCGGCCCAGTCGTCCACGACGTCGCGCAGCGCGGCCGAGAGCGCCATGTGATCGGGGTCCTCCTCGGCCAGGCCGTGCAGCTGCGCGGCCAGCGTTTCGGTACGCCGCACCGCATCGGCCGTCATGTGCTTCACCAGCGGAAGCAGTTCGCGCGCCTGCGCGAGCGAGAAGATCGAGTGGGCTGCGCCGGATGACGACATTGCGGACGATTATAATGGCCCCGACCTCGAACCGCCTCCACGTGAAATTCGACCATCGACTGGCCGGTGTCCTCGTCGCCGCGGCGCTGACCGGGACGGCCTCGTCCGGACGGGCGCAAACGCTTCCTGCTGGTCCCGCCCAGGCCTTTGACGGCAAGCTGCTCGTCGCGGCGGACGTGGCCGCCACTGTTGGGGCCTCTGACGAGATTGCCTTCTTCAACTACACCGACTACGAGCACAACACGCTGCGCACGTTCCGCGTCGGAGTCTCTGCGCTCTGGCAGCCCACGGGCCGGCTGGCTCTGGTCGCCAACCTGCGCTCGGACGATATCGAGGCCGTACGTGCCTACGCCGCGTACCTGCGGTTCCGGCCGTGGCGCGGCCGCGCCTTCGATGTGCAGGCGGGCCGCATCCCGCCGTCCTTCGGCGCGTACGGACGCCGCAGCTACGCGACCGACGACGCCTTCATCGGCTATCCGCTCGGCTATCAATACCTGACATCGCTGCGCGCCGACGCGGTTCCCGCGAGCGCCGACGATCTGCTGCGCATGCGCGCGCGCGGCTGGCGCGCGAGCTACCCCGTCGGCGACCCGATCGCGCGGCCCGGCATGCCGATCGTCAACGCGCTCCGGTGGGACACAGGGGTCCAGGGACACTGGAGCGACAGCCACTCGGATATTGCCGTCAGCCTCACGAACGGCACCCTGTCGAATCCGCGTGTCGCGGACAACAACGGCAGTAAGCAGGTATCGGGACGCCTGGGCCTCACGCCTGTCACGGGCCTGGCGCTCGGTGTCTCGGCGGCGCGCGGCGGCTGGGCATCCCGGGACCTCCCGGGCTCGTCCCACGCCATACAGCAGGCGTTCGGCGTGGACGGTGAGTACTCACGCGGGCAATGGCTGGTCCGCGGGGAGCTGCTGTGGAGCCGCTGGTCGCTGCCGATTGTGCTGACACCGTCGGAGACCTCCGCCGTGCGCGCCACGGCCGGATGGATCGAAGGGCGCTACCGGCTCACGCCTCGCATTTTCGCGGCGCTCCGCGTCGATGCGCTCGGCTTCTCGAGGATCCGCGGCACGCTCTTCGGCGGAGCGCCGACGACGTGGGACGCGCCGGTGAGGCGCGTCGAGACCGTGGCCGGGTACTATCTCCAGCGCAATCTCATCGCCAGGATCTCCTTGCAGCAGAACTGGCGCGACGCTGGGCGTGTGGAGAATCAGACCTATCTCAGCGGTCAATTGTCGTACTGGTTCTGATGCTCAGCCTCCTGCTGCTCACCGCATCGCTTGTCCTGACAGCGGCCCCGGAAGCGGACCCGGCGCCAGGCCCTGGCGACTCCGTAGCGGCGGGGGTTATCCGCGGCCGCGTGGAGTTGCGGGAGACGCCCGGCGACATCGAAGCCCGGCCAAACATCGCGGCACTCGGGATGCCGGCCGCGCACGGTCACGCGGATCGCCGCCGCAGTGTCGTCTACCTGGAAACGGCGCCGCGTGCCGCCTTCGACGCGCGCGAGGAAACGCGAGCGAAGATGGACCAGCAGGACGAGGCGTTCGTGCCGCACCTGCTCGCGATCGTGGCCGGCACGACGGTGGATTTCCCGAACAACGACCGCACGTATCACAACGTCTTCTCGCTCTCGAAGACCAAGTCGTTCAATCTCGGCCGGTACGCGGCGGGCCACTCGAAGTCCGTCCGATTCGACCGGCCGGGCATCGTGCGGGTCTTCTGCGACATCCACTCGCACATGAGCGCCTACATCCTCGTGTTCGCGCACCGCTATTTCGTCGTGACGGACGACGAGGGCCGGTATAGCCTCGACAACGTGCCACCTGGCACCTACACCGTCGTCGCCTGGAACGAGACGACGCCGCAGGAGTCGCGCCGCGTCCTCGTGCCCGAGAGTGGCGGCGATGTCGAGGCGAACTTCCTGCTTGGTAAACAATGACGATCGTCTCGTCACTCACCAACCGCATCTTCTTGGCGAGCGCCCTGCTCGCGGTGTTCACGATCGGCATGGCGGTGTATCGGGTGAATGTCGCCGTCACGCGCCAGGCGGAGAGCGAGCTGGAGCGCGGCGTACAGGAGGCCGGCACGCTGCTGGAGGAATACCGCACGACCCAGTTCGAGCATTTCAGCCGCGAAGCGCGGCTGATTGCCGATCTGTCCAACCTGAAGGCCGCCCTTGACACCGGGGATGCCCGCACGGTGCAGCCGATCGCGGACGAGTACCAGCGCCAGATCGGGTCCGACCTGGTCATCATGACCGATAGCGCGGGACATGTGCTCGCCGAATCCGGACGGCTGCGCATGCCCCCGGACGACCCCGTGGCCGGCGAGACCATCGCGCGTGCGACGAAAGGCCACGAGGCAGTTGCCCTCTGGCCGCATCCGGGAGGTGTCATCCAGGCCGTCTCGGTGCCGAGCATCGTCTTCCCGACCCTCGTGGTGGTCGGGACCGTCAGCGTCGGCTTCAGCCTCGACGAAGAGGCGGCCCGCACGCTGAGGGCGTTGACGAACAGCGACATCGCCTTTGCCGTCGGCCGCCACGTGGAGGCCTCGACGCTGCCGTCCGCGTTCAACGACACCCTGGCGACCGCGGTTGGTGCGAGCGGCGTGCGCACGGTGCGGCTGGGCGACAGCGACTACGTCGTCGTCAGCCGCGCCCTGCCGCTCGCCGGGGCGGCGGAAGGCAGACTGGCGGGCGGCCCTGACGTGACCGCCCTCATCCTGCGATCGCGCACCGAGCGCCTTCGGTTCCTTCATGCGGTGCACCGCGAGCTCGGCGTCATTTCGATCCTCGCGGTGCTCGCCGCGACGCTCCTGAGCTACGCGATCGCCCGGACGGTCACGCGGCCGCTCGGCACGATTACGGCGACCATGCGCGAGATGGCCTCGACGGGCGATCTCGACGCGGCAGATCGCCCTCGCGCCGGGCTCCCGCTGGGACGACGAAGACGCGAAGCTGCTGGCGAGCACGTTCAACACCATGACCGCGTCGATCGCGCGCTTTCAGCGCGAAGCGGCCCAGCGTGAGCGTCTCTCGTCGCTCGGCCGGCTGTCGACGGTCGTGGCCCACGAGATTCGCAATCCGCTCATGATCATCAAGACGGCGTTGCGCGCGTTGAAGCGGGAGCCCGTGGACGCTTCGCAGGATGAAGGCCGCGGCCGCCGACATCGACGAGGAGGTCGCCCGCCTGAACCACATCGTCACCGACGTGCTCGACTTCGCGCGTCCGATCAAGTTCGATCGCGCGCCCGTGGACCTCAATGCGCTCTGCGCCGACGCGGTCCGGGCCGCCGGGGCCGACGGGAAGGGGCCGGCCGTCGCGCAGGATCTCGATCCAGGCCTCGGATCGATTCGTCACCGACGCGGAACGCGTGCGCCTCGTGCTCGTGAACCTCCTGACGAACGCACGCCACGCGGTCGAGCAGCTCGGGACCGTCACGCCGCCGCATTCGATCACGCTCCTGACCCGGTCGCTGCCGGACGGCCGCGTGCGGATTGACGTGCGGGATCGGGGCGCCGGAATTCGGGCGGAAGACCTGCCGCGGGTGTTCGACCCCTATTTCACGACCCGCCGTACGGGGACCGGGTTGGGATTGCCCATCTCCAGGAATATCATCGAGGGGCTCGGCGGGACGATTGCGGTGTCGAGCCGGCCCGGGAACGGGACGGACGTGCGCATCGAGCTGCCTGGCAGCGGCGCCTGACAACTCCGGACGGAAGCACATCATGACCATCGGCTCAATCCTCCTCGTGGACGACGAGGCGAAGATCCTCAACGCGCTCGCCACCGCGCTGCGCGACGAGGGGCATGAAGTTGTCGCCACCGGCAGCGCCCGCGAGGCGCAGCGTCTGCTGTCGCAGCGCCTGTTCGACGTGCTCGTCGTCGACAACCTCATGCCGGAACTCACCGGCCTCGACATCATCCGCGAGCTGGCGTCCACGACCGCGGCCGTCGAGCGTCCGCAGATCCTGCTCATGACCGCGCACGCCACGATCGAGAGCGCAATCGAGGCGATGAAGCTCGGCGCGTTCGACTACCTCCAGAAACCGTTCGAGGTGGACGAGCTGCTTGTGGTCGTCGCGCGCGCGCTCGAGCATCAGCGTCTCAGCACGGAGCATCGGTACCTGATCAGCGAACGCGACGCGGACTTCAATCACTACGGGATCGTCGGCCGCAGCCGGCGGATGCAGGAGGTGATCGACACGGCACGGATCGTGGCGAAGTCGAAGAGCACGGTACTCATCACCGGCGAGACCGGCACGGGCAAGGAGATGGTCGCGCGCGCGATTCACTTCCACAGCGCGCAGCGGGAGATGCCGCTCATCAAGGTGAACTGCGCGGCGATCCCGGAAACGCTGCTCGAGTCGGAGCTGTTCGGCCACGTTCGCGGGGCCTTCACCGGCGCGGTGACTGCCAAGAAGGGCAAGTTCGCCCTCGCGGACGGCGGGACGATCTTCCTCGACGAGATCGGGACGATGAGCCCGGCGCTCCAGGCCAAGCTGCTTCGCGTGCTGCAGGAGCGCGAGTTCGAGCCGCTCGGATCGGAACGGACGCAGAAGGTGGATCTGCGCGTCATCGCCGCGACCAATCGCGACCTCCGGCAGATGGTGCAGGACAGCCGCTTCCAGGAAGACTTGTACTACCGGCTGAACGTCATTCCGATTCACATCCCGCCGCTGCGCGAACGGCGGGACGACATTCCGGTCCTCGTGGAGCACTTCATCGGCAAGCACGCGCAGCGCGCCGGCAAGCGCATCGAAGGCGTCGCGCCTGGCGTGCTCGAGGCGCTTCAATCCGGGGAGTGGCCTGGCAACGTGCGCGAGCTGGAGAACACCGTGGAGCGGGCGGTCGTGCTCTCCCCGACCGCGATCATCCAGGCGGAAGCGGTGCGCATGCTGGGCATCCCCAGCGCGGCGCCGGCCACGCTGCCCTCGCTGAACCTGCGGCAGAACATCGAATGGGTCGAGCGGGAAACCGTGCGGCGTGCGCTCGACGGTTCAGGCGGGATCAAGAAAGACGCCGCCGAGGCCATGGGCATCAGCCAGCGGGCGCTCAGCTATTACCTGTCCAAGCACCGCGTCGAGTAGGGGTCAGACCCCAGGGGCGCGGGGGGTCAGACCCCGGCGGGCACACCGCAAGCGTCGAGGGGAAGGCGCAGCTCAGTTACGCCGCAAGTAACCCGTTACGCGGCGGGTAATCACCTCGTCCCGCAAGCTGCCCGGTTCCAAGGTGTTCCTGCCTTTGTCCCCCGGCATCACGATTGCCTCCCTGAGCGTATGGTTTGTCTTCGTCGTTCCGTCTGCGTCCTGGCGTGCGTTCTCTGGCCTGTGCTGACATCCGCGCAACCGCCTGCCGCGGCGGCACCGCCGCGCAGCGACCCCGACGTGCGGATCGATCCGCTTCAGCCCGACTTCAACCTCGCCGCCCTCCCCACCACGCTGCGGCTGCCAGTCCACAAGTGGTCCTTCCGCGTGACCCACCGGTTCACGCGGCCGCTCGGACAGGGCAACTTCGGCGATCTCGCATCGGATTTCTTCGGCTTCGACTCAGGAGCGCAGATCGGCCTCGAGGTCCGCTACGGCCTGTTGCCCGGCACCCAGATTGGCGTGCACCGCACGAGCGACAGGACCATCGAGCTCTTCGGCCAGCACAACTTCCTGAACGAGCGGACCGGCAAGCCGGTCGGACTCGATGCGATCGCCGCGGTCGAAGGCGGCAACAATCTCCACAATCGCCATCAGGCCACGGTCGGCGCCGTCGTGTCGAAAAATTTAGCGCGCCGCGTCGCGCTCTACGCGGAGCCGCTCTGGGTCACGAACAGCAATCCACTCGATTCCGGATCCAACGACACCGTGATGGTGGGGCTCGGCGGACGCTTCCGCCTCAGGCCGTCCACCTACGTCGTCGCCGAAATCTCGCCGCGCATCGGGGGCTATGACCCTGGCGTCGCCCAGGTGAGCTTCGGCATCGAGGGACGCGCGGGCGGACACCTGTTCCAGCTCAATTTCTCCAACGGATTCGGCACGACGCTCGGGCAGGTCGCCCGTGGCCGGATCAGCAACAGCGACTGGTACATCGGTTTCAACATCGCGCGGAAATTTTTCTGAGGGAGGCCCCCCGAGCAATTACACCTCGTCGCATACGACAGCAACCAACGCCTTCCCGTGACCACATCTGCGGATCGCGATCACAACCACCTGGTTGTCGTCCCACGTCGTGCGGATCACGGCGCTGAGCAGTGCCCGGCCATGCCTTCCACGGACTGAGCGCGCTCGGACGGCGTCCACGCCAGCATGCGGAGAACTCTCGTGGTGCAGCGGCGGAGTGCCGCCGGGCCCCGGACCCGGGATCAGCATGTGCCAAGCTTCTGTGAGGGCCCTAAAAAAGGTGTCCTGCGCCATCGATCGGGGTCGGCGACCGAGTCGCACTGGTGACAGGACGAGGGGCAGGACGGGGAGAAGGCAACGGAGTCGCGTCGACAGCACTCTGTTCAAGCCGCCGAGGGTAGGCGCGTGGATCCGCAAAACCGCAGCCGGTCCGCGGCATTCGGAGGCGGACTGAACGAACGCCTCGCGCGGTCAACGGCGGGGCGCGCGCCGGTCGCAGAACACGCCAATCTCGCCGGCGACGTCTGTGGTCTCTGCCGGCACGACGCTGCAGTCCGGGAGGTTCGCGGCATACAGCTCCGACACCTCGGCAGGATGGAGCGCGTCGTTGCCGCGCACCAGAAGAGTCGGAGCCGGCACCAATCGCAGGTCCGCGGCCGTCTCGAACGGCTGCGCGCCAGAGGCGAGGAAACAGCTGGTCGCCACCACGCTCGCCGCATCGAAGCCATTGAGCATGGCAAGGGCCCTCTCGCGCATCGGCTCCGGCAGGTTCGCGTAGAGCGGCCTCAAGACCTGCACGCCATCGTCGATGGCCCGGCTCGCGAGGGCGTCCATCATTGCGAACGTCCGTGCCTGGTCGCTGGTATAGCCGCGGTCCGCCCCGGCATAGACCGGCCTGGCGAGGACGAGCTCGCGCGTCCTGGCGGGATACCGAAAGGCAAAGCGCAGGGCCACACCGGAGCCGCTCGAAATACCGCCGACCGTGGCCCGTGCGACACCGATGTGGTCGAGCAACGCGGCAACGTCGTCTGCCAGCTGGTCGAAGGTGAGGGGCCTGCCACTGCGCGACCGTCCACTGCCTCGCAGGTCGGGGGCGACGATTCGATAGCGTGCCGCCAGAGGGAGGATCATGGGCAGGCACGCCACGTGGCTCGCCAGTCCTCCGTGGATCATCACGATCGCGTCGCCGGCGCCGTCTTCGGCCGCGTACAAAGGCACCCCGTTGCTCTCGAACCAGATGTCGCGCCAGGCGCTCCTGTCATCGCCGCCTCAACGGACTCCCTTCGTCCTGATGTCGCGGAGCACGAAGGCGCCCGGCAGGATAACGGGTGGGATCAATCACCGCCACAGCGCTCCGGATCTGCAGCACCAGCGTATCGAGCACCGCGCGCCAGTACACAGATCACCGCCAGGCTGCTGCTGACGAAACTCAACACAGCAGCTATCGCTGGGACCGTCCCGCTCAGTCCCGACCGCGGGCTGGCCATCGGCGCTGGCGTCCGCCATGCGGGCGCCGGGATCTGGCTTGCCGGGTGCATCTGTTCGCGCGCGGCCAGGCGATTCCGATCGCTCGTGGCACCGCCCGACGGCAAACGAGCCGACGCGGTATCACACCACAGAATCACCAGGCACGCAACCACCGGGAACGCTCGACCTTCTCATGCGGTCCAGGGTAGGCCCATCGTGCAGTCAGCAAGGCCGGTCGCGTTCGGCGGCGACTGGCGGCGAACGGCGACCGCCGGCGGCGAACGGCGGGGATAATGGCCGGCCCGGGCCGCGGACCGTTGTCGGCTGTCCACGACCGTCGCGGGCTGACCGGCGGTCCGGCCACTCAGCGGCCGCTGAACTTCGGCTTGCGCTTCTCGAGGAACGCGGTCGTACCTTCCTGCTTGTCGTCCGAGTCGTAGCAGATCGCCTGGGCCAGCGTTTCGATGAGGAGCCCCGAGTCGAGGTCCACGCGGGCCGACGCGTTGAGCGCCAGCTTCGCGAGACGTGCGGCGAGCGGCCCCTGGCGCAGCACGCGCTTCGCAAGTTCGCGCGCCCGGACCTGGAGCTGCCCCGCCGGCATGATGGCGGTCACGAGTCCGATGTCGAGCGCCTGTTTCGCGTCGATGATCTCGCCCGTCAGCACGAGGTGCTTCGCCCAGCCCATGCCGACGATCCGCGGGAGGCGCTGGGTGGCTCCGGCGCCGGGGATGATCCCCAACCCGAGCTCGGGCTGGCCGAACTTCGCCGTGTCAGCAGCCACCCGGATGTCGCACGCGAGCGCCAGCTCGCATCCCCCGCCGAGCGCGTAGCCGTTGATTGCGGCGATCGTGGGCCGTGGAAACGCGTCGAACCGCGCGAAGAGCGAAGAATTGATCGCGGCCAGTCCTTCGGCCGTGCCGCGTGCACGGATGTCGTTGATGTCGGCGCCTGACACGAACGCCGTCTCGCCGGCGCCGGTGACGATCAGCACGCCGACCGCAGGATTCGCGCCGAGCTCGTCGAGCGCCCGGTGACACTCCTGCACCGTCTCGAGGTTCAGCGCGTTCTTCACCGACGGGCGGTCGATCGTGAGCGTGGCGATCGACTCGGACACGTCAACTCGGATATTCATAGGCACGGCAGCCACCCGCGAATCACAGGAGAACGGAGTTACTGAGAACGCGAATGTTTCTGTTCTGCGCGCCGGCGGGCACAGCCGCGAGGCGTTGTACCGTAGACGCCGCGACCCGCTTTCCGGCCCAGCCGCCCGGCTTTCACGTACTGCGCGAGAAGGGGGCACGGACGGTACTTCTCGCCCAGGCTCCGGTGCAGGTATTCGAGAATCGACAGGCGCGTATCGAGGCCGACGAGATCCACCAGCTCGAAGGGTCCCATCGGGTGGTTCAGGCCGAGCTTCAGGGCCTTGTCGATGTCGCGCGCCGACGCGACCCCTTCCATCAGCATGTAGAAGGCCTCGTTGCCGATGCTCGCGTTCACGCGCGTGGTGATGAACCCCGGAGACTCGCGGACGAGGACGGTCTCCTTCCCCATGCGGCGCGACACCTCCTCGACGGCCTCGAGCGTGTCGGGCGACGTCTCGAGCGCCTGCACGATTTCGACGAGCTTCATCTTGTGCACGGGGTTGAAGAAGTGCATGCCCGCCACGCGCCCCGGCCGCTTCGACGCACCCGCCATTTCGGTGATGCTGAGCGCGGAGGTATTGGTGGCGACAATCGCGCGGTCCGGCGCCAGGGCGTCGATCTGTCCCATGAGCGCGATCTTCAGGTCGATCCGCTCTGGCGCGGCTTCGATGACGAAGTCGGTATCGAACAGCGCCTCGCCGAGCCGGCTGGTCGCGGTGAGGCGCTGCAGCATCGCGGCGGCGGCGGCAGCCGTCACCTTTCCGAGCTCCACGCCCCTGGAGGATCCCCTCAATCGCCAGACGGCCCCTCTCGACCGCGGCGGGTTCGACGTCGTACATCCGCGTGTCGTATCCACCGGCGATCGCCGCGTGCGCGATCCCGTGCCCCATCGTCCCGGCGCCAAGCACCGCCACTGTCCGGATCATCGCGCGACGTTCTGCTCCTCTGCGACCTCGACCAGCGTGTCCATGGCGTGATCGATCTCGGCGGATGTGTTGTAGAAGTGCGGCGCCATGCGGATCCCGGCCCCTGGCCGATAGTCGACGATGACGTCGCGCCGCATCAGCTCGTCCGCCACCGCCGCGCCGTTCGGCACATCCACGATCACCGCGCCGCCACGCTCGTCGTCGGCCTCCGGCGTGTTGACCCGAAAGCCGGCGGCCCCCGCACGGTCCATCAGTTGCCGCGTCAGGCGGAGCGACTTCTCGCGGATTGCCGGCACACCGATCTGGCCCACGATTTCGTAACCGGCCCGGCACGAGTAGAGAGACGGCACATTCGGCGTTCCACTCTGAAATCGTTCGGGCGCCTCTGCGTACACGATGGCGCCGGTCTGCGAACTGGAACGGCTGCGCGTGCGCCGCCCATCCGACGATGCCAGGCTCGAGCTCGTTCGCAAGATCGGGCCGGACGTACAGTACCCGCGCCGGGCCCGCCACACAGCCACTTCACCGATCCGCCGACGGCGAAATCGGCACCCCAGGCCTCGAGGCTCACCGGCACCGCGCCGGCCGCCTGGTACACGTCGAGGATCACGCGGGCGCCCACGCGATGCGCTTTCTCGATAATCGCTTCGGCCTCCTGAATGTACGCACTCTTGAACAGCACCAGGGACACCGGCACCAGCACGGTCCGCTCGTCGATGGCGTCGAGGAACCGGTCGAGGTTCGTCCGCATGGCATCGTCCGACGGGCACGTACACGATCTCGGCGCCGTAACGCCGAAATCCCTCGAACAGGTACATGTTCGACAGGAAACTCGAGGTCCTGACATCACGATCTTCCGGCGGGGACCGTCGAAACGATGGCACGAGGCGACGATCGCCTGCGTCACCGTGACGTTCTGGTGCATCGAGATGGAGCCCTTCGGCGCACCGACAATCGGCGCCAGCAGATCGCCCGTGGTGTGCCCGATCTCCCACCAGCCTTCGTACCAGGCCCGTACACCGCGCGAGGACCACTCGTCGGCGAACTGCTGGAGATAGGACTCGCCGTGCGCCTCGGCATCGCACCGAGCGAATGGCTCACCAGGTAGGTGCAGGTATCGACGATCGGGAATTCCTTTCGCCAGATCAGCAGGGGATCTTCGCTCATCGCAGACACTTTACCGTTTCATCCGTCAAGCACCAACTCCGGACCGGCCGCCGGTCATCGCCGAGTCACGAGAAGATGCGTGCGGCATTGTCGTAGAGGATCTTGCGCCTGGCCGCGTCCGAGAGTGTGGGTCGTAGGGTTTCACAGGGTGAGGGTCAAGTGGAACGGTGGAGTGGATGTGGGCGTCGATGACTGGCAGCATACGGAGCATACGGATTGCAGACTGCAGATTGCAGATTGCAGATTGGACCGATTGAGGATTGACGATTGATGATTGGTGTACCCCATTCGGCAATCGTGAATGGGCACTCCGGCAATCTGCAACCTGCAATCTGCAATCTGCAGTGGTCTAGAGGCTCAGATCCACCCAGACGCTCTTGACCTGGGTGTAGTGTTCGAGCGCGTGGGCGGACATCTCGCGGCCGAAGCCGCTCTGCTTGTAGCCGCCGAACGGCGCGGCTGTGTCGTAGACGTTGTAAGTGTTGATCCAGACGGTGCCGGCCTGGAGCCGCCTCGCGACGTGGTGGGCCTTCTTGATGTCCCGGGTCCACACGCCGGCGGCAAGGCCGTACGGAGAGTCGTTCGCGATGGCGATGGCCTCGTCCAGGTCGGCGAACTCGATCGCCGCGAGCACGGGGCCGAAGATCTCTTCGCGCGAAATCGTCATCTCCGGCTTCACGTCCGCGAAGATCGTCGGCTGGACGAAATAGCCCTTCCCGGTCCCGATGTCGGTGCGCGCGCCGCCGGCGACGAGCGTCGCCCCCTCGCTCTTGCCGGACTCGATGTAGCGCAGGACGGTGTCCATCTGCTTTTTCGACGACAGCGCGCCGAACCGCGTCTTTGGATCCATCGGATCGCCGGCCACCATCTTCTTCGCGCGCGCAGCCAGCTTGTCGATGAACTCGTTCTTGAGCGACGCGTCAACGAGCAGCCGCGACCCCGCGGCGCAGACCTCGCCCTTGCCGTAGAAGATGCCAACCGTCGCGCCGCGAATGGCCGCCTCGACGTCGGCGTCGGCCAGGACGATGTTGGGGGACTTGCCGCCGAGTTCCAGCGTGATCCTCTTCAACGTGTCGGCGGCGCCGCGCATGATGCCCTTGCCGGTGCTCGTATCGCCGGTGAACGCGATCTTGTCGATCCCCGGGTGCTCGACGATCGCCTGGCCGAGCTTCGCGCCAGGGCCAGTCAGGACGTTGAGCACACCGGGAGGCAGGCCCACCTCCAGCGCGATCTCGCCGAGCGCCAGCGCGGTGAGCGGCGTCTGGCTCGCCGGCTTGACGATCACGGTGTTGCCGCACGCGAGCGCGGGCGCGATCTTCCACGCGGCCAGGAGCAGCGGGAAGTTCCACGGCACGATCGCCGCGACGACGCCGATCGGTTCGCGCAGCGTGTAGGTGAGGTAGTTCCCCCTGACCGGGATGGTCTCGCCCATCACCTTGTCGGACCAGCCGCCGTAGTATTCGAAACATTCCGCCGCGGCCGGAATCTCGATGTGCCGCGATTCGCTGATTGGCTTGCCGTTGTGGAGCGTCTCGAGGCGTGCAATCTCGTCGGCCCGCTGCATCAGGCGCTCGCCGATCTTCCGGACGAGCCGTCCGCGTTCGCGCGCCGACATGCCCCCCCACGGTCCGGCCAGCGCCGCCCGCGCGGCGTCGACCGCCAGATCGAGGTCGGCGCGGTCGGCCGACGCGACCGCGGCGATCGGCTCCTCGGTGGCGGGATTCACCACATCCATCGTTGCGCCGGACGCGGCCTGGCGCCAGGTGTTGTTGATGAAAAGCTGCTTCTGATCCATTGGCGTCCGTTACGCTTCAGTGCGCACGTACTCGAAGTTCACGTGCTGCCGGTTGATCCCGCGGATGGGCGGCGCGATGTAGTTGGCGAACTTGCCCGGCTCGTACACCGGCGTGGCCATGATGTTCAGGAGGTATTCGCGGTCGGAGGGCGCCGGCAGCCACTCGTGTCTCCGGCGCTCCCACTGCTCGGTCGAGAGCGGCGCCCCGTGCGGGTCGAAGTGCAGCGACCGGAACATGCCGATGCCGCGGTTGAACTTGCGGTCCGGCAGGCGCAGGCGATCCGACATGCCGTGGCGCTCGAAGATCTTGTTCCATCGCGTCACGCCCGCCTCGCAGTCGCCCACGTACCAGTCGCGCAGCACCTCGTTCATCGCCGTGCGCATCGGGATGTGCTGGCGCTCGATCCGGCCGTCGGCCGCGACGTCCAGCTCGTACATCTTCTCGGTCACGGCGTGGTCGTCCCACTTCTCTTCCTGCGCGCGCCCCTTGAGTCCATTGGCGAAGTACGACGCCGCATTGGTCGAGATTTCGTTGCCGTGCAGGTCGAGCGAGAGGCTGAACCAGAGGTTGATGAACTTCTGGATCGTGGGGATGTCGATACCGCCCACCCTGCGAACGTCCTCCGAGAAGCCGGCCTGCCCGAGCAGCTGGCAGGTCCGTTCGATAATCCGCGCGATGCCGGTTTCGCCGACGAACATGTGGTGGGCTTCCTCGGTCAGCATGAAGCGGGTGGTGCGCGACAGCGGGTCGAGCGAGCTCTCCGACAGCGACAGCAGCTGCGACTTGCCGTCGCGGTCGGTGAACATCGTGAACATGAAGAAGTCCAGCCAGTTCTCGATCGGCTCGTTGAACGCGTCGAGGATGCGCGGCTTGTCGCGGTTGCCGCTCTGGCGGGCCAGCAGCTCCTCGGCCTCGTCGCGGCCGTCACGGCCGAAATACGAGTGCAGCAGGTACACCATCGCCCACAGGTGCCGGCCTTCTTCGACGTTGACCTGGAACAGGTTGCGCAGGTCGTAGAGGCTCGGGCAGCGCTGCCCCAGCCACCGCTGCTGCTCGACGCTCGCCGGTTCGGTGTCGCCCTGCGTCACGATCAGCCGGCGCAGCTGATTGCGGAATTCTCCGGGCACTTCGTGCCAGACCGGCTGCCCGAAGAAGTCGCCAAACCCGATCCTGCGATCCGCCACCGGGTCGGCGAGGAAGATGCCCCAGCGATACTCTGGCAGCTTGACGTATTCGAAGTGCGCCCACCCGGACGGATCGACGCTGACCGCCGTACGCACGTACACCTGGTGATAGTCCTGGAACCCCTGCGGCCCCATGTCCTTCCACCACTGGATGTACTGCGGCTGCCAGTGCTCGAGCGCCCGCTGCAGGCGCTTGTTGCTCGACAGGCCGACGTTGTTGGGAATCTTTTCGGCTGAGATCATCGTTCGTGTACCTCGGCGCCTGTCGAACCGCCCCTACACGCGGGTGAAATCGAATTCGGCGCGCGACTGCGATCCGTAGGCGGTCAACGCACCCGTTGCGCCGACGGCGTTCGGTCGCTGGAAAATCCAGTTCTGCCACGCGGTCAACCGCCCGAAGATCTTCGTTTCCATCGTCTCGGGGCCGGCAAAGCGGAGGTTGGCCTCCATGCCAGTGAGCGCGTCGGGGGAGAAGGCCGCGCGGCTCTCGACGGCGAGACGCACTTCGTCGTCCCAATCGAGTTCGTCCGGCGAGAAGGAGACCAGGCCCGCATCGAGCGCCGCCTGTGCGTCGAAGGGCTCGTGTTCGCCGAGCACCTCGTCGACGCGCCCGGGATCGCCGAGGAACCGCGTCTGCAGGCGCGTCAGGCCGTTGCTCATTTTCAACGGACCGCCGTTCATCCCCGACAGCGCGATCGCGTTCGGCCGTTCCGGATCGTCGAGCATGTAGGAACGATCCGCGGCGATGGCGAGTTCGAACAGGCTGCCCGCAAAGCAGCTGCCGGGTTCGATGCACGCGAAGAAGCTGCGCGAGGTCAGGTCCATCCGCTTGAGCGTGCGCTTCATGAAGAGCACGACTTCGCGTACGAACCAGTGGTCGCGGTGCGCCAGCAGCGTCTCGTCAACCGCCAGCGCCTGCGCCGCGTCTCCCAGCGTCTTGACGACCACCGTGCCGATCAGGGGCTCGTTGACGCGCAGGCGCAGCAGCGCGTCGTCCAGCTCGCGGAACGCCCGCAGCGGCCAGAACCGATCGCCGGCCGCCAGGATCTGATCGATGGCGGTGGGCTCGCCGGCCTCGGGTCCCCTGATGGTCAGGGTGGCGGCGCGCTTGTCGCGGTCGATCTCGAGCGACACGCTGGAGTACCGGACCGCGCCATCGGTGACCTGCGGATCGAGCGCGCCGAGGCGGACGCCGGCGGCATCCGCGGGCCGATCAGACTGCGCGGCCAACTCCACCGCGCGCTTCGCGACGCGTTCCCTGAACTGGCTCGTGGGATGGACCGCGTCCACCAGCCGCCACTCCACGGCGCGCTTCCCCTTGATGCCTTCGGCCACCGTGCCGAAAAAGTCCGCGAGGTCGCGGCGGACCTTGCGCTTGTCCACGACGCGCGTGAGCCCGCCCGTCCCGGGCAGCACGGCGAGAAGCGGCGTCTCCGGCAGGCTGACGGCGGAATTCCCGTCGTCCACCAGGAAGATCTCGTCGCAGGCGAGTGCAAGCTCGTACCCGCCGCCGGCGCAGATGCCGTTCAGGGCCGCGAGGAACTTGAGGCCCGAGTGCTCGCTGGCGTCCTCCATTGCGAGACGCGTTTCGTTGGTGAACTTGCAGAAGTTCACCTTCCAGGCGTGCGTCGAGCCGCGCAGCATGAAGATGTTCGCGCCGGCGCAGAAGATGCGCTCCTTCAGACTGCCGACGACGACGGTCCGCACCTCGGGATGCTCGAAACGGATTCGCTGGATCGCATCGGCCAGCTCGATGTCCACGCCGAGGTCGTACGAGTTCAGCTTCAGGCGGTAGTCAGGCGACAGCCCGGCGTCCTCCTGCACGTCCATCGACAGCGACGCAACGGGGCCGTCGAAGCTCAGTTTCCAGTGGCGGTAGCGGTCCGGCGCGGTCTCGAACGAGATGCGGGGCGAGGTCTTCGTATCGGTGGCCATCCGCCACAGCGTACTTGCGGGATCCCGGCAGTGTCAAGGCACTATATTTCCGTCAAGTGTGATTATTGTGTATTATAGTGCGCACATGGCCGATGACCTGCTGGCCGCGGTCGGGCGCCGGGCCCGCGCGCTGCGAATCGAAGGCGGCCGGACGCTGCGCGAGGTCGCAGAGCGCTCCGGCGTCTCCCCGAGGTTTCTCGTCCAGCTCGAAGCCGGGCGCGGCAACATCTCGATCCGGCGGCTCGCCGACGTTGCCCGCGCGCTCGACACCACGCCGGCATCCCTCCTCTCCGCGATGGACGACCCGACAGGCCCCGTGATTGCGCTCCTGGGTCTGCGAGGCGCGGGCAAGACCACGATCGGCAAGCGGCTCGCACGGCGGCTGCACGTCCCCTTCGTCGAACTCGATCGCCGCATCGAGCAGGCGGCCGACCTCAGCCTTGCCGAGCTCTTCTCGCTGCACGGTGAGGACTACTACCGGCGCCTCGAGCGCGAGACGCTGAACGCCGTCTTCGCGGAGCGCCAGGGGATGGTCATCGCGACGGGCGGCGGCATCGTGACCTCGCCGGAAACGTATGCGCTGCTGCGCCGCTCGGCCGTGACCGTCTGGCTCCGGGCCACGACCGAAGATCACTGGAACCGAGTCGTCCGCCAGGGGGATCGCCGGCCGATGGCCGACCATCCGCAGGCGATGGCCGATCTGCGCGGACTGCTGGCCGCGCGCGAGCCGCTGTATGCGCAGGCCGCGCATACCGTCGACACGAGCGGCGTGATGGTGGATGCCGTGGTGGACGCCGTCCTCCAGACCGTCGCCGGCAAGGCGTGAGTCACGACTTCCCCGCCGGCGGCAGCGACCGCGTCCGGCCTTTGAGGTAGCATCGCGCCGTGGACCTGCGACAACTCGAAATTGTCCGCATGGTGGCCGATGCCGGCTCCTTCACGGCCGCCTCGCGCCGCCTGCACGTGTCCCAGTCAGCCGTCAGCCGGCAGGTGATCCTGCTGGAGGAGGAACTTGGAGAGCCGCTCTTTCTCCGTCTGGGGCGCAAGGTCCGGCTGACTGCCGCCGGCGAATCCCTCGTCGAGCTGAGTCGCCGGGTGCTGAACGACATCCGCGACACCACCGCGTCCATCGTCGATCATCAGAAGAGCCTGCGCGGAACCGTGCAGCTCGGCGGCGGCATGACGGTCTGCCTCCACGTGTTTCCGGCATTGTTGAAGGAGTTCCGCCGCAGGCACCCGGAGGTGGACGTCAAACTCACGACCGGCGGAACGCCCTTCCTGCTGGAACGGCTGCGCGCGGGCGCCGTGGACGTGGCCCTGCTGACGCTTCCGGTCGATGGCGCCGACATGGTGAGCGTCCCGGTGATGCGCGAGGAATTGCTGCTGGCCATGCATCCCTCGCATCCGCTCGCGCGGCGGCGGCGCGTGAGCGCGGCGGACCTCGACGGACAGCCGTTCGTGCTCTTCGAGCGCGGCTCGAGCACGCGACGGGTCGTCGATGACATGTTCGCGCGCGAGGCCGTCACGCCGCGCATCGTCATGGAGACGGAGAACGTCGAGATCCTGAAGTCACTGGTGCTCATCGGGATGGGGATCACGATCATCCCGTACCAGGCCGTGAGGCGCGAAGTGCGTGCTGGCCGCCTTCGCTGCCTCCGCATCGACCGCGTGTCGCTCGTGCGCGAGACCGGGTGGGTCTACGTGCGCGCCGTTCGTGTGCCGCGCACCGTGCAGGAACTCTTCGACGCGCTCGGCCGGACGCTGCCGCGCTTCAAGCTCGCCCCGCCTCCGGGAAGGCGCTGATTGGATCCTCGACGGTTAGAGGCAGCCTCGCAAGTACCTGGTCAGTACTCGTCGAACTGCTCGACCTGGGCGGGGCTCCGATCGGCGGTGAGCCTTGCCTGGATGAGCGCGCGCAGCCAGCCGACTGCATCTGGCTCCAGGGCGCGCAGAGCCCGCCAGTCGGTTTCGGTCAGTTCAAGGGCGAGGGTTCGTGTCGCGGCGGCTTCGGGCGTCGTCATGCGGGCAGGATACGAAACGTCGCCATGCATGAGGCGCATAACTTTCGCATGGGAGCCATGCGCCTGGCTCATGGCACAACACCAGAACGATGGCGCGCCTTCGCGAGGGCCACAACAGTGTCCCGAGCGAAGGCGCCTCGAACTAGGACGCGGTTTCTCCCGGCTTCAGCTCGAGCACGTCGATTCCGTGCGCCTCGACGAGCTTCTTCAGCCGATCGGGCCTGCCGGTCAGAATCGGGAAGGTGCCGAAGTGCATCGGGACGACCTGTCGAACGCCGAGCATGCGCGCGGCCAGCGCCGCGGCGTCCGGGTCCATCGTGAAATGATCGCCGATTGGGAGGAACGCGATATCCGGCTTGTGCATCTCGGCGATCAGCCGCATGTCGCCGAAGAGCGCCGTGTCCCCGGCGAAGTAAAAGGCCTGGGCGTTCTCCATGCGAACGACGAACCCCGCGGCCTGGCCCAGGTAGACGGTCACGTCGTTCTCGACCACGCTGCTCGTGTGAACGGCCGGCACCATGGAAATCTGGAGGCCCGCGATCGAAATCGTCCCGCCGATGCCCATCCCGTGGACGTTCGCCAGCCCTTTGCGCTCGAGCCACAGCGCCAGCTCGTACACGGCCACGATTGGCGCGCCCGTCGCGCGCGACACGGCAACGATATCCCCGGTGTGATCGGAGTGGCCGTGTGACAGCAGGATCACGTCGGCTTCGGTGATCCGCTTCTTGTCCGGAGGGCACATCGGATTGCCCTCGAGCCAGGGGTCCGTGACGATGCGCTTTCCGCCTGGCGTGGTGATCACGAACGTGGCATGACCGTACCACGTGATTGAGAGACGTCCGGTTTGCGTTGCCATGAGGCGTATTCTGCCACGGCCGCCTGACTTCCGGCCAAGGCCTGAACCCTCGAACACGCGCTATACTTGAGAGATCCCCATGACGACGATCCCGCTGGACCTGATTCGCGGCCGCCGCAAACGCCCCGACGAGATCGCGCGGGCGCCCAAGCCCGAGTGGTTGAAGGTGCGCGCACCGGGATCGGAGAACTACCACCGGCTGAAGGGCCTCATGCGGGACCTCGGGCTCCACACGGTGTGCGAGGAAGCCAACTGCCCCAACATCGGGGAATGCTGGCACCACGGGACCGCCACGTTCATGATCCTGGGCGATACGTGCACCCGATCGTGCGGCTACTGCAACGTCGTCCACGGCACGCCGAAAGCGCCAGACGAGGACGAGCCGGTGAAGGTCGCGAGCGCCATTCACGCGATGGCGCTCGACTACGTCGTCGTGACCTCCGTCGATCGCGACGACCTGGCGGACTGCGGCGCATCGCAATTCGCGCGGACGATCACGGAGACTCATCAACGCAGACCAGAATGCCGCGTCGAGGTGCTGGTCCCGGATTTCAAGGGTGACGAGTCCGCACTGCGCATCGTGCTCGACGCCCGACCCGACATCCTCAACCACAACATCGAGACGGTGCCGCGCCTGTACCGCACGGCACGCCCGGGCGGCCGGTACGACCGCGCGCTGCAGTTGCTCGATCGCTCCCGCACCTACGCGCCGGAGATCCCGACGAAGTCCGGGCTGATGGTGGGGCTCGGCGAGGAGTGGGACGAAATTGTCGCGACGCTGGGCGATCTGCGCACGGCAGGTTGCCAGATCGTCACGATCGGCCAGTACCTGCGCCCATCGCTCGCCAACCTGCCGATGACCCGATACTACACGCCGGCCGAGTTCGCCGAGCTCAAGCGCATCGGCGTCGAGCTCGGCTTCGGCCACGTGGAATCCGGTCCGCTCGTGCGCAGCTCGTATCACGCACACGAGCAGGCGGAAGGGCTCAAGGCTTAGGGCTCAGGGCTCAGGGCTCAGGGATAGGAGATCGGGTATTGCACCTCCTGACCATCAGGAGGACTGCCATGCGCATGAGATGGCTCGCCCGCGCCGTTCTGCCCGTTGCCGCAGCCGGCTTGGTGAGTGCGTGTTCCAGCAGCAATAACCGCGAAAAGCCCCAAATACATGGTGAGCACCCCGAAGCCCAGTCATACACGAGCGTGGCCGTGACCGGCTGCCTCCAGCCAGGCGATGGAGCGGGAGAATACAGGCTGCGTCACGTGCACCTCGCGCCGCTCGGCGAGCAGCCCTCTGACGCGGCTGGGACACAGGCCTCGGCGATTACAGACGGCTCGTGGGTGCGGCTGACGGCGAGCGACGAGGACAGCCTGCGGAAACACCTCGGTCAGGAGGTGCAAGTCGTCGGCACGATCATCGACACCGGACGCAATACGATCGGGACCTCCGGATACCAGAAAGGCGCCGCGGAGCCTGAGAGCCGCACGGACAAGTCGCGCCAGGCGGCCGACGAATCGGTACGCGCGGAAGATGGCGGAGGAAGCCGGCCCGATCGGGCAGCAGGCGAACTGGAACAGCTACGCGCCGGAAATTTCGGTCGAGCGCCTGAAAGCGATCGGAAAAGTCTGCGGGGGCGAGGGCCCTGGCCAGTAGCCGGGACCGGGCCTCGTAATCGGCAACCCCCTGGTTCAGGTGGTCTTCCGCTTCGGTCGATAGACGTGCGTGGCCTGGCCGAAGAACACCTCGGCCGCTTCCATCAGCGTCTCGGACAACGTCGGATGGGCGTGGATCGTCAGCCTGAGATCCTCGGCGGTGGCACCCATTTCGACGGCCAGCACGCCTTCCGCGATCAGCTCCCCGGCTCCGGGTCCGACGAGGCCAACCCCGAGAATCCGCCCGGTCTTTGGATCGAGCACCAGCTTGGTCAGGCCGTCCGTGCGGTCGAGCGTGATGGCCCGTCCGGACGCGGCCCACGGAAATCGTGCGACCGTGATCTCAGGCCCCGCTTTCTGCGCGTCGGTTTCCGTCAGACCGCACCACGCCAGCTCCGGATCCGTGAAGACGACGGCGGGAATCGCGAGCGGCTCGAACGCGACGCGCTCGCCGTTGATGCCGTCCACGGCCACGCGGGCTTCGTGCGAGGCCTTGTGGGCCAGCATCGGCTCCCCCGCCACGTCGCCAATCGCGTAGATTGACGGTTCGTCCGTCTGGCGGTCCTCGCGCGTCTCGATGAACCCGCGCGGCCCGATCTTCACGCGCGTGTGCTCGAGGCCGGGCACCGCCGAATTGGGGCGCCGGCCGACCGCTATCAGGACGCGATCGAACGTCTGCTGCTTCGCGGCGTCCGGCGGAACGCCGTCTCCCTCGAACGTGACCCTGACGCGGTTCTTCACTTCCTTCAGCGACGCCACCCGCGTCCGGAGCAGCACCGCTTCGCAGATTGACTCGATCCGCTTCGCGAGGATGTTGACCAGGTCCCTGTCCGCGCCCGGCAGGAGGCCGTCGGTCATTTCGACGATCGTCACCTTCGATCCCAGCGCGGCGTACACGCTCCCGAGCTCGAGGCCGATGTAGCCGCCGCCCACTACGAGCAACGACTTCGGGACGTCCGGCAGGTCGAGCGCGGCGGTCGAATCCATCACTCGCGGGCTGTCGATCGAAAGGCCCGGCACCTTTGCCGGGTACGACCCCGTCGCCAGGATCGCGTACTCGAAGGTCAGCGTGTCGGCCGGCTTCGCCTTGTCGACGAACGCGATCTCGAGGGTTGTGGCATCGCGGAACGCGGCGCGTCCCTGGATGTACTGGATCTTGCGAAGCTTCGCCACCTGCCCGACGCCGCCCGTCAACTGCGAGACGACCCTGTCCTTGAAGGCCCGCACCTTGTCGACGTCGATCTTCGGCGCACCGAAGCTCACGCCCCACTGCTCGGCGTGGCTGGCCTCGCTGATGACATCGGCCACGTGCAGCAGCGCCTTCGAGGGAATGCACCCCCGATAGAGGCACACGCCGCCGGGATTTGCCTCGGGATCGACGAGCGTGACGTGCATGCCGAGGTCGGCGGCGTAGAACGCGGCCGCGTAGCCGCCGGGTCCTCCGCCGATGACGACGAGCTGGGTAGACAGCGCCATGACCTACAGCGCCAGGACGAAGGGCTGCTCGAACGCCTCGCAGACCCAGCGAAGGAAGCGCGCTGCGTCGGCGCCGTCGATGACGCGGTGATCGTAGGAGAGCGACAGCGGCAGCATCAGCCGCGCCTCGAAGCCGGCCTCCTCGTCGCCGGTCGCCTCGCGCCACACGGGTTCGTGCGTGCCGCGCGAGATACCGAGAATGGCCACTTCCGGCCAGTTGACGATCGGCGTGAACGACGTTCCGCCGATGCCGCCGAGGTTCGTCACCGTCATGCCGCCGCCCTGCATCTCGCCGAGCGACAGCTTGCCGGCCCGCGCCTTGTCCGAGGCCTTGGTCAGCTCCACCGACAGATCGAGGATGCCCTTGCGGTCGACGTCCCGGATGACCGGCACGAGCAGCCCGCGCTCGGTGTCGACGGCGACGCCGAGGTGGATCGCCTTCTTGTAGACGATCTCCTGGCGCGCCATGTCGACCGACGCATTGAACTTCGGGAACCGCTTCATCGCGGCGGCGACGATCTTCAGGGCCACGGCGGTCATCGTCAGTTTGCCGCCCGCCTTCTCAGCCTGCGGACCGTACTCCCTCCGCATGGCTTCGATATCGGTGATGTCTGCCTTGTCGTGCTGCGTGACGTGCGGGATCGCCGTCCATGCCTGGCTCAGATGCTCGGCCGTCTTGCGCCGGATGTTGCTCATCGGCCTGCGCTCGATCTCTCCCCATTTCGAGAGATCGGGCAGGGGCGTCGCCGCCGCCACGCCGCCACCACCGCCGCCCGCCAACGCGCTCCGCACGAACTCCTGCACATCTTCCGGGGTGATGCGCCCACCCGAACCGCTGCCGTTCACCCGGCGGATGTCCACGCCCAGTTCGCGCGCCAGCCGCCGCACGGAGGGCGCCGCGGCCGGCGCGGGGCCTTCGTCCTCCACGCGCTCCTCGGCCACCGCCGGCGGTTGGGGGCTCCGCGCGCCGCGCCCGATGTCCACGACCTCGCCACGCCTCGGGCGCGCCTCGGGCGAGGGCTCCTCCGGCTCCGCCTGGCTCACTGGTGCGCTGTCCGCCTGCGGCTTCGGCCCGTCCGGCGTCTCTCCCCGCGCTTTTCCGGCCTCTGCCGCCGGCGCGGCGCCATCGTCGACGGTCAGCACCACCTGGCCGACCTTGATGCGGTCGCCCTGCTTGACCCTGATCTCCTTGATCGTGCCACCCACGCTCGACGGCACTTCAATCGTGGCCTTGTCAGTCTCGAGTTCGAGAACCGTCTGCTCCTTGGCGATCGTGTCGCCAGGAGACACGAGGATGCGCACCACGTCGCCAGCCGTGATGTTCTCGCCGAGTTCGGGAAGTGTGAAATCAATGGGCATCTTCGCTGTCCGCTCTCCGCTGGCGGCGGTCCGTCGTCCGGTCGCCGCCGTCCGCTCTCATCCGTGCAATCCGTGATTAGCTCTTGGCCGGATTCAGCTTCTCAGGGTTGATCTCGAAGTCCTCAATCGCCTGCGCCACGACCTTGCGGTCGATCTGGCCGTCCTGCGCCAGTTCCGTCAGCGCCGCGAGCGCCACGTAGCGCGCATCCACTTCGAAGAAGTCGCGGAGCCCCTTGCGGTCCTCGCTCCGGCCGAAGCCGTCCGTGCCGAGCGACCGGACGCGGCGCGGCATCCAGCGATCGATCGCGTCAGGCAGCACCTTGAGGTAATCGGAGGCCGCGACGATGGCGCCGGGTGCGTCCTGCATGCACCCGGTGACGTGCGGCACGCGCGGAGTCTCGTTCGGGTGCAGCATGTTCCAGCGGTCGCACGCGTGCCCGTCGCGGTACAGCTCCTGGTAGCTGGTGACGCTCCAGACGTCGGCGGCGACGTCGTACTGCTCGAGCAACTTCTGCGCCGCGACGACCTCGTTCAGGATGGCGCCGCTCCCGAGGAGCTGCGCCTTCAGCTTCGCCTTGCCGTTCGCGGCGCGCGAGAGGCGATACATGCCCTTGAGGATGTGCTCGCGGACGCCCTCCGGCATGGGCGGCATCACGTACTGCTCGTTCATGACGGTCAGGTAGTAGAAGACGCTCTCCTGGTCGCGGTACATCCGCTTGATGCCGTCCTGGATGATCACGGCCAGCTCGTACGCGTAGGCCGGATCGTACGAGATGCAGTTGGGCACCGGCATCGAGTACACGTGGCTGTTGCCGTCCTGGTGCTGCAGCCCTTCGCCGGCGAGCGTCGTGCGGCCCGCCGTGGCGCCGAGGATGAAGCCGCGCACGCGGGAATCCGCCCCCGCCCAGATCAAATCGCCGACGCGCTGGAACCCGAACATCGAGTAGAAGATGAAGAAGGGGATCGTGTTGACGCCGTGCGACGCGTACGCCGTGCCCGCTGCGATGAACGACGACATCGACCCGGCTTCCGTGATGCCCTCTTCGAGAATCTGGCCGTCCTGCGCTTCCTTGTAGTACAGCAGCGTGTCCATGTCGACCGGTTCGTACTTCTGGCCGACGTGGGAGTAGATGCCGATGGCGCGGAACAGCGACTCCATCCCGAACGTGCGCGCTTCGTCCGGCACGATCGGGACGATCAGGTCGCCGATTTCCTTGTCGCGCAGCAGCTTCGCCAGCATCCGCACGAATACCATCGTCGTCGAGGCCTTGCGCCCCTCGGTCCCCTTGTAGAACTCCTCGAAGGTCGACTCGAGCGGCACGTGCAGCGGCTCGACGCGGACGCTGCGCGTCGGGACGTATCCGCCGAGCGCCTTGCGACGCTCGCGCAGGTACTGCAGCTCGATGCTGTCTTCGGCGGGCCGGTAGAACGGGGCCTCGGCGATCTCTTCGTCCGAAATCGGAATCCCGAAGCGCGTGCGGAACGAGCGGAGGTCCGATTCGTTCAGCTTCTTCTGCTGGTGGGTGATGTTCTTGCCTTCGCCCGCCTCGCCGAGCCCGTAGCCTTTGATGGTGCGCGCGAGAATGACGGTCGGTTGCCCCTTGTGCTCGACCGCAGCCTTGTAGGCGTTGTACACCTTGACAGGGTCGTGGCCGCCGAGCCGCAGCTTCTTCAGCTGCTCGTCCGACAGGTGCTTGACCATGTCGAGCAGGCGCGGATCGGTGCCGAAGAAATGCTCGCGCAGGTACGCGCCGTCCTCCACTGCGTACTTCTGATACTGCCCGTCGACCACCTCGCCCATCCGCCGGGCCAGCAGCCCGTCGTGATCGTTGGCCAGGAGCGTATCCCAGTCGCTGCCCCACAGCACCTTGATGACGTTCCAGCCGGCGCCGCGAAAGATGGCCTCGAGCTCCTGCACGATCTGCCCGTTGCCGCGCACCGGGCCATCGAGGCGCTGCAGGTTGCAGTTGACGACGAAAATCAGGTTGTCCAGCTTCTCGCGCGCGGCAAGACTGATCGCACCGAGCGTTTCCGGCTCGTCGGTCTCGCCATCTCCGAGAAACGCCCAGACCTTCGACCCGGACGGCTTCTTCAAGCCGCGATCCTCGAGATACCGGCCGAAGCGCGCCTGGTAGATCGACATGATCGGCCCGAGGCCCATCGACACCGTCGGGAATTCCCAGAAATCCGGCATCAGCCAGGGGTGCGGGTAGGACGAGAGGCCGCCCCCCTGCGCGAGTTCGCGGCGGAAGTTGTGGAGCTTCTCGGCCGGGATGCGCCCCTCGAGATACGCGCGGGCGTAGATGCCCGGTGACGCATGCCCCTGGAAGTAGATGATGTCGCCGTCGCCGTCCTTGCCCTTGCCGCGGAAGAAGTGATTGAACGCGACTTCGTAGAGCGTCGCGGCCGAGGCGTAGGTCGAAATATGCCCGCCGATGCCATCCGACAGGCGGTTCGCGCGCACGACCATCGCCATCGCGTTCCACCTGACGAGGCTCTTGATCCGGCGTTCGATCTCCTGGCTGCCTGGCAGCGGCGTCTGGTCTTCGGCCCGGATCGAATTGACGTAGGCGGTGACGGCGGTGAATGGCAGGCTGATGCCCGCCATGCGGGCGTGATGTCTCAGGGTGGACAGGAGCCGCTCCACGCGGCCGCGGTCCCCCTGCTGGATGACGTAGTCGAGCGACTCGCGCCATTCACGCTGTTCGAGGGCTTCCAGTTCTGAGGTGTCCCGGGGTGCGATGTTCCTCATGTGTGTGATGATTCCTGCATGGCCGAACGCGGCAGCCCCGTTCCCACTCGAGGCCGCTGACCACGGATTCGCGTGACCCGTCTCATCGGTAGTCACCAGGGATCGGCGTGATCCGTGTCACTCCGGATCCGTGTGATCCGTGTGATCCGTGGTCACCACCGTAATGCGTGTATTCCGTGTAATCCGTGGTCGTGACCGATCTGTGTAATCCGTGCAATCAGTGGTTACAATCTTCCCATTGTAGTCTCGTGGGCCACCGCCGCATAGCCCGGCGGTCGGTCGCCGCGGGCACTGGTGGGAAATCTCATGAAGCCACTCCTGTCGTTCGCCCTGATCGTCGCGGCCGTCTCGGCCGTGGCTGCCGTCAACGGAGGCCCGCGCGTGCCACAGTCCGCCCAGAACCAAGAAGCTCTTCCGGGTCTCGCCGAACTTCGGACGATGACGGCCCGGTTCGCGCCCGCTGACATCAGCGCCGACACCTCAGCGCTGCCCGACCGCGAGCGGCGCGCGCTCGCCAGGCTCGTGGAGGCTGCCAAAGTGATGGACAGCCTCTTCCTCCGTCAGGTCTGGGCCGGCAACGACGCCATGCTTCAGGACCTGGCGCGACGTACGGACGAACTCGGGCGGGCGCGCCTGCACTACTTCCTGATCAACAAAGGCCCCTGGTCGCGCCTCGATCACAACCGGATCTTCATTCCCGGCGCGCCCCCGAAACCGGAGGCGGCCAACTTCTATCCGGACGGCGCCACGAAGGCGGACGTGGAGAAGTGGATCGGCGCGCTTCCGCCGGGACAGAAGGCCCCGGCCACCGGCTTCTTCAGCACACTTCGCCACGGCCCGAACGGCGCCATCGTGGCTGTTCCGTACAACATGGAATACCAGGCGGAGCTGGCGCGCGCCGCGGCGCTCCTTCGTGAGGCGGCCGACCTCACCGCGCAGCCGACCCTGAAGAGGTTCCTGACCGCTCGCGCTGACGCGTTCCTCTCGAACGACTATTACGCGAGCGATGTCGCGTGGATGGAGCTCGACTCGTCGATCGAACCGACGATCGGCCCGTACGAGGTGTACGAAGACGAGTGGTTCAACTACAAGGCGGGCTTTGAAGCCTTCATCACGGTGCGCGACGAGGCCGAGTCGAAGAAGCTCCAGGCCTTCTCGGCGCACCTCCAGGACCTCGAGAACGCCCTCCCGATCGATCCGTCGCTCCGCAACCCGACGCTTGGCGCCCTGGCGCCGATCCGCGTCGTCAACGTGGTCTTCTCCGCCGGCGACGGCAACCGCGGCGTGCAGACCGCGGCCTACAACCTGCCGAACGACGAGCGGGTGGTGAAGGAAAAGGGAACCAAGCGCGTCATGCTCAAGAACATGCAGGACGCCAAGTTCAACGTCGTCCTCGTCCCGATCTCGAAGGTGGCGCTCTCGGCCGCCGACCAGAAGAACCTGTCGTTCGACGCCTTCTTCACCCACATCCTGATGCACGAGCTGATGCACGGCCTCGGGCCGCACAACATCACCGTCGGCGGGCACTCGACGACGGTGCGGCAGGAGCTGAAGGAGACCTACAGCACGATGGAGGAAGCCAAGGCGGACGTGTCGGGCCTGTGGGCGCTGAAGCAGCTGGCAGACAGGAATCAGGTTGATGCGTCGATCGCGAAGACGATGTACACGACGTTCCTGGCGTCGGCATTTCGATCGATCCGTTTCGGCGTCAACGAGGCGCACGGGCGCGGGATCGCGATTCAGCTCAACTACTTCCTGGACGCGGGCGCCTTCAAGGTCGCGCCGGACGGCACGTTCTCGGTGGACGAGCCGAAGATGACGGAGGCCGTCACCGCGCTGACCCACGACATCATGACGCTCCAGGCGCACGGCGACTACGCAAAGGCAAAGGAGATGATCGCGCATCTCGGGGTCGTGCGGCCCGCGGTCCAGAAGGTGCTCGACAAGCTGACGACCGTGCCGGTCGACATCGAGCCGAAGTTCACGACCGCGGATCAGTTGAGATAAGGACCCTACCAGAGCGCCTGCACGTGCGGATAGCGGCGAATCCGCTCGTCCTTCGTCACGAGGACGGCGCCATGGTGGCGCGCCGTCGAGACGAGAATCTGGTCGGCGGGATCGCCGTGGAATGGCTGGGGCAGCTCGCAGCTGTGCACGAGGACTGGACGCGTGATTTCCCACACGCCAAGCCCCTGGACGGTCATCGCCTCGTCGAGCCACCGGTCAATCGGGCGGTCCAGGATGAGTTGCTGCTTCTCGACCTTCTTGGCAACTTCCCAGATGGAGATCAGCGAGAGCCACAAGTCCTGCCTGGTGCGCGCGGTCGCGATCGCTGCGCGGGCGCGTTTCGAGAGGCGGCGATCCTCGGTCACCCACCAGACCCAGGCGTGTGTGTCAAGAAGGGTCGGCATCCCAACTGTTCCCCGGTGGCGAAGGGATCGCCGACTTCCTTCAACACGCTTCCCGCCAGACCGGTCTTGCGGGGCTGCACGATCGGAACGAGCCTGGCGACCGGCCGCCCCCGTTTGGTAATCACAATGGAGGTCTTCGTGGCCGCGACATCATCGAGCACCTTCAGGCACACGTTCTTGAACTTGCCGGCACCGATGGATTTCATGCCTCAAGATAGCCATGGACATATGGCCATGTCAATATCGCCATCGAACCGACACGCGCCCGTGCATGAGCTTTGCCGGCCCCCGGCTTCGTTTTCGCACCAGCCTTGCGCCGCCGGGAATTTCAGGCATCATGCTGTCGGAATGCCAGATGCCTTCGTGCCGCTCGCTCTGTCTGCCATAATTGCTGGCGGCCCCCGACAGGATGGCGGGCCCGCCGCGCCGGAGCCGGTCCCGGGCGGCCCACCGATCACCGCGGCGCTGAGGCAGGAGGAGCATGGAAGTCGAAGTCCGCCTGAGGGTCCCGAGCATGAAGGTCCGGGCCCTCGATGAGAAAGGGTATCCGATCGACCACAGTTCGATGAGATTCAGGAAGGTGATCGAGGTCGAGAAGATTCCGAAGCCGGCCGAACCGATTCAGCTCGAGACCAGTTCCGGTCGCACGCTGCCGGCGACCGTCGTCCGGTCCGACTGGAACGAAGGGCTGGGCCTGTTCGTGATTTCCTGCCAGTTCGGCAACAGGTCCATCACGCCGGATGAATACGCGGCGCTCGCCGACGATCCGTCGTGGGCGTTGAAGCATCTGCTGGAGTAAGACCAGCCTCTCGTGCCAGAGGCCTTGACCCGCAAGGCGCCGAGCACTTGCGTCAAGTTTCCGGTCAAGGCGTCCGCGCCAGCGCGGCGTGATCGATCAACGTCACCCGGCGGGGCGGAGCCGCGCTAGGACTTCACGACGCCAACGGCGATGTCGGGCCGATCGGAGATGATCCCGGCGACGCCCCACGCCACCAGTCTGCGGACGTCCGCCTCCGTGTCAACCGTCCAGACCTTGACGGGAATGCCGGCGCGGCGGGCATGCGCCAGGAAGGCTGGCGTGACGATTCTCGTCAGGCCCGACCGCTCGGGGACCTGAAATTCCCGATATGCGGGGTCGCCGAGCGGCCAGCGGACCCAGGATTTATAGAGTGCCCACCGCGCCTCCGTGCGGGATGCGCCGGTAGGAATGCGCGGCTCGAGTTTGCGCGCGGCCTGGAGGACGCGGGCGCCGAACGAACCGAACGCGACTCGCTCGACGGCATCGGCCGCGCGCACGGCCTCGAGCGTGCGGCGGGCCAGCTCAGGCTCGTTCACCTTGAACTCGACGATCAGCGCGGCGTCGCGATAACGCGCCAGGACGTCCGCCAGGCGCGGGATCGCAAATCCCTTCCCGCGAAATGGATGGTCCCCGTCAGGGGATCGGAAGTGGAACCCCGCATCGAGCCGCGCAAGCTCGTCGGCTGAATGATCGCGCACGAGGCCGCGTCCATTCGTGGTGCGCTCCAGCGTCGGGTCGTGATGGACCACTACGACGCCGTCACGCGACAGGTGGACATCGAGCTCGAGGCCGTCGGCGCCGAGCGCCAGGCCGTGATCGAACGCCGCCATAGTGTTCTCGGGCCGCAGGCCCGCCCCGCCGCGGTGCGCGTAGACCAGCGGTCGCGCGCGCGAAAGGGCCGGATGAGGTAGGCGGGGCAAGGAGCCATCTTAACAAACGTGGGGTAATATCGATCGATGCGCTCCCCTGACGTGCGTCCCTCGACCCTGGGTGAGCTGCGCGAAGCAGCCGCCTCCGGCCGCCTCCGCAGGCGTCCGGTCAAAGACGAAATCCGCGAAAACCTCATCGAACGGTTGCGCGACGGTTCCCCGATTTTTCCCGGCATCATCGGGTACGACGAAACGGTCGTGCCGCAAATCGTCAACGCGGTGCTGTCGCGCCACAACTTCATCCTGCTCGGCCTGCGCGGGCAGGCGAAGAGCCGGATCCTCCGGGCGATGACCGACCTGCTCGACGAGGCGATTGCGGTCGTGCCGGGCTGCGAGATTCACGACGACCCGCTCGCACCGCTGTGCGCCGCCTGCCGTGCGCGCGTCGGTGCCGAGGGCGACGCGCTGAGGGTCGCCTGGCTGCCTCGTGAGCGGCGTTTCGTCGAGAAGCTCGCGACGCCGGACGTCACGATCGCCGACATGATCGGCGACCTCGATCCGATCAAGGCCGCGCGCGCCGGGCTGCAGCTGTCCGACGAACTGACGATGCACTATGGATTGCTGCCGAGGGCCAACCGCGGCATCTTCGCCATCAACGAGCTGCCGGACCTCGCGGGCAAGATCCAGGTCGGCCTGTTCAACGTGCTCCAGGAAGGGGACGTCCAGATCAAGGGCTACCCCGTCCGGCTGCCGCTCGACGTGCTCATGATCTTCAGCGCCAACCCGGAGGACTACACCGCGCGCGGCAAGATCATCACGCCGCTCAAGGACCGCATCGGTTCCGAGATTCGCACGCACTATCCCGCCTCGCGTCACCACGCCCTGGCGATCACGAAGCAGGAAGCCTGGACGGCCCGTCACGGCCCCGACGCGGCGGTGACGATCGACGTGCCGGATTTCGTGCGGGAGGTGGTCGAGGAAGTCGCGTTCCAGGCGCGGCAGGACTCCAAGGTGGACAAGCGATCGGGCGTCAGCCAGCGGCTGCCGATTTCGCTGCTCGAGAACGTCGTGTCGAACGCCGAGCGGCGCGCCGTGCTCGCCCGCGAGACGCTCGTCGTCCCGCGCGTGACCGACGTCTACGCCGCCCTGCCTGCGATCACCGGCAAGTTCGAGCTCGAATACGAGGGGGAACTGCGCGGGGCCGACAACGTGGCGCGCGACATCATCCGCGCGGCGGTCGGCAACGTCTTCGGCGGCTACTTCGCCGGGGCGGACCTCCGCCAGGTGACCGAGTGGTTCGATCTCGGCGGGACGCTCCAGATCGACGACACGCTCGACGCCGCGACACTGCTAGTGCGCACCGCAGAGGTGCAGGGCCTCCGCGACCTGGTGTCGCAGATCGGCATCGTGGCCGAAACGCCTGCCCCGCTCGTCGCCGCGTCGGTGGACTTCGTGCTCGAAGGGCTCTACGCGCAGAAGAAGATCGCGCGCTCCGAGGAGTGGCAGTACCCGGGCCGCCGAGCAGCCCCGCCGCCCGGCGCGCCCTGCCGCCGAGGCGCTCGATAGAGAACTTCCCCTGCCCGGCTCGAAGAAGAAGTACTACAACTGAGAAATGGGAAATGGAAAATGGGAAATGGAAGATGGTAACGGTTAAAGGGTAAAGGGCGACGGAAGGCTGCGGGGCATGAAGTACCGCTACTCGAAATTCACCGGCGACGAGCTCGACGAGCTCGATCTCGAGGAGCTGCTGTCGCGGCTCTCGGATCTCATGCTGTCGAGCGGCTTCGAGGATCCGTACGGGATGTTCGGCGGCGAGGATCACTCGCTGCAGGCGCTGCACGATGCCATTCTCGAGGCGATTCTGAATGGCGGCCTGCTCTCCGACGAGACGCTGGAAGCGCTGCTGGGCGCGGGCTGGCAGGACGCGGAGGATGGGGAGGCGCGCCTCGATCGGATCATCCAGAAGATCATCGAGCGGCTCCAGCAGCAGGGCTACGTCACGACCGCGCCGGGCGAGACGGCGTCGCCGGGCCAGGGACAGGGACGGGGGCCCGAGGCGTCCTACACGTTCGAGATCACCGACAAGAGCCTCGACTTCCTCGGGTTCCGTGCCCTGCGCGATCTGCTCGGTTCGATGGGCAAGAGCAGCCTCGGGCGGCACGACACGCGCGAGATGGCGACCGGCGTGGAAGCCAGCGCGGCGTCCAAGCCGTACGAGTTCGGCGATACGCTCAACCTCGACGCTGCCGGGACGATCCTCAACGCCGTCCGGCGGCGTCCGGCGGGCGCCGGCCGCGACGGGCTGGGACCGGGTATCGACGTCGACCTACGAGGATCTGATGGTGGCGCAGGGCGAATATCAGAGTTCGTGCGCGACAGTCCTGATGCTCGACTGCAGCCACAGCATGATCCTCTACGGCGAGGATCGCTTCACGCCGGCCAAGCGGGTCGCGCTCGCGCTGGCCAACCTGATTCGCCTGCAGTACCCGGCGACGCGCTGAAGGTCGTACTCTTCCACGACTCAGCCGAGGAAATCGCCCTCAGCCAGCTCGCGCGCGCGAAGGTCGGCCCGTACTACACGAACACGCGCGAGGGCCTGCGTCTGGCGCGCCGCCTCCTGGAACGGCAGCAGAAGGACATGCGGCAGATTGTCATGATCACCGACGGCAAGCCGTCGGCGCTCACGCGCCCGGACGGGCGCATCTACCGCAATGCCTTCGGGCTCGACCCTCTGATCGTGTCCGAGACCTTCGCCGAAGTCGCCGCGTGCCGCAAGGCGGGGATTCTGATCAACACGTTCATGCTCGCCCACGACCACGACCTCGTGAGCTTCGTCCGGAAGGTGGCCGAAATCTGCCACGGCAAGGCCTACTTCACGACGCCCCGCACGCTCGGCCAGTACGTCCTGATGGACTACATGGACAAGAAGACGAGGACAATCCATTGAAGACTGCAGACTGGGGACTGCCAATCGGCAATCTGCCAATCGGCAATCTGCCAATCGGCAATCTGCCAATCGGCAATCCGTCAATCGCCAATCCGTCAATCGTCAATCCGTCAATCGGCAATCTGCAATCTGCAATCTGCAATTGACATGCTCCCCCCCACCCTGCCCCTCTTCCCGCTGCCCAACGTCGTGTTGTTCCCCAACGTCTTTCTGCCGCTGCACATCTTCGAGCCGCGTTACCGCGACATGGTCGCCGCGGCGCTCGGGGGAGACCGGATAATCGGCATGGTGCTGCTGCGGCCCGGGTGGGAACGGGACTACGAGGGGCGCCCTCCCGTGTATCCAGTCGGCTGCGCGGGGCTCATCACGCACTCGGAGCGACTGTCCGACGGACGCTACAACATCGTGCTGCGGGGCCTCGAGAAGTTCCGGGTCGCCAGCGAGGACGACAGCCATACCGTACCGCGTGGCGCGCGTCGAGTCGATCATGGAGACGGTCGGCGAACGGGACCGCGAGATGATGCAGGAAGAGCGCCGCCGGCTCGAGACGATCCTGGTGCCGCAGCCGGCCGGACGCGGGGTCGATCCCAAGATGCCGCCGTCGATGGCCGACGAGGATCTGATCAACGCGCTCGCGCAGTACCTCGAGCTGGAGCCCGTCGAAAAGCAGGCCCTGCTCGAGCGGGACGGCCTGCTCGCGCGCTGCCGTTCGCTCATCGAGCTGCTCGAGATGAAGGTGATCGTCTCCCAGCACAAGTGGGGCGACGGCACGCATTAGTCGGCGACCGCTGGGGTCTGGGGCCGCGAGGGACAGGCGACGTGTTCAGCGCTTCTTCTTGACGGGCGCGGGCGGTTTGGGACGGTACTCGACGGTCACGTCGCTGACGAGGGCCACGGTGCGACCCGGGGTGGCGGTCTCATGGCCGGCGGCGGTCGTCGCATCCAGCACTTCGCCGAGCAGGCTCACCTGCGTCACGTCAGGCGGAATCGACACCACGACCGGTTCGTCGCCGATCGGCGCCACGGCCTTCACGCCGGCCGGACCCGCGCCGCCGGAAATCCGTTCGAACAGGTCCGCCGCCGTGCGGAACTCGCTCTGGACCGCCCCTCGGTTCAGCAGCTGGTTGTCCATCGTCAGCACGCCGATGATCGCGGTGTACTTGGAATAGCCGCGGCCCGCCCTGACGTCTTCAGCCGAGTACGTGTGACGATTGTGGAGGTGGAACGTGAGCGTGGCAGTGCCCGTATGCGGCGGAATCGTGACGATGACGCCCTGCGTCGCCTCGCGTCCGGCGAGGACGAAGCAATAGGCGGCACCCGTGCGCAGGCCCGTGCCGAGCGATTCCGGACAATTGACCTGCGCCGGCTCGGTCTTCATCGGCACCGGCTTGACCGGCGCCCTCTTCACAGGCGCGCGTCGCTTCTGCGCCTGCGCGTCGCCGGCCAGGAGCACCGAGACCGCGAGCACCATCACTGCCGCGCTACGCATGCTCTGGAGTATAACAGTCGCTTGTCGCTGGTCTCCAGTCTCTGGTCGAGTCGCGAGTCGCGAGTCGCGAGTCTGGAGTCCCTGGTCGTCTCCGGTCGCTGGTCGAGTCGCGAGTCGCTGGTCGAGTCGCGAGTCGCCGGTCGAGTCGCGGCTCGCGACTGAAATGACCGTCCGTGCCTGCATCGCGGCCGCCGCGTGCGTCAGTCAGTGACGCACGCGAGTCCCGGCAGCGGGGCCTTGAGCGAGCGCTCGGCGAGCTCGGGCCGCTTGATCAGCTCGAGGAATTCCATGCGCGTGCGCGCATCGTCGCGGAACACGCCGAGCATGGCGCTGGTGACCGCTACGGAGTTCTGCTTCTCGACGCCGCGCATCGACATGCACAGGTGCGCGGCTTCCATCACGACCGCCACGCCGAGCGGCTGCACCTTCTCGCGCAGGGTTTCGGCGATCTGATTGGTGAGCCGCTCCTGGATCTGGAGCCGGCGCGCGAAAATTTCGACCAGCCGGGGAATCTTGCTGAGGCCCAGGACCCTGCCCTGCGGAATGTAGGCCACGTGACAGCGGCCGAAGAACGGCAGGAGGTGATGCTCACAGAGGCTGTAGAAGTCGACGTCTTTCACGATCACCATCTCGTTGTAATCGACGGTGAAGAGCGCGTTGTTCAGCGCTTCGTCGATATCGGCCTCGTAGCCGCTCGTCAGGAAACGCAGCGACTGCTCGACGCGCTTCGGCGTGTCGAGCAGTCCCTCGCGGGACGGATCCTCCCCGAGTTCGGCGAGCAGCTGCCTGATAGTGTCCTGCATGGAGCCATTGTACAAGAGTCGCTCTCCGCTCTCCGCTCTCCGCTCTCCGCTCTCCGCTCTCCGCCAGATCCGGGCAGCGGACCACGGACAGCGACAAGCGCTAGTATTTGTAGAAACCCTGGCCGGATTTCTTGCCGAGCCGGCCGGCGAGCACCATGCGCTTGAGGAGCGGCGGCGGCGCGTACGCAGGCTCGCGGTACTCCTCGAACATGATGTTGGCGATGTAGTAGGTCGTGTCGAGTCCGACGAAGTCGAGCAGCGTGAACGGCCCCATCGGGTACCCGGTCCCGAGCTTCATGCCCTTGTCGATGTCCTCGACCGTGCCGAGGCCGTGCTCGTACGAGCGAATCGCGTCGAGCAGGTAGGGCACGAGCAGGCGGTTGACGATGAAGCCGGGCTTGTCGGGCGCGGTGATCGGTTCCTTCCCAAGCGACTGCGCAAACGCGAAGACCTGCTGGTACGTGTCGTCGCTCGTCGCCAGGCCGCGGATGACTTCCACGAGCTTCATGAGCGGAACGGGGTTGAAGAAATGGAGCCCGGCGAACCGGTCCGGCCGCTTCGTCTTCGACGCCAGCTCCGTGATGCAGAGCGACGAGGTGTTCGAGCAGAAGATCGCCTGGGGGCCGCACACTGAGTCGAGCACCGCGTAGCTCTTCGCCTTCTCCTCGATGTTCTCGATGATCGCCTCGATGACGATGTCGCAGTCCTTCAGGTCCTCGAGCTTCGTCGTCCCGGAGAGATGGCTGAGCGTCTTCTCTCTCTCCCCGGCGCTCAGCTTGCCCTTCTCGACACCGCCGGCGAGGAACTTCTCGATACGCCCCATGCCCTTCTTCAGGAACGAGTCCTCGACCTCGCGCACGATCGTCTGGTATCCGGCCGCGGCCGACACTTGCGCGATGCCGGAGCCCATCAGGCCGCAGCCGAGCACGCCTACTGTCTTGATTGCCATGCGTTCCTCGTCGGGCGGCTCTCGAGCCGCACAAGGGCGGCTCTCGAGCCGCCCCTACAGTTACGTTGTTTCCACGATGGCCGCGATCCCCTGGCCGCCTCCGATGCACGCCGTGGCGAGGCCGCGCTTGAGGCCGCGGCGGCGGAGCTCCAGCGTCAGCGTGAGCAGCAGCCGCGTCCCCGTCATGCCGAGCGGATGCCCGAGCGCGATGGCGCCGCCATTCACGTTGACCTTCTCGCGATCGAGGCCGAGTTCCTTTTCCACCGACAGATATTGCGCGGCGAACGCCTCGTTGACCTCGATGAGATCGATGTCGCCCAGAGAGAGCCCGGCCTTCGCGAGCACCATGCGGGTGGCGGGCGCCGGGCCCATGCCCATCAGCGTCGGCTCGACGCCGACGTACGCCCAGTGCGCGAGCCGGGCCAGCGGCTTCAGTCCGTGCGTCTTCACCGCCTCGTCTGACGCGAGCAGCAGCGCGGCGCCGCCGTCAACGATGCCAGAGGCGTTGCCGGCCGTGACGCAGCCGTTCTTGCTGAATGCTGCCGGCAGCTTCGCCAGCCCCTCTATCGTCGTGTCCGGACGCATGTGGTCGTCCTGCGCGAAGAACTCGACGCCCTTGCGCGACTTCAACTCCACCGGGACGACCTCGTCCTTGAATCGCCCCTCCTGCCAGGCCTTCGCGGCGAGCTGCTGGCTGCGGATCGCGTAGCGGTCCTGCTCCTCGCGCGAGACGGCATACTTCGCCGCGCAGTTCTCCGCGGTTCCGGCCATGGTGCAGCCGCAGTGCGTATCCAGCAGCGCCGACCAGAGCGTGTCTTCGAGCTGCCCCTGCCCGAGACGCAGGCCGCTGCGCAGTCCGCGAATGACGTGGGGCGCCTGGGTCATGTTCTCCATCCCGCCCGTGAGCACGATGTCCGCTTCGCCGAGCAGAATCATCTGCCCGCCGCTGACCGCCGCCTGGATGCCGGACCCGCACAGGCGGTTCACGGTGAGGGCGGGCACGGCGGTCGGCAGGCCGGCCTTGAGGCCAACGTGCCGCGCGCCGTACACCGCGTCCGAGCTGGTCTGCATGACGTTGCCGAACACGACGTGATCGACCATGTCGGCAGTGACGCCGGTGCGCTCCATCGCCGCGCGGGAGGCAATCGCGCCAAGCTCGATGCGCCGAGATGTCCTTCAGTTTGCCCGCGTACTCCGCCATGGGTGTCCGAGCGCCGCCGAGTATGTAGATGTTGTGAGGCATATCAATTTTCAATCTTCAATCTTCAATCAGCAACCTTCAATCGGCAATCTTCAATCAGCAACCTTCAGTCTGCAATCTTCAGTCTGCAATCTGAATCCGGCGGACGATGGCGGCGCCGGTTTCCCTGGTGCCGAGCGTGCCGCCGATGTCGGGCGTGCCTTCGCCGGCTTCGACGGCGGTCCGGATCGCCAGGTCCACCGCGGCGGCTTCGTCCGCGAGTCCCAGTGTATCGAGCATCAATGCGGCCGACCCAATCGCGCCCATCGGGTTGGCGATGTTCTTCCCGGCGAACTTCGGCGCCGAGCCGTGGACCGGCTCGAACATCGACGTCTTCCCCGGGTGCAGGTTGCCGGAGGCCGCCATGCCGAGACCGCCCTGGAATGTCGCCCCGAGGTCCGTGACGATGTCGCCGAACAGGTTGTTCGTGACGATCACCTGGAACTGCGACGGGTCGAGCACCATGTACATCGCAAGCGCGTCGATATAGTAATGCGTCGGCTCGATGCCGGGATACTGAGCCGCCACCTCCTTGAACACGCGCTGCCAGAGCGCATGCCCCTGCTGCATGGCGTTGCTCTTGTCCGCCATGCACACCTTCTTCAGGCCGCGCGCCTTCGCGAACTCGAACGCGTGCCGGACGATGCGGTGGACGCCTTTCCAGGTATTGAGTTCTTCCTGGATGGCGATCTCGTCCTCGGTTCCGGCTTTGAATCGTCCGCCGATGCTCACGTACAGCCCTTCGGTGTTCTCGCGGAACACGACGAAGTCCACGTCCGCGGGTGTGCGTCCCTTCAGCGGGCACAGCCGCTCGTGCAGCAGCTTGACCGGGCGGTAGTTCACGTACAGATCGAGCTCGAAGCGGGTGCCGAGCAGGATGTCGCGCGCATGGCGGTTGTCGGGCACGCGCGGATCGCCGAGCGCGCCGATGAAGATCGCGTCGAACTGGTCGCGCAGCATCGCGTACCCGTTGGCCGGAATCGTGAAGCCCGTCTCGAGAAAGTAATCCGCGCCCCAGGGCAACTGCTCGATCGTGAACGTACGACCAAACGTCCGGCCGACCGCCTCGATCGCCCTGACCGCCTCGGCAGTGACTTCCTTCCCGATCCCGTCGCCGGGAATGACTGCTATCTTCATCGTGCGCTCGGGCCTGTCATGACAATCTGTCTGCATCTATTACTGCGCGTGGGGCCGGGCCGGCCGCTCGCTCGGGCCGCAGGCGCTTTTCCATCTACCATTTTCCATTTTCCATCTCGCCTACGGCGTCAGTTCCAAGGCGAGCGCCATGCCCATCCCGCCGCTGACGCAGAGCGTCGCCAGTCCCCTGCGCGCCTGACGGCGGCGCATTTCGTGGAGCAGCGTGACGATGATGCGGGCGCCGGTGCAGCCAATCGGGTGCCCCAGCGCGATGGCGCCGCCGTTCACGTTCAGCTTCTCGCGCGGAATCGGCTCGTCGCGCAGCACCGCGAGCACCTGCGCCGCGAAGGCCTCGTTCAGCTCAACGAGATCGAAGTCGGATAGCGCCAGTCCCGTGCGCGCGAAGAGCTTGCGCATCGCGGGCACCGGTCCGATGCCCATGAGGCGTGGATCGACGCCGGCCGACGCCCAGCCGACGATCCGGGCGATCGGCCGGACACCCATCGCGTTCGCCTTCTGCGCCGACATCAGCACGAGCGCCGCGCCGCCGTCGGTGATGCCGGACGAGGTGGCCGCCGTGATGATGCCCGGGTGTCCTTCGACCTCTCCGAAAACAGGCTTCAGTTTCTTCAGCAGGTCGGCCGTGGTGTCGCGGGGATGCTCGTCGCGGGTGACTGCTGTGAAACGCCCTTTGGAGTCCGTCACCGTCACCGGCGCTATCTCGTCGTCGAACCGGCCCGCCTGCATGGCCTCGGCGGCGCGGCGCTGCGACTCGAGGGCGTAGCTGTCCGACTCGTCGCGCGTGATGCCGTACTGGCGCGCCAGCACTTCCGCTGTTTCCCCCATGATCATCGACGAGAGCGGACACGAGAATCCGTCGCGGTACATCGCGTCCACGAGCGCGAAGCTGCCCATCTTGTGTCCCCAGCGCGCGTCTTCGGAGTCGATCAGGTACGGCATGCGGCTCATGGACTCCATGCCGCCGGCGACGACGACCTCAGACTCGCCGAGCATGATCGACTGCGCTCCAGCCGCAACGGCCTGCATGCCGGAGGCGCACGCCTTGTTGATCGTCTGAGCCGGCACGCGGTCGGGCAGTCCGGCGCGCCGTACGACCTGGCGGGCCGGGTTGGGACCGGAACCGGCCTGCCGGCCGTGGCCCATCAGGACTTCGTCCACGACCTCGCCAGCGACACCCGCTCGGTCGAGCGCGGCCCGCGTCGCCACGGCGCCGAGCTCGGCCGAATGCACGTTCCTGAAGGCGCCGCCATAGCGCCCGATCGGCGTCCGGGTGGCGCTCACGATCACAACCTCGGGGAGCGGCATAAGCCCCCAATCATACCCGCTGCTCTGGCGTCAGTGCGGTTCCGGCAGGGCGGTTCACGAGCCGCCCGTAATGCGCGTCAGGGCGGTTCACGAACCGCCCCTACGATGCGGTTCGTCCCACGATCCGTACCCTTGGATTCAATAACCCGGATTCTTGGTGCGAAGAGACACTAGAGTGGGCCCAAGTGATTGATTCAAAAGGCGTAAGGGTGGGACGAACGGCGGTACAGACTGTGCTAGGTTCAACAGCGGCCCGGGCAGCTGCCTGGGTTCATACCTGTCAGCTTTTGAGACGCGACCTTCCCTGAGGGGCCGTCTGCTCGGCTGGCATTTGTTCTGTCGTTATCGAGGAGGATGAACCAGAAATGCGAGCACGTACATTTGCCGCACTGATGGTAGCCCTGCTGATGGCTTGGCCGGCAATGGCCCAGTCGCAGCGTGGTTCCATCGAGGGCGTGGTCAAGGACAGCTCCGGCGCAGTGCTTCCAGGAGTCTCCGTGGAAGCGCGCAACAACACCGGCGTGACCCTGACCTCCGTCTCGGACGCCTCGGGCGTCTACCGCTTCCCGTCAGTCGCGCCTGGCGTCTACGAGCTGACGGCCACGCTGCAGGGGTTCGCGCCCAAGAAGCAGGGCGAAGTTAGCGTCGGCCTCGGCCAGATCAAGAAGGTGGACTTCTCACTCGGCCTCGCCGGCGTGAGCGAGTCTGTCCAGGTCACGGCAGAGAGCCCGCTGGTGGACGTCCGCCAGAGCGCGCGCTCCACGAACATCCGCGCCGAGCAGGTCGAGCTGCTGCCGAAGGGCCGCGACTTCACCTCCCTCGTCACGCAGGCGCCCGGCGCCAACGATGAATCGAAGCTGGGCGGCCTCTCGATCGACGGCGCGAGCGCCGGCGAGAACCGCTACATCATCGACGGCATCGAGACGACGAACCTCCGCAACGGCACGTCCGGCAAGAACGTGATCGCGGACTTCGTCGAAGAAGTGCAGGTCAAGTCGAGCGGCTACACGGCGGAATTCGGTGGCGCCACGGGCGGCGTCGTCAACGTCGTGACCAAGAGCGGCACGAACGACTGGCACGGCAACCTGCTGTTCAACTGGCAGGGCGACAAGCTGGAAGCCAGCAACAACCCGACGTTGCGCCAGAACCTGACCAACTCCGACATCGCCGAATACGTCACCTACCCCGAAGACAAGCAGAACCGGTTCGAGCCGGGCGGCGCGATTGGCGGCCCAATCGTGAAGAACCGCGCGTGGTTCTTCGGCGCGTATCAGCCCGCACTCACGAAGACGACCCGCGACGTCAGCCCGACGACGGCGGACAACCCGGCCGCACAGACGCAGTCGGCGACGACGCACAACACCGTGCAGTACGTGACCGGCAACATGACGTCGCAGCTCTCCGACAGCCTGCGCGCGCGTCTTGCGTTCAACAACAGCTGGAGCCGCGCCAAGGGGCTGCTGCCGGGCCTGACGGGCACGGACACCCTCGGCACGAACTACGACAAGACCTCGACGTTCCCGAACTACTCGGTGTCTGGCAACATGGACTGGGTCGCCTCGCCGAACCTGTTCTTCGGCGTCCGTGGCGGCTACTACATGTCCGATCAGCACGACACGAACGTCACCGAGGAGCCGCGTATCATCTTCTCGACGGGCAACGACCTGTCGTACGCGGGCGTTCCGGCCGACCTCCAGCATGGCACGGGCTTCCAGAATATCCCGTCCAACAACAAGGTCACCCGCGACCAGCAGACGCGCGCGTACTTCCAGGCTGACGGCACCATCTACGCCAAGATGGGCGGCGACCACCAGTTGAAGTTCGGCGTGCAGGCCGACCGCGTCGGCAACAACGTCCTCAGCGGCGAGTCGCGCAACCTCGTGCGGCTGCGCTGGGGCACGTCGCTCAACGGGCTGAGCGGCCCCTACGGCTACTATCAGGTGCGCAGCAACGGCGCGGACCCGACGCAGGGCTTCGTGACCGAGGGCAATATCCACACGACGAACATCGGCCTGTTTCTCCAGGACGCCTGGACCATCAACAACAAGCTGACGATCAACGCCGGTATCCGCACCGAGCGTGAGCGCGTCCCGACCTACACGACCGGCGCCGACATTCCGCAGTTCGGCATCGAGTTCGGGTTCAAGGACAAGCTGGCGCCGCGCGCGGGCTTCGCCTACGACGTCAACGGCGACGGCCGCTGGAAGGCGTTCGGGTCGTGGGGAATCTTCTACGACATCTTCAAGCTCGAGCTGCCGCGCGGCTCGTTCGGTGGAGACAAGTGGCTCGAGGACTACTACACGCTCGACACCTACGACTACAACACGCTCGTCACGGGCGCCAACTGCCCGCCCGCGTGCTCGGGCACGCTCATCAACGGACCGATTGACTTCCGTCATCCGTCGTTCGGATCCGACTCGATCGAACCGAACCTGAAGCCGATGAAGCAGCAGGAAGCCACGGCTGGCATCGAGCATCAGTTCAACGACGTGATCGCGCTGAGCGCCCGCTACGTCCACAAGCAGATCGACCGCGCGATCGAGGACACGGGTTCATTGGACGCGGCTGGCAACGAGATCTACATCATTGCCAACCCGGGCGAGGGGCTGACGGCGCTCGCCTTCACCAACCCGAAGGTTGCGCTGCCGAAGCCGAAGCGCGACTACGACAGCGTCGAGTTCGCCCTCGAGAAGCGGTTCGCGAACAAATGGTACATGCGGACGAGCTACCTCTGGAGCCGGCTGTATGGCAACTACTCGGGTCTTTCGGAGTCGGACGAGAACGGGCGCACCAGCCCCAACGTCGGCCGCCTCTACGACTATCCGCTGATGATGTTCCAAGACGGCGGCAAGGCGGCCTTCGGACCGCTCGCGACCGATCGCCCGCATCAGTTCAAGACGCAGCTCATCTACGCCTTCCCGTTCGGGACGAGCGTGGGCGTCAACGAGTACGTGGCGAGCGGCCTCCCGGTCTCGCGCGAAATCGGCATTTTCCCGACCAGCAACTTCCCGGTCCAGTACCTGGGCCGCAACAGCGATGGCCGGACGCCGACCTTCTCGCAGACGGACCTCCTGGTCCAGCATTCGTTCAAGTTCGCTGGCAACCGGCAGGTGCAAATCAGCCTGAACGTGCTCAACCTGCTCAACCAGAGCACGGCGGTGTCGAGGTTCTCGACCTACCAGAAGACGAACGGCGTGACCCCGAACGAAGCGCTGTTCTACTCCGGTCAGCAGAACCTGGCGGACCTCATTGTCAGCCAGAACGTCATGAAGGATCCGCGGTTCCTGATGGACAACGGATTCCAGGCGCCGCTCCAGGCGCGCTTCGGCCTGAAGTTCCTGTTCTAGACCGATCCGGGAAAGTCTGCTAGCTTTGACCCCCGCGGGCTCCGGCCCGCGGGGTTTTTTTTCCCCGGGAGCACCACACCATGCGCACAGCGACACTCGCGGCGGCCACCGCGATCCTTCTTGCGTCCGCTGCACCCGCCCTCGCCCAACGCGCGGTCACGCGTGACCGCGCGCTGATCGACTATCGGCTCGGCTGGGAGGATATGTCGGCCGAGAAGTTCGCCGAGGCCGCGAGAGACTTCCAGAAGGCCATCGACACAGACCCCACGTTCGAGGAGGCGTACTACAGCCTGGGGCGCGCCGATATGGCGCTCAAGCAGTACACCGGCGCGATAGCCGCCTACACGAAGTGCCGGGACCTCTATCAGGCGAGGGCGGGCCGGAAATTCTCGAACGCCCAGGAGTCCCAGCGGAGCCGCCGCGAGCAGGTCACCGAACTCGACGACCGGATCCGCTACCTGCAGCAATTGCCCCAGACGCTCCAGGTGCAGGACCAGTTGCGCCAGATCCAGGATTTCAAGCGGCGCGTCCTCGAGGACATCTCGCGCGGCAACAACATCACGATCGAGAACTCGGTGCCGGCCTACGTGTCGCTCGCGCTCGGCAGCGCACACTTCCGCGCCGGTCACATGCAGGACGCCGAGCGCGAGTACAAAGCGACGATCGCCGCCGACCCCGCGGCCGGCGAGGCCCACCAGAATCTCGCGGTGCTCTACCTGACAACCAAGCGCTACGACGAGGCGGTGCGCTCGCTGGAGGCGGCCAAGAAAGCGGGCTTCAAGGTGAACCCGGCGCTGGAAGCGGAGATCAGATCGAAAAAGAAGGCCAGTTAGAGGAGACTGGCCAGCCGCGGCGAGAGACAGCGCCGGGCGGGACACAGTCAGGGCGTTGAAGGCCGGCCGGATGCGGCACGGGGTGAGGGTGTACCCCACCCCGTGTGCGCGACACCCAGGCGTTATGCGTGACATAACGCGTAACGACATGCGATAATCAGCTGATGATTGTCAGCTGCCGCGACAAGCGCACGGCTGACTTCGCCGCCGGCAAACGAGTAAAGGCGTTCTCCGGAATCGAACGCACCGCCGGGGTGAAGCTGGACCGCTTGGAGGCGGCCCAGGCGCTCGAGGATCTGGCGGCCTTGCCCGGAAATCGATTCGAGGCGCTGAAGGGCAACCGAAAGGGCCAGTACAGCATTCGCGTCAACGACCAATGGCGGATTTGTTTCGAGTGGCCCGACAAGTCGCCTGGACCGACCAACGTCGAGATCGTGGACTATCACTGAGGATGACAGCATGGCACGGACACCGATTCACCCGGGCGAGCATCTCGCTGAGGAGCTCAACGAGCTTCGCCTGAGCGCTGCGGAGTTAGCGCGGCGATTGGGAGTGCCCACGAACCGAGTGACGTCGATTCTGAATGGCCGCCGCGCCATCACTGGCGACACCGCGCTCCGCTTGGCGCATTTCTTCGGAACCTCTGCGGAGTTCTGGCTGAATCTGCAGAACCTGTACGAGCTGCGGCTCGCCGAACAAAAGAGCGGCAAGTCGATCAAAACGCTGCCCACATTGAAGCGCGCCAAGGTCGCATAGACTATCCCACGGCGTCTCTCCGAGTTGACGTTGGCGATCCCGCAGTCGGAGCCTTTCGGCGACAGGAACTCCGCCGCCTTCCGCATGCTCTCGGTGAAGATCGCATCGACAGGCCCTGCGGCACGTCGTTGTGAAGCGCCAGCGCCTGCTCGAACCCGTCGTACTCCAGCACGTAGAGGATAGGGGCGAACGTCTCGGTCTTGACGATGGCGCTCTGCGACGGAATCCGGACGATCGTGGGCTCCACGAACTGCGGTTCAAGATCGGTGCGGCGGCCCCCGCCGTACAGGATCTCCCCCCTTCGGCCTTGATCTGATCGAGGGCGGCGAACATGTCCGTCATCGCGTGCTGCATCACGAGCGGTCCCATCAGGGTCGCCGCGTCGAGCGGGTCGCCAGGGGCTGACAAGTCGCTATGACACAATCCTTGGCACGTACCTCGGCGATGGCAGCATACTTTCGGGAGGCCAGTGGCAAACCGTCGCGAACGCCCGCGCGGTGGCTCGCGACTCGCCGATCCTCCTGCTCGATGAGGCCACCATGGCGCTGGACCCCGAAAGCGAGGCGAGGATCATCGGGTCACTCAGGTCGATGTGGGGGAACAAGGCGGTGATGTTCATCACGCAACGGCTCGCGCACACCGTGCTGGCCGACAGGATTGTGATCCTGGACAAAGGGCGCATCGTCGAACAAGGCTCGCGCGCGCACCTGCTCGGACTGCACGGCCGGTACGCGGCGCTGGTCTCGTTACAGAGCCGGGCGACGGACGGGCCGGCGCCGGTGGAGAATATGAGGACGAGATGGTCAAACTGATCCAGATGGTCGGCGTCTTGGTCGCGTTGGCGGTCACAGGCTCCGAATCTGCGCCGTCGCCGGGGTGGTACCTGCTCGTCCGAGTCGAGTCTCGGCGTGTCCTGGGGGCGTCCCGGTCAGGGTCATTGGCCCCGAACATCTTGCGGCACTCGCGTTTCAGGCCGGTGGCTCGCGGCGGCGCGAGCGCGCGTGGCAGCTGCTGGAATGCGGCGCTGTCAGCCGTCCGCGGCTGCGGGCGTTGCTGGCCGCGCATGGGATTGACGTGGAGATCGGTGATGAGCCATAGCGATCCGCCGGCGATTCCTCTACGGTCTGCCGCCGGCAAGGCCGCCTGGCGACGCGCACAGATCGCATTGCCGCTTCGCGAGAAAGTCAGGATCCTCTTGGAACTGCAGAAGCAGGATCTCCCGCTGATTTCCCGGCGCCGGCCGCTTCGATCGTGGGAGCAACCGTGGAGGATCGAGCCCTGAGCGCCACCCCGTGGATCGCGCGCAAAGCGACCCGTCCCGGTTCGTCGTTCGCGTAGCTGCGGAACGGTGCGGTGCACGCTGTGGAGTTCCGGGGCTGAAGCTCAGCGCTTCTCGCCCCGTTCTTGAAACAACACGACCGTTCGTCACGATCCGGTGGAGCCGCGACCGGCTGGCGTCAGGCGCCGAACGTGATGTCCTGCGCGAGCGGCAGCGCGGTGGACCAGTTGACGGTGTTCGTCTGCCGGCGCATGTAGGTCTTCCAGGAATCGGACCCGGACTCGCGGCCGCCGCCGGTTTCCTTCTCGCCGCCGAACGCGCCGCCAATCTCGGCACCGGACGTGCCGATGTTGACGTTGGCGATCCCGCAATCGGACCCTTGCGGCGAGAGGAACTCCTCGGCCTTCCGCATGCTCTCGGTGAAGATGGCGCTCGACAGGCCCTGAGGCACGTCGTTGTGGATCGCCAGCGCCTGCTCGAATGCATCGTACTCCAGCACGTAGAGAATCGGCGCAAACGTCTCAGCCTTGACGATGGCGGTCTGCGACGGCATCCGCACGATCGTGGGCTCGACGAACTGCGGCCCCAGATCCGGGCGGCGCCCGCCGCCGAACACGATCTCCCCGCCTTCCGCTTTGATCTGGTCGATGGCCGCGAACATGTCCGTCATGGCGTCGGGCGTGACGAGCGGCCCCATCAGAGTCGCCGCGTCGAGCGGATCGCCGATACGGACCTGCTTGTAGGCGCGCACGAGCCGATCGACCAGCTCACCGGCCACCTGCTTCTGCACGATGATGCGCCTGGTTGACGTGCAGCGCTGGCCGGCGGTCCCGACCGCGCCGAACAGGATCGCGCGCGTGGCCAGATCGAGGTTGGCATCCTCGGTCACGATGATGGCGTTGTTGCCGCCCAGCTCGAGAATGCTGCGCCCGAAGCGCTTGGCGACGGTGGCCGCCACGTGCTCGCCCACCTGGGTCGAGCCGGTGAACGAAATAAGCGGCAGGCGACGATCGTTCAGCATCCGCTCGCCGACCGACCGCCCGGCGCCAATCGTGAGCGTGAACACGCCATGAACGCCGTGATCGGCCATCACGCGGTTGGCGATGTGCTGCACGGCCACGGCGCAAAGGGGTACCGGGCCGGCCGGCTTCCAGACCACCGCATCGCCGCAGACAGCCGCAATCGCGCTGTTCCACGACCAGACGGCAACGGGGAAGTTGAACGCCGTAATCAGCCCGAGAACTCCCAGCGGGTGCCACTGCTCCATCATGCGGTGCCCCGGCCGTTCCGACGCCATCGTCAAGCCGTAGAGCTGACGCGACAGGCCGGTCGCAAAGTCGCAGATGTCGATCATCTCCTGCACTTCACCGTGCCCCTCGGCCTTGATCTTTCCCATCTCCAGCGACACGAGGTCACCGAGCGGCTCCTTGAACTCACGCAGGGCGTTGCCGAGGTCACGGACGAGTTCGCCGCGCTTCGGGCCCGGCGTCATGCGCCACGTCTCGAAGGTCGAGACCGCCTGTGCCACCACCTGATCGTACGCGTCAGCCGACGCCTGGAGCACGCTCGCGATCGGCTCGCCGGTCGTGGGGTTGTACGACACGAGCGGCTGCGCGCCGGGTTCGGCAATCCACCGATCCATCCCGGCCGAGGCGCCCGGGTTCACGTCTTTCAGCTGAAGTTTCTCGAGAAGCGGACGGGCACTGATCGTGGTAGGCATGAATCCCTCGCGTGATGATACGGACCGACTCTCAAATGTATCACTTTGGATGGGCGTCGGCGACAGCCCCGCCGGACGGGCCGACGGCCAATCACGAAGAGACGAAGGGCACTGTGCCGTGGGTCGTCCAGCGGGACGGCGTGTGTCGATTATTGCGGCTCAGGCCTCGTCGGCAAGCTCGGCGTCGACGATCGGCGGAACTTCGCGCGCGATTCGCTGCACCTCGACGAACTCGCGGATCGCGTCGCTCGCGTGCCCGGGAAGTTCGACGAACTCCACGCCGGTGCGATAGTGCACCACGCCTTCCATCAAGTCGCCAATCTGACAGTGGGCGATCCGTCCCTTGACGACAACCGACCGGTCGCCCAGCGAGAGCCGGAAATCGTGCAACGAGTCGAGGTGGAGCGGGAACGTCGTCTCGATCTGGACGCCGCGATCGCTGATATCCAGGATCGTCATCGGCTGGAACACCGTGATTTCCCCGGCCACCTGACCGGGAATCGGGACGCGTTCGGAGTCGCGCTTGCGGTCTGTCATTCAGCGGCCATCGCTTCTCGGCGCCATCACGTACGGGCTGATTGAACTCTCGTGACCGCTGGCATCGATCGCCGCAACACCGAACACCCAGTCGTCGATGTTCATCTTCGTGAAGACGTATTCCGTGACATTGCCCACGTAGAGATCGTGTTCCCAGTCGGGCGCCCACGCGTTGCGCCAGAAGATCCTGTAGCCGGCGGCGCCCGGCGACGCCGTCCACCGCAGGCGCGCGTCGTAGCCGGACGGCTGACGGCTGAGCATGTTTGGCGTCACCGCCGGCGGCGGCGGCGCCAGCGCCAGCGTCGCCATGGCCGCGGCGTTCGCGCGCGCGTTCTGCGCGAGATACGGAATCGACACGCCTTCGATCGTATCGTCCGCGTTGTGCTGTCTCGAGTAGTTCTCCTTCGACTCGCGGAAGCCGACGGCCGCGAACCCCGCGGCGTTGTAGCCGCTGTGATCGCCACCGCGGCTGAAGCGGTCGCGGCGCGCCATCAGTCGGATCTCGAGCGAGGGAACGTACCGCTCGGCCCAGCGCTTCGTGAAGATTGCCAGCGACCGGGACGGCGAGTCCTCGGGCCCTTCCGAATAGAGCCGCACGGTCGCGCTGTCGTCGATTCCGTTGCCGCCGACCGCGTTGCCGACGATGTCGTTGTTGAAGACCGCCTGGATGTCGATCTTGTCCGCCTTCGCCTGCACCGCGTGCGCGGTCGCGCCAAGCAGTCCCTGCTCCTCGCCGGCCACCGTGATGAACACGAGGGTCGCGTCGAAATCGATGTTGCTCTCCGAGAACACGCGGGCCAGCTCCATCACCAGCACCGTCCCGCTCCCATCGTCATCGGCTCCCGGTGCGACGACGTTGGGGTCGGCGCGGTTGCCGCCCCGCCCCTGGCCCCTGCCGGCGGCAGCCGGCTGCCCCCCGCGCCCGCTCTGTCCGGCCGCCTGGGCAGTGCCGGCGGCCTGCCCCGCCTGGCCGCGCTGACCAGCGGCGCCGGCCTGCCGGCCGCCTGAGGTGTTCAGGCTGGCCTGGCCGGCGGACCCCAGGTTCAACGAATCGTAGTGGCCGCTGACATAGATGCGCCGGGGAGTCTTGCCCGGGAGAATCGCGACGACATTGCGCAATTCGGTTTCCTGCGGCACGCGGCCGCCGGCCGGAAGCATGTGGGTATCGAAGCTCACCTGCAGCTTCGGGCTCGTGCGCTTGAACTCGTCGAGGAGCCACTGGCGCGCCGCTCCAATACCATCGGGCGCGGTCGGATCCGACAAGGTGTTGCGGGTCTTGAACGACGAGAGCTTGCGGAGCAACTGCTCGAGCCGCTCGGGGGAAATCGACGCGACGAGTTTCTCGATGCGTGGGTCGAGCCCGGCTCCAGGAGGGGGCCCCTGGGCAGCGAGCTGGCCCGGGACATACAGAAATGCCGCGACCATGGCCGCGGCGCAGATTGCAGCGTTCCGATTACGAATCAACGGGGCGTCTCCTGTTATCGGCAAGGGCGGTTCACGAACCGCCCCTACACGTGATGGGCACGGGCGGTTCAACGAACCGCTCCTACACGATCTAACGCACCTTAACGTGCTCGAGGTAATCACCTGACGCAATCAGTTCCGCCTGCCCGAGCGGTGCGTTGTAGAAGTACACCCACGCCTGCTCGAGCGAGCCATCCGGCATCCGCACGGGCGTCTGCGCACGCGCGTAGAGGCTGCGATCGGGGTCGCCCGGGCAGTAGCCCTCGATGTCGTCCAGCGCGGCGAGCACGGGCTCTGGCTCGGTCATCGCGTAGACCTCGCCCCACACCAGCCCCTCGGGGGCTGGCACGGCCGCAGGATAGATGCCCAGATCGAACAGCGCCGCCTCGATCGATCCGCGGCCCATGTAGGTGAGCTTGGGATCGATATCGGCTCGCCGGCGCCGGTCGAAACCGGCCATCAGAGTGCCGTAGAAGAACACGAATTCAGTCACAGATGGTGACGAGCGTACACCGGGAGAGGCGCAAAAGAAAAGGGCCGGCGAAATGTTCGCCGGCCCTCGAAGGATCCTGCTGCCGGACGGAGGCTGCGATGCGCCCGTCCTGACTGCCTACTGCCCCTGCTGCCCTGGCTGGCCCGTGTGGACCTTCGGGATCAGCTCCAGCAGTTCGGCCGGGAGCGTGAACGAGAGCGACACCGTCTTGCCGGAGCCGGTCAGCTGGAGCGAATCCACCAGACCCGCGGTGCGCGGGTCGGCCTGGGTCTGGAGGCGCGCCAGCGCCAGGAACCCGCGGACCACGTCGCGCAGGTTCTCGGCCGCCTGCTCGTCGCGGGCCTCGGCCCGGAGCGTGCCCGACAGGCCCCCGTTGACGTGACCGGCCACGGCGAACCACTTGACGGCCGGAATCTGACGGCTGATCTGCTCCGGGAGCTTCGCATGGCTCGCAATTACGTCGAATCGTCCGACGGCCCAGGCGTTATTGCCGGAGCCGATGTCGCCTACCATCTGCATCATCTCGTCGTTGCTGGTGATGCTGTGCGCACTCAACTGGGCATCGATGGACGCTTTGACGCTCACGGAGTCGCCAACCGCAACCAGGCCCGGTTCGAGGAACGCCAGGACGATCGAGCGGCTCTTGACCGGCTCCGCCCCGCTCGATTGGCCGAGCATGGTGTGGTTTGCGGGCGCGACCACCAGCCGCTTGCCTTTGTACTCTTCGACGGTCCCGCCGTGCTCGCGCGCGAGCGTCTCGAGCAGGCTGTCGTTGAACCGTCCGCGCGCCACGACGAGGCCGCCGGAATCAGGTTCCTGCCGGGGAGACAGGGCCGCGACCACGTAGTCGATGTCGCGTTCGATATCGATACCGGTCTGCTGCTGGAATTCCTGCTGACCCTGCTCGTGCATCGGCATCGCCTGCTTGAGACGAGCCCGAAGCTCCGAGTCCATGATGGCGCGAACGTCGGCGTAGGCCACCGCAGTTGCATCGGCCGGGACGTAGCGAAGTTCGTTCGAAACCGCCGAGGCGGAAACGGGCTGGAAACCGCCCGCATAATACGCGACAAATACGGTGCAGAGCCCGACGGCCAGAACCGCCCCCGACCCAGCCATGAAGTAGCGAGTTTTCTTTGTCATCGCAGCCCTCTTGTCTGGATTATACAGGGGTAGGAGGTAAAAAGTTCCGCCTTCGAAGGCCGCAAGTGTCCGTTTCCGGGCAGGTTAGCGTCGGGACGATAACCAAGGAAACGCCTGGCCGAGCTTGAAACGGGAAATTTTCGCGCCTGTTCAGCAGCGGTTACTGAAACAAGACAACGAGGGTTCGCCCCTTCGACGGTCGGCAAGGGCCTCTCCAACGGGGAGCGCCGGTCCTCCTGTAACTCCCTACTGCTCCAGGACATACTCGCGCCGCTCCACGATCCAGGCGGCCGCCCCCAGAAAGACCGCCCAGATGAGCGCCAGCCAAAACAGGCTGGAGAAGAGACCGGGGCTCTCGCGGAAGATCCCCTGCATCAGGCTTACGATGCCGTCGTTCGGCATAGCCTGCGGGACCAAGGCCTGAAGGTAGTACGCGATGGTGAACTGTTTCAGGTAGCCCGGAAACGCCAGGGCGGCCTGCTCCCAGCCGAAGACGAACACCAGCCCGATGAGCAGCGGGCGCTTGAACTTGGCGCCGATGAAGGCGAAAAGCGAGCCATACGCCGCGAGCCCGACTGCCAGCAGGGCAAGGTCCTTGACCAGGTCGATGAATGAGCCGCCCAGGCTCCCCTGCATCGGGACCACGAGCAGATAGACCAGCATGACCGAGGGGAGCACGACGAACACGGTGCACGCGAGATACGCCAGGTACTTGCCGATCAGGACGGCGCCCCGCCGAATGGGGCGGGAGAACAGATACGTGATGGTCTTGTCCTCGACCTCATCCGCCATCAGCGACGTGCCGTAGAACACGCCGAGGACGGGGACGGTGAAGCGGAGGTAGAAGACCCAGATCATCAGGCCGAAAATGGCCGGACCGGTCATCCGGACGCTCTGGCCCTGGCTCCGGATGTGGCCCTCCTCCATGATCGGGGCCCCCAGAAACACGAGCAGGCGCAGCAACAGGGCGAGCAGGACCGGGGCGCCGACAACCAGGATCATGAAGATGGTGCGGCGCGACCAGAGCATTTCCCCCAGGGAGAGATCGAAAATGCGCAGGCTGGCGGTCAGCGTGCCCGGGGCGACGTGCGAACGCGGCGGCGACACAAGGTCAGTGGTCATGGCGCTGTCTGCCTATTTCACCAGGTACTGGAAGACCGCCTGGAGGTTGTCGTCGGGCGACGTGACCTCCTCGATCGCCCCGAACTCACCGCTCGCCGCCAGTTCCGTCAGCCTGGAGTAGAAGGCGTCCGGCTTTCCGGTTTCGACCACGACCGCGCCGTCCTCGAACTTCATGCTGCGCACGTCGGCGCGATCCAGGAAGTCGCGCGCGAGGACGCGCGGGTGCTCGGCGCGCACGTAGACGGTGTGGGGGTGCTCGTCGATGAGCCCCCTGATCTGGTGCACGTCCCCTTCGGCCAGGATTCTGCCGTTGTTGATCAGCAGGATATTGGCGGTCATCGACTCGATTTCGTGGAGGATGTGGCTCGAGACGATGACGCTCTTGCCGGCGCGCGCCCAGTCGCGAATCAGGCGGATCGTGCGGCGGCGGGCCAGGGGGTCCATGCCGCCGAGCGGCTCGTCCAGAATGAGCAGCGACGGATCGTGCACGATGGCCTGCGCGAGCTTCACCCGCTGGCGCATGCCCTTGCTGTAGGCGCCGATCTTCTTGTCGGCCGCATCCATCAGGTCGACCGCGGTCAGCGCCCGGCGCGCCGCTTCGTCGGCGGCCTTGTCGTCGAGCCCGTTCAACCGCACCAGCGCCGTGACCCACTCGAGACCGGTCATCCGGTCGTAGAACGCGTCCTGTTCCGGACAGAACCCGATCTCGAAGAAGAGATGCGGATTGCGCCAGATTGGCTCGCCGAGCACCTGCATCGTGCCCTTGCTCGGCCGGAGCTGGCCGGTCATGAGCTTCATGAACGTGCTCTTGCCGGCGCCGTTGGGCCCCAGCAGGCCGGTGATGCCTGGCGGCACGTTCACGGACACATCGTTGAGGCCGATGACCTGCCCGTACCACTTGGACACGTGATCGGCGGATATGACCGGCACGCTCACGTCACCACCTCTTCACCCCGGGGGGCTTCGGCCCCCGGAACCCCCTCACACGCTCGCTCGCGGGGGCCCCATGATCCCCGCTCCGCTCGCGTGGCTCGCTCGCTGCCGCTCGCTCGCGCCATCACGTCACCACCTCCACCCCGCGCACGCGCCGTTCGAGCACCGAGATCGACACCGCGATGAGCCCCGCGATGACGATGAGCGACACGGGCCACGGTGTCGCGTAGCGCGGCTTGAGCCGGAAGATGACGTCGACGACCTGGCTGAGATTCGAGCCGACCGACATCCACGACAGGCTCGAACTGCCGGTGATCGCGAACATGACGCCGTAGATCGCCGCGGTGAAGAAGATGATGCCCGCGTAGAGGATGCCGACGTACCTGGCGCTCTTCGAGAGCGAGGAGAGCGCCAGCATCGTGAACGTGGCGAGCATCGCCTGCAGCAGCGACGCCACCGTGATCGCCGGGAACAGGAAGAGGTTCTTTCGCAGGAACTCGAAGCTGCCGGCGAAGAGCACCTGCAGGAGGAGCAGCAGCAGCGCCGGCACGAGCGTCACGAGCAGCAGGAAGATGAAGAGCACCGCCGCCTTGCCGGCGATGTACTCGGACCGCATCAGCGGCTTCGAGAGGTAGATCTGGAGCGCGTTGGCGCGCCGATCGTTGGCGATGAGGCCGGCGCCCACGTAGATGGTGATGACGAAGACGAAGAAGTCCTGCTGCTCGAGGAACTGCCGGAACGTCTCGGCGGTCGGGGCGAACATGGCGACCTGCGGGTAGTTCGTCGTGACGTAGACCTGCACGGCCCGCACCAGGAACGGCAGCCAGGCGAAGATCAGCAGGCCGAGGAACGCGCGCTTGCGGATCATGGTCATGATCCCGGCGCGCGCGATCACCGTCCACGCCCGGCCGGGCATCGTCCGGCCGCCGCCGTAGCGGCGGTAACTCTGGTCGTGAATGGGCACTACTGCTCCCCCAGCGCCTTGGCGAACACGTCTTCGAGGGTCGGAATGCTCGGACGGAGGTGCCGGACCTGCGCCCCCTGCTTCGACGCCAGGGCGAAGATCTCGGAGTGGTCCCGCCCATCCGGGACGAACACGCGCATGACGTCCGCGTCGGTCGAGTGGCACTCCATGCCGGCGGCTCTCAGGGTCTCGATGAACGCCGGCAGGTCGCCCTTGATGCGCAGCTCGAACACGCGGCCCCCCGGCCCTTTCAGTTCCTCGATGGGACCCTGGGCCACCACCTGTCCCTTGTCCATGACGATGACGTGATCGCAGGTGAATTCGACGTCGGGCAGCAGGTGCGACGAGAGGATCAGGTTGACGTTCTTGTTGTGGCCGAGGTCGTGAATCAGTTCGAGCATCTCGTCGCGGCCCTTCGGGTCCATGCCGTTGGTGGGCTCGTCGAGGAAGAGCAGGTCCGGGTCGTGCACGAGCGCCTGCGCGAGCTTGATGCGCTGCTTCATGCCGGTCGAATACGTCTCGATGTTCCGGTAGCGCGCCTCGCCGAGGCCGACGTAGTACAGAACCTCGTGCGCGCGCTGCATGGCATCGACCGACGGCAGGCCCGCGAGCTGCCCGCAGTAGGCGACGAAGGACACGGCGTTCATTCCGGGAATGTGCGCGTCGCTTTCCGGCATGTAGCCGATCCGGGAGCGGATTTCCATCGGTCGCTGCGGCCACGTCGAGGTCGAGGACGGTCATGCGGCCTTCGTTCGGCTTGACGAAGCCGAGCAGCGCCTTGAGCATCGTGCTCTTGCCGGCGCCGTTCGGACCGAGCAGGCCGACCGCGCCGGCCGCAAACCGTGCGTTGACGGCCTTGAGCGCGGCGTTCGCGCCGAAACGCACCGTTACGCCGTCGAGTTGGACGACCGGCGTGCCGGCTGCCGCCGGCGGCGCCGCTTCACGAGTCGAGGTCGGCTGGCTGATATCCAAGTGCTTAGCTTATACGCAATCCTGCGGTCCGCCGTTCGCGGCGGTCCGCTCTCCGCTCTCCGCGGTCCGTTCTCCGATCCTCCTACAGGCTGCCCCTCAGCCCCAGCGCGTCGGCGCGCTCGCGCATGAACGCGATGACGTTGGCAATGTGCTCATCGAGGGGCAGCCCGAGTTCCTCCGCACCCTTCCGCAGGTCGTCGCGATTGACGGCCCGTGCGAAGGCCTTGTCCTTCATGCGCTTCATGACCGATTTGGCCTCGAGATCGAGCACGCTCTTCGAGGGGCGCACGAGCGCGCACGCGGTCACGAACCCCGACATCTCGTCGCACGCGAAGAGGGTGTGTTCCAGGCGGGACTCGCGTGGGACGCCCGAGTAGTCGGCGTGCGAGAGGATCGCGCGCGTGACCCATTCCGGGTAGCCCTTTGCCGTCAGGATTTCGACGCCCCGGAACGGGTGATTCGAGGCGTCCGGCCAGCGCTCGTAGTCGAAGTCGTGCAGCAGGGCGACGACCGCCCAGTCTTCCTCCGGCTCCCCCCAGAGCCTGGCGTACCCGCGCACGGCGGCCTCGACGCCCAGCATGTGTTTCCGCAGGCTCTCGCTCTGTGTGTATTCGGTCACGAGCGCCCAGGCCTCGTCTCTCGATAGCGTCACGTCAATGCACCCAGTTGATGAAGGTTGTGATGATGAGCGCGTTCGTGAAGTCGATGAAGAACGCCCCGACCATCGGGATGACCAGGAACGCGCGCGGCGCCGGCCCGAAACGCTCGACGATGGCTTCCATGTTCGCCACCGCGTTCGGCGTCGCCCCGAGGCCGAAGCCGCAGTGGCCGCCGGCCATCACCGCCGCATCATAGTCCCGGCCCATCACGTTGTAGGTCACGAAATACGCGAACGCCCCCATCATCGCCACTTCGGCGGTCAGGATGATCAGCATGGGGACGGCGAGGTCGAGCAGTTCCCACAGGCGCAGCGACATCAGCGCCATCGCCAGGAAGAGCGACAGGGCGATCGTACCGATGTCATCGACGGTCCGCTGCGGGATTTTCACGACCCGTGTCACGTCGGCCGTGTTCCGGACGACCGCGGCGACGATCATCGCGCCGATGTACGCCGGCAGTGTGACGTACTGTTTCAGCCAGCCGCTCAGCAACCCGCCCAGCCACATCGCCACGAGCACGAGGGTCATGACCTTCAGGAGGGTGTAGGAGGTCGGCGCCTCCCCGGCCGGCTCGACGTCGATTTCCTCGTCGAGCGGATCGACCGTGGCGACCGCGGCCGCCTGAGCGCGCGTGACGCCGCCCGGCGTGTGCCCGGGGTGCCTGCGCTTGATCAACGACGTCGCAATCGGTCCGCCGATCAGCCCGCCGCTCACGAGCCCGAACGTCGCCGCTGCCATCGCCAGCGTCACGGCGCCCTGGAACCCGTACTGATCTTCCATCAGCTTTCCGAAGGCCGCGCCCGTGCCGTGGCCCCCCGTCATGGTGATGGAGCCCGCAATCAGGCCCGAGGAACGGACTCACGCCGAGCACCTTCGACAGGCCGACGCCCACCACGTTCTGGAGCACGGCCAGCACCGACGCGAGCAGGAAGAACAGGAGCACCTGCGGGCCGCCCACTCTGCAGCAGCGACAGGCTCGCGCCGAGGCCGATCGTCGTGAAGAAGGCGATCATCAGCGGCGTCTGGAGCGTCGTGTCGAACTCGATCGTAATGAGGCCGGTCAATCTCAGCGCGAGGCCGAGCGCGGCGAACAGGAACCCGCCCACGACCGGCGCGGGAATGTTGTACCGATCGAGCACGGCCACGCGGCGACGGATGCCGTATCCGATGAACAGGACCACCGCCGCCAGGGCGAGCGTCTGCATCATGTCGAGCCGCACGGCGATCTGGTCCACTCGGTTCCTCGCTACTCTTCGTTCAGCTTCCGGAGCACGATGCGCTGGTTCTTCGCGCGCCCGTCACCGGTGGCATTATCCGCGATCGGTCGCGTATCGCCGTACCCGGTCGCCACCAGCCGTTCTTTCGGAACGCCGTGCCCGATGAGCCATGACACGACCGACCGCGCCTCCCGATCCGATCGCGCCTGGCTCGCCGCGCGGCCGCCGGCGCTGTCGGTGTGCCCCTGCACTTCGAAGCGCCACTCGTCGTGAGACTGCAGCAGCGCCAGAATGTCCCGCAGGACGGCCTCGGAGCCGGCCAGCCTTCGTTCGCCCTTCGGCGAGCTTCGGCTCGGCAGGGCGCGAGTCGTTTTCTGGCCGGCCTCGAACGCAATCCCATGAAGCGTGACCGAGCCGGCCCGTAGTATCTCCGCCTCCATCGACGCACGAACGACGTGCCCCGGCGCCCCCTGGTGTCCCGCTGCCGGATGTGCCGACGCCAGCGCGACCGCCGCCAGAATCCCGATGGCCAATCTCATAGTGGGTTTACCCTGAGCCCTGAGCCGTGAGCCGTGAGCCCTGAAGCCCTGAGCCCTACTCCCCGATCACCTTGACGACCACCCGCTTGCGCCGCCGGCCGTCGAACTCGGCGTAGAAAATCTGCTCCCATGGGCCGAGGTCGAGCGCCCCGCGTGTCACCGGCACGATGACCTGGTGCCCCATGATCGTGCGTTTGAGGTGCGCATCGGCGTTGTCTTCGCCGGTCTGATGGTGGCGGTACGGCAGCCCGGCGGGTGCGAGCTTCTCGAGCCAGACCTGGAAGTCCTCGATGAGGCCTTCCTCCCAGTCGTTGACGTACACGCCAGCCGTAATGTGCATCGCCGACACCAGCACGATGCCGTCCTGGATGCCGCTCTTCTTCACGATCGCGGAGATGTCATCGGTAATCCGGATGAACTCCTGCCGCGTCTTCGTGTTGAACCACAGATAGTCCGTGAATGCCGCCATATTCCCCGCCCAGCTTCAACCCAGCTTCAACCCAGCTCCGACCCAGCTTCAACCCAGCTCCGACCCGGCTTCGACCCAGCTTCGACCTAGCTCCGACCCAGCTTCGACCGAGCTCCGACCGAGCTCCGACCCAGCTTCAACCCAGCTTCGACCGAGCTCCGACCTAGCTCCAACCCAGCTTCGACCCAGCTTCGACCCGAGCTCCGACCCAGCTTCGACCCGGCTTCGACCCAGCTCCGACCCAGGTTGAAGCTGGGTCGAAGCTGGGGTGAAGCTCCCCGGCGGCGGGCCTCCGGGCGGAACCATCAGCCCCGAGCCCTGAGCCCTGAGCCCTGAGCCCCGAGCCTTGAGCCTTGAGCCTTGAGACCTACAGCGCCAGCGACGCCTCGGCGTTGAACGACAGATCGCCGGGCCCGCGCTGCTGCAGTTGGCGCAGTGCGGCGGCGCCGATCATGGCGGCGTTGTCGGTCGAGAGCGACAGCGGCGGCACGAACACCGGAATCCCGTAGCGCGCGCCGCGCGCTTCCGCGTCGGCGCGCAGCCGGCTGTTGGCCGACACGCCGCCCGCGATCCCGACGCTCCGTGCCCCGAGCCAGCGCGCCGCCTCGAACGTCCGATCGACGAGCACGCTGACCACGACGCGCTGGAAGCTGGCGCAAATGTCGGAGACGACCGCCGGATCCAGAGACGCGCCGGCCGATTCCGCCGCGCCCGCTTTCCCCGACGGATCGGCCCCCGTCCGCTCACGCACCAGGCGCAGCACCGCCGTCTTGAGACCGCTGAAGCTGAAGTCAATCCGCCGCGCGACGTCGGCCGGCAGGAGCCCCTCGCCCGTCGCAGCCGGAGCATTCCGGTCGGCGTGGGTCAGCCGCGCGACCGGGAAGTCGAACGCGCGGTCGTTGCCCTCGCGGGCGCGCCGGTCGATGGCGGGCCCTCCGGGATACCCCAGACCCAGCAGCCGCGCCACCTTGTCGTACGCCTCCCCCGCCGCATCGTCTCGCGTCCGCCCGATGCGCTGATACTCGCCGGGACGCGGCACGAAATAGAGGCTCGTGTGGCCCCCCGAGACGACGAGAATCGCCGCCGGCATCGGCAGTTCGCCGTGCGCGAGCGTGAGCGATTCGATGTGGCCGGCGAGATGATGCACGGGGACGATTGGGATGCCGCGCGACCACGCCATCGCCTTGGCGAAGGCGACCCCGACGAGCAGCGAGCCGACCAGGCCCGGCCCCTGCGTCACGGCGACCGCGCCGAGTTCCCCAATCGAGGTGCCGGCGCCGTCGAGCGCAGCCTCGACCACGCCGCAGATGTCCCGGACGTGCTGGCGCGACGCGAGTTCGGGAACCACGCCCCCCCATTCGCGGTGAATCGCGATCTGGGACGCGACGATGTTGGATGCCAGCGCCCAGGGCCGCGCGGCGTCACCCGTCTCGTTCAGGACGGCGGCGGCGGTCTCGTCGCACGATGTCTCGATGGCGAGCAGGTTCATGCCGCGTGTGAGCTCCCGGTCATCACTCGTCAGCCGTCCTGAACGCAGAGGCGAGCGACTCGGTGTACGGCGCACGGTAGATGCCGCGTTCGGTGATGATGCCGGTGATGTACCGATGTGGCGTCACGTCGAACGCCGGGTTGCGGATGTGGGCGCCGACCGGCGTCAGCCGCCACGAGCGCAGGTGCGTTACCTCGCGCTGGTCGCGCTCCTCGATCGGGATGTGCTCGCCGTCGGGCGTCGACAGATCGATCGTCGAGAGCGGCGCCGCGACGTAGAACGGGATCTTGTGTTCATGCGCGAGCACCGCGACCGTATAGGTGCCGATCTTGTTCGCCGTGTCGCCGTTGGCGGCGATGCGATCGGCGCCCACGACGGCCAGGTCGATTTCGCCGGCCCGCATCAGCGGCCCGGCCATGCTCTCGGTGATCACGGTCGTGTCGATGCCGTCGCGGACCAGCTCCCAGGCGGTGAGGCGCGCGCCCTGGAGGAACGGCCGCGTCTCGTCGGCGAAGACGGCGATCTTCTTGCCCTGCTCGACCGCCGCGCGGACGACACCGAGCGCGGACCCGTAGCCGGCCGTCGCCAGCGCGCCGGCGTTGCAGTGCGTCAGCACGCGCGCGCCGTCGGGCACCAGCGCCGCGCCGAATCCGCCCATGGCACGGCAGTTCGCGACGTCCTCGTCGTGGATCGCGCGCGCCTCGGCCTCGAGCCGCCGGGCCAGTTCCGCGGGAGACTCGCCGGCCTGCGCGCCCTCGGCGAAGGCGCGCTTCATCCGGTCGATCGCCCAGAAGAGGTTGACCGCCGTGGGGCGCGTCGCGGCCATCATCTCGCAGGTCTTCTGGAAGTCGACGGCGAACTGGCGCGTGCCGTTGGCGCTGCTGCGCCGCATCCCGAGCGCAATGCCCATTGCGGCCGACACGCCAATCGCGGGAGCGCCACGAATGACCATCGTGCGGATGGCGCGGGCCACCTCCTGCGCCGTGTGGCAGCGCACGTACACCTCTTGGGCCGGCAGCTTGCGCTGATCGACCATGACGATCACGTCGCCCTGCCAGTCTATCGTCGGAAGCATCGTCGTTATCTCAGCAGTCTGGCGTCGAACGGCAGCGGCAGCAGTGTCGAGAGGCGGTACCGCGCCGTTGGCCCGTTCAGGTTTCCCAGAATGATCTCGATGTCGCCGCAGTACTCCCAGAGCAGCTGGCGGCACGGTCCGCACGGCGGCGTTGGCGACTCGGTGTCGGCCACGACGGCGATGCGGGTGAACACCGCCTCCCCGTCGGACAGTGCTTTCACGAGTGCCACGCGCTCGGCGCACATCGTCAATCCGTAGGTGGCGTTCTCGACGTTGCAGCCGGTGACCACCCGGCCATCGGCCGTTTCGAGGGCGGCGCCAACCTGGAAGCCGGAGTAGCGCGCCCGTGCCCTGGTTCGCGCATCGACCGCCGCCGCGTGGAGCGCCGCGTCCGTTTCCGCGCTCTCGCCGCTCGACGGATCGAGAGAGAGCGGTTCCCAGCCGGCGTCATTGCGCCGGTCGGAGCCGCTGCGGCGCTCGGCTACCCGCCGATCCGGATGGGTCTCTTCGGCAGCAGGCGCCGGGCCGCTCCGGCGGTCCTCGCCGGTGCGCCGCTCCGCATGCGAGCGGCGATCGACGAGCGGCCATGCCCCTTCGTCAGAGCCGTCCAACGATGCCCTCCAGCAGCGCGGCGAACTCCGCGCGGACACGCCGTGCCACCTCCATCACCTCGTCGTGGACGAGCGGCTGCGGCCGCACGCCCGCGGCCGGGTTCGTGATGCACGACACGCCGAGCACGTCCATCCCCATGTGCCGGGCCACGATGGCTTCCGGCACCGTGGACATCCCGACCGCGTCGGCGCCAATGGTCCGCAGGAACCGGATCTCGGCCGGCGTCTCGTAGCTCGGACCGTGCAGCGCCACGTACACGCCGTGCGCCACGCGGATGCCGGCTGACGCCGCCTCGGCGTCGGCCAGATCGCGCAGCCGCCGTGAGTACACCTCGGTCATGTCGGGAAAGCGAGGCCCGAAGCGCTCCTCGTTGGCGCCGATGAGCGGATTGCTGCCCATCAGGTTGATATGGTCATCGATGACCATCAATGTGCCAGGATCGAGCGCCACGTTGATGCCGCCGGCCGCGTTGGTCAGGATGAGCGTCTTCACGCCGAGGACGCCAAGCACCCGGGTGGCGAAGGTCGCCGTCTGCAGGCTGTGCCCTTCATAGAAGTGCGCCCGACCAGCGAGCGCGGCCACCCGTCGTCCTCTGAGATTCCCGATAACGAGCGTCCCGGCGTGGCCGACGACAGCCGACGCCGGCCAGTTTGGAATCTCGCCGTAGGGAATCCTCGTCGGGTGCTCGAGCCGGTCGGCGAACTCGCCAAGGCCGGAGCCGAGCACGATCGCGACGGGAGGCGTCTCGATCATCCGCCCCCGAAGCTCGCCGACCGCCTGCTTGACCTGCGCGTAGTGCGTCATGCTCTCTCCGCTCTCCGCTCTCCGCTCTCCGCTCTCCGCTCTCCGCTCTCCGCTCTCCGCTCTCCGCTCTCCGCTCTCCGCTCTCCTCCGCTCTCCGCTGAGCGCGTTCGCCGGCAAATCCACGCGCGCGGGCGGCGGATCGCGATGAGCGGACAGCGGCCTTACAGTAACGTCGCCGCGATCGAGGCGTTGATCAGGGTCGCCAGGAACCCGGCCAGCAGCGCGCGTGATCCGAGGCGCGCCAGGTCGCCGCGCCGCGAGGGCGCCATCGCGCCGATGCCGCCGAGCTGGATGCCGATCGACGCGAAGTTCGCGAAACCGGTCAGCGCGTAGGTCGCCAGGGTATACGAGCGGGGCGTGAGGACGTCCCGATACTGACCGGTCAGCTTGACGTAGGCCACGAACTCGTTGGCGACGAGCTTCGTCCCGAGCAGGTCGCCCATGGCGGGCACGTCCTGCGACGGCACGCCCATCAACACCGCGACCGGCGCGAACACCCACGCGAACACGCGCGCCAGCGACAGCTGCGGGTTGACGAGCGACAGGAGATAGTCGAACAGCGCAATGAAGGCGAGGAAGGCGATGAGCATCGCGGCCACGTTGATGGCCAGCGTCATGCCGTCGGACGCGCCGGCCGACGCCGCATCGATCACATTGGTGTGCTGCTGCTCGACGGCAATCCGGACCTCGCCGCGCGTGGCCGGCTCTTCCAGCTCCGGATAGAGGATCTTCGAAAGATACAAGCCACACGGCGCCGCCATGACGCTGGTCGTCAGGATCGCCACCGGGTCGGCCCCGAGCGCGATGTAGACCGCCATGACGCCGCCGGAAATCGTCGCCATCCCGCCGACCATCAGCGCGAGCAGTTCCGACTGCGTCATCGACGGAATGTACGGCTTGACGATGATGGGCGCTTCGGTCTGCCCCATGAAGACGTTGGCGACCGCCGACAGCGTTTCGGCGCCGCTCGTCCGCATCGCGAACATCATGCCGCGCGCGAACAGCTTCACGATGAACTGCAGCACGCCGAAGTAATACAGGACCGTGAAGAACGACGAGACGAAGATAATCGTCGGCAGCGCCGTGAAGGCGAATACGAAACCCTGCCCGGGTCCGAACACCTTGTCCATCGCCGGGCCGTTGGCCAGCGGACCGAACACGAACAGCGATCCGGCGTTGGTGAACTCCAGGAACCGCTTGACGCCGCCGCCGACGGCGCTGAAGAAGACGAACCCGGGCTTCACGCCCCCGATTTCGAGCTTCAGGATGGCGAGCGCGAGGCCGAGCTGCAAAGCCATGCCCCAGCCCACCATGCGCCAGCTCACCGCGCGCAGGTTCTGCGAGAAAGCGGCGACCACCGAGATGAAACAGATGATGCCGGCAACGCCCTGGACGCGCGGGCCGATCACGCCCCGCATGAAAAACGCCGCGACGGCAAGCACCAGGGCAATGCCCCCGGCGAGCAGGCGCAGGCCGCCGTCCGTACCGAGGGGCGATGGCCGCGGTACGCGGAGCCTCAGTCATGCAGAATCCTCTCGAGCACCAGCGGCCGCAGGGCCGGCGGTTCCTCTGAAACAACGATGGCGCGAGTGGCGAGCACCCGCGCAGCCGCAAGTCCGTGATCCCGCCGGTGGTGCAGCATCAGGACCGGCTCGCCCTCGCGCACCTGCGTTCCGGCCGGCGCCAGCACCTCGATGCCGACGCCCGGATCGACCGCGTCGTCCAGTCTGTCGCGTCCGGCGCCGAGCGCGACGGCGGCGTGGCCGATTTGCTCGGCGTGCAGCGCCGCGACATAGCCGCTGCGCGGCGCAGCGATGGCTTCGCGATCGGGCGCGGCCGGAAGCCGCGCGTAGTCGTCGACGACCCGCGGATCGCCTCCCTGGTTCTCGATGATCCGGCGGAAGACGTCGAGGCCCGTTCCGTCGGCCAGCGCCGCCCGCACGCGCGACTCGGCGTCCGCCTCGCCTGGCGCCACGCCGGCGGCCACGAGCATGCGGGAGGCCAGCAGCACCGACAGCTCTTCGAGATCGGCCGGTCCGTTTCCCTTGAGCGTCTCGAGCGACTCGATCACCTCGAGAGCATTGCCCACCATCCGGCCGAGCGGCACGTCCATCGACGTAATCAGCGCGTCGGTGCGCACGCCAGCCGCATGGCCGGTCGCCACGAGCGTTTCTGCCAGTTGGCGTGACTGCTCGGGAGTCTTCATGAACGCGCCGGCGCCAGTCTTCACGTCGAGCACCAGCGCGCCGATCCCCTCGGCGATTTTCTTGCTCATGATCGACGCGCAAATCAGCGGAATGCTCTCGACCGTGCCGGTCACGTCGCGCATCGCGTACAGCTTGCGATCCGCCGGGGCGATGTCGGCGGTCTGGCCGACGAGCGCGCAGCCCACGCGCGACAGAGCGTCACGCAGCTCGGTGAGCGACAGGCCCGTCCGGAAGCCCGGGATCGATTCCAGCTTGTCGAGGGTGCCTCCCGTGTGGCCGAGCCCGCGACCCGACATCATCGGCACGTACGCGCCACAGGCCACGGCCAGCGGCGCCAGGATCAGGGACGTCTTGTCGCCCACTCCGCCGGTGCTGTGTTTGTCGACCGGCGTCCCGGGCAGGCCCGGGTAGGTCATGCGCACGCCGGAGCCGACCATCGATTCGGTGAGCGAGGCGGTTTCCCCGGCGGACATGCCGCGGAGAAAAATCGCCATCAGCAGCGCGGACACCTGGTAGTCGGGCAGACTCCCGTCCGTGACCCCAGCGATGAAGAACCCGATCTCCGCCGGGCTGAGGGTCCCGCTGTCACGCTTGTGCCTGATGAGATCGACCGCTCGCATCAAAGAATGGGTCACCCGGGCGGGCCGGCACGGTCCGGCTAAAGCCGGAGACTACTATAGATTAGAATGAGCTGGATTTCGTAACTGCCCCTACTCGAAATGGCCGACGCCGCGCCCCTCTCGCCCGGAGCACCCGCGCAGCCCGTCCGGACCGGCGTGTCCGGAGGGGAGAGCCGTGGCATCCGGCGGGTGGCCGGCACGGAGGGCGCAGCGATCGCACCGGACCCGATCGATTCCGTGATCCGCCCATGAGCCAACCTGGCGTCCCTCCGGTACTCGCCCCCGACGCCGTTGCCTGCCTGACGGAGTTCGCGCGCAGCTGCAAGACGGCCGCGCGCGCCGTCGCGCTGTACCCGGGCGCGCATCCGGCCATCGCGTCGTCGCTCGCGCGCCTGGTGCAGGCGACCGCGAAGATGACCGAAGGCGGCCCGGCCCGGCTGCAAATCCAGGGCGCTACGCTGCTGCTCGACGGAGCACCCGTGCCGCGGCCCGATCCGGCGATCGGCGAGCTGGCCGTCGTGCTGCACCGGCATGCGATCGGCGCCCTGACGGTCAACTTCGGCGCGGATCTCGACTCCTGGCGCACGCTGCTGCTGCTGCTGGCCCGTTCCCCCGAGGAGGTGCGCGCCGACGGCGGCATCTCGCACCTGTGGGCGACGGCCGGCGGTCCCAGCCTGGAACTCCAGGAAATCGACTACACCGAGATCCTGCGCGAGAAACAGGGGCTCGCGGCCACCATCGATCAGATCCTCGCGGCGGCGCTCGGCGGCCCTCAGATGCAGATGGACACCTCCGCGGTGCGCGCGCTCGTCGAGCTGATTGGCGACCAGGCGCAGCTGGACGAACTGATGGCGCAGCTGAACCACGCCACGGAGGGACAGGGCGTCGACGTCAGGACCGCCGCGTTCCTCAGTCTGTTGCGCGGCCTGGCCGACTACGTCGCGAACAACGAGCCTGAACGTCTGGATACGGTGTTCGGCCAGATGGGGCAGGCCGCCGGACGGCTCTCGGCCGAGGCGATGAGGCGCCTGCTCTCCCAGCGCCAACGGCCCGAGGCGATGTGCGGAGAAATCGACCTGGTCGGCGCCGTCACCGAAGCGATGACCGACGGGTCGGTCGTGCAGTTCGTCACCGGCTCCATCGTCGCCGACCATGGCGCCACCGATCGCCTGGCACACGCCTTCCAGTCTCTCGTCCCGGAGGTGGACCGGCAACGGCAACTCCTCTCGCTCGCCGAAGAGGAAGTCGCGGGCACCGCGCTCGGCCAGGAAGAGAGCTTCGCGGAACTGTGGGAACGCGTCGAGGGGATGCTGCTCTCCTACTCCGACGCGAACTTCGTGTCGGGCGACTACGGCCGCGAACTGTCGAACGCGCGCACGGATCCGATCAACGTCGAGCAGACGACCGACGATCCGCCCGACCGCGTCGCGACCTGGCTCGCCACGGTCAGCGATTCGACGCTGCGCGGCCTGGATCAGTTGCTGTTCCACGACCTGCTCGTCATCGAAGACGACGCGGCGCGCTGGCGCGACATCGCGCACACGGCCGTCGAGCACGCCGACGATCTCGTGCGGGTCGGCTATTTCGATCAGGCGTGGCTGCTCGCCGAAACGGTCATCAGCCAGGCGACGGGCCACCCGGAACGGCAGGAACACGCGCGTGCGGCCCTCGAGCGCTTCGGGCGCGGCACGATGATGAAGCACGTAGCCGCGCACCTGCGGGTCGCCAGCGACGCGGCCTACGAGCGGTTCAAGCGGCTGTGCCACGGCATCGGCAGCCCGGTGGTCACGCCGCTCGCCGAAGCGCTCTCGGCCGAGCAGGACTCGCGGGCGAGGCGCCGCCTGCGCGACATTCTCGTCGGGTTCGGCGCTGAGGGGCGCGAAGTGGCCCAGCAGCTCATGAACGCGCCGAACTGGGAGGTGCGGCGCACGGCCGCCTTCCTGCTGCGCGAGTTCGGCGGCTCGGAGGGGCTGAAGGCGCTCGAGCCTCTCCTGACCGACGACGAACCCCTCGTCCGGCGTGAAGCCATCCAGGGCCTCGTGCTGAACGGTACGAACCAGGCGTGCGCCATTCTTCTGACGGCGCTCGCCGGCGCCAATCCGCGCACGCGTCGGTCGATCACGGGCGAACTCGCGTCGATGCGCGACGATCGCGCCGCGCCGCTGTTCTGCTATATCCTGCGGCACGCCGAGCGTCGCGCGCTCTCGCAGGTCTACCTGGCGTCGGTCAAGGCGGTCGGATCGCTCGGGGGAACCGACACGGTGGAGGCGCTGAAGTTCGCGCTGCACGGGGGCGAGTGGCGCGCACCCCTCCGGACGCGGCGGATCCGCCGCGAAGCGGCGACCGCCCTGGGCAGGATCGGCACGCCCGAAGCCGTCGACGTCCTGCGTAACGCCTCTGCCAGCGGATCGTTCGGCGTCCGCTCGGCGGCGCGCGCCGAGCTGCGCCGGCTGGACTGACCAACGGAGCCCCACATGTCCGACACTGTTCAACGGCTCACGCACTTCGACGACCTGCTGCGGCGCTTCGCGTCGGGTGTGCGGACCTCCCAGCTCTACGCAGCGGACCACCCGCTCATCGGACGGAACGTCGAAGGCCTGCTGGCCACGCTCAAGGCCATCACGCAGCACCAGCCCTCGGTCACTATCGGCATCGTCGGCGATCAGTTCGTGGTGGCCGACACGCCGATGACCAAGGCCAGCAGTAGCATGGGCGATTTGATCCGACGGCTGAAGGATCACAAGATCGAGCGCATCGTCTTCGACCGCGGCGTGACCGGCGACGAGATGTCGGGATTCGTTCACGCCATCGGCGCCCTCGGCGCGCGGACCGAGGACGACCCGGCGCTCAGCTCTCCACACATCCGGGTGGGGCGCATCACCGTCGAGGAGCGCAGCGCCGACGGCATCGGGAGCGACATGGACACGATCCGGCAGCTCTACTCCAGTGCGGTCGCGGCCGCGGAGGTGGCCTGGTCGAGCGCCGCGGCCGACGGCCAGCCGGATCTGCCGTCCGTGCTCCAGACGGTCGAAGGGCTGGCCGATGCGGTGACCCAGAACCGCACCGCGCTGGTGGCCCTGACCGCCATGCGCAACTACGACAACTACACCTTCACCCACATGGTGAACGTGTCGATCCTGACGATGGGCCAGGCGCGCGGGCTCGGCATCGAAGGACGGCTCCTGCGCGAGTTCGGCCTGTCGGCGCTGATGCACGACATCGGCAAGGTGCGAACACCGAAGGAGATTCTCAACAAGCCGGACAAGCTGACCGACGCCGAGTTCGTGGTCATGAAGCGGCATGTCGTGGACGGCGCGGAAATCCTGCGCCGCACGCCGGAGATGCCGATCCTGGCGCCGGTGGTCGCCTTCGAGCACCACCTGCGCATCGACAGCAGCGGGTATCCCGCCGATGCCAAGCGCGGGACGCTCAATCTCGGGACGATGCTGTGCGGGATCTCGGACGTCTACGACGCCATGCGATCGCAGCGGGCCTATCAGCAAGCGTTTCCGACCGATCGCATTCTCGCCGTGCTGAAGCGCAACGACGGCACGCAGTTCGATCGGCACCTCGTACGCCGGTTCGTCCAGCTGCTCGGCGTGTATCCGCCGGGCAACATGGTCAAGCTCTCGTCGGGCGAAGTGGCCGTCGTGATCAGCGTCCACGCGCCCGATCCGCACCGGCCGAGGGTGCGGATTCTGTTCGGGAACGACGGCCAGCGGCTCGAGGTGCCCTACGATCGCAACCTGTGGGAACCGCCGCACGAGGGCGCCCCGCTCGACGCGATTGCGTGCCCGGTTGACCCGTCCGAATACGGCATCGATCCGCTCAACCACATGCGCCCGTGAGCGGCGCGTTATACTCCAGTCGGTGACCGAAGGCTTTCGCACCGTCGTCGTGGCGTTTTCCGCGCTGGGAGCGGGCCTCACGTGGCTGTCGTTTCACACCGCCTCCATCCCCGTTACGTCTCCCGATCGACTGGTCTCGGAGCTGCGACTCGCGCAGATGGCCGCGCTCCTGCTGGCGCTGACAGCCGGCGCGTATATCGGCCTGGGGGTCGCACACGAGACGCAGCCTGGCGTGGGATTCGACGTGGCCCTTTCGGTCGGCTTTTTCGTGGCGGCGGCGGCCACCCTCGTGCGTGAGCCGCGCCAGGCCCTCACGATCCTCGCGATCGCGTTTGCCGCCCACGCGGGCCTCGACGTGGCGCACCGTCCGGGCTGGCTCCTGCCGGACGGCCTGGCTCCCCGCTGGTATTTCATCGGCGGCGCGCTGTCCGACGTGTACTTCGGCGCACTCTGTTACTTCCCGATCCTGAGACGGTCATGATGAACTTCCTGGTTGCCGCCATCGCCGCGCTGCTGGTCTCGTGGTCCGCCCCCGGCGTTCCGTCCTACCGGGCGCCGGGCCCGACAGCGGCCGCGCAGGCCGTGCCAGCGCCCGCCCCGTCACTGGTGGTCGTGCTGGTCGTCGACCAGATGCGCGCCGACTACCTGGAACGCTATGCCGGCCGGTTCACCGGCGGTCTGCGGCGATTGATGACCGAGGGCGCCGCCTTCGATCGCGCCGCCTATCCGTATCTGAACACGGTCACGTGCGCTGGCCACTCGACGATCGGCACCGGCACGCTGCCCTACCGGCACGGGATGGTCCTCAACGAGTGGTACGACCGCGCGGCCGGGACATCCACCGCCTGCACGTCTGACCCGACCGTGACCCAGGTCAGTTACGACGGCAAGACCGGTCCGGGCGACTCCGCGCGGCACGTGCTCGTGCCGTCACTGGCCGAGCAGATGCGCCGCGCCGGGGGACGCGTGGTCACGATGTCGCTCAAGGCGCGAGCCGCCATCGGCCTGGCCGGCCACAGCGCGGACCTCGCCGTCTGGTTCGAGGATCGCGGCAGCTGGGCCACCTCCTCCGCCTTCGCCTCGGCGTTCGATCCCGCGCTGCGCGGCTACATCGACGCCCACCCGGTCGCCGCCGACTACGGCAAGACGTGGGAGCGGACCTTCGAACCCTCCGCGTACAAGAATACCGACGACGGCCTGGGCGAACGGCCCCCGGCCGGCTGGACCCGGACCTTTCCCCATCCGCTGGTGAGCGACACCGGGACGCCGGATGACCGGTTCTTCTCCCTCTGGGCTCGTTCGCCATTCGCCGACGAGTACCTGGGCCGGATGGCCGCGGCCATGGTCGACGCCAAGGCCCTCGGCCAGGGCGGGCGCACCGACTACCTCGGGGTGAGCTTCTCGTCGCTCGACCTGGTCGGGCATGGCTTTGGACCGAACAGCCACGAAGTCCAGGACATGCTGGTGCGCCTCGATCGGACGATCGGACAGCTGCTCGACCACCTCGACGCCACCGTGGGACGCGGCCGGTACGTCGTGGCGCTGACCGGCGACCACGGCGTGGCGGAGATTCCCGAGCAGGCCGGCACCGGCAGGGAAACGAGCCGCGAGGTGGGCGCCGCAATCGACGCGGCGCTGCAGCCGATCTTCGGTCCCGGTCGATACATGGCGTTCAGCGCCTACACGGACGTCTACCTCGCCCGCGGCGTCCTTCGATCGGCTGGAGCAGAATCCCGCCGCCAGCCGGGCCGTCCTCGATGCGCTTCGGGCGCTGCCGGGCATCCAGTATGCGTTCCGCGCCGACGAAATCAGCCCGCCATCGGTCCGCACGGATCCCGATCCCGTCAAACGTGCCGCGGCCCTCAGCTACCACGAGGGACGAAGCGGAGACCTGATCATCGTGCCGAAGGAGAAGTGGATCTTCTCCTCGAGCGCGACGACACACGGCACGCTCTATCCGTACGACCAGCGCGTGCCGGTGATCTTCTTCGGGACGGGCGTCAGGGGAGGGCACCTCTCCACCCCGGCGACGCCCGGCCGATATCGTCCCGACGCTCGCCGCGCTGGCCCACGTGACGATTGCGTCGGGCGACGGGCACGTGCTGCACGAGGCGATGGCATCCGCGACCGTGTCGCGATAGAATCGGCATCGCCCCCCAGCGCCGGTTCCCAGGGAGTTCCCGTGCCGACTCGCCTCGTCGTGTGCATGCTTGCGTGGGCCGTTCTCGCGCCAGGCCCCGCCTCCGCTCAAGCCTTCGTGGCGCCCATCCGATACGCGCCCGCTCGTCCGACGACATCCGGACCTGGGACGGCCGCATCGATTCCATGCTTCGCGATGGCGAACTGCGCGTGCGCCCCGCACGGGAGGACACCGTGCTGCCGACCCGCACGCAGGTGCGGGCCGACCAGTACCTACAGGGGTGTGCGCGTCTTCGGAGGCGACATCGCGCGACAGCTCGATCAGGGGGCGACGATCTCGTTGTTCGGGACGATCTACGACGGGATTGCCCTCGATCCGTCGCCGGTCATCGACGCGGACGCCGCCACCGGGGTGGTCGAAGCCAGAGCCGGTGTAACGCTCGGCGCAGGTCGGCGTCCCGAACTCGTCGTGCTGCCGCTCGACTCGGGGCCGTACGTCCTGGCGTGGCGCATCCGCGCCGCGTCGGACGGCGATATCCGCCAGTACTTCGTAGACGCCCGCACCGGAGCGATCGCGTTCGAGTACTCCGATCGGCAGGCGCAAAGCGCGGTCGGCCGGGCCCAGGGGGTGCTGGGGGACACGAAGAAGATCAGCGTGCAGGCGTCAGCCGGCCGGTACTACACGAAGCGACGAACTGCGGCCCTCGGCCATCCGGACGTACGACATGCAGGGCAGCCTCACGCGCACCAACGACATCCTCAACGGCCTCGTGGTCCCGGGCCAGAACGACCTGGCTTCCGACAGCGACAACGTCTGGACCGACGGCCCGGTCGACGACGCGCACGTCTATGCCGGATGGACGTTCGATTTCTACTACAAGCGATTCGGACGCAACGGCCTCGACGATCGCAACCTCGCGATGTGGAGCCTCGTGCACCCGGTCCGGCGGACGGACTTCGAGGCGCTCTTCTCGAACTTCGACGAGCTACTTCACCAACGCCTTCTACGCCGGCGACGGGATCATGGTCTATGGCGTGGGCCTCCCGGCCGGCTTCACGCTGGGCGGGCAGGTCTGGGACTACATGTCCGGAGCGCTCGACGTGGTGGCCCACGAGCTGACCCACGGCGTCACTGACTACTCGTCGAACCTGATCTATCGGAACGAGTCAGGCGCGCTCAATGAGGCGTTCTCGGACATCATGGGCACGGCGGTCGAGTTCTACTGGCAGCCGGCCGGTAACGGTTCGATGCGCGCCGACTACCTGATTGGCGAAGATGTCGTCAGGCCCGGCGGGTTTCGCTCGATGGAGAACCCGCAGGCCTACGGCGATCCCGACCACTACTCGAACCGCTACCTCGGGCCGCTCGACAACGGCGGCGTGCACACCAACTCCGGCATCGCCAACCAGGCGTACTACTTGGCCGATCGAGGGAGGCACCAATCGCACCTCCGGACTGGCGGTGCAGGGTGTCGGCCGGACGAACCGCGAGCAGATCGAGAAGATTTTCTACCGCGCCTTCACCCAGCTGATGCCGTCCAACGCGAGCTTCGCCACGGCGCGGGAGGCGACCATTCAGGCCGCGCAGGATCTCTACGGCGCCGGAAGCGCTCCCGAACGGGCGATCGTGCAGGCGTGGACGGCGGTCGGTGTCAATTGAGGCGCCGCGCATCATGAAGATACCGATCGCCCTGTTCACTGCGTCGATCCTCGTGTCGGCGGCCGTCCGGCCGCCGCGCAGGCCACCCGCTGGAAGCACGGCTTCGTCAGCGCGGACGCGGTGGCGCAACCGGCAGCGCCGGCCCTGTCCGACCACTTCACGTTCGACGCGAACGTGGAAGCGGCGACCGCCGACGTGCACTATCCGTCGAAGGCCGGAATCGGCGCCGGAGGCGCCGCGGGCATTCGACTGTGGAAACAGGTCGGCGTGGGTGTTGCCGTTTCGTACGTGTCAGCCACGGGCTCCGCCTCGATCGACGCCAGCATTCCACATCCGTTCATCTTCGACCAGCCGCGGGCCATCAGCGGCGAGGAATCGATCGCGCGATCCGAAACCGCCGCGCACGCGCAGCTGCTCTATTTCGTGCCGACGCACGGCAAGCTGCGCGTAATCGCGTCGGCCGGTCCGTCGCTGATCACGCTTGCAGCAGGACGTCGTCACCGCGGTGCACTACGCCGAGGCCTACCCGTACGATACGGCCTTCTATACGCACGCCGTCACGACGCAGGCCAGGGGGTCCGCCATCGGCTTCAACGCCGGCGCCGACCTGCAGTGGATGCTGACCCGTCGCAGCGGGGTCGGCGCCCTCGTCCGCTTCACCCGCGCGCGCGTCGACATCGATGTCGGAAGCGGCCGAACGCTGAGCGTCGATACGGGCGGTTTCCAGGTCGGCGCGGGACTGCACGTCTGGTTCTGAGCATGGCTGCCGACGCCACGTTCCGCGTACGTGTGCTGTCGGTGGTGCGGCGCATCCCGCCCGGTCGCGTCTCCACCTATGGCGACGTGGCCGACGCCGCGGGCCGGCCCCGCGCATGGCGGGCCGTCGGCAACATCATGCGGGATTGCTCGGCAGCCGGCGTCCCGTGCCACCGCGTCATCGCCGCCGCCGGGCGGCTCGGCGGCTACGGCGGCAACCTCGAATTGAAGCGGGCCCTCCTGCGCGCCGAAGGCGTGCTCGTCAGCGGCATGCGTGTGCGGGACTTCGCGGCGAAACGATGGCAGGCGCCGCGCAAAGGCCGTCGCCGGCAGCCGCAGGTCCAGGCACAGGGGCATGGCGTAACGGAGAAACAGCTATTTTTCGGAATACCTGCCGCTCACTGCCTCCTCGAGCGCTGCCGCTGCTGAACCGTCGGAGCGTTTCACACGTTATGGACGGTGGACTATCCTGTTGATAACCTGCAGGACAGGGCAACGTGACACCCGAATGGCTACGTCTAAACTGACAGGGCACCCCTCCGGGGCGCCAGCGGACGCCGGCGGGCGCGCCGGGGACATGGCGCTCGTCGAGCGGTGTCGCCGGGGGGACCTCGGGGCGTTCGAGGAGCTTTATCGCGCGCATGCCGGAAAGCTGTTCAGCGTGGCCTGCCGGATGCTCGGCAACGCATCCGACGCGGAAGACATCCTGCAGGACATCTTCCTGGCGGCGCACCGGAAACTCGACAGCTTCCGGGGAGAATCGGCGCTCGGGACGTGGCTCTACCGCCTGGCCACGAACCAGTGCCTCGACTATCTGCGGAGCCGGGCCGCACGCACCAGCCAGGTCACCGACTCGTTCGACGACGAGCCGGTGCGGTACCACGCCGGGACGCGGGGGCTCGCCGAACAGACGGTGACGAAGATGGACCTGGAACGGGCGCTCGCGCAGCTCCCCGAGGGATGCCGGGCGGCCTTCGTGCTCCACGATGTGGAGGGTCTCGAGCACCGCGAGGTCGCCGAGGCGCTCGGGATCGCGGAAGGCACGTCGAAATCGCAGGTGCACAAGGCACGGCTGCGACTGCGGCTGTTGCTGAACGGAGCATCAGGAGACCGGAGCCAGCGCCCGGCCTCCCGACCTGTAAGACCATGACTTGTTCGCAGTATCGCGACTCGATTCAGGAACTCGTCGACGGCACGATCGGACCGATCCGCCGCGCGGAACTCGAACGTCATCTCGAGACCTGCCCCGAGTGCCGTACGGTCGCCGAGGATCTGCGCGTCATCCACGAAACCGCGGCCTCGCTGGACCCGCTCGAGCCGCCCGACGGCGTGTGGTTCCAGATCGCGGGACGGCTGCGCCAGGAAGGGCGCGTCAGTGCGCCGCCCGCACCGGAGCCGGGCGTGGCGCGCCGGCACGTGGCACTGCTGGCGCTCGCCGCGGCGCTCATTCTGGCGGTGGGCGCGTCACTGCTCGTTCTGGTCCCGCGTTTTCGCGGCGAGGCGACCACGTCGCGCCTGGGGGCGCCGCTCGCAGTCTCGCAACCAGCCGGCGGTCAGGGCAACGCGGCGCGCGAGGTTGCCGTCGAAAGCGTGGAGGAAGAGTTCAGGCTCGCCGAGCAGCACTATCAGAACGCCATCGCGAAGCTCGAAGAGGCGGCGAGGCTGGACCAGCCGGCGAGCAGCCCGGACACGCTGGACGCGCAGACCGCGGCGGTGCTGCAGAAGAACCTGCAGGTGATCGATCAGGCGATCGCCGAGAGCCGCGCGGCACTGCGGGCGGAGCCGCAGAGCGCGCCGGCGCGCGACAGCCTCTTCGACGCGCTTCGCCGCAAGGTGGCGCTGCTGCAGGACACCATCGCCCTGATGAACGAGATGCGCAAGGGGAACTCGGCCGGGGCGGCGCAGATTCTCAACAAGTCGTAGGGCCCGGATAGAGAGCACAGACCGATGCGAAGAGCCATGTTGACCGTCATCGCGCTCGCCGCCGCCGCCGCGGCGCCGGCCGCCGCCCAGTCGCCCGCCGAGCACATCCGGGCCGTGACGCGCGCGGTGATGGCGCCAGTCGCGAGGTACCAGCGCGGCGGCGAGGAGCAGACGGATCGCCAGACGAAGTCGTTCAGGATCGGCGCCCAGGGCGACATCCAGGTATCGAACATCGCCGGCGACATCACCATCACGCGCGGCGGGGGCAACGACGCCACGATCGAAATCGTGAAGCGTGCTCGCGCGCGGTCCACTGACGAAGCACGGCAGATGCTCGAGTTCGTGCAGGTGGAGATCACGGAGCGCAACGGCCATATCGAGGTCCGCACGCAGTATCCACGAGGGGACGACACCCGCCGGGAGGGCCGGCGCGACATCAACGTGTCGGTCGATGTCGCCGTCACGGCTCCGGCGACCACGCGCATCGTGGCGCACTCGTTGTCCGGAGACCTGAAGGCGACCGACATCACCGGCGACCTGTCGCTCGAGACCGTCAGCGGAAACGTCACCATCGCCGGCGCGAATCGCATTGCGAGCGCCAAGTCCGTGTCGGGCGACATCACCATCAGCGACAGCAACACGGACGGCACGATCGAAGCGGGCTCCGTCAGCGGGACCGTGACCCTGCGCAAGACGCGCGTGCGCGGCATCGATCTCGGATCGGTCAGCGGCGATATCGTCGTCCAGGACGTCGAGTGCGATCGCGCCGATCTGCACTCGTTCAGCGGCAACGTGGAGTTCGGAGGCAGCTTCGCGAAAAACGGGCGGTACGAGATGAAGTCCCACTCGGGAGACATCCGGCTCGCACTGGCGGGCAGTACCGGATTCGACGTCGAAGCCTCGACCTTCAGCGGCTCGGTCCGATCGGATCTCCCGCTCCAGCTCGCGGGCGCCGAACGCACGTCCGACCGCGGCCGCCGACGCTCGCTGCGCGGCACCTACGGCGACGGCAGCGCGATCGTCGCCATCACCGCCTTCTCGGGCAACATCATCATCGGGAAACGGTAAACCCTGGCCGGAACGAGCCGGCCCCCCTGGCCGCCGATGCATTGACGACCAATCCGTGTCGTGATTCACGACATGGCTGACGCAATCCGGTGGGTTGCCGGCAGCAAGACCGGCGATTTTCAGTCTGATTTTTCGTTTTTCGTGGCACTTCCCTTGCTCAGATGTCACGAGGGCCGCCGCCGCCAGCCGTTCTCGCTATAATTGCGGAGGTCCGAATGGCGTGAGTGTGTTGCGCCGTGAAATGCGTTGCGCGAGGAGAAGTGGTCATGAGAAAGCAGGGGATTCTGGTGGGAGTCCTGGCTGCGGCACTGTTCGGCAGCCCGGCACAGGCGCAGCACAAGGCACCCAACGAGCAACCGAACACGGCGGCCGCCCCGACGGTCCCGACCGGCGAGCTCGCGCTTGGGTCGGTGCGGCTCCCGCGCTCCGTCACCGCAGACGGCAAGCCTCTCCCGGCCGGCACCTACCAGGTCCGGCTCACGGCGCAGGAAGCCAAACCGGACGTCGTCGGATCGTCCGAAGTCCTGGAGCGCTGGGTCGAATTCGTCCAGCGTGGAACGGTCAAGGGCCGCGAAGTCGTCAGCATCGTCCCCGCAGGCGAGGCGAACTTTGTCGTGCAGGACCAGCCGCCGCGGCCGGGCGCCGCGAAGGTTCAGATGCTGCGCGGCGACGACTACCTTCGCGTCTGGATCAACAAGGGCGGGAACTACTACCTGATCCACCTGCCGACCGGCGCGAACTCGAACTGAGAGTGTAGGGGGCGGCTCGCGAGCCGCCCCTGCACGAGCCGCTCCTACAACGCCATCACGTCGAATTGCTCGTGGTGCAGGTGCGTATCGGGCTTCAGGGTCACGGGCTGGCCGAGCGTCTGCTGGAGATCGCGGAACACGGCGCTCTCCTCCTCCTTGAGCGCCCGGGCAATATCTGGATTCACGCGCAGGATTACGCCCTGGCCGTCGAGGTCGGGTGCGATTTTCTTCATTTCGGTCAGGATTTCATAGCAGATCGTCGACGCTGACTTGATGGAGCCGGAGCCCGAGCAGTACGGACACGGTTCGGTAAGCTGCCGCTCGAGGCTCTGCTTGACCCGCTTCCGGGTGACAATCACGAGGCCGAAATCCGAGACCTGGAGCGCCTTGGACGGCGAGCGATCCTTGCGCAGTTCCTTGTCGACCTCCTGAAACACCTTCAGACGGTTCTTCTTCTCCTCCATGTCGATGAGGTCGAGGACGATGATTCCGCCGAGGTCGCGCAGACGGATCTGTCGGACGATTTCCTTGACCGCCTCGAGGTTCGTCTTGACGATCGTGTCCTCGAGCCGGCCCGTGCGTTTCCCCACGTACCGCCCTGTATTGACGTCGATCGCGACGAGGGCCTCGGTCGGATTGATGACGAGATAGCCGCCAGATTTCAGCCATACCTTCGGGCGCAGGGCCTTGTCGATTTCCGCCTGCACGCCATATTCGTCGAAAATCGGGAACTCCTTCGAGTACAGCTTCACGCGCGGCAGGAGGTTCGGCATGATCCGCTCGACCAGCGCAATCACGCGCCGGTGCTCCTGCTCGTTGTCGATGCGGATGGCGGTGTAGTCCTCGGTCAGCAGATCGCGCAGGAGCTTGGTGACGAGGCTCTGCTCCTGGAAGAGCACCGCCGGCGGGCGGCGCGCGTCCATGCGCTGGCGGATCTCGGTCCAGACCTGGTGGAAGTACGCGAGGTCGGACACGATGTCTTCCTTCGAACGCCCCCCGGCGGCGGTGCGGATGATCACGCCGCCCGTGAAGCCGTGCTCCTCACGGAAGTCCTTGACGATTCCGCGCAGCCGGGCGCGTTCGTCGCGCGACTCGATCTTTCGCGACACACCGACGTGGTCCACTGTCGGCATGAAAACCAGGAACCGGCCCGGCATCGTCACATGCGAGGTCAGCCGCGCGCCCTTCGTGCCGAGCGGCTCCTTGACGACCTGGACGAGGACCTCCTGTCCTTCCTTCAACAGGTCTTCAATCTTGGCCTGCGGGCGATCGGGACGCTCCCGGTCGTGCGAGTGGCCGCGCCGGTCGTCTCTGGAGGATCCGGAGGCCGGCGGCGGCTCGGTGGCGCGGACCTGAACAGCCTGCGCCGGATCCTCGGCCTCCGAAGCCTGCGCCAGCGCCGCCTCCGCGTTTTCGACCGGCTCGACGATGGCCGGGACGTCGTCTTCCTCACCCGATTCGAGGCGGTCGAACTCTTCGACCGTATTGACGACTTCCGAGACGTACAGGAACGCGTCGCGTTCGAGGCCGATGTCAACGAAGGAGGACTGCATGCCGGGCAATACTTTCGAGACCCGGCCCTTGTAGATGTTGCCCACCACCCCGCGCTGACGTTCGCGCTCGATGAAGATCTCGACGACCTGGTCGTCCTCGAGAATGGCGACTCGCGTGTCGTGGTCGCCAGAGGAGATGATCATCTCCTTGTTCATGGAAGAAGCTCCAGCAAGCAAGAGAGCCCGGCGGCGCGTACGCGCGCCCGACCGTCGGGGCGTATATCCGCCCGGCGATCCAGCACGCGAACATCACTAGGAGCAACAGCGCCATAGGCTCGTGTAATCGAAATCGCGATCCGCGATTCGCAGCCCGCTCCTCGGCGGCCCGCGTTCCGGATCCGTGTGATCCGTGTGATCCGTGGTTGAGTACGCTGATCCGAAGATCAAGCACTCCGTGGTTCAATTCGTAAATCGCCGCATCCGCACGTTGAGGACGAGGCCGAATGCTGCCAGCGTCGCGATCATCGACGAGCCGCCGTAACTCATGAGCGGCAGTGTGATGCCCTTGACGGGGCCAGCCCGACCGACATGGCCACGTTGTACAGCACCTGAAACGAAAACCCCGCGATGATGCCTCCCACCAGGTACGCGCCGAGGCGGTCCTTGGCGAGTCTCGCCGCCTCGAGCGACCGAAACACGATGAAGAGATAGAGGCCCAGCGCCGCCACCACGCCGATGAACCCCTGCTCCTCCGCCAGGACGGAGAAGATGAAATCGTTGTGGGCCACGGGCAGGAACTTGTAGAGCCCCTGCGTGCCATGGCGGAACCCCTTGCCGGTCAGTCCGCCGGAGCCCACGGTCACGCGAGCCTGAATCGTCTGGTACCCGGCGCCCTGCGGGTCCTGCTGGGGATCGAAGAATGTCTCGATCCGCGACTTCTGGTAGTCCTTGAGCGCAAAGGTCCACGCCACCGGCGCCAGCAGGATGCCCGCCAGGGCGATCGCGGCCAGCAGGCGGAGCCGGAGCCCGGCCAGGAACGCAATGCCGATGAACACCGGCAACAGGGTCACCGCGGTGCCGAGATCCGGCTGCTTTGCGATGAGCAGCAGCGGGACGGCCGTGAACAATCCGCCGATGACCAGGTCGCTGGTGCTGCGGGCGCCGCGGCGATTCTCGCCGTAGAACATCGCCAGAATGAGGGCGAGCGTCAGCCGCCCGAACTCGGACGGCTGAAGGTTGAACGGCCCGATCGGAATCCAGCGCTGTCCCCCCATCTGCGTCGCGCCCTTCAGCAGCACGAACAGGAGCAGGGCGATGAGCGACGCGTAGACCGCGAGTGAATGTTCGGCGAGTATCCGGTAGTCGATGGCCAGGCAGACGAGCAGCGCGCCGATCCCGATCCCGAGCGCGTAGACCTGCTTCCACACCATGGGGCTCGCATGCCCGCCGTCGCCGACGACAACGAACGTCGTGCTGTAGACCATCGCCAGGCCGGCGCCGCACAGCAGCAGGATGGCCCCGAGGAGGACCCAGTCGACGTGGAAGTAGAGCCGTCGTTCGAACATGACTACGGCCGCCCTCCCCCCTCGGACGTGCCGCGCCGCGCGAACGGATCCGACAGGTCGAGCCGCAGGTCCTCGCGCGTCGGCGGTGGAGGCAGCGGCTTGCCGTCCTTTTTCGCGAAGAACGTCTCGAGGATGTGGTGCGCCACCCGCGCGGCATTGCCCCCGTGGATGCCGTGCTCGAGGAAGACGACCCCCGCGATCTGCGGGTTGTCGCGTGGCGCGAAGAAGACGAACCAGCCGTGGTCGCGCAGGTCCTTGCTGCTGTGCACGGCGGCCAGGCGTCCCTGGTTCGAGATGACCTGGGCGCTGCCGGTCTTACCGCAGACGTCCCGCCCCACGATTCGCGCCGTGCCGCCGGTCCCGGCGGCATTGACGACCATCCACATGCCGTCGCGGATGGCGCTGAGCTTCTCGGGGGTGACTTCGACCTGGGACTGCGGAGGGGGTGGCGGGACTGGCGTCCACCCGTTCCCCTCGTCCACCGCTTTCAGCAGGTGTGGCGTGACGCGGGTGCCGCCATTGGCCAGCGTCGCCGTGTAGACCGCCATCGACACCGGGGTGACGGCGACCTGCCCCTGGCCGATCGCGACCGAGATGGTCTCCCCCGCGTACCACTTCTTTTCCTTCGTGTGCTGCGCTTTCCATTCCGTCGACGGAACGAGCCCGGAGAGCTCGTTCGGCAGATCGATGCCGGACTTCACGCCAAGGCCAAAGAGTGTCGCCCACTTGTGGATCCGATCGACGCCCAGCATGTTGCCGACGGTATAGAAAAAGACATCGCAGGACTGCTCGATGGCGTGCCGCAGGTCGATCGCGCCGTGGCCGCCCCGTTTCCAGCACTTGAAGTACCGCCCGTAGAAATCCGCGCCGCCGCGGCAAAACACCTTGAACTCCGGCGTGATGACACCTTCCTCGAGGCCTGCGAGGCCGACCGCCATCTTGAACGTCGAGCCGGGCGAGTAGCGCCCCTGGAGGGCGCGGTCCTGGAGCGGCAGCAGCGGATCGTTATTGAGCGACGCCCAGGTCGCCCGGTCGATTCCAGCCGCAAAGTCATTCGGGTCGTACGCGGGCCGGCTCGTAAACCCGAGGACCGCGCCGTCGCGGGGATCCAGGACGACGGCCGCGCCGTTGAATCCGGACGCGGCGAAACCATCCTCAATCGCCTTCTGCAGATCGGCATCGATCGTCAACTGCAGCCGGCGCCCTTCGGAGGGCTGCCGCGTGCCGCCGGGCAGCACGCTGATTTCGCGCCCGACGCTGTTGACCACCACCGTCCGCGCGCCTTCCTTGCCCATCAGCAGCGCGTTGTAGGCTTCCTCGGCGCCCGCCTGCCCGACGAGCGTGCCCGGCTCGACCCCTTCGTAGCCGGCCCGCTGCAGCTGCGCCTCGGTCACCTCGCCGACGTAGCCGAACACGTGCGCCGCCATGTCGCTGTCGGGGTACCGGCGCGACGGCACTTCCTGGTAGATGATGCCCGGCAGCTCCCACTTGCGCGCGGTGATGGCGATCACCTGTTCCTGGGTGGCGTTCTCGACCAGCACGATCGGGCGGTAGCTTGGCTCGCGGCGGCGGCGCGCGACCGTGTCGCGCAACTGCTGTTCGTCGGCCCCGATGGCCTCGGCGAGTACCGTGAGCGTCGTGTCGATGTCGCGAGTCTGTTCCCGGACGAGCGCGATGTTGTAGATGTTGCGGTTCTCGACGAGGACGCGGCCGTCGCGGTCGAAGAGCACGCCGCGGGGAGCCGGGAGCGGCAGGCGGCGGATGTGGTTGTTCTCGGCGATCTCCCTGAACTTCTGGTACTGGGCGATCTGGAACACCCAGAACCCGATCGCCAGCACCCCGAAGGTTACGGCAATCAGGTACTGCAGTACGGACAGCCGCATCGTCAGGCTGCGGCGATCATCGGGTAACATGCCGGCATTCGACATACGAGGGCCTTGGACCTTTCAGACCGGCGACTCCCGGAGCCGCCGGACTGGACACCTAGAAACGGCGACGCCCGATGTCGCTGCGACGGGCCTGCCGCCGCTGCACCAGCCCGGGCGCCCCTTCAATCACCTGGAACGCGAGGACCCCGAGTGCGGCGTTGACCGCGGCCTGCGTCAGCACCGTCGAGTAGTGCATCGAGAACGCGCGCGATTCGACCACGGCATACAACGCCTGGAAACAGAACTCGTGCACGATCGTCGCCGCCGCGAACATCACGAAGCGCGGAAGCGGCTGCGACACGATGAACTGTGCGCCGAGCACTCCCACGAAAAACCCCACGATCGTCTTCGACAGGCCGCCGACGCCCACCACGCCGCGCGCCAGGGCGTCCTGAAGGATCCCGCCGGCGCTCCCCGCGAGCAGGCCCGCGACGGCGCCGTGCGCCAGCGCCACGTACACGACCGCCACGAGCACCAGATTCACCAGCGCCGCCCCGTGCATCGTCAGGCCGGCCAGCGTCGTCTGGAGCACGAGCGTGACGCAAAGCGCCGCAAGAACGCCTGCCGCCCTCATTTCGGCGGCCCGGCGGCCTCGGAGGCCGCCTCGGGCGGCATCGCGGACCGCGAAGGCACGAGCACGATCAGCACGTCCTGCAGACTCGTGAAGTCGACCGACGGCCTGACAGTCGCGGCATAGTACAGCCCGGCTCCACGTTCGGCGGTTTCCACCTGCCCGATCACGAACCCCCTCGGATAGATCCCGTCAACGCCCGAGGCGACGACCACGTCTCCTCTCCGGATGTCAGCGAGGTTCGAGACGAGGTCCATGCTGAGCAGCGCGTCGCCCTCTGACCCCACGACCATGCCGCCGGCGCGGGAGCGTTCGACGATGGCGCCGGCCGCCGCGTTGCGATCGATCAGCAACTGCACGATGGCGGCATGCGCGGCCGGCTGGCCGACGATGCGGCCGACGATGCCCTTGGGCGCCACGACGGCCATGTCGGACGTCACCCCGTCTGACGATCCGCGGTTGACCGTGAGCGTGCGCATGCCGGGATTCGGGTTGCCTGCAATCACCTCGGCGGCGAGCAGCGGCAGATCGGTGCTCGACCGCAGGTGCAGGAGCTCCTGGAGTTGCACGCTCTGCGCCGCCAGGGCGCGCTGCTCCTGGAGCCGCACCTCGAGGTCGCCGACCTGCCTGCGCAGGGTCTCGTTCTCGGCGTGCACGCCGCGCAATGCCGCGTAGCTGCCCCAGAAGTTGCGCGCGCCGTGAATCACCGAGGCGACCGCGCCCTGGACGCGCGAGAACGCACCGAACGTCACGCTCTCGAGCACCGGCACGCCCGCCTTCGACTGCACCTGCGCCGAGACGAGGACGAGCTGCGCCATCGTGACGGCGAGGAACAGGATCCCGGTGCGGCGGCGGATATCTAGCATCGCTGACGGCTCGCCGGGCGCCACCCCCGCTCGCCCGTGCTGCGCTGGCCGCGGGCGCTGCCCGTCCCTGCGACCTCTCCCATCTGGCTCCTGGCGGGCACGACACCTTCCTCAGTCGATCGAGATCTTCCGCAGGAGATTGAAGTCCGACAGCATCTTGCCGGCCCCGAGCACGACCGACGACAGCGGATCCTCGGCCATCGCGAGCGGGAGGCCGGTCTCTTCGCGCAGCCGCTTGTCGAGGTTCTTCAGCAGCGACCCGCCGCCGGTCAGCACGATGCCGCGATCGACGATGTCGGCCGACAGCTCGGGCGGCGTGCGCTCGAGCGCGACGCGCACCGCGTCGACGATGACGTTGACCGTCTCGGCGAGCGCTTCGCGGATTTCCTCGTCTGAAATCGTGATCGTCTTGGGCACACCCTCGATCAGGTGGCGCCCCTTGATTTCCATCGTCATCCGCTCCTCGAGCGGATAGGCGGACCCGACCTCCATCTTGATGGCCTCGGCCGTGCGCTCGCCGATGAGGAGGTTGTAGGTCTTCTTGACGTACTGGATGATCGCCTCGTCCATCTCGTTGCCGGCGACGCGCACCGCCTTGCTGTAGACGATCCCTGCCAGCGAGATGACGGCGATGTCGGTAGTGCCGCCGCCGATGTCGACGATCATGTTGCCGGACGGTTCGGTGATGGGCATGCCCGCGCCGATGGCGGCCGCCATGGCTTCCTCGACCAGGTGCACCTCGCTGGCCTTGGCGCGGTACGCGCTGTCCTTCACGGCGCGCTTTTCGACCTGCGTAATCTCCGACGGCACGCCGATCACGATGCGGGGACGCACCCACACGTTGCGGTTGTGAGCCTTCTTGATGAAGTAGGTCAGCATCTTCTCGGTGACCTCGAAGTCGGCGATGACCCCGTCCTTCATCGGCTTGATCGCCACGATGTTGCCGGGCGTGCGCCCCAGCATGTCCTTGGCGTCCTTGCCGACCGCCTCGATGCGGCCGGTCACCTTGTTGATGGCCACAATCGACGGCTCGTTGACGACGATCCCCTTGCCGCGCGCGTAGACGCACGTGTTGGCGGTGCCGAGGTCGATCGCCAGGTCACTGGAGAAGAGCGAGAACAGAGAACGAAGACTCAACGAGCACTCCTTACTGACGACGCCACTGACGCTGACTCATTGCAGATTGCAGCGTGCAGATTGCCGATTGACGGATTGCAGAGGGCTGATTGGGGTTCCCCATCGGCAACCGGCACCCTGCAATCCGTCAATCCATCAATCCCCAATCGACAATTGGCAATCCCTCAATCGGCAACCGGCACTCTGCAATCCGTCGATCGGCAATCTGCACGCTGCAATCTGCAGTCCGCGATTGTCACAAACTCCCCGCCACGTGTATCCCGTTCTTGCCGTGGTCCTTGACCCAGTACATGGCCTCGTCGGCCGTCTGAATCAACCCGTCGGCCGATGCCGCGACGTCGGGGAGCGTCGCGACGCCGACCGACACCGTGAGGTGGATGTTCAGGCCGTCTCCCGCCAGGAAACTGAACGCCGCGATCCGATCGCGCACACGCTCGCCGACCGACACCGCACCGTCGCTGCCCGTGTCGGGCAGGATGAGCGCGAACTCGTCCCCGCCGAAGCGCGCGACCATGTCGGTCTCGCGCGCGCTGGCGCGAATCACGCCCGCGGCTTCCACCAGGGCTCGGCTGCCGAACAGGTGCCCGTGGGAATCGTTGATCGACTTGAATCCGTCCAGGTCCACGAACAGCAACGAGAGCGGCCGGCCGCTGCGTGACGCACGCTTGGTCTCGCGCCGCAGGACCTGCGAGAGGAACCGCGAATTGTACAGCTGCGTCAGGTCGTCGGTGACCGACAGCGCCTCGGCCCGCTGCACGCGTAGCGCATTCTCGATGGCGATGGCGCCCGGCTCGATCGCCGCGAGCAGCGCGTCGAGCGTCGTGGGCAGGAACCGCGGCGCCAGCGACGACGGCGCACGGTCGAGCCCGACGAGCGCGCCGATCGTGCGTCCGCGGCACGCCAGCGGAAACGCCACGGCCGTCGCGGCCACGCCCTGCCCCACGCGCCGGTCCCCGTCGAGGCTCGCCGAGAGGAACACCTCCCCGCTTCGCATCACAAATCCGCCCACCACGTGCGCCGCCACCTCGAGCGACGGCGTAAGCCCGCGCACGGCCAGTGTACGGATGCGGCCGCCGCCGTCGATCGCCACGACGAGCCATGACGTCGCGGGCACCCACTGCGAGGCGCGCGACACTAAGGCCTCTGCCACGCGCTCTGGCTCGAGGCTCGCGTTGACCGCCCGAATCAAGTCCGCGAGCACGTCGGCGCGCCCAAGCGTGCGTTTCAGCCCTGCCTGGAGCGGCCGGAGTTTGCTCGCAAGATCGCGACGCGCTCCTGACACGGCTTTGCTGCTCGGTGGACGACGGGCGCGAGGCTGCCGACCAGTTCCGATCAATCGGCTCTGCGTCCCGTTGGAATGGTGGATTCCCTCTAAGTCCTTCTATCCACCGCAAATATAGCACATCACAGGCTCCGCCGCCCCGCGCTTTCGGCGGTCCGCGGTTTCGAGGGCCGGCGCCCGGGCCCGGCAAGCCGGCGGCGCGCGGGCGCGGAGAGCGGCCACCGGTATGGCATAATGGCCGTTTCCAGAGTTTGTACGAGGTGGCGCCGGGTGCCCCCGTACCTCCATGCACGAGGCTGCCGAACCATGACCATGCTCGACCGGATGCGGCGTCACAAGAACTGGCTCAAATGGAGCCTGGCGATTGTGGTGCTGGCCTTCATCCTTCTCTACATTCCGGATTTCCTGCGCAACCCGGCCGCCGGCGCCAGTGGCCAGGACGTGGTCGCCACGGTGGACGGCCGCAGCATCACGGTCGCCCGGTTCCGGCGCGTCTACAGCCAGCAGATGCAGGCCTACCGCTCGGCCTATGGCGGAAATGTCGACGAAAAGCTCCTCAAACAGCTCGGCATCGATCAGCGCGTCGTCCAGCAGATGATCGAGGAAGAGACGGCGATGGCCGAAGCCAGCCGCCTGGGGATCACGGCCAGCGACTCGGAGGTGCAGCAGCGGATCCTGGCGATTCCCGCCTTCCAGGAGAACGGCCGGTTCATCGGCACGGCGCGCTACGAGCAGCTGCTGCAGATGCAGAACCCGCCCATGCGTCATGAGGAGTTCGAAGAACAGGTGCGCCGTGGCATCACGATCGAGAAGCTCCAGGGCGCCCTCACCGACTGGATCACGGTGGGCGAACAGGAGCTCCAGGCGGAATTGAAGCGCCGCAACGAGAAGGTGAAGCTGGCGGTCGTCTCGTTCCCGGCTGACAAGTTCCGGGATTCGGTCACTGTCGCCGACAGCGAGATTGCGTCCTACTTCGACGCCCACAAGGACGACTTCAAGATTCCGGAAAAGCGGAAGATCCGCTACGCGCTCGTGGACATGCAGGCCATCCGCGACCGCATCACCATTTCTCCCGAGGACGTCAGGCGCTACTACGAAGACAACCAGCAGCAGTACTCGACGCCCGAACAGGTGCGCGCAAGCCACATCCTGCTCAAGACCGACGGAAAGAACGACGCGGAGGTCAAGAAGCGCGCCGAGGAGATCCTGGCGAAGGCCAAGGCGCCGGGTGCGGATTTCGCAAAGCTCGCCGACCAGTACACGGAGGAAGACGCGGGCAAGTCCCACGGCGGCGACCTCGACTACTTCAGCAAGGGGCAGATGGTGCCGGAGTTCGACGCGGTGGCCTTCGCGCTCAAGCCCGGGCAGATCAGCGATCTCGTCAAGACGCAGTACGGCTACCACATCATCAAGGTCACCGACAGGAAGCCAGCAACCACCAAGTCAATCGACGAGGTCAAGGCGCAGATCGAAGACCAGTTGAAGTGGGAGCGCGCGCAGGCCGAAGCGCAACGCGTCGCCGACGACATCGCCACGAAGCTGAAGACGCCGGGCGATTTCGACACCGTCGCCAAGCCGCGCGGCCTCGTCGTAAGCGAGTCCAACTTCTTCTCGCGTGAGGAACCCATTACCGGCATCGGCATGGCCCCCGCCGTCACGGACAGGGCGTTCGATCTGAAGGACGGCGAAGTCAGCGAGCCGATCCAGACGCCGCAGGGCTTCGCGTTCATCACGGTCACGGGACGCCAGGAGGCGCGCGTGCCGACGCTCGACGAGGTCAAGGATCGTGTGCGGGAAGAGGTCGTCAAGCAGAAGGCCGTCGAGGCCGCGCGCCAGCGTGCCGCGGCCCTCGCGCCGCAGATGAAGACGGGCGACTTCGCCGCGGCCGCGAAGAAGGCGGGACTCGAGGTCATCGACACCGACCTCATCGCCCGCGGGGCGCCCATCGGCAGCCTCGGTGCCAGCCCGGCCATCGATGCTGCGGCATTCGCCCTGACCCAGGGCAGCGTGAGCGACCCCGTCGTCACCGACAACGGGGCCGCGATCCTCAAGGTCGTCGAGCGAAAAGACCCGACGGCCGAGGAACTCGCGGCGGGCCGCGAGGCCACGCGCACCGAGCTCCTGAACGAGCGCCGCAATCGCTTCTACGCCGCCTACATGACGAAGGCGCGCAACCGGATGACGATTGACATCAACCGGCAGGTGTTGACACAGCTCCTGACCTGATCAGGCGCTCAGGGGTGCTCCGAGGTGCCGGCCCGGAGCACCGAAACAAGCGCGTCGACCATTCGCTTGTAGCGGGCGTCAGCGGCTGCGAAGCGCGCCTGGTAGTCGGCTTCGGTCAGCCCCTGACGCTTCCAGTCCCCGTCGAACGTAATCTGGGCGCTGCCGCCCTCGGCAACGATGTCGAATGGCTTGTCATCGCCGCACGTCGGCCGAAGGCCATTGGCCTCCATGTCCTGCACGAAGAACCGGCTGTCCACGGCCGAAGCGCCCTGGAGGTCCATGTAAACGTCGCGGAACTCCCCTCGCTTGATGCGCTGTTCGAGCATCCGCGGCACGGGGTACTCTGCCTGGATCGTCAGCAGCTGACTGCCCGGAAAGTAGAGAGCCGCGATCGCGCGTCCGGGGACGTCCGGATCGGGCGCGGCAATCGCGTCGAGGTGGCGGGCATCGAGCAGCTTCGTCAGTTGCAGGGTCGTGTCGGCCGATCCCGCCTCCTGGGCGCCGACTTCGATGGCGCCAAAGCCCATGGCCAGTATCGCTATCGGAATCACGCGCAACAACGCTCGCATCACTCACCTCCACCCTGAAGAGTCGCTGGATCGCGCACGAGCCACACTCGGATTCGCGCGCCAGTCGCCGGTCCTTTCGCCCCACCCCGAGCCGCGCTTCGCGTTTCGTCGCGGGTGAACCGCGCGGGTCGAGCCGTACTGGAGCTCTGGGGACTTTGCGACATGACGGCACATCGCGCCGCCCCCTGCACCTGTTCAGGCAATGGGAGTGCCGAAGCTGCACATTACTGCAAGTGGCTTGTTTTCAGTCATTTGTATTAGATTTACCGGGAAACGACGATACAACTGACGAGATAGTGCGACCGGAATGGCGATATATTGCCACTGGGGACACCAGCAGAGCAGCGATGAACGAAAGCTACCCCGGCACGCCGGTCGACGCAGGCTCAGGTGCCGCCGATCTCGAAGCGCCGGTTCTCCGGGCGGCGCGCGCGCTGACCGAGCATCTCGACCTCGTCAACGTGAGCGCGGCGGTGCTCGATGCCGTCGAGGACATCTTTGGCGCCACGGCCAGCTGGCTGCTTTTGCACGACGACTCGGAGCACGTGTTGCGGACCGTCGCGTGCCGCGGCGAAGGCGGCCAGGCGTTCTGCGATGCGGCGCTGCCGCCTGACGCTGGCGTCCTCGGGCTCGCGTTCGACACGCGCAAGGTGATCTTCGTGCCGGACGTCGCGCTCGAGCAGCGCTGGTTCGATGCGAATCGCGTCCACGCCTCGCCGCTCCGGTCGGCTTTCATCGTACCGCTGGTCTACAAGTCCAGATCGGTCGGCATCGTCGGCCTGGACTCTCCGCGATTCACCGCGGCGCATCCGCCCGGACCGCGCGACACCGAACGGCTCGAGGCGCTCGCCGCTCAGGCGGCCATCGCGATCGCCAACGCCAGGCTCTACGACGCCAGCGAGCGCGACCGCCGGCGTCTCAAACTCCTGCTGCAGGATCGCCAGCGACTGCGCCGGCATGTCACGCATCTGCGCCAGGAGATTCTGTCGACCGGAGCGTTCGGCGACATCCTCGGCGAGAGCCGTGCCTTTACCGCTGCCCTCGAGCAGGCCGCCCTCGTGGCGCCCGGAGACACGACGGTCCTGCTTTTCGGCGAGACCGGCACCGGCAAGGAGCTGCTCGCGAGGTTCCTTCACGAACGGAGCGGCCGCGCACGTGGACCGTTCGTCGCCGTCAACTGCGCGGCGCTTCCGGAGGCGCTCGTCGAGAGCGAGCTGTTCGGCCACGAGCGCGGTGCCTTCACCGGGGCCATCGCGCGCAAGCCCGGCAAGTTCGAGATTGCGCATCGAGGCACGCTGTTCCTCGACGAGATTGGCGACCTGCCGCCAGAGGCACAGGCGAAGCTCCTGCGGATCCTGCAGGACGGCCAGGTGCAGCGTGTGGGCAGTACGGCTGCCGTGCGCGTCGACGTGCGGGTCGTCGCCGCCACGAATCAGGATCTCGAAGCGGCCACGGCCTCCGGCCGCTTTCGTGCGGACCTGTACTACCGTCTCAGCGTCTTTCCGATCCACCTGCCTCCCCTGCGCGAACGCACGGCCGACATCCCGTTGCTGGCGCAATATTTTCTCGGCAGGGCGGCGCGCAAGCTGCGCCGGCAGGCAGCGGACATTTCGGAGCGCGCGCTTCGGCGGCTCTCGGCCTACGACTGGCCCGGCAACGTGCGCGAGCTGCAGAACGTCATGGAACGCGCGGTCATCCTGACGCCTGGGTCAGTGGTTGAGGAACCGGCGATTGGCCTGCCCACGGCGGGGACAGCGCGGGACCAGCCGCCCGCGGGTCCAGTGACGCTGGCGGAAGCCGAACGCCGCGCGATCGAACGGGCGCTGGCGGCGTCCGGATGGCGCATCAGTGGAATCGGTGGCGCCGCCGACATCCTCGGCCTGAAACCCACGACCCTGCACGCAAAAATGAGAAAGCTCGGATTCCGGCGTCCAGCACCGCGCCGCCCGCACGGCCGCTGATTCCGGCTGGATTCGCCCGCGGTCGCGATATTTGGTCAGTACGTCAGCCGATCGGACGCCCGGCGGCTGCCGGCGCGCGTGAATCGCCGAGCGCAGCACTGGCGCGATGTTTGCCTTTCGGATGGCGAATGGCGTGACATGGCGCGCATATCAGTGACGACGTCGGCGACTCGCGGTCGTGTGGTGACCATCGACGGTGATCTGGCGGCCGGCGATCTGCTGGGCCTGGAGCGCGCGTGCGGACCGGCCCTCGAAGGGCCGCGGGCCCGGCTTGAGATCGTCATGCGTCATGGGCGCATCGCCGACGCCTCCGCGCGCGCCTACGTGGCTCGACTCCAGGTGCGAGGCGTCGTCCTCCGGGAATGACGACGAGGGTGCATCTCGTCCATCACGCTACCGCACGAAGACGTTCGGCATGAGCGCCAGCGGCTCGCCGCGGCGAAACACGCGGATGGGCGCCGTGAGCGCCTGCATGGCCCGCGCGTCGCGGAACCCCAGCATCGCCCCGAGCATCGCGGCGGACTCCGAGCTGGCACCGAACGGGTTGCGCACGATGTCGTAGATCGACTTGCGTCCCGGATAGATGACCAGCTCCACCTCGGAGTCGGCCGGGATTTTCGCGCGCTGTCTGGCGACGGCCAGCGCGCGCTCCAGCCCACCCAGGTCGTCCACGAGCCCGATCTGGCGGGCCTGGCGCCCCGTCCAGACGCGCCCCTGTCCGATCGCGTCGATGCGCTCGGGCGTAGTGTTGCGCCCGGAGGCTGCCTTCTCGACGAACGTGTCGTAGGTCGCCTGCATCAGCTCCTGCATCCTGGCGCGCTCGGCGGGCGTGAACGCGCGCACCGGCGAATAGAGATCGGCGAAGCTGCCATTCGATACGCCTTCCATGTTCATGCCGAGCTTCTTCAGGGTACCGTCGATCACGTACTTCATCGTGACGACGCCGATCGATCCGGTCAGGGTCGCGGGCTCGGCGACGATGTAGTGCGCCGGCATGGCGATGTAGTAGCCGCCCGAGGCGGCCACGTCGGACATCGAGGCGATCACCGGCTTGACGCCGCGAGTCAGCAGCACCTCGCGCCAGATCACGTCGGAGGCAATCGCGGAGCCTCCGGGGCTGTCCACGCGCAGGATAATCGCGCGGATCGACGAGTCCGCGCGTGCCTTGCGGAGCGACTCGACGAGCGTATCGGAGCCGACGACCTGGCCCTGCGGCGAATCGTAGTTGCTCTCGCCCGAGCTGATGATCCCGCTCGCATAGATGACCGCGATGCGCGGGCCCCTGTTCAAACCGAGCGAGCCCGGGGTGACGTGGCGGTAGTCGGATTGCTGGAGGAAGTTCGGGCTGCTGCCCCCGGCCAGCTGCACCTTGTCGTCGAGTTCGTCCTCGTAGGCCAGCTCGTCCACAAGTCCCGCGCGAACGGCATCCTCCGGCAGGTACGGCCCATGGTCGATGAGCGTGCGCACGTCCTCTTCCGACTTGTGCCGCCCGTCGGCCAGTCCGAGGATCAGCTGCTCGTACAGGTCCCGGTTGAGCGACTCGGCCATCTCGCGGTGGGCTGGCGTGTAGGTGTGCTCGGTGAACGTGTTCGAGTAGGTCTTGTAGTCGCCGATGTGCAGGGAATCCGGGTAGGCGCCGATCAGGTCCAGCGTGCCGCGAAGGAACAGTTCGTAGCTGGCGACGCCGGTCAGGTCGAGCGACGCCGTGGGCATCAGGAAGACCTTGTCGCACGCCGTCGCGAGGTAGAACTCCTGCTCGCCGCCGTATTCCAGATACGCCACGGCGGGCTTGCCCGAGGTGCGGAAGTCCGCAATCGCATCGCGCACCTCCTGGACCTTCCCCCAGAGCGCAGCCGTGCCGGTCGGCCGGATGATCACGCTCGCCACGCGATCGTCGACCTTCGCCTTGCGCAGCGCCTCGACGATGGACCTGACGGTCGGCGGGGCCTCGAAGAACTGGCCGATCACGCCGCCCGGTTCCATTTCCTGGAGATCGCCGCTGACCGTCAGCACCAGTGTCGAGTTGCGGGCGACCTGCGGCTCGTGGCCCACGAGCAGCGCCGTGAACACGAGCCCGGCGGCCGAGACCGCCATGGCCACGATGATGAGAATGAGGACGAGCCACACACCGCGCCTGACAGCCACGAGTTGCCTCCTTGATCGGACTTGTCCGCCGAAGCGCCTGGAGCGCGAAGGCGGACCTGTCTCGCCGAAGCGCCTGGAGCGCGAAGGCGGACCTGTCTCGCCGAAGCGCCTGGAGCGCGAAGGCGGACCTTTCAGTATACGCTTCAAACGCGGCGCTCGGCGCTCGGCGCTCGGGGCTCGGGCGGCTCAACGGAGAGACACATGGCGGGGACATCGAAGAAGACGGTTCGAAAGACATCGAACGCGAAGAGGATCGTGTCACAGAATATCCGGTCGCCGCGGCAGCTCCTCCGGCACACGGTCGCGACCCTCGCGTATCGCGCCGAGAAGGTGCTGCGTGAGCCGCCGGAGGGCTTTGCCGACTTCCGCGCGTCGGACGCGAGCCGCACGCCGCTCGAGATCCTGTCGCACCTCGGCGATCTGCTGGCGTGGGCCGAGCGGCTGGCGCGCGGCGAGTATCGGTGGCAGCCGCAGCCCGTGGAGGACTGGGACGCTGCCTCGCGGCGCTTCTTCAGGCGCCTGCGGGCGCTCGATCGGGCGCTCGGCTCGCCGCCAGCCAACGCCTATGGCGCGGACACGATCTTCCAGGGACCGATCGCCGACGCGTTGACGCACGTGGGCCAGCTCTCGATGCTGCGCGGCATGTTCGGCGCGCCGGTGCGCCCGGAGGCCTACGCGCGCGCAGGGATTCGTATCGGCCGCGTCGGACCGGGCCAACCCGCGAAGCGCGTCGAGTTCGACGGCGACGCCAGCCGTCCGCGGCCGCGACCGGGAAAGTAGGCTGGCGCAGCACGGAATGGCTTGCGAACGGAAAGGCTCAGGAGGCAGGCGGCGTGCCATAGCGAGCCCCGACGCGCTACGCGACGCGACCGGCGTGGCTGCCAGCCGTAGCTGCAGCGGCTGAATACGAAGGATGAGATCCGCCTGCCGCGGCTGCGCCGCTACGGCGGACAGCCTTCGCACTGGATTCGAGAGCGAGGCTGGTGCGGAAGAGAGGATTTGAACCTCCACTACCTTGCGGTAACAAGCTCCTGAGGCTTGCGCGTCTGCCAGTTCCGCCACTTCCGCACGAAGAGGGGTTACGTCCTTGGCCAGAAACCGTGATTATACCGGGCAGGCCCTGAAAAGTCGAGTCGCCCCGCACCGGAAGGTCCTGGAGCCGGTCGACGGCCGCCTCCGTCGCTCGTGCTTCAGTTCGGCCGCCGGCTGAGCACGACTCCCTGAACCCAAAACCATCGCGGCAGCGTCCTTAAGTCGGAGCAGGAGGCAGAATGGGACGAGCACTCGCGACTGTGGGTCTGATGGCGGTTCTCAGTGGAGGCGTCGTGGCGCAGATGACAACGGAACTCAAAGTGGGCGACAAGGCCCCGGATTTTTCCCTGCCGGGAACGGACGGCAAGGTGCACAAGCTCGCCGACTACCGCGGGAAGCAGGCCGTGGTGATTGCCTGGTTCCCGAAGGCCTTCACCTCGGGCTGCACGATCGAGTGCAAGTCGCTCGCGGAAAACAGCGCCGACATCCGGAAGTTCGACGTCGCGTACTTCATGGCCAGCGTTGACCCGATCGAGGGCGAACAGGGGAACAAGGCGTTCGCCGAGGCTCACGACGCTGACTTTCCGCTGCTCAGCGACACGGACAAGTCGGTCGCGACCGCGTACGGCGTGCTGGGTCCGCGCGGCGTCGCCAACCGGTGGACCTTCTACATCGACAAGGACGGCCGCATCGCCGCCATCGACAAGGCGGTCAAGCCGGCAAGCTCGGCGGCGGACATGATTGCGAAACTCGACGAACTGCACGTGCCGAAGCGGTGACGCAGGTGTCCGTGATGCAGTGCGAGCGATGCGGCGCCGGTCCGGCCGGCGCGGATCTGTTCGACAGCTGCGCGCTGTGCGGCCTGACGCTCTGTGACGAGTGCATGGCGGCGGGATGCTGCGGTCAGACGCCGGCGCTTTCGGCGCGGGACGCTCCGCCGGGCGCAGGCGACGAAGATGGGTGAGCCGGAAGATGGGTGAGCCGATCGATGAGGGCGACGGCGCAGGCGGCGTTCGGATGAGAGAGGCACGAACCCTGGCGGGTCCGTGCCTCCCCCGGTCCTACCGGGTGCCCGACTGCCGGGCCGTGGTCATCTCATCGACGAGGCGCTGCGCCTTGTAGACCTTGCCCAGCGCTTCGATGATCGCGCGCGAATCGACCGACACGGCGCGGTTGACGACCTCGTCGTAATAGAAATAGCCCGGCAGCGACTCGATGTTGCCGTCGAAGATCAGCCCCACCAGTTCACCCTTCCGGTTGACGACCGCCGACCCGCTGTTGCCGCCGACGATGTCGTTCGTGCTGACGAAGTCGAACGGCGTGGCGAGGGCGAGCGTGTCCTTCGCGGCAACCCAGCTCGGCGCCAGGTCGTACGGCGGCTGCCCGTCGTGCGCCATCGAGCGCGCGAAGAGGCCCGCGAAATTCGTGTACGGCGGGATCTTCGCGGTGCCTTCCTGGTAACCCTTGACGGTGCCGTACGAGAGCCGCAGGGTACCGGTGGCGTCCGGATACGCTTTGGCGCCATCGACCGCGAACACGGCCTGTCCGATCTTCGGGTAGGCCACGGCCTGCACGTTGGTCACTTCGTCCTGGTAGCGTTTCGTCACCGCCTGGGCGTCCGCCTCGAGCGAACGCGCCAGCACGATCATCGGATCGGTGGACACATCGATCGTCGCCTTCCCGCCGGCTTGCAGCAGGGCTCGGATCTCGGGATCGGTGATTCGTGTCTTGTCGATGAGCTCCGCGGCGCGCGCCTCCGGCGTCTTGTCGCCCAGGATGCGTTTGACGATCGCGTGATCGGCGCCGAGGTATTTCTGCATGAAAGTGAGCGACGCCGTGAGGTTGACCTTCTCCCGTGCGGGGTTGAGTGCCGCAGCCGCGCCGCCGCGTCCGCCCCGTCCCGCCTCGCCTGCACCGCCGCGCCCCGCCCGACCCGATCCTTCGGCGGGGGCTGGATTGTAGGCCGCGCGCACGAGCGCCCTGGCCTGTGTGAAGAGCGACGAGTTCAGCCCCGCGGCGTTCGCGATGAAGTTGCGCTCCGCGTCGAGCTCACGCGCGACCTTGAGCGATCCTTCGATGACGTCCCATGCGTCGCCGAGCTCGCTCTGGCGGGCCGGGTTCTTCGACAGCTCGGTGCGCAGCCGGTTCTCGGACGCCTCCTTGCTCGCGATGAGGGCGGGATCCTGGAGTCCCTTCAACTGGCCACGCTGCGACTTGAGGCTGTTCTGCACGCCGAACAGCTCGCTCTTGGTCAGCCGCGCGTTCTCGGCGCTCTTGGCCGCCCATGTCTGAATCGCCGCTTCGCGCATCTCGTTGTTCGCGATGCTGAAGGGGAGCGCCATGTCGCGGCGGTACTTGATGTGGGCGACGGTGTTCAGACGCTGAGTCGAACCCGGATGCCCGGTCGTGAAGACCAGCTCCCCTTCCTTCGTGCCCGCCGGCGACCACTTCAGAAAGTTCGGCGTCTGGGCCGGCTTGTCGTTCTCGTACAGACGGAACATCGACACGTCGAGGTTGTACCGCGGGTACGTGAAGTTGTCCGGATCGCCGCCGTAGAAGCCGGTCTGGTACTCCACGCCGAACACCAGGCGGACATCGTTGAACACTTTGTAGGTATAGAGGTTGTAAACCGCGCCGGCATACAGCGACACCACCTGCCGGGTGACACCCGTCTCCGGTTCACCAACCAGTGCCTGAATGGCTTTCTGCCGGGCGTCGGCGATCTCTTCCGGCTTGATGGCCGTCGCCACCGCTGCGTTGACCTTCGCCGTGACGTCCTCGATGCTCTGAAGCACGCTCAGCGTCATGCCCGGCACCTTCACCTCGTCGGCGACGGTCGCGGCGTAGAAGCCGTCCTTCACGTAGTCTTTTTCCGGCGTGCTCAGCCGCTGCAGCGTGCCGAGACCGATGTGATGATTGGTCAGCACGAGGCCCTGCGGAGACACGATCGAGCCGGTGCCGCCGCCGAACCGGACGGTGGCAAGCTGCAGGTGGTTCAGCCAGTCGTCCGTGATCGTGAACTTGTATTTGGCCTTGATGGCCGCTCTCGGAATGCTGTTGTAGGGCCAGAAACCTTCCTCGGCCCGCGGAGTCACCACCAGCGCGGCGGCCGCGAACACCACCGCGAGCAGTGGCGTGACGATTCGTCGTGTCTTCATATCCAGCCTCGAAAATGACGTGGGTCTCGTAACAGACAGGGCAACGGCGGTCAGGCCGTCAGCAAGGCCGGAGGGGGGTCCCCTAGATATTACGCGGGACGGTGGTCCGGCGCCAAGCGGCGTGTCGGCCGGCACCCCAGAACTCAGCCATGCCCGCGGTCGGCTGCCGCGACGCGGCGTCACATGCGGCGCAGGTCCACGAAGAGCGGGCCGACGCCGAGGAAGGCGACCATCAGGAAGGTGCTCACGCCGTTGCGGTTGACGACCTCGTAGAATGCCTGCTCGCCCGGCCTGAGCGTGAATTCGACGGTTTTCCAGACGAGGGTGTTGTAAGCCCGAAGCGTGTGCCGGCCCGGCGCAAGATCGCATCGGACGGTGTCGCCCCACAACAGTGTGGCGACGCGCTGGCCGTCGAGCGACACAATCACCTGCCGCGTCTGACAGTCCTTCGCGGACGTGCGCGTGATCGTGACCGACGTGGGGAACGTCGCGGCCAGCGCAACGAGGGGATCATCCCCGCCTTCGATCGCCGACGACGGTGGAGCCGGGCGGGCCGCGGCGCCGGTCATTTCGGACCACGGCGGCGGGACCGCGCGTCGGCTGTTCGTGGCGGCCGGACCCCGCCGGCCGGCTTCGCACGAGGGATGTGCGCCGTCGGATGCTCGAGCTCGCCGATCAGCCGTTCGCGTTCCGCGAGCACCTTCGCGGTCGTTCGGCGCAGGCCTTCGAGTTCGAACTGGAGCGTGCGCAGGCGGCTGATCGCGTCTCGCATGGTCCGTCCTTCGGTGCGCAATGTATCGCGACGTCGGCCGAACGCGCAAACCGCCCGGACGAGCTGGATCGGTTCGCCGCCGCATGGCCTCCGGCCAGCGACACGGGACAACCCGCGCGGACGCCGTGGATCCCGGTTTGAGGCACGTCGGTGACGGAAACTTGCAACAATGGAGGTCATGCGAGACGTCCGCATCGCTTTCCGCGCCCTCCTCAAGCAGCCCGGGTTCACGTCGATCGCGGTCCTCACGATTGCGCTTGGCGTCGGCGCGAACTCCGCAATCTTCAGCGTCGTGGACGCGGTGATGCTGCGGCCGCTGCCTTTTCGCGACCCTGGAACGGTCGTCTCGATCACCGAACGAACACCGCAGTTCCCGACGCTGTCGCTCTCGCCGCTCAACTATGCGGACGTGTGCGCCGGCGTGCGGTCGTTCGAGGCGTGCGGCGCTTTCCGGAATACCACCGCGAACCTGAGCGGCGGCGATGAGCCGCAGCGCGTGCTGGCCAAGATGATCTCGGCCAACGTGCTCCCGATGCTCGGGATCCATCCCGTCATCGGACGGACGTTCACCGCGAAAGAAGATGCCGCCGGCGGTGAGCCGGTGGCGCTTCTCAGCTACTCGCTATGGCAGACGCGGTTCGGCGGGCTGCCCACGGTGCTCGGCGACCGCGTCCTGCTCGACGGCCGCCCCAGCACCATCGTCGGCGTCCTTCCCGCCTCGTTCCGGCTGTTTCAGCCCGCGGACGTGTACATTCCGCTGGGTCCGTTCATCGCGGCGCAGCCGGACGACCGGGGCTGGCATCCCGGCATCCTGCCCATCGCGAGGCTCGCGGACGGCGTTACGCTGCAGCAGGCACAGACGGAGGCCAGCGCGATTGCCGAACGGCTCGAGCAGGCGTATCCGGAGACGAATCTGCATGTCGGCCTGACGATCAGCCGCACACAGGATCTGATGGTGCAGGGGGTCCGCCCGGCACTGCTCCTGCTGCTGGGTGCTGTGTCCGGCGTGTTGTTGATTGCCTGCATCAATGTCGCCGGACTGCTGCTGTCGCGCGGCCTCGCGCGCCGGCGCGACCTCGCGGTCCGGATCGCGCTCGGCGCCGGGCACGCCCGCATTGTCAGCCACGTGCTCGCCGAGAGCCTGCTGATCTCCGTCGCCGGGGGTGCGGCCGGCCTCATGTTCGCGGCGTTCACCGTGCCGATCCTCGTGCACCTGGTCGGCCCGACGCTCCCTCGCGCGGACGCCGTCGGGGTGGATGCGCGCGTCGTTGCCTTTACATTCCTGCTGGCTGCCGTGACGGGACTGCTGTTCGGGCTGATTCCGGCGCTGCAGTCCACACGGGTGGACGTGCGGGATGCGCTCACGGAGGGCGGCCGAGGGGGCATCGGCGCCGGCCCATGGCAGCGCCGGGCGCGCCGCGGCCTCGTGATCGCGGAAATCGCGCTGACCGTCATACTCACGGTCGGCGCCGCGCTCCTCATGCGCAGCTTCGCGCGCCTTCAGCAGGTGTCGATCGGTTTCCACGCGGACCACCTGCTCGCGGCGGACCTGCCGCTGTCCTCGATCGCCTACGCGGGAGACGAGATGAGGACTGGCGCGGTCGACCGCGTGGTGTCGCGGGCCAGCGCGATGCCGGGCGTCGTCGGCGTGGCCGCGACGACGCAGCTGCCCATGACGGGCGGCGGCGCGACGATTCACTTCAACATCCAGGGACACCCGCCGTCGGGTCCCGACCAGTACACGATGGCGGCCTACCGCGCCGTCAGCGCCGACTACTTCACGACGATGGGCATTCCACTGCGGCGGGGCCGCGGCCTGACGGCGGAGGATCGCGAGGGGTTCCCACGCGTCATCGTCATCAACGACACGATGGCCCGGCAGCACTTCGGCTGGGGCGACCCGATCGGCCAGCGCATCTCCCTGGGCACCGTGCCCGACCCCTCGTCGCCGTGGATGGAAGTCGTCGGCGTCGTGGCCGACGTGCGCCAGGCGCCTGACGCGGATGCCAGGTCCGAGATGTACGTGCCATATGCGCAGTATCCCGACCCGGTGCTGCGACGCCTCTACTCGAACGTCATCGTCATCCTCAAGACGTCGGTGCCGCCCGCGCAACTCGCCTCGGCGATGCGTGACGTCGTGCGCGAAGTCGATCCGAACCAACCGGTCGCGAACGTGCGCACGATGGACGACGTGCTGTCGGCGTCGGTGACCCAGCCGCGATTCCGGACGCTGCTGCTGGGACTGTTCGCGATCATCGCGCTGACGCTCGCCGGCATCGGCGTCTACGGCCTGCTGGCTCACGGCGTCGCGCAGCGGGTCAACGAGTTCGGCGTGCGCGTGGCGCTGGGGGCGTCGCCGTCCTCCGTGCTGCGCCTCGTGCTGGCGGAAGGGGCCCTGCTGGCGCTGAGCGGGGTGGTCTTCGGAATCCTGGGAGCGGCGCTTGCGGTGCGCGTGCTCGGGACGGTGCTGTTCGGGGTCAGCCAGTGGGACCCGGTCGCGTGGGGCGCGTCCATCGGGACGCTGCTGCTGGTGTCGCTGCTGGCGAGCTGGCTTCCCGCGCGCCGGGCCGTGCGCACCGACCCCGTGATCGCCCTGCGCACGACGTAGGCGCACCGGTTTCCCGGGGGCCGTGCGGCGTCGCCGATCGCGGCGGACACCCTTGTTCAGGCCTCCGTCATCATTCGCTCACGACATGCCCTGAAGCCAGGCGTAGCGTCAGGGCATGCAATCACCCCCGCATCCAATCAACTGGTCGGCCGGCTGGCTCCTGGTGCTCGCCTCGTTCGCGACCGGTGCGGTCATCGGCCTCTTCTTCCATCGCGACGAATTTCTCGGCGGCTATGCCTCGTTCGAGCGGCGGCTCCTCCGCCTCGGCCACGTCGCGCTGGCCGCGCTGGGCATGATGAACGTCCTGTTCTCACTCTCTCCCTGGCCGCCGCCTCGAGCCTGGACGGGTTCCGCCGCCTCGGCGTGCTTCCTGATCGGCGGCGTGACCATGCCGGCGTTGTGCTTCCTGACTGTCTGGCGCCGCCCGTTCTTTCACCTGTTCGCAATCCCGGTGATCGCGCTCTTCTCGGCCGTCGTGTTCACCCTGCTCGGAGGACTGTGATGAAGATCGGTTTTCTCGCACTGAGCGGGATCCGCGCGCACGATCCCGAACTGCTGGCCCTGGGCCTGACACTCCCCGGCTTCGTGGATCGCAGCCGCGCCATCGCCTCGCTTCCCAGCCTCGGCCTGCTCTACCTCGCGGCGTGCACGCCCGAGGGGCACGAGCTCGCCTACTACGAGGCGGACGCCGACGGCACGGAAGGGAGTGACGTCTACGGCTGCGACCTGGTGGCCATCAGTACAGTTCTCGGCGCAGGTATTCGAAGCGTATGCCATTGCCGACCGGCTGCGCGCGGCCGGCGTGCGGGTCGCGATGGGAGGACTGCACGTCAGCGTGCTGCCTGACGAAGCGGCGCGCCACGCCGACTATGTCATCGTCGGCGAAGGCGAACACGTGTGGCCTGCGGTGGTGGAAGCGGCCGTGCGCGGCGAGCCCGCGCGGATCTTCCGCGCCTCGGACTTCGCGCCGGTGGACGTGGCCACCCTGCCCGTGCCGCGCTACGATCTCCTCGCCGGCCGGCCCTACAACCGCTTCACGATACAGACGTCACGCGGGTGTCCGTGGCGCTGCGACTTCTGCGCCTCGAACGTGATGCTCGGCGAGCGCTATCGCAAGCGCCCGGTCGCCGACGTCATCCGGGACATCCGCGCCATCCAGGCCGTCCGCGAGCATCCGTTCATCGAGTTCGCCGACGACAACACGTTCGTCGACAAGCGATGGGGCAGGGAGCTGTGCCGCGCACTGGCGCCGCTGCACGTGCACTGGTTCACTGAGACCGACATCTCGGTCGCCGACGATCCTGAGCTGCTGGACCTCATGCGCAAGGCTGGCTGCCGGCAGGTGCTGATCGGGCTGGAGAGCCCGGCCGGCGGCCCGCTGGACGGAATCGAAATGCGCGCGAACTTCAAGGCGCGCACGTTCGAGGGCTGCGTCGAGGCGCTGCGACGGATCCAGGCGCACGGCATCACGGTGAACGGATGCTTTATCCTCGGACTCGACGGCCACACCCCTTCCGTCTTCGCGCAGGTGCTCGAGTTCGGCCGGATGGTGCCGCTCTACGACGTGCAGATCACCGTCCTGACGGCTTTCCCCGGAACGCCGCTCTACGGGCGATTGCTCGGCGAGGGACGGATCCTCGAGCAGGAACGATGGGACCTCTGCACGCTGTTCGACGTCAACTACGAGCCTCGCGGCATGACCGCGGCGGACCTCAAGGCGGGCATCTACTGGCTGACCGAGCGGCTCTACAGTGACGAGTGCACCGCGGAACGGCGGGGCGGGTTCTTCGGCGCGCGCCGGCAAGCCGCGCGGTCCGAGCGGGCTCTGCGCTGATGCGGAAGGGAAAGGGACGAGGCCGGCCGCGTGGACCGGCCTCGCCTGCTGAAGCGTGCGCGGCTACGGCCTGGTCGGCGATGCCGCCGGCTTCATGATCAGATTTTCGATGAAGAACTCCATCATCCGATCGGCATTGATCCCCGAGTGGCCGCGGTCCGGACCGACCTGGAGGTCGAAGCTCTTGCCCGCGGTCTGAAGCGCCGTGATGAGCTGCATCATGTTCGACGGGTGCACGTTGTTGTCGGCGGTGCCGTAGTACAGCATCAACCGTCCCTTCAGGTCCTTCGCGTACGTCATCGCCGAACCCGCCTCGTATCCGGCCTTGTTCTCCGAGGGCAGCCACATGTAGCGCTCGGTGTAGACCGAGTCGTAGTGGTACCACGCCGTCACGGGCGAAGAGGCAGAGGCTGCCGCATACACCTCCGGGTGGCGCAGGATCGACATCACCGAGGAATACCCGCCGTAGGACGTGCCGTACATCCCCACGCGCGTCTTGTCGAAGTAGGGCCGGCTCCACAGCGCCTTCACCCCTTCGGCCATGTCGTCGATTTCTACCTGGCCCAGCTTCAGGTAGATGTCGTCCAGCGCGCGTTTGCCCTGGCCGGGCGCGGCCCGTGAATCGAGATTCAGGATCAGAAACCCGTACTCCGCCGCGAGGTTCGGCATCACGAACGTCTCGCGCGCGGTGTTGCTCCCGGAGGCGGGACCACCGTAGACGGGGACGAGCGCCGGGTATTTCTTCGCGGGGTCGAAATTCGACGGAAACGAGAATCAGGCCGTGCAGCGTCGTCTTGCCGTCGGCCGCCTTGTAGGTGAACATCTCGGCCTTCTTGAGCCCGAGCGCATTGAACTTCGTCAGGTCGCTCTGCGCGAGCTCGGCGACAGGCTTGCCGCTGGTGGCATCGACCAGCCGGGTGGCGGGCGGGACGTCGTGGGTCTGATACACGTCCACGAAGTACTTGTTGTCGGGCGAGATGCCGCACGAGGCGCCGCCGCCGAACCCGCCCCGGCCGCCGCCCGAAGCCAGGCAACCGCCGACGGAGTGGTTGAACGCGGGGTCGGTGAGCCGCGTTTCCCCCTTGCCGTCGAGACCGACGCGGTGGAGCTGCACCTTCATGAAATTGTCGCCGTCGCGCGCGGTGTAGAAGAGCACGTTGGCCGGCTCGTCGATCTTCAGGATGCCGGCAGCTTCGAACGTGGTGTGGCTCGTCAGCGGCGCAATCAGCTTCCCGCTGAGGTCGTACAGGTAGAAGTTGGACCAGCCGTTGCGGAACGACTCCCAGACGAACCGCTTCCCATCCTTCAGGAAGATCATCGTCGGGTTGTTCTCGATCCAGCCGGTGGGCCATTCCTCACGCACGACGACACGCGTGACGCCGGTGTCGGGATTGGCCGCGGTCAGCTCGAGGATGTTCTGGCGCCGGTTCGTCCGGTTGAACAGCAGCTCATGGCCGTCAGGCGACCACTGGATGCGATACACGTAGTGGCCCACCACGGAGTCGTCGAACGGCTTGCCGTCGCGCACGTCGATGCGCGTGGACTTCTTCGTCGCCACGTCGTAGACGAACAGGTCGACCACCGGGTTGGGGGCGCCGGCTTTCGGGTACGCCTCCGTGTCCACGATGCTCTGGATCTTCGTCTGGTCGAGCTGAAGGAAATAGTCGGGCACCCGCTTCTCGTCGAACCGGTAGTAAGCCAGCTTCGTGCTGTCGGGCGACCACCACATGGCCGTCGTCTGGCTCAACTCTTCGCCGTAGACCCAGCTGGCCGTTCCGTATTTGATGCGATCCGCCTCGCTGCCGTCGGTCGTGATCTGCGCGTCGTTCCCGCCGGACGCGTCCACGAGGTACAGATTGCGGTCGCGGTAGACAGCCTTGAGCTTCCCGTCGGGAGAGTCGGCGGATTCGGCCTGACGGCCACGGGCCGGTCCGCCGGCCCGGCCGCGACCGCCACGTCCGGCGGGCGCCGGCGCGGCGCCGATGTCCGTGGCCGTCTTCGTCGCGACGTCGTACCGGTAGAGTCTGCCGTCCCGCGCGTACTCGAATGTCTTGCCGTCCGTCCAGCTGACGCTGAGCGTTCCTGGCGTCACGGCGCCCTGAAGCTCGGCACTCATCTTCTGGTGCTGGTCGTATCCCGGCATCCCTTTCAGCCGGTCCTGCGCGCCGATCGTGGCCTGGAGGGCGCCCGCGGCGAGCGCCAGGGCAACCGCCAGGCGCACGACGATTCGTGTGATGCGGTGGTTCACGTAGATGTCTCCTTGAACGGTCGGCGGTTACGGCTGGGCGGCATGGCGGACTGGTTGGGTCGCGCCCCCTGTGCATTATCGACGAGGCAGGCCGCGATTGATAGACGCTTGCCCGGCGGCGCCCGTTTACCGGGGCACCGCTATTCGCTGCGGAGTGCGGTGAGGGGATCGATGCGTGTCGCCCGGCGCGCCGGTACGCAGGTTGCGACGAGCGCGACTGCGCAGAGGATGACCACGGCGGCGGCAAACGCCGGCGGGTCGCTGGGAGTCACGCCGAAGAGGAAGGCCTTCACCAGACGCGTCAGCAGCAGCGCGCACACCACGCCGAGGGACAATCCTGCGGCGATCAGGGCGGCACTCTGGCGCACGACCATCCGCACCAGGTCCGATGGCTGCGCCCCGAGGGCCATGCGGACGCCCATTTCGCGCGTGCGGCGCGCCACCCCGAAGGCGAGGATTCCGTAGATGCCCACCGCCGCGATCAGCAGCGCCATGCCGCCGAAGGCCGCGAGCAGGCGCGCGATCAGCCGCTCCCTGGCCAGCGACTGCGACAGATAGTCGTCGAGCGTGGCCGGATTGTAGGCCGGCAGGTCGGCCGACACCGAGCGGATGGCGCTCCGCACCGGCGCGACGAACGCCGCGGGCGATCCGTTCGTCCGCACGTGAAGGGTCAGCCGAGGCCTGAAGTTCTGAGCAACGGGCAGGTACAGAAAAGGACGCTGCGCCTCCGTCGGACTCACGTACCTGCCGTCCGATACCACGCCGATTACTTCGTAGGGGGGCCCCGGGCTCCTGAGCGGCAACTGGAGACGTCTGCCAATCGCGTTTTCGCCGGGCCAGATCCTGCGGGCGAGCGTTTCGTTGATCACGACGACCCTCGGCGCGGCTTCGTCGTCGGTCGCCAGGAAGTCCCGGCCCCGCAGCGTCATGCCGAGCGTTCCGAAGTAACCCTCCCCCACCACGTTGTAGGGCACCATGTCCTCGTCGGTCGATGGGACCCCTTCAGGCACCGCGGGCCGCTGAATGAGCGAGCCGCTGAACGGGACAATCTGGCCGAGGCTCGAGGAGGCGACCCCCGGAATGGCTGCCACGCGCTCGACGATTCGCGACACGGTGCGGAGGGAATCGGCGGGCGACGTCCGTGCCACGGACAGATCGAGCGCGACGAGGAGCACATGGCTCGTGTCGTAGCCGGACCGGACCGCGCGGGCAGCCGCGAGGGTGCGGACGAAGAGCGACGCGCCGACCAGCAGCACGACCGACAGCGCGACCTGAGCCACGACCATCGCCCGGCGGATCCGGGTGCCGGCGCCGCCGCACGCGCTGCGCTGGTCGCCCGCCTTCATCACCGCGAGCAGATCGAGACGCGAGAGCTGCCACGCGGGCGCCGCGCCGAAGATCACGCCTGTCGCGAGCGACAGCGCACCCGCGAACGCCATCACGCGCCAGTCGATCGTGATGTCGATGCCCGGGGGAATCGCCGTCGCGGGGGCGAGCGACACGAGGAAACCGGCGGTCCAGTAAGACACGACAAGGCCGGCCACCCCGCCAGCCGCCGCCAGGACCACGCTTTCCGTCACGACCTGTCGCACCACGCGGCCGCGGGTCGCGCCGATCGCCAGGCGGACGGCGAGTTCGCGCGCACGCGCCGCGCCGCGAGCGAGGACGAGACTGGCCACGTTGCCGCACGCGATGAGCAGAATGCACCCGACAATACCCATCACCATCGAAGCGACCCGCAGCGAGGCGGCCCGGGCGTCGGGATCGGACACGGAGGCGCTCGCCGGCACCAGCCGCACCGCGGCGTCGGCGTCTCCCGGCAGTTCGATCCCGATGCGCGCCGCGATCGGCTGCAGCGAGGCCTGAGCCCCGTGCACGTCGATCCCGGACCGCAGCCGGGCCACGATCGACAGCCAGATCTCGTGCCGATCGCGGATGTTCCACCCGGGCTCGAGAACGGAGACCGCTGCGAACGGCACCCAGAGATCGGGCGGCGCATCAGCTGACAACCCCTTGAATCCCGCTGGCGCGCGGCCGATGACGGTGAACGTCTGCCCCCCGAGCGTGAAGCCGCGGCCGGCCACCTGTGGATCCGCGCTGAACTTCGTGCGCCACAGCTCATCCGAAATGACAGCCACCGGACGCGGCGCCGCGAAGTCGTCGTCCGCCTCGACGAACATCCGTCCGGCCGCCGGCCCGACTCCGAGCACGTCGAAGTAGTTGCCGCTGACCATCTGCACATCCACGCGCTCGAGGTCGCCGCCATTCCGGAACCAGGCCCGGTTGCCGCCGCCCCAGGCGGCAAACCCGTCGAACTGCCGGCGCTCGGCGCGGTAGTCGAGATAGTCGAGGTACGAAAAGGCGCTGTTCGAACCGGTCGCACCGCGATAGAGCGTCATGATCCGCTCCGGATTGGCGATCGGCAGCGGCCTGAAGAGCAGCGCGTCGACGATGCTGAACAGGGCGGTGTTGGCGCCGATGCCGAGCGCAAGCGTCACGATTGTGACAGCCGTGAACCCGGGAGCGCGCCGCAGCGTGCGCGCCGCATAGCGTACGTCCTGGATCAGGTGCCCGACGAGCGCGCCCGTTCGCGCCGCACGTACGTGCTCCTTGACCTGTTCGACGCCGCCGACCTCGACCCGCGCGGCTCGCCGGGCCGCCTCGGGCGACAGCCCGCGGGCGATGTGCTCGTCCTCGAGCAGCTCCAGGTACCCTCGCAACTCGTCGTCGAGCGCGCGTTCGACGCGAGAGCGGCGGAACAGGTTCCTGACGAAACTACGGCTCCGTGCCAGCAGGCCCATGGCTAGTCCCCTGGAAGCGTGATGGGTTGCACAAGTCCCGGAGCGCGGCGCCCGGGTCGCAAGGCGCGACGAGCGAGAATATTGGGCATATTTGAGCGAGCCGCAACGCCGCGAGCCGGGATGCCCCGCCCGGGAATTGTGTGAACCAACACGCTTCCAGGGGACTAGGTCACCTTGAGCGCGCGCCCGATCGCCACGCTGATGCGGTCCCAGTTCTCGGTTTCGGCGCGGAGCTGCCTCCGCCCGGCGGCGGTGATTCGCGTAGTACTTCGCCTTGCGGTTGTTTTCCGAGTCGCCCCACTCCGAGGCGAGCCAGCCCTTTTCTTCGAGCCGGTGCAGGGCCGGGAAGAGCGATCCGGGCCGCACGTCGAACGCGCCGCGCGTGACCTGGCCGATCCGGCGCGCGATGCCGAGGCCGTGCTGGGGCCCGAGCGTGAGCGTCTGGAGGATCAGCAGGTCGAGCGTGCCGCGGAGCAGGTCGGTCTTGATGGACACGGGCATCTCCTATCGAACTTTCGATATGAAACCGCCACTCCTATCGAAAGTCAATAGGAGTGTGACGAGGCGTGGGACGGCTGGCTATGTGCCGGCCCGCCGCGCCACCACCCTCGATCCGATGGATGGCCCTGCGCGACTGACGAAATCGGCTACACTCTGGCGCGGAGGGTGAGTCGTCGCGCACCGCCGACCGGGCGGGAGCCGGCCCCGATTCCACTCAACGACAGCCACGGGCGCTCGGTCGAACGCTACAGACGGCGTCGGCCGGCCGCCGGCGGCGCCGGCCCCGGCTGAACCCGCACGGATCCTGCACCATCAGGACCGGAGGAGTGACATGACACGGACATCTCTCGCCCTGGCCGCGGCCCTGGTGCTCGGCGCGCTTCCATCCGGCATCCCTGCCGCCGCACAGGCGCCGCAACCGGACGACGCGCTCGTCAGGAAGGCGCGCGCGATTCACGACAAGGTCATCACGCTCGACACGCACGACGACATCAACGCGAACAACTTCACCGCCGAGCGCAACTACACCCAGGACCTCGGCAACAAGGTCAACCTGCCGAAGATGTTCGCCGGCGGCCTCGACGCCTCGTTCTTCATCGTCTACACCGGCCAGGGGCCGCTGACGCCCGAAGGGTACGAGAACGCCTACAAGCAGGCGATCGAGAAGTTCGACGCGATCCACAGGCTCACCGAGCAGATTGCGCCGGACAAGATCGGGCTGGCGCTCACCTCGGCCGACGTCCGGCGGATCGCGGCGAGCGGCCGGAAGGTGGCGCTCATCGGGGTCGAGAACGGCTATCCGCTCGGGGACGACCCGGCCACGGCCCTCGCGCGAATGAAGGAGTTCTACGATCGCGGCGCCCGGTACCTCTCGCTGGCGCACAACGGACACAGCCAGCTCTCGGACTCGAATACGGGCGAAGTCGAGGGCTGGAAGTGGAACGGGCTGTCTCCGCTCGGGAAGCAGGTCGTGGCGGAGGCGAACCGGCTGGGCATCATGATGGACGTCTCGCATCCGTCGAAGGCGTCGATGATGCAGACGCTGCAGATCACGAAGGCGCCAATCATCGCGTCGCACTCGGCCGTCCGGGCGCTCGCCGACGTCAGCCGCAACCTGGACGACGAGCAACTGGCCGCGCTGAAGAAGAACGGCGGCGTGATCCAGGTCGTCGCCTTCGCCACCTACGTCAAGACGGATTCACCGGAGCGCAGGAGGGCGCTCGACGATCTGCGCGACGAGTTCAAGCTGCCGAAGGGCACGCCGCTCGGCAGCGGGCGCGGCGGCGGGGGCCGGGGACGCGCGGCAGGGGCCGGCGCGCCGCCAGCGGCGGGCACGCCCCCACCGGCCGCGGCTGCGGCACAGGGCCGAGGACGCCAGGGCGGCGGGGCGGCGGCGAATGCGCTGGCCGGCCTGACCGACGAGCAGCGCGCCGACCTCCAGGCGAAAGTGGCGGCGATCGACGCGAAGTTCCCGCCGCCGACGCGCGCGACGGTGCAGGACTTCGTCGATCACATCGACTACGCCGTGAAGAAAGTCGGCATCGACCACGTCGGCATCTCGTCGGACTTCGACGGCGGCGGCGGCGTGGAAGGCTGGAACGACGCGGGCGAGACGTTCAACGTCACGCTCGAACTCGTGCGCCGCGGCTATACCGAGGAGCAGATCGCCAAGATCTGGAGCGGCAACCTGCTGCGCGTCATGGACGAGGTGCAGAAGGTGGCGGCGGATCTGCAGAAGGGCGCGAAGTAGCGAGTCGTACGACGAGCGCGATCAGCACCAGCACGGCGGCGATCAGGAATCCCCAGAAGACGGCGGGAGACAGGATTGCCGCCGATTCTCCTTTCCGCGCAACCTCGGGCTCCGGCAGGACCTCCTCCGCCTGGTCGTTCATCACCGCCGCGCGCATCAGTGCGAGATCGTAAACGGGGGCGCGGGCGTCCGCGTTGCCATAGAGCAGACGGAGCGGCTCATTCGCCGGCCGGTAGAACCGCGCGCGCCAGCCGGGCAGCGTCAGCGCCACACTGGTGATCGGCAGGGGCGCATTGTCTCCTTCGTCGAGCGTCACCAGTATCCTCGTCGAGGCGGGCCCTGCGGCGCCGAGCGAGAGGGCGAGCGGCACGTCGTTGCAGCAGGTCCACTCACGAATGTCGAGCACCTCCACCCAGCGGTCGCGGTGTCGGCGGTCGGCCGGATGCTCGACGCTCGCCTGCACGGTACGGCGGAACGCGTTGACCTCCGAGGTGGATAGGAGGAGGTAGGCATCCGGCAGGCCGGGATAAGGCATCTCGACGGCGTATGTCGTGCGCGTATGTCCGGACGCCGAGGCCAGCGCCTCCGGCACGTCGGCCACGGCCGCGAACTGAGCGCCAGACCAGATCCGACATGTCCTGTTTGAGCAGGTACTGCACCTGACGGTTGGCGCCGTCGACGATGCGCACGTCCGCGAAATGCCTTGAGGGCCCGCGGCTGTGCGCGAGCACGGCGGCGTCGAGCGGCAGTTCGACGAGGGCCGCGGGCCCCGCGGCAATCGCACGGGCGTATGTGAACGCCGACGGGTCCAGTACCGCGCCCGGTGAAGGAGGTTGCGCGGCGGCTGTCACCGCGAGCGCGAGGACGGCCGGCAGCGACGTCCGCGTCATCGCTCCGCCTCCGGCTTCGCGAGCACATATTTCTGCAGTGCGAGCGACACGAGCGCGAGCGCCGTCGCGAGGCCGACGAACGAGGCGACGCGGTAGAGGCCCACGAGCGAGCCAAGGTCGTACAAGAAGCACTTGAACGTCGTGACTGCGATGAGCGCCAGCGCGGCGATGCGGCCTGGGTGCGAACGGATGTAGATGCACACGCCGAGCAGCGCCATCCCGAAGATCAGCCAGCCGATTGTGTAGGTCAGATCCTGCGACACGGTGACGCCGAAACGGAACACGATCGCGGCCCCGGTGGCGTAGTAGTCGGCGATCTCGATGTTGAGCAGCAGGAACAGCAGGATGACCGCGCCTGCCGGCAGCCAGCGCGCGAGCGTCGTGGCGAGGGCGTCGCCAGAATCGCCGCGGCGCGCGAGCCACCAGGCGGCAACCAGGAACGCCACGGCGCAGATCACGTACGCGTAGAGATACCAGTTCACGATACGCATCGGCCCGCGCGGCTCGTACAGGAGCACACCGGGGTTGAGTGCGAGCCGCACGAAGACCGTACCAAAAAGCGCGGCGGCCGTGCCGATGAGTCCACGATGCCGAATCCGCCCGTGGAGCCACACGAGCGCGGCCGCCTCGAGCGCCCAGCCGATCGTGATCCACTGGTGACGAAGCTGCAGCGGGATCGCGACCGTGACGAATGCGAGCGCCGTGCCGGCGACGAGCGCCAGGCGGCCGAGATCGCGTGCGCCGGGCGGTTCGGCGGCGAGGAGCTGGCGCAGCAGCAGCGTCATCACGGCGCCCTGGAACACCGGCAGCGCCCCCACCATCCAGCCGTAGCCGCCGGCCTCGAGGGCGGCCTTGCCGGCGAGGAAGCACACCGCGCTCGCGAGCACCGCCGCGACATATGGATCGCGGGCGCCGCGGGCGCCGCGCGCGACTCCAAGCGGGTAGGCCACGAACACGAAGAGGATCGCGCCGGCCAGCGCGAGCAGCTGCGGCCATCGAATCGCCAGCTCACCAGGGTGGCCCGCCTGCACGACCAGCGCGGCTGCAGCCAGCAGCACCGCGAAGGGCGCGACGTGGCGCCAGCGCCAGCGCCACGCGAGTCCAAGGAGCGCCGACAGGTTGAAGAGGTGCGCGCCGATCACGAGCGGGAACACCACGTCGCCGGTCGCGACCGCCAGCACTGCGGTCACCTCGCCGGCGACGAGCGCCGCGCCAGCCGCCACCGGCACGGTATCGTCGACGACCCCGGCGGTCCGCCGCGCCGACCCGACGCGCGCGTCGACGACCATCCACGCCGCCGCGTAGAGGCTCACGACGATCGAGGCCAGAATGCCGGTCGACAGCCACGGCTCGCTGGCGCTGGGCGTCCAGAAGACGACGACGGAGGCCGCGGCGATCGCTCCGGCCGCATGCAGCGCCGCGACGCCCGTGAAGAGCGCGGCGCAGCTCATCGCGAGCGTCAGCAGCCCGAGCGTCGCCATCCAGGGCCATGGCGGGAGCGACCAGGCAGGGTTCGTCACCAGGAACAGCAGGAAGAGATGTCCGCCGAGCGCGAGGAACAGGCCGCGCGTGAACCCGGTGCCGACCGCCGCGACCCGTGCCGCGCGTACCTGCGCAAACTCCCAGGTGTGCCCGGCGAGCGTCACGAGCGACAACGACCCCAGCACCGCGAGCGATGGCAGGATGCCGACAGCCCCCGCCGCGCGCGTCCACCAGCCCGCGAGAATCACCCACGAAACCGCGCTCCCGACGATCGACAGCATGGGCAGTTCGCCCGCCGCCGCCTCGACGAACAATCCCGCGTTCAGAATTGCCAGCAGCAGCGCAAGCGCCCAGAGCGCCGCCGGCGCAATCGGACCGGACGACAGGAAGAGGAGCAGGCCCAAACTCGCGATGAGCACGACGCCGGCACCGCTCCGCGGCTCGAGCGGCCGGCGCACGCGCCGCGCGATCACCGGCACCGCGAGACTCACGACTCCGAAGAGCGCATACAGCCGGACCGCCGTGCCGAGCCGATCGATGTCGAGATGCACGGCGGACCACGAAGCCTGCACGCCCACCGCGAGAAAGGCGGCGGTGAAGTACAGCCCCCCGCGCCCCTCCACGACGGCGCGCCACGCCGACAGGAGGAGAATCGGCAGCGCGGCGAACACGAGCGGCCACGGGTTCGCGGTGGCCGGATCGATCTGCGGAATGACCATCGGCACGACGAGCAGCAGCGGCGCCGCGTAGCCCGCGCTGTCGGCCGCCCCCTCGAACGGACGGCCGACGCGTCGCGCAATCGCGCCGCCGAGGCTGTAGAGCCCGGCGAGCACCACGCTGGCTCCGAGCGCCACGACAGCACCGCGGTGGACATAGGACGCCGCGAGCCAGACCGCCATTACGACGACCGTCGAGACCGCGCCGGCAGCGTGGAGTGAGCCGTCACGCCGGACAACCGAAATGGCAAGGAGCCCGGCGTCCACGAAGAACAGGAAACCAAACAGCAAGGCCGGGTGCGCGCCATACGCAGGGATCGCGCTCAAGTACGCCGCGAACAGCAGCGGCATCATGGCGGCGGCGAGCGCCGTCGGCGCGAACGCCCCGTCGCCGCCTGTGCCGGCGCGGGGGCGCGCGAGCACGAGCGCAGCCATCGCGATCGCCGGGAAGACAGCAAAAATCCCCATCGCGAGCGGCATCTGGCTCGCGTCGAGAAAGCGGAACACCCAGCCCCACTGGTACACCGTCGTCAGGACGAGCGTGAGGACCGACAGCACCGGCCACCGCTGGCGGTACGCCACCCAGGCCAGGCCGACGTTGAGCAGCACCAGATACGCAAAGAGCGGGATCGGCTGGTTCGCGCCGGACGACAACAGCGCCGGCGTTGCGAAGCCGCCGAGCAAGCCGAGCACGGCGATGAACAAGGACCCGCGGCGGATCGAGAGCAGGACCGCCAGGGCGGTGACGACCGCGAGCAGGACGAACGCGACGAGCGACGGAATGAGGTTCCAGAGTGCGTGGGCAGCGAAGAACGTCGCGAAGAGGATCGCGATCGCGGCCGCGTCGAGCGCGTTGGCCGTCGCCGGATACCGGCGCGCCGCTTTCAGCTCGCACGCGGCCAACAGGGCAATCGCCACGGCGATGCCGATGGCCACGCGGATCGGCGGCTGCAGCCACCCGTGCTCAATGGAATATCTGAGGAAGAAGACCGCTGCCAGCACGAGCGCAATTCCGGCGATGGCCGAAAACAGCTTCACGCCGACGAGGTTCTCCCAGTCGAACGGCGGAGCGGGCGGGCGGATGATCGGCGTCACCGGAGGGCGCGGCGGCGTGAACGGCGGCTTCGGCGTCGCCGTCGCGGCGGCGGGCGGTGTCACGACCGTTGGCGGCCGTTCGGCGGCCGGACGTCGCGCGTCATCGACCACTGGCACCTGGGCCGGCGGAACTGCGGGCCGTGGCGCGGGCGGCGGTACGGGAGCGCGACTCACCAGGGGAGGTGTCGCCAAGGGTGACGGCCTGGCTGGCGGCGATGCGGGAGGCGGCGCGACCGGCGGAGCCGCGGTGCCGGCGGGGGCCGCGGGAGACGAGACCGCCGGCGGACGCTCGACGGACGAGGCCGGCACTTCGGCGCCGGCCGGTCCTCGGGATGATCCGACGAGCCCCTCCAGCCTGCGGATGGCCGCCGCCTGATCGGTGAGAAGCTTTTCGACGGTCTCGAGCCGGGCGCGCGTGCGCCGCGCGGACACCCACGAGACGATCGGAAGCACGAACGGAACGCCCAGCGCGATCAGCGCGAGGAAGAGGAACTCCACAGGGTGCCGACATCTTAGCCGACCCGTCGGCCGTTGTCGTTCCGAAGACGGTCCGATACTCTTAGGGGAACCTGATGGGCACCCCAGCCACGTCTTCCCCACTGGTCATCGGCGTTGCCGGTGGCTCCGGCTCAGGCAAGACCACCGTCGTCCGGCGCATCATCGAGAGCATCGGCGACGATCAGGTGACTGTGCTCGAGCAGGACCGGTACTACCGCGATCGGAACGACCTCCGCCTCGAGGAGCGCGCGGCGCTGAACTACGATCACCCGGATTCACTCGAAACGGACCTGCTCGTCCATCACGTGCACGAGCTGCGCGCCGGACGGGCGGTCGAGGTTCCCGCCTACGATTTCGCCCGCCACGCCCGGCAGGCGGTCACCCAGGCGGCCCTTCCCCGCAAGGCCATCATCGTCGAAGGGATCCTGATTTACGCCGATGCGGACCTGCGGGGGCTGATGGACGTCAAGGTGTTCGTCGATGCGGACGACGACACCCGGTTCATCCGGCGGCTGCAACGGGACATCGCCGAGCGCGGACGCACGGTCTCGTCCGTGATCGAGCAGTACCTGGGGACCGTCAAGCCGATGCACCTCGAATTCGTGGAACCGAGCAAGCGCTACGCCGACATCATCATTCCACGCGGCGGCCACAACACCGTGGCGATCGACATGCTCCTGACCCTCATCAGGAGCCTGGCGGCGCGGTAGGGGCGGCGGCACTCAGGGCAGGCGGGTGCCGCTCGGCCGCACGTCGTTCAGCGTCACAGGGCGGTCGCTGTAGTTGTCGACGATCAGCAGGTCGTCGAGCAGCGTGAGCTTCGCGGCAATCCACAGGTTGCCGGTGCCGCGCCCGGTGTCGTCCACGAGCAGCTCGATGGCGGAGAACGGGTACTCGAGCGAACGGGATCGATCGACCAGCTCGGCGAACGCCATCGGCCGGTCGGTCACGAGGATGATGCGGCGCAGGTTGTCGCGCGTGCGTTCCTGGACGGCGTAGCGAAAATCGTACGAGAGGCTGCCGGGCGTGCGGATCGAGCCGATCGACGGTCCGTGGCGCAGCGCCTCGGCGAGGGCGTCTCCTCCCTTGCCGCGCAGGATCGAGACGTACCGCTCCTGCTCGGCGACGGTGGTCCACCCCGTGATGGTGATGTCGACCTGGGTCGGGATGGTGCTGCCGATGCCGCTCATGTTGATGGCATTGGCCGTGAACGCCTCGGGGAGTCTGGGATTGGTCTGGGCTGAGCCGGCCGCCGCCAGCGCGGCGACTGGAAGGACGAGCAGCACGCTGGTCAGATGTCTCATGATCGGCTCCTCACGGAATATTGCATAATGCAGGCCCGTTGACACACACATCCGGTTCCCGGTGGGCGCTCGCGGCCGCGGCCTGCGTACTGCTGGCCATCGTCCACACGTGGCCGCTCGCGACGGCGCCTGTCACCTGGTCGCTCAACGACAACGGCGACGCCCAGCTCAACGAATGGATCATGGCATGGGTCGCGCACGAGTTGCCACGCGATCCGGCGCACCTGTTCGAGGGCAACATCTTCTATCCCGCCCGCGACACGCTGGCCTATTCCGAGCCGCTGATCGTGCCGGCCATGCTGGGCGCACCGGTCGGCTGGCTGGGCGGCTCGCCGGTGCTGGTGTTCAACCTGATGGTGATCGCCGGCTTCGCGCTGACCGCGCTGGCGGGCTATGCGCTCGTCTTCACGTGGACCGGCGACCGCGCCGCGGGACTCCTTGCCGGATCGATGTTCGCGTTCAATACGCATACGCTGACGCGGCTCGCCCACGTGCAGGGCCTCCACATCTACGGCCTGCCGCTCGCGCTCCTGGCCACCGATCGCATCGTGACGGGCACGGGCAGGCGCGCCTGGGCGTGGCTCGCACTGTGGATGGCGGTCATGGCGTACACGTCGGGGTACCTCGTCGTCTTTGCCGTGTGCATGATTGCCGTCGCGCTCGTGGCGCGCATCGGCGAGTGGTGGCGGCGCGCGGCGACGGTGCTCGGCGCGCTGGCGCTGGGGGCCGCGACCGCGACGCTCGCGATCCTCCCCGTGTACATGCCGTACCGGCGCGTCGCGCGCACCGAGCACATGGTGCGGCCGCTCGAATCGGTCACCGAGTATTCGGCGACACTCACGGGTTACCTCGCGTCGGCCGGCACACTGCACATCTCGACGTGGAGCGGCCGGTTCTTCAAGGACCCCGTTGACAGTTTCTTCCCGGGCTTCGTCGTGCTCGCGCTGGCGCTGGTCGCAATCGCCGCGGCGCTGCGCACGCCGTCGGCCGCCGGGCCACCCGATGGACGGCTGCTCGGCCGAAGGGCCATCATGCTGGCGTGCATCGCCGCCACGGGGCTCATCCTGTCCCTCGGAACCCGGACGCCCGTGTATGGCTGGCTGTACGCGGTGTTCCCGCCGATGCAGGGACTGCGTGTCGCGGCGCGATTCGGCAATCTCTTTCTGCTCGGCATGGCCGGACTCGCGGGCATCGGGCTCGCCGAGCTTCGAGCCGCACGTCCGCGGACCGCGCGCGCGGCCGCGCTCGCCGTCGTCCTGGTGGTTGTCGCGAACGTGGAGTCGCTGCGTGCTCCCTTCGAGTACCGGCGCTTCGCCGGAATCTCACCGTTGTACGACATGCTCGCACGCGAGCCCGGACGCGTCGTCCTCGCGGAGATGCCGTTCTATCCGCGGCAGGCCGTATTCGAGAACGCCGAGTACGTGCTGAACTCGACCGCGCACTGGCGGCCGCTGATGAACGGCTACAGCGGCTACACGCCGGAGACGCTACGCGCGCGTCGCCGAAGACTTCTGGCGTTTCCCTGAGGACCGCGCCATTGCGGCCATGCGCCGCGCGGGCGTCACGCACGTGATGGTCCACCCGCTCCGGTTTCTCGGGGACGCGGACCTGGTCATCCGGCAGACGAGCGCCCGGCCCGAGCTCGAACTGCTCGCCGTCGGGGATGCGGGCCTGCGTTTATACAGGCTACACTGAGGCGATCATGCTGCTGATTCGCGAGTTGCGGTCCGACGCGGAGATCACCGCGGCTTTTCCACTCATGTCGTCGCTGCGCGATCGTATTGTCGCCGGGACCTTCCTCGGAGAGGTGCGGCGCCAGCAGATCGAGGGCTACGAACTCGTGGGCGCCTTCGCGGACGATCGCCTCGTCGCGCTCGCGGGGGTCCGCCGCACGCACACGCTCGCACGCGGCGAGCACTTGTTCGTGGACGATCTCGTGACGGACGAGTCACACCGGGGAGAAGGGTACGGCCGGGCGCTGCTGCGGTGGCTGGCCGAGCGGGCCCGGGCCGAAGGGATCGGCCAAATCCATCTCGACAGCCGCTTCACGGCGAAGGGCTTCTACGAGCACGAAGGCTTCACGCTCAAGACCTCGATTCCGTGCTGGCTGGACGTCCGCAAATACCTTGCGCCGCCCTCGGGCGTCCTGTAGGCTGGACGAGTCAGTCGAAGTTTAGCGCCTGCTTTTGCCTCTCGCACTAGAGCCGACCGAGACGCACCTCGCTCCCCTCAGCCCGAGCACGCCGAAAGCGACAGGGGTGGACACCCACTCATCCTAAGCTTCCTTTTTCGGATTGCGGATGCCTTCGGTCCGCACCCCGGCGGGCGTCAGCCGGGAGCAGAGGCAGGAGCACGACACATGGGTCGCAAGTTGTACGTCGGCAATCTCCCCTACACGATCGGCGAAGCCGAGCTGCAGGAGCTGTTCGGGAAGGCCGGCAACGTCGAAACCGTGCGCGTCATGCGCGACATGGCGACCGGCCGCGCGCGCGGATTCGCGTTTGTCGAGATGGCGACCGACGAGGAAGCGCAGAAGGCGATCGCGGAGTTCAACGAATACGAGCTTGGCGGTCGCGCGCTGGCGGTCAACGAGGCGCGGCCGAAGCCTGAAGGCGGCGGTGGGTTCGGCGGCGGCGGCGGCGGACGCGGACGCGGTGGCAACGGCGGCGGCGGTGGCGGCGGCAACCGGCGCCGCGAACCGCGGTGGTAGGGAGGGCTTAGGGCTTAGGGCTTAGGGCGAGAATAGAAAAAAAGGGCTGCATGCAGCCCTTTTTTTGTGCCCTGAGCCCTGAGCCCTGCCCCCTGAGCCTTGAGCCCTACTCCTACCCCGTCGAGCCGAACCCGCCGCGCGATTCGCGGTCGATCGTGTCGACTTCGTTCCATTCCACGCGTGTGATCGGCAGCAGGATGCCCTGCGCAATGCGGTCGCCGGCGGCAATCGTGACGGCCGCGGCGGTGAAGTTGAGGACCTGCACCTTCACCTCATCAGCCGGACCGCAGTAATCGGCATCGACGACGCCCACGCCGTTGGCCACCATCAGCCCGCGCTTGAGCGGTGTGCTGCTGCGCGCGAAGATGCCGAGGAACATGCCCTCCGGCACTTCGACGACGAGCCCGGTCGGCACGAGCGTCACTTCGCCGGGTGCGATGGTCACCCCATCGGCAGCCGCGAGATCGAAGCCGGCCGCCGCGGCGCTCTCGTACTTCGGAAGGGCGACCGTGGGCCGAAGCCTCCGGATACGAACGCGGATGGCTGGCATGGGGCTAGCCAGCGACCGGAGTGAGATAGCCGTCCACGAAGCGCAGGAGATCGGCCGCGTCGTTGTACTGGTAGGTCGTACAGGCCTCGTGCGCATTGCCCGAAATGAGCCGGGACACGAAGGAGCGGCGCGATGCGCTGTACAAAAGCAGCACGCGCTGCCCCGTCTGCTCCGCGCGGCCGAGGACGTATCCGACCTCGAAACCGACTCCGAAGCTCGACCCCGAGGCCTCCGCGACGACCAGGTCCGATGCCGCCAGCCACTTCAGGTCGCGCTCGAAGACGTCGCGCTCGGTCAACGCCGACTCCACCGCCTCGACGTCGTCTTCGAGCAGGTGCCGGGTCAGCACCGTGTGCCCGTGCCGCTCCAGCAGATCGGCCAGCGCGCGCGTCGCCTCGAGCGCGTCGCGATTGCCGCGGACCGTGCAGGCAAGATAGATGTTCATGACGCAACGTATAATACGACACGGATCACACGGATCATGCGGATCAGGAAGAGTTTCAACCACAGAACACACAGATCTGCTGTTCTCGGTCGGGATCAGTGTGATTCGTGTGACCAGTGGTCAGATTCTCAGTCGGGATCAGTGTGATCCGTGTGATCCGTGGTGAGAACTGGCACGTGTGACTGCCGATATGCGCCTGCTGCTCGCTATGTCCATCATCGCCGCCGTGGCTCAGTCTCCCGCCCAGCGCCCGCGCGCGCGCGACCTGGGCATTGCGCCGGGCGTGCTCGAACCCGGACCGCTCAACGCGATTACCGACGTGGGCGGCGTGCTGGTCGGCCAGACAACGATTGTCGAGGGCGACACCGTGCGCACCGGTGTGACGGCAGTCATTCCGCACGGCGGCAATCTGTTCCGCGACAAGGTGGCGGGCGCGGTCTTCGTCGGCAACGCGTTCGGCAAGCTCGCCGGTTCGACTCAGGTGCACGAGCTCGGCACGATCGAGACGCCGATCGTGCTGACCAATACACTGTCCGTCGGTACCGCCATGGAGGCCGTGGTCCGCTGGACGCTCGACCGGCCGGGCAATGCGGACGTCCGCTCCGTCAACGCGCTCGTGGGCGAAACCAACGACGGCGGCCTGAACGACATCCGCGGCCTGCACGTCACGCGCGAGCACGTGCAGGCAGCCATCAACAACGCGAAGGCCGGCCCCGTCGACGAAGGGGCGGTCGGCGCCGGCACCGGCACGATCGCCTTCGGCTGGAAGGGCGGCATCGGAACGTCGTCGCGCCGCGTGCGCGTGGGCGCCGAGACCTACACGATTGGCGTGCTGGTTCAAACGAACTACGGCGGACGCCTGACGATCGCCGGCGTGCCCGTGTGGAAAGAGCTGTCTCCGAACGCCGAGCGCCGGCCGCCGAACGCTGCGCAATCGGACCTGTCCGCCGTAGCGGCGCCAGCCGCGCCAGCGGACCTGTCCGCCGTAGCGCCGCCAGCCGCGCCAGCGGACCTGTCCGCCGTAGCGCCGCCAGCCGCGCCAGCGGACCTGTCCGCCGTAGCGGCGCAAGGCGCGAAGGCGGATGGTTCCTGCATGATCATCGTGGCGACCGACGCCCCGCTCGACGCGAGGAACCTCGAGCGCGTCGCCGCCCGTTCCGTCTTTGCCCTCGCCCGCACCGGGTCGACGTATTCCAATGGCAGCGGCGACTTCGCCATCGCCTTTTCGACCGTCCGGCCCGCCGGCGCGCCGCCGTCTCCGATTCAGCAGCTCGTGAGCCTTCACACCGACGCCATGTCGGGCCTCTTCGAAGCCACGCTCGATGCGACCGAGGAGGCGGTGTACAACTCGCTTCTCGCCGCGACCACGACCACCGGCAACGGCCGGACCGTGCCCGCCCTGCCGATTGAATCCCTGAAAGCGACCTTGAAGAAATTCGGCCGCTAATCCTGACGCCCGCCCCGGGTTTGCGCGATAATGGAGCGCTTTTCCAAGCTCCAGCGAAACCAGGAGGTTGTTATGCGTTTGCGGCCGCATGGGCGAACTCTCGCCCTGCTTGTCGGTACGATTATCGCGTTTCAGTGGTCTCTGACGGCGCAGACGCCGTCCCCATCAGCCAAGCGCCCCATCACTTACGACGTCATGGACTACTGGCGTTCCATAGGCGGCACGCGCCTGTCGAACGACGGCCAGTGGCTGGCCTACGCGCTCACGTCGCAGGGTGACGACGGCGATCTCGTCGTCCGCAACCTGCGCAGCGGCCAGGAGTTCAGGTCGCCTCGCGGCACCGGTCCGGATTTCACGGCCGACGGCAAATACGTGGTCTTCACGATTGCCCAGACGAAGGCCGAAGAGGAAAAAGAGCGCGAGCAGACGCGGAGCCAGAGCCAGGCGGCCGGTGCGGAAGGCCGGGGCGGCCGCGGGAACAACCAGGCCGCGCGCACGCCGCGCACCGGCATGGGGATCATGTCGCTCCCCGACGGCAAGGTAACGACCTTCGAGAAGGTCGGCAGCTTCCGCGTGCCGGACGAGTCATCGACGTGGCTCGCTTACTACAAGGGTGTGGGCGGCACCGGCGGCGGCGGACGGGGCGGGCGCGGCGGCCGCGGTGGACGTCAGGGCACGCCACCCGCCGCAGCCGCCGCGGGTGAACGCGGAGCCGGCGCCCAGAATGCCGCGCGGGAGAAGCGTAAGGACCCGGGATCCGATCTGATCCTCCGCAATCTCACCACCGGCGATGAAACGACGATTCCGGAAGTCACCGAATACGAGTTCGACACGAAGGGCGCCCTTCTGGCGTACGCCACCTCTTCGACGGACGCGGCCAAGGACGGCGCCTTCGTCCGCAAGACGGCCGACGGCCTGGTAACGACGCTCCTCACCGGACGGGGGCATTACAAGAGTCTCGCGTTCGACAAGGCCGGCCAGCAGGTCGCGTTCCTCAGCGACAAGGCGGAGTACGACAAGCCGGTCGCCCCGTATCGCCTGGTACTACTGGCAGGCGTCCGAGGCCGCGGCGGCCGAGCTCGTCTCGGCGTCCACGCCCGGCATGCCGGCCGGGATGGTCGTGGCCGACAACGCCGCGCCCCAATTCTCGAAGGATGGCGCGCGCCTCGCGCTCGCCACGGCGCCTCCGCCGCCCCCGCCCCCCGATCCGGACGCGAAGACGCCGGCGCCGATCCAGGTGGATCTCTGGTCGTGGAACGACGCGATCATCCAGCCGATGCAGAAGGTGCGAGCCGAACAGGAGCGCACGCGCAACTACCGCGCGGTCGTCTCGCTCGCCGACCGGAAGTTCATGCAGCTCGCCACGCCCGACCTGCCCACGGTCAACGTGACCGACGATTCCGCGCACGCACTCGGGCTGAGCGACCTGCCCTATCGGAAGGAAATCTCCTGGGATCAGACCTACAACGACGTCTACCTGGTGGACCTGAAGAGCGGGAAGCCGCAAAAAATGCTCGAGCACTGGGGCAGCAACACGACCTCGCTCTCACCCGGCGGGAAGTACATCCTCTACTTCGATGAAAACACCGGGCAGTGGTTCACCTACCGTGTCGCGGACGGCGTGCGCACGAACATCACGCAGAAGCTGCCGACGAAGTTCCAGCAGGAGAACAACACGCCCGATCTCCCCGGCCCGTACGGCACGGGCGGGTGGACGGCCAACGACCAGTCGCTGCTGCTCTACGACGAGTTCGACGTGTGGGACGTCAAGCCGGACGGGAGCGGCGCGCGGATGATCACAGCCGGTGAAGGGCGCAAGCAGCACGTGGCGTTCCGGTATCGTTCGCTCGATCCGGAGCAGACCACGGTGCCGACCAACGTGCCGCTGCTCCTGTCGGCGACCAATGACGATACGCGTGCGACCGGGTTCTACCGCGCGTCGTTCACCGGCACGGCGGCGCCGGAGAAAGTCGTGATGCTCGACAAGGCGTTCGGCCCGGTCACCAAGGCGGAAAAGGCCGATACCGTCGTCTTCACGCTGTCGCGGTTCGAGGAGTTCCCGAACCTGTGGGTCAGCGACACGTCGTTCAAGAACATGCAGAAGGTGTCGGACGCCAACCCGCAGCAGTCGGAGCTGGTGTGGGGCACGTCCGAGCTCATCGACTACATCAACGCGGACGGCAAGACGCTGCGGGCGATCCTGACCAAGCCGGACAACTTCGATCCGAAGAAGAAGTACCCGCTCATGGTCTACATCTACGAGGAGCTGACGCAGGGGCTGCACAGCTACGCGGCGCCCAACGTGGGCACGAGCATCAACATCCCGCGCTACGTCAGCAACGGCTACGTCGTGCTGCGTCCGGACATCGTCTATACGACGGGCTATCCTGGAGAAGCGGCTGAGAAGTGCGTGATCCCCGCAGTGAACACGGTCGTCTCGATGGGCTTCATCGATCCGAAGCGCATCGGGATCCAGGGCCACTCGTGGGGCGGCTACCAGATCACGCACCTGATCACGCGGACCAACATGTTCGCCGCGGTCGAGGCGGGCGCCTCGGTGTCGAACATGATCAGCGCGTACGGCGGCATCCGGTGGGGCACCGGCATGGTGCGCGAGTTCCAGTACCGAGAAGACCCAGAGCCGCATCGGCGCCCCACCCTGGGACGCGCCGCTCCAGTTCATCGAGAACTCACCGATCTTCTGGGTCAAGAAAATCCAGACGCCGTATCTCACGATCCACAACGACGCGGACGACGCGGTCCCCTGGTACCAGGGCATCGAGTTCAACACCGCCATGCGCCGGCTCGGGAAGGAGGCCTACATGTTCTCCTACAACGGCGAGCCGCACGGCCTGCGCAACCGCGACAACATGAAGCACTGGACCGTCCACATGGACGAGTTCTTCGACCACTACCTGCTCGGCAAGCCGCGTCCGGAGTGGATGGACAAGGGCGTCTCCTACCTGGACAAGGGCAAGCGCGACGTCTCGCCCATGTTCAAGAAAAAAGCTGCGCCCACCACCACTGCGGCTCGGTGAAGCACTGCAGACTGCAGGTTGCAGATTGCAGATTTGATACGGATTGAAGATTGCCGGTTGCCGATTGACGGATTGGGGATTGCCGATTGGGTGTCCCAATCAGCACTCGCAATCGGCAATCCGCCGGCAGTCCGTCCATCGGCAATCTGCAGTCGGCAATCTGCAATCCGCTCCACTTCACCTTCTACTCTGCGGTTTCGATGATGCGGCTCACGACGGGCGTCCATGGGCCGCCCATCCCCTGCTCCGTGTAGTCGTACAACAGGCGCACGGGGCGCTGGCATCCGTTGCAGAAAAAATCGTACCGACCAGCGGGACACCGGCCGGAAGGTGTCAAAACGGGCTTTCAATACCTCAGGAAACGCCGAAGGGAGCCCGTTCCAGTTCACGTCGGGGACGAGCGGGCGCGGGTCGACGCGGGTCCGGCGTCGGCAGTGCGGACAGCGGTAGAACTTCGGGGACCGGAATCGCTGGCCGGCGTGCGGCGACATTCCCTTGTTCGGGGCGAAACGCCCGGCAAGGTCGGTTTCCCGCAATGCGAGTGTGGCGGGGTCCGCGGCGGCGCGGTCGAGTTCGCTGGCGCCCTCCCACGGGCTGAGCGTAGTTAATGCCGCTCCCCTCGGTTTTTTCCTCTGGAGGCTCGCTTGAAACACTTACGACTCGTTGGCCTTGGCGCCGCGGCCCTCGCATTCGCCGGGCAGTCGCTCATTGGACAGACGAGGCCGGCACCGTCGATGGAACCCGTCGGCAGCCCGTTCGACACGCTGCACTTCCGCTCCATCGGCCCCGCGTCGATGTCGGGCCGCATCTCCGACGTTGCCGTCTACGAAGCGAATCCTGCGATTTTCTATGTCGGGACCGCGCACGGCGGCCTGTGGAAAACCACCAACAACGGCACCACGTTCGACGCGCAGTTCCAGGATCAGGGGCTCATCTCGATCGGCGACGTGGCCGTGTCGCCGTCGAACCCGGATCTCGTGTGGGTCGGCACCGGGGAATCGAACAACCGCCAGAGCACATCGTGGGGAGACGGCGTCTACAAATCGACCGACGGGGGCAAGACCTGGGCGCATGTCGGGCTGAAGACCTCGCGCTACATCAACCGCATCGTCATCGACCCGCGCGCGACCGATACCGTCCTGGTGGCGGCGACGGGCAGCCTCTGGGGGCCCGGTGGTGAGCGCGGCGTGTACAAGACGACCGACGGTGGCAAGACGTGGAAGCAGGTCCTGAAGGTCGACGACGACACGGGCGCGAACGATCTCGTGATGGATCCGGACGACAGCAAGGTCGTGTATGCGTCCACCTACCAGCGCCGCCGCACCGCGTGCTGCATGAACGGCGGCGGTCCCGGCAGCGGTCTGTGGAAGTCCACCGACGGCGGCGACACGTGGACGAGGCTCAAGACCGGCATCCCGGAAGGACCGCTGGGCCGCATCGCCGTCGACGTCTACCGCAAGCGTCCCAACGTCCTTTATGCGCTCATCGAGGGCCCGGCCTCGCAGGGCCGCGGTGGACGAGGAGTGGCGGGTCGCGGCGCGGCCCCCGAAGCGCCCCCCGGAGCGCCCCCCGAGGCGCCCCCCGCGCAGTTCGGGCGGGGCGGCGGCGGGCCGCTCAACAACGAGCCGACCGGCCTCTATCGCTCCGACGACGGCGGCGCGACGTGGAAGAAGGTCAACAACGCAAACCCCCGGCCGATGTACTTCAGCCAGGTGCGCATCGATCCGAACGATCCGGACGTGGTGTACCTCGGCGGCGTCGGCCTGCACCAGACCACCGACGGCGGCAAAACCATCCAGACCGACGTCGCGCGGCCGATTCACGACGACGTGCACGCCATCTGGATCGATCCGTCCAATTCCAGCCACGTCATCATCGGCAACGACGGCGGCCTCGCCTACTCGTACGACATGGCGAAGACGTGGGTCTTCGTGCCCAACCTGCCCGTCGGGCTCTTCTACCACGTGAGCTATGACATGGCGACGCCCTACAACGTCTGCGGCGGCATGCAGGACAACTACGACTGGTGCGGCCCGAGCGCGGTGCGCGGCGCGGCTGGCATCGCCAATTTCCAGTGGCAGACGCTCCAGGGCGGCGACGGCTTCGTCGTGCTTCAGGACCCGACCGACCACCGCATCGTGTACAGCGAGACGCAGGACGGCAACATGGTCCGCGTGGATCGCGTGACCGGGGAGACCGTCAGCATCCGGCCGCAGCCCGCAGCCGGCGAGCCGGCGTTGCGCTGGCACTGGGACACGCCCCTGGTGCTCTCGCCGCAGGACCACAAGGTCGTCTACGCGGCGGCGCAGAAGGTCTTCCGCTCCGCCGATCGCGGCCTGACATGGACGGCGATCAGCCCGGACCTGACCAACGACGTCAACCGCGACGAGGTCGTCACGATGGGCCTCAAGGGCAGCGACATCGCCATCTCGAAGAACGACGGCATCTCCGCGTTCTCGACCATCGTGCAGTTCGCCGAGTCGCCGAAGCGCGCCGGCCTCTACTACGCGGGCACCGACGACGGGAACGTGCAGGTCTCGCGCGACGCCGGGAAGACATGGACCAACGTGGCGTCGAAGATCCCGGACGCGCCGAAGGGCGGGTTCGTCTCGGAAGTCGTGCCGTCGCGGTTCGACGAAGGCACGGTCTACGTCACGTTCGACGATCACCGCCAGGACAACTTTGCCACCTACGTCTACGTCAGCACGGACTACGGGCAGACCTTCCAGTCGCTGGCGTCGAACCTGAAGGGCGAAGTCGTCAAGACGCTGACCGAGGACCTGAAGAACCCCGATGTGCTGTACGTCGGCACCGAGACGGGTCTGTTTGCGACAACCGACCGCGGCCGGACGTGGAACCGGCTGAAGGGGAACTTCCCCACCGTACGGGTGGACGAGATCACCCTGCACCCGCGCGACAACGCGATGATCGTCGCGACGCACGGCCGCGCGATCTGGATCCTCGATCACCTCGAACCCATCCAGGAGTACGCCGCGGCCCAGGCGACGACGGCCGACGCGAAACTGTTCTCGATGCCGCCGACCGCGATGTATCGCCGCCCGGCGCGCGATCGCAACTACGAGTTCTGGGGCGATCAGAACTTCTACGGCGAGAACCCGCCGCAGGCAGCCGTCATCTCCTGGTTCAACAAGAAGGACGTCGGCGCCGTGAGCTTGAAGATCACGGACGCGCTCAATCGCGACGTGCGCGAGATCTCCGGACCGGTGCTGGCCAAGTCGAACAAGGCCGGGCTCCAGGCGGCGTGCTGGGATCTGCGCGTGCAACCGATCCCGCCGCCGGCCGGCCGCGGCGGGGCCGGCCGCGGCGGCGGCCGCCAGGGCGGAGCGGGTGAAGAGCCCGGGAACGAGGACACGACTTCCTTCGGGGCGGGCTGCGCCGGCGGCGGCGGGGCGGCGGTTTCGGCGGCGGCGGTGGGGGCGGCACACCCGGGCCGTTCGTGCTGCCCGGCGTCTACAACGTCGCGCTCGTCATCGACGGCAAGACGATCGAGACGAAGCCGCTGCGCGTGATGGCGGATCCGGAAGTGGTGCTGACGGAACTCGAGCGCAAGAAGATGTACGACATGGCGATGGAGATGCACGAGCTCCAGAAGCGCGGCGCCGAGATCTCCACGAGCGTCCAGGCCCTGCAGCGTGAAGCGAACACGATCGCCACCGCGCTCGGCAGCCGCACCGATATTCCGGCGGAGGTCAAGGCGTCGTTCGAGGCGTTCAACAAGGACCTGACCGCCCTGGCGCCGAAGTTCGCCGCGCCGGCGGGCGGCCGCGGCGGCGGCCGGGGCGCGGCGACGACCGGCGATCAGCCGATCGCCCGCGCAGCGCAGGCCAAGAACGGCCTCATGGCGACCATGCCGCTGACGGAAGGCACGACGAAGGCCTACGCCGAGGCGAAGGCGCAGATGCCGAAGGCGGTGACCGAAGCCAACGCGGTGTTCGCCAAGGCGGCGACGCTCGCGCCGACGCTCGCCAAGTACAACCTGACATTGACGGCGCCGGCTCAGATCAAGCTGACGGGCACGAAATCGTCGCCGAAGTGATGGGCGGCCGGGGGTCAGCGCTCGGCGCAACAAAGGGCGACCCCTCCGGGTCGCCCTTTCGCTTGGCGCGCGTGTCGGCCGCTTTTCGATCGACGCCGCTGTGGCGTACACTGCGCCAGGGGTATCCCATGAACCTCGGCCGATACAAAGGCGCACTCGCAGCGGCCCTTGCCATTCTGTGCGTCGGGGCGGCCGCGGCCGCACAGTCCGGTTCTCCGGCGCCGCAGCGTCCGCCGCGTGACGCGGTGGGGTCGGAGGCGGCGGGTACGGCGGTCTTGCGCGGCCGTGTCATCGCGCTCGACACGACGCGGCCGCTGCGACGCGCCCAGGTGACGATTGCATCCGGGCAGCTGCCTTCGAACGGCCGCAGAAGCACCAGCACCGGGCTGGACGGCACGTTCGAATTCGCGAATCTTCCCGCTGGCCGATACCGCGTGTCGGTCACGCGCAGCGGCTACCTCCCGCTGCAATACGGCCAGACACGTCCCGACGAACTGGGCCGCCCGGTGGAACTCCGCGAGGGCGAGACGCTCGAGAAGATCGACTTCGCCCTTCCGCGCATGAGCGTCATTACGGGCCGCATCACCGACGAACTCGGAGAGCCCATCGAAGGCGTGGCTGTCGTCGCGATGCGGATGATGTTCTATGAAGGGCGCCGTCGCCTGGTCCCCGTCAGCGAGCTCGGCGCGCGCAGCGACGATGTGGGCGAATACCGTATCCCCCGGCTGTCTCCCGGCTCGTACGTCGTGCAGGCCACGACCCGTGAAAAATGGACCGTGCGCGACAACGGCGTGGACACTGTCTTCGGCTACGCACCCACGTACTACCCCGGCGTGACGTCCGGCGCCGATGCGCGGCGCGTCACAACGAAAATCGGACAGGAATCGCCTGCGGTTGATTTCTCGCTCGTGCCGGGGCGGGGCGCCGCCGTATCGGGCACCGCCATCGATTCACAGGGGCGCCCCTTTTCGAGCGTCAGCATGTCGATTGAAGTCCGGGGGCTCCACGGCGCCTCGTTCGGAGGGGGAAGCAGCGCAACGGTGAAGCCGGACGGAAGCTTCTCGTTCAAGGACGTGACACCGGGAGAGTACGCCCTCAGTGCAACCCGCCCGCCCGGCAGCGCCGACGGCCCGCCGGAGGCCGCGCTCGCCAACATCACCGTTGACGGTGTCGATATCGAGAACATCGCGCTGCTGGGTTCTGAGGGCGGCACGGTCAGCGGCCGCGTCGTCGTGGAAGACGAACCGGCACCGAAGATGTCGTCGGTGCGCGTGCTCGTCGGCGAGCGGCTTCGGAGCCAGCCGAGCCCTGCCCTGCTGGGCACGTTCTCCGGAACCTTCGGCGGCTCCAGCGTCAAGGATGACGGCACGTTCACAGTCGCGCACGTGTTCGGGCGCGCGCGCTTCGACGTCACGCTTCCGGACGGGTGGGCGGTCAAGACGATCACGCACGAGGGACGGGACATCACCGACGACGTGATCGACCTGGAGAGCGGACGCTCGCTGACCGGCGTCCAGATCCTGCTCACGAATCAGCTCAGCAGCATCAGCGGCATGCTCGTCGCGGAGACCGGGACCCCGATAAGGGACGCAACCGTGCTCGTGTTCGCGGAGGATGCCGGACGCTGGACGGAGCGCTCGCGATGGGTGCGCGCGGCACGTCCCGACCAGCAGGGGCGCTGGGAAATCAAGTCGCTTCCGCCCGGCGAGTACCTGGCGATCGCGCAGGAGTATATCGAGGACGGTGCGTGGAACGACCCGGAGTACCTCGAGGGTCTGCGCAAGTCGGCCGAGAAGATCACGATGGCCGAAGGGCAGACCCGAACGGCCTCGCTCCGGATCACGACACCGAAATAGCGGTCGCAGCTTCCCGAGGCAGCCGGAACCGCGCGCAGGTCGGGAATGACACGCCGCTCATTTTTCCCATCTACCTGTCACGACGGATCCACTACACTCCACCGCATCGCGACGCGGCGGGAGGAGGTCCTTTGAACGAGGTCGGTCTCGCGTTCCGGCGTCTGGCCGGTCATCCGGCGGCCACCCTTGCCTCAATCGTCACCCTCGCGTGCGCGATCGGCGCAGCGGCGGCGACCTGGTCGCTCCTGTCCGCGGTGCTGCTGCGGCCATTGCCTGTCACCGACCCCAATCACCTGTCCGTCGTGGGACAGCGCGTGGAGCGTGGCCGCGCGTCGGGGACCCTCGACACCGGCTTCACATATCCCTACTACGCGTACATTCGCGACAGCGGCGTGTTCGATCGGGTCGCGGCCGTCTGGATTCCGGCGATGCGCCTCGTCGTCGATGAGGGGCATGGCCCTGCGCATGGGTACGTTTCGTTCGTGACGGCTGACTACTTCGACGTGCTCGGCGTCGACGTCCAGAGGGGGCGCGGCTTCACGACCGAGGATGACCGCGAGGGCGCTCCACCTGTTGCGCTCCTCTCGGATCGATACTGGCGGCGCACGTTCGGGGCGGCGCCGGACGTGACGGGTCGGACCGTCGTCATCAATCATCAGCGGGTCGCGATCGTTGGGGTCGCCGCCGCCCGGTTTCGGGGGATCAGCCTCGACCAGGCTCCGGATGTGTTCGTGCCGTTCCACGTGATCGGCGAAGTCGGCAGCCCTCTGACGAACTACTTCGCCCGAGCGAACGTCGAGATGTCGCCTACCGCCGGCGTCATGCTGATCGGCCGTTCCGCGTCCACCCCCGCGCAGCTCGACGCTCGTCTGGCCGCGCTGCCGTTGCTGAATCCACGCCGCGTCGCGCGACTGGCCGTATCCCCGGTTGACGTCGAGGCACTCCCCAGGAGAACCCGCGCCGGGGTGACGCAGTTCGCACGGATCCTCGGCGTGACGGTCGCCCTGCTGCTGCTCGCGGGCTGCCTCACCGTCGGCACGCTGCTCCTGGTGCGCACTGAAGCGCGCTCGGGCGAGTTCGCGATGTGCCTGGCGCTCGGCGCGTCGCGGGCGCGGCTCGCGCGCGGCGTGGCGATCGAGGGAGCCGTATTGACGAGTGCCGGCGCGGCCCTTGCGATTCCCGTTGGATTGGCGATTTTCCAGGCGCTTCGCGCCTTCCAGTTGCCCGGGGGCGTGACGATCGATGCGCTGGAACTGTCGCTCGACTCGAGCGTCGTTGTCGGGGCCCTCACGGCGTCGCTGGCCGCGATGGCCCTGATCGGCGGCGTCGCCGCCTGGCTCGGATTCCGCGCCGATATGGCGGACGCGATCCGGTCTCGCGGCGCCAGCACCCGGCTCGTTCGACGCCGGTCACGAGTCGTGCTCGTTGCCGGGCAGGTGGCCATCGCGCTGATGCTGGTCGCCGGCGCGGGCGTGTTCACGCGGACGCTGCTCGGCGCGCTGGCGCTGAACGCGGACGTCGCTCCCTCGCGCCTCGTCACAGGCACCTTGTTGCTCCGCCAGTATCAGTACCGATCCGCCGCGAGCCGCCGACTTCTTTACACGCCTGAAGGCTCGCCTCGAGGGGGATCCGTCGATCACATCGCTGTCGTTTTTCGAGGACACCGGCGGGATGTCTGGCACGCTGGCGATCGACGGCGTGCCGCGGGCGTTCCCCACCCAGGTGGAGTTCACGAGCATCGACGAGCGCTACTTCTCCACGATCGGGCTGGCGCTCGCCGCCGGACGCGATTTTGCCGCGAGCGACGGGCCGAACGCGCCGCTCGTGGGGATCGTCAGCGAGTCCTACGCGCGCCTGCTCGGCGAGGGTGGCAGCGCCCTCGGTAAGCGCATCACGATGCCGTTCAGACCGCTGGGACGACCCCCGGCCCAGGTCGAAGTCGTCGGCGTGGTTCCGGACGTGATTACGCGCGTGGCAGTCGTCGAACCGCTCGTGCTCTATCAACCGCTCACGCAGCGGGCCCCGTCGACCTCGGGCCAGTGGGTCGCGCGCGCGGCCGGCGATCCCGCGGCCACCATGCGCGCCGTCACGACGGCCATTCGCGAGATCGACCGCACGATCGTTCCGCCGACTCAGGTGACGATGCAGGAGTCGCTGTCGCGACAGATGAACGCGCAGCAGTTCGGTGCGGTCGTGCTCGGAACGCTGGGCGGCATCGCAGTGCTGCTCACGCTCGTCGCCACCTACGTGCTCGCCGAATCGATGGCCGTCATGCGCACCCGCGAGCTGGGCGTGCGCGCGGCCCTGGGAGCGACGCGCTGGCAGCTCGTGATGCTGATGCTCTCCGACACCGCCCGCCAGGTCGCCGCAGGTCTCATCGCAGGCCTGTTCCTGACCTGGGCGGCTGCCGGCACGATCCAGTCCTTCATGTTCCGTGTGCAGGCGCTCGATGCGCTCACGCTGACGGCGGTCTCGGCCGTGATTTCGCTGCTGGTCCTGGCCGTGACGCTGCGTCCGGCGTTCAGGATCTCCAGCCTGGATCTTGCGGCGGTGATGAAGTCCGAGTAGGCGCGCGCGCCATGCCGTGGCTGCTCTCCGAACGAGGCCGCGTTCACCACCGGCGCGCTGCTTGACGGCGCGGGAAATGGACGTGCGCTGGCCGTCGCGTAACGCCCTGGCGTAGCCGCGGCCCAAGTCGGCGGACCGCCGGTTTTTCGGCACCACCTCGACGTGACTCGCACACGCCGACGTTGTATTCTCTCCGCATGAAAATCCAGCCTGGCGTGTCGGTCGCGCTGTCGTGCGCGTTCGTGGTGTTTCTTTCCGCACCCGCCTCCGCGCAGGGGACGGCGAGGCTCTCGTTCCGGGCCGTGACCGACAGCGGCCAGCCGGTGCTCGATCTGAAGCCGGCGGATCTCGCGCTGAAGATCGACGGCAAGGCGCGCGACATCCGCACGCTCGACCTGGTGAAGATCGGCGCCGGCGCCGCGGCCACTCGCCCGATGCCGACGAAGCCCGCCTTCGGCAGCAACACCGCCATGGACACCGGCCGCGACGTGATCATCGTCGTGGACGACGAGTCCATCTCGCCAGGGAAAGAGCCGCCGGTGCAGGAGGCGCTCCGGCACCTGGTGACGAAGCTCGCCCCGACCGACCGGATCGGCGTGCTCAGCCTGCGCAGCGCCGGCGTGAGCCTCGGGGCGACGACCGATCGCACGAAGGTCGGCGCGGCCATCGACGGCCTGAAGGGCGAGGCGCAGGTCAACGAATCCAGCGCGGACTTCCAGTGCCGCACGAGCCAGATTCTCGAGTCGGTGAAGGGGCTGCTGGCCAATGCGACCGACGCGAAGACGACCTTCCTGATCGTGTCGAGCGGAATTGCGCCGCTCCCGCCGACGCAGACCCGCACGTCGCTCGGGACGAGTTCCGGCCTCTGCCTGCTTCGGCCGCAGCACTTCTCCGAGGTCGGCCAGGCGGCCGCCGGATTGCCGGCGGCGGTCTATGTCGTCAACGTCGTGGATGGGCGCGCCACCGCCAGTTCGGATGCCCAGGCCGGACTTGAAAGCCTCGCGGGCGTCGCGTCCGCCACCGTCATCCGGCTGGCCGGCAACGGCGCCAACGTGCTCGATCGCGTCGCCGATGAAACCTCCGCGTACTACGTGGCCGGCTTCGACGCCGATCCCGCCGATCGCAAGGGCAACTCGCACAAGGTCGATCTGCGCGCAACCCGCGACGGGGTGAAGATCGAGGCCGGAACGAGCGTGGCCATCGGGAGCGCCGGTGGGAAGACCCCCTCACCGAAGGACATGCTGCGCTCCGCGGACGCGTTTCGCGACCTCCCGCTGCGCGCCACCGGCTGGGCGATGCGCGACCCGGGCAGCAAGCTGAAGGTCATCACGCTCTTCGAGCCGGAGGATCCGGGCGTCAAGATCGCCTCGGCGATGATCGCGCTCATCGACGGCAACAAGATCGCAGCGCAGTGGACCGCACAGCCGGCCGAGCTCGAACACACGCCGGTCGTCGCCGCGCTGCTGGTCGCACCCGGCAACTACCGGCTGCGGGTCGCGGCGACTGACGCGTCGGGACGCGGCGGCGCCGTTGACTATCCGCTCGAGGCGCGGTTGACGGACGCCGGACCGATCACCTTGAGCGCGCTGACGCTCGGCGTGGCCGACAACGGCTTCAAGCCGCGCGTGATCTTCAGCCCCTCCGACCAGGGCGCCGTCGGATACCTGGAGCTTTACGGCGTGCCGAAGGGCGCGGCGGTCACCGGGTCGATCGAACTGGCGCCGTCCGAGGACGCGCCCGCCATCGCGACAACGCCCGCGACGATTCAGCCGACCGCGTCCGACGACATGCGCGTCAGCGTCGGCGGCTTCTCAATCGGCGCGCTGCCGCCCGGTGATTACGTGATGCGGATGATCGTCAGCGTCGATGGCAAGGTTGCCGGGACAGCGATGCGGACGATGCGCAAGGCGGGGAAGTAAAGAAATGGTAAATGGAAAATGGAAAAGAGCCCATCTAACCATTCCATTTACCATTCTCCATTTTCCATTTACCATTTCTTTATCGTCGTGGTGGTTTCGACCTTGAACTTGCGGTAGTTCGCGTACGTGGCGTGGCCTTCGACCGCGAGGGCGCCCTTGCCAAGACGGTATTCCTCGTCCATCGACGCAGGGACCCAACTCTCCTCCGCTGCTGCGGCTCCTGACGCCGATCCGACGGGCTGCGCGCCGTAGCCGACCCGCACGCGAACGCGCAGGCGGGTGGCCTTTTTCCCGTGTCGAACAACAGTTCGCTCTGGACCACGCGGCCGGTCCGGGGCTCGATCCAGAACGCTCCACGCGCTGGAGCGGCGTCGTTCGACTCGATCATGCGCGGTTTGGTCTGCTCCTCGAATCGCACCAGCGCCACCCGGGCGCCGTCGACGACCTGGAGCCCGTCGAGCGTGAACTTCGATCGGTGCTGATCGACGAAGCGGAGGAACCGCAGCGCCATCATCGGCATGTTGACCGTGCGGAAGATGTCGCTCCGCAGGTTGAAGCGGGCGCTCTCAAGGACGATCCGCCTCGCCTGCCCCATGCGGTCTGGCAGCGGCCGCATGAAGAGCGCGGTCAGCCGGTCCGTGCGGTTGTGCACCTGCTCGCCGTCCACCTCGAACACGTCCCTGAACCCCAGCCAGCCGACGGTCGCATCCGGGATGATCAGCATGTCGGATCGCAGCTGCCGGGAGACGGCGTTCGTCTTCGGATCGGGTTCCGGCGTCTTCTGGAGGTAGGTCTCCTCCGACACCAGCGCCGACGCTTCCTGCTCGTAGGCATCGAGGTACCTCGCGGCCGACCTGAGGATGGCCTCGAGCGACGGCGTCCCGGCGTCCGGCTTCTCGAGCACCGGCGCGGGCTCCTGCGGCATCAGGTCCTCGGGTTCGGGCGGCGCGTTCGCGGCTGCCCCCGGTCTCGGGATCAGCACCATCGTCCGGCTCCGGAGGGTCGCGCCCTTGCGCTTCAGGCGGACGGCGATCGCGTGGATCGCGCCCGTTGCGATCGGCCTCGTCCACCGACACGCCGAGCACATAGTGCGCCGACGTTTCCCTGAGCACCCGGTCGAACGCGGAGTCGCCCGTGCCGGCGGCGACAGTCAGCACCGCACCTCCAGCGCCGCCCGCCACGAGATCGAGCCCCCGCGCCGTGGCACTGTTGTCCCGGAAGATCGTGGACATGTTGGCCGGGCCGGTGACGGAGTACACATCCAGGAAGCTCGTGTCCATGTGGAGCACGTACAGATTCACATTCGCGCGAAGGGCCGCGCGCCCGACCGCAATCGACTCGTTCGTCACGTCCGGGCGTCCGCCAATCCGGTCGCCGGCAATCAGTCCGCCGCTGACGAGCACGACCGTCTTGCGCTGCGGAACGTCGGCAAGCCCCTCGAGCAGGCCGCGCAGCCCCCCGAGGCTCTGCGAGATGCGATTCTCCAGTTCGTTGCCGAGCGCCAGCGCCTCGGCACGAACCGCCGGCGGACACATGATGTCGCCCTGCGTGCATTCGCGCGCCACGACCTTCCCAAACACCTGCGCGTCATTCGCGGTGATGTCCATCACCTCGGAGAAAGACAGGTGATATTCGGTATGCGGCGGATCGAACAGCCCCTGGATGTGCGCGAGCGCCTCCTTCACCTGCGCATGTTCCGTCGTGAAGTCGACGTGCGCCGCGCCCGTCGGGTAGGAGTAGAGGCCGACGAGGTCCTCGGGCCGCAGCCGATCCACGAACGCCGCGGCGGCCTTCATGGGCGCCCGGACCGCCGCCTGGCTGAAACTGTGCTCGTCAACGGCGATGAGATACAGCCGGCGCGGAGGCGGGGCTGGCTCCGCGGGCGCATCGACCGTCGTGCGCCACCGACGTCGCGACGTTGTAGCGCACGAAGTCGGCGCTGACGACCCGCCGGACCTTGCCGTCGATACGCACGTCGAAATCGGACGGCTGGAGACCGGCGATGGGCTCACCGTTGCCGGCAACCACTTCGACGTCGACGGCAATCAGCTCGACGCCGGATTTGAGCGTGGGAAGCTGCCCTGATTGGGCGATCGCGGCCGCCACTGACGTGACCACGACGACCAGGAGCGTGCAAAGCGCTTGCGCGCCGCCGAATGGCGCCGGAGAGCACACGACGGTGCAGGTTCATGTTCGCCGTTCCGGTTGCGACCCTCCCGTCCGCCCTACGGCTGGCCCGGGAGCAGGGCGTCCATGGGAAGGGTCGTGGCGCCGTGCTCGTTGCAGATCGCGTACGTGACGTTCGGCCCGCCGTACATCGTCACGCCGGCGTGCTCGCCGCTCCTGGTCATCACGTAGAAGTTGATGTTGAAGTTCGGCTCGCCGCGGTCGTTGAGCAGGCGCTTCTCGATCGTGTTCGCCTTGATGCGCTCTGAGCGCCGTCATGCCCGCGTCCTTCGGCGACGCGCCGCGCCGCATCTCTTCGACGATCAGGAAGGAGCACAGGCCGTAGAGGTTCGCCTCGCCGCGGCCGGTGGAACCCACCGCGCCGACCTCGTTGTCGACGTAGAGCCCCGCGCCCAGAATCGGCGAGTCGCCGACCCGGCCCGGGATCTTCCACGCCATCCCGCTCGTCGTCGTGACGCCGCAGACCTCCCCTTTCGAATTGACGGCGTTGCAGTTGATCGTGCCGTAGAAGTGGTTCGGATCGATCAGCCCCTCGGCAATCATCTTCAGCTCGAGCTCGCGGAGGGCCGCCTGCCGCTTGATCGGGTCGAGGTAGTGCAGCGGGTCGCTCTCGCGCTTCCATCGCAGCCAGATCTCCCGCGAGCGGGGGGTGTTCAGGTCGGCTTCGATGGTGAACCCCATGGCCCGCGCGAACTCCCGGGCGCCCGCGCCGACGAGGAGGTGATGATCCGTGTTCTCCATCACCGCCTTCGCAACGAGCGACGGCGTGCGCACGCCTTCGATTGCGCCGACGCCGCCGGCGCGCTTCTTCGGGCCGTGCATGCAGCACGAGTCGAGCTGGACCACGCCGTCCGCGTTCGGCAGGCCACCGTAGCCGACGCTGGTCTCCTCGGGATCGAGCTCGACGATGTTGACGCCGGCAATCACCGCGTCGAGCACGTCGCTGCCCTTCGTCATCATCCCGAACGCGGTTTCGATTCCCGTTCTCGTGCCGCCGTTCTTGAACTTGTTGCCGTTGGCCGACGACACGACGATGGGCTGGGGCGTGCGGCTACGCATGGTGGGCGCCTGTCCGAACGCGGGGGCCGCAGCCGCCGCCAGGCCCGCTGCCGTGCCGGTCATCACGAACTCGCGACGATTGAGTCTACGCGGCATGATTGCTCCTGCGGGGCGGGGTCCCGGCCCTGCCAGACAGGGTCGGTTCGACCTCAGCCGACCGTGCGGTTGCGTGTAGTCTACCGGATTTATTGACGGCCGCTGTACCGGATGGCTACCATGACCCTTTCCCGGTGCACACCTGTTGACCACCAGACACATCTCCCTCGACACCGTCCGGAACTCCACCGCCGCCGTCTACGCCGCCGCCATCCGCACGCCGCTCGTGCGGCTGCACGTCCCGGATCGCGCGCGCCAGGCGCCGGAGATCTTCCTGAAGCTCGAGACGCTGCAGCCCATCGGTTCGTTCAAGATCCGAGGCGCCTCCAACGCGGTACGGCACCTCACGCCGGACCAGCTCGCCGAGGGCGTCTGGACGGTCAGCGCGGGCAACGCGGCGCAAGGTGTCGCCCTGGCGGCACGGATGGCCGGTACGGCGTGCAGCGTACTGGTCATGGACACGGCGCCGGCGACGAAACTGAAGGCCATCGAGCAGCTCGGCGCCACGATCGTGCAGGCGTCCTACGAGGAGTGCTGGCGGGCGGTCGAGGAACACAAATCGGCCCGGATGCCCGGCCTTCTGGTGCATCCGTTCGACGATGACCGATTCATCAGCGGCAACGGGACGATAGGGCTGGAAATCGTCGAGGATCTGCCCGACGTCGATGCCGTCATCGCGCCGCTGGGCGGTGGCGGATTGCTTGCAGGCGTGGCGTGCGTTCTGCACGCGCTGCGACCGGAGGCCCGGGTGTATGCGGCCGAACCGGAGACGGCGGCGCCGCTGGCCGTCTCGTTCCGCGAGGGACGTGCGAGCCGCTTCGACGGGTGGCAGGCCTCCTTCGTGGACGGCGCGGGCGGCAAGTCCGTCCTGGCGACCATGTGGCCGCTGCTCGAAGCGTGGGTGTCGGCCTCGCTCGTCGTGTCGCTCGACGAGGCCGCGCGGGCGATGCGCCTCGTGGCCGACCGCGTGCACGTCATCGCGGAGGGCGCGGCGGCGTGTGCGGTCGCCGCAGCCCTGTCGCCAGCCTTCGCCGCTCGCGGCCATCGCAAGGTCGTCGCGGTGGTGTCGGGAGGGAATATCGATTTGACGCGCTTTGCCAAACTCGTCGGCGCATGCGAATGAAAGATACGTGTCGGCGCTCGGTGGATCGGCGTTCGGCGATCGGGTCCAGCACGGCAACCTGCCGGATCGTCGAGCGCCGAACGCCCGGTCCCGGCCACCCATCACAATAAGAGGACACCGATCGTGACTGCACCTGTGATTCCCGACCGTCTCAAGCGCCTGCCGGAGCTCGCCACCGATTTGTGGTGGACCTGGAACACGCAGGCGCGTTCGGTCTTCCGGAAACTGGACTACACGCTCTGGCGGCAGACGGCGCACAACCCGGTGCTCATGCTGCGGCAGATCTCCGGCGAACTGCTCGACGCCGCGGCGGCCGACGACGCGTTCCTTGGCATCTACGACGCGGCCATGGAGGCACTCGACGCCGCGCGGGCGGCCCACGACACCTGGTGGGCACACCGGCATCCGGGCGTGCAGGGCCCGATCGCCTACTTCTCCGCCGAATTCGCCCTGCACCAGTCGCTGCCGATCTACGCGGGCGGCCTCGGCGTACTGGCCGGTGACCACTGCAAGGAGGCGAGCGATCTGGGGATCCCGCTCATCGGCGTGGGGTTCATGTATCCGCAGGGATATTTTCACCAGAACGTGTCGCCCGAAGGGTGGCAGCAGGAATCGTACGAACACCTCAACTGGGCCGACGCGCCGATCGAGCCGGCGCTCACCACTGAAGGCAAGCCGTGCATCATCGCGGTGCCCCTCGGCAACCGCAGCGTGCTGGTGTCGGTCTGGCGGGTGCGGCTCGGGCGTGTAAAGCTGTACCTGCTCGACACGGATCTCGAGGAGAACGCGCCGTGGGATCGGGAGCTGTCGGCGCGCCTGTACGGCGGCGATCGCGAGACGCGCGTGCAGCAGGAGATCATTCTCGGCATCGGCGGCGTGCGCGCCCTCAAGGCGATGGGCTCGTCGCCGACGGTCTGGCATCTCAACGAAGGACACGCCGCGTTCGTCGTGCTCCAGCGGATCCGCGACCTCATCGAACACGGCGACACGTTCGAATCCGCCCTCGAGGAGGTCCGGCGCACCACCGTCTTCACGACCCACACGCCGGTGCCGGCCGGGCACGACGCGTTTCCGTTCAGCCTGGTCGAAACGCACCTGGCCGGGGCGTGGGGCACGCTCGGCCAGTACCGCGACGCGTTCCTGGCGCTCGGGCCACTACGACAACGGCAGCGGGCCGCTCTTCAACATGACGGCCCTGGCCCTGCGCACCGCCGGCGCGGTCAACGCCGTCAGCCAGCTGCACGGCCAGGTCACGCGCGAAATGTGGGGCCCCATCTGGCCAGGCGTCGCAGACGGCAATCGGCCCGTGCGCGCGATTACCAACGGCGTGCACACGCCGACGTGGCTGTCCACCGAAATGGCACGCCTCTTCGACGACCACTTCGACGCCGACTGGCGCGACCGGTACGACGACCCGGCGATCTGGAACCGGGTGCTCGACATCCCGGACGAGGAACTGTGGGCGGTACGGCAGGCGCTGCGCAACTACCTGTTCGCCTTCGTGCGCGAGCGCGCGCGTTCACGCTGGAAGGAAGAACACGTCAGCGCGGCCCGGGTGGTCGCGGCCGGTACGCTGCTCGCCCCGAACGCGCTGACGATCGGCTACGCACGCCGCTTCACGGGGTACAAGCGCCCGGAACTGATCTTCCACAACCCCGAACGGCTGATGGGAATTCTGAACCAGTCGCGGCGGCCCGTACAGATCGTCTTCGCCGGCAAGGCCCACCCGGCCGACGAAACCGGCAAGCACCACCTGCAGCAGGTCTATCGCCGCGCGACCGACCCCATGTTCGGCGGCCGCATCGCCTTCGTCGACGACTACGACCTGCACGTCGCGCACTTCCTCGTGCAGGGATGCGACGTCTGGCTGAACAACCCGCGCAAGCCGCTCGAAGCGAGCGGCACCAGCGGCATGAAGGCGTCGCTGAACGGCGTGCCGCACCTGAGCATCGGCGACGGGTGGTGGGCCGAGGGCTACACGGGCGAAAACGGATGGCTCATCGACGGGCCCGGCAAGGGCGACAACGACGCCGTGGATGCCGGAGACGCCGAAGCGCTCTATGACCTCCTCGAACACCAGATCGTGCCGAGCTTCTACGAACGCGACGCGCAGGGCATTCCCCGCCGCTGGCTCTCGCACGTGCGCCAGGCGATCCTCACCGTCGCCCCGCGCTTCAGCGCCAGGCGGATGGTGAAGGAGTACGCGGAGTCCATGTACGGTCCGGCAATCAGGAGCCGGGAATCCGTCAGCCGCTAGGGGGCCGACAACCGGGAAGGGTCCCGGACAAGGGGATCCGGCGCCCGATCGCTGGCCCGATTGTTGAAGGTGTCGTAGTACAATAGCCTGATGTCCCGGAAAACCGTTGTAGAGGCCCGTTGTGCGTTGTGCGGCGCCAAGGATGTATCGGAGCCGCGCGGCGAGGAGCGCTACTGCCGGGACTGCTGGGACAAGAAGATCGCGGTCGAGGAAATCGTCGCCCGCGAGTTCGCGTTGAAGAGGTACATCCGCGCGCACAGCGCGGAGAAGTACCTCATCTACCACTCCACGCTGAAGCGTCCCTGCGGGCAGATCATCGTCGTCGACGACGGGTACGACCTGTTTCTGACGATGGTGCTCTATCCGAGTTTTGCGTGGGACGAAGCCGCCTATCATCTCGAAGGCGATCCCGAGGGACGCACGTTCGCCGAGATTCTCGTCGACGTCGTCGCCGCGGAAGTCATCGAGCCCTGGGGCGGCGGGAAGTGGCACCTGGAAATTTTCCGGTCTTCCAGCCCGGAGGCGGAGGACTGGAACGGAGAAATGTAGCCCAATCCTCCGGACCAACGCTCCCTCGGGAGGCAGCCATGAGACGTTTCGCTCTAACCGCCGCCATGTGCCTCGTCACAGTCCTGGCCGTTCCGGTCGTTTTCGCCCAATCCGAGACCCCGCAAGCGGCACCGGCGACGCCGACCAAGTACTACAAGCCGATCAAGGGCATCGCCGCCATTCAAATCATTCCCAGCGCATCGAAGAAGGTCGGCGACGACATCGTCACGACGATCAAGATCAAGAACATGTCGACGACGGGATCGATCGCGCTCCTCAAGGTGGACGAATACTGGTACAAGGGCAAGGAAGTCGTGACCGGCGACACCCAGTCGTGGCGCAAGCCGTTCAACCCGGGGGAGATCATCGAGATCACGATGAAGTCTCCCTACAAGCCGGGCCTGACGGGAAGCCAGTACATGTACCTCGCACGCCAACGGCAAGATCGATGTGAAGGCCGTGAAGAAGTTCGACGACGAGACGACCACCAAGAAGAAGTAGCCGTCGCTCTCAGGGCCCTGCGGGTCGCCGCTCTCGACCGGCGACCCGCGCTCCCCCACGACGCGCAGGCGACCTACCGACTGACGACTGACCTCCGCGCCGCGTACCCTCCCACCAGCGGCATCCTCCATTCCCTCCCGGTGAATGCCTGAAACAGGCACACGAGCCACACGATGATCCACACCACGGCAACACCGGCCGCCGCAACATAGAGCACCCGGAAGGCCACGGGCGACACCAGCAGCGCGAGGAAGGCCGAAGCCAGCAGCGCGAGGGCGGCAACCCCCAGGCCGCCGAGGCCGATGATCGCCTGCCAGGCGTGGAATCGCACGTACGAGCTGCGCTGCTCCGCCAGCAGGATCGTCGCGCCGGACACCGGCCCGGCGAGGTAGGCCAGCGCGGCCGCGAGGTTCGGCTCGAGGCCGGTCGACGAGCTTTGGGTGGTCGTCATCGGACGCGGAACTCGACCTCGCGGGCCACGCTCTCCGCCTTTCGAGAGCGTGGACTGCGCCTCGACGCGCAGCACGTAGCGGCCAGGCGCGAGGGAGGCCAGCGGGATCGTCACCTGGTAGCCGTACGCGCCCGTCTTGCCGCCCAGTTCTTCGCTGCGCCGCTCGTCGTTGTTCGTGAAGACCACTTTCCCGTCGTCGGCGGTGATCGTCGCCTTCATCACGACGCGATGCGCCGGAGCGCGGACGTTGTCGTAGACGTCAGTGAACACGGCCAGCGTGTCGTTGACCGGGAACTGTACGCCGTGCGGTCGGCGCCGATGGGAGAAGGCCCTTGAGTTCCGGGTCGGGGTTGGCCGTCATGATGCGGCTCGCCCAGGCGGACGCGATCGTCACCGCGCTCATCGCGAGCGGCGGTTTCGAATAATCCGGCACGTCGAGGTCCATCGCGATGCTGCCCGTCGCGCCGCGGCTGATCTCGCGCGCCGCGACCCGCAGCGTGTATCGGCCCGGCGGCAGGGCGAGCCGGCGCATCACGCGGAACCCGTTGCGACGGACGCTCTCGTACGTGGCCGGGGCCAGGCGGAGCGGTATCTCCTCCCGCGATCCGTCGGGAGACTTGCCGGCGGAGTCCACTCCGACCATCACGATCTCGAGATCGTCGTTGAAGGTGCCCTTCTGTTCCTCGAAGACCAGACGGCCCGGGTCGATTTCGACGACCACCGCCACCGATGCCGTCGGGGCCTTGCCGGCGAAGGCGGCAGCGAACACGGTCAGCCCCAGCCCGCTCGTCGGAATCGGGCTCTCGAGCGCGTCACGGAGCGCCGGTGAGGCCGTGTCTGGAGTGGAGGCCGGCGTACTGGCGGGCTTGCCTTTCGGCGCGACGTAGCCCTTGCGCGCTCTCACCTGAACGCCCGGGCGCGTGACGCGCACCTGGACCTCCCGGAACCGTCCGTCGCGCCGCTCGTCGGTCGAGTAGTAGCCGAGGACGTAGTAGCTGCTGTTCTCCTCGAGAATCTGCTGGAACGCCCCGTTCAGGTCGTTGCGGTTCACGATCGCGAAGCCGCCGGTGGCCGTCGAGACCGTGCGCAGGCTGTTCTGCGCGCGCCGGATCTGATCCTGGATTCCGAGCATGCCCCCGTTGTTGTCGGGGATGCCCTCGAGCTCGATCGCGTCGTCGAGCCCGGCACCCACGCCGCGCGCATCGACCCCGTAGAAGCTGACATTGGCCCGCGTCGCCGCGGCGATCGTGTCCTGCATCTCCTGCCGCACGACGTCGGCATTGGGGGAACTGAAGGGATTGTCGATGTCGTAGTCAATGCCCTCGCCGAACCAGACGATCGCCTTGCGCCGCCCGCGAATGCCGCCGATATATTCGGCCAGCCCGCGCAGCGCGTCGTACGCGTTGCGCGCGTGCATCGAGCGCTCGAGATCGACGTCGCTCTTCTGCTTGCGGCCGACAAACGTGTTGATGGCGGCGATGAGGCGCGGACGGCTGCTGGTGAACTCCTGCGAGTTCTTCGTGTTGCCGCCGGTGGTCACGACGGCGACGCGGTCGTTGGCCCCCACGAACCGCCGCACGAACTGGGTCGCGGCCGCGCGCACGAGCCGGCTGCGGGCGGGCTCGGTCCAGAGATCGTCCAGCACGATCACGAACACGCGCCCGTTGAACTCCGTGAGATTGGAGGCGACGTCCGGTTCAATGACATTGGCGCGGAACAGGAGCGGATCGGCGCGCTCGATGGGAATATCCACGCGGGAGAATGCGCTGATCGCCTGCGGCTTCCCCGCCTCGGTGATCTGGAAATCGTCGGCGGTGAGCCCGTCGACGAACCGTCCCTGCGCGTCGGTGACGACCGCGTCGATCTCGACGTAGTTGACTTCGACCTTGAAGGTGACGGTCGGCTGCTGCGGCGACGGGCGGCTGCGGAGCCTGTGCGGCGATGACCGCGCCGGTCGAACAACAGTGCCGCGAGGTGAAGTGACGGCCGGACCATTGGTCGATTATACCGGCCGGCCGGCGGCCGTTACTCGAATCGCAGCGCGTCGATCGGGTTGACCTGCGCGGCCTTGCGCGCGGGATACCAGCCGAAGAAGATGCCGATGCCGGCCGCGAAGGCGAACGAGATGACGACCGCCGAGGCGGCCACGTCAGTCGGCCAGTCCAGCCAGATGGTCAGGCCCCTGGCGACGAGCAGGCCGGCGATGATGCCGGCCACACCCCCCGCGGCGCTGATCAGCACCGCCTCGGCCAGGAACTGCAGCAGCACGTCGCGTGCGCGTGCGCCGACCGCCACCCGCAGGCCGATCTCGCGCGTGCGCTCGGTGACCGAGACGAGCATGATATTCATGACGCCGATGCCGCCGACCAGCAGCGCGACGGCGGCAATGGCCACCAGCAGGCGACGCATCGTATTGGTCGTGCGGGTCCGGACCGCGACGATCTCGTCGAGCGTGCGAACGCGGAAATCGTCCGGTTCTCCCGGCGCGATCGCGTGGCGAACGCGAAGCAGCGCGGCCACGCGGTCGGCCACCGTCGCCACAGACTCAGCCGTGGCCGCCGATACAGTAATACTGTTGAGGTAAGTTACCCCCATCAGCTTTTTTTGCGCCGTCGTGTAGGGAACGAAGACGAGGTCGTCCTGGTCGCGCCCTCCGGCCGATTCCCCCTTGGTCGTGAGCACGCCAACGACGGTGAAGGGCTGGGATCCGATGCGGAGGGTCTGTCCGACCGCGTTGACACCGGTGCCGAACACCATGTCGCGCACGATCGAGCCGAGCACACAGACCTTGTCGGCCGAGGTCACGTCCCGGGGGCCGAAGAAGGCCCCGAGCGCCAGGGGCCACGAGCGGATCGTCGGGAAATCGACCCCCGTCCCTTCGATCGTGGTGTTCCAGTTGCGCCCGCCCACAATGATCTGTGCCCGCGTGCGCACGCCGGAGGCGACATATTGCGCGCCCGGCACCTCACGGCGGATGGCCAGCGCATCCTCTTCGGTCAGGCGGCTCGACGAGCCCATGCCCATGCGGACACCGCCAGAGGTCCAGTTGCCGGCGTTGACGGTGATCATGTTGGTGCCAGCCGACATGACCTGCTCTTCGATCGCCTGGTGCGCGCCACGACCGAGGGCGACAATGATGATGACCGCTGCGACGCCGATGAGCATCCCCAGGGCGGTGAGGGATGTGCGGAGCAGATTGCGGCGAAGCGCGAGGAGGGCGACCCCGAGTACCAACCGAAGGCTCATACATGCGTATACTGCCCCGGAGTGTCCAGCGTTGCACCCCGCCAGCCGGTCCAGCCCAGCCACAGGGGCATTTCTGCGGATTTTACAAGCTTGACAACTATACGAAGCGTCTCGTCGTCTTTACGGGGAGCGGCCCCTTCAGGTCGCGGCGGTATACTCAGAGAGCTGCCCATCCTCTCGCCTCGGGAACGGCGCGGTGTTTGCTGACCGCGTCAGGGCAGGGCGGACGGAGGTCCTCGGACGTCGTCGCTGGCAGCCGCGGACGCCGGACTTCGCACATCGCACGTTCAAGGGAGACGCAGGACGATGACCACTCGCAAGACCACGGCTTTCTATTCCGTCCTCATCGCGATCGCCTCGGTGGCGGTCGGGATGGTGATCGCCTCGCGGCTGGACCTGACGCCAGCCTCGTCGGCGCAGAGCGTCTCGGTGCCGGCGATGAACAGCTCGCCGCTCAGCGGTCCGATTGACGCGGGAACATTCCGGAACATCGCGAAGACCCAGATCCCCACGGTCGTGAACATCAGGACCGAGTCGCGCCAGCGCACGCAGGACCTGACCGAGTTCTTCGGCGGGGGTGGTGGCGGTGGTGGCGACGATCTGCTCCAGCGCTTCTTCGGCCAGCAGCCGCGGGGCCAGCAGCCGCGGGGCCGCAGCACTCCACCGCCGGAGCAGTACAGCGCCGGAGCGGGCACGGGGTTCATCATCGACAAGGCGGGGTTCATCCTGACCAACAATCACGTGGTCGAGGGCGCCGAGACGATCAAGGTCTCGTTTGCCGGCGCCACCGACGGCCAGGAGTTCTCGGCGAAGGTCGTCGGGCGCGACACGCTGGACGACGTGGCGCTGATCCAGCTCACCGAAATGCCGGCCCAGCCGCTGCAGGAAGCGAAGTTCGGCGATTCGTCGCAGCTCCAGCAGGGCGACTGGGTCATGGCGATCGGCAACCCGTTCGGCCTGGGCCACACGGTCACCGTGGGTGTGATTTCCGCGCTCGGCCGGCCGTTCGGCGGGCTGCCGCAACGCGAGCAGCCCATGCTCCAGACCGACGCCGCCATCAACCCCGGCAATTCCGGCGGACCGCTGCTGAACATCCGCGGCGAGGTCGTCGGCATGAACACCGCGATCTACACCAGCCCGTCGCAGGCGGCGAACATCGGAATCGGTTTTGCGACTCCCATCAACACGCTGCGCGATCTGGTGCCGCAGCTGCGCACCGGCAAAGTGGTCCGCGGTGTGATTGGCGTGCAGGTTCGCCGCTCGGGGATCACGAAGCAGGAGGCGCCGGCCTTCGGGCTGCCGGACACGAATGGCACGGTGCTCAGCTCCGTGAACCCGGGTGGACCGGCCGCCAGGGCCGGCCTCGAACCGGGGGATGTCGTGGTGGAGTTCAACGGGCACCCCGTGAAGGACAGCGACTCGCTGGTGAACATGGTAGTCGCGACGAAGCCTGGCACCACGGTGCCGATCACCGTCATGCGCAACAGGGAGCGCAAGACGCTGAGCATCACGGTGGACGAGCTCGATCTCGAAGCCGAACAGGGCGGGCGGCTGACGCGCGGCGGAAGGGCGCCCGAGCCGGCGACGCCAACTGAAACGGATTTCGGCCTCACCCTGGAACCGATTACGCCGGACGTGGCACGGCAGCTCGATCTGCCGCGCGGCCAGGGTGGCGCCATCGTCACCGACGTCGAGCGCCGGAGCGCCGCGGCCCTCGGCGGCGTCGCGCCGAACGACGTGATTCTGAAGGTGAACGGGCAGCCGGTGACCAACGTGAGCCAGATCACGAAGGCCCTGCAGAATACGCCGGACGGGACGCCGGTCTTCCTGCATCTCTGGCGCGACAACCAGGAAGTGTTCGTCACGATGACGAAGCACTGACCTGCTGCCGCTGTCCCCGCGCGGTCCGCTGACCGCGGGAGTTGAAAGGCCGCCCGAGCTGAAACCCGGGCGGCCTTTTTCTTTGTCACGCGGCCAGCCAGGCGCGGACGGCGGAGAGCGGCCTGTGGTCCAATACCATCAGTGGGTGCACTCGAGACCATCCTCCGCCGCATTCGTGAACGCGGTCCGCTCACCGTCGCGGAGTTCATGGATGTTGCGCTGTACGACCCCGAGCATGGCTACTACGCCCGGTCGGCGCAGCGATCGGGACGTGGCGGGGACTTTTTCACGAGCGTCGATGTCGGCCCTCTCTTCGGCGCCCTGATTGCCGTGCAGCTCGAAGAGATGTGGCGGCTGCTCGGATGCGGCGCGTTCGATCTCGTCGAGGCGGGGGCTGGCAACGGCCGGCTGACCAACGACATCCTCGACGCCGCCGCGCGCGACTTCCCTGACTTCTACGCGTCAATCACGGTCACGCTCGTGGAACGCAGCGACACGGCGCGTGCCGGCCAGCGCGCCATCCTCGGCGCACACACCAGCCGGCTCGGCACCTGCCGCGCGGACCTGCCTTCCGCCGTGCGCGGCGCGATCGTCGCCAACGAACTGCTCGATGCGTTTCCCGTCCACGTCGTCATGGCGACCGACCAGGGACCGCGTGAAGTCCGCGTCGCGGAACGAAACGGCCGGCTCGTGGAGATGGCAGGCGATCTCTCGGCGGCCGCGCGCGCGGAGCTGGCGCGCCTGGACGAGCCGCTGCCGGTCGGCGTGCGTATCGAACTCTGCCCGGCTGCGCGGGACTGGATCACGGATGCCGGTGCGGCGCTCACGGACGGCTTTCTGCTCCTCATCGACTACGGTCACCAAGCCCGCGAGCTGCACTCGGGCATGCACGCCTCCGGCACGCTCGTCGCCTACCGCGCGCACACGGCAGGTGCGGTCAGCTGGCTCGACGCCCCCGGCGCGGACGACCTGACCGCGCACGTCAACCTGACGGCCGTCCGTCAGGCTGCCACGGATGCGGGACTCCGGACGCTCGGCATGGTCGATCAGACCTATTTTCTGCTTGCGTTGGGCCTTGCCGAGCGCCTCGAGACGGGAGATGATCGGCACGCCGTCAGCAGTCGGCTGGCCGCGCGGACGCTGATCATGCCGGGCGGACTCGGCAGGACCATGAAAGTGATGCTCTTCGCGCGCGGCCCGGCGGCCTCGCCATTGCGCGGCCTCGCCGGCGGCCGGCTGACGTGAGATCGATGCGAACCCTGCGACTCTACGGCTGGATCGGACTCGTCCTGGTGCTCGCCTCCGAGACGGGCATGCTGCTGCGCGTCGAGCCGTTCTGGTCCTGGCACACGCCCATTGCCTGGACCGGCTACATCCTGTGCATCGACGCCTGGGTGTGGAAACGGCGCGGGACGTCCTGGATGACCGACCGGCCGGCCGAGTTCGTCTTCCTGGCGTGCGCGTCGGTCCCGCTCTGGGTGATTTTCGAGCTGTACAACAGGTACACGCTGCACAACTGGCACTACATCAACCTGCCGGAATCCCTGCCGGTGCGATACGCCGGCTACATCTGGTCGTTCGCCACTATTTCGCCCGCAATCTTCGAGACCGCCGATTTGATCTCGAGCCTGCGCGACCGCCGGGCCGACGCGAGCCGCGTCGAGGAGATTCGCCACCTGCGCATCGGTCCGCTCGGATGGACGTCGGTCGCCGCGGGCGCCGCGATGCTGGCGCTGCCCATCGTGCACCCCTCGCCGTACCTTGCGGCGCCGGTCTGGCTCGGGTTCATCTTCCTGGTGGATCCGCTGAACGCACTCTCGGGCGCCGAATCGATTCTCGGCGACTGGCGCCACGGACGGACCCGCCGTCTCACCAACCTGCTCATGGCCGGGCTCGTCTGCGGTTTGCTCTGGGAGTTCTGGAACTACTGGGCGCACACCAAATGGATCTACACTGTGCCGATTCTGCCGGGCCTCAGGTTGTTCGAAATGCCCATCGTCGGATTCGGTGGATTTCCGCCATTTGCGGTCGAGTGCTTCGTGATGTACGTTGCCGTACGACGCTGGCTCTGGGCACCGGCGCCGAGGGCGATCGGGCTCTAACCTTAGAGGCGACGGCCGCTTGTCGCGCTGCGATCGGATCACGGGCCTCACAGGGAGAGACGGAGAGCACGGAGGCACGGAGGTGGGCCGGGACACAATCGGCGGACCTCCGCAAGTCAACGACAGCCGCTTGTCGCGCTGCCATCGGATCACGGGCCTCACAGGGAGAGACGGAGGCACGGAGGGTGGGCCGGGGCATGATCGGCGGGCCTGCTCAAGTCAACGACAGCCGCTTGTCGCGCTGCGATCGGATCACGGGCCTCACAGGGAGAGACGGAGGCACGGAGGCACCGAGGGTTGGGCCGGGGCACGATCGGCGGGCCTCCGCAAGTCAACGGCGGCCGCTTATCGCGCTGCCATCGGATCACGGGCCCCACAGGGGATGGACACGGAGGCACGGAGGGTTGGGCCGGGGCACGATCGGCGGATTTGCTCGAGTTGGACGACGGCCGCAGGGTGCGGCTGTCGCCGAAAATGAGGTCACATGTCAGTAACTGCCCCCCTCGAACGCGAGGTGAAGCTTCGATTCGAAACCGTGGAACAGGCGCGCGAGGCTGTTCTGGCGGCTGGAGCGACACCGCTGCTCGGCCGACGGCTGCAGGAGGACTCGCTGCTCGACACCGATGACGAACGGCTGCGCCGGCGCCGCTGCGTGCTGCGGGTCCGCGTCGAGTGCGGCAAGAGCCGCGTGACCTTCAAGGGACCCGTCCAGCCGTCGCCGATGAAGCTGCGTGAGGAAGCCGAAACGGTCGTCGGCAGCGGCGAAGTGCTGCTGCGGGTCTTCGAGGAACTTGGGCTGCACGTGTGGTTCCGATACGAGAAGTACCGTGAGGAGTTCTCGCACGAAGACGTGACGGTCGCCATCGACGAAACGCCGGTCGGGGTGTTCGTCGAAATCGAGGGCTCCGAGCGCGGAATCGAGGTCATGACGCAGGCGATGGGCCGCTCGGCGTCAGACTACATCCTCGACTCGTACCGCGCGCTCTTCCTTCAGTATCGGGACGCACACGGCCTGACCGGGCACGACATGCTGTTCGATTCGACGCCTGCATGAACGGGTGCCGCGCGCTCGTCCTGACCGCCGGGCTCGGTACCCGACTGCGGCCCCTGACGTACGTGCGCGCCAAGGCGGCCGTGCCGGTCAATGGCGTGCCGCTCGCCAGGCGCGTCGTGGGCTGGCTGGTCTCTCAGGGCATCTCCGACCTGGTGCTCAACCTGCACCACCGTCCCGAGACGATCGCGGCCTCGGTCGGCGACGGCTCTGACCTCGGCGCCCGGGTTCGCTATTCGTGGGAGAACCCGGTGCTGGGTTCGGCCGGCGGCCCGCGACACGCGATGGACCTCCTGGTCGAGGGCTGGAACCTCCGGCTGAAGCCGGAAGCGACGGAGAGCGGACCGCGGAGAGCGAAGAGCGACACCTTTCTGCTGGTGAACGGCGATACGCTCACCGACGTGGACGTCACGGCCGTACTCGAGCGCCATCATCGCTCGGGCGCGGTGGTCACGATGGCCTTGATTCCGAACCCGCGACCCGACAAGTACGGCGGCGTGCAGGTATCGGAAGAAGGCTGGATTACTGCGTTCACGCGGCCCGGCACGCCGGGCGAATCCTGGCATTTCATCGGCGTGCAGGCGGCAGACGCCAGCGCGTTTGCCTCACTCGCGGACTGTGTGCCGGCCGAATCGGTGAACGGGCTGTATCCCGCGCTGATGGCCGCGAATCCCCGGGCCCTGGCCGCCTACACGTGCGAGGCGTCGTTCAGGGACATCGGCACGCCTGCGGACTATCTGCGAACGTCGGTCGAGCTGGCGATGGCGGAAGGCGACAGCATGGCCCGGGGCGCGCGCGTCGCCTGCGCTCCGACCGCGCGTCTCGTGCGCACCGCACTGTGGGATGATGTCACGGTCGGTGAATCGGTCGAGCTCGTCGACTGCATCGTGTGCGACGGCGCACGCGTCCCCGACGGGGCACACTACGAACGATGCGCCGTTCTTCCGGCGACGGGCCGGTGCCCCGGAGACGGCGAACGGATTGACGGCGCATTGCTGGTGGCCCCGCTGTAGGGGCGGCTCGAGAGCCGCCCGGCTCGAGAGCCGCCCCGGCTCGACAACCGCCCGGTATCGACGATGGATAAACGACACACGGAAGGTGCAGACGCCCGCGAGAAGATCGACGGGTACCTGGAACGCAGCGGACTCGCCGCACGGTCGCCGCGCGTGGTGCCGCTGACGGGCGATGCGTCAGACCGGCGGTACTTCCGCGTGCTCACCGCGGATGCGCCGTCGATCGTCCTGTCACTCTACGCCTCGGGATTCGACTACGCGACGTTGCCGTTCGTCAACGTCGCACGGCTGCTCTCGCAGATGCCCGTGCCGATCCCCGCGCTGCTCGGCCACGCCGCCGACCTCGGGGTACTGGCCCAGGAAGATCTGGGCGACGTGACGCTTCAGGCGCATCTGGGCGCGGCCACGGCGGCCGAGCACGCCGCACTGTACCGTCAGGCCGTGGCGCTCATCGCCACGCTCCAGCGCCGTGGGGCCGAACTCGCCTCCCCTGAATATCTGCCCTACGGCGTCGCCTTCGACGTCGAAAAACTGACGTGGGAGCTGGATTTCTTCATCAAGCACTTCATCGAGGCCTATCGGGGGGTCGTGATTCCAGCGGCGGATCGCGCGGAACTGCGCCGCGAGTTCTCCGGGATTGTCGAGACGCTCGCCGCCGAACCTCGCGTCCTGTGCCACAGGGACTACCACAGCCGCAACCTCATGCTTCACGACGAACGGCTGTACATCATCGATTTCCAGGATGCGCGCATGGGCCCGGACACGTACGACCTGGTGTCGCTGCTGCGTGACTCGTACGTCGATCTTCCTGAACAGACCGTCAACGAACTGCTCGCGTATTTCCTTGCGCTCACGGGAGCGACCGGCAAGGAGCGCGAATTCCGCCAGCGGTTCGACGTGATGGCCCTTCAGCGCAACTTCAAGGCGCTCGGAACCTTCGGGTATCAGACCACGGCCCGGCGCAATCCCGTCTACATCCAGTACATCCCCCGAACGCTCCGCTACGTCCGCAACAACCTCGACAACCTGCCGCAATACAGCCGGATCCGGGATCTCCTCGCGGGACTCGTCGACGAATTCCGCTAATCGACAGATCGCGCGGATTGATGGCGTCTCAGTGGCATCCCGCGCGGTGACGGCGGGCCTCCGCCTAGTCCGTGTTCTCCGCAAGAGAAGGGCCCTGTGGAATCTGTGGAATCTGTGTGATCTGTGGTTAAGGGATCGGCATCCGTGCTGATCCGTGGCTCCGATTTGTCCGTGGTACGAATGGCTGGGTTTACGGCAGCCTCCGTTTTTCCGGCTACGAGTGCATGCGCTTCGGCATATCGACACATCTGTACCACGAGCATCGACTCGACCGGGACCACCTCGCCCAGGTGGCGGGCTACGGTTTCGAGTCAATCGAGCTCTTCGCCACGCGGACGCATTTCGACTATCACGACCCGTCGGCCATCGCGTCGCTTGCCCGCTGGCTCAGCGAGACCGGGCTGCGGCTGCACAGCGTGCACGCCCCGATCGCCGGGAGTCTGAAGAACGGAACCTGGAGCGACGTGTTCTCGACTGCCACCGCCGACGGTTCGCGGCGGCAGGCCGCGGTGAGGGAAGCGGACGTGGCGCTCCAGATCGCCCGTCAGATTCCGTTCGATGTCCTGGTCGTGCACCTCGGAAGCCCCGCGGCGAAGGGCGCACCGGACGACAACAACCGCGGCGCGGCGGTCAGGAGCGCGGACGAGATCTGCCGCCTGGCCGAGCCGCTCGGCGTCCGGGTCGCCTTCGAGGTGATTCCGAACGATCTCTCGGATCCCTCGTCGCTCGTGACCCTGATCGAGCGCGATCTCGATACCCGCCAGGCTGGCATCTGCATGGACTTCGGCCACGCGAACCTGCTCGGCGACGTCGCCGATGCGGTCGAAGTAGCCGCCGAGCACCTGATCGCGACGCACGTGCACGACAACCACGGCCGCCACGACGAGCACCTCGTGCCCTACACCGGAACGATCAACTGGGACACCGCGCTCGTCTCGATGCTGAAGATCGGATTCGACGGGACCTGCATGCTGGAAGTGGCCAACACCAGCGCGCCTGCCGCCGTGCTGGAAGAGTCGCGCCGGGCGCGCCAGCGATTCGAGCGCGCGCTGTCGGCCTGAGGGGCCTGGACATCAAAGATGCCTGTGTATATCGAGGACATCGCGCGCCACGACGGACAATCGGTCACGCTCAGGGGCTGGCTGCACAACCGCCGCTCGAGTGGAAAGATCCACTTCCTGACGGTGCGCGACGGCTCGGGCTTCATCCAGTGCGTGATGAGCCGGCAGGCCGTCGGCGACGACGTCTTCAAGCGCGCCGACCATCTCGCCCAGGAGAGCGCCGTCATCGTCACGGGCGACCGTGCGCGCGGATTCGCGCGCGCCTGGCGGATATGAGCTCGACGTCACGGCGCTCGATGTGGTGTCCGAGTCGAAGGACTATCCGATCACACCGAAGGAGCACGGGGTCGACTACCTGATGGACAGGAGGCACCTCTGGATCCGCGCGCCTCGCCAGCAGGCGATCCTCCGGGTGCGCCACGAGATCATCAACGCCGTCCGCGACTTCTTCAACGAGCGCGGGTTCATTCTTGCCGACACGCCGATCTTCACGCCGGCGGCCTGCGAGGGAACGACGACGCTCTTCCCCGTCCAGTATTTCGAAGACACGACCGCGTACCTGACGCAGAGCGGCCAGCTGTACAACGAGGCCAACGCGATGGCGCTCGGCCGCGTCTACGCCTTCGGCCCGACGTTCCGCGCGGAAAAATCCAAGACGCGCCGCCACCTGACCGAGTTCTGGATGGTGGAACCCGAGATGGCCTACGCCTCGCTGGACGACGTGATGGATCTCGCCGAGGCGCTCGTCGTATACGTCGTCGGACGCACGCTCGACCGCCGGAAGAAGGAACTGAAGACGATCGAGCGCGATACGTCGAAGCTCGAGCGGGTGCAGTCGCCGTTTCCGCGCGTCTCGTACGACGAGGCGGCGGAGCTGCTGAAGAAGAAGGGCCTGCCCTTCGAGTGGGGCGGCGATTTCGGCGCCCCAGACGAGACCGCGATCTCCGAGGAATTCGACCGGCCGGTGTGCGTGCACCGGTATCCGTCGGCGGTGAAGGCGTTCTACATGAAGCCGGATCCCCAGCGCCCCGAAGTAGCGCTGGGCGTGGACGTGCTGGCGCCGGAAGGCTACGGCGAGATCATCGGCGGCGGTGAACGTCTCGCCGACCTCGATCTCCTGCTCCAGCGGATCAAGGAACACGACCTCCCCCAGGAGGCCTTCGAGTGGTACCTGGACCTGCGGCGGTACGGCAGCGTGCCGCACGGCGGGTTCGGGATGGGGATCGAGCGCGTGGTTTCGTGGATCTGCGGCCTCGAGCACCTGCGCGAGGCGATCCCGTACCCACGCATGTTGTACCGGATGTACCCTGACCGTGTTGGGCGGCTCGTGAGCCGCCCGTGTCAACGATGAAAATCGGTTTTCTCTCACTCGGGTGCCCGAAGAACCTCGTGGACGGAGAGGTCATGCTCGGCATCGCCCAGCAGGCCGGACACGAGATCACGAGCGATGCGTCGAGCGCAGACGTCCTCGTCGTCAATACGTGTGCCTTCATCGACACCGCCAAGCAGGAATCCATCGACGCGATTCTCGAGATGGCGCAGCAGAAGCGCGACGGGAACTGTTCACGCCTCGTCGTCACCGGATGCCTCGCAGAGCGATATCGCGACGAGCTTCGGAAAGAAATTCCGGAGATCGACGCGCTGCTCGGGACCGGGGAAGTGCCCGATATCCTGACGGCGCTCGGCGAGAGCGGTCCGCGGCTGGGTGCTCAGCAGTCGGCGCTCGGCGGTGCGGAACACGCGCGAGCGATCCCGCTGAAGTTGTTCCGACCCGCCGACTTCGAGGTATCCGGTTCCCGAGTCACGGGCCCTGATCGAGCGCCGGACGCCGAGCGCCGACCGCCGGACTACCTGTACGACGCCGACACGCCTCGTCTGCTGACGACGCCGAAGCACTTCGCCTACGTGAAGGTCGCCGAGGGTTGCGACTACACCTGCGCGTTCTGCATCATCCCGACGCTGCGCGGACAGTATCGCAGCCGCTCGTCGGAATCGATCGTGCGGGAGGCGCGCGCCCTCGCCGGGCGCGGCGTGACCGAGCTGCTGCTGATTTCCCAGGACACCACCTTCTACGGGATCGATCGCGGCGAGCGCGGCGCCCTGGCAAGACTCCTGCGGGAACTGAATACCATCGATGGACTGACGTGGATCCGGCTGCTGTATCTCTACCCGACGACGATCACGCGCGATGTGCTCGAGGCGATGGCCGAGTGCGACAAGGTGTGCCGCTACGTTGACCTGCCGCTCCAGCACGCCTCCACTGCGGTGCTGAAGCGGATGAGACGGCCCGGCAATCGCCGCACCTACGACCGGCTGCTCGCCCGGATTCGCGCCACGGTTCCCGGTGTGGCCCTGCGGACGACCCTGATCGTCGGGTTCCCCGGCGAAACCGACGAGGATTTCGCCGAACTCGAGGCGTTCGTCGCCGACACGGCGTTCGATCACGTGGGCGTCTTCACCTACTCGCACGAGGAGGGCACCCGCGCCTTCGATCTGCCCGACGACGTTCCGGCGTCCGTGAAGCGAAAGCGGCGGAACGCCCTGATGGCCAGGCAGAAGGCGATCGTCACCAGGGCGCAGAAGAGCCGGATCGGCAGCGAGGTGAAGGTCCTCGTCGATGGCCCGTCGCCGGAACACGACCTGGTGCTCCAGGGTCGTCTCGAAGGGCAGGCGCCCGAAATCGACCCGGTCGTCTTCCTGACCGACTGTGACGTCGAAGCCTGTGCGCCAGGAAATCTCATCCGGGCGCGGGTGGTCGGCGCCCGGGGCTACGACCTGCTCGCCACTCCGATCCCCTGAGCATTTTCGAACCTCATGCACACGATTGCGCGCGGCCAGCGGGCGGCGCCCGCCACGACGCCCGCCACACCTCTGAGCGTGTTATATTTACGGGTGGCAGCTTCGAGTAAGGTTACCCGAGTGGGCCTGTGCCCACTTTTTGTTTTTAGGGTTGTTTTGCGGGCGCCTGCAGGATCTCGTCAACAGTGAACGACGCGCGACTGGGACGGATCCGCGGGTTGGCGGAGCGCGTAGCGCGGAGCTACGGCCTCGAGATCTTCGACGTGCAGTTGCGCCGCGAGGCGGCTGGACTCGTGCTGCGGGTGATCATCGACAAGGTCCCCACCGGTGAGGTCAGGGCCGGGCGCCCCGCCCCGCGCACTCCCGAAGAAGACTCGGTCGGCATCGTCGAGTGCCAGAGCGTCAGCCACGATCTGAGCGCAATCCTCGACGTGGAGGAGGAAGACCTGGGCGAGCCGGCGCTCGGCCAGCCGTATACGCTCGAAGTATCGTCGCCGGGGCTCGATTGGCCGCTGCGGCACGAGGCCGACTATCGCCGCTTCGAGGGCCGGCTGGCCAAGCTGGTGACCAGGAGCCCGGTGGGTGGGCAGACCGCGTTTGCGGGCCGGCTCGCCGGCGTTGAAGACGGAATCGTGCTCCTCGAAGAGGGGCGCAAGGTGCATCGCGTACCGCTGGCGGAGATCAAGCGCGCGCGCCTCGAGGTGGAGTTCTAGACGGTGAATCGTGAACAGGGGCGGGCGTCTGGACGCTAGAGTGTTGCAGCGGCGCCCCGGGCGCCGCACTCCAGCTCCTGATTTCCAGGTTCTAGACTGACAGGAAGACAGAACAGAGAGATATGGCCACGATCAATCCGCTGCTCCAGCAGATCGACGCAATCGCCAAGGAGAAGGGCGTCGAGCCGGAAATCATCATCGGCGCCGTGCAGGACGCCCTCGAGGCGGCCGCGCGCAAGCGCTACAAGACCGAGGCGCTGCGCGCCCGCTTCAACACCGAAACGGGCCAGCTCGAGCTGTATGCGGTAAAGAAGATCGTCGCTGAAGTGACGGATGCGTCCACCGAGATTTCCCTCGCCGAGGCACAGCAGCTCTACGGCGACGAAGCGGAAGTGGACATGGAAATCGAGTTTCCGCGGCCGACCGAGGATCTCGGGCGCATCGCCGCGCAGACCGCCAAGCAGGTCATCTTCCAGAAGGTCCGCGAGGCCGAGCGCGAGAACGTCTACGCCGAATACAGCCAGCGGATCGGCGAAGTGGTCGGCGGGATGGTGAAGCGGTTCGAGAACGGCGACATCATCATCGAACTCGGCCGCGTCGAGGCGCAGCTGCCCCGGAAGGAACAGTCGCGCGCCGAAAACTACACCGTCAGCGATCGGGTGCGCGCGGTCATCCGCGGCGTCAACCGGAGCGCCAAGGGCCCGCAGGTCGTGCTGTCGCGGACGGACCCGGCGCTGCTCATCAAGCTGTTCGAGCAGGAAGTGCCGGAAATCTACGACGGCACCGTCATCATCCGCGGTGCCGTTCGCGAGGCCGGCGACCGCGCGAAAGTCGCGGTCTACTCGCGCGAGCGCGACGTCGACCCGGTCGGCGCCTGCGTCGGCATGAAGGGCACGCGCGTCCAGTCGATCATCCGCGAGCTGCGCGGAGAAAAAATCGACATCGTCGAATACTCGGACGATCCGATCCTGTTCGTGACCAACGCGATCAGCCCGGCCAAGGTCCAGCGCGTGTCGATCGTGGACGACGCCGAAAAGGTCATGGAAGTGATCGTCGAGGACAAGCAGTTGTCGCTCGCTATCGGCAAGAAGGGGCAGAACGTGCGCCTCGCCGCGAAGCTGACGGGCTGGAAGATCGACATCAAGAGCGAGGAAGAGAAGCGGCGGGAAGTCGAAGCCCAGCTCGGCGCCCTCGAGATGCCGGAAGGCGCCGACCAGGCGGCCGGTGAGGAAATCGCCGCCGAGGCGAGCGCCGCGCCGGCCGAGGCCGCCGGCGCCGACCCGGCCGTGGCCGCCGAGCCTTCCGCGGGGAGCGACGTGGACGCAGCACCCAGCGAGGCCGCAGCCGAAGCGGCCCCCGTGGAGGACGCGCCGCCCGACTAGCGACTAGCGGACCGCGGACAGCGGAGCGCGGACAGCGGACAGCGTCGGGCAGCGAAGAGCACGCAGCGAAGAGCAGATAATTAATGGCAACAGTCCGGATTTACAAGGTCGCGGAACTCCTCAACACGTCGAGCCAGGAAGTGATCGCCCTGCTGAAGCGCGATCACGGCATCGAGGTCAAGAGCGCATCGAGCACGATCGAAGAGGTCGTCGCGCGGGAGTTCGTGTCGCGCCTGGCGCGTCAGCGCAACATTACGGTTCCATCCAACGCGTCGTTTGCCGACACGCCGGCGGCTGCGAGGGGAAAGAAATCCGGCAGAGCGCGCTGAGCCGGCCAAGCCGGCCGCGCCACCCCTTCCGCCACCGCGCCTGGTGAAGTCGGCAAAGCCGGCACCAGACCCGGCCGCTGTGGCGGCGCCCGAGCCCGTGGCGCCGCCGGCAGCAAGCGGATGCCGAGGCTGAGCCCGCGCCTGTTCGCGACGAGCCGCCGGCCGTCGAGGCCGCGCCTGAACCGCCGCCCGCAGTGACCGCGCCGCCAGCCGTCGAACCCGAAGTCGTCGTCGCTCGTGCGACGGAGCCTGCGGCAGCCGAACCGGTCGAGGACTCAGCGGCACCCGCACAGCCTGCCGCGCCAGCCGAGCCGGAACTTCAGCGTCCCGCCGCGGCAACGCCCGCGCCGGCCCCTCGTCCGGTCATGCCGCCGCCGACTGGCCGCGTGGTGCCACCGACCCTGCGTCTGCGTGTGGAAGATCCGCGCACCGGCCAGGCGCCGCCCGCGCCGCCGCGGCGCCCGATGCTCGTGCGTCCCCCGGTGCAACCGCCGTCAGCGCCCCAGGCGCCGACGGGCAATCTGAGCCGGCCGCCCGGCACCCGGCCCGGCACGCCGGCCCCAGGCACACCCGGGCGTCCCGGTCCACGGCCTGGCGGCGGCATTCCGCCGCGTCCAGGGGCACCCATGGGTGGCCCTCGCCCGCTGCCGTCGCAGCCGGTGCGGCCGGCCGCGCCGCCCCGTCCCGGCATGCCGGCCTACCGCCCGCCGATGCATCACCGCCCGGGCAGCCAGCGCCCCGGCTCGCGCCGCGATTCCGGACCGCGCGTCCCGGCACCGGCGCCCATGCAGGCGCCGCCGCCCCCGGTCACGCGCACGATCACGCTGGCGGAAGGCATGACCGTTGCCGATCTGGCGTCGAAGCTGGACGTCAAGGCGAAGGACGTCCTGAAGAAGCTGATGGATCGTCGTCTCATGATGACGATCAACAGCACGCTCGACGACGAGACGGCCATGATGGTGGCGCGCGAGTTCGGCGCCGACGTCAAGATGCAGAGCTTCGAGGAAGAGATGCTGCAGGTCGAGTCCGAAGACATCGACCCGGCCGACCTCGTCACGCGCGCCCCGGTGGTCACCGTCATGGGCCACGTCGACCACGGCAAGACCACGCTGCTCGACGCGATTCGGTCGGCCCGCGTGGCCGAGCGTGAGGCAGGCGGCATCACCCAGCACATCGGCGCCTACTCGGTGCAGGTGAACAACCGCAAGGTGGTCTTCCTCGACACGCCTGGTCATGAGGCGTTCACGATGATGCGCGCCCGCGGCGCTCGCGTCACCGATGTCGTCATCCTGGTCGTGGCGGCCGACGACGGCGTGATGCCGCAGACGAGGGAGGCTATCGATCACGCCCGGGCCGCCGGCGTGCCGATCCTCGTTGCGATCAACAAAATCGACAAGCCGAATGCCAACCCGGAGCGCGTCAAGAAAGAGCTCTCCGACCTCGGCCTGACACCGGAAGCCTGGGGCGGTCAGACCGTCATGGTGGAGGTGTCGGCGAAGAAGAAAGAGAACCTCGAGCTGCTGCTCGAGATGATCCTGCTGGTGACGGAACTGGGCGAGCTCAAGGCCAATCCCAAGAGGAACGCCTCGGGCACGGTGCTCGAAGCGAAGCTGGACAAGGGCCGCGGCCCGGTCGCGACGATTCTGGTTCAGGACGGCACGCTCCACGTTGGCGACACACTCATTGCCGGCACGATCGTCGGCAAGGTCCGCGCGCTCATCGACGACCGCGGACGGCCGATCAAGATGGCGCCACCGGCGACGCCGGTCGAGGTGCTCGGTCTCGGCGGCCTTCCCGCCCCGGGCGATCCGTTCCAGGCGCTGACCGACGCAGCCAAGGCTCGTCAGATTGCGACGTTCCGGCAGGGCCAGGCCAAGGAAAAGGCGCTCGGAGGCAAGGGCAGCCGCCTGACGCTCGAGTCGCTCCAGCAGCAGATTTCCGAGGGCGGCATGAAGGAACTGCCGCTCATCATCAAAGCGGACGTGCAGGGGTCGGCGGAGGTGCTGGCCGACACGCTGACCAAGCTCACCGACGCCAAGGTGAAGGTGCGCATCATCCACAGCGGCGTCGGCGCCATCACCGAATCGGACGTGCTGCTGGCTTCCGCGTCCAACGCCATCATCATCGGCTTCAGCGTGCGGCCGGACCGCAACGCCGCCGATGTCGCCGAACGCGAGAAGGTGGACGTCCGGCTGTATTCCGTCATCTACAACGTCGTCGACGAAATCAAGAAGGCGATGACGGGCCTGCTCGATCCGACCTTCAAGGAAGTGCGGATCGGTGCGGCCGAAGTCCGCGAGACGTTCAAGACGCCGAAGTTCGGCACCATCGCCGGGTGCATGGTGCTCGACGGCCGCATCACGCGGTCCGGCGAGGCGCAGGCGCGGCTCCTTCGCGACAACGCGGTCGTCTACGAGGGCAAGATCGGTTCGCTCCGCCGCTTCAAGGACGATGTGTCGGAGGTCAAGGCGGGATTCGAGTGCGGCATCGGCTTCGAGAAGTACAACGACATCAAAGTCGGTGACGTCATCGAAGCGTTCGTTGTCGAGCGTGTCGCAACCCCTGTGTAATGCCGCAGGGACCACGAGCCTCGCGCGTCGGCGATCAAATCCGTGCGGAGCTGGCGGAATTGCTCGCGCGCGAGGTGCACGATCCGGGCATCGGCTTCCTGACCATCACCCGCGTCGCCGTGACGCCGGACCTCCAGCAGGCGCGCGTGTACTACACGACGCTGGGGGACGAGAAGGCCCGCAAGGAGTCCCGGCGGGCGCTGGAGCGTGCCACCCCGTTTCTCCGGCGGCAAATCGGGGGGCGCCTGCGGCTCAAGCGCGTCCCCGAGCTGGAATTCTTCTTCGACGAGTCGATCGAGCGGCACGATCGGATCGAGCGCATCCTGCTGGAGATCAACGCCGCTCGTGCGGACGCTCCCGATCAGCCGGAGACGCCCGGCACGTCGCCGGCCTCCGACAGTGCAGACGGCCCCGGAAACGATGACGCAGACACCCGTCACGACTGAAAGCCCGATCCTCCGAATTCGCGACGAAATCCGGCAGCGGCAGCGCTTTCTGCTGACGTCGCACTCCCGCCCCGATGGTGATTCGATCGGATCGCAGCTGGCGATGGCCTTCGCGCTCGACGCGCTCGGCAAGGACGTCCGCATCGTCAACGCCGATGCCGCCCCCGATCACTACCAGGATTTTCCGGGAATGGAGCGGATCCGGATCGCGAACAGCGCCGACGTGTCGGATCGTGATGCGGTGATGGTGATGGAATGCGGCGACCTCGCGCGCACGGGCGTCGCGGGCCTCGACCACCCCTGCATCATCAACATCGACCACCATCTCGGCAACAGCATGTACGGCTCGATCAACTGGCACGACGAGCGCGCGGCGGCCTGTGGCGAGCTGGTGTTCGACCTCATCCGCGCGCTCGACGTGCCCCTCAGTTTCGAGATCGCGACCCACATCTACCTCGCGATTCTGACCGACACCGGGGCGTTCCATCACTCGCACATCACACCCCGCACCTTCGATATCTGCCGGCAGACGGTGGAAGCGGGCGTGAACCCGGCCACCATGGCGCGTCGCGTGTTCGACAGCAACAGTTTCGGCAAGCTGAAGCTGATCGGTGCCCTCCTCGACTCGATGGAACTGATGGACGAGGGGCACCTCGCCGTCCTCTACATGGACGACCGGATGCTCGACGCGTGCGGCTGCACGCACAACGACACCGAGGGGCTGATCAACCTGCCGCTGACGGCGCGCGAGATCCAGGCGGTCGTGTTCTTCAAGGTGGCGAAGGACGGCGCTGTCCGGGTGAGCATGCGGTCGAAGTACGACGTGGACGTGCGCGGGGTTGCCACGGCCTTCGGCGGCGGCGGGCACAAGAACGCGGCCGGCTTCTCCGTCGGCGGCCGCCTCGTGGACGTCCGCGCCGGCATCCTCGACCGCATCGTCGACGCGATCGCGGAGGGGCTTCAGACCCGCCCCGTGTAGGGGCGGCTCGCAAGCCGCCCAGCATGAACGGCGTTCTCGTCATCGACAAACCGTCCGGGCCGACCTCACATGATGTCGTCGCCCGCGTGCGGCGCGCGCTGGGCGAGAAGCGCATCGGCCATACCGGAACGCTCGATCCGCTGGCCACCGGTGTGCTGGTGCTGGTGGTGGGCCGCGCAACGCGGCTGGCGCAGTTCCTGGCCGCCGACGAGAAGGAATACGCCGCCACCGTCCGTCTCGGCATCGCGACGCCGACCTATGACGCGGAGGGGCTCGGCGAGTCGTGCCCGTCGCAAGATGCCGCCCGTGCTGACGTCCCTCTGATGCCGGATGCGGCGGCAGTCGAGAGCGCCCTGGCGCATTTTCGCGGCACGTTCTTCCAGACACCGCCTGCCTACTCCGCCAAGAAGATCGCCGGCGTGCGAGCCTACGAGCACGCGCGGAAGCAGCGGGTGGTGGAGCTGACGCCGGTCGAGGTGACAGTCAGCGCGCTCGAGGTCGCGCGGTTCGATGCCGGCCGGCTCGAGCTCAGGCTGGTCTGCTCCAGCGGCTTCTATGTGAGAACGCTCGCCCACGACCTCGGGCAGTGGCTGGGCTGCGGGGCCCATCTCGAATCGCTGCGCCGAACGCGCGCGGGCATCTTCACGCTGGACCAGGCGGTTCCGCTCGGAACCATTCAGGCGGACCCTGCGTCAGGCGCGATCCGGCTGACGCCCATGGAGCGCCTGCTGCCCGGATTCCCGGGCGTGGTCCTGACCGACGCCGGCGTCCAGCGGGTCTCTCACGGCAACCCGGTGGGGCCGGAGCATCTCGCGGAGGCCGCGCGTTTTGACGGTTTTCCGGCGAAATTTCGGCTGCTTGACCCCAGCGGGGCTCTGGTGGCGTTGGCAGACCTGCTGCCTGGCGGCGTTTTGCATCCGACAGTTGTCCTGGTGTAAAATATTGAGCTTATTGGGATTGTGAATTCGGTTGCGGCGGTCTGGTGCGGTGGCGGTCCGCCATTGTCCGTCTGGGCCGTACGTGGAGGACGCGAGTGGCATTCAGCAAGGATCGCAAGTCAGAGCTCATTGGCAACTACAAGACCCACGACGGCGACACCGGCTCCCCGGAAGTCCAGGTCGCGCTCCTGAGCGAGCGCATCAACTACCTCACGGAACACTTCAAGACCCACGCAAAGGACCACCACTCGCGCCGCGGCCTGCTCAAGCTGGTCGGCCAGCGCCGCAGCCTGCTCGACTATCTGAAGCGGAAGAACAGCGACCGGTATTCCGAGCTGATCCGCCGCCTCGGCATCCGGAAGTAACGGACAGGGACAAGGCTCAGGACGCACGAGAGCACCCCGCACCTGCCTGAGCCGTGAGCCCTGCCCGTGGGCCTCTTTTTCGCGCACCTGAAAGCTGGCGCAGCTCAAAAATACAGAAAGAAGCACATGCACAAACGCGAAATCTCATTCGGCGGCCGGACTCTCTCGCTCGAAACCGGCCGCCTGGCCAAGCAGGCCGACGGCGCCGTCGTCGTCCGGATGGGCGACACCATGGTCCTCGTGACCGCCTGCGCGGATGCCAACCCGCGCGAGGGAGTCGATTTCCTGCCACTGACGTGCGACTACAAGGAAAACGCCTACGCGTCGGGGCGGATTCCCGGCGGGTTCTTCAAGCGCGAAGGGAAGCCGCCCGAAAAGGAAGTGCTCACGAGCCGCCTGATCGATCGCCCGATCCGGCCGCTCTTCGCCGACGGCTGGCGCAACGAATCACAGATCATCGCCCTCGTGATCTCGGCCGACTCGGACAACGACTCGGACGTGCTGGCGATAACCGGCGCGTCGGCGGCGCTCGCCCTGTCGAGCATCCCGCAGGCGCGGACGATCGCGGGCGTGCGCGTCGGGCACCTGGACGGTGCGTTCGTCATCAATCCCACTTTCGCCGAGCGCAAGCGCAGCACGCTCGACCTCATCGTCGCCGGGAGCAAGGACGGGATCGTGATGGTCGAAGCCGGCGCGAAGGAAGTGCCGGAAGAGCAGATGGTCCACGCGCTCGAGCAGGCGCACGCGGCCATCAAGGAGATCGTGACCGGTATCGAACAGCTGGTGGCGCAGGCTGGAAAGCCGAAACGGGCGCCCGCGGCCAGCAGGGAAATCTCGAAGGATCTCGTCGCGGAAGTCGAGGGCAAACTCCTGGCGCCGCTCGCCGACGCGATGCGGATCAAGGACAAGCTGGAGAACTACGCGACAGTCGACAAGGTCATCGGCGAGTTCGTCGCGGGCCTGCCCGACGACGACCCCGAGCGGAAGGCCGAGTCGAAGTCGATTGCCAAGGGCCTGAAAGAGAAGATCCTGCGCGACGAAGTCCTCGGACGCGGCCAGCGGCTCGATGGACGCAAGTTCGACGAGATCCGGAAGATCACGATCGAGGTCGGCATCCTTCCCCGTACGCATGGCTCCGCCCTGTTCACCCGCGGCGAGACCCAGGCGCTCGTCACGGCGACGCTGGGCACCGCCGACGACCAGCAGAAGGTCGAAACCGTGGACGGCGAGACGTGGAAGCGCTTCATGCTCCACTACAACTTCCCGCCGTTCTCGGTGGGTGAAGTCAAGTTCCTGCGCGGGCCGGGGCGGCGGGAAATCGGTCACGGCGCGCTCGCCGAGCGCTCGCTGCTGCCCATGATGCCGGCCGAGGAAGCCTTCCCCTACACCGTGCGCATCGTCTCGGAGATTCTCGAGTCCAACGGCTCGTCGTCGATGGCGTCGGTCTGCGGCGGCTCGCTGGCGATGATGGACGCCGGCGTTCCGCTGAAGGCGCCGGTCGCCGGTGTCGCGATGGGCCTCGTCATGGACGAGGCGACAGGGAAGTACGCAATCCTGTCGGACATCGCGGGCGCCGAGGACCACTACGGCGACATGGACTTCAAGGTGACGGGGACGGCCGCCGGCATCACCGCGCTCCAGATGGACATCAAGGTTGCCGGCGTCACGACCGAGATCATGCGCAAGGCGCTGGAGCAGGCGCGGCAGGGGCGCATGCACATCCTCGGCAAGATGCACGAAACGCTCGGCGCATCGCGCAACGACGTATCGGCGCACGCCCCGCGCATCGTGACGATTCGCATCCCGGTTGACAAGATCCGCGACGTCATCGGCCCCGGCGGCAAGATGATCCGCAGCATCATCGAACGGACCGGGGTGAAGATCGACGTCGAGGACGATGGCCGCGTCAACGTGGCGTCGGCCGACGAGGCGTCGGCGCAGAAGGCGATCGGCATCATCCAGGAGCTGACCGCGACGCCAGAGCTCAACAAGACCTACATGGGCAAGGTCCAGCGCATCGCCGATTTCGGGGCGTTCGTGGAGATCATGCCCGGTCTGGACGGCCTGCTGCACGTGTCCGAGATCGCGCACTACCGGGTCAAGGACGTGCGGGACGAAATGAAAGAAGGGGATCAGGTGATGGTGAAGGTCATCAACATCGACCCCTCGGGCAAGATTCGCCTCAGCCGTAAGGCATTGCTCCAGCCCGAAGAGGGGCAGCACGCCAAGCCGGAAACGTCCAGAGGCGAGGGTCGCCGGTAGCGCGTTGCGGCGACGCAGGTGAAGCCGGGCCTCGCGCGTTCTGGACAACCAAACGCGCCGGCCCGGCGTCTTTATCTAGAGACGGCCCCGCGGCCGTCAGGACGTGACCTGGAGGGCCCCATGACCCGGCTGCGCAAGAGAAACGCGATCGCCTTCTTCTCGCTGGCTGCGGCCCTCCTGGCGCTCATCGTGCTGGGCCCCGCCCGCATGCGGGCACAGGGTCAGGCGCGCGAGTTCACGATCAACGGCAATCAGTTCGCCTTCGCTCCCGCGCGCATCGACGTGCAGAAGGACGATCTCGTGAAGATCACCTTCACGGCGTCCGACATCGCGCACAGCTTCGTCATCGACAATCCCTACCGCATCGCCAAGCGCGCCGGCTCGGGCCAGTCCGTCACCTTCGAGTTCCGCGCGGACCAGGCCGGCACCTTCCCCTTCTACTGCAACCTGACCCAGGACGAACGCTGCCGCCAGATGAAGGGGCAACTGGTCGTCAAGTAAGGCGCCAAAACTTCGTCAGCGTTCCGCCATCAGCGTCCGTCTGGCAGCGGCCAGTTCCTTCTTCCGGGTCTCGTCGAGGTCGGGAAAGGCGAGGTGGAGGCTTTCGAGCGCTTCGATGATGGCCTCGGCGACCACGAGGCGCGCGAACCACTTCCGGTCGGCCGGCACGACAATCCAGGGAGCGTTCTTCGACGCCGTGTGACGGATGGCATCCTCGTAGGCCGCCATGTAGTCCTTCCACGCGCCGCGTTCCTTCGCGTCGCCCAGCGAGAACTTCCAGTTCTTCTCCGGCTCGTCAATCCGAGCGAGGAAGCGCTGTTTCTGCTCCGACTTCGACACGTTCAGAAAGAACTTGCGAATCACGTAGCCGTTGCGCGCCAGGTACCTTTCGAACGCGGAGATGTCCTCGAAGCGCTCGTTCCAGATCCGTTTCGTCGGCCTGGGGAGCCGTTGCGCCGTCAGCAGCCCCGGATGGACGCGCACGACCAGCACTTCTTCGTAGTACGACCGGTTGAAGATCCCGATCCGGCCGCGCTCGGGCAGGCACCGCGTCGTCCGCCACAGGAAATCATGATTGAGTTCCTCGGCTGACGGCGCCTTGAACGAGAAGACCTGGCAGCCCTGGGGATTCACTCCGGACATGACGTGATCGATCGCGCTGTCTTTTCCCGCGGCGTCCATAGCCTGGAACACGAGCAGCACGCCCGAGCGATTCTGCGCGTAGAGCTTCTCCTGGAGCACCGCCAGGCGTTCGACCCCGGCGGCCAGCGCGTGTTCAGCCTCCACCTTGTCCTTCAGTCCGCGGGTATCCCTCGGATTGAAGTGCTTGAGACGGAAGTTCCTGCCGCTGGTGATGGTGAATGGCGCCACGAACCGGCTGGGGTCGGCCTTGTGCTTCGACATGTGCTCAGCATACGTCGGGCGACAGCCGCAGTCACCTCGAGACGGGCGACGACCCGCGGGGCCTGTACCGACGCCGGGATGTCGGCGGCCGTTCGACGATTTGGTCGATGCCCGACTGGTCCAGGCGCCGGCCGTTACGTGCTTCAAGGCCAGAAGTCCGTGCACTGTCGAGACTTATCGTGCGTGGGCCCGGCACCTGCCGGCCGGGCGCACCGATTGCTGCGTCAGGACACGGATGGCCCTCGAGCTGCGTCGTCTGTTCGCCACAGGCTGGAGCGTCGGTGCCTCGGCGGTGCTGCTGGGCAGCGTGCTCGTGGCTGTCGGCTGGTTCGACTACTCGTCCACTCGCCGCGAGTTCGGCGCACTCGTGCGGGCGCAGGCGGCCTCGGCGCGCGACACCGTTGCGGCCGCCGCACGCGGCAACCGCGCCGCAGCCGTCGAAGCACGCGAACAGCTGGCCGCGCGTCTGCTCGACAACGCGCGCCTGCTCGCCGAACTGGACCGTCGCGCCCCGCTGACCGAGGAGGCCCTGTCGGCAATCGCCGCACGCAACCATCTGTTCCGTGTGACGGTGCTGGCGCCGGATGGTTCGAGGGAGCTGTTCATCGCCCCCGAGTGGCCCGGCCGCGGCTTCGGCCCCGGCGGCTCGGCGAACCCCGGAGCCGGCGCGGGGGGGGCCTGCTGATTGAGCGGCTGCTCGAGAACGGCGAGGCGGAGGCCGTCACCGACCTGCACGAAGGACGCCGCTCCGGAGCCGCCCGACTGGCGGCTGGTGTGCGCCGCGCGAGGGGCGGGGCCATTCTCCTGAGCGTGGACGCCACCGAAGTGGCGAATCTCCAGCGGCAGTCGTCGCTGGACGCGCTGCTGGCCGATATCGTCAGCAACACCGCGGATCTCGCCTACATCGTGTACCAGGATGCCGACGTCAGGAAGGCGCAGGGCGACCTGCCCGATGACGAATCGGACGAATCGGCCTCGCCGCACGGGTCGGATGCCGCCGGCGAGCGCCAAATCGATCTCCGCGGACGGCCGGTGCTCGAAGTGACCGGCCCGATCGACATCGGTGGCTCGCGACAGGCGGTGCTGCATCTCGGCATGCGTCTCGATCGGCTCGTCGTTGCCGAGCGACGCACGGCTGCGCGCCTCGTGCTGTCGATGGCCGCGGCAGCCGCGCTCGGCGTGCTCGCGCTGGGACTGCTGTGGATCCGGCGACGCTTCGGCGCGCTCAGCGCCGAACACGCGCTCGCCACGGAGGCGCTGCGGCGCCGCGATCGCCTCGCGGCGATGGGCGAACTCGCCTCGACCGTCGCACACGAAATCCGCAATCCCCTGAACGCCATCGCCATGAGCGCCCAGCGGCTGAAGCGCGAGTGCTTCGACGAGGGGTCCGGCGCACTCGCGGACGCCGATGACGCGAGAGAGCTTGTGGGCGTCGTGCAGCTCGAGGCCCAGCGCATCAATCAGAAGATCCAGCAGTTCCTCGAGTATGCACGGCCGCCGGCGCTGAATCCCCAGGCCGTTCCGCTGGGCCCCTGGGTGGCGAGCATCCTCGCCGCCGTCAGGCCGGTCGCCGAGGCGCGTCACGTCTCGCTCACCGCCGAACTCCCCGACGCGAGCCCCGTAGCGATTGACGCCGATCAGATGCGACAGGCGCTCGACAACATCCTGCTGAACGCGATCGAAGCGACTCCGGGCGGCGGACAGGTGTCCGTGCGGGCCGCGAACAGCAGCGCCGGCCTGGTCATCGAAGTGCGCGACACGGGCGCCGGCATCGATCCGGAGCACCTCGCGAAAATCTTCGACCTGTACTTCACCACCAAACGCGCGGGAACGGGTGTCGGCCTCGCCGTCACACAGCAGATCGTCGCCGCCCACGGGGGCACCATCGAAGTGGACTCGGCACCCTCCCGTGGCACGACGATGCGTATCCGGGTGCCGGCATCGAAAGGCGCGACCCATGCCTGAGGGACGTCTGCTCATCGTCGACGACGAAGATTCGCAGCGGACCGTGCTGGCCGGGTTTCTGAAGAAACGCGGGTATGCCGTCACGACCGCCGCGACCCCCGACGACGCGCTCACGGTGGCGGCCCGCGGCGGCCTCGATCTCGTCCTGACCGACCTTCGCATGCCGGGCATGACCGGCGTCGAGTTGATGAAGCGGCTGCGGGGCGCCAACCCGGAACTCCAGGTCATCGTGATGACGGCGTTCGGCACGGTGGCGAGCGCGGTCGAGGCCATGAAGCTCGGCGCGGCGGACTACCTGACCAAGCCGGTCGACCTCGACGAGCTCGACGTGCTCGTCCAGCGCAGCCTCGAACGGCGCGCCCTGGAATCCGAGAACCGGGAACTGCGGCAGCAGATCGAGGCGAAATACAGCCTCCAGGGGCTCGAGACCGCGAGTGCGCCGATGGCGGCCGCCATCAACACGGCGGCGCGAGCCGCCGCCAGCCGGGCCACGATTCTCATTCGAGGCGAAAGCGGAACGGGCAAGGAACTGCTGGCGCGCGCCATCCACTACGCGAGCCCGCGTGCGCGGCGCCCGTTCGTCGCGGTCAATATCGGCGCGCTCCCGGAGACCCTGGTCGAGTCGGAGCTGTTCGGACACGAGCGCGGCGCGTTTACCGGCGCCGACCGCGAGCAGCGCGGCCGGTTCGAGCTCGCCGACGGCGGCACACTCCTGCTCGACGAGATCGGCGATCTGCCGCGCGGCCCGCAGGTGAAGCTGCTGCGCGTCCTCCAGGAACAGACGATTGAGCGGCTCGGGGCCTCGCGCACGATTCACCTCGACGTGCGGGTGATCGCCGCCACCAACCGCGATCTCGAGGCGATGATCAGATCCGGGGAGTTCCGCGAGGATCTGTACTACCGTCTGAACGTCGTCACGATCGAACTGCCGCCCCTGCGGGCCCGCCGCGAGGACATTCCCCTGCTCGTGGATCGCTTCGTCAACCAGTTCGCCGGCGAGACAGGCGGGCCCGCCAAACGCGTCTCGCGCGAGGCGATGGACGCGCTCGTGCGATACGCCTATCCGGGCAACGTCCGCGAACTCGAGAACCTCGTGCACCGCGCCGTGGTGCTCTCGCGCGGCCCCCTCCTGACCACGTCGGACCTCCCGGGCCACGTCCTGGGACTCGCTCCGGAGCCCGCCACAGAACCTGCAGGATTCGTGGATCGCGTGGAAGCGTTCGAGCGGAAGCTGATCGTCGATGCCCTCGCACAGGCCGGGGGCGTGCAGACCCATGCCGCGCGTCTGCTCGGCATGAGCGAGCGGCACCTGCGCTACAAGCTGAAAAAATACAAGCTCGCGACCGCCTGACGTTCGACCAGATGGTCGATGGCCTTCGACCAACCGGTCGTCACCCGGGCGTCCCCCGTCGGCCCCGCCGCCAGTAAATGCCTGTAACATATTGAATCACAACGAGTTACGTTGTCAGGCTCTGTTCCGGCCCGCGTGGCATCGCTGATGCTCCCTGGAGTGCCAGCCGGCGACAGGATGTAGCCGGATTTCAACGGAGCACACCATGAAACGCATGATTCTCACCTCGCTGGGGCTGCTGCTCCTCGGCACCTCGGTCGCGCTGGCGCAGCAACCGCCGGCACCCACAACGCCCCCCGCCGGACAGAGCGTGGGCCCGAACTTCGTGGACGCCAACGGAGACGGCATCTGCGACAACCTCCAGGCGCGCCAGGGCGCCGGACGGCAGGGCGTGCGCCGGGGTCGCGGCCCCGGCGACGGCACCGGCAACAACGGCATCGGACCGAAGGACGGCACCGGCTACGGCGCGGGCCGAGGCGCCGGCGTCTGCACCGGCACGTGCACCGGCACCGGGCAGGCCCGCGGCTCCCAGCGAAGGGGCGGACGCGGCTAGCCCGGGCTGGCCGCTCGAAGAGGTGCGTTCGCGGGCCTGACGAAGGCCCGCGAACGCAGACGTCACGACACCCGACACACGCGGAGTTCACGATCATGCCGACGGGCGCTTTCCATCTCCACTTCAACCGGCGCGCACTACTGGCGTATCTGCGGTCGCACGTGGTGACCGGCCTCCGGCGCAAGCGTGAGATCGCGTGCTCGCCTGCGATGGTCGCGGCTCTCGTCCTCGTCGCTGTCCTGGCGTTCGCGGGAAACACCGCGGCGCAGCCGTCTATCGCGGCGTCAATCGGCCCCGGCATCAGCCGTATCGGAACGCAGGGCGAGGCCGACGCCCGGCAGGACTACAGCGTGTCGGCGGAGATTGAGCAACAGGCGCTCTCGACCCGCCTGCGCGCCTTCTACACGCTCGACGCCGGCGACTACACGACTGACGGCGACTGGCGGTATCTCGCGCACGGCGCGGGAGCGACCTACCGTGTCGACGCCGGCACCGACAAGCGGCACCACCTGTACCTCGGAATCGACGGTGTCCTGCGCCGGAACGGGACATCGTGGTCGGCGGCGAACTTCAACGGCGCCGGCGCATTCGTCAACCTGGAGTGGCATCCGGCGACGGCGACAACGATACGGGGCGGATATCGCGCCGACCTCCGCCGGTTCCCCACGCTCGCGGCCATGAACCAGCTCCAGCACTCCGTGTTTGCGAGCGCGCTCGTCAATCTCGAATCGCGCACGACGCTCATCGCCGAGGTGTCCGGCGGCGCGAAGCACTACTCTGCCGTGTCCAGTGCGACCGAGGTCCTGACCCTGCCGATCGACCCCGCCGACGGATCCGCGTGGCGGGGAACGGGCCGGCGGGCCGGAACAATGGGCGCGATGCTCGTGCCGGTCGTCGTGCCAGGCGCGCCCGGTTCGGACGCACGTCAGCTCACGTTCATGGCGCGCGTCGCGCAATCGCTCGCCTCGCGCACCGGTCTCTCGTTCGAAGTGAGCCACCGGGCTGTGGCCGGCACGGTGCCACCCGCGCTGGTCGCGACGCCGGCCCAGTTCATCGACGACGGCGTCTATGACGACGCGTTCGCCAGCAACGCGACCCGCCGCGTGGTGACCCTGCGCTCCATCGTCGGGTCCGGTATCGGGCTGGCAGCCTCCGCGGCGTGGGCGGACAAGAACTACCCGTCCACGAGCGCTTTCGATGAAGAAGGCGCGACGCTGGCCGGCGTGCTGCGGCGCGATCGGGTAGCGCTCGCGCGACTCGAGACGACCTGGCCTCTGGTCCCCACCCGCACCGGGGCGGTCGCGATCGATCTGATCGGTTCGTACGACTACACGCGGCATCGATCCACGAGCGCGCTTTACCGCTACTCGGCCCACGCCGTGCGGTTTGCCATCGGCGTGAGCTACTGAACCCGACCGCCCTCCTGTTCGAAGAGCCGCGCGGCGGCGATGCGCTGCTCGATCGGCGGATGGGTATGGAAGAGCCAGACCGTCAGTGCCGACGGCTGCGGCTCGGCGAGGTTCTGCGCCGCCAGGCGTCGCATCGCGGAGATGAACGCGGCCGGCCGGCGGGTCAGCTCGAGCGCGTAGCGGTCCGCGCGGCGCTCGTGGCGGCGCGACAGGGCATTGACGAGCGGGGTGGCCAGCAGCACCGTCGCGCCGCCAGCGATGAGCAGCAGCGGCAGGCCGGCGACGTCTCCCGGCGAGACGAGACCCGCCTGGCGCCACCCGAACTCGAGCGCGACGGCGGCCACGGCGAAGCTCGCCAGGAGCAGCGCGAACTCCAACGTCAGCGCATGCCGGACGTCGTGATGCACGTGATGCGCAATCTCGTGCGCCAGGATGACTTCGATCTCGTCGTCCGAGTACCGCGACAGCAGCGTGTCGGAGATGATGATCCGCCGCGTGGCGCCGGTGCCGACGAGCGCGGCATTGGCCCGGCGGGTCTTTTCGCCGAGCGACCACTCGTAGACGCCGAGCACCGGCACACCCGCGCGCGCCGAGAGCGCGACCAGCCGGGCGCGCAGGGCCTCTTTCTCGAGCGGTGCGAACCTGTAGAACAGCGGCAACAGCACCAGCGGCGCAATTGTGGCGAGCCCGAGCGTCGCCCCCATGAACCCGGCGGCCGAGATCAACCACCACCACGCCGGTGACGCCGCCAGTGCCCAGGTACACCCAGCCGGCCCCGGCAGAGGCGAGCAGCAGTCCCAGGGCCGCGGCCCTCGCATGGTCGGCGAGCCAGGCTCGGAAGGGCTCCGAAGAGAGGTCGTACCGGCGCTCGAGAAGGAAATGACGGTAGAACGCGATCGGCAGCAGGGCCGCTTCCTCCGAGCAGTGCCAGCAGCAGCACGTAGGTCACGGCCGTGACGACGCCGGCGGGCGTGCCGCCGCCGATCGCCATGGCCGCATCGCGAAGCCACGTCGACGCTCCGCTCGCCACCAGCGCGACGAGCAGGACTGCACTGACGACACCCGACAGGACGGCACTGCGCCGTCGCAGGCGGTGATAGCGCGACGATTTGTCTTCGTTCACCGGGCCTGGCGTTCCTGGAGCCGGCAACGCCGGATGGCCGGCTGTCGGCTCGGGCCTGTCAGTTCAACTGCACCGAGATCAGCTTCGAGACGCCTGGTTCCTCCATCGTCACGCCGTAGAGCCGATCCGCGATCTCCATGGTCTTCCGGTTGTGCGTGATCAGGATGAACTGGGTGTGCTCCTGCATGCCCTGGAGCATCTCGACGAAACGTCCGATGTTGGCGTCGTCGAGTGGCGCGTCGATCTCGTCGAGGAGGCAGAACGGGCTCGGGCGGAACTTGAAGATCGCGAACATCAGCGCCATGGCTGTCAGAGCTTTTTCGCCGCCCGAGAGCAGCTGGACGCTCTGGAGGCGCTTGCCGGGCGGCTGCGCGATGATGTCGATGCCGCTCTCGAGCTGATCGCTCTCGTCGAGCAGCACGAGCCCCGCGCGGCCGCCGCCGAAGAGCGTCGTGAAGGTCCCCTCGAAGTTCTGGTTGATGATGGCGAACGCCTCGCGGAAGCGCTCCCTCGTCGTCTTGTCGATCTTCCTGATGGCTTCGCCGGTGGCCGCGATCGAATCGACGAGATCCTTGCGCTGCGCGGTGAGGAACGTGTGGCGAGACTCGAGGTCGTCGAACTGGTCGATCGCCATCATGTTGACGGCGCCCATTCGTTCGATCTTCGTACGCAGGTCGGCCACCATTTCGTCCGGCGTCATGGTGCGGGCGGGCGAGGGTGCCACGGGGTCTTCCACGACGGCGGGCGCAGCCGCATCCTCGTCAACCTCCGCCGCATCCGGCGCGTCGTCCACGGGACGCGGACTGGCGAGGAGGCCCTGCCGCTCGAGGCCGGCCACTTCGGCAGCCACCTCGTCGAGCGTCGCCTGCACCGTGTCGACACAGGACGACGCCAGGTGCGAGAGGTCGGATTCGGCGGTCGCGCGGGTCACATCGAGGTGCGCGGCCTCGGCGCGCACGGTCTCGAGCGCGCGGCGGGCTTCCTTGATGCGCGCTTCCATGTCGTCGAACCGGGCTCGAAGCTCCTGCGACTGCTCGTCCGCCTGCCGCACCCGCTCGCGCAGGTCATCGAACGCGCGGAGCCCTTCGTCGAGCCTCGCTTCCGAGGAGACGATGGCCGCCTGGAAGTCTCGACGGCGCGCCTCGGTCCGGCTGAGCTCTTCCTGCCGCGCGACCAGGCGGTCTTCGAGCTCTCGAGCGGCCTCCTCGAGTCGCTGGATCTCGATCGACAGGCCGCTGGCGCGCTCGACGAGGCCGGCGTGCGCGGCCTTGGCTTCGGCGGTGCGCCCGGCCTGGGCCTGGAGGGACTCGCGTCCGTCGAACAGCCGCCGCTGGGCGCCATTCAGGACGTCGTCAGCCGCGCGCTGCTCGGACTGGATCCGCGCGATTGACTCCCGCGCCTCGTCGTACCGAGCCTCCTGGACGCGCAGCTCCTCTTCGGCCGAGCGGCGCTCGGTGGCGATCTGCTCCTGTTTGCGCGCAATTCGATCGGCCGTCTCCCGGGCGCCGGCGACCTGCAGCTCGAACCCGACGATCGCTTTCTCCTGGCGGTGCACCTCGGCCTGCAGCGAGAGAATGGCGGACTCGGCCGACGCGACGGTCAGGTCGAGTCGCGCGATTTCCTCACGCAGGCGCTCGACAGTGGCGCGTTCCACGTCCGCGCGCTCGCGCAGCTCCTTGATTTCGCGCTTGGTGGTCAGGATGCCCCTGGCCTCGGCACGGGCGCCGCCTTCCACGATATGGGCGCCGCGGAACACGGCGCCGTCGAGCGTGGCGACGGGCCCGTTCGCACCAGCCGATGCCTCGCGCGCCTCCTCGTAGCTGCCGGCTATCCACGCGTGGGTGAGGACCACGCGGATTGCCGCGGCGGCGGGCCCGTTCACACGTACGACGCCGGAGAGCGGCGTCAGGCCCGGAACGGACATCGGCTCATCGCCCGGCACGCCCTCGACGGCCGCCACGAGAAAACCAACCCGCCCCGCATTTCGCTCCTCGGCAAACCGGAGGCCCGCCCTGGCCTGCGCGTGGGTCTGCACCACGACGTGCTGGAGCAAATCGCCCAGGCAGGCTTCCACGGCGCGCTCGTCGCGCGCGTCGACCTCGAGGTAGTCGGCAACCGACCCGAGCTGCGCCACGTCGGCGGGCGCCTCGGTCAGCACGGTCCGCGCGCCGTCGCCGTACTCCGCGTGGGCCGCGTCGAGCTCCTCGAGCGACTTGAGCCGCGCAAGCACGCCAGCCAGTTCGCGCTCGGCGTTCCGGAATTCCTGTCCCCGGCCGTCACGTTCCGTGCGCGCACCGGAGAGCTCGGATTCGCGGGCGGCGCGTTCGATGCGCAGCGCCTCCATGGCTTCGCGCGCGCGCTGCCTCGCGTCGTCCGCGACGGCGCGCTCCTCGGCGGCCCGCTCGGATTCCACGCGCAGGTCGTCGCGTTCGATGTCGAGCTTGTTGATCTGCTCGCCCATCCGCGTCCGCGAGGCCGCCGCATGCTCCATCGCATGCCGCAGCGCCGTGGCGGCGTTCACGGCCGCGAAGACCTCGCTCCGAGCCGCCTCGACGTCGGCCTCGAGTCCCTCGATGTTCCGCCGCAGATCTTCATAAGCGGCTTCCTCGCCGCGCAACGTGTCGGCCGCGCGCTCGCGATCGTTCGCGGCGCGGGCGGCCGCGTCGCGCCGGGCCTCCAGTTCGAGCCGCGCCGGCTCGCGCCGGGCTTCCAGTGCGCGCACGTCCGCCTCGATGTCGGCGCCGGCCGTGCCGAGCGACTCGACCTGCTGCCGGTCGAACGCGATCTGCTGCTGCAGGCGCCCGTTCTCGAGTTCCGCGTGGTGGGCCGCTTCACGCGCCGCGGTGGTGCGACCGTCGGCCTCGGTGAGTTCGAGCCTCAACCGTTCGAGGGTGGCGTCGAGTTCCGCAACGTGCGCGGCGGCCGCGGCTTCACGCGCGCGGGCATCGGACAGGCGCATGCGCGCGGCATCGATAGCCTCGCCAAGCGTCCGGTAGCGCTGGGCGAACTGGACCTTCTCCCAGCGGCGCAGCTGTTCGCGGAGCCGCTTGTAGCGGCGGGCCTTGGCCGCCTGGCGCTTGAGCGTGCCGCGCTGCTTCTCGACCTCGAAAATGATGTCGTCCACCCGCGTCAGGTTCTGCTGCGCGGCCTCGAGCTTCAGCTCTGCGGCGCGCCGGCGGCTCTTGTACTTCGTGACCCCGGCCGCTTCCTCGATCAGCTGGCGGCGATCGGTGGGCCGCGCGCTGAGAATCTGCCCGATCTTGCCCTGCTCGATCACCGCATACGCCTTGATGCCGAGACCGGCGTCCATGAGGAGATCCTGTACGTCGCGCAGGCGGCAGCTTTCGCCGTCAATCAGGTATTCGCTCTCGCCCGATCGATACAGGCGCCGCATCAGCTCCACGTCCCGGACGATGAGCGGCGGCTCGTCGTCGAGCGCGACGGGACCGCCCGCCAGCATCTCGCCGTCGGCCGCGACGAGCGCCGGGCCGCCAGCCGCGTCGAGGAGCGGCGCCGTGCGCCGGACGCCGTTGCCGGGGATCCGCGCGGCCACGCCGCCGAGCCGAAGACGCACCTCGGCCGCCGCCGTGGGCTTGCGGGCATCGCTGCCGCCGAAGATCACGTCTTCCATGCGGTCGCCGCGCAGGCTCTTTGCGCTCTGTTCGCCAAGGACCCAGGTGAGGGCATCGACGACGTTGCTCTTGCCGCACCCGTTGGGACCGACAATGGCGGTCACACCCTGGTCGAAGGTGAGTTCGGAACGGTCAGGAAAGCTCTTGAATCCGGCTATCTCGAGGCGTTGCAACCGCATGACGTTCAATTCCTTCCGGTGGCCCTGAAACAGAACAGCCGCTCCACCGACGGCGGAGGACACGTCCGCCCGGGAAGCGGCTGGGTTCGCTTCGAAAACGTGTGCTGTAGAGGAGTAGCGGTGACGTGAACAAGACCGTGCGCCCGGCACCCGCATCCGGCCCACAGCCGCATGGCCCCTGGATGCCGACAAACGGCCGTCAGTCTAACAAGCCACTATACCTAGGGGCAAGCTCAAAGTACAACCCCAAAATCTAGGGCCAAATGCCCTACTGAACCCCACCCTTCGCGGCGTGCGTGCGCGCCAGTTCGGTCAGCTGCCGGGCCTCGTCGAAATGGCTGATCGCGAACTGCGCCTGCGGGTCGTGGGCGATCAGATTCCTGCGCGCCTCGTCGATCCCGAACAGCGCCGAGTCGATCTCGAAGTGAATCATCGAGCGCACGAACGCGTCGTCTTTCGCCATCGCGTCTTCGTCGATCGTGACCTTCTGGGTGGCCAGCATCGCCTTGAAATCGTTCAGCATCGCGTCGGTCACGACGAACCCGCGCGAGATCTTCTTGCGCGTCTGGTTGGCCGCGCTCATCCTCGTGTCTCCCTCGGCGGTGAACTGATCGGCGAAGCTGGCGAACGCCTGGCGGGCGAAGAGCTGGCGGCCGAACCGCGTCGGATGGAATCCCTCGACGGACCCGAGGATGAAGTCGTCGGGTTCGATGCCGCCGCCGCCGTAGACCTTGCGGCCGGCGTCGGTGTACTTGAGTTCCGCACTCTGGTGCGGCCGCGCCCCGGTCTGATCGCGCAGCGTGTAGGTCAGGTACTCGTCGAAGGTTCCGTCCCACGGGCGCTGGATCAGCCGCCCGCTCGGCGTGTAGTAGCGCCCGGTCGTCACGGCGACGCCGGCGCCTTCGCTGATCCGATAGACCGACTGCACGAGCGCCTTGCCGAATGTGGTCTCGCCGACGACCAGCGAACGATCGTGATCCTGCAATGCGCCGCTGACGATCTCGGATGCGCTCGCGCTGTTGCGATTGACGAGCGTGACCATGGGCAGGTGGGTATAGGCGCTCTGCTCGGTCGCGCGATAGTCCTGGTCGGCGTTCGGCACGCGCCCCCGTGTATAGACGATCAGGTCGCCGCGCGGCAGGAACCGGTTTGCGATGAGGATGGCCTGGTCGAGCGCGCCGCCCGGATTGTCGCGCAGGTCGAACACCAGCCGCTTCATCCCCTGTTTGCTCAGCGCCTCGAGCGCACCACCCAGTTCACGGTCCGACGTCTCGGAGAATTCCGTCAGCTTGACGTAGCCGGTCTCCTTGTCGAGCATGAACGTGCCGCGCACAGTGGTGATGTTCACCTCGTCGCGCACGACCGCCATATCGATCAGCCCGTCGTATCCGTGGCGGCGAATCGAGATATTGACCGTCGTGCCCTTGGGCCCCTTCAGCTTGCGCACGGCTTCGTCGCTCGTGATGCCCTTGGCATCGGCGCCTTCGATGCGCGCAATGACGTCGCCGCGGCGCAGCCCCTTCTTGAAGGCGGGCGACCCCTCGAAAATCGACATCACGGTGATGTCGCCGTCGACGGGGAGAATCGTGATGCCGAGCCCGTAGTAGCGTCCTTCCTGCCGTTCGCGCATCTGGGCGTACGCCTTCGGGTCGAAGAAGCTGGAGTGCGGGTCGAGCGTGTGCAGCATCCCGTCGATCGCGCCGTACACCAGCCGATCGGAAGGCACCTCGTCGACATACTCGCGCTGGATCGCGGCGAGCGCGGAGGTGAACACGCGGTACTGCTGGTCGATTTCGTCCTCGGTCGCCATGAGCGCGCTTCCGAAGAAGCCGCCGGCGAGTGCCGAAATCACGACAGTCAGGATCGCCACCGGGAAAAACCGCGAATTGCGCATGAAAGCATCGTAACAGACCAAGTGTCGCAGCCGCAATGACTTCGGGGCACACCAGGCCCGCCGTTCGTCCCTCCGGACTGTTGGTCCCGAGGCGGGGCTGCCGTATAATGCGGATGAGAGGTTCGCGAAGGCGACCGGCCATCTTCAACTGCAAGAAACACAAGGATTTGCCATGCTAGGTTCCATCGGGATGCCGGAACTGCTCGTGATCTTCGTGATCGCACTCATCATCTTCGGCCCGCGCAAGCTGCCCGAACTCGGCCGTTCCCTCGGGAAGGGCATCAACGAGTTCAAGCGCGCCTCGAACGAGCTCAAGTCGACCTTCGAGGAGGAGGTGCGGATCGAGGAGCAGCGCAACACGCAGCGCTCCGCGGCACCCGCCCAGCCGCGACCCGCAGATGATCCGGGTGTCGTCGCCCGCAGCGACGCCGACCGGGGCGACCGCGCCGGCGAGGTGTAAAGCCGCGCCATGGCGCTCGTTCCGTTTCCAGGTGCTGCCTCCCCCGTCCCTGACGACGACCGGCACATCCAGCTCACCGATCCGGACGTCTTCGAAGACGGCGCGAAGATGTCGTTCCTGGATCACCTGGACGAACTGCGCAAGCGCCTGATCGCGTGCGTCTACGGCCTGCTCGGCGGCTGCGCCATCGCTTACTTCTTCGTCGATCGCATCCAGAACTTCATCTGGATTCCGCTCTGGACACAGCTCGGCGGCACCAAGTTCATGTTCACGCAGGGCTTCGAGCCCTTCATGCTGACCATGAAGATTGGCGCGCTCGCCGGGTTGATGATCTCGTCTCCGTTCATCATCCTGCAGCTGTGGCTCTTCATCGCGCCGGGGCTCTATTCGAACGAGAAGAAGATGGCCGTCCCCTTCGTCATCTTCTGCACGACGTTCTTCCTGGCCGGCGCGGCCTTCTCGCACTACCTCGCCTTCCCGTGGACGTGGAAGTTCTTCCTCACCTGGCAGACGCAGTACATGGAGTTCCGCCCGTCGATTGGGGACGCATTCTCGCTGTACGTGAAAATGATGCTCGGCTTCGGCCTGATCTTCCAGATGCCGACGCTCGTGTTCTTCCTCGCTCGCATGGGCCTGGTCACGGCCCGGTTCCTGCTCCGCTATTTCAAGTACGCGGTGCTCCTCATCTTCATCATCGCTGCCGTCATCAGCCCCGGCACCGACGTGGTCTCGCAGTGCCTCATGGCCGGACCCATGCTCGCCCTCTACGGGGTCAGCATCCTCGTCGCGTGGGCGTTTGCCAAGCGTAAGACCGCGTAGAAGCGCGAGTTGTCCGTTTGACGCCCCGGCTGGAACCTTCTATATTGTCGAGGTGGACACGCGTCGCGCACGCAGGATGCGGCCGACGTGTGTCGGCTCTCATACTGACGAAAGGTCGGGTTCGATGAAGACGTTTGCGAGAGGGCTGGTGTGTGTGGTGGCGACGGCCATCAGCGCGCTCCCGGTGCTCGCCCAGACCCCGTCGGGACAGGCTCCGGCGCCTCAGGCGGCCGTCGAGACCCGTCCCGCCACGACGACCATCAACGGCGATACCGGCTTGTGGTTCGTACCGAGCGGCGAGATTCTGCCGGCGCGGAGCTGGTCGTTCAGTGCCTATCGCGTGAACTTCGACGACGACCAGGGATTCACCGACGTCTCGCGGTGGCCGATCACCTTCGGCATCGGCGCGACCGACCGCGTCGAGATTTTTGGCGCCGTGACGGCCGTGACGCGCATCGATCGCGACATCCGTCCGCTGTTCGTGCCCGGCCTGCCGACGGCCGGCGGCGTGATGAACGACTATCCCTTCGCCAACGACGGATGGTCCGGCAACCAGTTCGGTGACGTGTGGATCGGCGCGAAGATCAACTTCGCGTCGCAGTACCGCCAGGCGCCAGCCGCCTTCGCGCTGCGCGGGATGATCAAGCTGCCGACCGCCAGCAAGGATCACGGCGCCGGCACCGGCAAGCCGGACTTCGCCATCGACGCGATCGTCAGCAAGGACGTGAACGAACGCGTCGAAGTCTCCGGATACGGCGGCTTCATCGTGCGCGGGGATCCCGCCGAGTACGACCTCGTGAACGGGATTCGGTGGGGTGTCGGGGCGGCCGTGCCGTCGCGCGCGCACCTGCGGTTCACCGCCGAACTCCATGGAGAGGCGTACACGAGCGACGCGGTCGGCATCAACAACCCGACCATCCAGACCATCGACGGGAGCTTCGTGCCGGTGGCCTCGCAGCAGAGGAGCCCGGTCGATGCGTCGGTGGGACTGACGTGGCTCGGATCGAACGGCTTGTTCGCCGGGGCGGGCCTGAACTGGAACACGCGCGTGCAGGGCCGCAGCACCTTCGGAGCCTACGGGGATGTAACCGGCGACCAGTTCGGCCTGCAGGTGCGCGTCGGATATCACCCCGGCACCCGCATCTACGTCGCGCCGCCTCCCCCGCCGCCACCTCCGCCTCCGCCGGCGCCGCCGGAGAACCGGCCGCCAACCGTCCGGGCGCGCTGCGAACCCTGCACGGTCGAAACGGGAAAAACATCCACGCTGACCGCCGATGCGAGCGATCCGGATGGCGACGCGCTCACCTACAGCTGGAGCGCTCCGGGTGGGAGCTGGACGAGGCCGGCGGACCGGCAGACGACCTGGACAGCGCCGGCGCAGGAAGGTCCCGTACCCGCGACCATCACGGTCACCGACAGCCGCGGGGCGACGGCAACCGACACGGTCACCATTCAGGTGATCAAGCCGGCCGTCAAGGAGTTCGTCTTCGAGGACGTCCACTTCGACTTCGACCGCTACTCGCTGCGGCCCGAAGCCACCCGCGCGCTCGACGAGGCGATCCGTACGCTCCAGGAGAACCCGGACCTGCGCGTCGAGGTCGAGGGCCACACGTGCAACATCGGCACGGCCGAGTACAACCTCGCGCTCGGCGAACGCCGCGCCAACGCAGTGCGCGACTATCTCACGAGCCGCGGCATCGGCGCCGACCGCCTGCGTACGGTCAGCTACGGCGAGGAGCGGCCGAAATACGACAACGCACGCGAGGAAACGCGGCGGCTGAACCGCCGTGCGGCGCTCGTCGTGCGAATCAGTCGCTAGTCGCTGGTATCGGCTGGTCTCTGGCCGGCGTCGCTCGCCGCTGGTCACTAGCCGTCAGTCGCTCATCCGGCCGGGCGCGCCACTGCGCCCGGCCGTTTCTATTTTCAATGACGAGCGACCCTGACCGGCGACCAACGACCCTCACCAGCGACCAGCGACTCCGACCATCGACCAGCGACTCCGACCAGCGACTCAGCGACTCCGACCAGCGACCAGCGACTCCGACCAGCGACTCCGACCAGCGACTCCGACCAGCGACCAGCGACTCCGACCATCGACCAGCGACTCCGACCAGCGACCAGGGACCAGCCGACTAGAGACTGGTCCGACTGGTGCTATCCTCCACGTTCATGGTCATCAAGGCCTCGGCTTCCGCCGAGATCCGGCAGCTCGTGGCCGCGCTCGGCGAAGACGACGAGGTGCGGCGCGAGGCGGCGATCGCGCGCCTGTCGATCCTCGGCGAGCGGGCGACCGAGAAGCTCGTCGAGGCCTACGGCCGCGGTGGGCCCGCGATGAAGGTGGCGATCCTCCGTGCGCTGGAGGCGGTGGGCGACCGGCGGGCGATCGGGATCGCGAGGCGGGCGATTCGCGAGGAGAGCGATGTGGCCGTCGCGGCGCTTTCGGCGCTGCGAGGTCTCCTGAACTCACCGCACGAGACGACCTCGGCCGAGGCCCTGGACACGCTGGTCTCGGTGGCGCTCGATCCGCGCGCGGACCTCCGCGCGCGGCTCGCCGCGTTCGATGCGCTGCGCGACGTGCCGGGGGACGTGCGCCAGCGCGTCGCCGACGCCCTCCGATCCGATCCTGATGCCAGACTCCAGTCGCGCGTCGTCGAGGCGCCACGGGAGGCCGCCGCCGCCGAGGCCATCTGGCAGGATGCGCAGGATGGGCGCCTTCCCGGCACACCGTCCGACTTGCGCGAGGCCATCCAGGTCCGCGGAGCGGCGGCGCCGCTCGGGGTGCTTCAGAAACTGATCGATGCGGTGCGCCAGAAGGAGGGCGCGCTGCCCGTGACGAGGCGCACCGAGTGGCTCGCGACTCGCGGGGCCCTCCACCAGGCGCTGGCCCTGCGCGGCAGCCGCATTGCCGTCTACGACCTGCGGGAAACGATCGCCGGTGCCCGGGAACCGCTGCCGGTGTCGTTCCTGGCGGCCCTGCACGTGGTCGGCGATGTGTCGTGTCTCGAGGGCATTGCCGCCGCCTACAGCCAGGCGCCGGCGAACGACGTCCACTGGCGCTATCAGCTCGCCAGCGCATTCCGCGCTATCAGCCGGCGCGAACGGGTGACGAAACGCCACGTGGCTATCAAGCGCATCGGGTCGAAATGGCCGGAAGCGATCGCCGCCCTCACGTCGCTGGCCTAGCACTCCCTCGCCGCCCTTCGAGCAGCCGGCCGACGCGATCCGCGAACTCCTCCACGCTCCAGGCCTTCACGTCGAGCCGCGGCACCCGCGCCGCGTCGCACGACGAGGCCACCGCGGCTTCCTCGCACGAAAGCCCCCAGCGCATCTGGCTCCGCACGAGTCGCGCAGCCGATCGGTCGACGGCACCGTACGGATACGCGAAGCAGTGAACGGGACGGCCGACGAGCGCGGCGAGCTGATCGCGGGAAGCGACGATTTCGCGGAGGGACACATCGGCGGACTGATCCGGCAGGGCCAGGTGCGTGACGGAGTGCGCGCCAATTGCCATCCCGGGCCTTCCGGCGAGCGCCCGCAGCGCGTCGGCATCCATCGGGCGATATCGCGGCGGCGATCCGCCGCCCCAGGCCTCCAGGGCCGCGATCAGCTCGTCCCGTTCGGCGAGCGTGGCGTGGACGAGCGCAGGATGAAGCCGCCAGTGCGCCGCCAGGCGCTCCTCGGCCGAGCGGGTAGACAGCCGCAGCACGTTTCCCCTGACCGTCAGTTCCAGCGACGCGGGCACTGGCACGGACCCGAGCAGGATCCGCTCCAGTGCGTCCCACCAGTATTCGCCCGGTCCGTCCAGCCAGCGCGTGGTCGCGAAAAACGTGGCGGGCGCGCCGTACCGCTCGAGCACGGGAACGGCCGCCTGGAGATTGTCCTCGTAGCCGTCGTCGAAGGTGAGGGCAACGGCGCGGTCCGGCAGGTCCGTGTCGGGGCTCTCGAGCAGATGTTCGAGCGGAACGACTGTGCACGCACGGCCGAGCCACTCGAGGTGCCCGTCGAGCTCGCCAGCCGTGACGTTGAGGCCGTGGACGTCGCGCGCATCGTGCACCCGGTGATAGAGCAGCACCAGGCCGCGGGAACGCCGGCCCGGACCGCCCTTGCGGGCCCGGATGCCGGTCAGCGCTGGGAAATAGGGGTCGGTGACGTCTGTACTCCGCGCTCGTGAGCTCGCTCTCACCCAGCCCGTGGAGGAACGCGATGCCGGTCAGGACGTTGCCGAAGACGTCACGGTCCACGGCCTCGCCAAAGGCCGGCTCGAAAAGCGCGCTCGCGCCATCCGGGGTGACGCGCCACAGATTGCCGCGCGCGCCGTACTCGAGACACACGCGGCTGACCGCCGGAAGCGTCGCGAGCACGACTCCGCCAGGCCGAAGTACCCGGTGAACCTCTCGCGCAACCGCCGCCATGTCGTCAATGACGTGCATCGTCTGCGTGAGGATGACGCAGTCGAATGCATCGGAGCGCAGCTCGGGGGCACAGCGCAGGTCGGCAATCACCGTCGCGCGTGGGTTCGCGGCGTCGATGTCGAGCACCGCCGCGCTCTCGACCCGCGGTCCGCCGGCCAGGCGCGTGAAGTCGTCTTCCTGTACCTCGAGCACTGCGCCAGCCACGTCGGAGGAGTGCGATTCGATGAACGTCTCGATGTAGCGCCGATCGATGGGACCGCCACGCGCGTAGCCCCAGTCGCGGCTCGTCGGGTCGGGGCGGCGCAGGTCTCCCCAGTCGAACGCATCGAGGCGGTGGTGCGCCAGATAGGCCGCATGATGCGCGGCCTCGCTGCGAAGCCGATCCAGCAGGTCAAGCCCGCGATCGCGCTCGTCGAGGCGCTGCTGGTGTATCCCGCGCAGGCGACCAAAGCGCACCTCGCTGGCCACCAGCACCTCGGTCATGAACGGCTCGATCGCCTCCCGGTGCCGCTCGAACACGCGCCGGAGCTGCGCCAGCCAGGCGACGGACTCCCGCGCGATCGCGGTGGAGGCCGGCAGTTCCCGCGATGCGAGGGCTTCGTCAATGACGATGATCGGCGCCCCGCCGAGCGCGAGCCTCAGCCAGAACTCGTAGATGGCCAGCTCGTCGAATGCCGGATCCAGTCCGTCAAGGCGTTCCCATGCCGCTCGCATGACAAAAAGCACGGCCGGGACGGCGCCCGGGTCGGTGAGCATCGCGGCGACCGTCGCGCCGGCGAGTCCGCAGGTGGACACCCCGAGGCCGTCAGGCGTGTGTGCGCCGAGCGGCGAGGCGAGGGCTACCGCCTCCGGCGACGCCTGGAACAGCGCCAGCGCCGTCGCGAGCGCCCGCGGGTGAAGCTCGACTCCCGCGGGCACGATTGCCAGAACCGCGCCGGTCGTGAGGCGCGCCGCCTCGTTGACGGCCGCGTCGCCCCTCTCGCCGTGGCGCACAGCCGTCGCGCCGAGCCGCTGCGCGATGGAGTCCGCCAGCGGAATGGGCCGGTTGCCCGGAAGCGCCAGCATCAGTTCGCGGACGCTCCCCTGCCGGGCGACGCTGTCGGCCGTCCGCAGCAGCGCGCGTCCCCCTTCCTCCGAGACGACGATGACGGCCATCGTCGTCATCGTCTGCCGCCAAAGAGGTCGAGCAGGCGACGAAGCGGCGCGGTGCCCCGCCAGCTCCACGAGGCGCGGAGGTCCCGAACCTCGCGTTCCAGTTCGCCGGTCCGCCACGTCAGGTGTTCCAGCGCCTCCTGCCGCTCTCGCTCGACGCGGGCTCGTGCGGCCCTGGCGGCGACGGCGTCCAGTTCCTCACGGGCGCGCCGGAGTTCTGGCTCCAGCACCATCAGCCGCCCGCGCTCGAGCTCGGCGATCCCGTCCGACAGATGCAGCGCCTCGCGTTCCTTTGCCACCAGCACTTCGACGAGGTGCGCCCGATAGGCATCCGCGTGCTTCGTCACGAGTCGCTCCAGGGGCCGCCGATAGGCGCGTTCGTCAAGCATGACGCGGCTCATCGAGTCGGCCCGGCGGCGGTAGTAGAAGAGCACCTCGGGAAGGATGTGGCCGCGGTGACCCGATCCGACGAGACGGAGCCAGAAATCCCAGTCCTCGCAGCCCTCGCGCATCGACTCGTCGTACCCGCCGACGGCGGCGTAGGCCTCGCGGCGCACGAGCGCGGCGCCGTTCACGGCGTTGCGCGCCAGCAGCGACGGCAGATCGCAGCGCTCGGGCGTCCACGTCCAGCGCTCGTCGCCAAAGGTCTCGAGCCAGTGGGACACGAAACTGAGGTCGGGCCGCGAGTCGAGTACGCCGGTCGCCTTTTCGAACCACTCGGGCGCCAGTCGATCGTCGGCGTCGAGCGCGCAGAAGAGCGCACCGGCGGCGCTGGCCGCCGCGTGGTTGCGAGCGGCCGGGAGGCCGCGATTCCCGGTCCGCAGCACGCGCACGTCCGGACCTGCCAGCGCATCGATGATCGCGACAGTCTCCGTCTGGGTGGACCCGTCGTCCACGACGATGACCTCGTAATCCCGGAATGTCTGCGCACGCACGCTCGCAATCGCCTCGCCCAGAAAGGCGCCGTGGTTGAAGCACGCAACGAGGACGGAGATGCGAGGCGGCATCAGAGTGCGATGGGCTCGGCGGCCGGCTCGTCGGTGAGCATGGCCAGGTATCGGGCGGCGACGGCGTCGGCCTTCCCGGACATCACGATCCGGCCGTTCTCGAGGAGGAGCGCGCGATCGCAGAACGCGTGATCGTCCTCGGGTCGTGGCTCACGAGGAGCACCGTGTGGCCGGCGCGGTGCAGCTCGAGGTAGCGCTCCTGGCAGCGCTCGTTGAACCCTGCGTCGCCGACAGCGAAGATCTCGTCGAGGATCAGCACCTCGCGCACGGCCCTGAAGGCAACCGCATAGGCGAGCCGCGACGCCATGCCGCTCGAGTAGTGCCGCAGCTCGAGTTGGGCGAAGCGCTCGAGGCCGGCGAATGCGAGGATCTCGTCGGTCGCGCCGCGCAGCTCCCGGAGCGACAGCCCCATCACCGAGCCGAGCAGGTAGATGTTGTCGATGGCGTCGAGGTCGGGGTTCCAGCCGACGCCGAGCTCGAGAATCGGAGTGATCGGCGCCCGTACGATCGACGCTTCCCGTGTCGGCCGGGTAGATGCCCGCGATGATCTTGAGCAGCGTGCTCTTGCCGCAACCGTTGCGGCCCATCAGCCCCAACCGTCTCGCCCGTTCGCAGTTCGAAGCTGACGGCGTCGAGCACGCGCAGCCGTTCGTGCGGCCGCGGCCGGAACATATCCAGCGCATGCTCCCGGACCGTGTCTCGGCGCACGCTCGGGATGCGGAAACTCTTCGAGACGTCCGACGACTTCGATGAGCGCCGCCATCACAGGTACTCCGCGACGCGGGGCGCGCGCGCCCGGTAGACGAGCGTGCCGGCCAGAAGCACGCCGGCAGCCTCCGCGGTGAGCAGACCGTGGGCCAGGAGAGACGGAACGGCGTGGTCGATGAGCACGCTGCGCGAGAACAGGATGATCGGCGTCGGCGGCCAGAGGTACAGAGTAGATGCAAGCGCTCGGGCAGGATGTCGAGCGGGTAGATGATCGGCGCGACGAAGAAGCCTGCGTGGATCACGACCTCCCACATCTGGTTGAGGTCGCGGTATCGCATGAACAGCACGCTCGACGCGAGCGAAAACCCCGTGACGATCGCGCACAAATGGAGCTGATAGATGACGTAGAGCCCGACGTCGGCGAGCGACGGCGGACGCCCCGTGAACGCCAGGAACACGATGAGCACGACCGAGAACAGCGCCAGCGTGATGACGGCGTTCGACGCCGACGTCACGACGACGATCCACGACGGAAACCGCGCCTTCGTCAGCAGGTACCCCTTTGCCCTCAGCGAGAGCAGCCCGGTCTTGGTCGCGTCCCGGAAGAACTCGTAGAGGAACAGGCCGATGATGAGCTTCAGCCTGATAGTCTGGTTCGCTTGCAAAAACGAAAGAGAAGACCGCGAGCAGCACGAAGAACATCGTGAGCGGCTTGAGCAGCGCCCACACGAATCCCCCGATGGTGCCGTGGTAGCGGGTCTTGAAATCCGTGCGGATGAGGGTCCAGACGAGGCCGCCGAACCGCCCGTGAGCCCTGACGCTGCCGATCGCCACTGATTCCATCGGCAGGGAACCCTGATACTATACGGCACTAAACGTGCGTTCGCGATGGTAATGCGCGACCCGCGCGACCTTGATCCGATGGCCCCGCTCCGCATCCTGCACGTCGTTCCCTACTATGAGCAGGCCTGGGCATACGGCGGCATTCCACGGCTCGCCACGACGATGACGCGCGCCCTCGCGCGCCGCGGCCACGCGATCACGGTGTACACCACCGACGCACGCGACAACTCGTCTCGCGCGCGGGTGTCGGCGGGCGATTCCGGCGGCATCGACGTACGCATGTTCCGCAACCTCTCCAACCATCTCGCCTATCACTGGCAGTTGTTCACGCCGGTCGGCCTCGGCCCGGACCTGAGGCGGGCCCTGGCCAGCGGCGGCTTCGACATCGCCCACGTCCACGCATGCTACAACCTGCCCGGGACGATGGCAGCCCGTATCCTTGCACGCGCCGGCGTGCCCTACGTCGTGTCGCCGAACGGAACGGCACGCCCGATCGAGCGACGCATCCTCGCCAAGCACGTTTTCGCGGCCACCGCGGGGCGCGGGTTCCTGCCGCGCGCCGCGCGGGTTGTCGCGGTCACCTCGGCCGAGCGGGCGCAGTTTGTCGAACTCGGCCTTGACGAATCCCGCATCGCGGTCGTGCCCAATCCGATTCGACGAAGCCGAATTCGACGACCCGCCGGATCCCGCCCGCTTCCGCGCGGCGCACGGACTTGGCGACCGGCCTGTGGTCCTCTTTCTCGGCAAGCTGACCCCGCGCAAAGGCGTCGAAGTGCTCGTCCGCGCGTTCGACACCCTTTACGCGACAGGCGCCATGCTCGTCGTGGCCGGCAACGACATGGGCGCTGGCGCGCGGATTGACGAGGTCGTCGCGGCGCTCGGCCTGTGTTCACGCGTGCGTCGAGTCGGGCTGCTGACGGGCGGCGCCCGTCACGATGCGCTTGCGGCCGCCGACGTGGTGGTCTACCCCTCCCGTGATGAGGTGTTCGGCCTGGTTCCGCTCGAGTCGCTCCTGTGTGGAACGCCGGTCGTCGTTTCCGGCGACAGCGGGTGCGGCCAGATCATCGGATGTGTCGGCGGCGGCCACATCGTACCGTATGGGGACGTGACGGCACTCGCCGGGGCGATCGACGCGATCCTCGCCGCGCCGTCTTTGTGGCGCACCCGCGCCGTGACTGCAGCGAGGCACACGCGTGCGCTCTTCGGCAGCGACACCGTCGGGCGCCAGCTCGAGGAACTGTACTCGGACGTCTGCGCCGAAGTGAAGCGGGCGCGGAGCGGGTCCGCGTGACAGCATCACCCGGCGTCAGCTTTGTGGTGCCGGTCTTCAACGGGCGGCGCTTTGTGCGCCGCACGTTCGACGCCATTGCGGCCGAGTGCGCCGGCCTTCCGCACGAGATTATCGCCATCGACGACGGCAGTACGGACGGATCGAGGCGGGTGCTCCGGGAACTCGAGTCGGCCGGCCGGCTGCGTTGGATTCCGCGGGATGGGCCGTGGCGCAGCCGCCGCCGTCAATGACGGCATCCGCGAGGCCCGCTTCCCGGTCATCTGCCAGGTCGATCAGGACGTCATTCTCCAGCCGGGCTGGCTGGCGGCCCTGCTCGAGGCATTGAGGGACCCGGACGTAGCCGCCGCCCAGGGCCACTACCTCGTCGCGGAGGGCGCCGGCTTCTGGGCCCGCGCGATGGGGCGCGACCTCGAACAACGGTACGCGGCAATTCGCGCGCGCGACGTCGACCACGTCTGCACGGGAAACACCGCGTATCGCGCGAGCGCGCTCCGGCAGGTCGGGTTGCTCGACGAAACGCTGGGATACGGATTCGACAACGACCTCAGCTACCGGTTGACCGCGGCGGGTTACCGCCTGGTGTTCCGCCGGGACGCGCGCAGCGTTCACCTCTGGCGCGAAGGGCTGCGCGGGTACCTCGCGCAGCAATTCGGCGTGGGCTACGGGCGACTCGACGTTCTCGCTCGCCACCCGGAGCGGGCCGGCGGCGACGACGTGTCGGGGACGATCATGATGCTGCACGCGCCAGCCATGCTCCTGGCGCTGTGCCTGGCAATCGTCGGTGTTGTGGCCGGCAACGCGGCCGTGCTGGTCGCCGGGCTCGCCATCGCCGCGGCGCTCGCGCTGGAGCGCACCATAGCCGGCATCCTGGCGTGGCGGCGATTCCGCGATCCAGCCACGCTCGCATTCGCGGCGGCCCACCTGCTGCGCGATGTGGCCTGGGCGGCCGCGATCGTCCTCTGGCTGGCGCGCCGCGCCGCCGGGCGTCCGGGTGGCCCGGCGCACAGCATGCGACGCGCATCGGGCACCTCGGGTGAGGCGCCGGGGACCCCGGCGTCGATAGGCCCGCGGTCGGTACTGGCGATTCTCCCCGCCTTCAACGAGGCCGCCAATCTGAGGAGGGTGGTCGCCGAACTGCGGCGCGTCGCCCCGGCCCTGGATTTGCTGGTCGTCAACGACGGCTCCACTGACGGGACCGCGGACCTGCTGCCGGACCTCGACGCCAGGTGGCTCACCCTCTCGCAGCGCGTCGGGGTCGGCGGCGCGGTCCGCGCCGGCATCCGCTACGCGGTCCGCGAGGGATACGAGTACGCCGTCCGGGTCGACGGCGACGGCCAGCACCGCGGTGCCGACATCGGGCGGCTGCTCGCACCTGTCGTCACCGGCCGCGCCGACGTCGCGATCGGCTCGCGCTTCATGCGGCGCCGGCGCGGAGCAGGTGGCGCACGCCGGATCAGCCAGGCGGCGCTCGCAACGTGCCTGTCGCTGCTGACCCGTCAGCGGATCAGCGACCCGACGTCGGGGTTCTGGCTCTTCGGGCCGCGCGCCCTGCGGATGCTCGCGCAGCATCATCCCGCCGGGTACTCCGAACCCGAGCTCGGTACTACTGCTGCATCGCAACGGGCTGCGCATGCGCGAAGTCCCCATCCGGATGCGGCGGCGGCTTGGCGGTCGAACCTCCCTGACGGCTCCGCGCGCCGTCGGTGCGCTGGCGCGCACGTTGCTCGCACTGGTCGTCGTGCCGCTGCGACGCGCGGTGGAGGATCCGTCCCGTGACCGATCCGGTCCAGGTGGTCTCGGTCGCCGTCAGCGTGGCCCTGCTGCTCCTCGTCGTCGAGCTGGTGCGGCGGCGCCGTCTGACCGAGGAATACTCGTTCATCTGGATAGCATGCGGCACCGCGCTCCTCGTCCTGTCGCTGTGGCGCAACCTGCTCGACCTGGCGGCCGCCGCGCTCGGCGTACACTATCCGCCGGCGCTGCTGCTCCTGGTCCTGATCTTCTTCGTCTTCATCGTGTCCCTGTATTTTTCGGTCGTCGCCTCGCGCCAGCGCCAGCAGATCGAACAGCTTGTCGAGGAGCTCGCGCTTCTCGACGAGCAACTGCGCACCCTGCGCGCACAGGCCCGCGCGAATCAGGACGTCTCGTCGCTCCCGTAGCGGCCGACGACGTGGTGCCACGTGCCCCGCGCGACGGCCATCAGGCCGCCGATCAGGGGTGCTTCCGGCGAAACAAGCACGTAGGCGACGTTCAATCCGACCACCAGGGGCGAGCGCACGAGCGAGGCGCCGCGCGGGCCAATCCGGCCGGACAGCCGCAGGTGGTTGCGGGTCGCAAAATACACCCGGCGCGCCGACCGGCGGCCAATCGATCGACCTCCCTCGTGATAGGCGAAGGCCTCCTGCGCCACCACGGTGCGGAACCCGGCGGCCCTCACCCGCAGGCAGAAGTCGATGTCCTCGAACGAAAAGAAATACTCGTCGTCGAGCCAGCCGGCGCGGGCGAATGCCTCCCTGCGAATCAGCAGGACACACCCGCTCGCCGCGTCCACCTCGTGCAGCGCGCCCGGCGGAAGCAGCGAGACCGGGAGCCCGGCCGCACGGTGGCGCATCCGCCCCGTCCGGGTAGAGAACGCGATGCCGGCCGAGGCAATGCGATCGGGTTCCTCGCGCGACAGCAGCACCGGCGCAACGAGGCCGGCCAACGGATCCGCGGACAATGCGTCGCGCATCGTGCCGAGCGCGCCCGGCGCGAGCACCGCATCGCTGTTGACGAGCAGCACGGCATCCGCCCCGCCTGCCAGCGCCGCACGGATCCCGACGTTGCAGCCGCCCGGGAAACCGCGATTGCCCGACTCGGCGACGATCGTCACGCCTGGCAGGCACGAGGCGAGCCGCTCGACCGACCCGTCATTCGATCCGTTGTCCACGACGATGATGTCGTCTGCCGGCACCAGCGAGGTCTGGATGGACCTGACCGCGAGCGCGGTCTGATCCGGGGTGCGGTAGTTCAGCACGACGGCGGCCACCCGCGGCGACTGCGCAGGGCCCGGAGAGTCGCGGTGCATCGCCCTGGGCGACGGGCGCGCGAACGATCGGTAGATCGCACGGCAGTTCGACGCATCCTCCAGGATCGACATCGGCCGCCTGATGTTGCGCGCAGCCGCTCGACTTCCTCCGGCCGCCTCGCGAGATCCGCGAGAACGGTGGCGAGGGCCGCCGGGTTGCCGGCGGGAAACAGGCGGCCGTCGACGCCGTCGCGCACCATCTCCGCCATGCCGCCGAGGTCCGACGCCAGCACCGGCGCGCCGGCCGCGAATGCTTCGCGGATGACGAACGGCGCGTTCTCGATCCAGATCGAGGGCACCACGACCACATCCACGGCGTGCAGGGCCGCCGCCATGCGTTCGTGCGGAATGGCACCGAGCCGCCGGATCGCGGGGTGCCCGAGGAGCGGCTGGATCGCCTCCGCGTAGTCATCGTCACCGTGGTACGCGGCGGTCGAGCCGATCAGATCAACCAGGAGAGTGCCGGGAGGCAGGCCCGCAACGGCCTCGAGCAGTACGTGCGCGCCCTTCGACGGGATCAGGCTGCCGCAAAGGCGACGCGCAGCAGAGGAGACGCCTCGCGCGCGAGTCCTGCGAACGGCGCGAGGTCGATGCCCTGATTGCAAAGGCGCATGTCGCGAACGCCGAAGCGCTGAAACCTCTCCGCCATCGTTCTGGAGGGCGCGAGAAACACGTCCACGTGCCGGGCGGCCTCGCGCATGTGAGCGAGCCGCGTTACCGTGGCCAGACGCGTGCGCGCGTCAGGCGTTGCGGCTTCAGCGGCCTTCGCTGCCAGCTGCACGACGCGGCCGGCGCCGGGGATCGGGAGCGCGCGGGCGATCCGTCCCGCCCGGTACCTGGCCGACCGGCAAGCATCCCGGCGGGCAGGCAGCGACCGCACCCCCGGTCGAACGGCCCGTCACACCGGGCCCCGCTGCGATCGAGCAACTGGCCACGGTGACAGATCAACCAGTAGTCGTTCAGCGTCATCACGACAGGAATTCCGGCGGATGCGAGGTCTTCGAGAACCCCGATCGACAGGCATGTCAGGTGCTGCACGTGCGCCACATCGGGCGCGATGTCGGCGATCAGATCGCGCGCGACGGCACGCAGGGCTGGATGCGTGTAGCTTTCCTCGAAGTTCGCGCACGCCTGGAAACCGTTGTTGATGGCCACGACGCTGACCCCGTGCTCCATGAACCGGCGTACGCTCAGCTCGGGACGCCGCGGGTCGGCGTCGCGAGTCAGGACGACCACCTCGTCGCCGTGCGCGGATGCGAGTGCAACGGCGAGGTCGTGCACGTATACCTCGGTTCCGCCCCCGGCCGCCGGAGGATATCCGTGCACGATCTGCAGGATGCGCATCAGATCCCTTCCGTCTTCAGCAGCTCGCGGCCCTCGCGAGCCGCGCGGGCGCCGAGATACTGGCCGAGCGGAAGCGCGACGGCCAGCGCCGTCGCGCGGGCGAGCCCGCGTGCGCGTCGGTGATTGCCGTCAATGCTGACGCGAACGTGCGCGGCAAGCGTAGCGGCGACGGCGCGCACGAGCGATCCGGCGGTCGGTATCGTCGAGAGGCCGAAGAGCGCCTGCAGCCGCTGGTGCACCAGGTAGGTGCGCTGCAACTCGTACCGGGCCGTCCGCTCGTGCGAATGCCAGACGACCGCGTCGGGCACGTATGCGAGCCGGTGTCCCGCGAGCAGGACCTCGCGCGCCCACTCGAGATCCTCGGCAATCGGGGTTGCCCGGAATGGATGCGCGCGCCAGACCGACAGGCGTACGCACGAGCACACGTTGTCGAAGGCGCAGACCCGGTGCCGTTCGGCTGGTGACATCGCGTCGAACGCCTCCCTCGTCAGGGGTCCGACCGTACGCGGCTGCGGCTGGGCGGCCACCCAGCGCCGACAGGTAATGCGCCGTGAGTGCGCTGGCGTTCTGCCAGGGCTGCTGGCGCGCAAAGCTGCCGGCCACGCGGGGGTCCTCGCGAAGCGGCTGCACCAGGGCTTCGAGCCACCGATCGGAAGCCGGCACCGCATCCTGGACGAGCAGCACCGCGAACTCCCCGCGCGCGCGGCTCAGCCCTTCGTTGCGGCTGGTCCCGTGGTTGAACGAGCCGGGACGGATGAGTGACGATCTGCCGCGCCGCCCGAGCGCAGCACATCGAGGCTCCCGTCCGTCGAGCCGGAATCGACCGCGACCATCTCGAACGGGTTGCGCGGGTGGCCTGACCGTGCACCATGTCCAGCAGCTGCCCGAAGTCGTGGCACCGCCGTTGAACGTCGGGATCGACGATCGACACCGCCGTCATGCGCGCGCTCTGGACGGGGCGCACGCACGCTCGGAGAGCAGGCGCGCGTACCGGACGTCCCACTCGCGCTGGTCATCCTCGATCGACTTCACGGCGGGCATGCCGGCGGCGAGACGGCCGATCCCTTCCGGTCGATCGATGAGCGGCTGCAGGCGCGCGGCCAGAGCGGGCGCAGAAAATGGCTCGTAGACCATGCCGTTCCGGCCACCGCACCAGGCCAGGAATGCCGCCAATGTCAGCACCGACGACGGGCGTGCCGGACAGGAAGGCCTCGTGAATCACGAGCGGCGAGTTCTCGGGCCAGAGTGACGGCACGACCAGCACGTCGAAGCCGGCGTAGACCTCTCCGGCTCGCGTCCTGCTCGAACCCGCCATGGAACACGACCGGCAGCCCGGTCGCCGCGCGGCGCAGAGACTGCCGACGTAGTCGGGAGACGTGGCCGTGTCGCCGTGGATGTGAACCTCGAACGCGCCGGCGAGCAGGCGCGAGCCGCCTCGACGAGCACGTGCGCGCCCTTGTGCCACACGAGCGTGCCGACGAAGCCGATGCGCACGGCGGACGCGGCCGACCGACGCGCGCGCGGCCGCCTGCGAAGGGAACCCGTAGTCCGACACCTCGATGCGAGCCCCGCGCGACCCCGAAGCGCTCGAACTCGGCGGCAATCGCGCGGGACGGCGCCACGAACCAGTCGATGTTGTCGAACACGCCGCGGGCGCTGGCCAGGCGCACGCGAAGATCGGCTGGGCGTCACGTCCACGGCGCGCACCGGCGCGGGCGGCCGCGGCCGTCGCGAGGGCCGCGCAGGTGCCGGCGCAGCCAGAGCGACGGCCCGGCCGGCGAGGCGTCCGCCGCGGACGTCGCAGCGACGCGTGCCGCCGCCATCTGCGCGGCGAACGGCGATTCGACGAAGCAGCGGCTGCAGCGCCCCGCGTCGATGTCGTGGCAGACGTGCGCCTCGGACACGTGCACGCGCTGCCCGCCGGACGCGCAGACGAGCGTGTAGTCGTGCAGCGTCGCCACCGACCACGATGCCGCGCTCCCGCGCCAGGCGGGGCAGGTCGAACGAGAGGTTCAGCAGGTTGTGGACGTGCAGGACGTCCGGCCGCGTCGCGTCGAGGACGTGTTGCAGCTGCGCGCCGAATCCGCGGGGAACGATACGTCTCCTCGAACGCGCCGAATTCCCAGTTGTTGACCAGCTCGATGACCGTCAGGCCATCGAAGCACGCGCCACCGCAGCGTGCCGTGGGCGGCCGAGGGATCGTACTCGGCGGCGACCACGAACACCTCGTGGTGCCGGGCCAGCGCGCGGGCGAGATTGTACGCGTAGATCTCGGAGCCGGCGCGGTGGCGCGGCAGGAAATCGTGGATCGCGTGGAGCACACGCATCGCCTAGCGCCCCGCCGCGGCCGCGAGCCGTTCGTTGCGCTCGACGCAGTCGGCGAGTCCCGGGGTGGCGGGCGCCAGCGCGCGCGCCTCGCCGCACATCCGCGCAGCCGCCCGGTACTCGTGGAACGTGAGCTCGTACAGGTTGGCGAGCTGCAGCCGCGCAAGCACGTTGCCGGGATCCTGCGCGATTGCCTCCCGGTAGTAGTCGCGTGCGCGCTCAGGGTCGCCGGCGACGAGCGCGAGCGCCCCCAGGTTCGTGTACCCGCGCGCGAACGTCGGATCGATCTGCAGCGCCCGCCGGAACGAGGCTTCAGCGTCCCGGTACCGCCCCGTCTGCGCGAGGCAGATGCCCAGGTTCGTGTGGGCGTCCCTGTGGGACGGGAAGGCGGCGATCACCTGCCCGTACTCCGCAACCGCCCGTCCGCAGTCGCCGGCCTCGCGCAACGCGTCGGCGAGCGCGTAGTGCGGCACCCAGAGCGACGGCGCAGCGTGGGTCGCCTCCGTCCAGAGCGACACCGGTGACGCCCAGACCTGGTTGCGCATCACAGTCAGTGTGAGGAGCGCCGCGAGCACTGCCGTCAGACCGGCCACCGCCGGAACCGGCCGGTGTGACGGGGACGTCACCATGCGATGCACGGCCGCCGCCAGGGCGAGCATGAGCCCCGCCGACGCCAGGTACACCCGGTGTTCGGCCATGCCCTCCCTGAGCGCGATGAAGCTCGAGGACGGCGCCAGGGCGGCAGCAAACCAGATGGCTCCAAGAGTGACGAGCGGCTCACGCCGGCGCAGCCGGACGGCAGCGAACGCCAGAACGAGCAAACCCGCGGCCGAAGCCAGGGCGAGCGGATCGTGCAGGCTGGAGACGCGATGGACATCGTGCATGATGGACTGTCCGGCCGGCCACACCAGCAGTCCGAGGTAGCGCCAGACGACGATCGCCTGGGTCAGCCCGTTGAACAGCGGCGGCGGCGGCGCCGCGCCAACCGATGCCGGGTTCAGCATGAGCACCCGGTACGCCGCGGCGGCGGCGCCGATGGCCAACACGGGCAGGAACAGCAGCCAGAGGCGCCGCCGCCGCGCGCGATCGTCCCCGCCCGGGCGGAACAGCCAGTCGTACGCGACGAGCACCACCGGCAGGGCCACGGCGTTTTCCTTGGACAGCACCGCCAGCAGCGCGCAGACCGCGGCCAGCGCGCCACGCGAGAGGCTGCCCGTGAGCATGGCACTTCGCGACGCCAGCACTGCCGCCACGAACCAGGCCGCGCACAGCACTTCGGCCCGCCCCGAGATGTAGCCCACGGCCTCGGTGAAGAGAGGGTGCACGGCAAAAATCGCGGCAACTGTGAACGCGGTGAAGGCCGCGGCGGCCGGCGCGCGGCGCGCGGCGGAGGACACACGCTCGGCGTCGCCGATCAACCGCAGCGTCAGCAGGTACAGCAGCACGACCGTGGCAGCGTGCAACGCGACGCTCGTCACGTGAAAGCCGGTCGGCGCACCGCCCCACAGCGCGCGGTCGACGGCGTACGACACGTTGACGACCGGCCGGAACGGGCTGTAGGCGAGCAGGAACCGGATGTTGGACGGCTCGACGAGGGAGGCGTTGGTCACAATCGTGTCGTGGTCGTCGTACACGAACGGATTGTGGAGCGCGTTCGCGTATCCGAGGACGGCCAGTGCGGCCGCAACGCACCCGTACAACACGACGCCGGACCTGCCGCGGTGGTGCACCGCGGGACTGGCCCGGCGTCCCATCAGTAGGCCTTGGCGAACCAGGCTTCGCCCGACGACGGCCTGCCGCACTTGACACATGTCGCGGTGACGTGCCCGCCTTCGCCCGCCTGCCCCGAACGACCTTCGGCCGCGCGGGTGTCGAAGGGAATGTTGCGCAGCGTCGCCTGCGTCTCCGCCTTGATCTCGGCCTCGCAGTCGGCGCTGCCGCACCAGCCCGCAATGACGAAGCCGGGCCGCCCTTCCATGACGGCCTTGAACTCGTCGTAGGAGCCCACGCGCTGGGTGTGCTCTTCGCGGAACGTGAGGGCACGCCGGTAGAGCGACGACTGAATCGCCTCGAGCAGCCCGACGATGGTCGCCGCGAGACCGTCCATCGCGGCCGGCGCCTTCTCGCGCGTGTCGCGCCGCGCGAGCATGACGGATGACTTCTCGATGTCCTTCGGACCGATTTCCAGGCGCAGCGGCACGCCGCGCAGCTCCCACTCGGCGAACTTCCAGCCGGGCGTATAGGCGTCCCGATCGTCCAGCATCACGCGCACGCCATGGCCCTCGAGCTCGGCCTGGATCGCCTTCGCCTTCGGCAGCACCGTCTCCTGCCAGTTCCCCCGCGGGATCGGCACGATGACCACCTGGTAGGGCGCGACGCGCGGCGGCAGGATCAGGCCGCTGTCGTCGCCGTGCGTCATGATGACGCCGCCGATCAGGCGCGTCGAGACGCCCCACGACGTCGTCCACGCGTGCTGCACGGTCTTGTCGCGCCCCTGGAACTGGATCTCGAAGGCCTTCGCGAAGTTCTGTCCGAGGTTGTGGGAGGTGCCCGCCTGGAGCGCGCGGCCGTCGCCCATCATCGCTTCGATGGAATAGGTCCGCGAGGCGCCGGCGAACTTCTCGCTCTCGCTCTTCTGCCCGTCGACGACCGGCATCGCGAGTTCCGTTCGCAGAACTCCTTGTAGATGCCGAGAATCCGCATCGTCTCTTCCTGGGCCTCCTCCGCCGTCTCGTGCGCCGTGTGCCCTTCCTGCCAGAGGAACTCGGTCGTCCGCAGGAACGGCCGCGTCACCTTCTCCCAGCGGACGACGTTGGCCCACTGGTTGATGAGGACGGGCAGATCGCGCCACGACTTGACCCACTTCGCGTACATCGTGCCGATGATGACTTCGGAGGTCGGGCGGATCGCCAGGCGCTCTTCGAGATCTTCGTCGCCGCCGCGGGTGACCCACGCGACCTGCGGCGAGAAGCCCTCGACGTGCTCGGCCTCCCGCATCAGGAGCTTCTCGGGGATGAAGAGCGGGAAGTAGGCGTTCACGTGCCCGGTCGCCTTGAAGCGACGGTCGAGCCCCTGCTGGATCAGTTCCCAGATCGCATACCCGTACGGCCGGATGGCCATGCAGCCCTTGACGGGCGTGTAGTCGGCCAGCTCCGCGCGGCGCACGACGTCGAGGTACCAGCGCGAGAAATCCTCCGACTGCGGCGTGATCTCGGTCACCAGCGCGTCTTTCCTGTCGCCCTTCGCCTTGTCGGCCTTCCCAACGCCCTGTTCTGCCATCCCTGAAAATCCTCACTCCTGCGCCGAAACGCCCGCCCTCGAGCCTTGAGCCCCGAGCCCTACTCGCGACGCTCCGTCACGCGCCGCTTCCAGTGTATCTCGTCCCGCTCCGGGAAATCGGCGCGGTAGTGGGCGCCGCGGCTCTCTTCACGCCGAAGCGCGGCACGCGCAATCAGCCGACCCAGCGACACGATGCTCATCGCGCGCCAGCCTTCGTGGTCGAGCACCACACCTTCCTGCACCTGGCGGTCGAGGTCCTGCCAGGCGGGTTCGAGCAGGGCGAGCGCCCGCTCGAGGCCCGCGCGATCGCGGAACATGCCCACCTCGCGCCACATCACTTCCTGGACCTGGCGCGCGAGGGCGGCAAGGTCCGGAGACTGTGGCTGGCCCGCCGGAGGCTCCGGGGTCGCGACACTGACACCCCGCGCCCGCGGCGCGTCCCGCATCGCGCGGCCGGCACGCGCGCCGAACACGAGGCCTTCGAGCAGCGAATTGCTGGCCAGGCGATTCGCGCCGTGCACGCCCGTGCAGGCCACCTCGCCAGCGGCGAACAGCCCGTCGATCGTCGTGCGCCCGTCGAGATCCGTGAGGACGCCGCCCATGACGTAGTGCGCGGCCGGCCCGATCGGGATCGGCTGGCGCGCGAGATCCAGTCCCGCGTGGCGGCACGCCTCGGCAATGAGCGGAAAGCGCCCGTGCACGAACTCGGGGTCGAGCTGCTCGAGCGACAGGTAGACGGGCCGTCCGGTCCGTATCACCTCGCGCGCGATGCCGCGCGCGACCCGATCGCGGGGCGCGAGGTCGCCCATGGGATCGTAGCGCGCCATGAACGCCTCGCCGTCCGCGTTCAGCAGGCGCGCACCCTCGCCGCGCAGCGCCTCGGACAGCAGGAATCGCGGTTCGCCCGGGACGTTGAGCGCGGTCGGGTGGAACTGGACGAACTCCAGGTCCGCGACCCCGGCCCCCGCGCGATAGGCCATGGCGACGCCGTCGCCGGTCGCCACCGCGGGATTCGTGGTCTGACTGTAGACCTGCCCCGCCCCGCCGGTTGCGAGCAGCACGACGCCGGCTTCCGCCACCTGGCTCGATCCATCGTCGGCCAGGAAGCGCGCGCCCACGCAGCGGTTCCCGGCGATCATCAGCTCGACGACCCGCGCGTGGTCGTGGGCCCGGACGCGGGGCAGACAGGACGCGCGCGCCCACAGGACGCGGGCGATCTCGCGGCCGGTGGCATCGCTCGCATGCAGCACGCGACGGGCGCTGTGCGCCCCCTCGACGGCGAGGGCCGGCTGACCGTCCGCGTCGCGGTCGAAGCGCACGCCCCACGCCATGAGCTCGCGGACGTACGCGGGGCCTTCCTCCACGAGCACCCGCACGGCGGCTTCGTCGCAGAGCCCCGCCCCGGCGGCGATGGTGTCGGCCGCGTGAAGGTCGGGCGAATCGCCCGCGCCGACGGCGGCCGCAATGCCTCCCTGGGCGTAGCCGGTATTGCCTTCCCGTGGCTCTGCCTTGGTGAGGATCAGGACGTCGCCGGCGCCGGCCAGCTCCGCTGCTGCGCGAAGGGCCGCGATGCCGCTGCCGATGATGAGGAAATCCGCGCGAAGATCCACGCCGTTGCCGATGCTGTTATCCTACCACCGCCACCCGATGAACGCCTCCGTCCCTTCCGTGCCGCCTCCCGTCCGGCTCGACGTGCGCGCGGCCGGCGGCCAGTACAGGATCGATATCGCCCCGGGCGGGTCGATGCGCCTCGGCGACGTCCTCGACGCGGCACAGGTTCCGGCGCGGCGCTTCATCGTTTCGAGCCCGACGGTCTGGCGCTTTCATGCCGCGCGCTTCCACGGCCTGACGGGCGAGTCCCCCATCCTCATTCCCGACGGCGAGCGGCACAAGCACCTCGGCACCGTGGGGCGCATCTACGATGCGCTGATCCGCGCCGCAGCCGACCGCGCGTCCACGCTCATCGCGGTCGGGGGCGGCGTGGTCGGCGACGTCGCCGGTTTCGCCGCCGCGACGTACCTGCGGGGCGTGCCGGTGGTGCAGGTGCCGACGACGCTGCTGGCGCAGGTGGACAGTGCCGTCGGCGGCAAGGTCGGCGTCAACCACGCGCTCGGCAAGAACCTGATTGGCGCATTCCACGCGCCCGCCGCGGTGGCGATCGATCCGGACGTGCTCTCGACGCTTGCGCGCCGGGAATTTCGCGCCGGACTCTACGAGGTCGTCAAATACGGCATGATCGCGAGCCCCGCGCTGTTCGACCGCGTGACAGACGACCTGACGGCGATATTCGCCCGCGACCAGGCGGCGCTGCTCCCGGTCATTGCCGAGTCGTGCCGCATCAAGGCCCGCATCGTGGAGCAGGACGAACGCGAGTCGGGCGTGCGGCGCACGCTGAATTTCGGGCACACGGCTGGCCATGCGCTCGAGGCGGTCACGAAGTACCGCCGTTTCCGCCATGGCGAGGCGGTCGCCTACGGCATGCTCGTAGCCGCGGAGCTCGGCGCATCGCGACGGGTCCTGAGCCGGGGCGATCGCGATCGACTGGGGTCGCTCATCATGCAAATGGGACCATTGCCTCCGGTGGGTGATCTGTCCGCGCCCGAGGTACTCGATGCCGCGAAGCGGGACAAGAAGGTGCACGGCGGGCGCCTGCACTTCGTTCTGCCAACCGCCATCGGGGCAACGGCGATCGTCACGGACGTGTCCGAAGACGAACTGACGGCGGCGCTGATTGCCACCGGCCTGCGGCCTTGACGTCGGCCTGCGCCGTCTGCCAGCTACTCGATCCGATGCTCCTTCATCTTCGCGAGGAGCGTCTTGTAGCTCACCTGCAGCAGCTCGGCGGCGCGCCCCTTGTTGCTGTCCGCGTCCTTGAGGGCCTGCGCGATCTTCAGCTTCTCGATCTCGATCATGGCGCGACGCGCCACGTCGGCCAGCGTCCCGGACAGATCGAGATCCGCCCACGGACTCCGGGGCTCCGGGGCGAGCGACTCGACGAACGACAGGTTCAGATGCCGCGGCAGGATCGCATCACCGTCGGCGAGGATGACGGCGCGCTCGATGCAGTTCTGCAGCTCGCGCACATTCCCGGGCCAGCGGTAGGCTTGCAGCTGCTCGAGGGCGGCCGGTGAGAGCGAAATGGGGTTCTTCTTCAGGTCGCGGCAGAAGCGTTCGACGAAATAGCGGGCGAGCACCGGAATGTCCGAGGTGCGCTCGCGAAGCGGCGGCACCGTAATCGGAAACACGGACAGCCGGAAGAACAGGTCCTCGCGGAACCGGCGAGCCGCGACGGCCGCGCGGAGTCCGTGATTGGTGGCGGCGACGAGCCGTACGTCCACGCTGACGAGCGCTGTCCCGCCGACGCGCTCGAACCGACGCTCCTCGAGCGCGCGCAGGATCTTGGCCTGGAGCGGCAGCGGCAGATCGCCGATCTCGTCCAGGAACAGTGTCCCGCGATGCGCCATCTCGAACTTGCCGAGCTTGCGCGCCACCGCCCCGGTGAAGGCGCCCTTTTCGTGCCCGAAGAGCTCGGTCTCGAGGAGCGTCTCGGGAATGGCGGCGCAGTTGATGGCGACAAACGGCGAGTCGGCCCGCGGGCTCAGCGCGTGGAGTGACCGCGCGAAGAGCTCCTTGCCGGTGCCGCTCTCCCCTTCGATCAGGACCGTGGTATCGGTGCCGGCCGCGCGCTGCAGCGACGCGAAGACCCGCCGCAGCGAGGGATCCTCACCGATGATCTGGGGCGCGCCCCGGCGCACCGCCAGCTCTTCCCGCATCAGGAGATTTTCGGTGACGAGGCGCCGCTGCTCGAGCGCGCGCCCGACGAGCAGCAGCAGGTGGTCGGGATCGATGGGCTTCGCGAGGAAGTCGAGCGCGCCTTCCTTCATGGCGATGACCGCATCTTCGATGCTGCCGTAGGCGGTCATCACGATAACGGGGATGTCGGCGTCGATTTCCTTGGAGGCGCGCAGCACGCCAAACCCGTCTCCCTCGGGGAGCCGGAGGTCTGAGAGGACGAGAGACGGCTGCGCCTGCTCGAGAAGCCGCACCGCCTCCGGCTGGTCGCGGGCTTCGAGGACGGTGTGCCCCTGGCGCTCGAGCGCATGCCGCAACATCGTGCGCAGCGAGTCCTTGTCTTCGACGATCAGGATCTGGGCGGGAGGCGTCACACCGTCGCGAGCGCTCAGCGCAACCAGCCCGGAGGGACACCCGCCACGCGGCCTTCCTCCTCGATGTCGGCGACGGCCTTGGTGGTCTTTTCGATGTCGGCCTTCACACGCTCGAGCTCGCCGAGGGCCTTCTGCCGATCCTCGGCCACCTTCGCCCGCTGATACGGATCGTCGCGGTTGACGAAGTCTGTCGAGAGCGCGTTGATGCGGCTCTGGAGCGCCTCCTGGAACATCTCCGCGCGGCGCAGTTCCTCACGCGCCGACGCGATGCGGGTGCGCCAGTACGCCTCGTCCTTGGCGTTCTTGTCCGTGTCCTCTTCCGCTTTCTTGTCGCCGGCGGCCGTAGCCTCAGGAGTTCCGGCTTCGGCGGGTGCGGCGGCCGCAGGCGCAGGGGTGCCCGGCGGTGGCGCGGTGGGCTTCGGCAAGTCCTTGTTGGTAATGACCTTGGTGGCCGAAGCGGTGGCCTTGCGCCGTTCCTGCTCCTTCTTCGCGAGCTCAGCCAGGGACGGCGTCTGCGCAAAGACGGTCGTGGCACACGTCGCCAGCGCGACGAACGCCGCAACCAGATGCGGCAAACGATACCGTCGAATCAATTGCGTCATGGCAGTGTCCGAGGGAGCCTGGAACCAGTGTATCAGACAGCGCAGACCGCGGCGCGTCGTCCCGCGCTTCGCGCCGGGTGACGCCTCAGGCGCCTCTGCCGGACGTCGCGGCCGGCTGGCCGGTCAACTGCGCGATCCGTGCGCGTACGGAGTCGGCGTCAGGCGCGGACGGCGCCAGCCGCAGAGCCTCGCCGTAGGCCTCGGCGGCCTCGGCGGGCTTCTTCAGCCGTTCGTAACTGAGCGCCAGCGCGATTCGGAACGACGCGTCACCCGGGTTGAGCGCGATCGCCTTCTGGTACTGCTCGATTGCGGCCTCGTCGTCCCCTTTCTTGTGCAGCGCGAGTGCCAGGTTGAACGTCGTCGCATAGTCAGCAGGAAACAGCTGCTGCGAGACGCGATAGGCCGCAATGGATTCCTCCAGGCGCCCGACAAGCCCGAGCGCGCGCGCCTGGTTGAATCGGTACGCCCAGCGGCCGGGAAGCAGGGCGATGGCACGATCGAAGGCTGGCAGCGCCTCGGCGGTGCGATTCATTTTCACCAGCACCTGCCCGAGGTTGCTCCAGGATTCCGCATCCTGCGGATTCTGCTCCACCGCCGTCCGGAACTGCTCCAGCGAGGTGGCCAGATCGCCTGCGCCGTACGCGATCACCCCCGCGCCCGACGGCTCCAGGAAGGGGCGTTCGGCGGGGAGCGCGGCCCCCGACGGAGCTACGCCCTCGATGGCCGGAGTGGGACGTCGCGCGGCAAACGGATCGGCAGCCGGCCGGGCCGGCGCGGGCACGGGCGCCGGCTGACGCGTCACCCACAGCCCGCCCACGATCAGGACGAAGCCGATGCCAAGCGCCGCGCTGATCCGGGCCATCCGGCGGCTCGACCGGGCGACGGCCGCTACGTCCACCACCGGCGACATCACAACGCGGCATCGCGGACAGCGGCGCCGATCGCCGCGGACCTTCGCCCCGCACTGTGGACACGTGACCGGCTGGCGCCCGCCTCGTTCCGGGCGCACTACCGGATTTCCCGCCAGGACAGGATGCGGACGCCCACCTGCCCGATGCCGTTGTTGAAGTCCTCCGGATCGCCGAACGCCTGCAGGAACGCGCCCGTGCCCCCGGAGGTCCCCACATACAGGTGCTGGTCGACGATGAAGGGCGACGTCGCGCGGCCGGCCAGCGTCTTCACGATCGGGCTCTCGTTGTTGTCGAGCGTCCCGTTGTTGTTTGCATCGTACGCCGCACCTCCGGCGTACGTCAGCGCATAGAGATTCGACGAGTAATCCCCGCAGGGCGTCCCCGCGTTCTCCACAGTGGTCGTGTAGAAGATGATGTCGCCGGCGACCGAAGGGGACGTCGAGGGGCGCTCGCCGGTCGCCAGCCCGCCCACCGCGACGACAGCGGTCAGGTTCCTCGCGAACTTTGTGGTTGCGCCCGCTGCCGGGTAGTTGTCCTTCAGGCCATAGAGGCGGAACACGCCGGTCCCGCCCGGCGCCGTGGCCGGAAGCAGGTCGCTGCCCGTGGCGAAGAACATGTAGACGTCCTGGCTGCCGACGAACAGGAGGGCCGACGAGGCATAGATCGGTACGCCGGTGTCCACCATCAGGTCGGCAGAGATGACCCCCTCGGGTGTGAAACTGAAACGCCAGTACTTGCCGTCCACGTCGCCGAGATACGCCTTGGTGACGGCCACGCCGCCGCTTTCGCCGGCGGCAGTCGGGTCCGCCTGGAGCGCATTCTTGCGACCGTTGGCCGCGACGTCTCCGATTGTGACGCACCCGGCACCCGACCCCGCTCCGCTCGAGATGGTCGGACACGTGGCCCCGGCCTCGTTTCCGAGCGGCAGGCCGGTGTCCACGTCCAGCAGGTACATCGCATTGCCGGCCTTGGGCGCGCCCGCCCCGCGGTTCGGGATGGATGCCTCGACATCCGGGAAGTAGCCGGACCCGACGATGACAGCGGTGGAATCACGGTTGGCGTCGAGCGCCCCGACGGCGGGGTCCGACCAGGCGAAGCCGACGGTCTTCTCCGCGTACGATGCCGTCGCCTTCAGGTCGCCCCAGAGCTTCAGCACTCCGCCCGGCGTACCGTCGGCCACGGCGAAGGTCGCCGTGTAGCTGGGATCGAAGCTGTCGTAGTTGGGGAATGCCCACTTGAACTGGATCGATTCGTCCGGGGTGTCGAAACGGGCGAGCATGGACGAGACGGCACCAATGTCGTCGAGTGTCGGGTCCACCCCCATGCCGGCCTCCGACACGTCGAAGGCTTGATAGAAGAGACCGCCGGGACCCTCGCCGATCAGCAGGAGGCTCCGCCACTCGACGCCGATCTTGACTTCCGCGATTTTCGGCGAACTGTCCACGAAGTAGTCGAACTGCTCGACTGGCTGTCCGTCCCGCAGGGTCCGCAGCTTGGGCAGCAGGTTGTAGGGAATGAACGCCCAGACCTCGTAGCCGGTCCGCGCGTCGATCGCGTGGATCATGCCGTCATTGGCCCCGACGAAGATGACCGCCCGCCGATCCTTGTGGCGGCCGGCAAACGTCGCGGCCGCGTCACTCCTGCCGTAATCCTCGTCGGGCGGCGGATCGAGCGACGGCGGGTCCATGATCGCAGGTGTCGAGCCGATGATCGCGCCGATGCCGGCCGCCCGCACGGCGCCAATGATGCTGGCGGTGGCTGCCGCCGCGCCCATGTGCGGCTGGAGGAGTGCTGCGTTTGCCGTCGTGAAGGCCACCACCGACCCTCCGCCGCTGCCATCGGGGATGAACGTGTAGATATTGCGGGCGTCCGGATTCGACGGCGTGCGTGCCCTGCCGGCCAGCGCAGGCCGTCCGTCGAGATCGGGCCACAGTTTCGTCCCGTCGTTCACGAACTTCCACCCGATGACCTTGGTTGCATCGGCGACCGGCTTGAAAGCACGGAACGCCCGGAGGGAACCGTCGAAGCCAGGCAGCGTGAAGCCTGCGGTCAGCATCATGTTGCTGCGCTGCGGCACGGGCTGGCCGCCGGGTTGCGTCAGGATGTCTGTGTTCGGCAGCGCCACGCCGCCGGCGTCCCGCGCGTTCTTCAGGTTGACGGTGCCCACGATCGGACTGACCGGCACGTATTCGCTCGGCTGGACGGCATCGACGTCGTTGGCGCGCGCGAAGCCGGCCTGCACGGCGTAGTTCACGGCAGCCGTGACATCGGCGGCGGTTGTCGCGTTGCGATATGTCCCGCCGCTGTTCGCGGCCACGGCCCGCAGCGACGCCTCGTCGGCGACTGCCGGCTTCACCGCGACCACGTAGATCGGCACGTGCCGGGTGACGCCGCCGCCGGCGACAGCCGTGAACGAGGACGCCACCACGGCCGAGTCGTGTGCGGCGACATACGGGTTATCTCCGGAATTCTTCCCCGACGTGATGAGCACGACAATCGTGTTGCGACAGCTCCGATTGGCCGCCGAATCAGCCGCCATGGCGCCGGACGCTGCGGTCTTCGCGTCTTCGAGCGCATACGCAAGCGGTCGATCCTCGTAACCAACGCCGCCGGCGCCAGCCGGGATCAAGGCCGCCGCATTGTTCGGACCGCGCGCGAGCAGCGTGACGATGCTGCCGGCCGTATTGGCGGCCGGCGCGACGACGACGGTTCCGGCCGGCGGAGCGGCCTGCGCGTAGCTTGCCGCCGCGACGCTCGGCGCATAGATGGCGTAGTTTCCGGTGACGACGCCGCCGGCATTACAGGGGGCCGAATCGCCGAGGCTGGTCAGTGCAGGGTCGGCCGTGACCGTCACGGGCTTGTCGCAGTTGGCACCCGCGCGCCAGGCCGGAGCGTTCTGCCGCAGCCGGATGAGCCCCCAGCGGAACGTGCTGCCCTTGTTTTCCGCGACCGCTGCCGACAGGCCGCTCCTGGCGATGTTGTAGCGGGTGCTGTCGAGGAACGCGAGGTCCGCGGCGTCGTTGGACGTGGCGCCGTTGGCTGGATCCCAGACCGCTGCGGCGGCCGTGATGGTATCGGCGGTGTACTTCGCTGGCGCCGCGGCGTACTGCAGGTTCCGGAACACGCGGCGGTATGTCTTGGTCGTCGCGGGATTGATGCCTGGAAACGCCGCCATGACTGCCGGGTCCGCCGTTGTCGAATAGAAGTTCGGGTCGTAGAAGTTGCCGTTGCCGTCCTCGAGCATGCGGAGCGACGTGTCGAACACCACGATGACCGTGGGTGGCACGCGCTTGAGGAACAGGAGCGGATTGAGTTGCGCGGACACGGTCGCAGTCCACCACATGGTGGCGATTGCCGCGAGCGCGCCGATGGCCGAACGTCTTTTCTTCATCACTGCACCGCCAGCCCGCCCGCGGTCACGCCCATGCGCATGTTGGTGAGCGCCTTGCCCGGCGTTTGTACCGCGGCCTTGCGCGCACGCTGGTTCAGTTCTTCCTGGCCGCGCTGGGCGACCTGCCCGCGCTCGATTTCCGTGCTCGACGTGCGCGCGATCGTCACCTCGATTGTTTTGCGCGTGCCGCCGGGGCCGAACGCCTCGGCGTGGAGCGTCAGGACCCCGTTGGAATCGATCAGCGGGTTGCCGTCGGGTGTGTTGAGATCGACACCGTCGGCCGGATCGTCGGCCACCCACACGACCACGTACATGTTGCTGTCGATGCGATCGTTGGGCAGCATGTTGCTCAACGGCCCCCACGCGAACAACTTCCACACGCGGGTTGTTCGCGCCCCAGACCGCCTGCGCGTCGGTGATGGCCTGGAGCTGACCGGTCGCCGTGTTGACGCCGCACGCCGCCGCGCACAGCGTCGCCATGCCGCCGCCGGGCAGGTTAATCGGGGCGCCCGGATCGCCGCCGACGAAACTGGACTGCACGGATCCCGACAGGATGTCGTTCCACCGGGGAATCAGGAGCAGGTCCTGCATCACCCGCTCGACCGCGGCATCGGCCGCGTAAAGCGCCTCCTGCCCGTTTCGGTAGTTGGCCGCGATTCGCGTCTCGGTCGTGCCGACCATGATGACGGCCGCCGCGAGCGCGGTGAGCAGCATCATCGACATGAGCGCGATGATGAGCGCCGTGCCGTCCTGGTTCGTGAGCCGCGCGTTCAGTCGATGCATGATCTTCGTTCCACCTACCGGGTGAGGTTCAGGTTGCGGGGCGATACGTCGAACATGACGGTGTAGTCCGGGATGAACCGTTCGCCGCCTTGCGCCTGTCCCGGGTTCTTGAACAGGGCCGGGTCGCTGCCGCGCAGCGCGGCATTGGCCGACTGCACGCGGTACGTCACGCGCACCTTGCGGATACGCAGCAGATCCGCATCGAACTGGTTGGTTCCGCTTCCGCACCACGGCCCGTCGGTCAACTGGGCCGCGGTCAAAATCGCGAGGGACCCGTCGTTTGGCGCGAGCACCGGCAGGCCCGCGTAGTTCCCGGCCGCGTCGTACAGGCAGTTGGCCACGCCGGCGGGAGGCTTGGGCAGCAGCGGCGGATTGATGTCGCCGTAATAGTCGAACCGCAGATCCACGACGTTGTCGACCAGCGGCACGATCGTGCCGCCGCCATCGTCACGCATCAGCTTGTTCGTGTTGCGGTCCAGATAGTAGGTGTTGCTTTCGATCTGCGTCACCGACGACCCCGCGTCATACGTGTAGTTCAGGTCCTGGCCGCGGTGCTGCAGGTGGCCCGCCGCGTCCTGCACCTGCGTGATCGTGAACGTGTCGAAGTGCCCGGTGTCGTCGAAGATGATGACCTCCATGCCCTCGGTGAATCCGCACAGCGCCTCGCCATGCGGGCAGTTCAGCTGGTCGTTCACCTTCAACTCGGCCGAGTTCGGCGGCATGGACGCGCTGATGGTCGTCTGCGAATAGCTGTTCGGAAGATACGCGAGCGTGATCGCGTCGGTCCGGAACGTGGTCGGCTGATCCGGCGCGGTCCGCCCCGTGCGGCGCGGCAGGATTGGCGCGAAGAAGTTGACGAGCGCGCCGCGCACCGGCCCCTGGTAGGGTCCGGCCCCGGCCATGACGAGTTCCTTGAACAGGGTCTCGCTGCCGACACGGCTCCGCTGCTGCATGTCGGCGACTTCCGGCTGCGCCTTGGCGCTCCCCTGCGCCGGGTTCATCAGGCTGAAGATGGCGCCGGTGATCGTGACCATGATCGCCGTCGAGATGAGCAGCTCGATGAGCGAATAACCCGAGTCGCTCGCCAGCCGGCGTGTCGGGGCGCGTCATGATGCTTTCCTCGTCTTCACGGTGATGAGCAGCGCGTCACCCGGCATGCGGGTGCGGGTGAATATGGACTCGACGCGCGACATCTCGTCGGCGACCGGCATGACCAGCACCTGGATGACGATGGTGTTGTTCGGATTGGTCGGCAGCGGCTCGATCGACCACCGCCGGATGTACCGGGTGCGGGCCGGCATCACGTTGCCGGTGCCCACCCACGCGCCGTTCTCGTCGACGAAGTCCACGAACCCGGGCCGGTTCCGCTCCAGGGCGTCAGCCGGCGAGGGATTGAGTCCGGTGCCCGTCGCGGTCGGCGGCGACACGGCCACGTTCGTCGTGGTATCGGTCAGCGGCAACCCCTGCCCATTGGCGTCGAATCCCCAGGTGAGCGAGCGGAGCTGCTCCATCTTCTGCTCGGCCAGCGCGGTCGCGGAGGTCTGGCCCCGCGCGATGAGATTCGTGCGGCTGGTCGCCGCGAACAGCTGCGCGATGCCCAGCGCCACCGCCGTGAGGATCCCCATGGCGATGATGACTTCGACGAGGCTGAACCCCCGGCTATTGCGCATACTCGATTTTGCCTGCGGCATTGATCGTCACCGACTTGGATTTGCCCTGACGCGTGATCGTGATCGTGACCGGCGCGTCGATGTTCTGAGACACGCCGGCGACGACTTGCAGCGCCCTGCCGTCCGGCCTGAACTCGACGATCGTGTTCGACACGGTGGCCCCGTTGGGAATCGCCCGCACCGGGCCGTCGAAGTTCGGGCGCGTGATCACATCCTGATCGGGAGCCGGGAACGGGTACGCCGTCTGAAGGCAGCGGTTCGCCGCCGTGTCCTCGGCGGTCCCGAGCAGTTCGACGGTCCTGATGTAGCCAGCCGCCGGACAGTTGGGCCGCACGCGGAGCGTCCGATTCGTCGATACGGATTTCAGCCGGGCACTCTGCAACTCGCGCTCCACCATGCGCGAGGCCTCGGAAAGCTTGATACTCGCGGTGATATCGCGCATGACCGGCACCGACATCGCGGCAATCGTTCCAATAACTGCCAGCACGATCATCAGTTCGATGAGTGAGAAACCGCGATCCGAACGATGGAACCTGGACATTCTGAGTTCCAGTCGAGCAATGGGACTGCCAGCCGAGTCCGTCGCTCACTGCCGGACCCGGTAACTCTATGTTTTGCAGTCGGTTAGGTCTTGATTCGCGGCCTGTCGCCAGGGGCATCGGCGGGCGCCGATGTACCATTTTGTGCCCGGTGGTAACAATTCTGGCGGCTAGCGGCCGCGGATCGGGAGGAGTACGACGAGGCGCGCACCACCCTGCTCGCCGTTGACCGCGCTGACGCGCCCGTTGTGGGTGACGATGATCTTCTGAACCAGGGCCAGTCCCAGGCCGGTGCCCTGGGCCTTCGTCGTGAAGAACGGCCGGAAGATGCGCGGGGCCGCGGCTGCAGTAAGCCCGGGGCCGTTGTCGCTGACGGTGACCCGCAGCATACCCGACGGATCGACCGCGCCGTCGAGCGTGATCCGCGGCGGTGTGGCGGCATCGGCGCACGCCTCGAGGGCGTTGCGACACAGGTTGCTGAACGCCTGGCGCAGCATGACCTCGTCGCCTTCGATCGGCGCGAACTCCCCACGGACAGTGACCTCGCCGCCGCGCGCGTGCGCATCGGCGCGGATCTCTTCGGCCGCCCGTTCCGCGATGGCGCGCATGTCCACCGGGACCGGCGTCAGCTCCGCGGGTTTCGCGAAGTTGAGGAAATTCGTCACGACCTGTCCGAGGGCCTCGGTTTCTTCGCGGATGCCGATCAGGTAGGGCCGGAATTCTGGTACGAGCTGCTCGAGGTCCAGCAGTCGGCTGTAGCCGTGAATCGTGGCGAGGCCATTGCGGAACTCGTGCGCGATACCGGCGGTGAGCTCGCCAAGCCGCGCGAGGCTGTCCTTCAGTCGCAGCTGGTCCTCGAGCTCGACGACATCGCTCAGGTCGGTGAACAGGCAAATCGCACCGTGAGGGTGGCCCGACTCGTCGCGGATGGGAGACACCGTGACTCCCAGGTGCGATGTGCCGCCCGCCTCGCGCTCCATCTGCACGGCGCGGCGCACGATCGGCTTCGTCGTGACGAGGCACTCGTCGAGCACACCCGCCAGGGGACGGCCAGACTCGCCGAGCACGTCGCGGTAGTTCTGCGTCCAGTCGGCCTCCGGAAGCCCGAGCAGGCGCCGGCCGGCGGGGTTGAGGGTCCTGACCGTACCGTCCTCGCTGACGACGAGCAGGCCGGACGTCATGCTCTCGATGATTTCGGTGCTCAACCGCTCGGACGCCTCGGCGCGCGCCTTCATCGCGCGTTCCTGCACGCGGAGGCCCTTGACCGCATCTTCCATGGCTGCGGCCATGAACGCGGTTTCGGCGCCTTCCTTGCGTGAGTCCTTTGCCGCCGCCCGTGCTGCGGAGAAGAACTTCGCCGCCGCGAAGGCGAGAATGCCAGCCAGCGCCGCGACGATCGCGGTCAGGCCAAGGAGCAGGTAGCCCGCCCGGGTCATGGATAGAACCCCAGGTACCAGGCGACCATACGTTCCCCCACAAGCGACGCGACGAGCGCACCGAGGGCCAGGAACGTGCCGTACGGCAGTGCGTACTTCAACCCGCCTCGACGCGCGGCGATGACCGCAAGCCCGGCAATCGAGCCGGCAAACGAGGACAGCACGAGTGTCACGAACATGAGCTGCCAGCCGAGGAAGGCGCCAATCATCGCGAGCATCTTGACGTCGCCGCCTCCCATCCCTTCATGCCCCGAATAGCGGTAGTAGGCTTCGCCAATCAGCCAGAGCACGCCGCCCCCCGCCACGACGCCGATAGCCGCATCGCGCAGCCCCGGCGGCAGAAAGACACTGCAGGCCAGCCCCGCGGCGATGCCGGGGAGCGTGATGACGTCGGGCAGCAGGTGATGCTCGAGATCGATCGCGAACAGCACGATCAGCGCCGAGGCGAAGGCGAGGCGGACGAAGAACAGCGGCGTCAGGCCGAACGCGAAGAAGTGCAACACGAACACGCCGCAGGTGATCAGCTCGACGAGCGGATACCGGACGCTGATCGGCTGCCGGCACGTCCGGCACCGGCCGCCGAGCATCGCGTAGCTGAGAACGGGAATGTTGTCGTACCAGCCCAGCGCATGGCCGCAGCCCGGACAGCGCGAGCCGGGACGCGTGAGGGACAGGCCGCGCGGGATGCGGTGGATGCAGACGTTGAAGAAGCTGCCGAAGGCCAGCCCCAGGATGATGGTGAACGTCAGCGGCATCGCGTCGCCGTTCACTGAAGCTCCCGCCGGATGTCGTCGGGCATCGGGAACAGCGGCGATTCCGGCGACACGGTGATGCGGCCCGTTTCCGGATCGAGATGAAACGGCACGCCGGCCGGGTCGATCGGAATCCCCCGGAGCCGGCCGCGCCGCACGAACCACTCCCACGAAAAGCGGGAACCCGCCGGCGGCGCATCGCCAGCGACCACCGGCTGCAGCCGGTCGATGAGATCGAGCGCGTCGAGCTGCTGGAGGGCGTGCGCCGCCGAGGCGCGCAGCCACGCCTCTTCCGACTGGGCAATCTGCTGCCACATGAACCGCGCCGCCCGCCGATCCTGCCCCTGGATCGAGCATCGTCGCGGCCAGCGGAGCGCAGCCAGTTCGGCGCGTCCGGCTGTTCGGAGGCGCGCCGGACCCACTCGGCCGCGCGGGTGAAATCGCGCAGGTGCCAGTAGTACACGAAGCCGATGTCCATGTAGTACTCCCACCGCCCGGGCCGGGCCGCAATGCCCTTGCGCAGCAGCGCCACCGCCTGGTCCGGGCGCGCCGGCCCTCCCGGGTAGCCCTCGCTGAGGAAGATGGCACCGAACCGGTAGGCGATGTTGAAGTACGGGTCGAGCGTGGTGGCGATGTCGAGCATCGGGTACAGCAACTCGTAGTGGTGCTTTTGTCGCAGGTTCGGCGAGTCGGTTGCCTCCGTAGTATTGAATCGCGCGAATCCAGTACACGTCCGCCGCCAGCGCGTCGTACGAGCAGGACCAGGCGTTGCAGCACCGCGCCGGACGGGATGTACAGGATCGCCGCCGCCTGTGCATCCGCGCGCGGGTAGATCCGGTCGCGCACCACCTGGAGCGCGATGGCCGCGGCGAGCGACAGGACCGCCGCGATGCCCACGAGCGGACGGCGGCCGTTGAGCCTCACTTGAAGTCCCTGCGCGAGAAGATCAGCGTGGCGGCGAGAAGCAGCGCGACGATGTAGGCCGCGCCGTACGCCGCCGTGGTCAGCAGGTACCCGGCGGTCACCGGCAGCCCGTGCACGACCTCGGTTTTGACGTCGAATGCCGACAGGTCGGGGATGACGTGGTAGACGCCGCGCGCCAGCCAGACCGCGGCCGTCGAGTTGACGACCCGGTCGAAGTTCTTGAGGTCGGTGTTGAAATGTCCCGCCACGAACAGGCCGAAGGTCAAGGCCGCAGAGAGGATCGGGGTCGAGAAGGTCGAGAAGAACAGCGCGATCGCCGTCACGATCATCAGTTGCACGAAGATCAGGAAGATCGCTTTCAACAGCGCCGGGTCGAGGCCGGGCGCGTCCCATCCGGCGCGCGCGGAGGACGGAGCGGCCCACGTCAGGTACGCCAGGACCGCGTAGAGCGCGACCGACATCACCGCGACGTTGGCTCCCAGCGTCAGGTACGAGGCCGACGTATTTGCCGATGATGAACTGCGCGCGGCTGACCGGCTTGGCGAGCAGCGCATAGATGCTCCGCCGCTCGACCTCCTTCGACACCAGGCCGATGCCGATGAAAATCGCGATGAACAGCCCGAAGACCGACGTGGCCGCCAATCCAAGGTCCTTGATGATCTTCACGTCCTGGCCAGCCGTGAGCTGGCCGAGCAGGTACGACGAAGCAATCAGGAGGACGGCGAACACCACCAGGTTGTACGGCACGCGATCCCGGACCGATTCCCGGAACACGTTGACGGCAACGGAGCTAATCGCCCGCATGACGCCCCTCCCCGCCCGGCGTGTGCGCCCGGCCGTCCGCTTCCGCCACCCGCTTGACGAAGAAGTCCTCGAGCGTGTCGCGGACGGGATTGAGCGAGACGAGCGCCGCGCCGGTCGCGCTCAGCTCGGCGAGCACGCGTTCGGGCTGCTGGTCGAGCGGCAGCTCGAGGCTGTAGCGGCCCGGAGAAATCTCGAGCGCGCGGCGCGGCGCGGGCGACAGGCGCGCGAGCACGTCGGGCTGCAGGTTCGACGATCGACGAGCTCCCAGCCGCGCACGTGGAAGGCGAGGATGTCCGTCAGGCGCCCCGAGGCCGCCAGTCGGCCGCCGGCGACCACCGCGACGCGGCCGCAGAGCGCCTCGGCATCCGCCAGGATGTGGGAGCTGAAGAAGACCGTCCGGCCCTGATCGCGCAGCTCGAGGATGAGCGCGCGGACGTCACGGCGTCCGAGCGGATCGAGGCCCGACATCGGCTCGTCGAGGAAGAGCGACCTCGGGATCGTTCAGGAGCGCCTGGGCGATGCCGACGCGCTGGATCATGCCCTTCGAGAACTTCCGGAGCTGCAGCCGCCGCTCCGCCCCGATGCCGACGCGATCGAGCAGCTGGCCGACCCGCCGTTTGCGCTCGGCGCCGGGGTATCCGAACAGCTGCGCGAAATAGGTAAGGAGTTCCTCGGCTGTCAGGTAGTCGTAGAACGACGGATTTTCAGGAAGGTACCCGATGCGGCGGCGCATCTGGAGGTCGCCGGCCGGGCAGCCGAGGATCTCGGCCCGCCCCGATGTCGGGAAAATCAGCTGCATCAGCAGCTTGAGGGTCGTCGTCTTGCCGGCCCCGTTGGGGCCGAGAAACCCGAACACCTCGCCGCGCTCGACCTCGAGGGTCAGCCGGTCGAGCGCGCGGATACGCCCGGCGGCGCCAGAATCCGACCGCGTAGTCCTTCGTGAGTTCCTCGATGCGTATCGCGACCGGCATCAACTCACGCTCCGGCAGGCTACTTTGCCTGGTCGAGTGCCATCTGGATCAGCGCGTCGAAGGCCTGCGGCGGCACGCCCCCCACGATCCGCCGGCCATTGATGAAGAAGGTCGGCGTTGACTTGATCTGGAGCAGACCGCCGAGCCCCGCGTCCATCTTCACTTCCTGGAGCGCATGGTCGTAGCGGGCGTCGAAGTCGGGGACGCCGCCGATGTCCTGGGCGGCCTTGCGCACGACGTCGCGGGTCAGCAGGGCCTGGTTCGTGAAGAGCCACTGCTCCAGCTTATCGGCCGTTCCCTTCGATCGCGCCATGACCACGGCCGCCGCCGCCTCGCAGGACGCGAAATGGTTCGACGGGGCGTACTGGTTGCACTCGGCCTCGAGCGGAAACTGCTTTTCGACGTAGCGGACCTGGCCCGTGGCCTCGTACTTGGCGAGGATCGGCTTGTACAGTTCGTAGGTCTGGCGGCAGCCTGGGCACATGAAGTCGCTGAACTTCACGATGAGCACCTTGGCGCCCTCGCTCGGAATGGGCAGGTCTTCCTTCTGCTGGACGTCCCACCATTTCTCGAGATCGGCCCGCTGCTGCTCGGTCAGCGGCGGATAGCCGTCCGGCGACTGGGCCGCCTCGGTGCCGGAGGCGTCGTGCGGGAAGTAGGCGACCAGCGAGCCGGCGCCGCCAGCGAAGAGCAGCAGGAACACGAGCGCCACGGGGCTCGCGATCAGGGTGCGCGCATCACGCAGCGCGCGGCGGGGCAAAGTGGTCATGGGAAAATCCGTCGCTCCTCCGGAGATGATGAACAGGGCGATGACGGCAACATAGGTGGCCGCGCAGAGCATGCAGAACTCCCTGAGCACCACGTACGAGGCCCAGCCCAGGTACAGCACGAAGGCGAGGCCGACCGTCGACAAGGCGAAGATGTACCCGGGCGCGCTCTCGGCAGCGTGCGTCCGGCCGCGCGCCACGAGCGCCAGGGCCAGGACCAGGACGAAGAAGGCGACTCCGGCGAGCGCCACGGGCACGCCCATGAAGCTGCCGTAGCGGCTCAGATAGGCCGCGGTGCAGCTCACCGACTCGCTGACGTCGCAGAAACTCGTGTACGCGGGCTGGGTGAGCAGCTTGTAGTGCACGTAGCTGGACGTGGAGGCGGCAGCGAGGCCCAGCGCGGCGCCGGCCAACAGCAGATTGCGGCTCAGTGTGGTCATGCGGACGTTTCAGTTGTACTTCGCGCGCGGGCGCCGGTCAAGGTGCTCAGCGCTCGGCGCTCGGACTCGGCGCCCAGGGCTCGCGCCCGGCTCGGCGGCTACTTCGCCTCGGACCCGTGGCTGGGGGCGCCCAACTCCGGCATCGTCCCGACAAACGTGGTCGTGTCCTCGAAGATGGCGCGATCGCTGTTCGTGGCAAAGAACCTGATGCCCGACAGTCCGGGCTGGACCGGGTCGGCGGTCACCTGATACGCGGACAGAGGTGCGTCGCCGGTGCAGGTGCGGGTCCCGTCGGTCAGGGCCGAGCCGCTGAGCGCGATGAGATACCCGTGATACTCCACCGGGTCGGACTGGACGAGGTCGGGGCTCAGGAAGGCATGGCCGGTCGTCGGCACGGGAGTCCCGAGGCTGACGAGCGTCGGCGCGAACCGCTGGTTTCCGCACACCTGTGCGTATGAGAACTGCGCGTCGTTGATGGCGCGCAGGGCCGCGACCACGGCCGCCTCGTTGCCGCGGACCCGCGCGTTTCTGTAGAGCGCCATCGAGATCGCGGCCAGCACCCCGATGATGGCCATGACGATCAGCAGCTCGACGAGGGTGAA
>CAWFPR010000031.1:0-59414 GCA_963817635.1 uncultured Acidobacteriota bacterium | reverse complement strand
TCGTCGAAGAGCGAATAGAACAGCGGCACGTAGACCATCGTGAGGAACGTCGAGACCATCAGGCCGCCGATGGCGACGACGGCGAGCGGTGACAGCCGCTCGAGACCGATCGCCCACTGCAGCGCGATCGGCACCATGCCGACCGACGTGCCGACCGCCGTCATCAAGATCGGCCGGGTCCGCACGCGCACCGAGCCCACGAGCGCGTCGTAGGTGGACTCGCCGCGCGCCCTGGCCGCCGCGATGAAGTCGATCAGCAGGATCGAGTTCTTCACGACGATGCCGGCCAGCAGGATCATCCCCATCATCGACGGCATGCAGCCGTGCTTGCCGGCCAGGAGCATGGCCCACGCGGCGCCGATGAGCGCCAGCGGAATGGCGACCATGATGGTCAGCGGGTGCATCCACGACTTGAATGCCGGCACGAGCGAGAAGTACAGCAGGACGAGGCCGAGCACGAGCGCCTGCGCCAGCCGATCGAACGACTCGTTCATCGGCTTGATCTCGCCTTCCTGCGACACGCGTAGCCCGGCGGCAGTTCGAGACCGGCCAGCGCCGCGTCCACGTCTTCCTGCATGTGAGAGATGGGCCGCCTGGCCCGATACGCCTGCATGTCGAGCGTGCGTTCCAGTCCCTGCCGCGTGATCACCGACGCCGTCGGCCGGTTCGTCAGCGTGCCGAGCGCGGCGAGCGGCACGGCGCCCGCCGGTGTCGCCACCGGGTAGGTCGCCAGTTGATCGGCGCGCCCGCGCTCGCGGCCGGCAACTGCACCCACATGGCGAGCCCATCCTGATTCGGCACGCGGAACAGCGAGCCGGGAACGCCGCGAACCGCGCCGGCGAGCTGCGCTGCCACGGCCGCCGGCGAAATGCGGTAAAGGCGAGCTTCTCCGGGTCGGCGCGGAATCTGACCTCCATCGAGTCCAGCGTCCAGGAGCGGCCGATCGACGTCGCGCCGCGCGACCGATCGCGCAGGCGTCGCTCGACGTCCCGGCCGATCCGATCCAGCACGTCGAGGTCCGGTCCCGAGATCATCACGTCCACCGACGCGCGGATGGTCGAGAGCGGCGTCGCGCCGAAATCGAACACGTCCACGCTCTTCAGCCCCGGAATGGTCCGGAACCGGTCCCGCAGCTCCCCTTCGATCTCCCAGATCGACGCATCCCTGCGAAACCGATCCACGAGATGGACCGTGACCTGTCCCTGCTGCGGCAGGCGGCCCGGTCCGAACGAGATCACCGCCGGTTCGGATCCGATGACCGCCGACACGGAGGCGACGTCGGGTCGCGACCGGATGATCGCCTCCATCCGCGGTCAGCGCGCGCTCGGTCCGCTCCAGCGACGTGTTCGCGTCGGTCTCGAAGTTGATCTTGACGATGCCGGCATCCATGGGCGGCATGAGGTCGCGGCCGATGAGCGTCAGCTGGCGCGCCGACACCACGAACAGCACCACGCCCGCCACGACGAACAACGCGCGATGGCCGAGCGCATAGGCCGTCAGGCGGACGTAGAAGTCGCGGATCGGCTCCACGACCCATTCGTCGAACCGGAACACCAAGCGCTCGAAGCGATTGCGGCCGGTGCCGGTGCCCCGCCGCAGGAGCACCGGCGCGAGGAGCGGAATCACCGTCACCGAGACGATGTAGGACGCGGCGAGCGCGACGATGAGCGTGACCGCGAGCGGCCGCAGGACGGTCTGGACGAACCCGCCGATGAAGACGATCGGGACGAGCACCATCACCGTCGCGTAGGTGCCGGAGAAGATGGCGAGCATCACCTCCTCGGTGCCGCCCACGACGGCGGCGTGCACGCTGGCGCCGCCTTCGTGATAATGGCGCTCGATGTTCTCCAGCACCACGATCGCATCGTCGAGCAGCATGCCGACCGCGACGATCACGCCCGTGAGGGTCACCATGTTGAGCTCGTAGCCGACGAGCCACATGACCGCGAACGTCAGCAGGTAGGTGAAGGGGATCGAAATGGCCGCCAGCGTCATGCCGCGCAGGTCGGCGAGGAAGAGAAAGATGACGAGCACCGTCATGATCACGGCGTCGCGAAGCGCATCCACCATGTTGCCGACCGCCAGCTCGATGAGGTCTCCCTGCGTGTCGGGAATCGAAAAAGCCACGGTGGGATAGCTCGCCTCGAGCTCGGGCAGTACCGCCATGACGTCGGCGATCGCACGCAGCGCGTTGCCGGTGGTCGCCCGCTGCACGTTGATCGCGATCGCCGGCCGGCCGCCGCCGTGATACGCGCTCTGCGGCTCGAGCACGGCGCGGCGGATCGTGGACACGTCGCCCAGGAGGACGTCACCGCCGGACCGGTGCGCCACGGTGATGCGGCCGACGTCATCAATCTGTTCGAATTCCCCGGTACGCTTGAGCAGGACCTGACTGGACGAGGTGATCAGCAGGCCGATGGGCTGGTTCGCGTTGAAGGCCACCAGCCGCTCGCGCACGTCACCCGGCGTCAGGCCGTAGGCCTGAAGGCGGTCGCGATCGAGATCGACCTGGACGACCGGCTGCTGTGCCCCGAACACTTCGACGTTCGACACCTCCGGAAGCTGCAGCAGCCGCTCCTTGATCTGGTTGTCCGCGAGCTGGCGCACCATTGACAGGTCGAGCGGCGCGCCCTCCTTCGGACGGAGCGCGAGCGTGAGCACGGCGGGTGTCGCCGACGAGACCTTGAAGATCATCGGCGGCCGGATGCCCACCGGGAGGCGGGCCTCGATCTTCTTCAGGCCGTTGGCGGCGTCGGTCGCCGCGGCCTCGAGTCCCTTTGGATACTCGAACTCGACGAGCACGCTCGAGACCTCATCCTTGCTGACGGAGGTCACGCGCCGGACCTGGTCGATCGTGGCCAGTTCCTTCTCGATCGTCCGGCTGACTTCAGTCTCCACGTCGGGGGCCGCGGCGCCCGGATAGACCGTGACGACCGCGACCTGCGGGTACTCGGAGTCGGGAAAGAGGTTCACCGGCATGCGGCGGTAGCCAACCAGCCCGACGACCGCCGCGAGCAGTACCAGCGACGTGACGAGATGCGGCTTCTTCAAGTAGGCATCAACGAGGCTCATCGGAGGCTCCTCGTGTTGTGGCTGGCTCGTCGGCGACGCGGACCTTCGAGCCCTCCGCCAAGGTCATGAGGCGCGCGGTCTGGGCCTGGATTACGCGATCTCCAGCGGTCACCGCGCCGCGCACGATGACCTCGCCCGACGACCGCACGATCACCTCGACCTTGACCGGATGGACGACGCCGTCGACGACCCGAAACACGAACGCGCCGCGATCGGACTCGAGCAACGCGTCGACCGGGATCACCAGGCCAGTGGCGCCGCCCAGTTCGACATCCACCCCCACGGTGGCGCCAGAGACCAGCCCGGCAGGAGGATCGGCCAGATCGACTTCGAAGGCGGCCAGGTGCGCATCGCCCATGGCCGGCACGACGCGGGAGATGTGGGCCGCAACAGGGGTGTCGCCGACGCGGAGCGTGACCGCCTGGCCGGCCCTGAGCTGCGCGAAGTCGGCAGCCGGCAGCGCGGCCCTGACACGAACGCCGCGCTCGCGCATGATTCTGACGATGGAACGCCCGGGGACCGCGAGCGAGCCGGGATCAGCCAGCCGTGCGGCGACCACGCCGTCGAACGGTGCGGTAAGTTGCGCGTAGCCGAGTTGCGTGCGCGCCTGGCTCAAGCGTTGCTCGGCGATGGTCACCTGTCCTTTCGCGGCCTCGCGCTGGGCTCCGGCGGCGGCTTCCGCGGCGCGCGATCGGTCCCACTGCTCCTGGGCGATGGCCTTCGCGTCCACGAGGACGCGGTCACGTGCGGTGACCGACCGTTGAACGGCGAACGCGGTGTCTGCCGCGATCACCCCCTCCTTCGCCGTCAACACGGTGGCTTCGGCCGAGGCGACCGCGTCTTCCAACTCGCGCGCGTCGAGCACGGCCAGGGCCTGACCGCGCCGGACCGGATCACCTTCGCGGACGCGAACAGCGAGCACCTGGGCCATCACGCGCGACGCGACATCCACCTCCTCGATACCCACGACCGTTCCCAGGACGTGCCGCACGGCGGCCGCGTGCCCGTCGCGCACCATTACAAGGTGCACGGCGGGGACGCGGGATACGGCCGTCGGAGCGGTCTCCTTCTCCTGGACCCGGCGCATCCGCACCACGACGAGCACGGCGACGAGGAGCACCGCCGCGCCTATCCACACCAACCGCGTCATTGTCTTGTTCACGGCACGACCTCTTGTTCGACAATCGCGTTCACGCGGGCCCCCGCCGTCACGAGCGCGCCGCGGGCCCTGGCGAGCGACGCCCGTGCGCCGACCTCGCGCGCCCGGGCGAGCAACAGATCCTCGATGGTCCCCGCGCCGGTGTCGTACCGGATCTGCTCGACGCGTGCGGCTTCGCCGGCCGCGGCAACACCAGCCTCGGCCGCCTGCGCCTGCTGGCCAGCCGACTCCAACTCGGCGAGAGCCACGACAGCCTGCGCGGCACGATCGAGTCGCGCCTGATCGAGCGCGCTCGCCGAGGCACCTGCGGCCTCGCGGGCGCTCGCCACGCTGGCGCGTCTGGCGCCACCGTCGAAGATGGGGACCGAGACGGCGACGCCGATGTCCCACGTCGAGAGCGGATCGATCGACGGCGCGACGTGGCCCATCCAGTTGCCGCGCGCCATCACCGTGGGCCGCGACGCGGCGCTGGCCTGATTGACGGCGCGACGCGCTTCGTCGAGCGCCAGCTCGATTCGCCGCACGGTCGAACCCTTCAGCGCCAGCGCCGTGAGCGCGCCGGCGCCCGGCGACGGTGCGGGCGGCCGCTCCGGCAGCGGATCGACCTGGACGGGGGATGCCGGATCGCGACCCATCAGCGCCAGCAGCAGCGCCCGCGCGCGGGCCGCGTCGGCCGCCACCCGGCTCCGCTCCGCGCGCACGTCCTGAATCTGGCCGTCCAGCTTGAGCAGATCGAGGTTCGCCCGGCGCCCCTGATTGACCATCAAGTCCACCGATCGCCGGGTCGCGTCGAGTGCATGAAGGTTCTCGTCGAGTGCGTGTCCGACGGCATCCGCCGTCTGTGCCGCCGCGTAGAGCGCGGTCACGTTGAATCTGACCTCCCACCGCGCGCCTTGCGCCGCGAGCGATAGCTGATCGGCCTGGAGTTGCGCGATGTCGATCGACGCCGACAGCCGGCCGCCCAGGTACAGTGGCGTCTGGAACGTGATGCCGAAGTGTGCCTGGTTCCGATCGAACGGCAGCCCCGCGAAGCCCTGCGGGCCAAACAGTTGTCGGGACATCACGCGAAGAATGACATCGTCCTGGTAGGTGGTCAGTGCCGCGACGCCGTCGATCTGGCCGAACCGCGTGCGCGCAACCGAGGTGGCCTTCAGGCCCGCCGCGCGCTGGCGCGCATCGGCGGCGGCGAGCATCGGAGCGTGCGCGAGAGACTCGTCGATCGCCTGGGTCAGCGTCAGCCGCGCTCGGCAGGGCTCGACGCCCTGCGCGCACACCGTGAGTTGAAAAGAGAGTGGCCGCCGCCACCGCAACGGTCACGGCGAGGCGGCGGACACACAGCGTGCCGCGACTCATGAATCGGTCCTTTCCTTTGGCTTCCGGGAGACCGAGGCCATGAACGCCTCGGGCACAATGCCGTGAATGGCCCATACTGATGTCATCCGAGGGTCGGGCGGCGCTGTCCACGAACCCATCACAGGCCTCGTGCGGTGTAGACCAGGTACACCCCGCCGGCCAGGACGAGCAATCCGGAGGCGTATCGCAGGTAGGTCGTGCCCCGCGACGTATCGGTCCAGTGGAGGTATCGACTCACCCACCCGGTCGAACCGCCGGCGACGACGATGATCGAGCAGTGCCCGAGACCATAGGCGGCGATCAACAGGACGCCGTAGAGCGCGCTCGTGCCGGCCACCGCGAAGGTCACGCCCAGCATCGGCGCCATGTACGCGAACGTGCACGGGCCCAGCGCAATCCCGAACACCAGCCCGAGCACGAGCGCCGCGGCGAGGCCGCGGCCCTGGAACCGCGCCAGCGCGGGAGTGCCCCACCCGAGGGGAATGACGTCGAGCAGCGAGAGCCCGACAACGAAGAACACGAGCGCGACGAGGTAGTTCGCCCACGGCCCCAGGTCGCCCAGCATGCGGCCGGCCGCCGCCGTGACGCCGCCGGCCACCGCGATGGTCGTGAACAGCCCGAGCGAGAACAGCGCCGCGATGGCGACGCCGCGTCGCGCCGACGCGTGCTCCTGCCCGTTCACGAACCCGACGACCAGCGGGATCGAGGAGAGATGACAGGGGCTCAGGAGCAGACTGGCCATGCCCCAGGCGAAGGCGGCCGACAAGGCGATAGCCGGATCGCCTTCGACGGCGTGCGACAGCGTCGTGAACAGGTCTCCCATGGGCTCAGTTCTGAGGGCGTGCGGAATTCGGGGCGCCGAAGTCGTACCCATGGCGCATCCAGGTGGCGAGGATGTCCTCCCGCGAGAAAAAGCCCTGGTGCCGCTCCAGCTCGCGCCCATCTCCGCCGTAGAAAATCTGCGTGGGTATGATGGAGACGCCGTAGGGGTCGCCCGCTTCGGGATTCTTCCAGACGTCGATGAAATCCACGCGCATCCGCCCCGCGTAGTCGAACCGGAGCTGCGCGAGGATCGGCGCCATCGCCTTGCAGGGGACGCATTGGTCGGCGCCCACGTCTACGAGGCGCGGGACGCCCGGTATTTGCGCATGGCTCACTGCGAGCGGTGGGGGCGCGCCTCGAACGTCCGTCGCGGGATCCGCGGCCGGCTTGCGCGCGATGACGATCGCGACGGTGCCGACCAGCGCCAGAACAATCGCTGCCCGCCAGAGCCATGGCGCGCGTGTCGGCGGGGCCTGCGTCGATACCGATTCTGAAGCGGGCGGCGCTGGCCGCTTCGCGTGGAGCTTGCCTTCCGGCACATCAACCTCCGATCAGACGAGCAACGCCTTGATGGCCTCGGCCGTCGGCACACGCCCCGATACCTTGACCTCCCCATCGACCACCAGCGCCGGCGTCGACATGATGCCGAACGCGACGATGTCGTTGATGTCCGTGACCTTCTCGATCGTGTACTCCAGGCCGAGGGCCTTGGCCGCCTGCTCGGTGTGATCGGACAGCGTCCGGCATTTCGTGCATCCGGGGCCGAGAATCTGCAGCTTCTTCACGAGCCCACCTCCATCGCGAGTTAGAACAACGAACCGTAGAACAGGCCACTCACCGTGGCCATGACGACGACCAGGCTGATATAGACGACGGTCTTCTTGAGGCCCATGACGCTCTTCAGCACGAGCATCGAAGGCAGCGACAGTGCCGGACCCGCGAGCAACAACGCCAGCGCCGGTCCCTTGCCCATGCCGCTTCCCATCAACCCCTGCAGGATCGGAACCTCGGTGAGTGTCGCGAAGTACATGAACGCGCCGGCGACCGACGCGAACAGGTTCGCGGCGAAGGAATTCCCGCCGACCGCGCGGCTCACCCACTCGGACGGGATGAGACCTTCGTGGCCCGGCCGGCCGAGCAGCAGGCCGGCGACCATCACGCCGAAGAGCAGCAGCGGCAGAATCTGCTTGGCGAAGTCCCACGTCGCTCCGAACCAGTCGCGCGCATCGCCCTGGTCGGTTGCGGTCGCAACCGACAGGCCGAGCGCGCCCACCGCGAACGGGATGAGCGGCTCGTGGGGGCGACGACGGCGGCTACCGCTGTCGCGGCCGCGGCGGTCGCGACGGCCCACCATCGCAACCCGAACCACGCGACGAGCACGACCGCGAACCCAACTCCGGCGGCTGCGGTCAGCCACCACTTGGCGGCATACACCACCTGCCAGAAGCCGGTTGCCGACTGCGGGGCACCCCAGTTGGCAAAGACGAGGATGCCCACCATCGAGGCGAAGTAGGCCGCGTCCTGTGACAGGTGCCGCGGGACCTCGGGGACGGGCAGCCGGCTCTGCTCGACGGCCCGCTCGCGCTCTTCGCCGAGGAAGATGAGGTGCATCAGCAGGCCGATGACGATGCTGAAGCCGATTGCGCCAACGGCGCGGGCGACGCCCATCTCCAAGCCGAGCACGCGGGCCGTGAGAATGATCGCGAGGATGTTGATCGCGGGACCGGAGTACAGGAACGCCGTGGCGGGCCCCAGCCCGGCGCCGCGCTTGTAGATGCCGGCAAAGAGCGGCAGCACCGTGCACGAGCACACCGCCAGCACGGCGCCCGACACGGAAGCGACGGCGTACGCGAGCACCTTGTTCGCCGAGGCGCCGAGGTACTTCATGACGGAGGCCTGGCTCACGAAGACCGAGATCGCGCCGGCGATGAAGAGGGCCGGAACCAGGCAAAGCAGGACGTGCTCCCGCGCGTACCACTTCACGAGGTGGAACGACTCGAGCACCGCGCCGTCGAAGCGGGTGCTACCCACCGGCAGATAGAAGACCACCAGAAACCCGCCCAGCAGCAGGGCGGCCCACTTCCATTCGTCTTTCCAGTTCATGACCGACGGCTTCCCGCGCGGGCGGTTGGCCGCGCGCCCGCGCCATTGCCCGGCCGCCCCGCCGATCCCTCGCACACAATCAACTCTGAGATATCGCGAATCGACTCGCCCAGCGCCGGGTCCTGGCGAAGTTGCGCGTCCTCGGTGAGCGTGGGCAGCAACGCGTCGAGCACGCGGACGCTTGACGCGGCATCACCGAGGCAGTAGTAGACGAACTTCCCCTGGCGCTGCTCCGCCACTAAACCGCTGCGTCGACGTTCGAGAAGATGGCCCGACACGGTCGACTCGACCGAGTGGAGTACCGAGGTGATCTGGCAGACCGGCAGAGGCCCCTGATGGAGGAGGGCGAGAATGCGCAACCTCGTCGGATGCGCCAGGGCCTTCGTGAGTTGCACCGTGATCTTCAAGGTGTCCATGTTTTCGTCATTTCGGGATATTCCGAAATATAGTATCAAGCCGCGGGACTGTCAAGCGAGGGACGAAAGAGGCTCAGGTCGGTGGGCGGGAGGGCTCTCCCGTTTATTCGTAGACCGTCGCCGTCAGGCGCCGACGGTTGTCGTGGGGCGGAGTGCCGGACGCTTGATCCCGACCAGGTTCAGTTTGAGTCCCGCGCGGGTGAGCACCTCGATGGGCACGGCGCGCACGCGGTCGATGAGGGCTCGATCCTGCGCGATGACAGAATCCCGGGTGGCGATGGCGAGGGTGCCGGACACCAATCCGGAAAACGGGCTGTTGGCATCGAGACGATAGAACACCAGCTTCCCTTGTTTGTCCTCGATGACGAGCCCACTCCGGCGGAGCTCGTTCAGGTGACCCGACACCGTCGAGGACGCCAACTCGAGCACGGACGTCATCTGGCAGACGCACAGCGCACGCCCGTCCAGCATCGCCAGGATTCGAAGTCGGGCGGGGTGCCCGATCGCTTTCGCGACCTGGACGAGCTGTCTCAGCGTCGACGCCTGCGGCGTCACTTTCTTGTGTTGCGACATGACGAAATGATAACCCGCGGCGGGTCTTCGAACAACGTCCGCGCGATTCGCAACGACAACGCCCACCACGCCCACGGGTACCCCGCACGGTCGCGAGCGCTGCTCCCGGCAAGCGGCAATCGGCAATCGGCAATCGGCAATCGGCAATCCTCAATCAGTCAATCGGCAATCTGCAGTCTGCAGTCTGCAATCGACGTCCCCGCCAGCCATTCCCTGGCGTGAGGACTGCCACGCGATGCACCTGCGCGTCGCGGATCGACCGGAGCCGGAACCCGCGACTGCGGAAGTCGTCCACCGCGGCGTCGAATGTGATCGGCCCGACTGGATGGGTGCGGCCTTCGGCCTCGTGCACGCGCGCGATGATCGCGAAGCCCTCGACATCGAACTCCGCCAGCACCACGCATCCGGCATCGCGGCGGACCACGCGGGCCATCTCCGCGAACACGGGGGTGCCCTCTTCCAGGTGGTGGAGGGCGTCCACCAGGAACACCGCGCCGAAACTCTCCGCCGCAAACGGCAGCCTGCGACCGTCAGCCTGAACGAAGCGGATGCGGTCGACGACCCCTTCCGCCTCGGCGTTCAGTCTGGCGAAACGCTGTTCCTGCGGATCGGGATCAACCGTGACGACATCGAGCCCCCGGTGGGCCAATGCGACCGCCTGCACGCCTTTCCCGGTGCCCACGTCGAGCACGAGCCCGGAGCGTGCGCCGGCTTCGTCGATGATGAACCGCGCAGAACCCTGGCGATCGTACCCGTGCAAATGGAAGAGGGCTGTTCTCGCGAGGTGGGTCGCCCGCACGCGGGCGACTTCCTCGCGACGAAGGTCCACCGCATCGTCTCCGCGCTTCACGCCGCGCCTCCATGCGCCATCGCGCCATCGCGCCGAGCCGGGTCGATGCTGGAAGCCAGGCCGCGCCGCCTCCTCATTGACCCCTCGCCTGACCGCGCGGCTCCGACTCCGAGTTGAAGGACTGAAGAGCCAGGTAGCTCAGCCCGAAGCGCTTGATACTCACGCGGGTTCCTTGTCCGGGAGACCGCGTTTCTTGCGACGGAAGTCCGTCTGCAGGCGTGAGTCGTCGGCCAAGTCGTGCAGGCGACAGCAGCGCCGCGGGCCCGCTTGCGCCTGTACGGGGCCGCCCTCGATTCTGAGGGCCTTCCCGTGCACGAGCGCGTCGGCGACTTTGGCGTGCGCCGAGTCGATGATGCGCGAGAAGGTCGGCCTCGACACCTGCATCTGTTCTGCCGCGCGCTCGTGGTACAGCTTGTCGAGGTCCGCAAGCCGCAGCGCCTCGAACTCGTCGAGTGTCATCGCCACTTCATCGAGCAGCCGCGTTGGAATGCCGGCAGGCTTGAAGACCGAAGCGGCTGGTTGGCCGGCGATGCGACGGTGGCAGTATGGGCGTGGCACCGAGTGGGACCTCCTGCCATATTATGAACATAGGTTCATAATTGTCAAGGCGGGCGGCTGTGAGATCAAGGCCTACCGCACCCTGGCGATCGAGGCGAAGCGCGGCAGGGAGACCGCCCGCCCATCGGGATGGTGTCGCTCGGAGCGAGACGGACAGGGTGAAGTTCTTCTTGTCGTCAGAGACCGAAGACGAGCAGCACGTACCCCGCCGCCAGGCCGGCGGCGAACGTGACGGCCTTGACCTTCAGGAATTCCCGCCACGATTCCGCAAGCAGGGGCAGCATGCCGTGGCCGTCCTGGACCACGCAAGAGGCCACCAGGGCAGAGAGAGGCATGAGCCCCTGCGCGTAACCTACGACGATAAGCATGTGGGGGCCCGATTCGGGAAGGATGCCAATGAGCGCCGCCGCGAGCACGGCCCAACCGGGATGACCATGGACCCACGTCTGAACCGGCCCGCCCCGGGCCGCGATCCAGGCCATCACGAGGAGGGCGCCCAGAGTCCAGACGAAGATGCGGGGCACGTGTTCGCGGGCCACGTGGCGGTAGAGGTGCTCCTCCAGAAAGTGTTCGGGCGCGACGAAGACCACCGCGAAGGCCACGGCCGTCACCAGAAGCAGCGTCACGCGGATCCAGTTCCACGTGTCTGGTCCCACCGCCCCGAAGCTCACGCCCAGCGCAAAGAGTCCAAGGGCGGCGCAGAGGACGGCCCTTGGGAAGGAGCATTCCCTGAACGAGGGGCGGACCGCCAGGCGAGGGCGCTCTTCGCCCGGGTGGAGTGCCAGGCCTACTTCGCACCGGGCCCCGCTATAGCAGCGCCGGCCGCCGGCCTTGTCCACCGCGACGGCGAGAAGGAGACCGTAGAGGAAAAGGCCCGCAAAGAGCAGAAGGGCCGTTCGCGGCATGATCGCCAGCATCACGAATGCTTCGTCCCCCGAGGCGGCAACCATACTCCCCACGAGCGCGCCGAGGGAGATGATCCGGTGGATGTAGAGCGTCACGTCGGTGAAGGCCCCCAGGCAGCCTGGAAAGGTCCCCACGAGGACCACGGCGGCGTCGCCCCAGATCCCCTGCTTTTCGAGCCACCGGGCCGCCTGGCCCGCCGTCGCCACGTTTACATACTCCACGAGGAGCATCATGGCGAAGACGAAGCCAGTGATCATGAGGGCGTCGCCCACGACACTCTTCGCGAGAGTCAGAGTGGTCATGGCGCACTTCCTCCCGTCACGGCGTCGTCCCTTCGGCCGGATCGGCGCACGGCTCCTCTAAACCGCGACCCCACCTCGTCCCCCTTCTGAACGGTGCTCTCTCCACGTCGCGGGTCGGTCGCTATTCGACCTGCGCGCTCTCCGGCGCGCCGACGGCCGCCTTCGCGCCCTTCATCAGCGACTTGAGGACGATGCCGAGACGGCGCACGCCTTCGTCGATGCGGTCAGGCGTCGCGTTCGAGAAATTCATCCGCGCGGTGTTCCTGCCCGAGCCGTCGGGGAAGAACGGCTGGCCCGGCACGAAGGCCACCTTCTGGAGCACGGCCTGCCGCAGGATGTCGGCGGCGTCCATGTCCTCGGGGAACCGGAGCCACAGGAACAGGCCGCCTTGCGGTCGCGTCCACGTGACGCCCTCCGGGAAGTGGGTGTCGAGCGCGTGCAGCATGGTGTCGCGGCGCTCGCGATACGTCCGGCGAATCAGCTTGATGTGCTGGTCGAGGAAGCCGCCCTTTGCCACCTCGTAGGCGAGCATCTGGATGAAGGTGCCGGTGTGCAGGTCGGCGCCCTGCTTGGCCTGCACCAGCTTCTGAATGACTTCCGGCGGCGCGACGATCCACCCGAGACGCAGGCCGGGGGCCAGCGTCTTGGAGAAGGTGCTCAGGTAGATCACGTTGCCGCGGTATGGCGCGCCGTCGGTGCGCTCGCGCTGGTCGTCGAGGACGACGAGCGACGGCAGGTGCTCGCCCTCGTAGCGAAGCTGGCCGTACGGATCGTCCTCGAGGATCGGGACGCCGTAGTGATCGGCCAGATCGATGAGGTGGCGGCGCCGTTCGAGCGAGAGCGTGACGCCGCTCGGATTCTGGAAGTTCGGCAGCGCGTAGATGAACTTGGGGCCCGTGCGGATCTGCGACTCCACCTCGCCGGTCAACATCCCGTCGTCGTCCATCGACACGCACGTGTACTCGGCCTGGTAAGTGCGCCAGGCCTGCAGGGCGCCCAGGTAGGTCGGGCGCTCGACCAGCAGATGGTCGCCGTGATTGATGAAGACCTTGCCGATGAGATCGAGCGCCTGCTGCGAACCGCTCGTGAGGAGCACGTTGTCGGCATCGATATTGATGCCGAAGCGCCCTGCGTGGCGCGCGATCATCTCGCGCAGCGGCAGGTAGCCTTCGGTCGTGCTGTATTGCAAGGCTTTGGGGCCGGCCTCTTTGAGGACCTTGTTGCACGCATCCCGGAAGGCCTCGACCGGAAAGACCTCGGGAGCCGGGAGTCCGCCGCCGAACGAGATGATGTCGGGTTGCTCGGTCAGCTTGAGCAGCTCTCGGACCGCCGAGCTGCGCATGCCGTGCGTCCGCTGAGCGAAGCGTTCAGACCAGCGTGTCTGCATCGGGTCCTCCGACCGCGGCGAGCGCGGCACCGTTGAGCGTCATCCTGCCGATTCGCTGAAACCCGACGTCCTCTCGGCCATTGACCATCGGTCAGTCGTACGCCTTCCGGGTCGCCTCGTCGGTGAGCGTCGGCTCCAGCCGCGCGGACCACTCAGCGCCGCACCAGGTCCCGCAGGCGTTGTGCGTGAGGAAGTACTTCTGTGGGATGGGGTGTGTCCCGACGACCACGGGGATACCGTACTTCTCGGGGATGAACGTGCGGAAGTGATCGAGGTACGGACAGGGCGGGTAGCCCACGACGAAACCCGTGGCCAGGTGAATGACGTCGGCGCCGTTCTTCTTCATCTCCTCCGGCGCATACTCGATGTTGCCGCCGGGGCAGCCGCCGCATGTGGTGAAGCCGACCAGTTCCACCTCGCGGTCCGTATACGCGCTGAACGCGCCCTCGCGGGCGTGCAGGGCCCGGAAGCACTTCCCGCCCGCGCACGTGTGGTACCGGTCGCAAATGATGATGCCGACGCGAACAGGATTCGACACGAGACACCTCTGTTCCTATTTTGCGGCGCCTGCGAGTACGGTCGCCGACCGAGCCACCGTGAGTGCCTGGTCGAGGTCCTCCTGGAGATCCTCGACGTCCTCACAGCCGACCGCGATGCGCACGAGCTCGTCAGTGATCCCCGCGGCCTCGCGCTCCTGCCGCGGCAGCCCCGCGTGGGTCATCGACGCCGGATGCTCGATGAGCGACTCGACGCCGCCGAGCGATACCGCCAGCGTGAACAGCCGCACGCTGTTCATCATGGCCTTGCCGGCCTCGAGGCCGCCCTGGACGCCGATCGCGATCATGTTGCCGAAGCCGTCCATCTGCCGCCGCGCCAGCTCGTGCTGCGGATGTTCTTCGAGGCCGGGATAGGCCACCCACGACACCATCGGGTGCGTGCGCAGGAAGCGGGCGAGGGTCATCGCGTTCTCCTGGCTGCGCTCGGCCCGCAGCGGCAGCGTCTGCAGGCCGCGGAGGATCAGCCACGCCTGGTGCGGATCCATGGTCCCGCCGAACAGGTTCAGCGTCGGCTTGATCTGGCGATAGCCCTGCTCGTCGCGGACGACAATCGCGCCACCGACGACGTCGGAGTGCCCGTTGATCAGCTTCGTGCAGCTGTGCACGACGATGTCGGCGCCGAGATCCAGCGGGCGCTGGAGGTACGGACTCGCGAAAGTGTTGTCCACGACGAGCAACGCGCCGTGGGCGTGCGCAATGGCTGCCGCGCCGGTGATGTCTGACAGCTTCATCGTCGGGTTGGCCGGCGTTTCCAGGTAGACGAGGCGCGTGTTCGTGCGCATGGCAGCGCTGATCTGCGCCAGGTCCGCGGTGTCCACGAAGGTGGCCTCGCTGCCAAACCTCGCAAAGCTCGTTTCGAGCACCGTGCGCGTCGGACCGTACACGCAGTCCGTGCTGACCACATGCGTGCCCTGCTGGAGGTATGCGAGAAACACCGTGGTTATGGCGGCCATGCCGGTGGCCGTGGCCATGCCGTGCGAACCGCCTTCGAGCGCCGTCAACGCGTCCGCGAGGGCGTTGACAGTGGGGTTGCCCAGGCGCGTGTAGATGTAGCCAGGGGTCGTTCCCGCGAACCGCTCAGCCCCCTGGTCGGCGGTCTCGAACGCAAAGGTCGACGTCTGGTAGATCGGCACGGACACTTCGCCGTACTGCGCGTGGTGCCGGCCGTGGACGTGGATGGCAGTTGTCGCTCGTTTCATTGTTTTCCTCGACGCCCGCGACCGCCTCTGGCGGCTCCCCTCCGGGGCTCGCTTGCAGTGGATTGCCAATTGGGTGCCGTGCGTAAACCCAAAGGAATCTACTCACCCGCGTCGGGTTTTCGGCAGGCATCGATGCCTCCCTCGCGGAAACCCGCCGTGACAGTGCGTTTTCGCCGGGTTCAGCCCCTTCCTAGTGCCCCCCGTGTCCGCCGCACGCCTCGTCCATTGCCACCAGCCGGAGCGAGCCGGCCTTGAACGCGGCGAGCGTTTCCCCCACGGTTGCGTGCTCGGCGCGGAAGACCTGGATGTCATCGCGCTCGAGCTTAGCCAGCGCTCCTCGCCCGATGCCGCCGACGACGATGCCAGCGAGCGCCTCGCCGCGGAGCGCAAGGAGCGGCTCGCACATGCCGTGGGCGTGGTGCGCGTTCTGGTTGCGGACCGCCCGACAGGCGCCGCTGTCCGTGTCGACGATCATGAAGTGCGAGGCCGACCCGAAGTGCTGGCAGACGCGGCTGTCGAGTCCCTGGTCACTATCGACTGGTATGCAGACATGCATGATGAATCTCCCGATGAATGAAAACGGCGTCACGCGGCCCGTGGTGCCGCCGGCTGGAGGCGGAGGATTAGGTTGTCCAGCCGATTGGCCGCGGCCTAGTTATGAGCATATGCTTATAACAACCGCGAGTCAATTCGGGGGCGCGCTGGACGTCCAGCCGCGGCGTCGTCCCAGGGCCGGACCGCCGGCACGCCGCCTCGAGGGCGCCCGACCCTTGCAATCTGCAAGGCTGCGATCACCCCACACCCGAGTGGCCTGCCCGCAACCCGCCGAATTCCAGCGGTTTGGAGACCGGGCCACTGCTTCGCTCCCGCAGGCGCGAGTGTTGCTCCGTTCGGGGCGATGCGCGCCGATGACCGCCACCGCACCCGCGCTCGTGTTCGGCCCCGTGCCTTGACGAGGATCTCCTGTGCCTCACCGCTGACTCTCAAGGCGCCCTCGCACTCGGTGGAGTTCCATGAGACAGGAGCCGCGATGACATGCCGCCGATTACGCAGGGTCCCTGCCGCCGCCGCGGTGTTCACCCTCGCTCTGTGCCTCCCAATGGCATTCGCACAGCAGTCCATTCCAGCGCCTGGGATGCGGAAGCCGGGTCCGCCGCTCACCGTGCACACGGAAAGTGGCGACATCCGAGTCGACGCGCTCCGTGGCAAAGTCGTCCTCCTCGATTTCATGACGAGCGTGTGCCCCGCCTGCAAGCAGGCGTCACAGGGCATTCAGAAGGTGTATTCGGAGATGGGCATGCAGGGCTTCTATCCGCTCGCAGTCGCGCTCAACGTGGAATCGCCACCAGCTCTCCGCACCTACGCGCAGGACTTCGGCCTGACGTTCCCCCTCGGAACGGCCTCGCGCGCAGACGCACTGAACTACCTGCAACACCCATCGGACCAGTCCTTTTTTGTTCCAACGCTTGTCCTCCTGGACCGTCAGGGACGAGTCTGCTCCGTGGAGGTTGGCTGGAAGGGAGAGGACGCGCTGCGTTCCAGCGTGTTCAAGCTGCTGTTTGAAACAGAGGACCACGAGTAGGGCCAGACCGCTCAAGGCCTCGCCCTGCGAGCGGCATTCTGCGGCTGGTGGTGTTCACGCCGATCCTGGCGGCGGATCCCTTCGCCCGCGCAGCGTCGAGGGCGGCCTCCACGTCGTCGCGGAGATCCTCTGGAGCGGCAAAGTCGCGCCGCGAATCCCTCAGGCACGTCGTCCGGCCGGCCTGGCAGTAGATGCAGGAATAACTGCACTGCTTGGCGTGGATGCTGTTGATGCCGAGGCTCCTGCCGAGCCGCCGCGACGGCACGGGACCGAAGACGCGCGATGCCGTGCGTACACCCATGGACCGCACCTCAGTGGGTAGATCAGAGCATGTCGGCCCGGACGAAGCTCCCATCCCCGGTGCGACGGAGAAACCCATCATGGAGGAGTCTCGTCAGGACAGCGTTGCACACCGGGGCCTTGAGCGCCCAGAGACGCCGCGCCTGGGGGACCGTCAGACACAGGCCGGGCATTTCGCGGAATTCGGCGCGAATGCGCCTCAGCAGTGCATCGTCCATCGCCGTGCTCGCGTGCACCTCCGCTATCGCCAGCATGAGTTCCTCCCACGCACGCGCGGTCGCCCGTGCCCGGGCAGGAGGCAGTCGGGGGGAAGCCGTCTGCCCGCGACCATCGACTCTGCGACGCGTTCGATCGGTCCGCTGACGAGCGACATCACACGGATGCCGGCAGCGGTCACCTTCTGTTCGAGGGGCCGCGAGATTGCGCCACAGACCAGCACGTCTATGCCCAAGCTCACGAGACCGTGAGCGCGGAGGGATTCGTTCGGCGTGCCGAGTGGGACGACGTGGCGCGCCACCTCTCGCGCGTCTTCGACGTCGATCACCAGCAGCGTTGCGGCTACGTCGAACACGGGTGAGACATGACCGCGCCAGACCGGAATAGCCAGTCGCATGCCTTCTTCTTTCGTGACTGACGGGACGCGTCGTCTGTTGCAACCTGCAAGGCTGCGGTGCGTCCGATCGCCGCAAAATGCCCCGGTCCGCTATCCCCGTGCCGCCTCCAGGAACTTCGCGCGCGCGATCGCCCTCACGACGCCGTCCTGGGAGATCTCGGCTGCCGTGGTATGCAGTCGCCCGCGAGATTGCGTGACCCATCCGCGCACGACAGCCGGCCGTCCAGTCGCAACCGCGCGCTGGAAGCGGATCGACAATTCCGCGGTGTGCGCCGTGCACCCGAGCTGGAAGAGACAGTGCACCATCGCTCCGTCCAGCAGCGAGCAGACCACGCCGCCGTGGATCTGTCCGGCGTAGCCCTCAAAGTCGTCGTCACAGGGAAATTCAGCGATGACGCCTCGGCTGTCGCGCGAAGGGCGGTAGTGCACCGTGAGACCCCGGTCGTTCGCTGGGCTGCAGACGATGCAGTGTGGGTGAACCGTATTTGGAGCGATAGTCATGGCGTGATCCCGCTCCGAAGCGCAGCAAAACGAGAGCCATCTGGGGTGACAGCGGCCGACGGGTGCGTCAGGGTCGGCCGCGTGCGATGGGAGGGAGCGGCACGCCGGCGGCTTTCAACCGGCGATAGAGCGTGCTCGGATCGATGCCTAGTGCCCGCGCGGCGGCGGTGCGGTTTCCGTGGTGGCGGCGCAGGCTGTCGATCATCGCGATGAGTTCGAGGTCCTTCAAACCCGTTGAGCGATCGGGACCAGGTCGCCCGCGTGGCGCCACGGCCGCGCGGATCTGTGGCGGAAGATCGCGCGCCTGGATCAGCGCGTCCCGACAGAGCACGGCCGCGTGCTCGATCGCGTTCTCCAGTTCTCGGACGTTGCCCGGGTAATCGGTACTCGAGGAGGAGTCGGAGCGCTTCGTCCGAGAAGCCCACGATGTCCTTGTCGCGCAGGCGGACGATCTTCGCGAGCAACTGCTCGGCGAGCAGCGGAATGTCCTCGCGCCGGTCGCGCAGCGGCGGGATGGCGATTCGGAAGACGTCGATGCGGAAGTACAGGTCCTCGCGAAACGTGCCCTGCTTCACCATGGCGGCGAGATCGCGATGCGTGGCCGTCACGATCCGGACGTCCGCCTTGATCGGCGCGGTAGCGCCCAGCGGCTCGAACTCCCGCTCCTGCAGCACGCGCAGGAGCTTTGCCTGCATGGCGAGCGGAACGTCTGCGATCTCGTCGAGGAACAGCGTGCCGCCTTCCGCTGCCGCAAAGCGGCCGGGCTTGTCACGCCGGGCATCGGTGAACGCGCCCGCCTTGTAGCCGAAGAGTTCGGACTCGAGGAGGGTTTCCGGGAGCGCTCCGCAGTTGACGGCGACGAAGCGCCGGCGGCGGCGTGTCGAGAGATCGTGGATTGCCCGGGCGACCAGCTCTTTCCCGGTGCCGCTCTCGCCCTCGATCAGGACGGTGGTGTCGTGGGGCGCCACGATGGGCAGCAGCTCGAACAGCTCGCGCATGGCCGCGCTCCGCCCGACGATGTCCTGAAACGAATAGCGGGATTCCAGGGCTTTTCTGAGCTCCTGCACCTGCCGCAGATCGCGGAACGTCTCCACCCCCCCAACCATCGCGCCGGTCTCGTCCCGCAGCACCGCGGTCGAGACGCTGATTGGAATGCGGCTGCCCTCGGCATCGACGATGTACACCACTTTGTTGACGATCGGCCGGCCACTTGCGATCGTCTGTCCGAGCGCACACGCCGATTCGCAGATGCTCGCGCGAAAGACCTCCGAACACCTGCGCCCGAGCGCGCTCGCGCGTGGCACGCCGGTGATCCGCTGCGCGGCGCGGTTGAAGAACGTGATGCGCCACTCGGCATCCACCGTGAACACGCCGTCTGTGATCGAATCCAGGATGGTCTGCTGGACGAGGTCGGTACCCTCCGCCATGCCGCCAGTATAGGCCCCCGGCCCTGGCGAGCGGTCCTGCAAAGTGCCGCGCCCTCCGGTCGTCGCTCTTTGGCCGTCCGCGACAAACCCAGGTGAAGATGCGACTTGACAGGTCGGGCGCCCAGCCCCCTCCGTGGCGGTTCCCCCGATCCCTGAGATCCCGCTGTTTCCCGAAATATCGCGGGCCGGGAAGTCGCGGATTTCCGGCAGCGCCAGGAGCCGACGCGCGTTTTTGCGCCAGTTTCCGGACGGCCCTCATTTCGCATTCCTCCGAAATGACGTGACTACCGCCCTCGCCACGCTCGCATCGGTCGGCAAGGTTCTCGGCCACCGGGGCCGCCTCCGGGTCCTCGCGGTCCTCGACCAGGGCCCGATGTCCGTGTGTCAGATGGCCTCGGCGCTCGAGATGCCCGTGTCCACCCTGTCGGGGCTGCTGCTCGACCTGCGCGAGTGCGCCCTCATCCGCGAGGAGCGCCGTGGCAAGTGGATCTTCTACCAGCGGCACGACGCCGTGCCCGTGCCGGCCGTGGTCGACGCCGCGCTGGCGCACGTCGGCGCCGATCCGCAGATTCGCAAGGACATCGCCGCCGCGGCAGAGCTTCGCGGCTGCTCGCCCGCGACCGTCTGTGCGGCTGTCGGCCTCACCCCTCGCGCAAAGGACAAGAGATGAAGACACTGACCTTGATTGTGGCCCTCGGGCTCGGCCCGGCCCTGACGGGCGCCGATCTCGAACGTGAGGCCCGCGTGCTCGAAGCCATGCTGATCGCGCCGTGCTGCTACAGCCAGCAGGTGTCGGTCCACCAGTCGGCCGCCGCCGACGACGTGCGGAAGGACGTCCGGCTCCGGCTCGCCGCCGGCGAAACGCGGCAGCAGATCCTGGACGCCTACGTCGCGGAGTACGGCAAGCGCATCCTGGCCGAACCCCCGGCGCAGGGCTTCGACCTGGCGTTGTACGTCCTGCCGCCGCTGCTCCTGATTGCCAGCGCGGCGCTCGTCATCGCCCTGGTCCGGCGTTTCTCGAGCAAGCCAGCCGTCGCCACCGCGGCCGCGCCTCCGATGGCCTCGCCGGGCTACGACGCACGGCTCGACGATGAGCTGCGCGATCTGGACTGAGCGAAATGCCCGATACCGACACTCGGGAGTTGCACCGTCCGGTTGCGCCCCACCCGGTGGGCATACGCCTGGGTCTCGGCCTGCTCGCCGCCCTGCTCGCCTGGATGCTGACGTACCGGGCCCTCGCCGGCGCCGCCGCGTGGCTGACCTACCGCGCGATCGGCCTGACGCCGGGCACCCGCGTTGCCTCGGCGGTCGAGTTCTTTACCTACGAGTCGCCGAAGGTCCTCCTGCTCCTCCTTCTCGTCGTATTCGCGGTCGGGATCATCCGGTCGTACTTCTCGCCCGCCCGCACGCGGCGGCTGCTGGCGGGCCGTCGCGAGTCGACCGGCAACCTGCTGGCCGCGGGCCTCGGCGTCGTCACGCCGTTTTGTTCCTGCTCGGCGGTGCCGCTCTTCATCGGCTTCATGACGGCCGGAGTACCGCTCGGTGTGACCTTCTCGTTCCTGATTTCCGCGCCGATGGTCAACGAAGTGGCGCTGGTGCTCCTCTTCGGCCTGTTCGGCTGGCGCACGGCCGCCCTGTATGCGGGCACCGGCCTGGCCGTCGCGGTGGCCGCTGGCTGGACGATGGGGCGCCTCGGCCTCGAGCGCTGGGTCGAGCCGTGGGTGCTGGCGACACGCGCCGCCGCCGGCGACGACGGCGCGCCGTTGACGTTCGACGAGCGAATCGCAGCGGGACGCGACGCGGTGCGCGATATCGTGGGGCGCGTGTGGCCGTTCGTGCTCGCCGGCATCGCCGTCGGCGCCGCGATCCACGGCTACGTGCCGGAGGACTTCATGGCCGGCCTGATGGGCAAGGATGCCTGGTGGGCCGTGCCGCTCGCCGTACTCATCGGGATTCCGATGTATGCCAACGCCGCCGGCATCGTGCCGATCGTGCAGGCGCTGCTCGAAAAGGGAGCGGCGCTCGGGACGGCGCTCGCCTTCATGATGGCCGTGATCGGCCTGTCGCTTCCCGAGATGATCATTCTCCGCAAGGTGCTCCGCGTTCCGCTGCTCGTCATCTTCGCGAGCGTCGTAGGCACGGGGATCCTTCTCGTGGGGTATCTGTTCAACGCACTGCTGTAACGAGGACACACATGACCACACTTCAGGTTCTGGGAATGGGCTGCCCGAAATGCGGAACGCTCGTGGAGCGGACCGAGCAGGCCGCGCGCGAACTCGGACTCGACTGCCGGGTCGACAAGATCACCGATGTCGAGCAGATTGCGCGGTTCGGCATCATGTCGACGCCGGCCCTCGTCGTGGACGGCCAGGTGCGCCTCCAGGGACACGTGCCCACGGTCCACCAGCTGAAGGACCTGCTCCGCTGATCAGCCGCGCGGGAGACCCTCGCGCGCAATGAGGTCCAGGACGCGACGCGCGATCTCCTCGCGGATCGCGCGCGCCGTCTCGATCGGCTGCCCCTTCGGATCTGACACCGGCCAGTCCTCGACGCGGGCGCCCGGCACGTACGGGCACGCATCGCCGCACCCCATCGTCACGTGCACCCCGGCCTCGCGGGCAAGCTCGTCGGTCAGCTTGCGAGGCGTGACGTCCGAGAGATCGATTCCGATTTCCCGCATGACGTCGAGCACGACCGGGTGGACCCGATCTCCGGGCTGCGTGCCGGCCGAGACCGCGCGCGCCTGCGCGGGGTCCGCCATCCGGTTGAAGAGCGCCGCGGCCATCTGGGAACGGCCGGCGTTGTGGATGCACGCGAACAGGACGACTTTCACATCACCTCCGGGATCACGCGGCCGCCGCCGTCGGGGGATAGTATCGCCGTCCGATCCAGAGCGACACGTTGACGAGCGCGATCAGGGTCGGCACCTCGACGAGCGGCCCGATGACCCCCGCGAAGGCGGCGCCGTGATGAATGCCGAAGGTCGCGACGGCGACCGCGATAGCCAGCTCGAAGTTGTTCGAGGCGGCCGTGAACGACAGCGTCGCCGATTGCGCGTAGCTGGCGTGCGCGCGGTGCGCCATCCAGAACGATGTGACGAACATGATCGCGAAGTAGATCACCAGCGGCACGGCGATCCGCAGGACGTCCAGCGGGAGCCGCAGGACGGTGTCCCCCTTCAGCGAGAACATCACCACGATCGTGAAGAGCAGGGCGATGAGCGTCAGCGGGCTGATCCGCGGGATGAAGCGCGTGCGGTACCAGCGCTCGCCGCGTGCGCGCAGAAGGACGAACCGGGTCAGCATGCCGGCGAGAAACGGGATGCCCAGATACACGAAGACCGAGCGGGCGATGTCGCCGATCGTCACGTTCACTGCGAGCCCCGGCAGTCCGAGCCAGCGCGGCAGCGCCGTCACGAAGAACCAGGCATAGACGGGAAAGAACAGCACCTGGAAGATCGAGTTGAACGCGACCAGCCCGGCGGCGTACTCGGGGTCGCCGCCCGCCAGATCGTTCCAGACAATCACCATCGCGATGCAGCGCGCCAGCCCGATGATGATGACGCCCGTCATGTACTCGGGGTAGTTCCTGAGGAACAGCACCGCGAGCGCGAACATGAGGACGGGACCGACCACCCAGTTCTGCACGAGCGACAGCGCCAGCACGCGCCGGTTGCGAAACACCGCGCCCAGTTCCTCGTACCGGACCTTCGCGAGCGGCGGGTACATCATCAGGATGAGACCCGCCGCGATCGGAAGCGAGGTGGTCCCGACGCTCAGCCGATCGAGCGCCGGGCCGATGCCCGGGACGACGGCGCCCGCGGCGATGCCGACCGCCATCGCGAGAAAGATCCACAGCGTCAAGATACCGATCCAGCCACGACAGTCGAGACGCGGCCGCGCAGGCGCCTCGGTCAGGGGCGAGCGGGCCGCGGGCGGCGCCGCCCCGGCGGCATCTCACCTGCAGCACTCCGGGCCGCCATCTCTTCGCCTGGGCTTCCTCGCGCGCACGAACGCACTGGCGAACTTGCCGTCCACCTGCCCCGCCAGCGCGTCGGGGTCGATCCCCGCCTCGACGAGGAACTCGCGCGCATCGTTCACGTCGTAGACCCGCCACGGCTCCACGTCGATCGCGTCGAACCCCGCCTCGGCCAGCAGGCGCCGGTACTCGGACTCCTCGCAGCGCGCCGGCGACGCAGCCGACCCACAACTCGACGCTCCTGCGGATATCCGCCGGCACGTCGCCGCGAACGACGACGTCGGAGACGGCGAAGCGGCCGCCGGGCCTGAGCACCCGGAACGCCTCGCGCAGGACGCGGCCCTTGTCCGACGACAGGTTGATGACGCAGTTCGAGATGATCACGTCGACCGAGTTGTCCGGCAGCGGGATGCGCTCGATCTCGCCCTTCAGGAACTCGACGTTGGTGACGCCCGCCTTCCGCTGGTTCTCGCGCGCGAGCGCCAGCATCTGGTCGGTCATGTCCAGGCCGTAGACCTTCCCGGCCGGTCCGACGCGGCGCGCCGACAGCAGCACGTCGATCCCGCCGCCGGATCCCAGATCGAGCACCGTCTCGCCTGGCTTCAGATCGATGAGCGCCGTCGGGTTGCCGCACCCGAGCGACGCCGCCACCGCCGCCGCGGGCAGACCGCTGGTTTCGGTCTCGTTATAGAGGTCCGAGGTGATCGGATCACCGCATCCGCAACTGCTCCCGCAGCAGGACGCTTTCGCCCCGCCCGAGGCGGCCCGCTCGGCGGCCTCGCCGTACTTCCGCTGGATGACGTCTCTCAATCCTGTGTCGCTCACGCTGCACGCTCCTTATATTCGCTCATGCGAATATGAAACCAGCGTAAGCGCGATTGATTATATTTGTCAACACGAATATACTGGCCGCATGGACAAGCGGCTCTCGACCCTCGAGACGCTCTTCAAGGCGCTTGCCGACACCACCCGGCTGCGCATCCTGGGGCTGCTGCTCGACGGCGAAGTGTGCGTCTGCGACATCCACGAGAGCCTGGCGCTGCCCCAGCCGAAAATCTCGCGGCATCTCGCGTACCTGCGGCGGGCCGGGCTCGTGGATGGACGCAGGGACGGCCTGTGGGTCCACTATCGCCTGGCGCGGATGACCGACCCGGTCATGCAGGCGCTCGTCGACGCGGTCGGGCACGCCATCGGGCACCTCGACGCCGGCGCGCGCGACCGCCGCCGCCTCGCCGCGCGCATCGACCTCCCGGCGAAACGGACGCTGCCGATGGCGGGCCGCAGCTGCTGCGGCCGCTGACGTTGCGCGTTAACCCACAATTAACCCGGCTGTGACGGGGAGGAAACGCGCGAGCCCTAGGCTTGTATGGCATGAGCCCTACGCCCCGCGTTCTGGTCGTCGAAGACGAGCACGACATCGCCATCCTGATCAAGCACGCGCTCGAGCGTGGGGGCGACGCCGACGTGGAAATCGTCGGCAGCGGGGATACCGCGCTGCGTTCGGCCGCGGAGCTGCCGCCCGACCTCGTCATCCTCGACCTGAACCTGCCGGTGCTGAGCGGCACTGAGGTCTGCCGCATCCTGCGGGCGCGGCCAGCCACCGCCGCAACCCCCATCCTGATGCTCACGGCGCGCACGTCCGAATCCGACCGGGTGGCGGGACTCGATCTCGGGGCCGACGACTACGTGAGTAAGCCGTTCAGCCTGCGTGAGCTGGCGGCGCGCGTCCGCGCGCTGCTCCGCCGCAGCCGGCAGACGGGGGCACCCGCGGCGAGCGTGTACGCCGGGGCGCACCTGCGGGCGGACTTCGATGCGGTGGCCGTGAGCGTGGACGGCGAGGCCGGTACGGCTCACCCGCCGCGAGTTCGAGTTGCTGCGCTTCCTCGTGGACAACAAGAACCGCGTGCTCTCGCGGGATCGCCTGCTCGAACGGGTGTGGGGGTACGAGCGATCGATCGAGACGCGATCGGTCGACGTCCACGTCGGCCGGCTCCGCGCAAAACTGGGCTCGGCCGGCTCCCAGATCGAAACCGTCGTCGGCCTCGGCTACCGGTTCGTCGAATAGGCCGCGCCCGGTCCCGTCAGTGCGCCGTGAGCGCGCGCCAGCCGCTCCGCTCGAGGGCCTCGACCTCCAGTTCCATCACGCCGAGCGCACGCTCCACGCGATGCCAGTCGGTATAGCAGAGGCGCCGGACGATGGCGGCGTCCTGCTCGACGCGGACCTCCCAGCCATCCTGTCCCGCGTCGCTGATGGTGAAACGCCGGATGTGCCCGCCGAACGTGAGTTCTTTCGCAAACATGATGATGACTGTCCGGGAAAAAGCGATGATCGATCTTTATCCCAACGCCGGCCCCGGCGTGTAAACAGCATGTAACGTCTCTGTTACGCATCGATCGTCACACCCGGGTCACCGGTGCGTCGCAGGCCGGTTACCTCCGTGCGGTACAAGGACTTATGTCGTACGCCGTCTCGCTCTGGTGCGGCTGCCGCGTGTACGTCGCCTGTCATCCGCGCACGGGTCTGCCCCATACCCGGATCGTCGAACGCCGCGATCCCCGCTGCCCGGACCGGCGCCACGACGTCGGTGCGCGCATCCGGCTGTGGGAGATGCTGCCCGATACCCGGGTGACGGAACCGCGACTGGAATACGAAGCGAGCTGAAGCGCCCGCCGATGGCATGATGGAGGCGTGGCCCGGGTGCCCCTGGCGGACATCGCTCGCGTCTTCCTGCTGCTGGGCACGACCGCGTTCGGCGGTCCGGCGGCGCACATCGCGATGATGCACGACAGGGTCGTCGGTCGGAAGGGCTGGATTGACGTCCAGGAGTTCGCGGATTTGATCGCCGCGACCAACCTGATTCCCGGCCCCAACTCGACCGAGATGGCCGTGCACGTCGGGCGGCGCCTGGCTGGCTGGCCCGGGCTGATCGTCGCCGGGCTGTGCTTCATCCTGCCGTCGGCCACGATCGTCTCCGGATTCGCCGTCCTGTACGCGCGCTACGGACAGGCGCCCGACGCGCGCGCGCTCTTCGCCGGGATCTCTCCGGTGATTATTGCCATCATTCTCCAGGCCTCGTGGCGCCTCGCGCGCGGGGCACTCGGCCGCCCCGCCCTGTGGGTCGTCGCGGTGACGGCGACCGTCCTGTCGCTCGCGGGCGTCAACGAGCTGGTGATCCTGGCCGGCGGCGCGCTCGTGCTCGTCGCATCGCGCCTCACCCGTCGGCACGTGGCCGCGGCGCTCGGTGTCGTCGCGGCCGGCGCCGGCGTGCAGGGCGCGGCCGCCGCGGCCACAGCGGCGCCCGTCACGCTCTCCGGGCTCTCGCTTTTTTTCCTGAAGGTCGGCTCGATCCTCTTCGGCAGCGGCTACGTGCTCATCGCATTCCTGCGCGCCGACCTCGTGGACCGCTGGCACTGGCTCACCGACCAGCAGCTCGTCGACGCGATCGCCGTCGGGCAATTCACGCCGGGCCCGCTGTCGACGACGGCCACATTCATCGGGTACCTGCTCGCCGGCTGGCCAGGCGCGGTGCTCTGCACGATCGGGATCTTCCTGCCGGGATTCGTGCTCGTCGCGCTCACGCAGCCGCTCATCCCGCGGCTGCGCGCGTCGCGCGTGGCCTCGGCCGTTCTCGACGGCGTGGTTGCGGCGTCGCTCGGCCTGATGGCGGCGGTGGCCGTGAACCTGGCGCGCACGAGTCTCGACACTCCGGCGCAGGTGGCGATCCTCGGTGTGGCGCTGTTCGCGCTGCTCCGCTGGCACATCAACTCCGCCTGGCTGGTCCTCGCCGGCGCCGCCGCCGGGTGGCTGATCTGATACCCGGCTAACGTCGACCTGGCCCTTCGTCGAGCATCCCGCGGACAAGCGCGACCTGCGCGATCATCTGGCATCGCGCCGGTGATTCGGGATCCGGGGCCAGATAGCCCCACTCGGCATGCCGCCGACCGACGCCGCCAGGCCGGTGACCGGACCGGCGAATATGGGGTCGAACGACACGACCGCCATCCACGGATCGTGCGACGCCTCGGCGACGTCGAGCCATCGGCGGGACTCGGCGCTCGCACCGCGCGCGGCTGCCGCGACCGCGCGGGCGGTCGGCGCCACCCACGGAGCCGCCGAACTAAGCGCCGTCCAGGCGTCGAGCGCCCGCGCGGCCTCGGCGTGCCGATCGAGGCGGGCCAGCACGTACGCCGGCACCGTCGAGAATCGATCCAGTGGCAGTTGCAGCCGCGCGACGGCGAGACGCGCGCCCCTCAACGCCGCGTCAGCATCGCCGGCCAGGAGCCTGGCGAGCGGGGCCATCTCGAGCGCTGGAGGGAACGTCGGGTAGAGCTCGAGGGTCTGGTCGTACTGGTCCGCCGCCTCCCGGTAGCGGTGCGTGAACAGCAGGAGGGTGGCGAGCGTCCAGTTCTCGCCGACTGCCGCGGGCTCCTCAGCCCAGGCCCGCCGCGCTTCGCCAATCGCTTCATCGGGCCGCCCGGCCAGCAGCAGGAACGCGGCGCGGTTGACGTCAGGCACATGCGCGTGGTCGCGATCGAACCAACGCCGGGACGCAGCGACGTCGCCGGTGAACCACAGGGCCTCGGCAGCGCGCAGTCGTTCGAACTTCGAGTCGGCCCCCCACCTGGATGCGTCATCGAGCAACGCTGCCATCCGCGCGGACAGGTCCGACGCAGGCTGGCAGCCAATCACCGCGGAGGCCAGGTAGCTGTCCGCCAGGTTCTCGTAGGCGGAGCGGAAGTCGCGGCTCGTTCGTATGGCGTCCTGGTAAGCGCTGGCGGCCCGTGGATACGCGGCGCAGTCCGCGCGCGTCTCCCACACCGTGCCACGCTCGTAGGACACCCGCGCCTGGGAGTTGAGGACGACTGCGGGGACGGCCGGCGTCGCGGACGAACGAGTGTGCCACATGAGCCAGAAGCCGAGGCCCAGAAGCGCGGTCACCTGAGCGAGCCATGCAAGCCGCAATCGCACGACCGACCACCGTGTCGAGGTGGCCGGGTAGCGCCGGCCGTCGGTGCCGGACCGCCGCACGTCGGCGATGAGCCGATAGCCCCGCTTGGGAATCGTCTCGACGTAGCGCGGAGAACGCGCCGGGTCGCCGAGCGCCCGGCGAAGGTCGGACATCACGCGGAAGAGTCCGGTGTCCTGTATGAAGGTCCCCGGCCAGACCCGAGCCAGCAGTTCGTCCTTGGTGACGACCTCGCCGGGACGCTCGGCCAGGAACACCAGGACGTCCATGACCTTCGGCTCGACGTGCACCACGCCGGCCGCCGACCTCAGCTCGTTCAGTTCCGGCCGCACCTGATGGTCGCCGACGTGAAATTCGGGGATCGCCATGCGGGCGATTCTACCGCCACGCCATCCGAAGGTATTCCTCAGGTCTTTCGCCCGGCGCGATCCGTCCAACCTGCTCGATGACTGCCACCGTTCCGCTCATGGTCGCGGCCCTGCTCCACGTTGCCGCGCAATCCTCCGGGCGCATCACCGGAGTCGTCCGCGACGGCGTCCTCGGCCGTCCTCTCGCCGGTGTCTCCGTCACGCTCGAGTCCGGCGGCGGCGGGACGACGACGGACTCGTCGGGGCGGTTTGCGCTGGCCGGCGTGGCCCCGGGGGTTCGGGTGCTGCGAGTGTCCCTCGTCGGCTACGGTCTCGCCCGCCGGGACGTGACCGTGCGCCAAGGCGCGACAACCCCGGTGGATATCGCCCTGGCGCCGGGCACGCTGCCCTACGTCGAGAAGGTCACCGTGCGGGGCGATCCGTTCGGCGGCACAACGCCAGGCGCTGCCGCGGGATTCAGCCTGGGCACGGGAGACGTGCTCGCGCTGCGCGGCGTGCTGGCCGACGATCCAATGCGCGCCGCCCAGTCGATACCGGGTGTCGCCAGCACCGACGATTTCAGCGCGGAGTTCGACGTGCGGGGCCAGGGCCCGCGTCATCTCGACGTGTCCCTCGACGGAATCGACAGCCCGCTGCTCGTACATTCCGTCCGCGGCGGCGGCGACACGGGCTCGCTCGCGCTATTCAACAGCGACGTACTCGCCGGAATCGATCTGGAAGCGGGGGCCCGTCCGCAGACAGGCGCGGCGCGGCTGGGCGCCAGTCTCGACTTCCGGCTCCGCGACGGCGCACGGGACAGATTTTCGTGGCACGGCGCCGTGAGCGGCACGTCGGCGTCAGCCGTGTTCGAGGGCCCCCTCGGGTCGTCGCGCCGAGCGTCCTGGCTGGCGTCGTTCCGGCGCAGCTATCTCGACTGGCTGATCCGGCGCATCGATCCGGAGTCAGACAGCACACTTGGCTTCACGGACGCCGTCGCGCGAGCCACGTGGGACCCCTCCACGCGTCACCACCTGACATTCACATGGCTTGGTGGCAGGACCACGGTGCACGAAGGAGGTGAGAACCCAGGCCCCAGCAGCCTCGACCACGCCGTCAGCCGCACGAACATCGCCAAGGCGGACTGGCGCTGGACGCCCTCGGGAACCCTGCTGGTCAGCCAGCGGGTGTACACCGTGCGCGCCGCGTACAACAACGTCGTGCCGAACGGCGAGATGCGCGAAGGTGGCAACGACCGCGACGTCACGTATCGAGCAGAGGCGACGTGGGCGCGGTGGGCCGCAGTGACCATCGGCGCCGGGGCGCGCGCGGAGACGACACGGGGGTACCGGTTCGAACGCGGGTCCACGAGCGAACTCCCTGAGGACCCCATCGACGCCAGCGCGGGCGATCGCAGTGTGTCCGGCTGGATCGGCGGCCGCTGGCGTCCCGTGCCGGCGTTCGACATACGCGCCGGGAGCCGCGTCGATCATTGGCGGGAGTCTGGAGCGACCGCCGGCTCGCCGTGGCTGCTCGGCGACGTGCGCCTGACGCCCGGGACGAGCCTGCGCGCCGGCGTCGCGGTGTCGCACCAGGGTCCAGACCTCGACGAACTGGTCATTGGCGGGCAACGCCTCGTTCCCGAGAGCGCCTGGACGGCCGACGTCGGACTCGAGCAGCGCTTCGTCGGCGTCTGGAGGGCACGCGCCACGCTCTACGTCCGGCGCGCATCGAATCTCATCGATCGGCAGTTGCTGCCGCGGATCGAGGGCGAGGTCGTCCACGTCGGATCGCCGTCTGTCGTCAACAAGCTGCAGGAACGCGCCGGGGGCCTGGAAGTGCTGCTCCAGCGACGCTCGGTGGCGGGGCTGTCAGGGTGGGTCGCCTACACATACGGGCGTGTCAGGGAGGAGGACCCCGTTCGCGGTGAGTCATTCGACGGTGACGCCGATCGCCGGCACACGGTCTCGGCCTACGCGACGTACCGTGCCGGACCGAGAACGAACCTCAGCCTCCGGTGGCGCGGCGGGACCAACACGCCGCTCGCGGGCTACTACGACCAGGTCGGCTCGACCGACTATCTCGCCACCGGCCGCAACGGCGCGCGACTCCCGGGCTATTCGAGGCTCGACGTCCGCGCGGATCGAACCTTCGACTTCACCCGCCGGCGCGTGACGCTGTTCGCCGAAGTCCTGAACGTCCTCAATCGCTCGAACTACGCTTTGTCCGACCCGTCGATCAGTATCCGAACGGGTGTCGTCCGGGGGCTGACCGAAAAGCTGTTCCCGGTTCTGCCGTCCATCGGCCTGATGGTGGAGTTCTGAAGGGTGCGCGCCGCACGAATGCTCGCCGTCGGCTGCCTGGTGGCACTCGGCACCGCCTGCAACAGGGTGCCCGACGTCGCGGGCCCCGACGTGGCGCCGTCGCTCGCCTGCCATGGCTACGGACCCGAAATGCAGTCGCCGTACAGCCTGCCGTATCCGCTGGGCACGAGCTACGTCCTGGGTCAGGGCAATTGCTCCCTGACCGGACCGACTCACTACCCAGGGAGCGTGTTCAAGTACGCCTACGACTTCCTCATGCCGATCGGCACGCCGGTGACCGCGGCGAGAGCCGGCGCTGTCATCGACGTGGAACGCTCGTTCTTTGACTCCACGCGCATCGTCGGCCAGGAGAACTACGTGTTCGTCAGGCACGAGGACGGCACGGTCGCGCGGTACCTGCACTTCACGCACAACGGCCCGCTCGTCGAAGTCGGGGACCTCGTGGAGGTCGGCCAGGTGATCGGCCTCAGCGGGGATTCCGGCAACAGCCGCACGCCGCACCTGCACTTCGACGTGGTCACCTGCGCCGATGGCAGCTATGCGTGCCCCTCGTCACCGATCACATTCAACAACACGCGGCCGCACCCGAACGGGCTCGTGGAGTTCGAAAGCTACCTGGCTGGATCGCGATAACCCGCGTTCGGTCGAGGGCAAGAGGCCGGAAACGGCCGGCGCCCGGTGATCGGCGAGGGAAAGCCGGAGGCCCCGCGCGGGACATGCTGCCCGCGTCTGGTCTCCACCCTCTCGGGATTCCGACCACCGGCCGCCGGCCGGCACTCCCTTTATCGCACCCGGCTGTAACGGCGCCGTCTCAGGAACGTGACGGGCGTGCGAAATCGTCAGGCGGCAGGACTCCTAGTTGCGACGTTCGAGGCCTGTGGGATCGAATCCCGCAGCCGCTCCGCACAGATGGGTTACCGACGTAAGATGTTGTCATGAATGACGTCCTGACACTCATTCTCGGTGGCGGCCGCGGGACGCGACTCTACCCGCTGACGCACATGCGATCGAAGCCGGCCGTGCCGCTCGGCGGCAAGTACCGGCTGATCGATATTCCCATCAGCAACTGCCTGCATGCGGGGCTCAAGCGGATCTTCGTGCTCACGCAGTTCAACTCGGCCTCGCTCAATCGCCACATCGCGCAGACCTACCGGCTCGACGTCTTCTCCGACGGCTTCGTCGAGGTGCTGGCTGCCGAGCAGACGCCGGAGAGCTCCGACTGGTTTCAGGGCACGGCAGACGCCGTCCGCCAGGCCGCGCGGCACTTCGCCGGCTACGACGCCGACTACTACCTGATCCTCGCGGGCGACCACCTCTACCGCATGGACTTCTGCGAGCTGATCGAATCGCACATCGAGAGCCGCGCCGACATCACGCTCGCGGCGCAGCCGGTCACGGCCGAAGATGCGACGCAGATGGGCATCTTCCGTTTCGACGAGCTGGGGACGATCGGCGGGTTCGAGGAGAAGCCCAACGCCGCGCGACTCGCCGAAATCGGCAGCAGCGTGCCAAGAGGGTCAGCCGCGGGAGGCGTGACGCCGGACAAGCCCTTCGTGGCGTCCATGGGCATTTACGTCTTCTCGCGCGACGTGCTGCTCGAGATCCTCCAGCAGCCCGGCATCGACTTCGGCAAGGAGATCATCCCGAAGGCGCTCTCCACCCACCGCGTCAACCCGTACATCTTCCGCGGCTACTGGGCCGACGTGGGGACGATTGCCGCATTCTACGACGCCAACATCCAGTTGACGCGCCGGGGCGCGCCGTTCAACTTCTTCCATCCCAGGTGGCCGATCTACACGCACCCGCGATTCCTGCCGGGCACGCGGATACACGACTGCCGCATCGACGCGTCGATCGTGGCCGAGGGCTGCTACCTGGATCAGTGCGAGATCGTCGATTCGGTCATCGGCATCCGCACGCGCGTGAGCGCCGGGCACGAGGATCAGCCGCTCGGTGCTGCTGGGCGCCGACTCGTACGAAGGGGAATTCGGTGGACAGGCGACGCCGCTGGGCATCGGCCGCGACGTCGTGCTCGATCGCGTGATCGTCGACAAGAACGCGCGAATCGCCGACGGCGTCCGCCTGGTGAACGACCAGGGCATCGAGCATCTCGACGGCGAAGGCTTCGCCATCCGGGACGGCATCATCATCGTTCCCAAGGGCGCGGAAGTCACGCGAGGGTTGTAGAGAAACAGAAATGGTAGATGGCAGATGGTAGATGGTAGATGGTAGATGGTAGATGGGAGGAATGGGGGGAATGGTCTACCATTTACCATTTTACCATTTCCTTTTACCATTTCCTCTTTCCCTCCTCACACCACCTGTCCCTCGAGTGTCGCGCGCGTGCCACGAGCGCACACGAGCAAACATAAACGGCCGGCGTCCCGTCTAACGTCGCAGGTCGCCGGAGTGGAGGCCGGCGACTGGCGCGACGCAACATCGACGCGCGTGCCTGGATGAGGGGCCTTCTCGCTGAAGGAGGTCCCAGTGCTCGCAGTCCTGTTGGCCCTGCTCGTCACGACCGTCTCACTCGGCGAACCCCCGGCTTCACGCTCCCGCGCGCCGATCGCGCGCGAGCGGATCGACGCGATGCTCACCGCACCAGATCGTCACGTGCGCGGCGTCGGTGCACTCATCAGGACGCTGCTCGACGATGGTGCGCATCGCTCGCTCACCTTCGCGCGCCTGCTCGACCGCATCGAGCGCAGCGACGTCATCGTCTATGTCGAGGCGGCTCCGGCGCTGCCCATTTCGCTCGCGGGGCGCCTGATGCTGGCGGCCTGCGCGCACGGGCAGCGGTACCTCCGCATCCAGATTGCCCCGGCCGGCCTGCCGGAGGAGATGATCGCGACGCTCGGCCACGAGCTGCAGCACGCGGTCGAAGTCGCGGACTCGCCCGACGTGCGCGACGATCGCGCGCTCGCCGATCTCTACAGGCGTATCGGAGCGGCCGGATCGGGCCAGGGAGCACTTCGACTCGCTCGCGGCGCGTGACGTGGGACGAACGGTCAGGAACGAGCTGGGTTGAGCCGCGTGATGGACGGAAGGTCCGATGGCCGGACGGCCGGCCGAAGACCCGCCGCACAAATGACGCTCGCCTGCACGGTCTTCACCGCGAGGCGAGCGTCACCAATCTGCTAGCGACCCGTCGTGCGCGCGGCCGCCGAGCTAACGTCGCGCCCCGCGTCAGAACTTCAGCTGGAGCATCGCCCGCACCCGATCGTCCTTCTGATCGGGCACGCCACCCATGATGCTGTTGCCGCTCACGAACCCGCCGAACTGGCGGCCCATGCGCGAGTAGTCCACGAAGATCACGTGCTGGTGCGCCGAATTGGAGAGATACCAGTTCAGGCCGAACGTCATTTCGGTCATCTTGCCTTCGAGCGCGTCCTGGTAGGTGCCGGCCGAGTTCAACACCTTCGCCAGGCCCAACCCGGAATTGCGGGCGGCGACAGGCGTCGCGTTCTTCAGGCGCTCGACCTCGGCGTACCGTGCGACCGCCTCGACCTTCTTCGGCTTCAGGAAGTAGCCGAACTGCGCGCGCCAGCCGCCACGGTCGAACTGGTTTTCGCCGACCAGAGTCGCGTCATCAAGCTTGAAGGTCTCGGTCGCCCATTCGAGATCGGCCGAGAAGCCGCGGTAGCGCGCCATGAACGCGACGTCGAACCCGTTGTCGGTCGTGTCGTAGGTCGGCACCGTGGTGCCCCGCGGCGTTCACCTTGCGCTTGCGCGCGTCGCGATACGCCGAGGCGAGGATGCCGGTCTTGAACGTCTGCGTGTTGTCCACGTCGCCGGCGAAGAGCCAGTTGATCCAGCCGTTCGGGTAGAAGCCCACGCGCCCGGCAAGGAGATGGCCGGTGGCGGGGTTGCTGGAGCCCTTGGTATTCCTGCCCTGCCAGATCCCGGTCTGATACTCGAACACGGGACCCTTCGCGGTGGTCTTGCCGGAGACCTGCAGGCCCTGGGACCGGAAGAGGTTCAGCCCGCCGACGGGATAGCCGGTATTCGCGTCCTCGCCGGACGTCGCGAAATTCTCGACCCCGCCGCCCGGCCACTTCGAGAAGCCGCCGCCGTTGGAGATGTCGGTTTCACCCGAGAAGATCGACCGATCGACGAAGTTGTTGCCGAACCCGGAGTTGACGAATTCGAGCCCGTACCCGACCTTGTTGCGCCCGACGCCGACCTGGAACATCGGATCGAGTGCGTACTGGACCCACGCGTCGTGGAGGTTGACCGCTGACTGCGGCTCGAGTTGAATCTGGAAGGCATAAGTGAACTTCGGGTTATAAGCGTTGCCGTCGAACCACAGACGGGCACGGCGCATATAGAAATTGGAATAGTCCTCGGAATTCCCGTTCACCTCGTTGTCGTACACCATGTATGTATAGCGAAACTGCGTGGCCGCGAAAATCCGGATCATGAAGCGGCCGTCTTCGGACCCAAGGCGGAAGCCGCCGCCGTAGGTGCTCTTGGTCAGGGCGTTCGGGTTGGGCTTCGCCGGTGCCGGCGTCTGGGCCTTGGCGTCGGCGGGCTTCGCCGCGTCGGCTGGCTTGGCCTGGTCGGTCGCCGGCTTGGCCGTGTCGGCTGGCTTGGCCTTGTCGGTCGCCGGCTTGGCCTGGTCGGTAGTCGTTGCTGTCGTTGCCGGATCTGCCCCGCTCACCTGCTGCGGATTCGCTCCAGCCGGCAGCGCGGCCGCGAGCAGCCCGGCCAGAGCCACCGCCACCGTCATCGCCTTGCGCATCTGAATGCCTCCTACTGAATGGGCCGGCCTGCGAGTGCTCGGCCGTCCAGTCGGGCTGCAACTGATGTGCCGGAGATGTGGACAGGCTAAATCACTGATTAATCAATGATTTACGCGGATATTTGCGGGAGGCGTGTCGACCGGCCGTCACGCGGACGTAACGCCGTGGCGCCGCGGATGCTACGTCCGCGAAGCGCCCGGGGTCGCTTCGGGTTCGATGGCGTACCCACGCATTTTTTCCCACAGTGTCTTGCGCGTGATGCCGAGCAGTTCGGCGGCCTCCGCCCGACGGCCGGCTGTCGCCGCGAGGGCGCGGTGGATCGCGTCGATTTCGGCACGAGCGACAGCCTGCTGGAGCGGAATCGGCTCCTTGGCGTCCACCGGAAGCCAGGCTCGGTCGCTGCTGCCGCGGAGGCCCGCCGGCAGGTCGTCGACCGTCACCATCGTCCCGCGGCAGAAAAGAACGGCCCGTTCCACGGTGTTGCGCAGCTCCCGGACGTTGCCGGGCCAGCTGTGGGCCATGAGCACTTCGTGCGCGCTGTCGGAAAACCCTTCGATCGGCCGCGCGCGGTGCTGGGTGAACTCCCGGAGGAAGACGCTGGCGAGCAACGGGATATCCTCGGTCCGCTCGCGCAGGGGCGGCACGTCGATGGTCACGGTATTGATCCGGAAGTAGAGATCCTGCCGGAACGTGCCTTCGGCGATCTCCTCCTCGAGCGGGCGCAGCGAGGCGGCGATGATCCTGACGTCCACCGACACCGGACGATTTGACCCCAGCCGCTCGATCTGACGCTCCTGGAGGACGCGCAGGAGCTTCACCTGGAAGTTGACCGGCAGGTCGCCAATCTCGTCGAGCAGAAGCGTGCCTCCGCTCGCGGCCTCGAACCGTCCGATCCGGCGCTGGCTCGCGCCGGTGAAGGCGCCCTTCTCGTAGCCGAACAGTTCGGATTCCACGAGGGACTCGGGCAGCGACGCGCAGCTGACGCGCACATAGGGACCGGCGCGCCGGCGCGAGTTGAAGTGCAGCGCCGACGCCACCATTTCCTTGCCGGTGCCGCTCTCGCCGTGAATCAGCACCGATGCGTCGGAATCGGCCACCTGGCGGACCAGCTCGAACACCTCCTGCATGCGCTTCGAACGTCCGGTGATGTTCGCGAAGGAATATCGGTCCTCGAGCTGCTCCTGGAGGCGTTCGTTCTGCTCCCGGAGCACGCGCATCGAGCAGACGTTGTCGAGGCGCACCAGGAGCTGCGACATCGAGAACGGCTTGGTGAGGAAATCGGCGGCGCCTTCGCGCATCGCCTCGACCGCCCGATCCACCGAGCCGTGGGCGGTCATGATGATCACGGTCGTTGTCGGCTGGAGGGCCTTGATGCGGCGGAGCAGTTCGAGCCCTGGCAGCTTCGGCATCACCAGGTCGGCGATGACGAGATCGTGCAGGTGCTTTTCGAACGCCGCAAGACCCTGTTCCCCGTCGGCGGCGGCATCGACGGTCCACCCCTCCTTGCGCAACCCGTCCGACAGGCTGACTCGCAGGAGAGGCTCGTCCTCGACGATGAGCAGACGTTGACCACAGATCGACATGTCACGCTCCAGTGTGCGCGGCGGGCGGCGGACCGGCCGGCAGTATCACACGAAACACCGAGCCCGCGCCCGGCTGGCTTTCGACTTCGATGCGGCCTCCGTGGGCCGCCACGATGCTGTCGCTCACGGCGAGGCCGAGGCCCGTCCCCTCGCCCACCGCCCGCGTGGAGAAAAACGGGTCGAAAATGCGTTCGCGGATCGCCGGGTCGATCCCGTTTCCCGTGTCGCGCACCTCGACCATCACGCGTCCGTGGCGCTGGAGCGTCCGGAGCGTGAGCGAGCCGCCGCCCGGCATCGCCTGCACGGCGTTGAGCACGAGGTTGAGGAACAGCTGCTCGATCTGGAAATGATCGCCGAGCACCATCGGGTCGTCCGCGTCGAGATCGAGCGTGAGCGCGATACCGTCGCGGCGCAACTGGTAGTCCACGAGTTCCGTGACGTGGCGGAGGCAGCGGTTCACGGCCGTCGGCGCCGGACGCAGGTCGCGGCGGCGCGAGAGGTCGAGCAGGTTGGCGACCGTGCGTTCAATCCGCCGGAGGCCGTCGTGCATGAGCCCGAGGTACCGCTCGCGCATCTCGCGGTCCTCGGGATCCGAGCGCATGTTGTCGATGCAGGCCAGGATGCCGCCCAGGGGATTGTTCACCTCGTGGGCCACGCCGGCGGCGAGCGTGCCCAGCGCGACCATCTTCTCGGTGTGGGCCTGGTGCGTCTGGCGCTCGCGGTCGCGTTCCCGGGCCTCCTCGAGCTCGTTCATCATCCGATTGAACTCCACGCCGAGGTCGCTGACCTCGTCGGCCGGCCGCCGCTCGGACACGCGCGCGCCGAGATCGCCGGCCGCGGCCGCCTTCATCCGCTGATGCAGCAGCAGAACCGGACCGATCAACGATTCGACGTACAACATCGTCAGCACGGAGTTGGCCAGCATCAGGAGCAGCGCGACCTGAATCAGCCGCCACAGGAACGCGGCGAGCTCCTGTTCGATCGGGACCGTGGAATAGCCGAGCGTGACCGATCCCCAGAACCTCGTCGAGATGTTCAGCGGTATGGTCAGTTCGATCACCCGTTCGCCATTCTCGATCCGCTCGATCGGCACCGGGTCCTGTCCAATCGCCGAAGGGCCCAGTGCACGCTCGAAGGGCGTGCCGAGCAGCGGCCATCGATTCGAGTGGGTGATGCGGCCGTTGGCGTCCGACACGATCACGTACCGCAGGTGATCGTCGTGCTGCCGCAGAATCTCGGCGATGTAGTTGTCCGTGAGGCCGGTCTCGCTGAGATAGCCGAGATCCTCGTACATGAGCGCATCGGTGATTGCGATCGACAGCGCCCCGGCGACGCTCGTCAAGTGGTCGCGCGCCGCTGCGTAGTGCGCGCGCCGGTCGTGCAGCGCCGCCAGGAACGTCGCGGCCGCCATCGTGACCACAATCACGGTGTTCGAGTACAGGATGAACTTGCCGCGCAGGCCGATTCTTGGCACGTCAGCGATCCCGGGGGCGTTTTGGATCGCCCGGTGGCGTCGCCGGCGGACCGCAGACGAGCGATTCCGGAGGAGCGATGAGCGCGCGTGGCCCGAGGATCCGCCTCGCGAGCTCACCCACGGGTTCGTACGCCGTGGGGTCGGCCAGCGCAAAACCACTCGCCAGCTCGGTGTCCCAATCGGCCATCAGCCGGGCGATCGCCTGGTCCGATCCCGGCAGCTCGACCAGAGCCTGGACGATCGCCCGCTCGAATCCGTCGGGACTCGCCGGTCCGATCGCGAGCGGGAAGTTCGGAATGGGCCCGGATCGCGCCAGCACGCGCAACCCGCGGACCAGGAAGGCGTCGCCGACAAGGTCGCGCACGCCGCAGGCAGCCACCTCGCCGAGGAGCACGCCACGAGTGGCGCCCTCGTGGTGCCCGTAATAGTGACAGCCGAAATCCCGTCCCGACCGCAGGCCGGCGGCTTCGAGCATGGCGCGGGGCATCAGGTGCGCCGAAGTCGAGAGCCGCGCGCCGAATCCGACACCGCGGCCTCGCAGGTCGCCGAGCGTGCGAATGGGACTGTCCTGACGCACGAGGATGTAGCTCTGATACGTCGCACTCTTGCCCGTGTTGAGCCGGACGATGGCCCGCGCGCCGCACGCTTCGACGGCGCGCAGATAGGACAAGGGTCCGAGATACGCGAGCTGGACCTCGCCCGCGCACAACCGCGCAACGGTCTCGCTGTACGAGGCGCCCAAATCGAGTTCGACCCGCCAGGGTGTGTGCTGGGACAGATAGTCGGCGAGCGGCTGGTACTTCATGTACATCAGCCGGGGGTTGTAGAAGCTCACCACGCCGAGCCGGGCCGTGGGGCGATCGGTCCGGGTGGGCATCCGCTGCGGCGCCGACGCAATCAGGACCGCCGAGAGCGCCGCGATGGCCGTGGCGCCCGCGAGGCGTGCGCCGCGCGTCTCAACGCGCGCAGCGGCAACCGCGCGCGGCCACCCGCTCCACCAGACTCGCGGCCACCGGATCGTCCAGGATCTCGATGTGACGCCAGCCGCGCTGGCGGGCGCGGTCGGCGGCGGCTTGACCGACGCACCAGCCGGTGTCCCACCCCGCCCCGCTGCACTCCTCATCAAATGTCTCCACCTCGACAGCCGACCGAACGACACAGCCGGTCAGCGGCCTCGCGGCCAGCACCACACGCGCGGCCGGTGTCACCGGGAACGGCACCGCGACGACCTCGGCGCCCGCCTCCTCGAGCGCCACGCACAGGGCTTCCGCGGATGCCGGCACCGCGAGGCGCTCGCCGCTGAGAGGGCGCCTCAGGATCCAGTTCAGCCGCGCGGCATGCCGCACGACCTTTCCAATCACGAACAGGGCCGGCGCCCGGATTCCCGGCTTCCACAACGGCGCCGGGGAGCCGGTCCAACGTCGAGATCACGGCACGTTGCGCGGCCGTTCCGCCATGCTCAATCATCGCTGCCGGAGTTCCGCCGCTCAGCCCGGCGGCCGTCAGCCGCTCCACCACCCTCCCGATCGCCGTGACGCCCATGTAGCCAACGAGCGTAGCGTTCGGGTCCTGCGCCAGAAGGTCCCATCGGACTTGCGCGCCCCCGTCCTTGTGGCACTCGTGCGCGGTCAGGAACGTGACCTGCACCGCTTCGCCACGATGCGTCACGGGGATGCCGGCGAACGCAGGTGCCGCAATTCCGGCAGTGACTCCTGGTGTGACATCAAACGGTATGCCGTCGGCGACGAGGGCTTCGGCCTCCTCTCCACCTCGGCCGAAGACATACGGGTCGCCTCCCTTGAGGCGGACGACGCGCTTGCCCTCGCGCGCCAGCCTGACGAGGAGCGCGTTTATTTGATCCTGCGGTACGGGGTGATGGCCCGACTCCTTGCCGACTGCGTGCAGTTCGACATGGGCCGGCAGCGAGGGAGGCAGCGCGCCGGCGGCCAGGCGGTCGTACACGACGGCGTCGCAGGCAAACAGCCGCTCACGGCCGCGAACGGTCAGCAGACCGGCGCAGCCCGGCCCGGCGCCGACGAGCGAGACCCTGCCGGTCGCCCTGACCGCCGGGGCAGCCGGTCGGACCGGCCAGGGACCGGCGGGCTCGGCGGCAGGCGGCGTCAGCCACTCGTCGATCTCCGCAGCCGCAGGCACACGCGCCGCCAGACGCTCCGCGTCGAACGTCCCGCTGAAGAACCGATCGAAGCACGCTTCCTGGGCGGGCGGTTCGAGGCCGGCGGCCCGCACCCTGGTGCGGAACATCGCCGCGGCGTCGGCCCACTCGCTCCACTCGGGCCCGACACGCGCATCGAGCGCCTGGCGGATTCCGACGGACCAGGAATGGTGCGCCGCCACCCGAAGCCACGGTCAACTCGAGCCTGCCGCGCCGCACGCGCGCGGGCAGATGGAAACTGCACAGCTCGGGGTCATCGGCGACGTTCACGAACACGCCGGCTGCCGTGCCTTCCTCGAACACCTGGCGGTTGACGTCCCGATTGTCGGTCGCCGCGAATACCAGCGCGTAGTCCTCGCCCGCTTCTCCGGGCCGATAGGGGCGCCGTTCGAGTTCGATCCGCCCTTCGTCGCCAGCGCCTCGACCTCGGCCACGGCAGCGGGCGCGACGACGGTGACGAAAGCCTGCTCGTCGACGAGCGACAGGATTTTGCGCAGCGCCACACCGCCGGCTCCGACAACGAGGCAACGGCGCCGCTCGAGACTCAACGCAACGGCAAACATGGTGTCATTCCTCAACGCGCCGCCTGCGCGGCGTCCCCTCAACGCGCCGCCTGCGCGGCGTCCCCCTCAGCCCGCCTGGCGGCGTTCGACGCGCCACCGGCTCCACGCCGACCACGTCTCGAGTTCTTCGGTCACGATCGCATCCGCCGCAGCGACCGCCGACTGGCGGCGTTCGCCGTCCCGGTGGTGACGTGCGGTCAGCGCCGCGAGATCGATGACCTCCACACCGTCGACCGGCGTCGCCTCGACGTTGGGCGGCATTCCGAGATCGGCGACGATCAGCCGTGCCGCGCGTCCGGCGGCCGCAACCTGCAGCGCGGTGGCGGTCACTACCGGCCGATCCGCGCGCACGGCGCAGATGAGCGCATCGACCTGACCGAGCAGGCGTTCGCGCCATGCCCACGGCACGGCCTCGCCGCCGACGCGATCCGCGAGCGCCGTGCCATGCGAGGGCGTCCGGCTGGCAACCAGGATCCGCGCGACGCCGCGTCCCGCTGCCAGCCGCGCGGCCAGCGCCGCCGTCTCGCCGGCACCGAACACCGCCACCTGCCGGCCGCGAAGGCCTCCCGTCCGCTGCTGGAGCGCCGCGACCGCCGCGCCGGCGAGCGAGCGCGTACCGGCCGCGAGCGCCGTCTCGCTGCGCACGCGCCGTCCGGCGCGGAAGGCGGCATGAAAGAGCCGGTGCAGGAGCGGCCCGGCGCAGCCGCGCGCGCACGCCTCGCGATACGCCGCGCGCACCTGCGTGAGGATCTGGTCCTCTCCGATGACGGCCGACTCGAGGCCGGCCGACACGGCGAGCAGGTGGCGCGCCGCGTCGAGTCCTTCGCGCACGATCGGCGCGGGCGAGTTGCCGGACTCGCCGAGCCACGTGCGGAACCCTTCGATCGCGGCGCGCGGCGTTGCCTCTTCGACGTACAGTTCGAGGCGATGACAGGTGGCGAGCGCAACCACGTGCGACCCGGCGCCGCACGACGGCCACCGAGCAACGTCAGCGCTGGCCAGCCTCGCGGCCAGGCGTCCCAGCGCGGGATGCCCGCGCTCGATGCCGACCTGCGTAAGCCCCGCCGCGCCGGAACTGATCATGTGTGCAATACCTGCAACCGCGGCGGCCCGCTCAGTGGGCCGTCTCGCGTCCAACCGACAGCGCGATGCGATAGAACCCTGTGACGAGCAGCGCGCCGAACGCATAGATGCCCGCCGAGATCAGCAGCTCGGGCGCCGTCGGCCGATAGGACGCGACGTGGCCGAGCGGCGTCGGAATGAACCCGGTCACGACCATGCCGAGCCCCTTCTCGATCCAGACCGACACGATCACCGCCGCGGCGGCGAAGACGAGCAGGCCCGTGCGAGCCCGGAGCGCGGGCACCAGCAGCACGGCGAACGCCGCGAGCGCGAGCGTCTCGGCGGTCCACATGAACGGCACGAGCTCCCGGTGCTCGCCAATCCCGGCGAACAGATACCGGAAGTGCGCCATGTGTTCGGGGATGCCGCCGTAGAAGGCGGTGAAGAGCTCCATGAGCACGAAGAACAGGTTCGCCGCCAGCGCATAGGTCATGATGGTCGCCAGCGCCCGGATCGCCGGCTCACCGACGCGGAAGCGCGACCAGCGCGCCAGGCCAAGGCAGAGCAGGATCAGGAGCGCCGGCCCGGACGCGAACGCCGACGCGAGGAACCGCGGACCGAGTACGGCGGTCATCCAGAACGGGCGCGCCGCGAGGCCGGAATAGATGAACGCGGTGACCGTGTGGATGCTGATGGCCCAGGGAATCGACAGCAGGATTACCGGCTTGATCCACCGTGGCGGCGCTTCGCCGGTGCGCTGCGCGGTCAGCCCCACACGCGTGATGGTCACGTTGAGGACCAGGTAGCCGTTCAGCACGATCATGTCCCAGAACAGGATCGAGCGCGGCGACGGATGCAGCACCATGTTCAGGGCGCGCCCGGGCTGGCCCAGGTCGGCGATGATGAACATGAGGCACATCGCGACGGCGGCAATCGCCAGGAACTCGCCGAGCACGGTGAGCCGTCCGAAGCTCTTGAAGTCGTGCAGGTAGTACGGCAGCACGACCATCACAGCCGAGGCGGCGACGCCGACCAGGAACGTGAACTGCGCGATGTAGAAGCCCCACGTGACGTCGCGGCTGAGGCCGGTAATCGACAGGCCCTCGTTCAGTTGCCGCAGGTAGCAGGCGGCGCCGACCGCCATCACGACGAGCAGAAGCGCGACCCACGACCAGTACCGCCGACCACCCCGGAATGCCTGTTCGAGCATCAGATCCTCACAGCAGGTAATAGACCTGCGGTTCCGTCCCGAGCGCCGGGCGGCGCCGCAGCGCGGGGCGCTCGGCCAGCCGCCGCCGGATCTCGGATGCCGGGTCCTTCAGATCGCCGAATACCATGGCTTTCTCTGGACAGCCCTGCACGCAGGCCGGCGACAGGCCATCGGCCAGGCGCTCCTCGCAGAAGTTGCACTTCTCCACCACGCCGCGGGTACGGGTCGGAAACGCGGGATCGACCGTCGCAATGTACGGCCGCGGGTCGCGCCAGTTGAAGCTGCGCGAACCGTAGGGACAGGCCGCGATGCAGTACCGGCAGCCGATGCACCGGTGCCAGTCCATCATCACGATGCCGTCCTCGCGCTTCCAGGTGGCGCCGGTCGGGCAGACCTTCGTGCAGGCCGGCGTGTCGCAGTGATTGCAGAAGACCAGCACCGGCTGTTCGGCGATGCCCTCGGGCAGGTACTGCTGCCGCACATCAGGCAACGCCTCGGGCAGTGGCTCCTTCCAGATCCACTTGACCTCTTCCTGCAGGTCGGGCAGCGCCGGCACGTTGTGCACGCGGTTGCAGGCGGCGATGCAGTCGGTGCAGCCCTGGTCGCGCCGGCACACGGACGTGTCGATCACCATGGCCCAGCGGTGCTCGGCCGACGGCGCGCTGCCGGCCTGGCCGGTCACCACCGCGGCGGCGTCCGGGGCGGTGGCCTGGGCGACTCCCTTCTCGGCGCCGATGAGCCCCAGCGCGGCGAGGCCGCCGAGCTTGACGAATGTCCGTCGCTCCATCGTCATGGCCGCGTGCCTCCCTTGTCCGCGTGACAGTCGAAGCAGGTACGGGTGCACGTTCGCGTAGGCGTGACACCGGTCGCACGAGGCGCCCTTGTCCTTGTGGCACCCGAGGCAACTGCCGGTCAGGCTCTTGCGCACGCGGCGGCCGTCGGCGGTCACGAACGTGCGCGAGCCCGTGCGCACGACCTCGTCGCGCCACGTCATGAGCAGCCGCATGTGTTCGACGCGCATGGTCGGTCCGTCGAGCACGCAGGGGTCGGTGCCCACCGGCTTCTCGATCTGGGGCACGAGCGGTTCGGCGCCGCGCGCGGCGTTCACCCAGATGGGGAGCGTCGCGATGATCACGAATACCAGGAGGCCGGGCAGGACCCGGCGAGCGTCATACATGGGCCACCTCAGGGGAGGCCGGCACGACCTCCGGTGTCGAAGCCGCGGTCGCCGCGACGAGCGGACGGCCCCGCAGGTCCTTGTCGCGCGGCGTCTCGCCGGCCATCACGAGCGCGTTGCCGACCATTTCGTGCACGCCGGTGACCTCGACGCCGGGCGCCCAGGTACTCGACGAGCGCCGGCAGCGTCGCGCGATCGATGGCGCACACGCAGGCGAGCTGGTTGACGCCGTGGCGGTCGCGGACGTGCGCGACCGCGGCGCCGCGCGGCATGCCGCCGCGCAGCCGCATCTCCATGTTCTCGTCGTTGCCGAGCCCCGCCCCTCCGCCGCAGCAGAACGTCTGCTCGCGGATGGTGTTCTCGGGCATCTCGAAGAAGTGATTGCAGACCGCGTTGATGACGTAGCGCGGCTCCTCGAGCAGTCCCATCGCCCGGGACGGGTTGCACGAGTCGTGGAACGTGACGCGGAGATGATCGTTGCGCGACGGGTCGAGGCGCAGGCGCCCTTCGTGGATCAGGTCCGAGGTGAACTCGCAGATGTGGACCATGCGCGTGGACGCGGCATTCGTGAAGCGCGTGCCCGTGATCGGCGAGACCGGCTGCTCGAGAAAGTCGGCCGGGCCGTTCATCGTGTCCATGTACTGGTGCACGACCCGCCACATGTGGCCGCACTCGCCGCCCAGGATCCACTTCACGCCGAGCCGCTTCGCCTCGGCGTAGATCTTGTAGTTGAGCCGCTTCATCATGTCGTGCGAGGTGAAGAGGCCGAAGTTCCCCCCTTCCGAGGCGTAGGCGCTCAGCGTGTAGTCGAGGCCGATGTGCTCGAAGAGGAGCAGGTAGCCCATGAAGGTGTAGATGCCCGGATCCGCGAAGTAATCGGCCGACGGCACGACCAGGAGGATCTCGGCGCCCTTCCGGTTGATCGACGGATTGACGCGCACGCCGGTGCAGTCGGCGAGTTCGTCGCAGAGGAACTCGATATTGTCCTTGAAGGTGTGCGGCTGGATGCCCAGGTGATTGCCGGTGCGGTGACAGTTGGCGGCCGGCTCCATCACCCAGTTGATGTTCAGCCCGACCAGCGACAGCAGCTCGCGCGCGAGCATCGTGATTTCGGCCGTGTCGATGCCGTACGGACAGAAGACCGAACAGCGGCGGCACTCGGTGCACTGGTAGAAGTAGTAGTACCACTCCTTCAGCACCTCGGGGGTCAGCTCGCGCGCGCCCGCGAGGCCGCCGAGCAGGCGACCCGCCACCGTGAAATCGTTGCGATAGACCGAGCGCAGCAGCTCGGCGCGCATCGACCGGCATGTTCTTCGGATCGCCTGACCCGATGAAGAAGTGACACTTGTCAGCGCACGCGCCGCAGCGGACGCAGACGTCGAGGAAGAGCCGCAGCGAGCGGTACTTGGCCAGGCGCTCCTGGAAGCCGGCGCGCAGGATTTCGCGCCAGTCCGGCGGAAGCTTCCAGTCCGCGTCGGTCGGCGACCAGTCCCTCGGGTTCGCGAAGTCGAGGTATTTCAGGTTCTTGGCGGCCGCCGGATAGCTCCAGCTTCCCCGCCGCGCCTCGAAGTCGATCGTCGGGTCCAGCACGTCGGCCGGAGTCCGGCGTCCAGTCGTCGCGGAGCAGGTCGTCGGGGGATTTCTCCATCGCGTCAGGGCCTCTCGAGGGGAATGCCCGCCGCCGTCAGCTTGTCCCTGAATTCGTCTTCCCACTGCTGGTAGGTATGCACGTCCACCTCGGGGTTCCAGGGGTTGATGTGGCGGCGCCGGCGGTTGTCGTTGGCCAGCGTCCGGGTCGGGCTGAGGAAGATGCCGCCCATGTGCATGAGCTTGCTGAACGGAAAGTACGCGAGGAGCACGCTCACCAGGAGCAGGTGCACCATGAAGAGCGGCGCGAGCGTCTCGGGCACGCGCGGTTGCAGCGTCGCCAGGCCGAGCGCCAGTTCCTTGACGGCGATCAGGTCGACCTTGCCGAGGTATCGCATGTAGATCCCGCTCGACGCGATGCACCCGATGAGCACGAGCGGGAAATAGTCGGTGGCGAGCGACAGGTACCGCAGTTTGCGGTCGAACAGCCGCCGCGCCAGCAGGAACAGCAGCGCGGCCATCAGCAGGGCGTCGGACGCCAGCAGCGTCGGCGCCGTCACCTGGAAGAACCCGTCCCAGCGTTCGACCTGCGCGAGGAGCGCCGGCACCGGTTCGAGGAAGAACCGCAGGTGCCGCACGACGACGATCAGCAGGGTCCAGTGGAACGTCAGTGCCCCGAGCCACAGCAGCCGCTCGGAATCGTGCACCGGCAGGCGCAGCGCCCCGCGGCGGACGCGGGTGTTGCGGAAGAGCGACCGGAACAGCAGCACGTCGAGCGCCAGGCGCAGCGCGACTTCGCGGCCGTTGGCTCGGACTGTCCAGCCGCGAGTGCGGAATCCACGGCAGCGTCGCCTGCTGTCCGCCCACGCTCGTGATGTTGAACGGCACCGGCGCCATCGCCCACCGCGTGACGCGATACATCACGCCCGCGACGAAGACGACGAACGCCGCGCCCGGCACCACGACGCCGAGCAGCCAGCGGTGGTCCGACCCGAGCCAGCCGGCCAGCGCAAGCGCCGCCACGGCCACGAGCGCCCAGACGAGCCTCATGGCGTCACCGTCCCTTCGGTCAATCGCTCATACATCGTCGCCACCCGTCGGCGCACGTCGCGCACACGAATCTCGTGAATCTCTTCCCGGCAGCGCATGTAGACGTCGAAGGCGCGGCAGGCGAGGCCGTCGAGCCGCGCGTCGAGCGCGGTTCGGGCCCGTTCGTCGAGCACGTCACTCAGCCCCTGGCGGCAGGCGCGCTTCAGCAGGAAGACGAAGTCCAGCGCCTGCGAGGGCGGCTGCGCCTGGACGGCGCGCACACGAAGCACCCGGTCGAGCGCCTCGTCGAGATCATGGAATGGCCGTCCCTGCACGATGCCTTCGAGGAGCGCCTCCGTCGCCTCGTGCAGGCGATGCCCGATCGGGTCGCGGAACGGGTCTCGCACGGCATCGAGAAAACGGGCGGTTGGCTCCGGGTAGGTAGCCAGAATCAGTTCGCGCCAGGTACCCAGGATCTGGGCCTGGCGGCCTCGCAGAAGCGACTCGAGACTGACCAAATCACCGGACAAGGACGGCCCTCCATTGGCACCCTCGTGAGCAACAGGTGTGCCTCTGCGGCGCCACGGCAAGACGGAGCGACCAAAGCCTGTATTGGCAGGGAGTTACGGGGCGTGAGGCGGCGGGAAGGATGCAGCGCGCGCGCGCGGCGTTACCGGCAGGTAACGCCGCGAGGCGGGTGAGTGGGAGGCTCTACACGCAACCGGTGGGCTTCGGCAGCCCGGCCACCTTGCATGCGCCCTTCGCCGGCCCGGACGGGAACAGCGCGTACATCCGCTTCAAATCGCAGCCGGTTTCCTTACACAGCTTGCGAATCATCGGCGCCACGCCGAACTGGAGGTAGTAGTTGCGCAGATAGTTGACGATCTTCCAGTGCTCGTCGTTGAGGACCTGCACCCCTTCGGTCGACGCGAGCGCGCCCGCCACCGCCTCGGTCCACTGATCCGGCTCCAGCATGAAGCCATCTTCGTCGACGGCTACGGTGATGTCTGCGTGCGTGAACGTGGGCATGTCTCAATTCTCCTTTGACGGTAACGAAGCGACGGCCTCCGCATCCGGCCTACCCGGAGCCTGTGCGCGATCGCATTGTTCGAGGCGCCGGAGAAACTCCGGCAACGGCCGATAGCCGAGCGCGACGGCTCGGCTCGACGACGCGCGGGCCGCGTCGATGTCTCCCAGCGAAAGCAGGCCCACCGCCAGGAAATAGTGGCCGGCGGCGTGGTCCGGCTGCAGTTCGAGCACCCGCTGGCAGCTCGCGACGAGCGCCGGCGCGTCTCCGCGATACAGGTGCGCCTGGGACAGGTTGTAGTGCGCATCGACGAGTTCGGGGCGGCGGGCGATCGCCTCCCGCAGCGCGGCGGCCGCGCCGTCGAAATCCCATTTCAGGAGCAGGATGCCGCCCAGGTTCACCCACGCTTCGACGAGGCCGGGATCGATGGAGACGGCGGCGCGGTATTCGCGTTCCGCGCGATCCACGAGGCCTCGTGCCGTGTAAGCCAGTCCGAGGTTGAAGCGCGCCGCGGCCGATTCCGGCTCGCGTTCGACGCTCTGCTGGCACCGGCTGATTCGTTCGGTGATCAATTCCGTGTTCATGATGCGCTCCCTGCGCCCGCCGCCGCGCGCCTGCCACGGAGGGACGTTCCCGCCGTGCCGCGAGTGCCGCCGCGACCACTGCTCCTGCCCATTCAGGTGTGCCGAGCGCGTGCAGGTGCAGGTAGGACGCCCACACGCGGTGTGTTACCAGTCCATCGCGGCCGTTGCCGAGGCCGACGCCCCGTTCGATCTGGAGCGCGGAGGCCAGCGCGCCCTCGACCACGCGCGAGTAGTGAAATTCGTGCCCGCGCAGCCGTGCGCCGACGGCGAAGAACGGGTTGGGCGTGTCAACGCGCGCCTCGACGTAGCCATGCCCCTGCGGGCGTCCCGTCTGCTCCACCACCACGTCGAACACGCCGCACATCGCGTGCGACCCGTCGGGCTGCCGCAGTTCGCGGGCGAGATACATCAGGCCGCCGCACTCGGCGTAGATCGGCAGGCCGGACCTCGCCGCCGCCTTGATGTCGCCGCGCAGGCTGGCGTTGGCTTCGAGCGCGTCGGCGTGGACCTCGGGAAATCCCCCGCCGATGTAGATGCCGTCGACGTCCGGAAGATGGGCGTCGCGCAGCGGCGAGATTTCGATGAGCCTGGCTCCGGCCTGGATGAGCGCTTCGAGGTTCTCCGGGTAGTAGAACGAGAACGCATCGTCGCGCAGCAGTCCGATCCGCACCGAGCCGGTGCGCGGGGCCGCCGCGGCCGGCTCGGGAAAGCTGACGGCTCCGGCGCGGCGCGCCAGATCCAGCAACGCGTCGAGATCGATGTGCGAAGCGGCCAGGTCGGCCGCGCGGTCGATGACCGACTCGCGCATCGCGTGCTCGCGGGCGGTGATGAGACCCAGGTGCCGCGACGGCAGCGGATCCGGCGAGAGGCGCGGAAGCGCCCCGAGGACCGGCGGTCCGCCGACCGCGGCAAACGCATCCCGCACGACGCGCTCGTGCCTGAGCGTGGCCACGCGGTTGAGCACGACGCCGGCGATCGTCAGCGACGGATCGATGACCGCGCAGCCGTGCACGCACGCCGCGAGCGTGCGCGTCGCCTTGGTGGCGTCCACGACGACCACGACCGGCGCGCCCAGGCGTTTGGCGAGTTCGGCCGTGGAGTGGGTGCCGAGCGCGTCAGCCCCGTCATGGAGGCCCCGGTTGCCTTCGATGAGGACGAGGTCGCTCGCCCCGGCGCCGTGCAGCGACAGGCCGAGCGCTTCGGGCCGCATCAGGAACGTGTCGAGGTTGCGCCCTGGACGTCCAGCCGCCGCTCCGAGCCACGCCGCATCGATGAAGTCGGGCCCCTTCTTGAACGGCGCCACGGAGAGGCCGCGCCGCGCGAGCGCGCGAATGATTCCAACGGAGGCCAGCGTCTTGCCGCTGTCGCCCCCGAGCCCGCCCACGACCAGCCGAGGCGAGTGGATGACCATGGCGCGTCAGGCCATTTCCATGAATCCGCAGGGACACTCTTCAGCGCACTTGCGGCAGCCGTCGCACAAGTGTGTGTCGATGGCGTAGTAGTCGCCCTGGTGTGGCGCGTTGACCTTCTTCACGCAGTTGTTCTGGCAGTACATCCAGCAGCGCTCGCACCCGAAGCACAGGCCGCACGACAGGCACCGGGCCGCTTCCGTGAGCGCCGTGTCGGTGTCGAGTCCCGAGTCGACTTCCGCGCGGGGGTTCGCCAGCCGCTCTTCAGGCCCGAGCACGCGACGGGCGCCGCGCGGCATCGCCGCGTAGAAATCGAACTTGATCCGCTCGGGGCCCACCGGAGGCCTGGGTGCGGGTCCCCGCGGCGTGGCGCCGCGCAGCGCCGCGTGAATGCCCTCGGCCGCCTTTCGGCCCTGGCCGATGGCCAGGGTGGCGAGGCCAAGGCCGAGCGAATCGCCGCCGGAAAAGACCCCCGGCAACGCGCTGCGGCCCCAGGCGTCAGCCTCGAGCCACGCGCCCTTGACCTCGGTCGTGCCGAGCGTCGCCCAGTCGGGCTCCTGGCTGACCGCGGCGATGAGTGTGTCGGCGGCAATCTCGTAGACGTCCCCCTCGACGGGCACGGGACGGCGCCGGCCGGACTGGTCCGCCTCGCCGAGCGTCATCCGCTGGACCATCAGGCCGGTCATCCGGCCGTCGGGACCGCGCACGACCCGCGCCGGGGCCGCCAGGTACTCGATGCGGATGCCTTCTTCCAGCGCATCGGTGATTTCGCTGTCGATCGCGGGCATTTCGGCGCGCGTGCGACGGTAGAGGATCGTGACCTCCGCGCCGAGCCGCCGCGAGATCTCGGCCGCGTCCGCGCCGAGCCGCAGGCAGGCGCGGGCCGCATCCACGGCCGTGTCGCCGCCGCCCACGACGACGACCCGCTGGCCGACGTCCACCGGGTCACCGGCGTTCACCTTGTTGAGGAACTGCGTGCCCGTGAACACGCCCGGACCGTCCTCACCGGGCACGCCGAGGTTGCGGCCCTTGTGCGCGCCAATCCCGACGAAGACCGCCTGGTAGTCGCGCCGCAGGGTGTCGAGCGTGATTTCGCCGCCGATCGTGGTCGAACAGCGCAGTTCGACGCCGAGGTCGGCAATGCGCTGAATCTCGGCGTCGAGCACCGGGCGCGGCAGCCGGTATTCCGGAATGCCGTAGCGCAGCATGCCACCCGGCCGCTCGAGCGATTCGAACACCGTGACCGCGTAGCCGCGCCGCGCGAGCTGGAAGGCGCACGAGAGTCCCGCCGGTCCCGCGCCGACGACCGCAACCTTTTCGGCATGCGGTCCCTCACCCGCAATTCGCGGCAACGGCAGCTTGTGCTCCAGCCCGAAGTCGCCGATGAACCGTTCGACCGAGTTGATGCCGACCGCTTCGTCCTTCCCGATGCGGTTGCACACGCCCTCGCACGGGTGCGGACAGACGCGTCCCATCACCGAGGGGAACGGGTTGGTCTCGACCGCCGTGCGCCACGCCTGCTCGCACGCCTGGTCGAGGGTCAGTCCGAGCTTGTCGCGCTGCGCGATGGTCGTCAGCCAGCTCCGGATGTCGTTGCCGCTCGGACACTGCGCGATACAGGGCGCGAGCTTTTCCACCGCCATCGGCCGCAGCGGCGAAATCTCCGTCCCGGATCCTCCGGCGGAGGCCCGCGCGACGAACGGCTTCTTGTCTTCCTTCTTCTTCAGGAGTCCCATCGCAGTGCCTCACTCAGCCCTCGACCCCGGACGACGCGGCGATCGACGGGCGCGGGGCCGGCAGGATCGGCGAAGCGCGACGGGAAGCGGTCGATACTGGTAACCCCCGCGGGTCGTACCGAGGTTGGCGCCGGGATGCCGGGTGTGTCGCTGGGGTGGCACTCGACGGGGCGATCGGCTGCTTCCCGGCCGAGGCGCTGCGCGCGTTCATCCGCCTGCTGCTCGGGGCGACAGTCGCGCGGTGGCATCTCGCCGACGAGTACCGCTCCGGGTGGCCCGGATTCATCGGACTTGGCGACACCGGGACCGGCAAGACGGTGATGGCTTCGCTGGTCTGTCGGGTCTTCGGCATCTCGGAGCTTCAGGCGATCAAGCTCGCGCGCGATCTGACGCCCGGTGCTCTGATTGGACGGCGCGAGCGCGACGGCGGAAGCGAGACGGGCTGGCGGCTCGAGAGGTCGTCAGCCCTCGCCCTCCCGTTCTTGTGTATCGACGAATGGGCGCGAGCGCCGCGCGAAGTGCAGCACGCCGCCGGTGGCCTGCTGCTCGGTCCACGGCCAGCGAATTCGAGGGTGAGCGCGTCGTGGCTCGTCCGATCGTTTACATCACATTCAATACCGGCCCAGAGGGGTTACGAGTTCTCGACCCGGCGTACGTGCGCCGATCCGTCGTGCTCTACACGAGCACGCTGCGCCGCTGCTCGACGATCTCGACCGGGGGGTGCGGCGCATCGAGAGCGGTCAGGTGGCGGTCCCGAGACTTCACCTCGACCGGCTCCGCCCGCCCGCGCCGGCGCTGCCAGACGATCTGTGGGAGCTGTTGCGGACTGAGCTGCGCGCGGGCCTGACCGACGATGGCTGGGCTCACAGCGATGTCGAGCCTCTCGCCCGAATCGCCCTGGGGCGCGCGGCGCTCGCCGACGGGGCGCTCGAGCAGGCCGTGATCGCGACCGCGTACGACTACCTGACATGCGCCGACACGCTCGGGCAGGCGCGAGACGGCTACGCAGGACGGCTCGCGCACCGGCTCGGCGACGGCGCGATGCGTCCCGATCCGGATGCCGCGCAGCGCCAGCGCGAGGAGCTTTACGCCCGCCGCCTCGAGCGTGAGATAGCGCGGGCGATCGATCGGGACAAGCTAGTCGAGGAACGGCGATCTCGAGCAGATGCTGAACGAGGCGATCGCTGTGTTCGACCTTCACAAGCTGAAGGCCTGCTCGCTACCTCAGCGCTTTGCTGCTTGGAGCCTTGCCGAGCGTCTACGTGAGGTGCGCGCGGCCGTCACCTCGGCGCGCACCCGGGACGCTCAGAGATCGCCGAGGCCCGCGTTCGAGACCCGCTCCAGCGCGCCGGCGAGCTGCACCAAGAGATCGAGCGCGAGGCCGCGATCCGCGACGACACCGCCGCGCGCCTGGCGCCCGTTTCGCGCACCCGCAGGCCCGAACTGGCACCGGCTCGCCATGAGGCCGGACTGATCCAACGAATGCTCCCGCGCGCGCATGGGACAGACCTCGAGGTACTGGACCGGCGATCCCGGCAGCTCGAGGCGGCCCCGCCGTGACCGACGCTGAACGCCAGCGCGACATGGCGGCGCTTTCGATGAAGCAAGTCGGTATCGCCAACCGGGACGCGGCCTACCACCGCTAGCGGTCGATGGGCCGCGCCGGGATCCACTCGACGACCCACACCCAGCCGCCATCCCGGCGTTCGGTGTGCTCTCGCAGCTCGCCGCGCGGGTGCAGGTGAAGGTCGACCATCAGCGAGATCAGGTCACGCGCTTTCCATCGCGCCTGGTGTCGCTCGGTGTAGATCGTGCTGCCGGTGACCGCTCCGTAGTCGACCATGATCAAGCGAGCGTCTCTCGCCCACTCGGCGCGCCGCCGCGAAATCCGACGTCGATGAGGAGGCGGCGCCGTCGAGGTGCTGGTCACGCCGGTCAACGTGGTTTCTGATCGTAGTCTCGCTGCGACGCGGATCTGCGGGGTGCCCGCGGCTACAGCGGCGTCAGCCCACGCGTTCCAGTGCGCGGGCGAGCCTCGTCGCGGCGCTGGCCAGTGCCCGCAAAGAGGATGCGAGCTGTGCATCGTCGTCCGAGACGCGCACTCGATCGAGACTCGTCGCCAGCTCGTCTCTCAGAGCGCCAGCGTCCTCATCGCGGACCGTCACGCCAGGAACGAATCCAGGTCGGACTGGCGCACCCGCACCCGGCGGGACCGAACGCGGACGGCGGGTAGCTCGCCGCGATCGATGTAGTTGCGGACCGTCTGAGGGTTCACTCTCAGCTGCTCCGCGATCTCCGCAACGGTGTACAAAGGGCCATCCATCCGCACTGAGACTAAACGAGTGCAAGTTGGATTGCGCCTCAGTCGTCCTAATTCAGGGAAGGCGACACGCCCGCACCAACGCGCGGCCGAGGCGAGTCAGGACCCCGTGGGTGAGACTCGACTTATCGGATCAAGCACGAGCCTCTGATCACGCGCGCGTCAAGCGGTACAGGTGCACGTTCGGGTAATAGCGGATGCAGCGGTAGCCATAGTGCCGGTATTGGCGATCGTCTGCGTGCCTGCAGAACTCGCCCGCGTGCAGACATTTGATCTGTCCATCGATCCTCGCCCGCGTGTAGCCGGCGGAGCAGGTCTTAGCCGCGATCGCTTGAACAGACAGGGCTGCGCGCCGATGTCGCCGGCGCGGGAGTGCTCGCTCCCACAGCGCTTGCGACCACGAGGACCGCGACAAGCCTGGCCGATGCACGAATCATGTGACGCCCCTTTCCCCCGGATCCGGTTGATTGCCCGGGGGGCAGAGCTTGCCCGGGGTCACCAAGCGGCGTCAAGGACGGGTCAGACCCCTGACATCGTGCGAGGTCGCGAGGCGACCCAGACGGGGCTTGCATCGGTCAGCGTCGGCGGCGGGCCGGGTCGTGGCGCGCTGTCATCGCGGCGATCGCCTCGGGGCCGGGCCGCGCGTAGCGCTGCAGCGACCGCAGCGACTTGTGTCGGCTCTTTCCCATCAGTAAGACGGTCGACTCGCCCGCCTCCGCTAGGTGCGTTAACGCGCTGTGTCGAAGCTGATGCAACGTGAAGCCGCCAGTGTGCTGTGCGAACAGTGCGGCGGCTCGGCGATAGGAGAGTCGGGCGTGCCCGGTCACGGGGCAGACATCGAGGCTCGGGGTTCCTGCCGGCGCCGCCCGGTCGGCCAGGAACACCGGCCCGCGCGTCCGCCCAGCGAGCAGTCGCGGCAGGAGACGCGCCGAGGCCGTCTGAAAGAACACGAGCTCCAGGTCTCCTCCCTTCGAGCGGATCCGTGCCTGGTGGTTGGGAAGGTCGAGGTCCTCGACGTCGAGCGCGAGGATCTCGCCAGCCCGCGCGGCCGAGTCATACAACAGTCGCCATAGCATCTTCTCGCGCAGCGGTACGGTCTCGCGCCTGAACAGCCGCTCGAGGACCGGATAGGGGATCGCTCGCGTCGATCCGCCGGCTCGCGTCGGCGGCGGAGGTGACGCATCATCCGTGCCGGCAGCTCGTCATCGCGCGAATACCAGCGCAGGAACGATCTCAGCGCCGCGAGGTTGCGATTCCACGTCGCGGGACCGAGGTGGCCCCACGCTCGCGCGGCGGCGTGCTCGAGGTGCTCGGCGTCGATCGTCTCGAACGACACCGGGCCGTCGAGCTCGCGTCCGAGCTGGTCGAGCGCCTGGCGGTACACGCGGGCGCTCGACGGCGAGAGATCGACGCCTGCGAGAAACGCGTCGACGGCGGCCTCGAGCGACGCCGCCTCGGATCGCGAGCTCGTGCTAGGCATGTTTCGGCTTCCGGCCCGCTGCATATACGCGGGGCATGCGGATCGACAGCGGCCGCCCGCACTTCAGGCATTGCTTCCCTTCGTAGTGCGCGATGAGGCAAGGGCGCTCGCAGCTGCAGCGTCGCGCTATCCCCGGGCTCGAGACCGGTTCGGAGCCCGCGTCATCGGGGGCAGCGACATCGTCTTCGTCCGGATCGGAGGTGCTGACAATGCTCACAGCAGAGAATCTGTCGCCTTCGCCGGACGTCGCGACGCGGAAATTCCCGCCGTACCGGCGGCCGGCGTGATTCCAGCGACGGCAGAGGGATCATTCTCTGCCGTCAACCCCGAGCTCGGCTCTCGCGCTGCCCCTTTTCGATCAACCGGGCAGTCTCCACTGCTTGAGCGGCGCTGCCGCTCTTGCTCAAACTGGGAAGAGATCTCGCCGTCGCGGGCTACTACTGTTTTGATCCCGGCGTGTTTGTAGGCCCGAGGGTCTGCAAATGCGGGCGCGGGGAGGCACGTGCGCCAGCCTGCCTGCTGGCTTACGTTAGTGCCGGTTTGTTAGCACCATCCATTGCATCTTGGGTCGGCGGACAGCGAGCGTCCCGAAGTCTCGGCGCTGGTGACGTCCGCTGTTGCGTGACTGTTGTCGTGGCGAGAATCCCGGAGAGCGTGACGGCGGCGCCGCGATTGCACGCTTCTACGGGCGAGTGCAGTAGTCCACTCGGCTCCCGCCCGATCGTTATCGATCTAGCGTTAGGGTACCCTAATTCGCGGTGCCGCGGTGACGCGGCGCTTGAGAGAAAGGAGGTGGCCCGAATGCTCGATGCAGGGCTGCTCATCAGCTGGGGGGAGATCGATCCCGGTCGCCAGGAGCACGCCCTGCGGCGTCTGCTCTCCGAGGTGGTCGCCTACTACGACAAGCTGCTGGAGGAGGGTCGCATCAGCGGCTTCGAGCCGTTCGCGCTCGGTGGTCCCGGTCCCAGCGGTCTCCGCGGCTTCATGATCATCCGCGGCACCCCGGAGCAGATCACGATCGTGGCTCACGACGACGAGCTCCTCGGCTCCTTTCACGCGCAAGGAGACTGATGCAGAACGTTGGCGTTCACGAGCTGTACCTCGGCGATACGCTCCGCCACACGATCGTGGCCTTCGAGCACCCCACAGGTCGGCGCGGCCGCGTAGCCCCGGGGTGATGCTCTGCCCCCAAGCGGCGGCTTAGAGCCGCCGCTTCAGTTGAGGAGCCGGACGTAGCCGCGAACCGTCCGCTGTCACCAAATCGACCTCCGCGACGCGAGCCGTGACCACGTCGACAGAAATCACCGCCGGGCGTGACAGGCGGGAAGGTGGCGTCGACCGCGAGTCGAAATTCGAGCGGCTCGGATCTCCAAACCCGGATTAGTCGCGGCTCGCCGGCAGCCAGTGGAAGGTCTCCCAGCTCTTGCCGAGCAGAAGAAGTGGCCGCAACCGCGCTCGCAAATGGCATCCTGGACCGCTCCCGGTTTGGACGACACGTCTTGGCTGTTGTAGTTGATTGTTGTATCAGCGAGCTTGCTCTTTGACTACGGGTCGGAGAGGCCACCCGTTGCCGTTCGTCCCTTGACCGCCTTTCGGCGCGGCCTGAGCGGGACCGGTTGGGACGACGAGGCCGTTCTCGGGAGAGATCGGGGCGTGGGCAGCGAAATCGACGCCGACGGTCGAGACGTGACGCGTTGTAAGCCCGTGTGAGGGCCTCGGCGCGATCGACGCGACCGATCCGTTGGGCGAAATCGGGGCCTCGAGCGCCGGTTGAGCGAGCTCGGTGTGTGTCGCTCGAACTCGATAGGGGACAGGTAGCCGAGCGTTGAGTGCCGGCGCCGCGGGTTGTACCAGCCCTCGATGTACTCGAAGATCGCGGTGCGTGCCGCGGCGCGGGTCGGCCAGGATTGCCGGTAGATCTTCTCTTTCTTGAGGCTGGCGTGGAAGGTCTCGCAGACGGCGTTGTCATAGCAATCGCCGACTGAGCCGATCGAGACCTCGATCCCGGCCTTGGCGCAGCGTTTGGTGAACAGCACCGCGGTGAATTGCCCGGACTCAACCCGTCGTCGCAACAGTGCCTGTCGACGTGACTGTATCTCTGACGAGTGACGGACTCTGGTTGGCTGCGGTTGGGGGACTCGACTGGGGTGACGCGGCTGTCGTCGCGGAGGCTCGCCCCGAGGGGCGAGCCGGAGCGGCGATAGCCGCGTGCGCGCCGTCGGTCACCCCGCCACGAGCGCGCTCTTCACTGTCAACTGATAATTGGCGGCCTGAAGGCCGGTGCCGGTTCAGGCCGCCGCGCTGAGGTATCGTTCAACGCCTCGGCGGGCGTTCTCCAGTCGAGCGTCTTGCGGGGTCGGCTGTTCAGCGTGGCGGCGACCGCGGCGAGGTCATCGGCGCTGTGGCGGGACAGGTCGGTGCCCTTGGGGAAGTACTGGCGCAGCAGACCGTTGGTGTTCTCGTTGGTGCCGCGCTGCCACGGGCTGTGTGGATCGCAGAAGTAGACCGGCAGGCCGGTCTGGATCCGCAGCTGCGCGTGCTGTGCCATCTCGGTGCCCTGATCCCAGGTCAACGACCTGCATAGCTGCACGGGAAGCGTTGTGATCGCTTCCGCGATCGCGTCACGGACGGCCTCGGCGCCGTGCCCGGCCAGCGCAGGGCCATTCTTCACCCTCGGACCCTGGTCGCTCATCGGCGGGAGGTGAAGCAGCATCGTGAAGCGGCTTGAGCGCTCCACGAGCGTGCCGATCGCTGAGCTGTCGAGCCCGACGATCAGGTCCCCCTCCCAGTGCCCAGGCACCGCCCGATCTGCCGCCTCGGCCGGCCGCTCGCTAATCAGAACCTGATCGGTCACGAAGCTCTTCCCGCGACGAGCCCGCGCGCGCGGGACTCGCAGAGCCCGGCCGGTGCGCAGGCAAGCAGTCAGCTCCTGCCGCAGCGCGCCCCGGCCTTGCACATACAGCGA
>CAWFPR010000030.1:0-54797 GCA_963817635.1 uncultured Acidobacteriota bacterium | reverse complement strand
GGACGGCGCTGAGCGGCAGTCGTGCTGCCGCCGCGCCTCAGCGTGTCGAGGTGATGGTCAGTCCACCCGCAGCGCGTCTGCCGGCGCCAGCCCCGCGGCCCGCCGCATGGGCCACCAGATCGCCAGCGATGCGCCGATGCTGACCGTGAGCAGGATCGCGACGAAGACGGACGGCCCGCCCGGCGGAAGGCGTTCCATCGACGCCGCGAGTACCTTCGACAAGCCGAACGCGAGCAGCATGCCGATTGTCAGACCCCACGCCAGCTCCACGCCCCCCCGGCGCAGCACGAGGCGCACGATGTCGCCTCGGGTCGCGCCGAGCGCCATGCGCACGCCGAACTCCCGCGTCCGCTGGGTCACGACGAACGAGAGCACGGCATACAGGCCGATGAGGGCGAGAAACACCGCGCCGAGCCCGAAACATAGGAACAGGACGGCCACCGCGTCGAGCACCCCCTTGTCGGCGTAGATGGCGTCGTCCAGCGTGGCCGCTTCCAGAATCGGCAAATGGGGTCCACCTCGGCGACCGCACGGCGCAGCGCACCGACGCTGTCGAGCGGCGCGCCCACGGTGCGGGCCATCACGCGCACGGGGTACGGCCGGGCCTGGAGGAGCGGGACGTAGAGACCCGTGCCGTCGAGATCCTCGACGTCCTGCATGAGGAGATCGCGCACCACCCCGACAATCGTCGATCGCGCGTGCCCAGGCGAACGCGGCGGCCAAGCGGATCGCCGTCCGCGAAGAACCGTCGAGCGAAACTCTGATTCACCACCGTGACGGCAGCCGCCCGGTCGTCGTCCTGCCAGGTGAACAGACGTCCGCGCACGGCGCCGGCCTCGGCGAGATCGAAGAACTCGGGAGTGACCATCGTGACGCCCGCGAGAGGATGATCGCCGGCCGTCGCCGAGTCCGGCAGCGCGATCGTCCAGTGACCGGCGCCGCGGCCCGGCAGCACGGTTACGAGGGCGGATGCCGTCACATCCGGCGACGCCGCCAGCGTCTCGTGAAGCCGCCGGACGAACGTGTTGCGCTCGGTGACGCTGTCGAGCACGGACTGCCTGACGCTGAGCTGCGCGGTGAGGATCTGCCTGGCCGGGAACGGAATATCGACTGCTCGGAGCGCCGCCGACGCGCGGGTGAACGACGCCGTCACGCCGAGCAGTCCGCACGCGAGCGCGAGCTGCGCGACGACCAGCCATCGGCCGAGCCCGCCGATGCGCAGGCCCGCGATCGACGTGGACTGGTCCTTCATCAGCGCGCCGACGCCGGCAGCCGACGCCCGAAGCGCGGGCACCAGGCCGGCGGCAACGGCCGCCGCCAGCCCGATGAGCGTGGCGAACGCCACAACCGTCGAATCGACGCGGAAATCCACCCAGAACGCCTCGAGGACGCCCGACGACGCCGCCGCGAAGAACTTCAGGCCGGCGTGCGCCAGCAGCAGGCCTGCGACACCGGCAACGGCCGCGAGCACGACGGCCTCCACGAGTCGCTCGCTCACCAGCCTCGCCCGGCTGGCGCCGAGCGCCACCTGGATCGCCGTCTCTCGCGAACGTGCGGCCGCACGGGCCAGCAGCAGGTTGGCGACGTTCGCGCACGCCACAAGCAGGACGAGCGAGACGAGCGCGACGAGCAGTTCCAGAGTCCGTCGAATGTCCGCGGGCGTCTCCATCTCCGTGAACGGAAGCACCTGCGCCCGCCGGTCGTGGTAAATCTCCGGATTGCTGGCAGCCAGACCCCCGATCGTCGTCTGCAGTTCGCGACGCGCCGCGTCGGCGGACACGCCCCGGCGCAGCCGGCCGAATACCCGCAGATCGTCACCCGGACCGGTGCTGCCCGCCGGGCTCGGATCGAGCGGCAGCCAGACGCGCGTATTGATGGGGAATCCGAAACGCGGCGGCATGACGCCGATCACCGTCCGCGGCCGGCCATCGAGCCGGATCGTCCGTCCGACGATGGCGTCATCGCCGCCGAAGCGCCCCCGCCAGAGCGAATAGCTGATGACAGCGACATCGGGCGCACCCGGCTGAAGATCGGCGGCGGCGAACACCCGGCCGCGGGCCGCGCCAATCTGAAGCAGCGTGAAGGTGTTGGAGGTGACGAACGCCGCCTCGAGCCGTTCCGGCTGGGCGCTGTCGCGGCTGATGTTGACCGAGGCGGTCTGGAACGCGCCGAGCGCCTGGAAGCTCGTCAGTGCGTCCGTCCAGGTCCTGGTAGGCGGACCGACTGGAAGGCAGGTCGCGCGAACCGGTGTCAGGCGCGTATTCGGCGAAGACCACCAGCTCGTCGGGATCGGGCAGCGGCAGATTGCGGGTGCCCCCATGCACGATCCCGAACATCGTGGTGGTAAAGCCGATGCCCATCGCCAGCGCGGCCACGGCCACCAGCGCGAGCGCCGGGCTCCGGCGGAAGATCCGCCAGCTGTGACGGACGTCGTCCAGCAGGTTGCTCACTGCGAACTCCTTGATGTCGACTGTCCTACGTCGCCCGGCCGAGCGAGGTTCCGGCAGGCGCCCGGAAATCAGACAGGAGCGCGCGCCCGGCTACTCACTGCGCAGAGCATCGACGGGTCGGATGTGCCGAACGCTGCGGGCGCCACAGAGCGCGGCGATGATGGCCCCGCTGACAAAGCGCGTCACGGAGCCAGCGTATGTCAGGGGACCCGAATCGACGACGAGTGTCTGTTCGGTTCTTGCGCGGTTTCTTGTCGTGTTTCGGAGCGTGAATCGGAGCCGGGTTCAGACGAGAAGTTCGCCCGGCCAGGGACGCGTTCGGCGGCGGAGCGCTTCCCGTTCGGCCGCAGTACGGGCGTGAGTGGTCGCGCAGAATCTCGTCTCGCGTGCGGCCCGCGTCGGGCACCAGGCGTCTCTCGTCTATTCCCGCCTGAGAATGACCGCGGGATCCAGGTGGGTCGCGCGCCTTGCGGGGATGAAGCTCGCGGCGAGCGCCACCATCAGCAGCATGCATGCGGCGGCCGCGACCGTCGGCACGTCCGTCGGCGACAGATCGAACAGAAACAATCCGACCACGCGGCTCGACACGAGGTATGCGGCCAGTCCGACTGGCGCCCCGGCCAGGATGACGAACACCGCTTCACGTACCACGTTCCACTGGATCGAACGCCGCTCGGCGCCGAGCGCCAGCCGTATTCCAAGCTCGCGCTGCCTGGTCGCCACATGCAAGTTCATCATTCCGAACAAGCCAAGGCCGCACAGGAGCGCGGCGAGGCCGGCGAAGGCGGACGACAGCAGGGCCAGTACCTCGATCCCGTGAGAACGTGTCATCAATCAACTGCTGCATCGTGGCCAGCTCATTCACGACCGCCGTCGATTCGATGTGCCGCGCCGCCGAGCGCACGGTGGCCACGTCGAGGGGACGGCCGCTCCTGGTTCGTAAGACGATCGTCATCGAGCTCATCGGTTGTTGAGCCAGCGGAACGTACATTGCCGGCTGGGGCGGCCGGCGCAGGCTCTCCTTCGCGTCCCGCACGACCCCGACGACAGTCCTGTCGAGCGCTACATACTGCAGCCCGACTCGTTCGCCGATGGGATTCCGTTCGCCAAAGAGCGCGCGGGCCAGCGACTCGTTGACCAGGGCAACGCCTTCGGTGCCGGCAGTGTCCAGCTCCGTGAACTCGCGCCCGCGCACGACCGGCAACCCGACCGTTCGGAAGTAGCCTGGCGTGATTGAGACGGCGCCGGCAGATATTGCCTTCTCGGCGTTGACGGGCACGTCGCCCCCCACGACCCACGTGCTCCCTCCGCTCATGAGCGGCAGCTCGCTGGTTGCGGCGACCGACTGCACGTCCACGGTTCCCGCCAGCGCGGCCGTGATGTCGCGCACGAGGGGCTCCATCCGCTGCAAGGCCGTCGTGCCAGAACCTTGCAGCCGGAACGTCGTCAGGCCCGCGACCTCGAAGCCGGCATCGACGCTGGTCAGATTCAACAGGCTGTGCGCGAACATCGAGGCCGCGCAGAGCAGCGCCAGCGACAGCGCGGTCTGCAGCGCGAGCACACCCCGGCGGAACCGCGTCGGACGCGTGGAGACCCCTCCGAGGCCGGTGCCAGTCAGCGGCAGCGTGGAGCGGCACGTGATCTGGAGCGACGAGGCCAGCCAGACAAGGAGGCCAGAGGCGAGCGCCACGCAGAGAGTGAAGAGCATCGTCCTTCGGTCGGGCGCCGTCGTCACGGGAGTCTGCTCCGATCCGAACGGCAGGACGAACAGCAGCACGTCGGCGAGCCACCTGGCCGCGAGCAGACTGCCGGCGCCGGCGGCGGCGGCGATGAGCAGGTTGTCCACGAGGCGTTCGGCGAGCAGGCGCGTGCGGCTGGCGCCGAGCGCGAGACAAATCGCCACCTCTCGGCTTGCGGCCGCGCCCCTGGCCACGATGAGGTTGGTGACGTTGCTGACGGCAATCAGCAGCAGGAGCGCTGCCATCACCATGAGGATCTGGAGCGCCCGCAGCAGTTGCGGGCTCACGAACGACTGGCTGCTGAGGCCGTAGCCGGCCGGAAACACCGTCAGATGACGACCTGCGGCGCGGTTCTCGCGTGCTGCCCGCGCCTTGTCGGGCTCGCCCCGCGAGTCGAAGTACTCCGACACCATGCGCGACACGCGCCTGTCGCTCTCCTCCACCTCGTTCCAGCGTCCCCCGACAGCGTCGCTGAGCAGTTGCTGGTAAACCGTCTCGCCAGCGACCTGCGCCTGCTCGACGCTCGTGCCCGGCCGCAGCCGCGCAAACATCTCGAGGCGATCGGCGGTCGGGTTCCTCAGCGGCAGGCTGATCGGATGTTTGAGCAGGTCGTAGAGTTCGAGCGGAAGGAAGAACTCAGGGGTGTAACCCGCCAGACCGCCGAGGCCGGTGAAGCCGGCCGCGGCTACGCCCACGATTGTCACGGGGTGTCCGGCGATGCGGATGCTGTGCCCGACGGCCGTGGAGTCGGCGCCGAACTGCCGCTGCCAATACCCATAGCTGATGACGGCGACAGGGGATGCGCCCGGCCGATCGTCGCCGGGTGAGAGCAGCCGGCCGGCGGCGGCCTTGATGCCGAGCACGGCGAAGTAGTTGCCCGACACGAGCTGGCCCCACAGCTCGCTCGGCGTGTCGCCGACCAATACGGGGGACCGTAGGGTGTACTGCGCAAAACACTCGACGAAGGCCGGCACCCGATCGGAGAGAGCCGAGAACAGCTCGTAGCTGACGAGATACGTGCGTGTGCCGTCCGGCCGGCGGCCGCCGCTGCTCTCGGCGAAGCGAAAGCCGAATTTCGGAAGCGGGTTTGCGCTGACCAGGACGAGCGTGTCCGGCTCCCTGACCGGCAGCGGCCTCAGCAGGAGCTGGTCGATCAACGTGAAGACAGCGCTGTTCGCGCCGATCGCCAGGGCCAGCGTCACGATCGAGACAATCGTAGACATCCGCGCCTTCACCAGGCGGCGCAGGGCGGGTGGAATGCCGGCGAAACCGATGGATTGCATTGAGGCTCGCGGCGACCGAAATGTAGCATGAAGAGGTCTGAATCGGAACAGTCGGCAATCTGTCGGTGGCGACCAAGTCGGCTTCGTACCCCGGTGCGATGGGGCCAATGCGCCCGCCCGACCCGAGCCGAGCCGAGCGATTCGTCCATGAGACACGTAGCGTTGACGACGACGTCGGCCGGCGCCTCGCTCGTCAATCCGAACGCGTCGGGCCGCTCGAGGTCGTTGTGCCAGACGAGCGCGCCTCCCCGTGCTCACGGTTCGCACGGCTGGCGTGCGACCGCCGACATCGGCCGGTTATTCGCCGCGATTCTGACCTCGGCGGCGGCACGTTGTCCATGATGGTGGGCTCAACTGTCGCGAAGGCCGTCGGAAAGGCGCCCCAAAGGCCGAGGCGTGTAGTATCGTCGTGCTCCGAGATGCGACGCGTGACGTCCTCCACCCCGCTGTCGATCGACGATCTCCGGCACCTGGCACAGACGCGGTTCGGCGACATGGTCAAGGGCGTCGTCGATCTCGAGCGGCGAGTGCTGCTGCTCGACGCTGACCTGCATGCGGATCAGGAAGCCGAGCTGCTGGCGGAAGGATCGGCGCAGCGGAATCTCTGGGGCATCAATCTCTATCCTGGCGTGGACGGCCCGGAGTGGCTCGAGTTCGACTCGATGATCAACCTCAGGCCGTCGTTCGGCAACCGATCCCGCGGCGTCGATGACCCTGCCACGCGGGATGCCATCCGCGCCCTCGTCGACGAGGTCGTCCGGCGATGACGGACCCGCGTCATCGGGCTCTGGCCGATCGGTGGTGGACGATGACGATCGCCCAGCAGCTCGGCAACATCGGCAGCGAGATCAGCCGCGCCTCGACGTGGACGACGCGCAATCCTGAAGTCGCCCAGGCGGCGCTCTATCGCGCGCTGGATCTGTTCGACTTGACGCTCGACGATCCGCGGCATCGGCGCTCTCCGGCGAGGCTGCGCGAGATCGCGCGCGCGCGGGAAGTGGTCGTCGACTTCTTTGCCGGAGTCAACGAGTATCACTCCACTGCCGCGGGACTGCAGAAGTACTTCGACGCATTCGCGCTGGCCGGGCGGTGACACCTCGGAGGCTGCTCGATCGCGGCCGCTCGCGTTGGGCATCCGAAACGAGGCGCGGCGGCAAAGCGACGCTATCGGTTCCGCTCGCCGTCACCCCGCCCCTCATGACGAAGACGACGCGACGAACGGCGGTGATGTCGTCCAGCAGGTTGCCGTCGGTCGCGACGAGGTCGGCCTCGTAGCCGGGCGCGATGGTGCCGATGCGGCTCCCGAGACCAAGCGAGTCGGCGGCCAGTGACGTCGCGCTCATCAGGACGTCGCCCGGCTTCTCCCCCGCCTCGCGCACGCGGTAGACGAACTCTTCCGCGTTCCGGCCATGGGCGCCGGCCACCGCATCCGTGCCGAAGACGATGCGGACCTGGCGCGCGCGGGCGCGGCGGATGGCATCGGCGGTGCGCCTGATGGCGTCACGAATATCCACGAGCGCCTCGTCTGTCATCCCGAACGCCTCACGCCTCTCGATGTAGTTGTGCCACACGAGCAGGTTCGGATCGAACCAGGTGCCCCGTTCGGCCATCAGCTTCAGCGTGGAGTCAGACACGTAGGTGCCGTGCTCGATCGACGTGCACCCCGCCCGCACGGCGGCGCGCGCGCCCCCGTCGAAGACCGCATGCACGACCGCGCGCAGCCCAATGGCCTTTGCCTCGCCGCAGGCCGCCTCGAGTTGCGCGTCAGTCATCGTCTGGCGCGTGTCGCCGCCGGCGCCCGCCGTGGCGAACAGCTTGACGACATCGCCTCCGTCCGCCTTGACTTTTCGGACGAGCGCGCGCATCGCGCCGGGTGTCTCCCGACGTGCCGGTGATCTGGATGAGCGAGGTCAGGATGCGGGGACCCTGGACGTCACCTCTCGCGATCGCATCACGCACGGGACCGTCGATCGGGGCGCCGAGCGACTGGACGGTCGTGAATCCTGCGTTCAAGCGTCGCCTGGGCGTTTGCCAGCGTCTCCTGCGCGAGTGCCTGCGCGGTGGCAGCGCTGGTCCGGGACCGGCCGCGCGCGTCGACATACCATGACAGGTGCACGTGCGTGTCGATCCAGCCAGGCATCAGGGTCGCGTCGCCCAGATCGATGTCTACGGGCGCCGCCGCCGGATCGATCGCGACTATGCGCGAACCCTCCACGACCACCCGCGCGTCGTGCAGGACGGCGCCGCGGCCGTCGAGCAGTGTACCGGCCGCGATGACAAGACGTGTCGGCGGCGCGGGGACGGCGAGGAGGAGCACGCCGAGCGCGGAGGCCAGGTGTCTGAACATATCGACGGAAGGCCGTCACGCGGTGCCTGCGCCTGGCCGTGGCGATGTTACCCCGGTTCGACAGCTGGCAATCGGTGATCCCAGGTAAACCTCGGCTGCCCTTCTCTCGTCTTAGGAGGACCGGGGAATCCTGGCTCCGATCGACTGCAGTCTGCAAAGGAGCGCTGATGCTGGCCACGCTCGCTCGTGATATCCGCTGGGCCTTTCGGCTCGCGGGGCACCGTCCTCTCTTCTCGACGGCCGTCATTGCGACGCTGACGCTCGGGATTGCCGCGACCACGGTGGCGTATGGGCTCGCCACGGCCGTGCTCTGGCGCCCACTGCCGTTCCACGATCCCGATCGGCTCGTCTTCGCGTGGGAGGCGTCCGGCCGAGACGGAGACCGCGCCGTGTTTCGCGTGACGAGCGGGCGTTTCGCCGAATGGCGTGACCGGTCCCAATCCTTCACGTCTCTTGCGCTCTTTGGCGCGGCCGGGTTTGCGATGGACGGCGCCGACGGCATGACGCCCGTGCGAGGCGTGCGAGTCTCGGCGGCGTTCTTCGACACGCTCGGCGTGGCGCCAGCGCTCGGGCGCACGTTCACGGCAGCCGACGAAGTCCCCGGCCAGCACCAGGTGCTGGTGGCCTCTCATGCGTTCTGGCAGCAGCGCCTCGGCGGGCGCGCCGACGTCGTGGGTACGTCGATCCGGCTCAACGGGCTGCCGTACACCGTCATCGGCGTCATGCCGCCGGTCGTTTTTCCTGCCTGGCCCGTGAATCCGGCGTCGGTGACGATCGAAGCGGCTTCACGTGAGTTCTGGGTCCCCATCACCCGCACGCCGGAACTCGACGCCAACAACCGCTCCCATGTGTTCGGCGTGGTCGCACGCCTGGCGGGCGGAGTATCGATCGCGCAGGCGACCGACGAGCTGACGCGAATGACCTCCCCGAACGCCGCCGATCCGCACGGCGGCGCCGTGACGCCCATCAGGGATCAGTTCGTTCGCGGTGCACGCCTGCCGTTGCTGGCGATCATCGGCGCGGCGGCGGCGCTGCTGCTCGTCGCCTGCGCGAATCTCGCGGCGCTGCAGGTCTCGGCGTTCGAGAGGCGCCGCGGAGAGCTGTCGGTTCGAGCGGCGCTCGGCGCGAGCGCGGGGCGGCTCGCAAGCCAGATCAGCGCCGAAATCCTGCTGCTGGCGACGGCGGCCGGAGTCGCGGGCATCGTTCTGGCGCGCTACGCGCTGGCGGTGATTCCCGGACAGCTTCCGCCCAGCCTGCCGTTCATGACGCCGGCCGCGCTCGATTTGCGCGTGGCGCTCTTCACGGCGTTCGTCACGATCGTCGCGGGTCTGGGCATTGCCGCCTGGCCCGTCGGCCGCCTGCTCAGATCGGGGCCGGCACCGCGCGGCGTGGCCGGGCGGGCTCGCGGCGGAGTATTCCGGATCCTCGTGGTCGCGCAGCTGTCCGTCACGATTGCCCTCGTCGCGTCCGCCGCGCTGCTCGTCCAGTCGCTCTGGTCGGTGCAGTCGGAAGACCCGGGATTCCTCATCGACGGCGTCGTGAGCGCCAACATCGGGCTGCCCGCCACGCTCGGCACTCCGGCGAAGATCGTCGCGTTCGAAGATCGGCTGCGCCGGTCCCTCGGAGCCCGCGCGGGCGTTCGCGCGGTTGCGCTGGCCTACGACAATCCGCTCGAGGCGAACTGGACCGACACCTTCCGGCTCACCGGCGAAGATCCAGGCGGCAGCGCCGAGATCCGCGGCCAGGCGCAGCTCCGTATCGTGAGCCCCAGCTACTTCGACGCGTTGGGGGTCGAGGTGCTGGGGGGCCGGACCTTCACCGATGACAACGGGCCTGACGGCCCCGGAGCCGCTGTCGTCAACGAGGCCTTCGCCCTCGCGCACGGCGGCTCGGTCATCGGACGTCGTCTGCGGAGCGCGGCCCCGCAGATGACATGGGGTCCTGCCGTACCGGCCGAATTCGAGATCCTGGGGGTCGTGGAGAACGAGCGGTTCCGGGGCCTCGAGCGCCCCAGCGATCCGGCGGTCTATCTCAGCACGCGCCAGTTCGCGCAGACCGACTTCTCGCTCCTCATCCGCTCCGCCACTTCGGACACACGGGCCATCGCCCGCGACCTGCGCGCCAGCGTGCGCGAAGTCGAGCCAGGCGCGACGGTCGGAGTTCCCGCCAGCCTCGCCGACATCCTCGGGACCCAGCTGATCGCTCGCAGCGTCACCGCGAACCTCATCGGGAGTCTCGCGGGGGCGGCGTTGGCGCTGGCCGCGCTTGGCGTATACGGCGTGCTCGCGATGCTCGTCGCCAGCCGGACGCGTGAGATCGGTGTGCGCCTGGCGCTCGGGGCGTCACCTGGCGGCATCGCGCGGCGGGTCGTTGGCGAGAGCCTCCGGAACGCCGCGCCTGGAATTGCCGTGGGCGTCGGTCTCGCGATCGTCGCCGGACGGCTCCTGGAAAGTGGACTCGTCGGCGTGACCGGAAGGGATCCGGTCACGCTGATCCTGGTTGCCGCGACGATGGCTGGCGGCGGCCGTGATGGCGGCGCTCGTCCCGGCCATCCGCGCCGCGCGGATCGACCCGGCCATCGCGCTGCGCGGCGATTAGCAGGCCGCTGAAGGATGCCGGCCTGATGGAATATGGGAAAAGGTAAATGGAAAAAAGAACGGCCTCGCAGAGACGATCGGCCGGACCCTGGAGATCGTCGGTGTGGTGGCCGGCGTGCGGCACGACATGTTCGACAAGGTTCCTGTACCCCACGTCTACGTGCCATTCGGCCGCACCTACCGTGGCGGGCCGTCGCCAGAGGCGTGAGCGGCCTGCTGTACGAGGTCAGTGCGTTCGACCCGATCGTGTTCGCGACGGCCCCGCTCACGCTCATCGCGGCCGCCCTTCTCGCGTCGTATGTGCCGGCGCGGCGCGCGACTCGTGTGCGGCCGGTGACCGCGCTGCGCGCCGACGGGTAGGGGCGGTTCCCGAACCGCCTCAGCGCCTCGCGATCAAGGGGCCGGATTCGCGGCGCGGCCGATGTCCGCCGGCTGTCGGAACAGGCGGGACATCCGCCACACCTCGCGGGCGATCTGCGCCAGATACACGAAGCCCGGTGCGGGCGAGGCCTCCCGGCGCGCGGCGGCGGGCGATGGACGGGCCGCGCCTGGAACCCGTTGCCGATCGAGCGCCGCGTGGCAGCGCGCGCGAGTCCGTTCGGTGCGCGCCTCGTCGGGCAGAGGCGCGTCGGGCAGCCGTTCGAGAAGCCGCAGCAGCGGGTCGTTCACGAGGCGACCTCCCCGACGACCACCGAGCCCGGACGTTCCCGTTCCTCGAGCGCGCGCGCCAGCTGCGCCCGCGCGCGACTCAGCCGCTGCCGCAGGGCCTCCGGCGTCACGCCGCAGACGACGGCCGCTTCCGACGGCTCGAGTCCGGCGACGCCAACGAGGAGCAGGACCTCGCGTGCGGTTGCCGGCATCCGCGCGAGCGCGCGCTCGATCCGCCGCTCCAGCTCGCTGGCCGCTGTCTCGTCGAACGGAGAGACGGTGGCTGGATGCGCGGGCCACAACTCCAGCGGCCCTCCATAGGCCTCCTCGAGGGCCCGCGCCCGGCAGTAACTCACATACAGGTTGCGCGCGACGGTGAACAGCCATGGCGCAAAGCGCGTGTCTGCGCGGAGCCGCCTCGCGTGTGAGACCAGCCGCAGCCAGGTTTCCTCGGCGAGATCCTCGGCCAGGTCTCGCCGGCGCGTCAGCCGGACCAGAAAAGTGAACAGCCGCACGTGAAAGGCGGCGTGGACGGCATCGAAGGCCTCCGTATCGCCCCCGCGGAGCCGCTGGACGATTGCCAGCTCGGTTTCCCGATCCATGTGGTCATAACGCGCGAGGCAGACGAACGTGACGTGCGTCACGCTCGTGGCACCCCGACGTTATGTCGGGTGCGACAACGAGGAGGTTGCGTGATCATGTTGCACGACCTGCGGCAGGTAAGCCAGTTCGCCCTTCTGATGCTCGGCATCGGCATGGTGCCGCTCGCGTTCGGACTCGCCTATGCGATCCGTCCGGCGGAGCGGTGGCTCACGCTGATGCGCCCGGTGTCGCTCGCGGCCATCTTCGCCGCGCTGTCGAGCCTGATGTCAGGTGTGACGATAATCCTCCGCGGCCTGGCGGCGACGCGCGACGATTCGTCGCTGAGCCTCGCCGCACTCGGCATGGCCGAGGCGTTCACGCCGATGCTCATGATTTTCGCGTGCCTGACGCTCGCCTGGCTGTTGGTCGCGGTCGGAGAGTTCCGCGTCCTGAGGCGCGCGACTACAACGATCCCCTGATCTCCCACAAATCGGGAAACGCCGTACGGCCGAGCGTCGTCTCCAGATACCGCACGCCCACCGAGCCACCCGTGCCCGGCTTGACGCCAATCGTACGCTGCACCATCTTGACGTGGCGGTACCGCCACTCCTGGAATCCTTCGTCCAGGTCGACGAGCCGCTCGCAGAATTCGCTGTTCTTCGGGTCGGCTCGATAGATGTCGATGAGGATGTCCTGGAGGTCCGGCGAGGGCTCGATCGGCAAGGTCACGTCGCGGTCGGTGAGCCCGGCCGGAATCGTGTACCCTTCGCCATTGAGGTACTCCAGGAACGCGTCCCAGATCGTCGGTTCGCGCCAGCGGCGCTCGAGATCGGTGCGGGCACGGCTACCGGGCGAGAATCGCTCCATCGCCGTCGCCGACTTGAAACCGAGGAGGAACTCGAGCTGGCGGAACTGGTCGGACTGAAACCCGCTCGCCTCTTCCAGGCGGTCCCGGAAGCTCAGGAATTCGAGCGGTGTCATGGTCTCGATAATGTCGAGCTGCGCGACCATGACCTTCAGGATCGTCAGGACCCGCTTGAGGGTGTGCTGGGCGCGGAAGGCATCGTCCTGTTCGAGCAGGCGGCGCACGCGGTCGAGCTCGTGCAGCAGCTCCTTGAACCACAGCTCGTACACCTGGTGAATGACGATGAAGAGCATTTCGTCGTGTTCGGGTCCGGCGGAGCGGCACCGCTGGAGGCCGAGCAGGTCGTCGACCCGGAGGTATGCGGCGTATGTGAGGGCCGCCTGAGCGTCCTTGTCGTGCGTGGTATCCATGGGTGAATCCATCTTAGCGCCCGACCGCAATCGCCGCCCTCCGGGCTACGTCCGAAGCCGCGCCTGTTTCATGATTTCGCGGAAGGACGGGCGGGCGCCGGAGCTGAGCAGCCCCACGCGGAACAACCTGGCACCCAGGCCGATTGCCAGCCAGGTCGCACCGATGAGCACCGCGAAGGCCCCGACAATCTCCCACCAGGCCAGCGCCGACGGATCCAGGCTCGCCCGCAGCACGACGACCGCCGCCGAGGTGAACGGCAGCCATGTCATGACGCGCGCGGCGACCCCGTGTGGATCCTGGACGATGAGCGCCATCATCATCAGCGGGAGCGCCGCCGTCAGCGACCACACCATCGCCAGCTGCTGCGCCTCGCGCATGTTCGAGCCGAGCGATCCCGTGCCGAGCATGAGGCTGCCGAAGAACAGGAACGAGATGATGAAGAGCGGCAGCGCGAGCGCCAGGCCCAGCCAGGGCACCTGCACGTGCGTCGCGAGGATGATCGGCACGATGCCGATGCCGGCGACGAACAGGAACACGAGCCACAGCGACACCTGGAGCAGCCCCGCGCCTCCCAGGCCAATCAGCTTGCCGGCGAGCACCTCGTCCGGCCGCGCGGAAGCGAGCAGGACGTCGACGACCTTGTTTTCCTTCTCGGTCGCGGTGCCCTGCATCAGATAGCCCGGACGTCATCAGCACCGACATCAGGAACAGCACCATGAAGGCCACCGGGAGGACGATGCGGACGATCGTGGCGGTCGCGCCCGCGTCCACGACGGCGCCGCTGCGCGTGATGGCGAAGCGCTGCATGCCGCCGACCGGCGTCAGCACGCGCGCCGCGACCTTCCCGTCCACGCGCCCGACCAGCATGTGCTCCCGCACGAGGTCCGACAGCGCGTCGCGCGACTCGGACATCGACAGGCGGGTGGACTCCGGCGTGAAGTAGGTGATCTTCCCGGAATCCAGATAGTCTGGCGCCAGCACGTAGAATCCCTTGATCGAGCGCGCGGTGAGCGCCGCGCGCGCCTCGGCCTCACCCGCGAACGGCCGGAACGTGATGTTGCCATCGCGCAGCCGGGCGAGCGCCGCGCTCTGTCCCGCGGCCTCGAGCGTCTGCCGAAGTTCGTCCGGCACCTGCGTCGCCGCGCGCGCGTCGCCGTCCAGGCCCAGCAGCCCGGCCCCATCGACGACGCCCCACACGGCCGGCTCCTCCGCATGCTTGCCGGCGTAGTAGGCCGGGAGCCCGACGACGGCGCCGTACATCGCCATGAAGAGCGGCATGCCGAATGTCGCGATGAGGTAGCCGCGGCGCTTCACGGCCGCAAGGAACTCGAAGGTCGCCACGGTCCAAATCCGGCGCCAGCGGCTCATGCCCGTCCCTCCCGCACCACGCGAAGAAAGATGTCCTCCATCGGCGCGAGCACCTGTTCGAAGCGGTCGATGCTGGCGCCCGCATCGACGAGCGCCCGAAGGAGGTCGGCGGGCTGCACCCCGTTGCCGAGCGTGACGCGCCACGACCCGTCGTCTTCCTGCCGGGTAGCGGCGGCGGCGGAGACGGCCGGCAGCGTGCCGTGGGCGTGCACGCGGACTTCAGGCCGGGAATACCGCCGCCTCACTTCGTCGACCGCGCCGTACACCATCAACTGCCCGTGGTCGATCAAGGCCACGCGATCGCAGAGCGCTTCGACCTGGCTCATCTGATGCGTGGAGAGAATCGTGGTCTTGCCGTTCTGCCGGCGCTCCACCAGCAGATCCTGCACGAGCCGCACGTTGACCGGATCGAGCCCGGTCGTCGGCTCGTCCAGGACGCACACGTCCGGCTCGCTCAGGAGCGTCGCCGCGATCTGGACCTTCTGGCTCATCCCCTTGCTGAGCCGTTCGATCTTCCAAGTGGCGACCTGCGGCAATTCCACTTTCTCGAGCCAGACGAGCGCGCGCCTGTGCGCCTCGGCGCGCGACAACCCCTTGAGCGCGCCGAAGTAGGTCATGACTTCGACGACCGGGAGCTTGGTGTAGAGGCCGCGTTCCTCGGGAAGGTAGCCGAGCCGATCGAGGTGCCCGCGCGACCGCGGCTCGCCGAACAGACGGACGTCACCGCTGTCGGGGCGGATGATGTCCATCAGGATGCGAATCAGCGTGCTCTTGCCGGCGCCGTTCGGCCCGAGAAGTCCGAAGATCTCGCCGCCTGGTGCACGTCGAACGAGACACCGCGGAGCGCCGGTGTCTCGCCATAACTCTTCGTCAGGTCGCTGAAGGCGACGATGCTCATTGGGGCACCGGGGTAAATGGGACGCCGCGACTATATCACTCGGACCAACGGCGGCCACCCGGGCGCTGCACGAACCGACGGCCGTGATTCCGCCGCAGGCGCCGGGCACAGCGAAGTCGGCGCTGGTGCGAACAGTCGCGTCTAGTCCACTCCTGGCGAGTTTTGCCAGCTCGCTGGCGCTCACCCGCGTCGACGGATCCGTGGAAGATCGCATTGAAAAGCAGCTTGAACGTCGCGCGCGGCTGCGCGCGGAAGTCCACCTGGCTGCCCATCGTGACGACGTAGCCCCTGCCAACGTGGAACGCGATGACGTTGGCCTGGTCGCGCAGGAGGTCCTCGCCGAGCAGCCAGCCGCTCTGGAGGATTCGTCCCTCCTTCGGATACCGCGAGACGACTTCAGCCTGGATGTCGAAGCCTGGACGCAGGCGCCATGCCTGGTCGGATTCGAAGAACACGGGCCACGCCTTCGGCATCCCGAACGCGACAGGATGCGAGGGATTGAACTCGTTCTGGAGGAGCGAACCCGGACAATAGAACAGCGACGTCGGGTCGATCACGCGCTCGCGCAGGGCGGCGTCGAGCTGCGCGGGGCTCGCGAAGGCATCGCGCAGCACGCGCGTCGGATCGTTCACCGCCGTTCCACGCCCGCTTCCCTGCGCGGCCGCCGCTCCGCCGCGTCCGCCGCGCCCGGCAGGCTCGGGCAGCGCCTTTTCGATCGGCAGATCGAGCAGTTCGCGCGCGGTGTCGACGGCCGAGCCGACGGCGACGAGCGTGCCTCCGTTCCTCACCCAGTCCGCGAGTGACGTCCACCCCTCTTCGCCGACGCCGTACGCCCAGGTCCACTCCTTGTCGTTCCTCTGCGGATCGAGACCCCGCACGATCGAGGCACGGCTCGTTCCATCTGGCAGGACGATGGCGTCGTACCTGGCCGCGAGATCGGGCACATCGGTGGATGCCACTTCGCGGAAGTTGATCTGATACTGCTCGAACAGCCACTTCATCCAGCCGCCCGGCATGTTGTTCGCCGCGCGCCACAATCCGACGCGCGTCCCGGGCTTGAGGCGATAGGCGTCCACGGCCGGCGCCTTCGCCAGCCCGGCCGGTGTGATGCCACCGGTGGCGGCCGTCTCGCTGACGATGCGCGCGGCATCGCTGACGGCGGGTACCAGCCATGTGCCTGGAGCAAAGGTGCGCCCGTTCCCGTCGAACGCCGTCGCGGCCCGGTAGACCGGGACCTTCGCTGCCTGGAGACGAGCCGCCATGACGTAACCGATGTTCGACTCTGGCCCGATGGCGTAGGCCCATCCGGGGGAGGCAACGGGAGCGGCCTTGACCGCTTCCGCCGTCCACGCCACCAGGGGCGCGTCGAACGGCTGTTCGATCTGGTCGACCGTCACCCCCATCAGCATCCAGAGCGTATGGCCCGTCACGTCGTACGGCGCCTTCGGCGGCCCGCCGGGGAACTGCCGCAGGTCCGGATAGTTCTGCCGCTCGAGCATCGTCTTGGCGAACGCGCCGGACGGCTGCGCGACCTTGATCACCCACGAGCCCGCCGGGTACTGCCGTGCGGCGGCCGTGAACGAGCCTGTGGCCCTGTGGATCTCGACGTCGCCGAGCCGCAGGATGTCGAGCATCTCCCGCGTCTCGAACGGATCGCGCTGGTCGGCGGGCACGACGAACGCGTACGGCGCCGCCGTCCGATTCACCCAGTCGGCGTGGATCCGGTAGAAATTGCGGAGCCATTCGGTACGGGTACTTCGCGACGTACGACATGCCGGCAAACGCGACGGTGTCGGAATAGTCCACGATGTCGCGGAGGCGCCATTCGCTCTTCGTGTAGGGAAGCGGGAAGTTCCAGCGGGCCTCCTGCGGCCCCATCGGTGCGCCGTTCGCGTTGACGAGCGGGTCGGCGAGGTTGACGCTGGCGATCTCGGTGAGGATGCGCGGCTGGCCATGGTAGACCATGTACCTGCCGCGCGGGCGTCCAGAGATCGTAGCGCGACAGGAACTCGACACCCCCTTTGCCTTCCGCCACCAGCGCCGACGCCATCGCCTGCCCGACGGTCATGATGCCCTGCGCGATGATCGGGTGCACGTTCGGATCGTGGGGATCGTCGAACGGCGGCACGAAGATGCGCGCGCCGCCCGATCCCATCTGGTGCATGTCGTGCGTGATGATCGGCTTATAGGTGTTCTGGATCTCCAGCGCGAGCCGCGTCTCCTTCTGCGTGAACATGAACCAGTCGCGGTTGTCGTCGTGCCCGACGTACTTGTGGTAGAGGTCCGGGTAGACGCGATTGAACGGCGTGCCCTTCGTCTTGTACCAGTGATCGATCACGAGGTACTGCCCGTCCGGGTTCTGCGACGGCACGAGCAGCACGACGACGTTGTCGAGGATCTGCCTGATCGGCTGGCTGGTGTCCGTCGCCAGGCGGTGCGCCACCTCGATCAGCGCCTGCGTATTGCCGACCTCCGTCGAGTGGATGCTGCCGTACACGAAGTAGAAGGCGCGGCCCTCCTGCGACAACTGCGCGGCCTGCGCGTCGGAGAGCCCGCGGGGATCCGCCAGCCGGCGATTGATCTCGATCAGGCGATCCAGCTTCGCGAGGTTTTCCGGCGCGCTGATCGTCGCCAGCACGTACGGGTTCCCCATCGTCGTCTTGCCGACTTCCTGGTACTTGACGCGATCGGTCGTCTTCGAGAGATGCTGGAGATATTCGAGGATCTTCGGGTAGCGAGCCAGTTCGCCGTCGGCGCCGATGTGGAAGCCGAAGAACTGGTCGGGTGACTGCGTCGTGGACCGACGAGCGGATTGCGGCGAAGGCGCGAGGCTCGTGGACACCACGAGCGCCGCCACGAGGAACGAGCGGAGCATGGAAACCTCCGCACCGAATCATACGTCAGGCGGGCGACTGCCGCTCAGGCGCCCAGCCTGGCGTCGCCTCCGGGGGCCTCCCCGATTCGATTCCGGAGGAGTAGAATCGCGGCGTCATGGATATTCACCGAGTTGCGCTCGTCTGCGTGTGCCTCGCCGCGATGGGAGCCGGCGCGCCGCACGCGCAACAGCCCACGGCCGCGGCGACGATTGAAGGGGACTGGCAGGGAACGCTGGCGACCGGGGGACCGGCCCTTCGCCTCGCGATCCATATCAAGCGGGACGCGTCGGGCCAGCTGACCGGAACGCTCGACAGTCTCGACCAGGGGGCGATGGGCCTCCGTTTCGAGACCGTCACGGTCGTCGGCCCCGCCGTGCGCCTGGAGATGAAGACGCCCGCGGCGGCCTTCGAAGGCCGGCTGTCGGACGATGGGCGACGGCTCGAGGGGCACTGGCTGCAGGGGGGCGCGTCACTGCCCCTGACGCTGGAGCGCGGCGCGGCCGCCGCGCCGAAGCGGCCGCAGGAACCGGCGCCTCCGTTCCCGTACACTGCCGAACAGGTCACCTATCAGAACACGGCCGCCGGCGTCACGCTGGCCGGCACGCTGACGCTGCCGCGCACGGCGGCGCCCGCCCCGGCCGTGATTCTCATCAGCGGGTCGGGACCCGAGGATCGCGATGAGACGATCTTCGGCCACAAACCGTTCCTCGTCCTGGCCGATCATCTGACGCGCAGTGGCATCGCCGTCCTGCGGGTCGACGACCGGGGTGTCGGCGGATCGTCGGGGAAGACCAGCGAGTCGACCTCCGACGATTTCGCCGGAGACGTGCAGGCGGGCATCGCGTATCTGAAGACGCGCAAGGACATCGATCCGAAACGCGTGGGCCTCATCGGGCACAGTGAAGGGGGGCTGATCGCGCCGATCGTCGCCGTGCGCTCTCCGGACGTGGCGTTCATCGTCCTCATGGCGGGGCCGGGGCTGCCGGGCGAGGAGATCCTCTACCTGCAGGCGGCCGCGATCGCGAAAGCGGGAGGCGCCAACGAGGCGCAAATCGCGGGCAACCGCAAGCTGCAGGAGCAGATCTTCCGGGTCGTGAAGGAGGAGCAGGACCCTGCCGCCGTCGCGGCGCGCCTGAAGCAGCTCAGAGACGAAATCCTGAAAGGCGTTCCCGAGCCGCAGAAGGACGCCGCGGGCAGCATGCTGGATGCGCAGATGAAGGCGGTCACCACCCCGTGGTTCCGCTACTTCATCGGCTACGACCCGCGGCCGGTGCTCTCGAAGGTGACGTGCCCGGTCCTCGCCATCAACGGCGAGCGCGATCTCCAGGTGCCGTACGAGCCGAACCTCGATGCGATTGACGCGGCGCTGAAGGCCGGCGGCAACAGGCAGGCGACCGTCATGCACCTGCCGGGGCTGAACCACCTGTTCCAGACCGCAACCACCGGTTCGCCAAGCGAGTACGCCGCGATCGAAGAAACGATCTCGCCGTCGGCCCTCGCTGCGATCACGACCTGGATCAGAAAGGTCGCAGCGGTGAAGTAGGGCTCAAGGCTCAGGGCTCAAGGCTCAGGGGCGTTGAGCCCTCCCCCGTCCGCGCTGCGGGGGTGTGGCGCCGATGCCCAGCTTCTCGATCTTGCGCGTCTTCATGTTGTAGACGTCGCCGGCCGACAGCACGTAGTACGGCTTTTCCCACGGCTGGTACAGCCGCGTGTTGTCGTGGATCGCGGCCTTCCACTTGCCCATCACTTCGAACGTGTCGCCCTGGACGATGATGGCGGTGCCTTCCGAGAGCCCGATGCCGAGCAGCGTCGGGTACTTCTGGATGACGGCGTCGAGATCGTCCCACCGATTGCGCGTGTTGATGTGCTGATCGATCGCGACGCCTCGCAGGAACTTGAATCCTTCCTGATGGTTCGGCTCGGCGGTCATCATCACCTGCGGACCCGACGTGTCGCCGCGCACGAGGTACTCCCCCTGGATCGTCGCGCCGGCCGAACTCCCGCCGATCACGCCGCCGCGCTCCAGCACCTTGTGGAACTCGCGATATGTCAGCGTGTTCGCATACGAATCGACGATGTTCCACTGCCGGCCGCCGTTGAACCACACGGCGTTGGCCTCGCGCAGCACGTTCACGAATGCCTCCGTGTCGGCGACCTTGGGGTCGGCGGTGTGGAGCATCCGGACGTTCTTCAATCCGCGCCGCAGCCAGGGCGCGATGACCTCGTCTTCCTTGTACTCGACCAGGGCTCCTGAGGCATTGCGATTCCCGCCGGCCGTCGGCACGATGACGAACTTCGCGTCAGCCCCGCCGGCCAGTTCGATGAACTTCTCGACGATGCCGGTGCCGTCGGTGGCACCGCCGCCGACAATCACCAGCGTCCCCTTCGGCGGCCCGTATTCAGGCGCGGCCGCCGGCGTCTGGGCCGACGGCTGAAACGGATAGGTGGCGGCCAGTATCAGGGCGGCCAGAACGCTCAGCATGTATCTACGATTCACCATGGCGCTTCCTGTTCCCTTCGTACTTCCAGTTGCGCGACTTGCCATCGGCGAGCCACTCGACGGCCGTGGCAATCCGGCGCTCGCGCGTGGGCTCCGTCTTCGCCTCGACGATCCATTCGAGATACTCGCGGCGGTGGCTGGGCGGGAGCGCGTCGTACGTCGCCCGGGCTTTCCTGTTCTTCTTCAGTGCCGCAACGAAGGCTGGCGGCGGATTGAGTGGCGCCCTGGCGGCCCGCGGGCGCCGCGGTGTCTTCACGCCCGAGTCGTTGAGCGCGGCAGCCCTGCGGACCAGCGCCGTCAGCACCTTCCCAGGCGGCAGCTCCGAGACGGACGTGATGCGGCCGAACTGCCCCATGGCGGTCTTCGCGGTGGCGGGAATGCCGCTGTCCTGCAGCAGCGCCGCCTTCCAGAAGGTGATCGCGCAGTGCTCCTTGAACGAAGCGATGCTGCACAGCATGCCCTTGTAATCGAAGTGCGGGAAACGCCATTTCATCGTTTCCTCGACTTCGGGACACGCGGCGTGCACGGTCTTGCGGAAGTGGGTCAGGATCGGTCGTGCGAAGGGTTGTGCCCGGGCGATGTAGGCATCGACCCGCGGATCCCTGGTGGCCATCGCGGCTCCTCGCTGGCTCGGTCAGTCCGGTGACGTTGTCCCGCGCAGTCTAATACGACTCGGTGCGTCCGGTGAACCGTGTCGTGTGACGAAAAACCGTCAGCGATCCGCACGCGACGCGCGATTCAGGCCATTTCCACGAGGCTCCCGGTGGCATTCGTGTTGCCTCTCTGGCGTCGTGCCCCGTCAGACCGCCGGAATCGGCGCTGCACTGTGCGCGGCCGCGACCGCGTGCGCGGTGCTGGCCGGCAGCGGGACCCTGGGCGCGCGCGACACAATCACCGTCGAGCGCTCGCACGTCCGGGCCACCGACCCGCGCATAGAAGCCGCAATTGCCTACGGGATCGAGCGCTCGCCGACATTCCGGTCGCTCGTCGACGCCATCGCTCGTTCCGATCTCATCGTCTACATCTCGACCCCCCCCAACATGGTCGCGCCCCTCGAGGGTGAAATCCACTTCGTCACCAGCGTCGGCGCGTACCGATACATGCGCATCCTGATTCGCGGGGACCTCAGCCCGTGGGATCGGACCGCGACCATCGGCCACGAGCTGCAGCACGCGCGCGAGGTCGCCGGGGCGCCGGACGTCGTCGACAACCGGACGATGGATGCGCTGTTCCATCGGATCGGTTTCGGGGTCGGCGTCGATCGGCACGAGACCGACGCCGCGCGCGCCGTGACGGTGCAGGTGACGCAGGAACTCCTGCCCGGCTGGTCCGCCGCGCAGCATCGCTGAATCGCGATCGCTCGAATCGTCCCCTTCATTCCCCGATCGCACGCACGGATCACACAGGCCGATACGGGCTGGACGTCTGGGTCTGTGCAATCCGTGCAGTCCGCGATGGTGGCTACCGGCTGCCGCCGCCCTTCGGCACGCGCTTCTCGTAGGCCGGGCGCGGTGGCGCTTTGGGCGCCTTCGCCACCTCGTCCACCACTTCCTTGATCGCGCGCTCCAGCTGCGGATCCGTGCCCCTGGCGAGCGCCGTGGGATCTTCTTCGACCTTGATGTCGGGTGACACCCCAATTCCCTCGGGGAACCAGGTGCCCTTCGGGTCGTACATCCTGAAGGTCGGCACGGTCACGTTGCCGCCGTCGGCGAGCGGCGGTGCGCCGCTGATGCCGATGAGGCCGCCCCAGGTGCGCGTGCCGATGAGCGGACCGAGCCCGGCCTCGCGGAAGTAGAACGGGAACGCGTCGCCGCCCGAGCCGCTCCATCCGTTGATCAGCATGACCTGCGGCCCGCGGTGCGCGACCGGCGGCCACTGGTTGCTCGCGCCGTCGCGCACCGCCCAGTACGCCAGGATCGGCCGGTTCAGCAGCTCGATGAACCGGTCGGGAATCTGGCCGCCGCTGTTCCAGCGCTCGTCGATGATCAGGCCGTCCTTGCGCCACTGCGCCATGAACTGGCGCATCAGCTCGTTCTGGGCGTCCACCCCGGTGCTCTGCACGTAGATGTAGCCGATCTTCCCGTTGGTCGCCTTGTCGACGATCTGGCGCCGCTCCTCGATCCACGCGCGGAAGCGCAGCTCGGTTTCATCCGACAGGCACTTGACCACGACCTGCCGCGCGCCCGTCATCGACGGTGCGCCGTTGACGGTGAGGACCACGGTCTTGCTGCCAAGCCCCTGGAACGCCGCCCACGGATCCTGTTTGGGGTCGAGCGGCACGCCGTTGACCGCCAGCACGTAGTCGCCGGCCTTCACGTTGACGCCCGGTTCGTCGAGCGGGGACCGGACCGCCGCGTCCCACGCACCGCCGCGCACGACGTCCTTGATCCGGTACGCGCCGTTGGCCAGCTCCCAGTCGGCGCCCAGCATCCCGACCGACCGGTGCGGCACCTGCTCGAGGTCGCCGCCTCCCTTGTAGGTGTGCGACGAGTTCAGCTCGCCGATGAACTCCCCGATGATGAAATCGACGTCCCATCGCGTCACCGCGTCGTCCAGGAGCTTGCCATAGCGGGCGCGCAGGCCGGGCCAGTCCACGCCGTGCATGCCCGGGTCGTAGAAGAAGTCCCGCTCGAACCGGAAGACGTCGGCGAACATCTGGCGCCATTCGGCGCGCGGATCGACCGGCGCCTCCATGTCACCCGTCGCCATCGGCTTCTCGAACTTCTGGTTCGGCTTGATGTCGACGAACGCGAACTTGCCCTTGCTCACCACGAGGAGCTTCTTGCCGTCGAACGCCGCCTCGAAGGATCCGGCGTCGTCCAGGATCGTCTTTTCGTCTCGATCGGCGAAGTCGAAGTACACGATCGGCGACTTGTCGTCGCCGGATCCGGCACGCGGCGCACGGCGGTAGATCAACTTGCCCTTGACGGCCTGGAGATCGGCGTAGTTGCCAGCCTCCGGCGGCAGCACGACCTCGCGCATCTCGAAGCCGTCGAGATCGATATCGACGGCCGGCGGGGCAGGCGCACTGGCGGCGGGTTTCTGTTCGTCGGTCTTCTTCTCCTCGGGCTTCTGTTCGTCGGGCTTCTTGTCGTTCGCGGTGTCGAGCGAGGCCTTCTCGGCGTCGTTTCGTGCTTCGAGCGGAGACGGCACGTCCTTGCGCAGAGGCACCGCCACGAGCCGGGTGGGATTGGCGTAGGTCCACGTGTTGTCGAAGCTCCCGTAGATCGGGTTGAATTCGCGGTCGGACGAATAGAAGAGGTACTTGCCGTCCGGATCGAACACCGGCTGCGCGTTGTTCAGGTATCCGCGCGTCGCCTGCGTCAGTTTCGCGGCGGTGGTGTCGTAGAGGAACACGGCGTTGTTGCCGGTTGCCGACGGACGCGCGTACGTGAGCCAGCGCGAATCGGGCGACCAGGCGAACGTGAACGCCTCGAGGCCGCCGTGGGCGATCCAGTCGGGACTCTGGTCCACGTCCACGGTCCGCCCGCTGTCGACGTCGGTGATGTGAATGCGCATCGCCTGGTCGATGAAGGCGACCTTCTTGTTGTCGGGAGACCAGTACGGTGTGTAGCGGAACCCCGCGCCGAGCGCGGTCACCTTGCGGTCGCTGCCCGCGCCGTCCGCCTGGCGCAGCGTCAGTTCGTACTCACCCGAGCGGTCGCTCCAGAACGCCAGCGTCTTGCCGTCCGGCGACCACTTCGGGTAGCGCTCCATCACGCCCGGCGAGCGCGTGACGTTGATCACGGGCCCGAACTCCGCCGGCACGGTGAAGACATCGCCGCGCGCGGCGAAGACGCCGCGTTTCGCGTTGGGCGACGAGCCGGCCGCGGTGATCAGGGAATCGACCTTCGCGGTCCGCGGGCGCAGCGTCGTCTCGTCGGTCACCACGTGGACGGGCACTTCGACGGCCTTCTCGGTGGCGAACGCCATCAGGTAGAGACGGCCGCCGGCCTGGAAGACGATCGCGTCAGGCCCCGCGGACGGGAACGTGATGTCGAAGTCGGCGAACTGGGTGATCTGCCGCGACTTGCCGGACGTGACGTCGTACGCCCAGATGTTGTTGCGCTGGTTCGCGCCGCGGTCGGAGAGGAAGTAGATCGTGTTGCCGTGCCACATCGGCTGCGCGTCGTTACCCGGATCGTTCGTGATGTTCCGCGCGGCGAACGTCTTCAGGTCGAACAGCCACAGGTCGGGCGCCCAGCCGCCGCGGTAGCGTTTCCAGTTCCGGAAGTCCTGCGACATCGGCATGTAGACGAACTGCGCGGCGTCCGGCGAGTACGCGCCGAACTCGCCGTAGGGCACGGGCAGTTTCTCAGGCATCCCGCCTTCGAGCCCGACCGTGAAGAACTGGCTGTATCGCTGGCGGCCGCTTTCGCGTCCTGACGCAAACAGCACGCGTTTCCCGTCGGGCGTCCACCCGACGACGCGGTCGGGCAGCGGGTGATGAGTCAGCCGCACGGGCTCGCCGCCTGCCGCCGGTACGACGTACACGTCGGTGTTGCCGTCGTACGCCGCGCTGTAGGCGATCCACTTGCCGTCGGGCGAAAACCGCGGGAACGACTCCTCGCCCAGCGGCGAGCTCAGGCGGATGGCGGTGCCCCCGTTTTTCGCGACGACCCAGATGTCTCCGGCGTAGACGAAGACGATCTGCGTCGCCGACACGTCCGGATATCGCAGCATGCGCGCGTCGATCTCGGCCGACGCAACGGCCGGGCACGCCAGTGCCAGCAGGAGTGCAAATGTGAAGTGCTTCATGGTGCGATGTTACCCCGACCTCGGCCGGACCCGCGAACGTCCGCGCGGTTCGTGCGACGGATCCTGTGATGAACTGCGTGACGAACGAAGCGCTGGTGCCGGGATCTGCCCCCAAGGGGCCGGCAGCGCGCGGCCCGCCCGGCGGCCTCCTTCCGTTCCCGAGCGCTTCGGGGATAATCACCACTCATGCTTCGTCGTCTCCCTTTCCGCCGCACGCTCATCGCCGTTGGTGCCCTCTGCGTCCTCGGGTACGGGGGCGGGCTCGTCTGGCTCGTTGCCAACGAGACCCGGATCGTGTTCCAGGGCGGACGGCCGCTCGGCGAGGCGAGGCCGGAGGCTCCGTTCGAGCAGGTCGACCTGCCCAGAGAAGACGGCCTCCGGCAGATTGCCTTCCGGATGCCTCAGGCCGATGAGCGAGGCGGGCGGCCCTGGGTGCTCTACCTTCACGGCAACGCCTCGACGATCGGCGGGCGGCAGAACGTCTCCCGCGCCGAACACCTGCGCGCGCTCGGCCTCAACGTGCTGGCTGTTGAATACCGCGGATACGGCGGTCTCGACGGTGTGCCGAGCGAACGGACCGTGACCGCCGACGCGCGTGCCGGCTACGAGTATCTCCGGACGCGCGTCCAGGCGTCCGCCGAACGCATCGTCATTTACGGCTGGTCGCTCGGCTCGGCCGTGGCGGTCAACCTGGCTTCGACAGTTCCGGAAGCGGCGGTCATCCTCGAGGGGGCGCCGGCCTCGATCGTCGCGATCGGCCAGCGCGAGTATCCGTACGTGCCGGTGCGGCTCCTGATGCGCAACCCCTTCGACTCGATCGTGAAGATCGATCGCGTCCACGCCCCGATCCTCTTCCTGCACAGCCCGGAAGATACCGTCGTCCCAATCGAGGAAGGGCGGCGCCTCTTCGCCGCGGCGCGCGAGCCCAAGGCGTTCGTCGAGGTCAAAGGCGGCCACATTTATTCGAGCGACACGGACCAGGCGGTGTTCTACGGCGCGATCCGCGCGTTCCTGACCCGCGTCCATCTCCTGCCGTAACCCTTGCGCCCCGGACGGTGAGACCGGAAGCCCTGCGGGCGCATAGGCGCCGGCACCCGGCCGGTGCTATCCTCCCCGGGTGCGATGGACCGCGGCGCTTCTCGTGCTCGCAGCCACCGTCGTGGCCGCCCAGGACGTGACGTCGCGCCCGCAGCAACCCCCCGCCGGATCGTTCCGCTCGCGCATCACCATCGTCCCGCTCGACGTGCGCGTGATCGACAGGAATGGCGCGCCGATTACCGACCTCACGCGCGAGGATTTCTCGATCGTCGAGGACGGGGTCCCGCAGACGATCAGCCAGTTCCAGATCCAGGCCCTCAGCGCGGACACGGCGGTGCCGGCTGAACCGCTGGCCTTGAGGAAGGCCACCACCGCGTCGCTCGCGCCGCAGAATCACCGCGTCTTCCTGGTCGTGCTCGGACGCGGGCGGCTGCAGGAGCCGTCGAAGAATATCGACGCGCTCATCGGGTTCATCCGCACGCGGCTGCTGCCACAGGACTACGTCGCGGTGCTGGCCTACAACCGTGCCACCGATTTCACGATCGACCATGACGCCGCGGGGCGCGCCGTCGAGCGGTTCCGCGCGAAGCACGAACAGATCGAAGCCGACCTGCGCCAGCATTTTTCCGGTCTGCAGGCCGTGTACGGGTCGAAGGACATTCCGGCCTACATCCAGGCGCAGATCGACGATATGTTCGCCGGCGCGTCGTCGCTCCGGCCGCGCGCCATCGTGCCCGGGCAGGCGACGGATGCGAAGCAGATCGGAGACGACGCGCGCCGGACGGCTGACGAACTCCAGCGCGCCGGAATCCTCGCGGACCGCGAAGGCGGACTGCCGGATACTGCCGCGACCGACACGGCGGCCCGTCTGGACATGGATTTCGACCAGTACGTCGCGCAGCAGACCGTCGCGATGCAGGATCTCGGCAACCTGTACGCCGGCATCGAATACCTGCGCTTCATCGACGGCGAGAAGCACCTGCTCTATCTGACCGAGAACGGGCTCGACCTGCCCAGCCAGGACAGCGATCGCAGCCTGGCGCGGATCGCCAGCGACGCACGGGTCGCCATCGACATCCTGCGAACCGGCGGCGTCGTCGGCGCACCGCCGCCGAATGGGCGTCGCTCGTTCGCGCTGCCCTCGGCCGCGATGGTGTTCGCGCAGACGTTCAGCGTGCAGGACTCCAGGTTGATTGCGGAGCTGACCGGCGGACGCGCGGCGGCGTTCGAGTCGGGCGACAAGGCCCTGCGCAGACTCGACGACAGCACGCGCTTCCAGTACCTGCTCGGCTACTACCCCACCAACGCCGCCACCGATGGCCGGTTCCGCCGGATTGTGGTCACGGTGAATCGCCCCGGCGCCACCGTCGTCTACCGCCGCGGCTACTACGCCAGCGATCGGCTCGTGCCGCTGGACCGCCGCGCGTTCCTCACGTTCGCTCGCGTCGCGGCGGCCGGCCGATACGGCCGCGAGATCGACGACATCGGCGTGACGCTGGGCAAACCCGTGACGGAGGGGACCGGATCGGGAAGAACGCTCGACATTCCCGTCACCGTGCGGTCATCACGGATCGGGTTCACGATTGTCGGCGGACGGCATGTCGCGCAACTCGACGTGGCCATCTACTGCGGCGACGGCCGGCAGCGGGTCGTCGGTGAGTTGTGGCAGAAGCTGGACCTGAAGCTCTCGGACGAGAGCTTCCGCCGGTTCCAGTCCGAAGGCACCACCTACACGGCGCGCGTCCCCGTGACGGCGACCGCGGCCTTCGTGAAGGTCGTCGTCTATGACTACCAGACGGACCTGCTCGGGACGGGCACCGCGGGAAAAGGAGGCAGCCGTGAGTGATGTCGGCCGGACGACCGCCGAGGCCGCGCGGTGCGAGGCGTGCGGACCGGGATCGCGACCTGGGGCGACGCACGCGGGGTATGTTTCGCCATCATGATCACCGCGACCCCGGTCCGGCCGGCTGCGCCTCCGCGCTCGCTCGGATTCTGGACGGCCGTCGCGCTGGTCATGGGCAACATGATCGGCTCCGGCGTCTTCCTGCTTCCCGCCTCGCTCGCGCCGTTCGGAGGTCTCGGCCTCGGCGGCTGGCTGCTCTCGACGGCTGGCGCCGTGCTCCTCGCGCTCGTGTTCGCGCGGCTTTCACGGTTCAATCCGGCGGCGGGCGGACCCTATGCCTTCACGCGCCAGGCCTACGGCGACCTGGCCGGATTCCTCGTGGCGTGGGGCTACTGGATTTCGGTCTGGTGCGCGAACGCGGCGCTCGCGGTGGCGTTCGTCGGCTACCTGGATCCGTTCATGCCCTCGGTCGTGCGCCATCCGGCGTCCGCCGCCCTCGTCGCGGTGGCGGCCGTGTGGTTTCTCACCGGCGTGAACGCCTGGGGCGTGCGATCGGCCGGCCGAGTGCAGCTCGCGACAACGGCGCTCAAGATTCTGCCGCTCGCGCTCATCGGGATCGGGGGGATTCTCTGGATCGATCCCTCTCACTTCGCGGTGGCGACGACGAGTCCTGGCGCCATCGCGAGCGGCCTCACCGCGAGCGCCACGCTGACGCTCTGGGCGTTCCTGGGGCTCGAATGCGCCACAATCCCCGCGGGGAGCATCCGTGACCCGGAACGCACCATCCCGCGTGCGACGGTCACCGGGACGCTCCTGGCCTCGGTGATTTACATCACGAGCACGGTCGGCGTGATCGGGCTGCTCGAACCGTCGTCTCTCGGCCAGTCCACGGCACCGTTTGCCGACGCGGCGCGGGTGCTGTTCGGGAATCGCGCCGCCGAGCTGGTGGCGCTCGGCGCCGCGATTTCCTGTTTCGGCGCGCTGAACGGCTGGATCCTGATCGTCGGCCAGTTGCCGATGGCGGCTGCCCAGGACGGCCTGTTCCCGCCTGCGTTCGCACGACTGTCGGGCCGCGGCACACCGGTCGTGGGGATGCTCATCGCGGGCGTGCTGACGACCGGCCTCATCGCCACGAACTTCACGCGATCGCTCGTCGATCTCTTCACGTTCGTCATCCTGCTGGCGACGCTCAGCACGCTCGTGCCGTACGCGTTCTGCTCACTGGCCGGGTTCATCCTCGCGAGGCAGGATCCGCGGATGCGGATGTCGGCCGGCACTTCGACCGTCGCCGCACTGGCGTTCGTCTTCTCGCTCTGGGCCATCGGAGGAGCCGGCGCGGACGTCGTGTATTGGGGGTTCCTGCTGTTGATGTCCGGACTCCCGGTGTACGTGTGGATCAAGCGACGATGAGGGACACGGCCCAGTCCGAGTGGGGAGCGCTGCGGCGCGTCGTGCTGAAGCACGCGCGCGACGCCTTCCGCGATGGCGATCGGATTGCGCGCGAATGGGCGGCGCTCAATTTTACGGCGCCACCGGATGCCGGCCGCGCCGTCGAACAATACGACGCCTTCGCCGACATTCTCCGCGGGTCCGGTGCCGGCGTGCTCATGCTGCCAGACACCGAGGGCACCGGCCTCGATTCCATCTACGTCCGCGACGCCTCGATCGCAACCGATCGCGGCATCATCCTGTGCCGCATGGGCAAGCCTCAGCGTGGGGCGGAACCTGCCGCGCAGGAGGCGAGCGTTTCGTGCGGCGGGCATCGGAGTTCTCGGGACAATCCTCTCGCCCGGCCGAATCGAAGGTGGCGACGTCGCCTGGATCGACGAGCGCACCCTCGCGGTTGGCCGCGGGTATCGCACGAACGACGAGGGCATCCGGCAGCTGTGCGCACTGGTCGGCCCGGACGTGGACGTGCTCGTCGTGCCGCTTCCCCACTGGCGCGGCCCCGGTGACGTGTTCCATCTCATGTCGATCCTCAGCCCCGTCGATCGCGACCTGGCGGTCGTCTACTCGCCCCTGATGCCGGTCCCGTTTCGCGAGTCGCTGCTCGAGCGCGGCTTCTCCTTCGTCGAGGTGCCGGACGAGGAATTCGACACGATGGGCACCAACGTGCTGGCGATCGCGCCGCGGCGGTGCGTCATGGTCCGCGGCAACCCGACGACGAAGCGGCGGCTCGAGGACGCGGGCGCCGAGGTCACCGAATACGATGGCACCGAGATCAGCCTGAAGGGCGGCGGCGGCCCGACGTGCCTCACGCGTCCGCTGCTCAGGGAGTAGGGCTCGAGGCTCAGGGCTCAGGGCTCAGGGCTCAGGGCTCAGGGGGGAATCTAGTCCGGCGCGGCTCAACTGAGTACACTGGTCGTGTGAGCGGTTCCTTTAGACGGCCAGCGCGTTCGATTGTCCTGACGACGCTTGCCGCCGCGGGCGCCGTGGTGTTCGCGCAGGGGCCGCCGTCGCTCCGCTCGAGCGTCGAGTTGACGGTCGTCACCGCCACCGTGCTCGATCACGACAACCATCTGGTCACGGGGCTGTCGCGCGACGCGTTCGAGGTGTACGAAGACGGCGAGCCGCAGGCGATCACGCAGTTCACGCACGACCGGGTGCCGATCGGGCTCGGACTCCTGCTCGACGTCAGCGACAGCATGTTCGGGCAGCGCATCAAGGACGCGCGCGCCGCGGTCGAGCGGTTCCTGCTCGAGCTGCTCGCGCCCACCGACGCCTTCTTCCTGATGTCGTTCAACCACACGCCGCGGCTGCTGACCGCCTGGGGATCGGACGCGACGACGGTGCACGCCGCGCTCGAGCGGATTCATCCCTCCGGCGGCACCGCGATCTACGATTCCGTGCTCGACGCGCTGCCCATCATGGCTCAGCGGTCCCGCGAGCGCGCCGCGATCGTCATCATCTCGGACGGCGCCGACACGGCCAGCGACACGTCGCTGAGCGCCCTGCGCTCGGCGCTCCTGCGGGCCGACACGTTCGTCTACGCAGTCGCGATCGACTCGCCGCTGCGTCAGCCGATCAACACACGCGTGAACCCCGAAGCGTTGAGCGAAATCACAAATCCAAGCGGCGGGCACACGACCGTCGTGCGGGACAGCGGCGAACTGGCGGCCGCGACCGCCCGGATCGCGGAGGAGCTCAACAGCCAGTACGTCATCGGGTACTCCGTCACCGCACCCGGGCGACGGCCGCTATCACAGCATCCGCCTGCGCGCGGGTGGAGGCGCGTATCGCGTGCGCGCGCGAAACGGTTACGTCGCGGCGGCTCCGAAGTCCCAGCGCTAGCCAATGGTTCGCTCTCCGGGCTGCGACTCAGGCCCGCAGATCCGGCCGCCAGACAACAGGGCGGCGGAACGCCGTGCGACGATATGACGTTATGATGTATGGCTCATGGCCAACATCCTCCAGCACCTTCCCGTCGGCGAAAAAGTCGGCATCGCGTTTTCCGGAGGTCTCGACACCAGCGCGGCGCTCCACTGGATGCGCAGCAAGGGCGCGATTCCCTACGCCTACACGGCCAATCTCGGCCAGCCAGACGAGTCCGACTACGAGAACATTCCGAGGCGCGCCCTCCAGTGCGGCGCCGAGAAGGCGCGGCTCGTCGACTGCCGCTCGCACCTCGTGTCGGAGGGGATCGCGATGCTGCAGTGCGGCGCCTTCCACATCTCGACCGCCGGAGTGCCCTACTTCAACACGACGCCCATCGGACGCGCGGTCACCGGCACGATGCTCGTCGGCGCCATGAAGGAGGACGACGTCAACATCTGGGGGGACGGCAGCACCTACAAGGGCAACGACATCGAGCGGTTCTACCGCTACGGGCTGCTCGCCAACCCCGCGCTCCGCATCTACAAACCGTGGCTCGATCAGCTGTTCATCGACGAGCTCGGCGGGCGGGCGGAAATGTCCGACTACATGGAGGGCGCCGGCCTCGAGTACCACATGAGCGCCGAAAAGGCCTACTCCACCGACTCCAACATCCTCGGCGCGACCCACGAAGCCAAGGACCTCGAGCGGCTCGATTCCGGCATCAAGATCGTCCACCCGATCATGGGGGTCCGGTTCTGGCGCGACGACGTGGCGGTGAAGCCGGAAGAGGTGACGGTCCGCTTCGACGAAGGGCACCCGGTCGCCCTGAACGGCGTGACGTTCAAGGACGGCGTGCACCTGATCCTCGAGGCCAACGCCATCGGCGGGCGCCACGGTCTCGGCATGAGCGACCAGATCGAGAACCGGATCATCGAGGCCAAGAGCCGCGGCGTCTACGAGGCGCCTGGCCTGGCGCTGTTGTTCATCGCCTACGAGCGGCTCATCACCGGCATCCACAACGAAGACACGATCGAGCAGTACCGCGAGAACGGGCGCCGGCTGGGACGCCTGCTCTACCAGGGGCGGTGGTTCGATTCACAGGCGCTGATGCTGCGCGAGAGCGCCCAGCGCTGGGTCGCGCGCGCGATTACCGGCGAAGTCAGCATCGAGCTGCGGCGGGGCAACGACTACTCGATCCTCGACACGCGATCGCCGAACCTCACCTATCATCCCGAGCGCCTGACGATGGAAAAAGGCGAGTCGACGTTCTCGCCGCAGGACCGGATCGGGCAGCTCACCATGCGCAACCTCGACATCGCCGACACGCGCGAGAAGCTGTTCACCTATGCGGAAGCCGGCCTGCTCGCGCCGCTCGGCGGGACGGCGCTGCCGAGTCCGGCCGACCCGGACGACCCGCACGGCACGAGCTAGGCGTCCAGGATCTCGCGCACCTTTTCGGTCAGCATCCGCATCGTGAACGGTTTCTGAAGATAGTACGACGTGTCGTCGAGCACGCCGTGCTGTGCGATCGCGGTGTCGGTATAGCCCGACATGTAGAGGACGCGCAGGCCCGGGCGGAGGCCGGCCAGCCGCGCCACGAGTTCCCGGCCGCTCATCTGAGGCATCACCACGTCGGTGACGAGCATCGCGATCGGCGCGTCCGCCTGGCTGGAGAGGGCCAGCGCCGCGGCGCCGTCCGCCGCCTCCAGGACCCGGTAACCGCACGCCTCCAAGGCGCGCCGTACGAGCCGGCGGACCGTATCCTCGTCCTCCACCAGCAGGATGGTCTCGACCCCGTGCACGAGTGGGGCCGGCGCGGCTGGCGTCTCCGCCGCCGTGTTCGACGCCTTCACACGCGGCAGGTACACCTTGAAACTCGACCCGTGTCCTATTTCGCTGTACACCCAGACATGGCCGCCCGACTGCTTGACGACGCCGTAGACGGTCGCCAGCCCCATACCCGTGCCCTTGCCGACCGGCTTGGTTGTGAAGAACGGCTCGAAGATCCGCGCCTGAACGTCGGGTGACATCCCCGTCCCCGTGTCGCTGACCGCCAGCATCACGAACGGGCCGGCCTGCACACCGTGGTGCGCGCTGGCGTATTCCTCATCCAACTCGACGTTCGCGGTCTCCAGCGTGAGCGCGCCGCCATCCGGCATCGCATCCCGCGCGTTCACCGAGAGGTTGATCAGCACCTGCGCGAGTTGCCCGGGATCCGCGCTGACGTGGTGAAGGTCGGGCGCGAGCCGCGTCACGATCGTGATGTCCTCGCCAATCAGCCGCTGCAGCATGCCGCTGACGTCGGAGGCCACCTCGTTCATGTTCAGCGTCTTGGGGCGCAGGATCTGCTTGCGGCTGAAGGCGAGGAGCTGGTAGGTGAGCAGGCTGGCCTTCTCGGAGGCCCGCTTGATCTGCAGCACCTCGTCGTACATCGGCTCGGTCGACGGGAGCTGCTCCATGATGAGCTCGGCATACCCGCTGATCGCCGTCAGCATGTTGTTGAAGTCGTGGGCGATGCCGCCGGCGAGCCGTCCCACGGATTCCAGCTTCTGAGACTGCCGAAGCTGTTCCTCCAGCTGCGTCTGTTCGGTGATGTCGGTGGCAACGCCCACGGCGCCCGCGGCGGCTCCCGCGGCATCGACGATCGGTGAATACCAGATCTGGTAGGACCGCCCCGCCACGTCGGCCGTGCCGATGAACGTCTCGCCGTCCAGCGCGCGCCGCAGGTACTCCGAAACCTCCGGGCTGTCCTTGTAGACCTCGACAGCCGAGAGGCCGACGAGTTGCCCCGGACGCAGGCCGAGCGCTTCCAGCCCTCGCCCCTCGGACAGGGTAAAGAGCCCGTCGCGATCGAGGGCGAAGACAACCACCGGCGCGCTGGTCACGACCGACTGCAGCAGCTTCTGGCTGGAGCTGAGCGCCTCCTCCGCCTGCTTGCGCTGCATGGCGGTGCCCAGTTGGGTCGCCACGGCGGTGAGGAGGCTCGCGAAGCGGGGATCTTCCTCCTGTCGCTCAGTGGTGTAGAACGCGAGCACGGCGATTACCGCGGCCGACCCGTCGTCGGCGACGACCGGCAGTCCGATGGCGGTTCGCAAGCCGGCGCGCCGCGCTTCCTCGCGACGGCTGTACGCCGGATCGTCGCCTGCATCGGCGATCCACACCGCCCGGCGCGCGGTCCAGGCGCGGCCGGGAAGGTCGACGCCTGGCTCGAATCGCAGACCCTCCGCGCTGCGCCTGAACGCCTCCGCATCCGGCGCCGCCGGCGTACCACATGCGCGACGGTTCGAGGCAGCGGCCGTCCGCCGACGGCAGCCACACTTCTGCGTACGCCCAACCCATCGACTCGCACACGAGGCGCATCACGGCCTCGAGCGCCGTGTTGCGGTCCTTCGCTTCCGCCATGTGGAGCGTGACGTACTGAAGGAGCCGCGACTCGGCGGTGGCGCGCTCGCGATCGGTGACGTCGCGAGACACCACGACGGCGGTGTGGCTGCCATCCTCGCCTGTGTGGACCCTGCCGATGCCCTCGAGCCTGCGCCACTCGCCGTTCTTGTGACGGAACCGGAACTGCTCCATGGCGACGTCGTGCCTCGAGCGATCGACTGCGCGAACGACCGCCTGGGCGTCATCCGGATGTATGAATTCGAACGCGCTGTGTCCGACCAGCTCCTCGGGCTCGAACCCAAGCATCCCTTTCACCGACCGGCTCTCGTACAGGATAGTCGCGTCTGCGCCGAGCACTGTGATGACGTCGGAGATGTTCTCGAGAACCATGCGCATCTGCTCTTCGTTGCTCCCGAGCGCAACGGTCGAGCGCTGGAGGTCCGTGACGTCGAACGAGACGCCCATCAGTCCGTCGATTTCGCCCGAGGGGGTGCGAATGGGAATGAAGGTGTTCTCGAAGTGCCGCCCGTTCATCTCCGTCAGGCCGTTGACGGTTTCGCCCCGCATCACGCGTTCGAGCACCTCCCGGCTGCCGGTGACGCGCCCCGAGCGTTCGCGCACCTCCATCAGGCCATGGACTGCAAGCGCGTCCTGCCCGATGAGGTCGGCCGGACGGATGCCCGCGGCCTCGGTAGCCTGCCCCTCCATCAGTGTGAACCGCCCGTGGCGGTCGGTGGCAAAGAGGATGAGCGGGGCACTCGCGATGATGGTCGCGTGGTCGAAGATCGCGGGGAATTGTGCGGCGTTTTCGCGATCCTGCGAACGGCTGCCAGCCGGAGACATAGGTCAGTATAGGTCCTTGCCGTGAAGCGCCGGCCCGAGAACCTCAGCCCGGGGGCTCCAGGGCGTCCGGCGCGCTCTTACTGCGAGGACGGCGGGTCGAGCGGCCGGAAGTCCACGTCGAGCGCCTGCAGCCTCGCCAGGTGCCGCTCGAGGCGCCCGAGAAAGTCAGCGTAGTCCTTCCGCCCCACCGGCGTCCAGACCACTTCGGCGAGCGCCGTCAGCCGGGGAAACGCCATGTATTCGACCTGCTTCCCGCCCGCCAGGTACTCGGTCCACACCTGCGCCTGGGCGCCCAGCACGTGAGCGGCGAACCGCGGCTCGAGCTCCGCCGGCACGGGCTCGAACGCGTACACCGTTGCCAGTGGCAGGAACCCGCCGATGGCAAGCGGCTCGTGCGCCTGATCGCGCGACTGGTAGTAGTCGAGATAGGTATGGCTTGTCGGTGTCATGATCACGTCGTGGCCGGCCCGCGCGGCGTCGATGCCCCCCTGCGTGCCCCGCCACGACATCACGACGGCGTTGTCGGCCAGGCCGCCCTCGAGAATCTCGTCCCACCCAACCAGCCGGCGCTTGTGGCCGACCAGAAAGTCGTCCATCTGGCGGATGAACCAGCTCTGAAGACCACGTTCGTCGCCGACGCCCAGTTCCCTGATACGAGCCTGGATCGCCGGGCTCGTCTTCCACTTTGCCTTGTCGGCCTCGTCGCCGCCGATGTGAATGTAGCGGGAGGGGAAGATGCCGAGCACTTCCGTGAGCACGTTCTGCATGAACTGCACGGTGGACGGTTCAGCGTTCAGGATGTCCGAAAACACCCCCCAGCTGGTCGCCACGCGCACCGGCTCGCCGGTGACGCCCAGCTCCGGATAGGCTGCGATGGCGGCCACGGCGTGGCCGGGCATCTCGATCTCAGGAACGACGGTGACGAAGCGCGCCTTCGCGTAGGCCACGATCTCGCGGGCGTCCTCCTGCGTATAGAACCCGCCGTGCGGCGTCCTGTCGAATTGCCCCTGCGCAGGATCGCGTGTCGGCCGGCCCACGAGCGTTTCGCTGCGCCAGGCGCCGATCGTGGTGAGCATCGGATACTGCCTGATCTCGAGCCGCCAGCCCTGGTCGTCCGTGAGATGCCAGTGGAAGGTGTTCAGCTTGTGGAGCGCGAGCAGGTCGATGTATTTCTTGACGAACTCCTTCGGCATGAAGTGACGGCAGGTGTCGAGGTGCGCGCCGCGCCAGGAGAATCGGGGCTGATCCTCGATGGTGACAGCCGGCATCGCCCACGTGACGCCGTCGATGGGCGCTTCGCGAAAGACCTCGGGCGGCAGCAGCTGCCGGATGGTCTGCACCGCGTAGAAGGCGCCGGCCAGTTCGGGCGCGCGCACGACGACGCGCGCGGGCGTCACGGTCGAGCAGGTACCCTTCGGCGCCGAGACGGCGCAGGGTGCGCTCGCGGTGAAAGGCGATGGCGCCGGACGGCAGTGTGCCGCCGACCTGGACCCGCAGCGTGAAACCGGTCGCCGGTTCGAGGTAGCGAACGAGCTGGCGCGCCACGGGCTCGGTCGCCGCGTCGGTCCAGACGACCGTGCGCCGCTGGAGGCGAAACCGTCCCGCGCGCGGCGTGATTTTCACCGGCTGCGGGATGATCGCGATCGCCGTCGCGACATCCGGCGGCTGCGGCGCGGCCGCCGCGCCGGCCGTGCCGGCCATCGCAGCGTGGCCAGTACAAGTGCGCCCATCGGCATCGACATGAGCCCGGCCCTATTTGACCATCGTGTAGCCGGCCGGCACGGTGAAGAGATCGGCAGCGAGCGGCTCGGTCGAGATCGCGGTCACCTTGTTGGTGATCTTCGTCGGGCCCATCTGCCTTATCATCTCGACGAGCTGCCCCGTCCCTTCGACGCTCATGGTCATTTCCGTCAGGTACGGGCAGACCGTGGGTCGAAGCCGAGGCCGCCATGACGCGATCGAGCCCGCTGGCCGCCGCCAGCCGCGCCGGAAATGGCAGCCGTCAGCTTCGCGTCGGCCGCGGCCTTCTGGAACTTCGCGAACTCGGCGACCCCCGGACCCGATTTCGCGATCCAGCTCGAGCCCTTCAACATCATCTGGAGGCCCTGCAGCATCTGGGCGGCCTCGGGGGGCACCTCGGCGCTTCGCCCGCCCAGACTCGCCATGTCGAGGGTCATGGCGATGGCGTACTCGTCGCAGGCGACGTTGTCGATCGTGCGCTTCTGGCCGGTGGGATTGAACGTCACGTCCATCGCCGGCGCGGGTGCCGGCGGTTCGGGAGAGACCGGAACCGCGGCCGAAAGCAGCCGGGCCGTCTTGTCCGCCGCGTTCAGCACGATCACCTGCCGCGTGTCCAGATCGGCCAGCACGACGTGGGACTGGCCCATCACCATCTGTTTCGGTGCGGGTCTTGTTCCCTTTGATGCGCATCACGATGGTCGGCGACGCGTTGCCACCCATCATGGCCGCCGGCCCGCCTTCGATCGTGATCGTCTGCGTGACCGTCAGGTCCGCGTGCAGGGGCGCCGAAACCAGCAGAACCACCGCCGCCGTCGTCACCCATCGCCTCATGCGACAAACCTCCGGCGGGGATCGTAGCACGCGACCACGGATCTACACGGATTCAAACCATAATACTGATCAACTTTGTGAAACTCGGCCCCGTGGTCAACGTGTTGGATCTGTGGAATCCGTGGTCCAAGTCCCCGTCACGTACGATCCCGCAATCCGTGGTCGCGAAATTCCGTCACGCGTGGCGCGGCACATTCGCCGATACCGGGCCGTGGTGCCGCTGTGGCGCCGGTATTGCTTCGTCATTGGTCACACCACTGGAGGTGCAGCCATGAAGATCGACGAACTGATCCCCCTCGCCAACGGACTGTCGGTCGATACCGGCGGGCGCACGCTCGTCTGCGATCGCGCCCGGATCGGGCCCGTCACCGACACCACCGTGGACATGTCGTTCTGGCTGGTGGGCACGGATCTCGTCCCGCGCCTGACCCTGCCCCGCCAGCGGGTCGCGCTGGGGAGCCCGGACGAAATCGCCAGCCTGCTGCGGGTCGTCGCCCGTGGAGCCATTACCGGCGAACGCCACCCTCGCCGGTAGCGTCCGGCCGATTCTGGTGTACCTTCAGAGAGCCAGCTGTCTGGAGGTCCCATGATTACCGCGTTGCTGCTCGCCGTCGCCCTCGTCCTGCCGCAGGGGCAGGAGGCGCCGAAGGGCAAACCTCGCATCCCGAAGGACTCGATCGAACTGGTGGTCATCGGCTGCCTGTCAGGGCGGGTGCTCGCCATCGACGATGTGCGACAGACGGACGTGGAGAGCGGTCCGGTCGTGCGCGCCAGGTCGTTTCGCCTGGCCGGCAAGCGCGACGTCATGAACATCGTCAAAGAGGAAAACCACCGCATGGTCGAGGTGACCGGCATCGTGAAGCGCTCGTCGCTCATCGAACCGGGCGTGAAGATCGGCAAGCGGATCACGATTGGCGGAGGCAATCCCGTGGCTGGCGGCCGCGGAGCGCCGGACCCCGGCGAGTACATCCCGGTCCTCGATCTGGAGTCGGTACAGCCGCGCGGCACGTCGTGCGGCGGCGGCTTATGACCGCGCGGTGACCTTCACGCCGTCGGCAATCGCGTCGCTCGGGTAGACCACGACCTCGTCGCCGGCCTCGAGCCCCTTGACGATTTCGGCCTCGAGGCCGTTCTGCTGGCCCACCTCGACCACCTGGCGGCGCGCCCGGCCGTCCTCGACCTTGTAGACCGCCCACTCGGTGCCGGCGCGGAACAGGCTGCTCGCCGGCACCTTCAGCACATCGGTCCGTTCGGCGACAACGATGCGGACCTCGACCCGGTAGCCGTCACCGAGGGCGGGCGTGTCGTCGAAGTCGATGATGACGTTGACGCGCTGCTCCTCGACGCCGAGCGCCGAGATCTTGGTGAAGCCGGACGGCTCGACGCGCCGCACGCGGCCCGAGAGCGCGTGGTCACCTCCCCACTGCTCGATGAGCACCGGCTGGCCGGCCTTCACCTTCACGGCGGCACTCGAGAGCAGGTCGGACACGATCTCGAGGTTCGAGACGTCCCCGACCTCGACGAGCGGCGTGCCGGTGGGGACGACGGTTTCGCTCTCCTGGAGCCGCCGCAGCACCACGCCATTCACCGGGGAGCGCAGGGGAATGGCCGCGGACCCGCTGCTGCCGGGACGCGCCAGGCTCGCGCGCGCGACCTGCAGCTGGTATTCGGCCGTCCGCACGGCGAAGTCCGCCGACTGGAGGGAGCGCTCGAGCGACTGCGCGGACCGCTCCGCCGCTTCGAGCTCGCGCGGCGCGATCACCTTGTCGGCCAGGAGTTCGCGCGATCGCTTCAACTCCGCCTGCGCGAACGTCAAATCCGCCTGGATCCGCTCGCGATCCGATCGCGCGCCGCCGAGCGTGGACTCGGCCGCGCGGAGGCGCGCCTCGAGTTCGGCGCGCGTGCGGGCGTCGAGCAGGGCCGGATCGGTCGGCAGGAACTGCGCGAGCACGGTCTTGCCCGCGACCACGGGATCGCCTGGTTCGAGCTCGATTCGCTGCATCCGCCCCGGGAGCGGCGCCGACACCACGTAGCGGTCGCGCACACGCGTGCGCCCCTCCTCGTCCACCGTCACCTGAAGGGAGCCGCGCTCGACGCGGGCGAAGTCGGCCGGGACGGCCGAGGGCCGGAAGGCCCACGCGAGCACCCCTCCGAGCACGATCACGACCGCGGCGATCCTGATGAACCGTTTCACGTGTCTATTCCCTCGTCTTCAGCACTTCGACCAGGTCCAGATGATCGAGCCGGCGCCGCACCGCCAGGCCGGACAGGGCCGCGGCCACCAGGACGGCGGTCGCGGCATACGCGAACGTCCGCGCGCTCACGACGAGCGGAAAGCGATAGAGCTCGGTGTTCAGGGCCGCCACCAGCGCCGCCGCGAACACGTAGCCGGCCACCATGCCGACCGGTATGGCCATCACGGTCACGGCGGCCAGCTCGCCGAGCAGGATGAACGAGATCTCGCCGCGCGTGAAGCCGAGCACCCGCAGGCTGGCCAGCTCGCGGCTGCGCTCCGAGAGCGACACCCGGGCGGCGTTGTACACCACGCCCCCCGCGATGATGCCCGAGAACAGCAGGTTGAAGAAGATCATGACGTAGAAGGTGTCCTTCAGGGTGCGCTGAAAGCTCTCGATGGCCGCTCGCTTCAGGCTGACGCCGGCCACCATCGGCGTGTCCTTCAGCCGCCGGTACAGCGCATCGGCCGCCGCGGAATCCACCGCAAGATACGCGCCCGACAGCGATTCGCCTTCGTCGGCCAGCCGCCGCAGGGCGCCAATCTCCATGTAGGCGGACGTCCCCATGTATTCTTCCACGATGCCGCTGACGCGTGTCTGCCGCGTGGGGCGGCGTCCGTCCAGGACGTCCACCGTCACCAGGTCCCCGAGCTTCGCGCCGAGCACGTCGGCCAGCTTCAGCGACAGCACCAGCCCGCCCGGGGGAAGCGCCATCGGCCCGCCGTGCACGTCCACGACCCGATTCAGCTCGGGACGCGCGACGAGCCCCTGGATCGAGACGATGCGCGATCGCTGCGCGACCCGCAGCCGCGCCGGCACGGCCCGCGTCGGCTCGGCGTAGCGCACGCCAGGCAGCCGCTCCATGTCGTACAGCGCCCGCGTGGAGGCGGGCCAGACGAACGTGACCGTCGCATCCTGCCGCTGAATCGAGAAGAACTGGACGTCCATGAGGACATCGATCGAATCGATGAAGAACGTGCCGAGGATGAGCATGGAGGCCGAGGCGGCGATGCCGAGCACGGCAGTCGCCGTGCGCACGGGATGGCGCCCGAGATTCCTGAGAATCATGCGAACCGGAGCCGAGAGCCATCGCGCCAGCCCCACCCGCTCCAGCCAGCTCCTGCGATAGCGGGCGGGCGGTTCGGGGCGCATCGCCTCGGCCGGCGGCAGCGTCACGGCGCGGCGCACCGCGTTCAGCGCGCCCAGTGCGGCGGCCGCGAAGCTCACCATCACCCCCGACACGACCACGTCGGACGGCAGGTGGTATTCGAGCGCCGGGAAGCGGAAGAAGTTGTTGTACATGTTCGTCATCGCGGAGCCCAGCCACGTGCCGCCCGCTGTGCCGAACACGGCGCCCGCCGCGCCAATCGCGAGACTCAGTTTCGTGTAGTGCCACGCCAGCTCGGCGTTCGTATAGCCGAGCGCCTTGAGGGCGGCAATCTGCTCGCGCTGGACCGACACGATGCGCGTCAGCACGACGTTCAACAGGAAGGCGGCCACCGTCAGGAAGACGACCGGCAGAATCAGGCCGACGCTCTGCAACTGCTTCAGCTCGTTGTCGAGATACCAGTGCGATGTCTGGAGGCTTCGCGGAATCGCCCCGAGGCCGCCGTACGGGGCCAGCAGCCGGTCGAGCCGGGCGATGACGTCCGACTCGCTGGCGCCGGGCGCGAGCGTGAGCCGACAGGTTGTTGAACCCGCCCTCCATGTCGTACGCGGCAGCGAGATCCCGCTCGTTCATCCAGAACACCGCGAACCGCGCGTCGTCCGGCATCAGCTCGCCGGGGCGAATCGTGTAGATGAACTCCGGGGACAGCCCGATGCCGACGATCGACAGGTCGCGGCGGCGGCCGTTGATGGTCGCGCCGACGCGGTCGCCGGGGTGAAGCCCCCGCGTGAGCGCGAAGGCTTCGCTGACGAGTGCCTCGTCCGGCTCGTCGAGCGAAGGAAAGCGGCCCCGGCGGAGGAAGACGTCGTTGAGCGACGGCCGCTTCGGCAGCTCGATGCCGATGAGGCGCCCGGTCGCCGGCCCGGTCAGGCCGGGGACGTCGAGATTCACATCGACGACGACCCGGGCCTCGGCGCGCGCGACGCCGGGGATCGCCCGGACGCGCTCGAGCAGGCTCAACGGCGCCCGCGTGAGGCCCGAGAAGATCTGCGCGAACCGGTAGCGCTCGTAGTACGTCTCCTGGGTCAGCCTCAGCGAGTGGAACGTGCTGAGGTACATGATGAACATCGCCACGCCGGCCCCGATGACGAGGCTGATGGCGAGCGCCTGCCCCTTCAGGCTCCAGAGATCGCGTGCGAGCTTCCGATCAAGAGGGCGCATGTCGTTTCTGACGTGCCCGGCTCCGAAGCTCCGGCCCCGGACAGCGGGTCACCAGTGCAGCTCCGCGGCGCGCAGCTTGTGCTCGTTCCGGTGCTCGCTCGCGATGCGGCCGTCCGACAGCGCGACGACGCGATCGGCCATCGCGGCGACCGCCGCGTTGTGCGTGATGACGGCGGTCGTCGTTCCCAGTTCGCTGTTCACCTGCGCGATCGCCTCGAGCACGAGCACGCCGGTCGCGATGTCGAGCGCGCCGGTCGGTTCGTCGCACAGCAGCACGTCGGGCCGCTTGGCCACGGCGCGCGCGATCGCCACGCGCTGCTGCTCGCCGCCCGAGAGCTGGGAGGGAAAATGGTCGAGCCGCTCGCCCATGTTGACCAGCCGCAGCGCCTCTTCGGGCGCCATGGGCTTGTCCACGATATCGGTGACGAGCGCGACGTTCTCTCGGGCGGTGAGGCTCGGGATCAGGTTGTAGAACTGGAAGACGAATCCCACGTGCCGGCGGCGGTACATGGTGAGGTCGCGTTCGGCCGCTGCCGTGAGGTTTGTGCCGCGGTAGGTGACGGTACCGCTGCTGGGCACGTCGAGGCCCGCCGAGGATATTGAGGAGCGTCGATTTGCCGCTCCCGGAGGGCCCGAGCAGGACGAGGAACTCGGACTCGTACAGGTCGAGGCTGACGCCACGCAGCGCGTGCACGTCAACCTCCCCCATGTGGTAGACCTTCGTGATGTCGCGGGCCGGGAAGACGGAGGTCACGCCCGGCCCGTGCGGACGCGTTCATCTGAAGCGCGGCCAGTAACAGCAAGACGCCATCGTCCCGTCACTTCAAGTGCTTCTTGAAGAACTCCACCGTGCGCCCCCAGGCGAGCGTGGCTGCCTTCTCGTCGTAGCGCGGCGTTGTGTCGTTGTTGAATCCGTGCTGCGTCCCCGGATACGTGTAGGCGGTGAAAGACACGCCGGCGGCCTTGAGCGCGGATTCGTACGCCGGCCACGCGGCGTTGATGCGCGCATCCGTTTCCGCGAAGTGCGCCAGGATGGGCGTCTTGACCTTCGCGGCCTCCGACGGGTCCGGCAGGTTGCCGTAGAACGGCACCGCCGCCGCGAGATCCGGCACGCGGAGGGTGAGGATGTGGACCATGCCGCCGCCCCAGCAGAATCCGACGGCGCCGATCTTCCCGGTGCAGTCCGGCCGGGCCTTCAGGTAATTGGCTGCTGCCACGAAGTCCTCGCGGGTCTTCGCCTGGTCCAGCTTCGGGAAAAGCGTGCGCGCCTCGTCCTCGGTGCCCGGATACCCGCCGAGCGGCGTCAGCGCATCGGGCGCGAAGGTCATGAAGTTGTCGAGCGCCAGCCGGCGCGCGACGTCCTCGATGTGGGGATTGAGGCCGCGGTTCTCGTGGATCACGACGATGCCGGGCAGCTTGCCGCTCGCGCCGGCCGGACGGCACAGGTACCCCTTCATCGTCCCCGTCCCCTGCGGCGACGGATATTCAATCCGTTCGGTCTTCAGGCGCTTGTCGTCCGGCTGAATCTGCTGCGCCTCGGCGAACTTCGGGTTGAGCGCGTCCAGGATCATGAGCGCCGTCATCCCCCCGACGGCGTACTTCGACTGCCTTGTCCAGGAACGTGCGGCGATCGATGTTGCCGTGCACGTAGGCGTCGAACAGGATCAGGACTTCCTGGTCGAAATCGGCGGCGGTCTTGCGTTCCATGTCGAGTCCTCCTCGTACAGGAGCATACCTCAGGACCCGGGGACGAACGCCGGGACGGGCTGCCGGCGATGAATGCCACCGGCTCCGCCACGAACGACCACTCACCAGCCCGGGGTCCGTCACTATCCGTGATACCTGGGGTGGCGGTCCGGCACATAGTGCAGGTATGCGCCATCTGCCCCTGCTCCTTGCAATCCTCGCGTGCGCCTCGCCGTCGGCGGCCCAGACGCCGCTTCCGTTTTCCGACAGCCACTGGGTGTTGACGGGTGACGGGACGAAGCGCGAAACCGTGGACGGCCGCGACGCGGTGACGATCGAAAACGGATTCGCGTACCGCCGCGATGTCAGCCTGCTCGACGGCTCGATCGACTTCGACGTCCGGTTCACGCCACGCCGGGCGTTCGTCTACCTGGACTTCCGCATGGTGAACGATCACGAGCACGAGGAGCTCTATTTCCGGCCGCACAAAACGAACCTGCCGGACGCGCTCCAGTACACGCCTGCCTTCAGAGGGGTCAGTCTGTGGCAGTTGTTCCACGGCCCGGGCGCCACCTCAGCCCTTCCGTTCGCATACGGCACGTGGACACACGTGCGGCTCGTGCTGAAAGGCACGCAGGCGGCGCTCTTCGTCGGCGACATGGGCAAGCCGGCCTTCGTCATGCCGCGGCTTGCCCGTGCGTCAACGCCGGGCTACATCGCCCTGCGCGTCTTCACGCCGCCGGCTCCCGGCGAGCCGACCCGGTTCAGCAACGTCACCATCCGGCCCGACTACGTGCCGTTCGACTTCTCGACCGTGCCTGTTCCCGACGTGACCGAGCCGGGGCGGATCCGGGAATGGCGCGTGTCGGAGCCGTTCGCGCCGGGCGAAGAGGAACCCGACACGCTGGCGCCGAACCAGTTCGGCACCGGCTCGCAGGTGGTTGTGGCGGAGCCGTCCGGCCTGGTCCTGCTCAACAAGTTCCTCGACGTGCCGGGCCCACGCCCCGCGTCAGTGTGGCGGCGCGGGTGATCGTGCGGGCCGAGTGGGCGGGAACCTACCGCCTCGATCTCGGGTTCAGCGACATCGCGACGGTGTTCGTGAACGGCCAGCCGATGTACCGCGGCGACGCGCACTACAGCTACGACGCGCCGCGGCAGGACGGACTGATCGGGTACGGCCAGGCCTCCGTGTTCCTGCCGCTGCATGCGGGCGAAAACGAACTGGCCGTCATCGTCACCGACAGCTTCGGCGGGTGGGGCCTCCAGGCCCGCTTCAGGAACGCGGAGGGCCTCACGGTCGAAGCCCGGTAGCAGCCTCAGGGCCCTGACTAACGCGTCACGAGCACGGGGCAGTGCGCATGCCGCAGGACGCGGTTGGCCGTCGAGCCCAGCACCGCCGCTTCGAGCGGATTGTGCCCGTGCAGCCCGATCGCGATCAGGTCGGCGCCGGCGGCCTCGGCGGCGTCGACGATCTCCTGGTGCGGGATTCCGGTGCGGACCGAGGACGACACGTCGCTCGCCTCGGCGAGCATCGCCTTCAGATCCGCGGTGGCGGCGGCGATCATCCCGGCGATGTGTTCGTGCACCTCGTAGTGCTCGTGCGTCCTCACGTGCTCGTCCAGGACGACGTGCACGACCTGAACGCGGGCGCCGACGCGCCGGGCGAAGTCGCGCGCGGCGCCGAGCGCGTGGCGTGACGCCTCGGAGAAATCGGTCGCCACGACGATCGTCGCGGCGAGGCCCGTTCTGTCAAGGGCCGCGCCCGTCAGCGCTCCCGTTCCTGGCTCGACGTCCGCCGGCCGGATGAAGGCCGCCCGCCGGGGCGGCGGCATCGGGGCATCGGCGCCGCGAATGGAACGCCACAGGATCTCGTTCAATTCCGTCTCCGGCGCCATGTCGGCGTCGTCCAGGTTCATGCGGAGGGATGCCTCGGCGCCCCAGGCCGTCGATCCATTGAGTTCGTCGATGGAGACGCGCGGGCCAAGGGCCGCATATGGCGTCAGCGTCGGCGTCGGCTGGAATGCGCCGTACATCGGCGCGGCCGCGGCGTCGTACTGGGTCATCGGCTCCAGTCCGAGAATCAGTTCCATCGTCCGCAGCACCGACGAAGTCGAGTACATCGTGCTGTCGACCACGCGCCGGCGCGCGAAGGGGCTGATGACGAGCGCCGGCGACCGATGGGCGTCGACGTGATCGGCCCCGTTCTGGGCGTCGTCCTCGAGGATGAAGATTGCCGATTCCTTCCAGATCGGGCTGCTCGAGATGGCCTGGACGACCCGGCCGAGCGCCGCGTCGTTCTCGGCAATCATCGCGCGCGGCGTGTGGGCGGTCGGACGCGTGCCCGCCGTGTGATCGTTGCCCAGGCGGATGATGCTCAGCTGCGGGACCGTGCCGGCCCGCACGAATTCGGTGAACTCCTTCAGCCAGACGTCGACCCGTGCGTTGTCGCGGATGTTCAGGTCGTAGGGCGCATAGTCCGGATTGAAAAGGCCCTCGAGGCCGGGCACGCTCGCCTTGATGCGTCCGGTCCTGTCGTCGCGCTCGACGAACTCGCCGTAGCTGCGCACGCTCACGCCGGCGCGCTTGGCCATGTCCCAGATGTAGCCCTGGGGCGGCGCCGCGAGATTGCCGTAGGGATTGCGCTGTCCGCCGCCTCCCTCGCTGAGGTAGATCCCGCCGCGCTGGCCGTAGTTGGTCGGCCAGATCTTCTCGACGGCGTCAGTCGCGTACGCGCCCATCGAGAACGCGTGGCCGTCGTAGCTGACCTCGGCGTCCACGTAGAAGTTGTCGAGCAGCACGAATTCGCGGGCCAGCGCGTGCGCGTTGGGCGTGACGTCGTCGCCGAACAGGGTCAGCGTCGGCTCGCCGTTGCCGGTTTCGATGTCGCCGAACACCTGGTCGTAGCTGCGGTTCTCGCGCACGATGTAGAAGACGTGCTTGATCGGCGAGGGGCCGCCGACACGGCCCGGAATCGGCGAGTCCACCGGGGCGTTCGCCGGTGCCAGCTTCGTCTTGTCGTCGTACGGCGTGACTTCGTAGACCCGCCGGGTCAGGCGCGCGAGTTCCGGTGCGTCGGGCATCTGAATCTCGGATATCGCCCCCTGGAGCAGTTGCGCGATGTACTGGCCGTCCGCGCCGCGATTGCCCGGTGACGGGCCCCTGGGGTTCGCCGCTGGCGCCAGCCCCTTGCCGTTCAGGACGAAGATGCGGCGGCCGTCGCGATCGAAGGTGACCGCGGTGGGGTACCAGCCGGTCGGGATGAAGCCGCGCACCCGGCTCGCGCCCGGCTCCTCGACATCGACCACCGCCACCGTGTTGTTGTCGGCGTTGGCCACGAGCAGGGTGTCGCCGTCCGGCGAGAGCGCGAGCGCATTGGGTGTGGTGCCCGGAGGCGCATTCGGGAAGAGGGCGACGCCGATCTGCTCAATCGCGCGGCCCGTCGCGACGTCCACCACCCAGACCGCGTTGGTGTTCGCGCAGGCGACGAACAGCCTCGACCCGTCCTTCGAGAGCAGCATCGCGTTGGGGTGTTCGCCGACGGCGATGTCGCGGGTGATCTCGAGCGTGGCCGGATCGAGCGCCATCACGCGGGCACCGCCCCACAACGACGCGTACACCGTCCGCCCGTCCGCAGAGACGAGCGTCGAGTAAGGCTCGGCCGGGAGCGTCGTCGTGTGCAGGACTTTTCGGGTGGCAAGATCGATGCTCGAGATGGACTCCCCGAACACCTGCACGGCGTACAGGCGGCTGCCGTCCGGCGATACCGCCACCCCGCCGACGAAGCCGGACGCCTTCAGCGTTTCGAAGGTCGGATGCAGGACGGGCTCCCCGATGACGAGTGGTTCGGCCGTCTTCAGGACTTCGCCGTTCCACGTGAGCGCATTCACCAGGTTCTGCGCGGCGCCCGACGAAAACAGGCGTCCGTCCGTCCGGATGCCACGCGAGCCCGAGCCACGCGTGTTCGAGCGGCACGACGGAGCGGATGTAGAAGTTGGCGGTATCGAAGATGGTGAGGGTCGGCTTGCTCCAGCCGTTGTTCGTGATGATCAGGTAGCGGCCGTCCGGCGACCAGACCATGTTCAGCGGCAGATCGCCGATCGGCGCATGCCGCCCGGTCGGCGCGATGCGCCAGCCGTTGGGAAGCTGCATGACGCCGCCGCCTTCGCCGGGCAGCCGCCGCGGCGGCGCACCGCGCTGCGCGACGGCAACGAGCCCGGCGGTCGCGACAGCGAGCGATGTCGTCAGGACGAGGAGCAGGGTGTGACGGCGCATCTCAGCGCCCCAGCTCTTTCATCCACGCCTGCGCGGCCGCACGCGCCGCCGATGACCGGCGCCTTCCCGGCGCGGATAGCACAGTTTCCATTCGGACGGTTTCGACTCGAAGGTGGGGTTCACGAAGCGCATCTTACCGTTCGCCTGTGACAGTTGTGCGTCGAAGTCCACGTCGGCGCTCGCGTCGAGAAACGCCTTGAGACGCCTGGCGATGAGGGGCGCCGGGGTCTCCGGGTACTCGTCCTTCCACTTCGCCATGTCCTGCTGATACTCGCGGGTCTCTTCCTCACGCTGCATGCGGATGCCGTCGATCATCATCGTGCGCATCTCGGGCGTGTCCATCTGCTTCATCGCTTCGGCCGCCTGCTGCATCGCCTCTTCCATCTGCTTGCGCTGCTCCGGCGGCATCGACGCCATCACCTTCTTCATCTCCTCGGCCCCTCTGGCCTGCTCCTTCGCCTGCTCCTCGCGCTGCTGCGCGAACGCCTCTTCGGGCGTGCCCTTGAACACGGGCGCCGACGGCTTGCGCGTCTCGCGCAGTTTCGCGTACGCTCGCCAGGAACTCCGGCGACGCCGTGTAGGACTTCGCCCATGCGATCGCCCCCTCGACCAGCTCCACGCGCAGGGCTTCCGGCGCTTTCCGGAACGCGGAGGCCGCCAGGCTGTGGTCCACCCAGCCGCTGCCGATGCCGGCCATGAGCGCTTCCTTCGCGGCCGCGGGCGTGAGGCCAAGCTGAGTGAGGGCATCGGCGGCCACGAGGCCGCCGGTCATGAGCACCGCCGCCGCAAGGGCAGCCATGGAGCGCCGGACGCAGTGTGAGGACATGAACGGCTCCTGGAGGATGGAGGACGAGTACTCCGGATTCTACTCTCTGGCCAGCCATCCGTTGCTTTTCATTTTAGTTTGATCTAAAGTGCTGCCGTGCAGACCGACACCGCGGTGCTGGCGGCCGTCGCCTCGCCGAGGCGCCGCGAGATCCTGCGGCTCGTCTGGACGCGCGAGCTGGCGGCCGGGGAGATCCACGCCGCCATGCCCGACGTGTCGTTCGGCGCGGTGTCGCTGCAGCTGCGCGCGCTCGGCGACGCCGGGCTCGTGGCCTGCCGGCGCGCGCATCGCACACCGCTTCTATCGCGCCTGCCCGGAGCGGCTCGGGCCGCTCGGCGCGATGCTCGAGGCGATGTGGGACGATGCGCTGTGGCGGCTGAAACTGAAAGCGGAACTCGAACAGACACGACGCGGGCCGATTCCCCGGCGCCGCGGACCGAGGAGAAGGACGACACGCCCATGACCAGCCTCCCCCACGTGCTCGAGCGCACCATCCTCATTCACGCGTCGCGCGACGTCGTGTTCCGGTATTTCAGCGACACCGAGCGCTGGGCCGCCTGGTGGGGCGCCGGTTCGTCGATCGACCCCAGGCCCGGCGGCGCCGTCACCATCCGGTACCCGAACGGCATCCAGGTGGCTGGCGAAGTCGTCGAGTCCAGGCCGCCCGAGCGGATCGTCTTCACGTACGGCTACCAGGACGGCGCGCCGATTCCCCCCGGCGCCTCGCTCGTGACCATCCGGCTCGAGGACGTCGCGCAGGGCACCCGCGTGCACCTGACCCACGCCTTCGCGCAGCCCGGTGTGCGCGATCAGCACGTGCAGGGCTGGCGCTACCAGTTGTCGCTCTTCGCCAACGTCGTCGCCGACGAGACCCACGCCGACGCCGCCTCGCTGGTCGATCGATGGTTTGTCGCGTGGGCCGAGGCGGATTCGGCCGCGCGCGAGGCCACGCTCGCGGCGATCGCCGCGCCGGGAATACAGATGCGCGACCGTTTCAGCTGCGTCGACGGCCTCGACGAGCTGTCGCAGCATATCGCCGCGGCCCAGCGATTCATGCCCGGCGTCCGCATGCACCAGGCGGGCAACCCGCGGCACTGCCAGGGCACGGTGCTGGCCGACTGGACGGCGAGCGGGCCCGACGGTCAGACGCAGGGACGCGGCACGAATGTGTTCGTCCTCGGCTCGGACGGCCGGATCGCATCGGTCACCGGTTTCTGGGCGTCGTAACAGCCCGACGGCGGGAGCGAGGGGCGCGCGGAGGCACTCCCCGCGCAGCCGGCACCGGCTCGGGTAGAATCGCCGGATGAAATTCGCCGCCTTTGCGGCCCTTCTCCTCGCCTCGGCAACGCTGATCGATGCGCGCACAGGGACGCGGGCAGTTTCCAGGCGGGACGAACCCGGACGGATCCCTGCGCCCGACCGCGCCCGTCAGCCGCCTGTTCACCCAGGACGCCTACACGGAATACCAGATTCTCGACCCCGGCAGCGAGTCGTTCCGCATCCGCTTCCTCCCGGAAGAGACGCGCGAAGGCGCAACGGAACTGGTCAACGCCACCCGCGGCGGCAGCGAGGGAACGGGCGTCGAGGTCTACGACCCGCGCACCGGCAAGCCGCTCCCGTTCACGCTACGAGCAACAGGGCAACGACCCGGAGAGCCACGCCATCCGCGCGAAGCTGCCGATGCCGGTCCCGAAGGGCGGCATCGGCCGCGTGCTGATCTACAAGACCTACAAGGACCCGCGCACCTACATGATGAACGGCGACGACATCGTGTGGGTGCGCAGCCTGAGCGGCTATCGCCTGGGCGTGCTGCTGCCGAAGGGCTTCGCCTTCACCTCGTCGAACGTCGCCGCGCAACTGACGACGACCGCCGACGGCCGGTTGAAGCTCGCCTTTGCGAATCCCAGCGGCCAGAGCAACCCGCTGACGATCCACGCGCACAGGACCACCGCGTCGTTCACGCCCGTCGCCGTTCACCGACATGTTCTTCGACGACGTGAAGACGCTGTACGACCTCGAGGCGCCGGAGACCGGGCGGATCGCCGTCGAGCAGACCTACAGCGACTATCGCAAGGGCGCCCGGGCGCGGCTGGATTCGCTCGCCTATCTGCCGCTGACGGATCTCGACGGTGATCGATCTCGACACGGGCCACGCGCTCGCACCGTCGAAGAGCGGCGGCGCCACGCAGCGTCGGACTCGACGTGCCGATCGTCGACGAGAAGCAGAGTGCGCACCTGCGCCTCACCGGCACGCTCACCGACCCCGGCTATCACCTCGTCAACGGCGAGCTCGTGTTCGCGCGCACGCTGCGCGGCCTGCGCAACACGGTGCTGTTGCCGGCTGGCTGGGAGGTCTCCGGCGTATCGCAGTCGGGCACCATCGGCACGTACCGCGGGCGGGCGTTCGTCGCGCTCATCAACCTCAACGCGGAGAACGCCTACGCGGTGACGATTCGCGCGCGGCGCGGCGGCAAGGCCGGCGGGTAGCAAAGACAGCCGCTGACGGCCTCACAGGAGTAACGGAGAGACGGAGAAACGGAGGGTGGGTTCGGAGGTGAAGACAGGCGGCGGTGGCCACAGGGAGAGACGGAGCGCAGACGGAGTCGGGTGACAGCGGTCGGGGGCCGTTCCCGTCGACAGCCGCTGACGGACCTCACAGGAGTAACGGAGAGACGGAGAAACGGAGGGTGGGTTCGGGGGTGAAGACAGGCGGCGGTGGCCAGGGCGGGGCGCCGGTGGCACTCGGTCCTTCCCTCGACAGCCCCTGTCGGACCTCACAGGAGTAACGGAGAGACGGAGAAACGGAGGGTGGATTCGGGGGTGAAGACAGGCGGCGGTGGCCAGGGCGGGGCGCCGGTGGCACTCGGTCCTTCCCTCGACAGCCCCTGACGGCCTCACAGGAGTAACGGAGAGACGGAGAAACGGAGGGTGGGTTCGGGTGAAGACGGGCGGCCGTGGCCAACGCGGGGCGCCGATGGCACTCGGTCCTTCCCTCGACAGGCGCTGTGGGGCCTCACGCGAGTCGACGGTTGACACCGGGCGATCAGTTGCGCAGGAGATCGGCGGGCGACAGCGTCGCGGCGCGGCGGGCGGGAATGTAGCAGGCGAGCAGGGCGACGGCCAGGACGAGGATGCAGGCGGTGGAGAACGTCAGCGGATCGAGCGGGCTGACGCCGTGGAGCAGGTGGCGCAGCGCCCGGCCGGCCGCCACCGCGCACGCCGCACCAAGTGCCAGGCCGATCCCGATGAGCAGCGCGCCGCTTCGGACGATCAGGCGCACCGCCCCTCGTTCGGTCGAACCCATCGCGAGGCGCACCGCCAGCTCGTGGCGCCGGTCGAGCACGCCCTGCGCCACCAGGCCCCACAGCGCAATCGACGCGAGCGCCAGCGCCAGCAGCGCGAACGCGCCGCTCAGTTCGACGCGCAAGCGGCGATCCGCGATCGACATGCTCACGACCTCGTCAAGCGTGCGCGGCGTGGAGATCGGTATCGAGGGATCGACCGCCTGGATGACCTGCCGGATCGCGGGGGCCAGCTCGATCGGCGGTCCGGATGTCCTCACCGCGAGATGCGCCATGCCCGGGGCGAGTTTTTCCCACGGGGCGAACAGCGTCGGCTGCGGCGTCCTGTCGAGCCCGCCGTAGCGGATGTCGCGCACGACGCCGATGACGCGCGGTTTCACCCGGCGCCCGTCGGCGCCCGGCATCGGCGCCGGCCAGTCGCGGCCGATCGGATCGCGGTCCTGGAACATCATCCGCGCGGCCGACTCGGTAATCACCGCCGATGGGGTGTCGCCCACACGGTCGCGGTCGTCGAACAACCGCCCGCGAACCAGTTCCGCGCCGATGGCCTCCAGGAAGCCCGGCGTCGCCGCGGCATATCCCAGGTGAAATATCTCGTCGCGTGTACCGCTCACGACCCGGATCGTCATGCCGATTTGCGTCCCGCCCGGCGGCAGATCGCTGCCGATCCCGGCGGCCGTCACGCCGGGCAGCGCGCGCACGCCCTCGACGAGGCGGTTGACGAACGGCGCGCGGCCGTTCGCCGCGAACTGAACCGTCTCGGTCAGCATCAGCCGTTCGGTAAGCACGTGGTCCGACACGAAGCCGCGCGCGCTCGTGACGATCTCCCGCACGGTCCGAAAGAGCAGGCCGGCCGCGACGATCAGGACGACCGCGGCCGCGACCTGCACGACCACCAGCACGGCGCGCAGGCGACGTCCGCCCCCGCCGCTTTGCTCCGACGTGTCTTTCAGCACGCCGGCCGGATCGGTCCTGGCAGCCCTGAGCGCGGGGCCGCCGCCGCTCAGCACCGCCACCAGGCCGGCAAGCGCCAGGCTCATCGCCACGACCGGCGCGTCGAGCCGGACGGCCTGGAGGTTCGGCACCGCCCCGGCCGCCAGCGATGCAAACGCGCGCACGAAGAGGTACGCGAACCACAGGCCGAGCGCCCAGCCGGCGAACGCGATCGAGACGCTCTCGGCCAGCGCGGTGCGCATCACGCCGCCGGCGCCGCTGCCCAGCGCGCGTCGGATCGCGAACTCGCGCTGCCTCGCGACCGCGCGGCCGGCGAGCAGACCCGAGACGTTGGCGCTGGCAATGAGGAGCACGATCACCGCGCCTGCCGCGAACGCAAGCACGGTTGGCGCGGCCGCCGCGCGCATGTGTTCACGCACGGGCAGCACGGTCGCTTCCCGACTGCGGACGCCCGGCTTGGTCACCGGCGTGTCGATCTCCTGGACTACCCGACGCACATCGTCCTGCGCCTGCGCGAGCGACACACCATCGCGAAGCCGGCCGATCAGGCTGAATCTCCGCTGATCCTGCGTGCTGAAGAACGTGACGGCCGGCACCGCGTCCGCCCGTACCCAGAATTCCACGTCGTCCGAAGGATAGGCGAAGGCGGCAGGCACCACGGCCGCGACCTGGAAACTGGAGGTGGCAATCGTGACGCCGCGATCCTGCCAGGCCGGCCGGCCGCCGAGCTGCTGCGCCAGGCGCGCGCTCAGGACGGTCGTCGTCGGTTCACGCGCCACGATCGACAGCGAGCCTTCCTCGGCCTTCGGGTCGAGCGTGTCGAAGAACCCGTCGGTGACGATAGCGCCGAGCGCGGTGCGAGGCTCCCCGGCGCCCCG
>CAWFPR010000029.1:0-19943 GCA_963817635.1 uncultured Acidobacteriota bacterium | reverse complement strand
CTGCGCATTGCGAGGCGGGCCTCCCGCCCGGGCCCCTCACGTCGCGGCTCCCGGGAAGTGAAGGCATTTGCCGCGATGCCGATTCCCTGCACGAAGGGCGTCCGCATCCGACCTCGTCGGTACAGGGAATTGCTCGGTGTGCGAATGAGGGGTGCGCCATGATGAGTCTCGTTCGTCTCCTTGGATTCACGACACTGGGGTGCGGCTGCGTGACCGGCCGGTACCGGGAAGTGGCGACGAATCGGGAGGTAACGTACGTGGAAGAAAAAAGGGGCGACCTGCACGCAGCACGGTCACCGGCGCAATCACACGGTCGCGCCGGCGCGTTTCGGTTTACGCACCATGACGGCAAAAGCGTCATAACTGTCCCAGCACTGAACAGCCCCTCCGCGCCAAAGGGATCGGGAGTCAGGTACACTGGCCCCCGATGCCGACCGCCAGACCGCCCGCGCTTCCTGACGCGCACACCACCCTCACCGCCGGCCGCAGCACCCTGAGGTTCTACTCCGCCGATTGCATCGACATCCTGTCGAGGCTCGAGCCCGGGAGCGTGTCGGCAATCGTGACGTCGCCGCCCTACAACCTCGGCATCCGCTATCGGAGCTACGACGACACCTGTCCCGCGCGCCGATTATCTCGACTGGACGGACGCGTGGATTGCCGCCGCGCGCCGGGCGCTGGCCGACGACGGGTCGCTGTTCCTGAATGTCGGCGCCAAGCCGACCGATCCCGTGGACGGCGATGGATGTCGCGCAGCGGGCGCGCCAGCACCTGCATCTCCAGAACACGATCCACTGGATCAAGTCCATCGCCATCGAACGGGAGGCGGCCGGGGCGGCGGTGAACCTCGATCGGGACATCGCCGTCGGGCCACTACAAGCCGATCAACAGCCCCCGGTTCCTGAACGACTGTCACGAGTTCATCTTCCACTTCACGCCGGCCGGGCGCACGCGCGCTCGACCGGCGCGCCATCGGCGTGCCCTATCAGGACGCGTCGAACATCGGCCGGTGGCAGAGCGGCGGGCGAGAACCGGCGCTGCCGCGGCAACACCTGGTTCATTCCGTACGACACCATCCAGAACCGCGACAAGGATCGCCCGCACCCGGCGACCTTCCCGCCGAAGGTGCCTGAGTACTGCTTCAAGCTCCACGGGCTCTCGCGGCTGCGGGTCGTCGATGGACCCGTTCCTCGGCCTGGGCAGCACCGCGATCGCGGCGGCGCAGCTCGGGCTGGACTTCGTCGGGGTCGAGATCGACCAGCACTACCTGGCCGAGGCGGTTGACCGGGTCAAGCGAGCCATCCGGTTGTTTTAGACGGCGGCAATTGCCTCAACGAAAAAGGCCCGGCATGCGCGAGCATGCCGGGCCTTTCGTGCGAGTAACGGGCGCGACCGGCCGCGCGCCAGCGCGGCGTGATCGAGAAATGTCATCTAGCGTGGCGGAGCCTCAAGCGTCGGAGGCGCAGCCACGCTAGAAGCGCACGCGCGCGCCGAGCTGGATCTGCCAGCGCGACCGCAGGTCGTCGCGGCTGAACGCGGTTGAACGTCGGCGAGACGAGCGTGCCGATGTTGTAGCCGGTGAGCGGGTTCGCCAGCGTCACCGGTCGTCGGCACCGTGCTCGGCTGCAGGATGTCGTTGAAGAACGGGTACTGGATGATCCCGTGGTTGCTGCTGAACAGGTTGATCAGGTTGAACGCGTCGAGCGTCACCTCGGTCTTGAACCGGCCGAACGGCAGCTGGATCGCGAAGCGCGCCGTCGAGCGTGTTGGTCCACGGCGCGCGGCACGCGTTGCGCGGGATGATCTGGCCCACGTAGCCAGCCAGACAGCTGTCCCCGTTGATCCAGTTGATGAAATCCTGGTACGTCCCGCCGGTGTAGGTAATCGCGTCGCTTGCGGTCGGGATGTAGACCAGATCGTTCGAGCCGCGGTTGTCGCCGTTCACGTCGCGGCTGAACACCAGCGTGTAGGGCCGGCCCGTCTGACCGGAGTAGAACACGGAAATGACCGGCTTGACGACCTTCGCGAGCGGGATTTCGTAGGTCGCCGCGAAGGTGATGCGGTGACCCGGATCGAAGTTCGACGTGGCGAGCGGCGCGTTGTTCGGGTTGCCCGGCACGTAGACGTTGCCCCAGTTGGAGGCCGCCTGATCGGAGGTGCCGTCCATGATCGTCTTGGCGACGCCGTACGAGTACGAGCCCTGCACGAACACGCCGTTCCGGAACGGCCGGCGCACTTCGTAGGAGAAGTTGTACCAGTAGCCCTTGTTGGTGTTCTCGAGCAGGATGACGTCGCTGAACGCGGCCACGTTCCTCGTGAAGAAAGGACGCCCGCCCACGCCGGTGGCGCCGGGCACCTGCACGAAGTTCAGGTTCTGGTACTTGATGTCGTTGAGCGTCTTCGACCAGACGAAGTCCGCCGTGCCGACGAAGCCCCACAGCAGCGTGTGATCGTAGCCGAAGTTGCCGCGCAGGATCGACGGGTACTTGAAGTTCGGATCGATCACGTCGATCTCGTTGCTGAACGAGCCGGCCGACGCCCCGGTGACCGTCGTCGGCTGATTGAGCGGGTCGGTGACGAACGGGATCTTGTTGTTCGAGTTGTTGGAGGCGCCGATGCGCGTGAAGTCGATGCCGGTGTTGCCGAACTGGTTCGAAATCCACACGTACGCCGGGCGGCCGGTGAACATGCCCGACGCCGCCGCGGACCTGCTGCGTGCCGTTGCCGGACAGGTCGTAGTTGAAGCCGATGCGCGGCGACCACTCGATCTGGTTCGGCACGACGTCGGTGGCGTACCCGAAGTTCTGCACGGAAACCGGATTGGCGCGCGGCTTGTCGGGGAAGGTCGGCGCGTCCATGCGCACGCCGTAGGTCAGCGTGAACTGCGGCTTCACGCGCCACTGGTCGCCGGCATAGAAGCCCCACTGGGCCACCTTGAACGCGGCGCGCTGCTGCGGGATCGCTCGTCGCCGAGAAGCTGTGATCGTACTGCTGCGCGAGCCCGGCCTCGAAATTGGCGAGGCTCGCGAAGCGGTAGGTGCCGAAGTTGTCGCGGATGAACAGGTTCTGCAGGTTCAGGAACTCGTTGTGGGTGCCGACGGTCAGCGTGTGGGTGCCCTTGAGCATCGTGTACGCGTCGTTGAGTTCCATGATGTCCTGGTCGATCGCGTTGCGGGCCGAGAACTGCTCCGTCCCGGACTTGACGGTCACGCCGGCCGCCAGATCGACGGTGACCTGCGGGAACGGCGAGGCGCCGATCGGGTTCTCGCGATGGTCGCGCACGCGCGTGTAGGTGAACCGCAGCTCGTTGACCCCGCTGCCGAACTGCGAGTTCAACTGCGCGACGGTCGAGTTGGTCTTGCTGACGTAGCGGTAGAACGCGTCGGGCGTCACGAAGCTGGTGCGTCGACGGGCTGCCGATGTCGTTGAACGCGTCGATGTAGTTGTGCCGGATCGTGAGCTGATGCCCCTTGGCGACGTTGAAGTCGCCGCGGACGAAGTACTTGTTGCTGTTGGTCGCCTGCGTGAACTCGCCGCCCGGATCGGTCCCTGGCGTGTAGCCGTAGAGCGTCTTGAGATCGTTGACATACTGATCGAAGAGCTCCGGCTGGAGGAACTGCTGCCCGTGGAGTTAACGGAGAACCCGGTCGGTCGCATCTTGCGGCCGTAGTCGGCCGTCCCGAAGTAGAACGCCTTGTTCTTCATCAACGGCCCGCCGACGCTGAAGCCGCCCTGCTTGTCCTTGAATGTCGAGATCTTCGTGTCGGTGATGCCCTTGCCCACCCAGTCCTGGTTGCGGCCGAAGAAGAATCCGGTCCCGTGGATCTCGTTCGATCCGCTCTTCGTGATGGCGTTCACGCCGCCGCCGGCGAAGCCGCCCTGCCGCACGTCGTACGGCGAGACGACCAGCTGGATCTCGGCGATGGCATCGAGGCTGACCGGCTGCGTTTCAGCCGTTCCGCCCGGCGCGCCCGCGGAGCTGGCCAGACCGAACAGGTCGTTGTTCGCAGCGCCGTCGATCTGGAGCGAGTTGTAGCGGTAGCTGCTGCCGGCCACCGAGAGCACCGAGGCGCCGTCGCCGGCGCCGCTGCCCTGCGCGTTGAAGAGCGGGCTGATGCGCGCGATGTCGGTGATGCTGCGCGTGATGGTCGGGAGGTTCTCCTTCACGTCGTTCGAGATGTTGTCGGCGGTCCCCGCGCGCGACAGGTCGATGATCGGCGAGGACGCCGTCACCTCGATCGACTCGGTCATCGATGCCAGCTGCAGCTTGAAATCAACCGTCCGCTCGGCGCCGAGCGCGACGTCGACATTTTCCTGCTTCTCCGACCTGAAGCCGCTCATATTGGCGACAACGGTGTACGGACCGGGCCGGACGTTCAGAATGGAATAGCGGCCGACCCCGTCGGTCGTCGCCTCGTAAGTGGTTCCGGTCGGCGTATGCGTCGCCGTGACCGTGGCGCCGGGCAGCACACCGCCCTGCGCATCACGTAAAACGCCCGTCACACTTCCCGTCGTCACCGTCTGAGCGGCGGCGGGGATGCTGCCCAGCAGCAGCATCGACAGACAGGCCGCGAAGGTCCATGCAGCAGCCTTAGAACACAAGTTCATCGCGTGGTTCTCCAGAGAACTATTTAGTGACATGCCAGAGATTTGGAGTGAGAAAAAACCGCAGCGGTACAACGGCCGCCCGGTTCCGGAGTATAGCAGAACCACCGGGCCCGGTCGCGTGTAAAAACTGCGTTACTTTCCTGAACGCGGGTTCGGTTTCAGGACGTATTGCGTGCGGTAGTTCAGCTGGACGTTCGGCCGGTTGACCTTGACCTCAATCGCCCGACGGCGCTTCGTCGGGTCGGGGTTCGACGAGTAGTAGCCGACGACGTAGTAGTCGCTCGTCTCGGCGTCGATGCGCTTGAGCGCTTTGTTGAAGTCGTTCTGGTTGACGACGGCGATGCCGCCGGTCAGGTCCGCGATCACGCGCAGGCTGTTCTGCGACGTGGTCACGTAGTCCTGCCACTCGACCATGTCGACCTTCTCGTCGAGATCGGGCATGCCGACCAGGCCGCGCGGATCAATCGTGTAGATCGTCGCGTTGGCGCGGTTGGCCTCACGGGTCAGTTCCGAGAGCTGCGCGGCGAGATCCGCGGCGCTGAACTGAGTGCCCGTGCGCTGAAACGGATCGGTGGTGCTGTCGGTGTTGTTGTCGGTCGTGGTGCCGTCGCTGTTCTGGGTCAGCTGCGCCGTACGCTCGGCTTCGTTCTTCGCCCGCGTCGTGGCAAACGGGTTGAAGTCGTAGCCGTTGCTCACATAGATGAACGCCTTGCGGCGATTGTGCACCTGCTCGAGGCCCTTGAGGATGTCGTAGGCGGTCGAGAAGGCGACGTTCGCGCGGTACTTCACTTCCGGCGGACCGTCGGCCCCTTCCGGCACGTCGAGAATTTCGGACGGCTTCAGTCCGTTGCCGGAGATCTTCTTGATGGCCTCGTCCAGCCGCTTGCGATCGTAGGTCAGCTCGATGGCGAGCGACGATGGGCCCGTGGACACGATGCCGAACATGTCGCCTTCGTGGATCAGCTCCTTCGAGATCCTGTTGAACAGATCGCGAATGCGTCCGGTGTTCCGGAAGTCGAGGTGCAGATCGTCGACGAAGATGATGAAGATGCGGCCCGACGCATCGTTGGTCGGACGCGCCGCGGGCAGGATGATCCCTTCCTGCGGCGGCGGGGGCGGCGGTGTCTCGACGTTCAGGACCCGCCCGCCGTGGAACAGGACGAAGTTGACGACATCCTGCTTGACCCCGTCCTCGTACACCTCGAAGTCGTCCTTCTTCAGATCCGCGATGAACTGGCCGGTGTTGTCGCGGACGATGACGTCGGTGGTAATCAGGTCGATGTTGCGGCGAATCACTTCGCGCTGCTGCGGCACGATCACCCCCGGCGGGACGACCGGCGGCTGCTGCTGTTGCGGTGAGGGCGTCTGCGCCTGCGGCGCGGCGCCGAGCGCCAGCACCGCCGCGACACCTCGCCATCCAGAGCTGACGCGGGACGAATCGTGCTCGCATGATTGGATTATACCGGCAGTTACTGGTTGCCATCCGGGTCGCCCGGCTCGTCCGCGTCGTCACCCATCCCATGGTCCGTCCCCTCCTCCGCGGAGCCCTGATCGGCTGCTGGCGCGACGGCTGAGGCGTCGCCGCCCCTGGCACGTCGCCGGCGCCGGGTCCGCCGGCGGCCGATGACGCTGCGGAGAGACTCGAAGACCGATTCGTATTGCTCCAGGCCGGACGTCACGTCGCCGTCGGTGACCCACGTGTCAGGATTAAGACGTTCGGCCTGCGTCTTCAGCTCGTCTCGACGTTCGGGCTCGGTGATCTTCTCGGAAATACGGGCGAGCACTTCGGCGTGCCGGGCACGCAGGCGGAGCAGCCCTTCCGGCCCGAGGCGGGCGAGGGCGGCCGAGGCTGGTTCGTCCGGCGAGAGCGCCGGCGGGGCGGCCGGCTCGGGCAGACGGGCTGGTTCAGCCGGAGGCGGCTCCACCGGCGCGTGAGGCGCCTCACTGCGCGGTCGGGCGGGTGCCTGCGTCCCGTGGACGCTCCGCGCGCGCCGGTCTTCGCTCGGGTTCCGGGCGCGTCCGGGGCTCCGGCGCGTCCTGCCCTTTCAGGATGCGGGTCCAGTCGAATTCGACGTCAGGGTTGTGCTCCTCGATGAGGCGGATGGCCTCCTCGTCGAGCGCGCTCCGGCCGACCCTCACGCCCGGCGGCGTGCGGAACCAGTAGAGAATCCGCGAACGGGTCTTCCCGCGACGACGGGCCGCGTGCACGACGAACGTGTTTTCGTACCCCCGTTTGTCGCGGCTGAAACGCAGTGACGGCAGGGCTTACTTCCTTTTCTGGGTCTTGACGGCCGCCTTCCGCGGGCCGGCGGGCTTGGCGGCCTTGGCCCTGCCGCGCTGGGGCGCGACCGCCTTGCGGACCGCCGTTTTCGGACGCGCCGGGGCGCCGCTTCTTGGGGCACTCGCCCTCGACGGTTTCGCCGCGGCCGCCCGCTCGGGAGCCGAGACGCCGGGTCTCAGCCGTGGGGGACCGGTGCGCCAGCGTGAAGCGCGTCTGATTGCCGATAGTATGGAAGCTCCAGATTTCGGCGAAGTTCACCCCGTTTTCAGCCGCGAGGCGACGCGCGATGTCAACCGACCCGGCAGGCACATACAGGTGGAACGGCGCGCGGGCGCGGCCCAGATGGGCCCACTGAGCCATCGCCTCCAGGTGGTTCACGGACTCGGCCGTTTCGACTTCGACCGTGCCCATGAGTTTGTGGCTCCGATCGCCGGCAAGCAGCAACAGGTCGGGATAGATCATGACTTGGCCGATGCGGACCGGGAACTTCTGATCCTCGCCGATGTTCGTCTGCACCTCGCCGCGGCGCTTCAGCCGGACCTGCAGCAACCGAATGACCCGGTCGTGCTCGAGCTGCTCGCGAACGGGCCGCACTAAAATAGGGCTCACGTGACCTCCCGCAGGAGACGGAATCTGGAATGAAATCTGGGAACCGGAAATTGTAGCCGGTTTTTGACTCGTTTGTATACGGGAGATCGCGGCGGGCCCGCCCCGGCCTTGACGCCCAATGTCGTTTCCCATGAGAATGATAGAGTGATTGCGCAGCGCGAGCCCCTAAGCACCCCTCCCACCACCCGGACCATTCTGATCGTGGACGACGACCATTCAGTCGCCGATACATTTTCGCGAATGCTCAAGCTCGAGGGCTTTTCAGTCTTCGCGGCACTTTCGGCCGAGGCGGGCCTGGAACTCGCCGATGATGTGCATCCGGATGCCATCATCCTCGACATGCGGATGCCGCTGACCAACGGGCTCCAGTTTCTCCGGCTGATACGCGCGCGTCCTCACCTGGCGGACGTGCCGGTCGCCATCGTGACCGGAGACTATTTCCTGCCCGACTCGATTCAGCAGGAGCTGAAGGCGCTCGGGGCCGCGATCCGCTTCAAGCCGATGTGGCTCGAAGACCTCGTGGCTCTCGCCAGGACCCTGGTCGCCGCGTGACCGATCGGTTTCTGAAGGCGTGCCGGCGCGAGCCGGTCGACACAACTCCCGTCTGGTTCATGCGTCAGGCCGGCCGCTACATGGCCGAGTACCCGCGCCCTGCGCCAGCGCTATTCCCTGCTGGAAATCTGCCGCGCGCCGGAGCTGGCGGTCGCCGTCACGCTGCAACCCGTCGACGCCATCGACGTGGACGCCGCCATCCTCTTCTCCGACCTGCTCGTGCCCTTCACGCCGATGGGGCTGGACTTCGACTTCGTGAAGGGCGAGGGCCCGGCGATCGCCAATCCGATTCGTGAGGCGGCCGACGTCGATCGGCTTCGACCCTTCGAGCCCCGCGAGGCGCTCGCCCACGTGCTCGAGACGATCCGGGTGCTGCGCACCGAGCTTGCCGGGCGCGTGCCGCTCATCGGTTTCGGCGGTGCGCCGTTCACCCTGTCCTCGTACGCGATTGAAGGCGGTCCGTCGACGGGCTACGCGAAGACCAAGGCCTTCATGTACTCCCAGCCACAGGCCTGGCACCGGCTCTGCGCGGCCTTCGCCGACATGATGGCCGACTACCTCCGGGCGCAGATCGAGGCCGGCGTGCAGGCGGTGCAGGTGTTCGATTCGTGGGCAGGTGCGCTCAGCCGCGCCGACTACCGCGAATTCGCGCTGCCCCACACGACGCGGATCTTCGCGGCGCTCGAGTCGTCCGGTGTCCCGTTGATCCATTTCGGGGTCGGCACGACGGCTATCCTCCCCGACATCGCCGAAGCCGGCGGCGACGTGGTCGGCGTCGACTGGCGGCAGCCGCTGGACGAAGCGTGGGAGGCCATCGGCCACGATCGCGCGATCCAGGGAAATCTGGATCCGACGCTGCTGCTCGCACCGGAGGAACGGCTGTTCGCGGGAGCGCAGGACGTCCTGCGGCGCGCGAAGGGGCGTGCGGGACACATCTTCAATCTCGGTCACGGCGTCTTGCCCGACACTCCGCTCGAGCGCGTGCAGGCGCTCGCGCGCTACGTTCACGAGACGACGGTCTGACAGGCAACCTCGGGGCTCCATGATCGTCATCGTCGGCGCGGGAATCACCGGTCTGGCGGCGGCGTACGAACTGGCGTCGCGTGATGTGCCGTTTCTCGTCGTCGAGGCGGCCGCGCGCCCGGGTGGACTCATTCTCACGGAACACGTCGAGGGGTTCACGATCGAGGCGGGCCCCGATTCCGTCCTCGCGCAGAAGCCGGCCGCGGTCGCACTCTGCGAGGAGCTCGGCCTGGGGGCACGCCTCATGTCGGCGAGGCGCCCGCGCACGGCGTTCGTCCTGAAGGAGGGACGCCTCCATCCCCTGCCGTCGCCTTCGATCCTCGGCATCCCGCTGGCGTCAGGCGCGGTCGCGCGCTACGACCTGCTCCCGATCGCGGCCCGCGTGCGGCTCGCGCTCGAGCCCTTCGTTCCGGCCCGCGACATCGCGGACGAATCGGTCGGAGCGTTCTTCCGCCGGCGATTCGGCGCGGCGACCGTCGGGCTCATCGCCGAGCCGCTGCTCGGCGGCATCCACGCCGGCGACATCGAGTCGCTCTCGCTGCCATCGCTTTTCCCGCGGTTCGCCGACGCCGAACGGCATCACCGCAGCGTCCTCCGCTCACTCGCCCGAAACCACCGCCCCGGCGGACGCGAAGGGATGTTCCGCTCGCTGTCGTCCGGCATGGGCGAACTGGTCGCGGCCATCGAGCGACGGCTGCCGGCCGGATCGATTCTCTACGACGCGCCGGTCGAGCGACTCGCGCGCCACGGCGCCGAGTGGCGGCTGACGGCGGGTGGCACCGACGTGCCAGCGCGGGCGCTGATCGTCGCGGCGCCGGCGCCGGTGGCCGCGCGGCTGCTCGCGCCGCACGACCACCATGCGGCCGCGCTCTGCGCGGAGGTGCCGTACGTCTCGACCGTCAGCATCGCGCTCGGCTACCCGCGTGAGGCCATCGCGCATCCCCTCGAGGGGAGCGGCTTCGTGGTCGCCCGGCAGTACAACCGGCTCCGCATCACGGCGTGCACCTGGGTCTCGTCGAAGTGGAGCGGTCGCGCACCGTCCGACAAGGTGCTGCTTCGCGTGTTCGCCGGCGGCGCGCACGATCCGGACGCGATCGACCTGCCTGACGATCGGCTCGTCGATCTGGCGTGGCGCGAGATCGGCGGGGTGCTCGGGATCTCGACCGCGCCCGACGTCGCACGCGTGTATCGGTGGCGGCACGCCGGCGCCCAACACAACGTGGGCCAGCGCGCGCGCATGACGGCGCTCGACGCACGCCTCGCGGCGCTGCCCGGCCTGTTCGTGGCCGGCAGCGGTTTCCGGTCGATTGGCATTCCAGACTGTATCGCCGACGGCCGTGCGGCGGCCGTCGAGGCCGCCGGCTTCGTGGCGGCCGCGTGACCGGAGCGCCGGCTTCTGCCGGCAGCCAGCCGGATCGTAGAGTGCACATCGCGTTGCTCGAGGAGTTCAGATGCTGAAGGGTTCAATCCGCGCGCTGGGAGCCGTCGCGCTGTTGTGGACGTGGCTGGGCTCGCCCGCCGCCGGGCAGAGCGCCGAACAGGCGAAGCTGCTCGACGAGATCAAAGCGAAGGACAGCGGTCAGCTCGCGGTCTCGGAAGAAGACGGGCACTTTCTCCGCCTGATGGTCGCGACGAGCGGCGCGAAGCGCGCGCTCGAGATCGGCGGCGCCAGCGGCTACAGCGCGATCTGGATCGGCCTCGGCCTTCGCGACACGGGCGGACGCCTGACGACGATCGAGGTACGATCCCGAACGGGCGAAAGCACTGGCGGCGAACATCGAGCGCGCGGGGCTCTCGGACATCGTGACGGTCGTGCCCGGCGACGCGTTCAAGGCGATCCCGAAACTGAGCGGGACGTTCGACTTCGTCTTCCTCGACGCCTGGAAGCGCGACTATCGGCGTTTCTTCGACGTGGTCTACCCGAGGCTCGATCGCGGCGGGCTCTTCATCGCCCACAATGTCGTGAACAAGCGCAGCGAGATGGGCGACTTCCTGGACGCCATCCAGAAACACCCCACCCTCTGGACGACGATCGTCTCGCCGTCGGGAGAAGGAATGTCGATATCGTTGAAACGCTAGAGGCGGGACCGGCCTGACAGGGCTGCGCGTCAGCCCGCCAGCCTACTCTTCCACGGGGGCGGGCGCGGCGGCAACCTTCTTCGGCGCGCGCTTCTTCCGGACCTTCGACTTCAGGCCCGCCGGAACGGGCTCGTCACTCGGTTCGAGGTGCGACATGCTCGTGAGGAATTTCTTCACGCCATGCTCGTCGAACTGCACGCGCGTGTAGGCGTCCTCCACCGCGATGACCGAACCGAGACCGTAGGTGGGATCCACTACGCGCGAACCGACGTCGAACCGCTTCATCACCGGGCTCCTTCAATGCGTTGACCGCCGCAAACCCTAGAATATCCTATGCTTATCGTCGCCGTCAACTTGACGTCGGTGTGGTACAGTTCGCCCACAGCATGCGTCCCGTTCACATCATCGGCGTGTCACTCGACCTGGGCGGCAACCGCCGCGGCGTCGACATGGGTCCCTCTGCGTTTCGTATCGCGGGACTCGGCGAACGGCTGAGCAGCCTCGGCATCCAGGTCGTGGACGCGGGCGATCTCGTCGCGCCGATCCCCGAAACGAAGAGCTTCCGCGATCCGCACAAGAAATACATTCGTGAGATCGCCCGCGTCTGCGAACGGCTCTACCGGGTTTCCCATGCGGCGCTCGAGAAGGGCGGCCTGCCGCTCGTGCTGGGTGGCGACCACAGCCTGGCGGCAGGGTCGGTGGCCGCGACGGCCGATGTTGCGCGCCGGGATGGCAAGCCCCTGGGCTTGATCTGGGTCGACGCGCACGGCGACATGAACACACCGTCCAGCTCGGGCAGCGGCAACGTGCACGGCATGCCGCTCGCCTCGCTGCTGGGGCCGGAGCCCGCCGAGCTGTCGCGCATCGGGGGCTTCTCGCCCAAGGTCCTGCCGGAGCACACGGTGCTGATCGGCATCCGCAATCTGGACGATCACGAGAAACAGACCGTGCGCGACGCGCGCGTGCACGTGTTCACGATGAAGGACATCGACCGCAACGGCATCGCGGCCGTCACGGAGAAGGCGCTGGCGATCGCCGGTGACGGCACCGCGGGCGTGCACGTGTCGTTCGACCTGGACGTGTGCGATCCGGCGATTGCCCCCGGCGTCGGCACCCCCGTCAAGGGCGGACTCGACTATCGCGAGGCTCACATGGTGATGGAGGTCATCGCCGACTCGGGCCTGATGCGCGCGCTGGATCTGGTCGAGGTCAACCCGATTCTCGACGACCGCAACACCACCGCGATTCTCGGCGTCGAGCTCGCGCTCTCCGCGCTGGGCCAGAAGATCATCTGAGCCGCGGGCAATTCTCGAACCGTGCAAGGGCGGTTCTCGAACCGCCCCTACAGAGATTGCGTGCTAGGATCTTCGGCGCGGGCCGCTAGCTCAGTGGTAGAGCACCTGACTTTTAATCAGGGTGTCCCGGGTTCGATCCCCGGGCGGCCCACCAACCTCCGCTCATGATTCAGGCGGAGGTGGTCCACCGTAGCGGCGAAGCCGCGAAGGTGGACCACTTTCCCGCCTCCGAACGAGCTACGGCTGGCAGGCCGTGTCACCGCCAGGCTGGGCGAGCTCGTCCCCTACATCTTCTTCTTCACGACCCGGACGTCCGATGCGTGCTTCATGCTGTCCATGGCCGTGTAAGTCACGTCCACCGTGTCGCCCGTCTTCACCGCGTCGACGAGCGTGACGCTCGCGCCCATCGTCTGCTTCTCCCTTGACATGGTGCCGAGCCCCTGCCCGGTCACACGCACCTTCGGGTCGACCATGAAGGTGACGGCGTCACCTGAGGCGGGCTTCACCGTGATGGCGTTCGCCGACACCTCTGACACGACACCCTCGAGGTGCTGCGTCGCCGGGCCGGACGTTCCGGTCGGCACGGTCGCGACAGCGCGGATCGACTTCGCCGTCATCGTCCCGCCCGCTTCCGCATACGAGACCTCCGCGTTCTCGCCCACCTTGATGATGTCGGCGAGCTTCGGCTTCGCGCCGGTCTTCTCCATCTCGCGCGTCTTCGTGCCGGCGCCGCGCGCGATCACAGTGGTCGTGTCCTCCACGACGAAGGTCATCGGCTGGCCCTTAACGTCGAGCGTGATGCTGGCGCCGCTGAGCGCCGTGACTTTGCCCCGTGCCATTTTCTCCTGCGGAGCCGCTGCCGCGGCCGAGAAGGAGAGGGTTACCAGGGCCGCCGCAACTGTCGCTACTGCACGCCTCATAGTCCCTCCTTGGGGATGCTGCCGGCGCGCATTATACGCCCGGGTGACCCCCCGTGGTACGCTGCGGTCATGCGCTTTCGCCGCTCCACCTCGACCGTCGCCGGGCTCGTCCTCTGGGCGAGCGTGGCCGCCGCCCAGCAGCCGCCCGAACCCATCCGCTACACCCTGCGCTTCCCTGCTCCCCAGACCCATTACATCGACATCGAGGCGAGCGTCCCCACATCCGGGCAGCCGCAGATCGAGCTGATGATGGCCGTCTGGACGCCAGGGTCGTACCTGGTCCGCGAATACGAGCGCAACGTCGAGCGCGTCACCGCGTCGGCCGGGGGGCGATCGCTGGCGGTCGGGAAGACGGCGAAGAACCGCTGGCGCATCGAGACGGGTGGCGCGAGACGCGTGACCGTCGCCTACCGCGTTTACGCGCGCGAAGCGACCGTGCGATCCGACTGGGTCGATGCCGACTTCGCGATGCTGAACGGGGCCCCCACCTACCTCACGCTGGCCGACGGCTCCGTGCGTCCACACGACGTGCAGCTCGAGCTTCCGGCGTCGTGGAAGACCAGCATCACGGGACTGCCCGATGCGCCCGGCGGCGGGCCTCACCACTACCTCGCGCCGGATTTCGACACGCTCGTCGATTCTCCGATCGTGGCCGGTAACCCCGCGATCCATCGCTTCGAGGTCCAGGGCCGCGCGCACTTTCTCGTCGACGTCGGCAAGCCCGGCGCATGGGACGGCGAGCGCGCCGCGAGGGACGTCGCGCGCATCGTCGCGACGCAGGCCGCGTTCTGGGGATCGCTGCCCTACACGAAGTACGTCTTCTTCAACGTCATGAACGACGGCGGCGGCGCCATCGAGCACAAGAACTCGGTCATGATGATGGCGAGCCGCTGGTCGATGGCCACCCGCCAGCGCTATCTTTCCTGGCTCAGCACGACGAGCCACGAGTTCTTCCATCTCTGGAACGTCAAGCGCCTGCGGCCGATCGAGCTGGGGCCTTTCGACTACGAACACGAGGTCTACACACGCAGCCTGTGGATCGCCGAAGGCCTGACCGACTACTACGCCGACCTGATGCTCGTCCGCAGCGGACTGATCTCCCGCGACGAATATCTGCATCAGCTCTCCGACGCCATCACGACGCTCCAGACGACGCCGGGACGGCTGGTGCAGACGGCGGAAATGGCCTCGTTCGACGCGTGGATCAAGGCCTATCGCCCTGACGAGAACAGCACCAACGTCAGCATCAGCTACTACACGAAAGGCGCCGTGCTGGGTTTCGTGCTCGACGCCGACATCCGGCGGCGCACGAACGGGCGCCAGTCGCTCGACGACGTGATGCGGCTCGCCTACCAGCGGTATGCCGGTGCGCATGGGTATACGCCCGAGCAGTTCCGCCAGACGGCTTCCGAGGTGGCGGGCGCGGATCTCAGCGACTGGTTCACGCGCGCGCTGGACACGACCGAGGAAGTTGACTACACCGGCGCGCTCGCCTGGTTCGGACTGCGGTTCCAGGCGCCTCAGCCGCGGACCGGCGACGTGCCCGCCTGGCTCGGCGCCCGCACCCGCGTCGAGGACGGCCGGCTGCTCGTCAGCATCGTGCCGCGCGAAACCCCCGCGTGGACCGCGGGCCTCAACGTCGATGACGAGATCCTCGCCATCGACGACTTCCGCGTTCGGCCGGATCAACTGGATCGGCGCCTCGAGGCGTACAAGCCGGGCCAGGCCGTGACCCTCCTCATTGCCCGGCGCGATGAGCTGAAGCGCCTGGCGGTCACGCTGGCGGCGCCGCCGAACCAGACGTGGGAGATCGAGCAGCGTCCCGATGCCACCACTGAACAGCACACCCGCGTGACGGCGTGGCTCGGTGTCGCTCGAACGGCCGCGTGATCGGTTCCTCCACCCTCCGGGTCACATGACGGCGACCGCGTGACAGCTCAGCCGAACTGTTCCGCGAACCACTCCGTCGCGTCCTGGATCTCCCGCGGCGAGAGCGCGTGTCCGCCCGGGTACCACCGCGTCGTCACGTCGGCGCCGGCCGCGCTGAGGAGCTGCGCCAGCCGTGCCGTCAGGGGGCGTGGAATGAACGGATCGCGCTCCCCCGCCGACAGCAGGATCTTCCGTCCGCCGGCGTCCAGCGTCGCCGACGGTTCGAACGGCACCATCGCGTGCAGCAGCACGGCGCCGGCCAGCACACGCGGACGCGTGAGCAGCAGGCTCGCCGCGATGTTGGCGCCGTTCGAGTACCCGATCGCGACGACGCGTCTCGGATCGAAGGCATAGTGGCGCGCTGCAGCCTCGACGAACTCCGCCAGTTCGATCGTGCGGCGCGCGAGGTCGGCCTCGTCGAACACGCCTTCCGCGAGCCGCCTGAAGAACCGCGGCATTCCGGCCTCGACGACGTTGCCTCGCGGACTCAGCACTGGCGCGCCCGGCGCTATCGCCTGAACAAGGGGAATCAGGTCGTGCTCGTCGCCGCCGGTCCCGTGAAGCGCGAGCACCACGGGACGGCCGTCGATCGAGCCAGCCTCGAAGCGATGGACAAACTGGGAATCGTTGAAAGGCACCACGGTCCGGATCACGCCACGGTGGTGACTGGCCGCGCAGCCGCGGCGGGTACTCGCGTGCCGCCACCGACGATCAACACACCGTAGAGCCCCGCGCCTGCCATCGTCTGAACCGGAGCCACCTCGAAGGCGACCCGACGCCCGCCGATCTCGCAGAAAAAATGCGAGTGCTCGCCGCGCAGCGCGGCGCGGCAGCGTGTCTCCAGTTCCTCGCGGATCGCAGCCGGAAAACGGGTGAGGAGCGGCGTGCCGGGCGTCGCGCCGGCCGTGACGTGCAGGGAGCGGTCGAAGACGATGACGATCTCGCCGCCGGCCGACGCGATCGACGGCGGCCCGGGCGCAAACCACATCGAGCCGGCATACAGCAGTGCCGCGATAGCCGCGACACCGGCCAGCATGCTGCCGAGGTTGAAGCCGAGCGCGGCGTTGAGTCCCGCGAAAACCAGGACAATGCCCGCGGCGAGCAGCAACGAAGAGGCGAGACGCTTGACGCGTGCCATGCAGTCGCCGGCTATGATACGCGAAGTCGAAGGGCTGCAAGCTCGACGTGGCCGAATCCGTCCAGCCCGAGCGCGGCCGCCTCTGTTGGGCCTCCCGTTGAAAGCCGCTATAACGACAGGCGACTGTCCCCTCCACAGTACCCGTGAGTGTCCACCGTCCGCGACGATCGTCGGAGGAATCGTTGAATTTCCTGACAAATTGATGTGGCAGGTGACTTGCTCCGTCGCGACCGGCATGAAGCGAACACTCCCCTTACTCGCTGCCATCGCGTTCCCGTGCGCCGCGTGCGGCGGCGCGTCGCCAACCTCACCCAGCAACGTCTCCACCTACGCGCCGGCGCAGGACCCGGCCGGGGCGACGTCGCTGACATATACTAAGGACATCCAGCCGATTCTTGCGGCCGACAGGGGCAGCGCCGCGCAGAAAGCCGAAACCATCAAACGTTGGGTCGTTGACTTCGGCGCCGCACAATAAACGATTCGATCGAGGAGGCTTCATGCGTTCGTTCGTCCTGCTCACCTGCGGGCTCCTGCTTCTGGCGCCCGCCGCCTCGGCGTCAGCCGGAGCGCGAGACCCGTGGAACATCTGGGGCGCCAGGCCGCCCGTGGGGCACCGCCCGCTGACCCCTCTGTTCGATGCGTCGATGACGCCCGTCGCGCTCGCGACGGACCAGTCGTCGGCGCCTGCGAAGGTCGCCGTCGAATACAGCGACGCGTACAGGCTGCGCGCGAAGATCCACAAGTACTCCAGTTTCGCGATGCTGCCGCTCTTCGCGACGGAGGTCGCGCTCGGCCAGTCGCTCTACAACAACGGCGGCGAGGGCAGCCGCCGGGGCGCGCACGGCGCCGTCGGCGCCGGCATCGGCGCGCTCTTCGGAATCAGCACGGTCACCGGGGCGTGGAACCTCTGGGAAGGACGCAAGGACACGAACGGCCGCACGCGACGCTTCGCGCACGGGCTGCTGATGATGGCCGCCGACGCGGGCTTCCTGGCCACGACGGCGCTCGCCCCCAACAGCGAGTCGGAACATGGCGCCCGCAACTTCGACAGCAATCGAAGCGCCCACCGGACGATCGCGCTGACTTCAATGGGTGTGGCGACGGCCGGATACCTGATCATGCTGTTCGGCGGGCACTGACACGGAGGACACATCGGTGGGACATCTCCTCGCAGCCTGGGAGTCAATCTACGCGAACTCCGCGGTGCTGCGGACGCTCATCGGCTTCACGCACATCGGCGGTCTCGTCATCGGCGGCGGCGCGGCCATCGTCGCCGATCGCGCGTCGCTGGCGATTGTCCGCAAGGCCGAGTCGGAGCGCCGCGGCGTACTGGCCACCATCCGTACCACCCACCGCGTCGTGCTGGCCGGCCTGGCGGCCATCGTGATCAGCGGCGCGCTGCTGCTCGCCGCGGATTCCGAGGCGCTGCTTCACTCGTGGGTCTTCTGGGTGAAGATGGGGCTGCTCGGGCTGCTGCTCACGAACGGCCTGCTCGTGACGCTCGCCGAGCGCCGGGCCAGCGCGGGAGTGTCGAGCGGCTGGACTTTGATCGCCCGCACAGCGGCTGCGAGCCTGGTGCTCTGGGCCTTGACGACGCTGGCAGGCGCGGCGCTGCCGAATATCGGGTAGCCGGAGAGACATGTCACACGACGACACGACCTGCACAGGCTGCGAGTCACGCCGTACCGATCGGCGCTCGTTCCTTCAATCCGCCGGCTGCCTGGCGACGACGATCGCCCTCATGGGGTTCATGGGGGCCGACGGCGCCGCGCTCGAGGTATCGTTCGCCACGGGCACACCCGCGGGCGACGAACGGGCGTACCCGGTGCCGGCCACCGACGGCGTCACCATCGACCGCGCGAACCAGGTAATCATCGCGCGATCGGCCGGGCACATCGTCGCCATGGCGCTGTCCTGTCCGCACCAGAACGCGGCGGTCAAATGGCTGGCGAACGACCACCGGTTCCAGTGCACGCGGCACGATTCGCAGTACCAGCCCGACGGCACCTACACGTCGGGGCGCGCGACACGCAACATGGATCGCTTCCCCATTCGACGCGAGGGAGACATCCTGCTCGTGGACATCTCCCGCGTTTTCCACTCCGATCAGGACGCGGGCGGCTGGGCCGCCGCCATGGCGCCGGCCTGACGCCGGCGATCCGCTCCAGGCGGCGGTGCGCGGCACGGCGAACGGAGGTGGCTCGACTGCTGCTACGATGGTCATGTGACCCCGATGCACCGCCGGATGAACCGCATTCTCATCCTGGACGACGACCCGCTGACGCTGTACTGCACGCTGGGGGCATTGCGGCAGCGCGACTACCTGATGGCGGCCGCCTCGGGAACCGAGCAGGCGCGGCTGTGGCTGGCTGACTGGCCGATCGACCTGCTCATCGCGGCGGATCGGATCGGCAGCGAGTCGATGATCGACTTCGTCGCGACGGCCCGCGTGCAACACCCGGAGCTGGCGGCGATTCTCCTGGGAAACGACGGCGACGAACGTCGCGTCATGGAGGCCCGGCACCAGGGCGTGGTGCTCCTGCTCCGGCCGTACGACACGGATTGTTTCCTGATGGTGGTCGCGGAAACGCTCGCGTCGATTCGGCAGCGGCAACGGTGGCCGCGCAAGCGCGTGGGGCGCAGCATCTCGGTCCGGATCGCCGACACCATGGCCCGGCTCATCGACGTCAGCTACGGGGGACTGCGGTTCTCCGTGACGAACGCGGCGACCGTGATGCGGTCGCCCATCACGGTCGGTTTCCCAGGCGGCCGGTCCCCGATCCACGCCGAGCTGGTCTGGTCGGCGCTCGCGGAGGACGGAGCGTCGTGTCAATGCGGGGCCGCGGTGCTCGACGAAGCGCCGCTCGCCGGGTGGCGGCACTTCGTCGATCAGCTCCCGCAGGAGGCGTAGCGGAGGCCGCCGAGCCCTATCCCTTGAATCGCGAGAGCCCGCGCCTGCGCGCGAGGCCGGCGAGGCCGAGGCCCAGCAGGAGCACGGACGCTGGTTCCGGCACGGGCCTGGGTCCGATGAAGTCCTGGGCGTAGTTGCCCCTGATGTTCGCCGTCTGCAGGAAGAGGTTGTTGGGGAGCGGGTCGAGATTCGCCGCCAGGGCGGCGAGCATCGCATTGGCCGTGGTCGCGTACTGCGCGTTCGACAGATTCGTCGCCCAGAAGCCGGCGCCGCCGGTGACGCTGTAGTCGTTGTCGTAGAGTGCGTTCCAGATGGCGAGGGAGAGTCCGGACTGCAGGATCTGGTTGCCGCTCGCGCTCGCGGCGAACTCGTCGTAGAGCCAGGACGCCGCGCCGCCGCCCAGGCTCGGAAGCGCCGGGCTGGCGAAGTTGTTCCAGTCGCTCATCAGGCCAACCACGACCTGATTGGCGCCGGCAATCTCGTAGTGCTGCAGGTCGACGCAGTAGCTCTCGAAGGACCCGAGGTCGCCCGTAATCGTCACGGCGCCGAGGCGGACGTTCAACCCGTTCGCCAGTGTGCCGGGGGCGTGCAGGACGCC
>CAWFPR010000028.1:0-428291 GCA_963817635.1 uncultured Acidobacteriota bacterium | reverse complement strand
GTGCTTCGCGGCGATGTCGAACGCCTGGCGGAGAGTGAAGTCCCGATCCTGGCTGGCCCGGTTCATCTGCGCCGACTGGATCCGCTCGTCCGCGCTGTTCCATACGTCCACGTCCGCGGATTCGTCCGTGGTCTTGCGCGACACGTTGGCGGTGTCGGCACCTGTTCCTTGATGCCGAAGAACACACGCTGGTTGTCCTCGCTCCAGGTGATCCGGCGCACGATTGCTCGATGACCCAGCCTTTGGGGAAGTTGTCGGTCTTCGCCGGGTCCAGGACGACCGGCGTGACCGTCGGCGCCTCGTTTTTCGCAATCCCCGGAATGTCTGTGACGGTCAGCAGGACGTTGTCCTTCTCGCGCATCTTGTCCACGTCGGTGCCTTTGAGCACCGCCACCGCCGTGCCGTCCTCGTTCCACGCCAGCCGGGCGTAGCTCTTCGCGTCGTTGTCGAGCGCGGTGATCCGTCCCGTTCCGGCGTCGAACACGAACAGGCCATTGCTGTCCTTGATTGGCGCGTCCACCGTGTAGGCGAGCAGCGTGCCGGTGCGATTGAACGCGATGTCGCCGACGCTGCCGAGCAACTGGTGATGGCCGTTGCGCAGATTGACGAGGATCACGTCGAGGCCGTGCGGGCCTGACGACGGGCTGGCCGATCCGCCGCGTCCGCCCCCGCCCCCGCCAGGTGCGCCGCCGTGTCCCCCTGTGTTACCGCCGGCCCCTTCGGGACCGCGGCGCTGAAGGAACAGGTGCGTCGAGGTGGGGGAGAAGGCGAACGTGCCGATTCCTGCCACGAGTGGACCTCGCCGGTCGCGAGGTTGCGCAGCTCGACGCGTCGCGGCGGGAATACCGCGGGATCCCTTGTCCGCCTGGCGCCGCTGGCGTCTGCCCCGTCGTCGAACCGGGCGCCGGAGCCGGCGGGGTAACGGCAGGCGAGGGGGGCGTCGATGGCGTCGCCGCTGGACCGGACACGTTTCCGGCCGGGCTGTTCCTGGCCGCGCGCGCGCGGGCCGCCGCGCCCGGATCGACCTGGTACGCCATCCATTTCGAATCGTCGGAGAACGTCCCGCCGGACGCGTCGGCAACCGTAACGTCCTGGTTCGTCTCGAGGTTACGAATGTAGAGCACCGGCTTCGATTCGGCCGGTATCACGTTCGTGATCTGAAGCGTGTAGGCGACCCATTTGCCGTCGCCGGAGATCTCCTGTCCCGTGATGTTGTGCCACTTCGTGTAGTCGGCCACCGTCAGCGGCTTCTTTGCCGCAGTCTGCGCGGCGGGAATCGAGTAGCCCGCGGCGAGCGCGAGCGTCAGGGCCGCAGCAAGCGTCATCGCGTGCCGGCGCCCACGGATCGTTCGGATGATCTCATGTTCTGTTCCTGTCGGAAGCGGTTGGGATGGGTGCATTCTACAGCGATATTTCCCCTCTTGATTCTTGCGCCCGACGATGGCATCGTCGTCGTCGTCGCCGTTGCCACTCTCACAACGCTGGGTACGATGGCGTCAACGAGGTCGGAAAGGACGGAAGAATGCCGGTCACGAACCGGAAGCAGGGGAGGAGGAAGGGCATGACCACAGCCGAGTATCTGCACACGCCGGAAACGGTCCTGCCGCGGGAGCTGGCCTTCGGGGCGCTCCGTGTGGCTGACGCCCCGACTGTCTCCCACCAGCGTGTCGTCGGCGAATTGTTCATCGGCTTGAGTCGCTACGTGCGGGAGCGGCATCTCGGCGAGGTGCTGGTTGCGCCGGTCGATGTCGTGCTCGATGCCGAGGCCGGGCTCATCGTGCAGCCGGACCTGCTGTTCGTTTCGAATAGCAACCAGTCGATGACGGGGGATCGCATCTTTGGTGCGCCCGATCTGGTCGTCGAGGTCCTCTCGCCGTATCCCCGCGTCGGTCACATCGAGGAGAAGGTCGGCTGGTACGCGAAGTACAGCGTGCGGGAATGCTGGCTCGCGAGCCTGGCGAAGAAGGAGCTTGCCGTCCTGACCTTCGGGGATGGCGCCATCACGGAGCGGGCCCTCTTCGCGCGCGGCCAGCCTGTCGAAAGCCAGATCGTGGGACGGACGGAGATGCTGCCGATCAATATCTTCGGCTGGTAGGCGATCGCACGGGACGGGAAGGCCGGCGCCGTCCGGCCTTCCCGCATCCGGGCCGCTACTGCCGCCGCGCCGTCCAACTCGCGCCGCCGGCCGAACCCTGCATCACGTCTCCGTCCACCTGCCCTTCGTAGCGCACGCCCTTGACGGTGAACGTGATGGCGTTGCCGCGGAGCCGGCCCTCGCTGATCGGCGTCGCACCCAGCGTGCCGGACACTTTCTGAAATTGCTGCGTGAGCACGAGGTCGCCTTGCGGCGTCTTCCACGTGCCATCGGCCTTCGCCGGCACGATCCACATGAGGGCATGGCACCAGACTTCGCAGTCCTCCGTGACGGTTGCCGTATCGTCCGGTTCCCAGTCCTCCATCGTGAACGAGTTGGACACGATACGGGTGCCTGGCTTCAGCTCGAGCAGCTTCGGGCGCAGTTCCATGTTGATGTGCGGCAGCAGGAACATCGTGATCACGGTCGCCTTCGACAGGTCGGTCTCGAAGAGATCGGCCTTGACGAACGTGGCCTTGTCGGACACGCCTGCGGCCGCGGCGTTCCGCTTCGACAGCTCCACCATCTCCGGGTCGTACTCGATGCCCGTCGCCGTGGCGCCACGCTTCGCGGCGGCGATCACGGTCCGCCCGTCGCCGGACCCGAGGTCGAAGACGATGTCGTCTGGCGTGACCTTCGCCATGTCGAGCATCTTGTTGACGAGCGCCTCCGGCGTCGGCACCCAGACGACGTCCTTGCCGGCCTGGCCGACGGTAGGTTGAAACGGCTTTTGAGGGGTTGGGGTCTGTGCCGCTGCCGACGCGGCGATCGACAGGGCCAGGGCAATCGAGAAAACGGTGGCGCGACTCCTCATGGTGCCTCCAGCGTACGCGTGACGAAACAACAGGCCTTCTACTGTCGGTGGCGCTCCAGCAGCGCGTCAACCTCGGCGTAACCCGAGGGGTACGCCACGCCGTCGATGGATGCGCCGGCGGCGAGAAGCGCCGAAACCGAGTCGGGCGCGCGCCGCGCCGTCCAGTACGAATCGACGCACGCTTTCACGGCGAGCATCAGCGGCGTCCTGTTCTGCGCATCCCGTGCGTTCACGGTCGCCCCTCGCTCGATGAGGAGCCTGACCGTGTCATGGCTGGCGCGCCAGGCGGCCACGTGCAGCGCCGTGCTGCGGTCGGCGAGGCCCCAGTATCCATCACGTTGTCCGAACGTCGCAGTGACGGGAACGCCGAAATCGAGCAGCCGGGCGACGCCGGCGGTGTTGCCGTTGCCCGCGAAGTTGCCCAGCACACGGCTGCCGCGCGCAATCAGCTCCACGACGATCTCCGGGCGCGCCCGGCCGGGTGAGACATCGCCCACCGCGGCCGCGGCGATCAGCGCATCCACTCCCTCGAGGCCGAGCGGGATGCCGCGCCGCGCCAGTTCCCGCAGGACGTCGGCACGGCCGCGATGAGCGGCGATCGCCACGGCGGTTCCCTCATCCGCCCGCTCGTGCGGATCGGCGCCGCGATCGAGCAGCCGCTTCACGATCTCGAGATCGTTGTCGCGCCGGAGCGCATGGTGGAGGGCCGTGGCGCCGCCCCAGCGAGTGTGCCGGTTCGGATCGGCTCCGTGCGCGAGGAGGTAGTCGATCCCCTCCCGGTCGTGGAGGTCCGTCTTGCGCAGCAGCAGCGTGGCCATGCTGTCGGCCGTCAGCGTGCCGCTCTCGACGAGTGCGCGCACCGCGGCGTTGTCGTAGGTCTCGGGCGCGTGATACGGGGTTTCGTCGTCGTTCGGGTCGGCGCCGCGGTCGAGGAGGAGCCGCGTCAGCGCCGCGTCGCGTGCGACTGCCGCGGCGCCGTAGATCGCGCTTTCCCATTCGGGCGTTGGATGATGCGCAGTGTCGAACCAGCCGGTATTCGGGTTTGCCCCGGCGTCGAGCAGCGCCGTCGCGGCGCGGAGAAAGGCGTCGGCGCGTGTCCGGTCGAGCCGCAGGTATTTCGAGAAGCAGAGATAGGTGAGGGCGTCCCAGCCGCGCGGGCCGCCCTTGACCGTGGCAGTACCGGAATCGGCCTCGAGAAATCGCCGCACGGCCTCGTCATGACCGGCGATGGCCGCCGCGAAGATGCTGGCCTCGGCGACTTCGGGATGCGCGGCGAGGACGGCATTCGCGCGTTCGAGCGTACGGTCCTCGTGCGAAGGGCCGTCCACCGGCACCCCGGCCGCCTCGATGAACTCGTCGGCCGGGTGGCAATCGGGCGTCATGTCAGCGCGGATTGTACGCGCGCCGGCGTCATAGGCATCCGGTAGATCCGAGTCCCGATCGCGTCGAAGATGGCGTTGGCTATCGACGCGCCGACTGGGGCGATCGCCGGCTCGCCGCCGCCCTGGGCGGCGATCTCCGGGGCCTCGACGATGGCGATGTCGAGCTGAGGCACGTCCGAGAAGCGCGGCAGCTCGTACGTGTCGAAGTTGCGCGTGAGCACCTCGCCGCCGCGGAAACGCAATTGCTCCAGCCGCGCGTATCCTTGCCCCATCGTCAGGCAGCCTTCGATCTGCTGACGGGCGCCTTCGGGATTCACGACAACGCCCATCTCCTGCGCGCAGGCAATGCGTTTGACGCGCACCGCGCCCGTCGCCTTGTCAACCGAGACCTCGGAGATAAGGGCGACGTACGTGCCCGCGTCGATCCCGCAGGCCACGCCGTACCCGCGTCCACTCGGCCCGGCCGCGGGTTTCCATCCGAACTTCGCGGCCGCCGCCTCGAGCACGCGGCGCATCCGCGGGTCCGCGAGATGCTTCATGCGGAACTCGACGGGATCGATGCGCGCGAGGGACGCCATGGTGTCGATGTGCGATTCGCGCGCGAACGCGTTGGTGCTCGCGCCGGGCGCGCGCCACGGACCAATTGCGAACGGATGCAGCCCCTCGGCCGGGGCGCCGCCCCATCCGCCGCGCGTGACGGTGCGATGGTTTGGAATGTCGTAGAAGTGCGCGGCGCCGCGATCGCCGGCGCAGTAAACAAGGTAGTCCCAGAAGACGATCGCGCCAGATGCACTGATGCCGGAGCGGATCTTCACGACGGCCGCGGGGCGGAACGTGTCGTAGAAGAACTCCTCATCGCGGCTCCACTGCACGCGTACCGGTTTGCCGCTGAGCGTCGCGAGGCGCGCCGCCTCGATGGCCTGGCGCGACGCGGACTTTCCGCCGAAGCCGCCGCCGACGTACGGCGTGATGACACGCACCTTGTCGGCCGGCAGTTTCAGCGCCTGCATCAGTTGAGACTTCAGCGGGAACGGCGTCTGCGTGCCGGCCCAGACGGTGACCTTGCCGTTGTCGATGGCAGCCACGGCCGCGTGCGGTTCCATCGGCGAGTGCGCGAAGTAGCTGTCCTGATAGGTCTGCTCGACGACCCGCGCGGCTGCGCGTTCGCCGTCCGCCAGGCTGCCGCCTTCCGCGACGGTGCGCGGCGCCGGGGCGGCGGCCACCAGGTGATCGAAGATCGTCTCGTTGTCTTCGGGCGGATCGTTTCGCTTCCACTCGGCCTTGACGAGCGCGAGCGCCGCGTCCGCCTCGTCGCGATGCGCGTGCAGCACGGCGATGAGGTCGCCGTCGCGGACGACTTTCACATCGGGCTGCCGCTCGGCGGCGGACGTGTCCACGGACACGAGCGTCGCGAAGTGCGACGGCGGGCGCAGGACGCGGGCGTGCAGCGCGCCGCCCGGCGGAACGATGTCGCCGGCATACGCGGCCGCGCCGGTGACCTTCTCGAGGGCGTCGGCGCGGGGAAGCGACTGACCCACCACCGTGAATGCGCGGACCGGCTCGAGCGGCGCCTTCGCGGTCACCGTCCGCTCGATGCGCTTGCCCTCGGTCAACTGCGCGTAGCTGACGTGCCGCGTGCGGTCCGCGGTGTCGTACACGACCCCGTCCGTGACCGTGAGCCGATCGGCCGGCACATTGAGGCGCTCGGCTGCCATGGCGACCAGCGTCGCGCGCGCATCGGCCGCTGCCTGTCGCAGCACGGGACCGAACTGGCGCACGCTGAGCGATCCGAACGTGCCCATGTCCCACGGGCACAGGTCGGTGTCGCCCATGATGACGGTGACCGACGACGGGGCAACGTTCAACTCCTCGGTGAGGAGTTGTCCGAGCGACGTCATCGAGCCCTGGCCCAGTTCCACCTTGCCGACGTAGCCGGTCACCCGTCCGTCGGTGCCGATGTGGAGGTAGGCGTTGATGTCGGTGGGATAGCCCTGGCGCCCGCCCTGCCGTCCCTCTTCCTGAAGGGCGTCGGCCGGATCGAACGCGATCAGGACCAGCAACCCCGTGGCGGTCAGCTTCATGAACTCCCGGCGTCCGACCGGCGGCACGCTCGCGTCGTCGAGGAGGCGGTCGCTCATCGCGCGCCTCCCCTCATGGCCGTCGCGGCCGCTTCCATCGCCTGCACGATCCGCACGTGCGCTCCGCAGCGGCACAGGTGCGAGTCCATGTGCTTCACGATGTCGTCGCGCGTCGGGCGGGGGTTCTCCAGCAGGAATGCGTACGCGCCGAGGATCATGCCGGGCGTGCAGTAGCCGCACTGGAAGGCGAGGTGCTGGACGAAGGCGTCCTGGACGGGATTCAGCCGGCCTCCCGTCGCGAGGCCTTCGATCGTGGTGACGTCCTTGCCCTCGACGTCCCCCGCCGCGGTGGCGCACGAGCGTACGGCCGTGCGGCCGACGAGCACGGTGCACGAGCCGCAGTAACCCTCTCCGCAGCCGAATTTCGTGCCGGTCAGTCCGAGGTCGTCGCGAAGCACCCAGAGCAGCGGCCGGCTCGCATCGACCGACAGCTGCGTGGGCTTACCGTTGAGCTTGAAGGACAGCAGTGCCATGGACCGATCTCCATTTGTCCCTCCTCCGCCCAGCAGTCTAACACCTGTTATATCCTTGGAAAACTTTGGCCTCCCCAATGCGCCATCTCGCCATAACTCTGTCCGCCGTCGTCGCCGCAGCCTGCGGCGCTGCCACCAGATCCACGTCCACGTCTTCCACGCCGCCGCAGATCGTGCAGCCGGGCGCTCCCGGCCAGGCCGGACGAGTCGTCACAGCCGAAGTTGCCGCCGACCAGTCGAAGGTCCAGGCGACGCCGGCCGACGTCACCTTCATGCAGGGCATGATTCATCACCACTCGCAGGCGCTCGACATGACGGCGCTGCTGTTCACGAACAGCAACAGCGACGAGATGAAGCTGCTCGCCAGGCGCATCGACATCTCGCAGCGCGACGAGATCGGGTTCATGCGCCACTGGCTCTCGGTGCGTGGCGCGGAGGTGCCCGGCGAGCACGCGCACCACATGCCCGGCGCGCCGCTGATGCCCGGCATGCTCACGCCGCCCGAGATGGAGCGGCTGGCCGCGGCGAAGGGACTCGAGTTCGATCGCCTGTTCCTCGAAGGGATGATCAAGCATCACGGCGGCGCCCTGACGATGGTGCAGGAACTGTATGCGACGCCTGGCGCGGGCCAGGAAGCGGAGATGTTCGCGTTCGCGACGGACGTCGACGCCGATCAGCGGATGGAGATCGCGCGCATGAGCGCCATGTTGAAGGAGTTGCAGAAATGAAACGCGTCTGGGGAATGGCCGCGTCGGCCATCGTGCTCTCGTTCGTCATCTCCGCCGCGGCGCAGGGCCAGCGCCCGGCCGATCCCGTGCCGCCGCCCGATGCGCCGAAGGCGACAACCAACGACCCGCGCGTCGGGCTGAAGGCCGGGATGCGCGACGCGGGTCAGGCGGCGCGCAACATGGAGCTGCTGTCGAGTCTTCCGAAGCCCGAGGGGTTCTCCGATTCGGACGCGCCGGCGCCGGCGCCTGTGCCTCAGCCGGCCGCGCAGGCCGGGGCCCCGCCAGCCGCGCGCCCGCAGCGCAGCAGCCTCAACTTCGCGAACTCGGATCTCGCCTTCCACAAGGCCGATCTCTTCATGGGGAACTTCAACGGCTTCAACACGTACGACGTGGAGTCGCCGAAGAAGCCGCGGCTCATCGCGTCGATCGTGTGTCCGGGCGGGCAGGGCGACGTGTCGGTGTACGGCCACCTGCTGTTCATGTCGGTCGAGCAGACGCGCGGCCGCATCGACTGCGGCACCGAGGGGGTGACCGAGACCGCCAGCCCGGAACGCTTCCGCGGCGTCCGCATCTTCGACATCACCGACATCAAGCGCCCGAAGCAGATCGCGGCCGTGCAGACCTGCCGCGGGTCGCACACGCACACGCTGCTCGTGGATCCGAACGACAAGGAGAACGTGTACATCTACGGGCAGGGCACCGGCACGCCGCGGCCGGGTGACGAGCTGACGGGCTGTTCGGACAAGGATCCGAAGGAGGATCCGAACACGTCGCTCTTCAGCATCGACATCATCAAGGTGCCGCTCGCCGCGCCAGAGAAGGCGGCCGTCGTCAATCGTCCGCGCATCTTCTCGAACACGACCACGGGCGAGATCGCGGGGCTGTGGATGGGCGGCGATCACGGCCCGAACACGCAGCGCACCTCGACGACCAACCAGTGCCACGACATCACCGTGTTCCCGGCCGTCGGCCTGGCGGCCGGCGCGTGCTCGGGCAACGGCATCCTGCTCGACATCAGCGATCCCGTGCACCCGGTGCGGCTCGACTACGCGGCGGACAAGAACTTCGCCTACTGGCACTCGGCCACGTTCAACAACGACGGCACGAAGGTCATCTTCACCGACGAGTGGGGCGGCGGCACGCGCCCGCGCTGCCGCGCGGAAGATCCCCTGACCTGGGGCGCCGACGCCGTCTTCGACATCGTCGATCGGAAGCTGAAGTTCGGCGGCTACTACAAGATGCCGGCCGCGCAGACCGAGCAGGAGAACTGCGTGGCGCACAACGGGTCGCTCATCCCGGTGCCCGGCCGCGACATCATGGTGCAGGCCTGGTATCAGGGCGGCGTCTCGGTGTTCGACTTCACCGATGCGGAGCACCCCGTGGAGATCGCGTTCTTCGACCGCGGGCCGATCAGCGCGACCGACCTCGTGACGGGCGGCTACTGGTCCACCTACTGGTACAACGGGAACATCTACGGCTCGGAGATCGCGCGCGGCATCGACGTCTTCCGCCTGACGCCGAGCGAGTACCTGACGAAGAACGAGATCACGGCGGCGACGCTGGTGAAGGTGGACGAGCTGAACACGCAGATGCAGCAGAAGGTGAACTGGCCGAACGACCCGATCGTCGCGCGGGCGTACCTGGATCAGCTCACGCGGTCGAAGGCGCTGGACGCGTCGCGCATCGCGGCGATCGAGAAGGCGCTGGACAAGAAGGATCGCAGGCAGCTCGGAACGCTGGCGGCGGAGGTGGAGTCGTCCTCTGCGTCGGCATCCGGGCGCGACGCCATGCGCATGAAGTCGCTGGCGGAGGTCATGAAGGGGATCAAGTAGCGTACTGTTCGCGACTGCACTCGAAGCCGGTCGGCAAGGTCGGCATTTCCGGCCATTCAGACCACCCCATTCCGGGCGTTCATCACGCGACTGGCTCGATCGCCATACAGAAGACGTCAGGCGCGTCGTACAGCGTCGCGGCGGTCGCGCCCTGCCTTCTGAACGACTGTCAGCGAAGCGTCCTGACAGGACCGGTTCGGTTTTGCAGTCAGATGCGATTGGCGCCGGGCGCCTGCGCGCTCGCTACGGCGTACCGTGGTCAGTCCAACTCCATCGGCTGGCCGCCGAATCCCAGCAGTTCTCCCAGAGATGGCCGTCCGCGCCCCCTATGAAGAGCTTGATGCCCGAATTCGCCGAGTCGAGCGCACAGCCTGCCGCGGTCGCGACGGTCGTGCCAGGCGGCGTACCGTGATCGGTCCAGCTCCATATGTTCGCGGACGCGTCCCAATAGTTCTCCATGAGCCGGCCATCAGCGGCTCGTACGAACAACTTCAGGCCTGTCCGCGGTGAATTGAACAGCGCACCCGGCGTGCTCGCCACCTCGGTTCCCGGCGGCGTGCCGTGGTCGGTCCACCGCCATTGGCTCGTTGATTGATCCCAGTAGCGCTCCCACAGACGTCCATCGACGCCGCCCATGAAGAACTTGATCTGCGAATTCGGCGAGTCGAGCGGACAGCCGGGCGTCGTGGCGACGGTGGTGCCGGGCGGCGTGCCGTGATCGGTCCAACTCCATTTGTTCGCGCCCTGGTCCCAGTGGTTCTCCATGAGACGGCCGTCGGCCGCCCGGACGAAAAACTTCAAACCGGCTCGTGGCGAATTGAACAAGGCGCCCGGTGCGCTGCCGACCATTGTTCCCGGTGGTGTGCCGTGATCGGTCCAGCCCCAGTGCTGCACAGACGCGTCCCAGTAGTTCTCCCAAAGATGGCCATCACTGCCACCCATGAAGAACTTGATGCCGGTGTTCGCGTCGTCCAGTGCGCAATCCGGCGCGGTCGCGACGGTGGTCCCGGGCGGTGTGCCGTGGTCCGTCCACGCCCAGCGGTTCGCCGCCGGATCCCAGATGTTCTCCAACAGACGACCGTCGCCCGTTTTCACGAAGAACTTCAGGCCGGCTTGCGGTGAGTTGAACAGTGCGCCCGGCGCGCAGTCGACAGGGGCGCCCGGCCAGCCGTGATCGGTCCACCTCCAGCGGTTTTCAGGGCCATCCCAGAAGTTCTCCCACAGATGCCCATCACCGCCGCCGACGAAGAACTTGATCCCGGTGGCGGCGGAGTTCAACGCGCAGCCCGGTGCGGTCCCGATTGGCACGGCGGGCTGACCGAAGGTGAGGACCTGCGTCGCGAGAAAGGCCGGACGCTCATTGTGAATCGAATGTCCCGTCTTGTTCGGAAACCTCGCGACGACGTTCGGCGACCACGTCTTGCCGACGAACTTCTTGGTGTACGTGTACAGCCCCACCCAGTCGTAGTCATCGTCTACGCCCGCCATCAGCAGCAACGGGCGCGCGATCCGGTTGTAGTAGGGGGTGGCGCTGTCGACAGGCGACTCGTCGAGGAAATTGAAATGACACATTTCCGCAGCGAGCCGCCAATGCCAGTCGCGGAACAGCCGGTTGTAAATCTCCCGACGCTCGAGGCGCGCGTTCGCGATCAGGCTCGCCTTGCAGGGCCAGTCGTCCGGCTTCGGCGGCAGCGCGTGCGGCTCATTCGAGCCCTGCGCGCGATACCACATCAGCGGCTGCGCAGGAACGTGAGGAACCGCGTTCGTAGCGTTGTCGAAGACGGTTGCAAAGTAGTCGGCCCGAACCGGATCGCCAGACGCATTCGTCTCGGGAACCAGGCGCTTCAGTGCGCCGTCCAGGATCAATGTCTTGATCGTCACCGGACCGACGCTGTTATCGCTCCACATCGACGCCGGCGACCACGCCACCACGCGCTGCGGCCAGGCTCCGCCGTCACACGCGAAACGGACGCCCATGTGGCCGCCGAGGCTCCCCCCCACGAACGTCGAGAGCCGGTTCGCGATCAGGTATTTCTGATCCAGCGCGTTGACGAGCGCGACGATGTGCGCTTTGACGAATGAGGTCGCACTCAGCCGGCGCACGGCCTTCAGCAACGCGGCGCCGAACGGGCTGTTCGGATCGCCGGGCTTGTCGCCATCCGGAAAGGTGATAAGCGTCGGATCCAGCGTGCTGTGATCGATCATCGCCGAGTAACCGCTCGACGGCTGATCGAACATGACCAGGGTGAGGGGCCGTCCGGCGGCTCTTGCCTGGAAGATCAATTGCGGCGCAAAATCGGCGGCCTCTTCGATCTTCGACATGTGGCCGTGGATGAAGAACATCACCTCGCCGGTGGGCGGGATATCCGTACTGCCGTGGAATCGGTCGTCGGTCGTTGCGACCATGATCCGGGTGCGCACGGGAATGCGGTTGACCGTCACATACATGTCGGTCTGCGGATATGGCATGGTCGGGACGTTGATGGGCCGTGTGGGACTGTCGTCCTCCCCCGACACGGGAATCCAACCCAGAGACTGGCGCGCTGTCGCATCGACGATCGGCGCATAGAGGACCTGGCTCGCGCTGACGACCGTCGTCCAGGCCTGTTGCACGATCGGCTGGGCCAGGGACGTCGGAATGGAAACCGCGCTCGCCAGAAACTGCACCAGGCTGACAATCTCTGCGGTCGTCTGACTCTGATTCGACACCCACGCCTGAAAAGCGCTGTGAGCTCCTCCGCTCGATACGACGAGCCCGAGATACGGATTCAACAGGAACGGATTCGCCCGGGGCGTCTGGGTCGCGGCGGTCGCCGTCGGGACAAGCGGCCATCCGTCGAAGGCCGGGAGGTCGGTCGGTTTGCTCTGGGCAACGAGGTCGATCAGGTGCGCCTGCAGCACGGCCAGCCGGAACAGGTGCGCTGCGCCCTGCCGCACCCCTTGACGCAGAGAGTCGGGCAGGCGGCCCTCCGCTCCAAATTGCGGGGCACTCGCGAACGAAGCTGCCCATGCGATCGGTTGGAGGTAGCTCCGAGACTTTCCATCGCAGGGCTCGAGCGCCGGCATGGGATCGATCGGAGAAGGCACCTGATTCGGCATGGCAACAATTCCCCCGCTTTCGCCGTATCGGCCGACAATTTTACCTTATCGCGAAAAAGACGGAAGAGCGCGAAGTCGCGTGCTTCCGCTCTTCCGCCGCCGTTTTGACATCGGCCATTATCTTTGGGCGGCCTGGACGGAGATCGCGCCGAATCGGAACGGCTCGCGAAGCGACCGGCGTCGAACGTCGCACGCGGCACCCCGCCGGTGGTATTCTTACCAGTAGGAGTAAGAACACATGCGGCTGACCAGCAAGGGGCAGGTGACGATTCCGCTCGAGATCCGGCGCCAGCTCGGGCTCGAGCCCGGCACGCACGTCGAGTTCGACGTCGTGGCGGGGACCGTGCGCATGCGGAAGGCGGACAAGCAGGATCGCGGAGCGACGCTGATCGCCCGGATGCGCGAAGCGGGCCGCCGCGCCGGACGGCCGCGGCTGACCACCGATCAGATTCTCGCTCTCACCCGCGGAGAGTAGCCGTGGCCACGCTCGTCGACAGCAATGTCATCCTCGACATCGTGACCGAGGATGCGCAGTGGCAGGACTGGTCGGCGGCAGCGCTGGCGGCGCAGGCCAGGGCCGGACTGCTGGTCGTGAACCCGATCGTCTACGCGGAGGTGGCCGCGCGATTCGACCGGATCGAGGATCTCGAGGCCGCCCTGCCGGAAGCCTACTTCCAGCGCCAGCAGTTGCCGTGGGAAGCGGCGTTCCTGGCCGGCCGGTCTTTCGTTCGCTATCGCCGTGCAGGCGGCCAGCGGCGCTCGCCCCTGCCCGACTTCTACATCGGCGCCCATGCGGCGCTTGGCGGCATGACCCTGCTGACCCGCGACGCGCGCCGCTACCGCACGTACTTTCCGAGCCTCCGGGTCATCGCTCCGTGACCGCGCCTGCAGGCGGTCTGACCGGGGCGAGGCTGGCCCCTGGCAGCGTTATCTGTCCCGCGAAGGCCTGCGCAATCTTCGCCCCAATGGAGAACGTGTCCGCGAACGAGGTGTTCGACGTGAGGGCCACGGCGATCCGGCCTTCGGGAAACGTCATCAGGGACGCCACCATCCCGCCCATCAACTCCCCGTCGTGGCCAACCACGGTCGTCTGCCGACCCATCAGATCGACGGTCTCGAGGTCCCAGCCAAGACCGTAACCCGTCTCCTGGCCCGAGGCCGTTCGCTGCGACGCCTGGAGTAATCGGACCGTGGCGGGCTGCAGCAGCTTGCCGCCGTCGATCGCCATCCCGAAGCGCACCAGGTCGGACGGGGTGGACAGGAATCCGGCGGATCCCGCGAAGCAGGAGTAGTCCACGTCGCGAGGAGGCTGCGGGCCGTAGCGTGGATCCGCCGCGAACCTCGGGAAGTAGAAGCTCGCCCGACGCGGGATCGGCTCCGTCGTGGAGTCGGCCCTCGTCTCGTCCATGCCCAGCGGCTCGAAGACCTGCTTCCGCATGAACGTGAAGAACGGCTCGCCCGCGGCGGCTTCGACTGCTCCGCTCACCAGGATCCATCCGTAGTTCGAATAGCGGTACTGGGTCCCCGGCTCGAACAGCAGCGGGCGCTCCGCAAAGCGTTCCAGCCCGTCGAGCGTGCCATCGCAGTGCACCGACAACGGCTCCTCGTCGCCAGCGTCGTTCCTGACGCCGGCCAGATGCCCCATCAACTGTCGCAGTGTCACGGGCCACGGTTTCTCCGGGAACCCTGGCACGTACGTCTGAATCACGTCGTCGAGCTTCAGCCGGCCGTTCTCCAGCAGCAGGCCGACCCCGGCCGACGTGAGGACCTTGGAGGCGGTCCCGATCTTGAACCGCGTGTCTGGCGCGACGGGCACCCGGTTGTCGATGTCCGCCCAGCCAAAGCCTTCGGCCCACACGATCTCCCCGCCGACGCCGACTGCGACCGAAAGTCCCGGCAGGTTCTGCTCCGTGAGGCGCGCCCGGACGATTCTGGCGCGCCTGCTCCACGGCGTCGTTCCACCTTGGCGATGGGGCCGAACGCGTCACGGACGGTACGCCCTGCGGGTCCGGGTGCAGCGGCGTCGCCGTGACGCTCATGTACGTAAAGAGCCCCAGAATCGCCATGAGTAACAGCCCGACGGCCACCACGACCAGCGCGAGCCACGTCTGTGTCCGACTGTTCGACACGTTCCCTCCGGGTCCTGGCCGCCTGTCGCCGGTGCACGGTACTCCGGGTCGAGGATCTCTCGAGAGAGAACTTTACACTACAAAGTTGCTCCTGTAAATCCGCCGTTAGCAGCGTCCGAACCCGCCGTCGCCTGCGAACAGCCACAGAGTTCAGGGGACGGTCAAAGTGGTCGCCGCGTCCGGCGAGGGCGCGGCCTTCCCGTTGTTCTGGATGGCCGAGAGCGGGTTGTTGCCGATGGCCGTTTGCTGCTGCCGGCCCGCTCGCCCGCGTCGCAATCAAAGGCGGCGCTCGCGAACCCCTCCCGAGGCGCCGACCGGGATCTCGCCGCACTTGACTGGAGGCGCGAGCCCCAGCCCCGGCGGTCTGCGCTCAGGACGCGTCAGCTCTCAGTGCTTGCGTGGGGTCGAGGCGCAACGCGCGGCCCAGCGGCGCGAGGCACGAGATCACCGAAACACCAAAGACGACCGCACCGACGGCACACGTCACGCCGAAGCCCGCCGCGATTCCTTGGCCTCCGAAAACGTCGCCATCACCGAACGCGACGATCGCGACGCCCGGGATGGCGCCCGCCAGGACGCCGACGGCGATCTGCCTGAATGCGCGGGAGAAGACGCCCGTAATGATGCGCCGTGGAGCTGCACCGAGCGCCATCCGGATGCCGATTTCGCGCGTCTGCCGCGACACGGTGAACGAAACCAGGGCGTAGACGCCGGCGGTTGACAGGAGCAGTGCGACACCGGCCATAGCCACGAACACCGGAAGAAAAGTCCGCAACGCGAGTGCGTCGCGGTCGGCGGCGCGGTCCAGAGACATCACGTCCGTGAGCCCCATGTCCGGATTGACTGACAATGCTGCAGCCTGCAGGCGGCCTGATTGCGGCGAGGCCGGCCCCTGGCAGCGTATGAGCAGTTGAACGGGCGATCCCGGGCCTGGCGCTGACGGTCGGTACAGCATCGCATCGCCGGCCGCCTTGCGGCGCATCAGTGTCACGTCCTTCACTACGCCGATAATCTCCCGCCACGGCTCCCTGGAGTCGCTCGCGTGGTTGCTCGTTTCACGGATCATGAGACCGAGTGGGCTGCGCCCACCGCGGATCAGCCGGACGAATGTCTCGTCGACAATCGCAACGGGACGGTTTCCTTCGGTCTCGCTCACGGTGAACAGCCGCCCGGCGACCGGCTGGATGCCCAGCGTCTCGAAGTAGTTCGCGCTGACTCCCGCGCTGCGAGCCCAGAATCGCGTGTTGCCGGCAACCGCGGGCACGGCTAATTCGGTACTGCAACGACTCATGCGAGTTCGCGGGCAGCTGCGTGGTGTAGGCCACGTTGACGACGCCGGGCTCGGACTTCAGCCGGTCCGCCAATGCGCGATATGCCGGAGTGGCCGGGCGCTCTGCAAACCCGACTGCACCCCCCTCCAGCGTGACTCTGGCGACCAGAAACTGCTCGCGCGCGAATGTCACGTCGTAGCCGTGCCGTTCGCGGTGAGCACTGAAACCGAGAGTCACCATGCCGGTCAGACAGAACATGGTGATCGCGACCTGGGTCACGATGACACCGATCCAGAGCCGGCCCAGTGCCATGCGGGATCCGGAACCAGCCTCGCGCAGCCGACAATGCAGTTCTCCGCCTGTAGCCTTGAGCGCGGGGACGATGCCGACGATCAAGGCCGCAAAGACTGCGAGTGCGAGGGCGTAGAGAATGGTCTCCGGCCTGAGGCGTTCGTCCCACCAGAACGGAGGGGGTTCACCCTGCATGAACAGCCACTTGATCCAGGAGCCGACGAACCCGGCACAGATCAGCCCCACAACGACAGCGACGGCCGACAAGACAAGTGCTTCGGCGAACAACTGGGCACTGATGCGCCGGCGGCTGGCGCCAAGGGCCGTGCGGACCGTGATCTCTGCCTCGCGCATCGCCGTCCTGGCGACCACGAGTGTCGCCACGTTGGCGCCGCAGATGCCGAGCAGCATGAGAAACAGGAGGTTGCCGGAGTAGAGAATCGGCAATCGCTGCGGGTCCGGGTCTCGCGACATCTGCACATTGACGAAGGGGCGGACGTCGGCGACCGGCCGGGACCCGGGTCCTGGCGCGGCGTGCGCATCCAGCGCGACAGATGCCGCGAGAACGCCACTCAACTCCGTCCGCGCTGCATCGAGGCTGACGCCTTCCTTCAACCGGCCGAAGATCCGCACGTCGGGAGCCTCACCTCGTCTCGGCCCCGCGGCCGGAACTCTCAGCGGCACCCAGAGGTTCTGGTTCATGGGAAAGCCGAAGCGCGGCGGCATTACGCCGACAATGGCGTAGACGGCCGAGCCGAGGTGCACCGTGCGGCCGACAATGCCCGGATCACCGTTGAAGCGCGCCTGCCAGAGGTCGTGACCGATGACGACCACCGGCGGCGCGCCGATCCGTTCGTCGTCTTCGATGAGCGTGCGGCCCATGAGCGCCGGTGTCGCCAGGAGCCGGAAGGCGGACGGGCTGATCTCGACACCCCGCGGCGGCTCGTTGCGGCCGTCGTCCGTGATCAGATGACGATCGAGAAAGCGAAACGCGCCGATCTGGTCGATCGTCGTGACCGTATCGGGCCAGTCGGCGAGAGCCGCCAGACCGCGACCGGCGGGTGCGCGCCGCACGGTGTCCCACACCTGGACACCGACGAGTTCGCCGCCGGCGACCCGCAGGTGCGTGCCGAACACGTCGCGAACGAACTCGAGGTACGCCGCGCCCGCCGCGATGGCAATCGCAAGGGCGATGACGGCGATCGCCGTCAGGCCGCGCGACTTGATGAGTATGCGGACGCCGAGCTTCAGGTCCATGGGCCAGCCGGCGAGCCAGCGGAACCCACGCGCGTCACGCTGAAGTTCCTTCGCCTGCTCCACGCCGCCAAACGCGCGGCGCGCCGCATGTCGGGCGTCTTCCCGGCACAGTCCGCGTCCCACGAACTCGTCTTCGAGCAGTTGCAGGTGTGCGTTGATTTCCCGCGCAAGGTCGGCTTCGGCCCTGTCGGACCGGAACAGTGCGGCGATTCTGAGGACGAAACGCCGAACGTGTTTCATGACTCGCCTGCCAGGAGCAGTTTCTCGACCAGGCCGGCGAGCCGGCGCCATTTCTTCGTCTGCTGGGCCATCTCGCGCCGCCCCGCCGGCGTGAGGCGGTAGAACTTCGCCTCGCGGTTGCTCTCGGTCCTGCCCCAGGCGCCCTTAATGAGCCCGTTCTGTTCGAGGCGGACGAGCGCCGGATACAGCGTGCCCTGGTTGAGTGTCAGCGGAGCATCCGACACCTGCGCCAGCCGCGTGGCGAGCGCGTACGCATGCAAAGGTCCCATGGTGTCGAGCGCGCGGAGGACTATGAGATCGAGCGTGCCCTGTAGAATCAGGGCGGCGTCGGGATTCTTGCGAGGCATCCGCGTCAGGCTAGCAGCCTCTTCACTTGAAATCAAGTGAAGTCGGCAAATCCGCGTCCGCAGGCATCGCAAACGGGTCAGCGACAGGCACGAAACCCGGCCGTGTGGCCTCAGGTGGCCCGTCTCCGAGGTGTTCGCAAGGTTCAGCGCGCCTGGAATACAATGCCGCCGGACGAAAGACATGGCCAAGAAGAAAGTCGCGCGCCGCCGTCTCGCCGTTCACCACGACAACACCTACTGGACGCCCAACGGCCTCCCTGATCCTGAAGATCGACGACGCGGTCGGCGGCATCATCGACAAGCTGAAGAAGGCGGGAGCGGCAGATGAGGGAATGGACGGCGGACGTAGTCCACGCATGGCGGCGCCTGCGGCGGGCGCCGGTCTTCACGCTGTTCTCGGTCCTCACGCTTGCACTCGGCATCGGCGCGACGACCGCTATCTACTCGGTCGTCTACGCGGCCGTCCTCCGTCCCCCGGCGATCCCCGACATCGACCGGGTCGCCAATCTGTACCACACCGATCCGCGGCGCGGCGGCAGCGGCCCGATGCTGTCGTTTTCAGCGCCCGACTTCGAGGACTATCGAACCACCCAGACGAGTTTCGAGTTTCTCGCCGCGTGGCAGCGGTTCCGCCTGCCGCTCGCCGCCAACGGCGGCGCCGAACTGGTGATGGGGGAAGCCGTCGGCGGCGACTACTTCTCCGTTGTCGGCATCCGGCCCGCGCTCGGACGCGTGATTCAGCCGGCCGACGACCGGGCCGAGGCGCCGCACGTCATTGTGTTGAGCGACTCGCTCTGGCGGCGCCGGTTCGCCGCGGACCCGGCGGTGGTTGGCCGGACGGTGAAGCTGGGCGGAGACACCTTCGAGGTGATCGGTGTGACGCCTCGGACTTTTCGCGGCGTGGACATGCCGAACGTCGTGCCGACGCCGGCGTGGATTCCGCTGTCGTCCGTGCCTGCGCCGCCTTCAGGTGACGTTCCCGATCGCGAGCACCGGACGCTGCGGGTCAAGGGGCGGCTGAAGGCGGGCCGGACGATGCAGGAGGCGCAGGCCGAGCTGCGGACCGTCGCGAAGCGGCTCGATCTCGCATACCCGCTCGGTGCCGCGAGCGAAAAACGCTACGCGATGCCGTACAACATGTCCCGTCCCTGGTTCCTGATGCCCGCCGCGGACATGAAGATGCACGAGAGCGTGGATCCCGTGGCCCGTCCGCTCGTCGCGACGATCCTCGTGGCCGTCGGCCTCGTCCTGCTCGTGGCGTGCACGAACGTGGCGAACCTGATGCTCGCGCGCGGCGCCGCGCGACACCATGAAACCGCCGTGCGTCTCGCGCTCGGCGCCTCGCGATGGCGCCTCGTTCGCGACCAGCTCGTCGAGGCCGGGCTGGTGACGCTCGCCGGCGGCGTGTCGGCATTTGTCCTCGCGCGGTTCCTGATGGTGAGCGTGCTCAGCGCCGAGCTGCGGCTGTCGCCGGGCCTCCTCGTCCAGTTCGCTCCCGAGATGAACGCGCAGGTGGCCGGCATCGCGCTCGCCAGCGTCGTCCTCGCGCTGGTCGTGTTCGGGGTGATTCCGGCGATCCACGGTTCACGCGCCGGCCTCCGCGAGGCGATCGCGTCGGATGGCCAGAACGCACCGCTCCCTCGATGGCGAGGCCGCAGGGGGCTGATCGCCTGCCAGGTGGCCGTGTCGGCCGGCCTGGTGTCGGTTGCGATGCTGTGCGCGCAGCAGGTGATCGCGGTGGCGCGCCACGATACCGGCCTCGACCTCGATCGACTGGCACTGGCCAGCGTCAACGTCGGGATGCTTCGCTACGACGAGACGCAGGGACGCCGCGTGCTGGACGAAATCCTCGAGGGCGCCCGACGCCTGTCAGGCGTGCAGTCGGCGGCGCTGTCCTCCGGATTTCCGATCGAGATTCCAACGCGCGGCGGCGCAATCGGGTTGACGCCAGGGCGGTTGAATCGGGGCATCTACGAGTTCATGGTCGCTTCGCCCGAGGTGTTCGCGACGTGGGGCGTCACGGTCCTTCAGGGACGCACGTTCGACGATCGCGACACCGCATCGTCCGAGCCGGTGGTGGTCGTCACGGAGCGGATGGCGCGCAGCCTGTTCCCGCAGGGCTCCGCCCTGGGGCGGCAGTTCGTGGTGCGCTGGTATCGTTACGTCGGAGCACCCGAGCCGCCGATCCAGACCGTGAGCGTGATCGGCGTTGTCGCGGACACCGACGCCGGGCAGATGGAAACCCGCGGCGGTGGACTCTGGTACCTGCCCTGGCTCCAGCAGTACCAGCCCGGCATGACGGTATCGGTGCGCACGAGCGGCGATCCGGGCGCGCTCGTCGATCCTTTGCGCCGCCTCGTGAATCGGATCGAGCCCGACCTGCCGGTGACCGACGCCGCGGCGGCGTCGAGTCTCGGCGGCGGCCGCGCCATGACGCTGAAGATAGGCGCCGGAGCGGCGGGGCTTCTGGGCGGCCTTGCGCTCGTGCTCGCGCTGGCAGGCCTCTATGGCGTGCTCGCGGAACTCGTGCTCCGCCGCACGCGCGAACTCGGGATCCGGATGGCGCTCGGCGCCGACGCGCGCCGCCTCCTCCGGATGGTGCTGCTGGACGGCATCCGGCCGGTCCTGATGGGACTGGCGATCGGGCTCGGGTGCGGCGTGATCCTGCGGCTCGCGTTCCGCCCGATGTTCATCCGGATGCTGCCGGCTTTCGATCCGACGATCGTCGCGCTCGTGCCGGTGGCGTTTGTTGCCGCGGCGCTCCTCGCTGCGTACCTGCCGGCGCGCCGCGCGTCACGCGTCGATCCAAACGTCGCTCTGCGACACCTGTGACGACGAGGTCGGCCATGGCCCGCCGATCGGATCGACACGGCGGCACACCGTGTATGATTGGCAGCCCATGCCGGTTCGCGCCCCTGCGGGCCGGCGATGGTAGCCGTGCAACAGTTGAGCACCGACGGCTAATCGAGCGACACGCAAAAGCCGCCCGTGTGGAGCCAGCAGGACGGCCCGGCGTCGTGTTCGTCGAGTCGCGCGCTCTTCACGGGCGCGAACGGCGCCTTCGTGAGCGTGGCGGCGATCACCGCGTTCGTGGCGTCGTCGCGCACGCCGAGCGCCGAGTAGATGGCCACGAAGCCGATGACGCGGGCGGTGAGCCGCTGCGGATCGTCCGTCCGCGTCAGCAGCACCATCGGACCCTTGCCGATCGGCGCCGGTCCCATTGCGGCGGTGAGCGGCAGCACCATCCGGCCGCCGGGCGAGAGCGCGTCGAGCCACGCGGGCAGCGCATGCGTGACGCCTGCGTTGATGAGGATGGCGTCGAACGACTCGTTCAGCGGATCGCGGCCGTCGCCGTGGCGGACCTCCGCCCACCCGACGTCGCGCAGGTTCTCGCGCGTCCCGCGGGCCAGCGCCTCGTCGACCTCGATGCCGAGGACGCGCCCGGAAGGCCCGACGCATCGCGCCAGGATGGCGGAGTAGTAGCCGAGCCCCGTGCCGAGGTGGAGGACGCGCTGACCCGGCGACAAGCGCAGCTGGTCGATCGCCATCGCCACGACGCTCGGCGCGCCGTTGAACAGCATGCGGCCGGCGTCTATCGCCACCGCGATGTTGTGGTGGACATGCCGCGGGTCCGCATCGGGCGTCTGCCGGGACGGCCCCTGGAAGTCCCCTTCTCCGCGGATCGTCCACGGGCCGGGCGGGAGGAACCGATCGCGCGGCAACTCCGCGAGCGCCTCGACCACGCTCGGCGAGGCGAGATTCGCCACCATGCGGATCTCTTCCGCGTAGAACTGCCGGTACGCTGCCTGGTCCATCACCGCTCCTTCTTCCGCTTCCGCGGTTTGCCCGGTGCCGGCACGTCGATGTGGAACTGGCCGCTCTGCCGGATGTGCTGCGCGACTTCGGGTCCGATCGCCACCGCTATGGGCGGCGCCTGCCACAGGTAGGCGCTCTTGCCATGGGGGCGCGGCACGAGGCGAATCTCGCCGGCTTCGTTGAGCCGTTTGAGCACGGTGTGAATCGCCGACAGATCGCTCGCGTAGACCGAGAGGTCGACGCCGATTTCCAGGAGGCGCTCGCGCACCTCCAGCGGCGTCATCGGCAGGCCGCCGCGCAGGACGAGACGGCAGGCATCGGTCAGGCCGAGGGGCACGGTTGGCACGAGCCCCATCAGGCGCGACAGCGTGCCGATGGTCTGGGCGAGATGCGAAAGGCGGCGGTCCAGGTCGCGCCGCTGTTCCCCGAGCGCCTCGTACTCACGGATGGCGGCGTCGAGGGCGGTCCGGTAGGGTTCGTGCGTCACGCAGTAACTTATACATTATGTGTAATAGTAGATGCAAGTGTGCCGGTTCTGGCGGATTCGCCCCGGCCCCTCCGCCGGACGACCGCTATAGCGCGGCGTGCATCGGTTGGGTGCTCCGGGATACCCCAGGTTGTTCGTCATACCAGTCAAAATGTTCGCTAGACTTGACATATTGCAAAGTATGAAGGTACATATTATCCAGTGAAGGGTGAGAGGAGCGGCAATGCGCCTCGGTAATCGACTGCGTGTAGCTCGGGCCGAGAAACGCCTGTCCCAGGAGGATCTCGCGAAGATGGCCGGCGTGACGCGCCAGACGATCGGCGCGATTGAAAACGGCCAGTACTGCCCATCTGCGCTGCTCGCATTCGTGCTGGCCGAGCGCCTGGAAACGCCGGTCGATCAGCTCTTCTACGTGGACACGCAGGAGGCACCGTGAATACTGGGCTCCCCGATTGAGACGAACGCACGCAGGCCGTGGAGAACGCGGGGTATCGCTGGGCGTACCACGCGCTGGCCTTTGGCGTCCTCTGCGCCAGCGCCTACCGGAGCTTTGTCCTGCGCGAAACGACGTGGGACCTGATGGCTATGGTGGTTCTCAGCGGCGTCATGAACGCCGCGTATCAGGCCTCGCACCGCGTGCTCTATCCGAGATGGGTCGTCATGACCGTGGTGACGCTGGTCACAGCCGCAGCGCTGGCCGCCGGCATGGTCCTCTTCCTGGGGCGGGGCCGGTGAGTGACCGGCGAGCGAGACAGGCGGGAGGATCTTCACGAGGGAGACCGCGATGACGCCGCACGCCGTACGGACGGTTGATTTGAGCAGACAGTTCGGCGCCCTTCGCGCGCTCGACCAGCTCAGGTCTGGAGGTTCCGCGCGGGATCATTTTCGGTTTCCTGGGGCCCAACGGATCCGGGAAGACAACCACGATCCGACTCCTGCTCGGGCTGCTCGAGCCGACCTCGGGGCATGCCGACGTGCTGGGATACGACACGCGCACGCATGCGGCAGCGGTCCGCCAGCGCAGCGGCGCACTGCTCGAACACTGCGGCCTGTACGAGCGACTGAGTGCGGCGGACAATCTCGACCTGTATGGCCGGTTCTGGCGGCTGTCGCCTGATGTGCGGCGCGCCAGAAGCCGAGAGCTGTTGACGGATCTCGACCTGTGGGACCGACGGGGCGAGATTGTCGCCGGCTGGAGCCGTGGAATGAAGCAAAAGCTGGCGATTGCGCGCGCGCTGCTGCACCGGCCGGAACTGGTCTTCCTCGACGAACCCACCGCGGGCCTCGACCCGATCGCCGCAGTGGCGCTGCGCGACCACCTCTCGCGGCTGTCGGCGAACGAAGGCGTGACCGTCTTTTCTCACCGCCCACAATCTGGCTGAAGCCGAGCGGCTCTGCGCGCTCGTCGGCGTCGTCTGCGGCGGACGCCTCCTGGCCGTCGCCCCGCCGAGTCAGCTCGGTTCGACGCGCGCCGCGGCGCGCGTGGTAATCACCGGCTCGGGGTTGACCGATGCGATGCTGGCCATGCTCGGCGAGCTGCAGGGCGTGACGTCGGCGCGGACCGAGGGCCGATGCCTGACAGTCGAGCTGCTCAGTGCCGCGGATGTCCCGTCGGTGGTAGGGGCGCTGGTGAGCGCGGGCTTCCAGCTCGAATCGGCGCGGGATCGCTGGAGGACGTGTTCCAGTCACTCATCGAGGGGCAGCCATGATCGACGCCGGCGCCGTTGCGTGGAAGGAGTGGCGCGAACTGCTCGAGCAGCGCGGCTTGTCCGGCAAGCAGGGCGTCGTCCTGTTCGCGGTCACCTTCGGGATCGTGCTGCCGATCATGAACGGTCCCGTCTGGATCACGTCTCCGGTGATCGGCATTGCGTGGTCCTGGGTCCCGATGTTTCTCGTGATGACGGCCTCGGAGACCGCCAAGGCTTCTTCGGCGGAAGGGTGCAAGCGCGCAGGAAGAAGCGCTCGCGATGACGTCGTCCGGCTCGTGCGCGTTGCCGTCCGTCGGGGCCGTCGGCGTCGCCGTCGTGCGGTCATCGCGGAACGCGAGAGACCTGCGGCAAATCGGCAAGAGGCTTCGCCGGATCCGGCGGCAGCGGCTTCAACGCGACATCGCCGGCCTGCGCGAATGCGCGGAGATTCGACGCGCAGCGGCGAGTCCACCTGCCGCCACTCTCCTGACAGGACGTTCGTCGGTTCGACGCCCTCGAACCCGACGTACGAGTACTTGCCGTAGTGCGGCAGCTTCCGGCCGAGCCCTGGCAGTGCCTCGATGGGGTCGGCAACGATCCAGCCGATAACCTGGTCGGGCGCCTGAGCGCGCCGGGTGATGACGACCGCCGTGTGGTTCGACGTGGCCAGCGCCTGACCGTCAATCCGCAGGCCTGCGTTGTCGATCACCAGACCCGCCTGCTTTCCGAAGACCGGCGCCGCAAGACGATTGTCGCGGCCGAGCAGCCAGACGGCGGCGGCCGTCGGCAGCTCCTGGAGGTCGGAGTCGAGCCGGATGTCGATCGCGTGCGTCGCTGTCTGCCAGCCATTCAGGAGCGTGCGATACGCGGTCAGCGCAGCCGCCGGCGCGCGCGACGGCAGCACCGCGACCACATGCGCCGCGCCGAAGACCTGCGAGATCGAGGGCGGCGTCTCGCGGGGATCGAGCCTGCGGAACACGTCGAAGTACGGATCGACCTGCAGCATCAGCGGGCGATCCGTGGTGGTGATGGCGATCGCAGCGGTCCGGGACGACACCGTCACCTGGTGGGTGCTGAATCCCCGCTCGGTTTCCACGACGACAGGCACGATGAGACGAAAAGCCGGGCCCGCCTGCGTCTGCTGCAGCGTCCCGTTGATGACGTAGCCCCCGTCCCGGCGGCTCACACCCTCGATGCGAGCGTCGAACGCGGGCGCGCCCGGCCGCGTCGTCCAGTCCGCGAAGAACGTTCCGAGATCCGCGCCCGCCGCGGCGGCGCTCAGACGCTCGATGTCCTTCCACGACGCGCGGCGGCCCTTGTAGTCGCGATAGAGCTGCGCCAGCATCCTGGTGAACCGCTCGTCTCCCATGCGCCGCCGCAGCATGTGAAACGTCATCAACGCCTTTCCGTACCCGATCGCCTCGGTGGCGGCGCTGTCGCGCGACCGGAAGTCGGCCAGCGCGAAGTCCCGCCCGTCCTTGACGTAGTCGCGGTACTTCTGCAGCGTGGCGCGGCGATAGTCGGGCCCGCGTTTCTGCTGCTCCTGGACGAGATGATCGGCGAGATAGGCCGTCAACCCCTCGGCCCAGTTGCCCGTGGCGTAGTCGACGAACACGGAATTGCCCCACCAGTTGTGGAGAATCTCGTGCGGGTAGGAAGAGTGCAGGATGAACGGGAACCGGATGATGTCGTGGCCGAGGAGGGTGAACGACGGCATGCCGTAGCCGGTCTCCCAGAAGTTCTCGACGAGCGCGAACTTGTCATACGGATACGGACCGATCATGCGCGAATACATCTCGAGGTACTGCGCCGTCGTGCTCAGGTACTTCGACGCCAGGGCGTCGTCTTTGTCGTGCAGATAGACGAGGGTCTCCACGGCGCCGGCGCGATCGCGGCTGACGAGCAGCGGACCGCCGACGAGGTAGATCTCGTCCATCGGGTCGCGGGATGTCCACCGGGCGACGCCCTGTGCGTCGCGTGAGGTGCCGGAGCCCTGGCTGATGACGTGCCAGTTCACGGGCTGGTGTGCCTCCAGATCGAACGTGAGCAGGTCGGGTCCGAAGTGGGGATGCCAGAAACTGTCGCCGGAGAGATACACGCCGTCGTTCGAGACGATGCCGGCGGTCTGGCGGAACCCGCGCGTGTATTCCTCCTTCTGATCGGTGAGGCCAAAGTCCATCACGCCGGAGTACTCGAGCGAGAAAACGCCGCCGCCCGCGTCGCTGCGCAGGCGATAGCGCTTCAGGGGAGGGACGCCCGAGGTCGAGGGAGCCTCGGCGCCGAAATCGGAACCGGCGCCCAGGAACGCGGCGACATTCCCCAGCGGGATTTCGTCCACCGGCGCGCTGGATTTCGTGATCTGCAATCTGCCGTTCAGGAGGAACTCGAGCGCCGGTCGTCCCGGCGGGAGTGTCACCGTATCGGAGACGCTCAGGCGATGGGCCGCGGGCTCGAGCGACACGCGGAGCGCGTGGTGCACATGGACCGCCTGACCGCGAAGTGGAGCTGACAGAGATCCGCTGGCCAGGACGGCGACCAGAGCTCCGGCCGCGCAGAAGAACCGCTGCAAAGGGTGCATGCCAGTATTCTCGCACGTCACGGCGCCACCCGCCCGCCGAGCGCGGAGTAGATGGCCACGAAGCCGACGACACGCGCGGTGAGCCGCTGCGGATCGTCCGTCCGCGTCAGCAGCACCATCGGACCCTTGCCGATCGGCGCCGGTCCCATTGCGGCGGTGAGCGGCAGCACCATGCGGTCGCCGGGCGAGAGCGCGTCGATGATCACATGACCCAGGTGGCCACGGTGCTTCGCTGTCTTCCATGCCTGCCAGGCGGCTCGCACGGCCAGGCGGCGCGCGTTATGCTCGTGGCGGGCTGGGTAGTCACTCAGCCCGTGACCGCTCGGCGGGGAGACTGATGGAACAGGCGGTTGCGTCCTGGCTCTCGGCGTTCGGAGCGCCGGCGTTGTTTGCCGCGCTGGCGCTTGGCGTCGTCGGGTTGCCACTGCCGGACGAAACCCTCCTGGCGCTGGCGGGCGTCCTCATTGGCCAGGGCCGCTTGCACCCGGCGACGGCGGCGGTTGCCGCCATCTTGGGCGCGATGACTGGCATTACGTTGAGCTACGCGCTCGGACGATTCGCGGGACTGCCGCTGCTCCTGCGCTACGGCTCACGGCTTCACGTCGACGCGGTCCTTGTCACCCGAGTCCAACGATGGTTCGAGAAAGCAGGGAAATGGCTGTTGACCGGCGGCTATTTCATTCCCGGCGTTCGCCACGTCACGGCGATCGTCGCGGGCGCATCGAAGCTGCCTGTCAGAACGTTCATGCTGTTCGCGTACCCCGGCGCCGTGCTGTGGGTGTCGTGCTTTCTGACCATCGGGTACGTGCTCGGCGACAACTGGCGCGGGCTGGTGGCCGATCTCCACCGCCATCTGCTGGTCGCGTGCCTGGTCGTCATGGCCTTGGCGGGTGGATACGCGGCGATTCGCCGCGCAAGGCAATAACCGTCGCCGGCCATCAGCACCACGCTCAAGAAGTCCACGCACGTCTCATTCGTCGCTCGTTGTCGGGCATAGTTGAGGACTCCCACCTGTCAGCAGGAACGCGATGGGACGAGCGCCCGGTTCCAGGCTGGCACCGAGGCGCCTCCGCCAGCCGCCCAGTGTTTCCCGCGGGCCAATTTCTCGGCGCAGATATTCGCGACGAGAACGCGTCGTCCGAGGTGGTGAGGCGACCCGAGACACCCTGAGTCGCTTCACAAGACAGACATCCCTCGTCCCGGTCCCGCTGGACGAGTCATACTGGCCGTCACACGAAACATGCTCACCCAAATCATTGTGCTCGTCATCCTGCTGGCGATTGTCGCTGGCGGCATCTGGGCGTTCCGGAAGTCGCGGTCCATTCAGGCCGAGGCCGACGAAGCGCTGAGGGCAATGGGCCGCGCGCTCGAGACGACGTTTGACGCCAGATCCCGATCGCTGACCGGGCACCTCAACGGACGCGCCGTCTCGGTGAAGGAGGATCGCCAGGGTCGCGACGGCGAATACGAGTACTTCGTGCGGATCGGCGTATCGACCGCGACCAGCACCACATTGCAACTGCTCCGACAGGGTTCGGGCTTCGTTCCGTCGTTCGTCGATGATCTGAAGACAGGCGATCGCGACTTCGATCGATGGTTCATCGTGCGCACCAACGACGCCGAGAAGGTCCGGGCGCTGCTCACGCCAGATCTGCGCCGCCAGTATCTCGAGTGGCAGACCCACGGCTGGCTGTGGGAGGTCAGGGTTCAGGATGGTCAGTTGCGCTATGCCGGCGGCCAGGGGCTTTTTCGGCGGGACCAGATCGAGAAGACGATGGGCGTGTTGACCGGGATGGCGCATCTGGCTGAGCGCCTGGAGTGATTCCGAACCGCCGCGAGTCGCGGGACGTCGTTCGCCATCGTCACTACCGCGGCGATCTTCCCGACACCGGCCGCGAAAGCAGCTCGCGCACGATGGTGTCCCGCAGCAGCCCGTCGATCTGTCGCGTGCCGGGCCGGGTCCCGCCTGGCGTGGTGTCGGTGTTGAACGCGACGAGCCAGGCGGTCCTGGATGGCCGGTGCATGTACAGGTGCGAGATGAAGCCGTTCTGATCGCCGCTGTGCCCGACGAGATCGATGCCGTCGTGCCGCTCGACGAAGAACGACAGCGCGGCCTGCGCGTCACCGCCGCTGGTGCCTTCCCCCTCCGATGCGGGCACCTGCGGCGTGAACATCTCCTCGAGCGACGTCCGCTTCAACACGAGATCGGCCGCCCCCGGTTCCGTCAGGAACCCGACGTACTTCGCCATGTCTTCGAACGGTGCGTTGAGGCCGCCGTTCGACACGGTGATTCCGGTATCGAAGTCGAATCTCGCCTCCCGCAGTCCTTCGTCAGTGCGGAAATAGCTGTGCGAACGGTCCGGGAGCAGGTGGTATGGGGCACGGTCGAAGAAACTGTGCGTCATCCCGAGCGGCATCAGGATGTTCTTCGTGACGTAGACCTCGTAGTCGTCGCCAGAGAGCAGCTCGATGATCCGCCCGAGGAAGATGACGCCCGGGTTCGAGTAGCTGTACTTCGATCCCGGCGCGAACAACAGCTCCGTGTAGGGCAGCATCGCGACCAGCTGATCCCAGCGCGTGGGTTCGAACGGATGCCACGCTTTGTCGCCGCCCCACGGCCACGTCGCACCGCGAAACCCGGCGCTGTGCGACATGAGATGGCGGATCCGGATCTGAGAGATGTCCCCGTAGTCGCTGTGAACCTGCCGTAGCTCGGGTACGTATTTCACCACCGGGTCATCGAGCGACAGCAACCCACGGTCGCGCAACTGCATGATCGCGATGCCGGTGAACGTCTTCGTGATCGACGCCCAGTGATAGATGGTGTGCTCGTCAACGGGACGCCTGGTCGCCTCGTCGAGGAAGCCATGGTGTTCGATGGCGGCGAGCTGCCCATCTCGAATCACCATCAGGCTGGCGCCGACGATGCCCGCCTGACTGGCGAGGTCATGGAAGCGCGCGGCGACCGCGGGCCAGCCCTGCGGTGCGGCGCCGGCGGCAGGCTGCTGCGCGGTTCCCAGAGCGACGCTCAGGGCGACAATCGATGCGGTCAACGGGATCTTCATCGGGACATCCTGTGCTGCGCGAAAGGTCATGTTACCTTCGTCGGCCCCCATCCGCCACGCAACGGGTGGCGGCGGTGGTCGCCCGCTCCGGCGCCCGGACGGCCGGAGCCAGTCCTGGAGTACGCACTGAAGGGATGTTGCGCTACACTCCGGCTCACTTCAAGGATGCCTGACGCAGCCCGGCCGTGGAGCGTGGCGTCGAGCGGAGGTTCACCATGAGCAGCGATCAGTTGATGGCCCCGATGGCAGGAACGGAGCGCCGTGACATCGGCGGCGTGCGCGTAGACATCGCGCACGCGGGGGCCGGCCGGATCCGGCGGCTGATCTATCAGCCTGGATTCCGATGGTCGCGAAACATCAAGACCGCCATCCACACCGACGTGTGCATGCACGCGCACGTCGGGTTCCTGGCGTCAGGCCGGATCACGATCGAGTTCAGGGACGGCTGCGTCCGCGAATACACGGCCCCGGCGTTCGTCGTCATCGAGCCCGGCCACGACGGCTGGATTCCCGGCGACGAACCGGCCGTGCTCATCGAGGTGGACTTCGAGGGCGACACGGTCGCGAGATTCGGGCTGCCGGCGGAACACCGTCACTCCTGAATCCCGCGCTCGCTGCTCGAACTCGCCCACTTGCGGACACGACCCGCCTCTTCAGGATTGCCGGCCGCCCGGACGGCCCGAGCAGCCTGGTGAGCGGGTCGTACAGGGGCAGGAACGCGTCGCGCCCCGCAGCCGGACGGAATGGCCGTTCCGCTCTGGTGATTGTCATTTTCTGTTGCTCCTTTCCGCGAATCACGAAGTGGCTTCGGCAAGCCCGTGGCCGCGGACGGTCGCACGCTCCTCTTCAGCAGCGACGGTCGCATGCGATCGGGCGACGAGCACGTAGATCGACGGCACGACGAAGAGCGTGAAGACGGTGCCGACAATCATGCCGCTCACCAGCATGATCCCGATGCTGTTGCGGGCGCCGGCGCCGGGTCCCGTCGCCAGGATCAGCGGCGTATGGCCCACCACGGTGGCGGCGGTCGTCATCAGGATGGGGCGCAGGCGTGTGCCCGCGGCCTCGACGACCGCGGCGAGTTTGCGACATCCCCGACTCCTGAAGGTGATTGGCGAACTGCACGATCAGGATGCCGTTCTTCGCGACCAGCCCGACGAGCGTGATCAGCCCGACCTGGCTGTAGATGTTCAGGGTCGTGAAGCCCAGGAACGAAAACAGCAGGGCGCCCGACAACGCCAGCGGCACGGACCCCGCGAGGATGATGAACGGATCGCGGAAGCTCTCGAACTGCGCGGCGAGCACCAGGTAGATCAGGACGCCCGACAGGAGGAAGACACCGAGAAACCGGCTGCCCTCGGTGCGCAGCTGCCGCGACTCGCCCGCGTAATCGATGTTGAATCCACCGGGCAGGATCTCGTGCGCTTCCTGCTCGAGAAGGCCCAGCGCCTGGTCCAGCGGACACCGGCGGGGGAATCACGCCCTGTATCCGCACCGCATTCAACTGCTGGAACTTCTTCAGCTCGCGCGGCTCGGTCGTCGTCTTGAGCGTCGCGAACGTTGAGAGCGGCACCAGCTGGCTGCCGGATCCGCCGGTAATGTGCATGTCGGTCAACTGCTGGGGCGTCAGACGGTCGGCCCGCTTCACCTGCGGGATGACCTTGTAGCTCCGCCCCTGGATGCTGAAGCGATTCACGTAGTTGCCGCCCACGAGCACGGACAGATCGCGTCCGGCCTGGCTCCAGATCGATTCCCTGCGACCGCAGCTTGTCGCGATCGAAGACCACCTCCGTCTGCGGCTGGTCGAACTTCAGATCGGCGTCCGCGAAGATGAACATCCCGCTCGCCATCGCTTTCTGCACGAGCTGGTTCGCGAGGCTACGGAGCTGCTCCGGCTCGGCGGCCGACGCGATCACGAAGTCCACCGGGAAGTCGCCGCCGCCTGGCAGCGCCGGCGGGGTGAGCGGGATGATCCGGACGCCCGGAATTCGAGACAGCGGGCCCATCGACGCCAACAGGAGCTGCTGCGCCGTTTTCGTCCGCTCGCTCCACGGCCTCGTCACCATCCCGCCGAATCCTCCGGTCGGGCCCGTGATCTGGAAGATGCTCGCGGTCTCCGGGAACGACCGGTAGACCTCGTGAATCTGCTTCGTGAAGAGTGTCGTCTGCTCGACGGTGGAGTCCGCGGCCGCCTGGACGATCCCGAACACCACGCCCTGATCTTCGGCGGGCGCGAGCTCTTTCTGGGAGAACAGGTAGAACGGCACCGTCAGCGCCGCGACGAGCGCCCACAGCACGAGGACGACAGGGCGATAGCGCAGCGTGCCGGCCAGCATGCGCGTGTAGCGGCCGCGGACGCCGTCGAAGCGGCGGTTGATCCAGCCGGCAAAGCCGCGCTCGGTGTCGCCGGCGCGCAGCAGCCTCGATCCCATCATCGGTGAAAGCGTCAGCGCGACGACGCCCGACACGATCACGGCCGCCGCGAGCGTGAAGGCGAACTCCCGGAAGAGCGTGCCGGTGAGGCCGCCCTGGAGCCCGATTGGCGCGTAGACGGCGGCCAGCGTGATCGTCATGGCGACGATCGGGCCCACCAGCTCACGCGCCGCCTCCAGCGCGGCGGCCAGCGGGCGCCGGCCTTCGTGCAGGTGCCGCTCAACGTTCTCGACCATCACGATGGCATCGTCCACGACGAGGCCGACAGAGAGGACGATCGCGAGCAGCGTGAGCAGGTTGATGGTGAAGCCTGCCACGAACATCAGGAACGCCGCGCCCACGAGCGAGATCGGGATTGCGACCACGGGGATGATCAGCGCCCGCACCGATCCGAGGAAGAGGAAGATGACCACGATCACGATGAGCAGCGTCTCGCTGAGCGTGGAGAGCACCTCGTTGATGGCGTCGTGGATGTACTCCGTCGAGTCGTACGGGATGCCGGCCGTCATGCCCGACGGGAGCTGCGCCTGGATGCCCGGCAGCGCATCCCGGACCCTGGCGATGACGTCGAGGGTGTTCGCGGTCGGCAGGACCCATACGCCCATGAACGTCGCCGCCTGTCCGTTGAACCGGACGTCCTGGTCGTAGTTCTCGGAACCGAGCACGACGTCGGCGATTTCGCCAAGCCGGACGACCACGCCCTTGTCCTCCTTGACGACGAGCTGGCGGAACTCCTCGGGCGTGCGCAAATCGGTGTTGGCCACGAGGTTCACCGACACCATCGAGCCCTTGGTCTTGCCGAGCGCCGACAGGTAATTGTTGCGGGCCAGCGCGTCGCGCAGCTCCGACGGCGAGATGCCGCGGGCGGCCATCCGGTCGGGCTTGAGCCAGACGCGCATCGCGAACGTGCGGTCGCCCAGGATGTCGGCCCGCTGCACGCCGCTCACGGCGCTCAGCTTCGGCTGCACGACACGCGTCAGGTAGTCCGTGATCTGGTTCTCGTCGAGGTCCTTCGACGAGAACCCGATGTACAGCGCCGCGAACTGGTTGTCGGCTGTCTCCATCTCGATGACGGGCGCCTCCGCCTCGGGCGGCAGGTTGTTGCGGACCTGCGCGACCTTCGCCTGCACCTGCGTCAGCGCGGCGTTGGTGTCGTAGTTCAGCTGCAGGTGCACGGTGATCGTGCTGAGCCCCTGCGCGCTCGACGACTCCATGTAGTCGATCCCATCGGCGCTGGCGATGACGCGCTCGAGCGGCGTGGTGATGAACCCCCGCACGAGGTCGGCGTTGGCGCCGACGTAGACTGTCGAGACCTTGATGACCGCGATGTCGCTGCGCGGATACTGCCGCACGCTGAGCGCGCGGATCGACTGGAGCCCCGCAATCAGGATGACGAGGTTGACAACGATCGCGAGAACCGGCCGCCTGACGAACAGATCCGTGAACTTCATCACCGGTCCTCCGGGCTGGGTGCGGGGCTGTTGCCCGGCTGCACCGTGTTGTTGACCTGGACGGCGGCGCCGTTGCGGAGCTTGAACACGCCCGACGTCACGATCTCGTCTCCCGCGCTGATCCCCGACAGCACGGCGACCTGGTCGCCGCGGGCGCCGCCGACCTTGACGACCTGCTGCCGCACGCCGCGATAGGCCTGCCCGTTCTCGTTCTTCATGTCGGCGACCACGAAGACCGAGTCGCCGTAGGGCGCGTAGTTGATCGCGGAGGCCGGCACGGCAATGACCGGACGCGCGGCGCCGACGACCACCTGCGTCCGCACGAACATGCCCGGCTTGAGCCGTCCGCCGGGATTGGCGAGCGTTGCCTGCACCTGCACGTTGCGGGTGGCCTGGTCGACGACCGAATCGAGTGCGCTGATGCGCCCGGCGAACTCCTGCTCCCCGGCCTCGTCCGACTTGACGTGGACCGTCCGGCCGATGCGCATCCGGCTCGCGTCCTGCTGCGGCACGCCGAAGTTCACGTAGACGGGGTTGACCGACTGCAGCGGGACGACGGCGTCGCCGCCGGCGAGATACTGGCCGAGGTTCACCTGACGGATGCCGAGCACGCCGGAAAACGGCGCCCGGATGGTCTTGCGCTCGATCGTCGCGCGTATCTCGCGCAGCTTCGCCTGCGCCTGGGTGTGCGCGGCGGCGGCCGCGTCGTACTCGGCGCGCGACACGGCGTCCTGCCGGACGAGGTCCTGCATGCGCTCGAAGTTCAGCCGCGCGAGTTCCAGCTCGGACTCCGCGCCCGCCAGCTGCGCCTGTTCCTGGCGCGTATCGAGCTGCACGAGCACGTCGCCCTTCTGCACCGCCCTGCCCGAATCGAAGGCGATGCGGTTCACGATGCCGGGCAGGTCGGCGCTGACCGTGACGCCCTGGACCGCCGCGACCGTTCCGATGGCGTTCAATGTGCTGGGCCATTGCTCTTCGGCCGCCGTGATCGTCGTGACGGCGTCGGGCGGGGGCTGCATCGCGGCGAACTCCCCGGCCATCGCCTGGAACTGCCGGACTTTGACGAATCCGAGGCCGGCGATGAGGATGGTCATCAGCACCAGCATGAGAATCATTCGCTTGGCCATGTGTTCTCCGTTCATGCAGGCGGGCTGACCCGCCGTGCGGGAAGTCGTGCGATGGCTGGCCGCACGCTCAGTTCCGTGACTGCGGCTCCACCGCCTGTTCCGACCGCCAGCCGCCGCCGAGCGCCCGATAGATCTGCACGACCGAGGCAAGCTCCCCCTGCCGGAGCCGCGCGAGTGCCAGTTCACCCTGGAAGAGGTTGCGCTGGGCGTCGAGCACCGGCAGGTAGCTGTCGAGTCCGCCGCGATAGCGGTCGGTCGCCAGCCGTACCCACTGATCCAGCGCATCGACCAGCCGTTCCTGCTGCGTCCGCTCTTCGCTGGTCCTGGCATGTACGGCCAGCGCGTCCGACACGTCCCGAAGCGCCGTGTAGATCGCCCGCTGATAGTTCACCAGCGCCTCGCGGTGGACCGCTTCGGCGAGCGTCACGTTGCCGCGGGTCCGTCCCGCGTTGAAGATCGGCGCGACGGCGCCGACGCCCGCGGTCGCCAGCCGAGCGGGGCCGCTCAGCAGATCCGACAGCGCGCGGCTCTGCCCGCCGAGAAACCCGGTCAGGCTGATACGCGGGAAGAACTCGGCCTTCGCGGCACCGATCTCCGCGTTGGCCGCGATCAGCTGCTGCTCCGCCTCCCGGATGTCCGGACGGCGTTCCAGCAGCGCCGAGGGAAGTCCGGCGGGGACGGCCGGCGGTCCCTGCAGTGCTTCGAGCGCGCGCCCGCGCGGTACGTCCCCGGGCTCGCGGCCGAGCAGCAGGCTCAGGGCGTTCTCCACCTGCGAGATCTGGCGCTCGAGGCTGGCGATCTGCGCGGTCGAGGTGTAGAGGAGCTGCTCGGCCTGCCGCACGTCCAGCCCGCTCGCCACGCCGCCCGTCCGCCGCGCCTCGGTGAGCTGAAGGCCGTCGTTCGCGGCGTCACGCGTCCGCCTGGCGATCTCGAGCTCGCGATCGAGGGCGCGCAGTGCGAGGTAGGTGTCGCTCACATCCGCGACGAGCGTCGTGATGACGCCGCGCCTGGCCTCCTCGGTTGCGAGGTATCGCGCCCGCGCCGCTTCGCTCAGACGCCGCAGCCGTCCCCACACGTCCAGCTCCCATCCGAGGCTGAAGCCGGCCTGCGTGTAGCTGACATCGGAAGCCGATCCACTCGCGAACCCCCGGTTCGCGCCCCGTTGGGACTGACGCGTCGCGGTCTCATCGACCGACGCGCCGACCGACGGCAACTGGTCGGCTCTGGTGATGCCGAAGGTCGCCCGCGCCTGGAGCACCCGTTCGGCCGCGATACGCAGCTCGAAGTTCTGGTGCAGCGCCGTCGTCACGAGCCCCGTGAGGGTCTCGTCGTGGAACAGCTCGAACCATTTCAGATCGGCCAGCGATCCCGCGGTCGCGGCGGACGGAGCGTCCCGATATGCCGATGGGGTCTTGATGACGGGTCGCGTGTAGTCGCGTCCCAGCGTGCAGGACGCGGCCACGGCAGCCGCACTCATGATGAAGGCGACACGCACGAAATTGAGCACGTCTAACTCCTCTGCGAAGACCGCGCGCCGGCAGCCTCCGAAATTTCACGGACCAGTTCGGGCATCACGCAGCCGCGCGTCACGAAGTGCGCGCCGGCGTCGTACATCCGCGTCATGAGCCGCCGGCCCTCGTCATCGGCATGGCACACGGCCGACAGGTCCACCCGCATCTGCCGTCCGCGCAGATTGCTCAACGCGTCGCGCCAGCAGCGGTCGAGCTCGTGAACCCACGGGCCCGACAGGCAGCCCTCCAGCTCCAGCACGAGGGCGTTTTCTACCGTGTGTGTCGTGATTCGAACCATCTGGCACCGCGTCATTGCACCGAGCCCGGCCGCCCGCCCGCCTGCTACTGAGCGACGATCGTGCCCGCCGCGGGCGGAACGCCCGGCCAGGCGCCAACGTCCTGAAAACCTGCGGGTTGTTGTCATGCGGTTTGCAGCCCGGCGCACAAGTGCCAACGACGGGCGTGCCCATCGGCTGGCACCGTGACGGCGGGTGGGCACCTCGCGGCATCCGCCCGCGTCTTACCAGAACCATCCCGGGAGGCTCACGGCTTTATGAAGAGTGTCAGTGACGAGTTCGACGTCTTCGACGAGCGCGCGACGAGAGTGGTGGACGTGGCCAGCGTCCTGGCGTCGAACGCCCATCTCACGGACTTGCTGGCGGTGCTTCAGCGCGAGCGCGACCAGCTCGACCTGCTGCTCGATGTGACCAATGCGGTCGTCACCCATCTGGATACGCGCGAGCTGTTCCGCGCGGTCGCGCCCGCGCTACGGCGCTGCTGCAGCGCGGATGTCGCGTCGCTGAGCCTCTTCGACGCCGAGGCCGGGGTGCTCCGCCACCATGTCTGCGACGCGTCCGAGGAGTTCCGTTACGCGTCCGACGTTCCCGTTCCCACGGAGAGCACGCTCGGCGGATCGGCGTCCGGTCACGTGTTCACCACAGGCCGGCCGCAGATTTTCACGCCGTCCGATCTCGACCGTTATCCCGAGAGCGCCTTCATCAGGGCCCGCGGCATCATGTCGGCCTGCGCGGTTCCGCTGGCGACCGCGCACGGGACTCTCGGTACGCTGAACCTGGGCGCCCACCGTGACTGCGCGTTCTCGCCCGGCCAGTTCCCGCTGCTGACTCGGGTCGCCGGCCAGATTGCGATTGCGGTTCGCAACGCGTTTTCGTTCCAGCGCATCGAGGAACTCAACGCGCAGCTGGCGCGGGAGAAGCTGTACCTCGAGGACGAGATTCGCGACGACTACCGGTTCGAGGAAATCATCGGACGCAGCAAGGCGCTCGGCCGCGTGATCCGGGAAATCCAGACGGTCGCGCCGACCGATTCGACGGTACTCATATCGGGGGAAACCGGATCCGGCAAGGAACTGGTCGCGCGCGCGATCCACCAGCTGAGCACCCGGCGCGACCGCGCCTTCATCCGGTTGAACTGCGCGGCGATACCGACCGGCTTGCTCGAGAGCGAGCTGTTCGGCCACGAGAAGGGGGCCTTCACGGGCGCCATCAGCCAGCGCATCGGCCGCTTCGAGCTGGCCAACCGCGGAACGGTGTTTCTTGACGAGGTCGGCGAGATTCCTCTCGAACTTCAACCGAAGCTGCTGCGCGTTCTGCAGGAGCGCGAATTCGAGCGGCTGGGCAGCACCCGGACGCTCCGCACCGATGCGCGCCTGATCGCCGCGACGAACCGCGACCTCGCGGCGCTGGCCGGCGAGCAGAAATTCCGGCAGGACCTGTTCTATCGGCTGAACGTCTTTCCGATCAGGGTCCCGCCACTGCGCGAGCGGCGGGACGACATCCCGATGCTGGTCCGCCACTTCGCGCAGCAGTTCGCCCGGCGGATGAAGAAGGAGATCGAGACCATTCCGACCGATACGATGCGCGCCCTGACGCAGTACGACTGGCCGGGCAATATCCGCGAACTCCAGAACCTGATCGAGCGCGCCGTGATCCTCTCGACCGGCCCGACCCTCGATGTGCCGATCGCGGGGTTGAACAGCGTGCCACACGCCTCCGCGCGAGGCGCCGGGACCGGCGCGGCGACGGCAGCCACGGACACGCTCGAGGACGCCGACCGGCGCCACATCCTCGCGGCGCTCGAGCGCACCCACTGGGTCGTCGCCGGGCCCGATGGCGCAGCCGCGCGTCTTGGGATCAAGCGTTCGACGCTGCAGTTCCGCATGCGCAAGCTCGGGATTGCCCGGCCGGTCCAGCACCACTGAGCCGGCATCCGGTCCTCGTGTCTCTTGCGTGCGCCCCAACGCGCTGACGGTCTGGACGGTCTGTCTTCCTGGCCGACCCGGCGCACAAGGCCAGGCTGCCCCAGGGCTGCAGCCTGATTCCGCAGCAGATCGTGACCACTGTCACCACGCCTCCAGCCGAATCGGCTCATGTGACGGCGTCCTACGCCACGTGTCCCACGAGGGCGACCGTGTTCCTGGGGACCTTCCTGCTCTGGCGGTTCATGGCGCTCAACCCGAAGGTGATCGCATCATCGTCTGCAGCCACCGCACGCATTGACCCCGTCGCCCGCCAGGCGTCCGCGTCAGCGTCCCGCGACGACGTGCGGCGTCTAGACGGCCGGCACGACGGCCGTCGCCTCGATCTCCACGAGCGCGCCCGGCTCGATGAGCCCGTTGACGACCACCATCGACATCGCCGGAAAGTGCCGGCCCACGACCTCGCGGTACGCCTGGCCGATCGCCCGCCGCTCTGTCAGGTAGCGATCGCGATCGGTGATGTACCAGGTGAGCCGGACAATCTGATCGGGCCGTGCGCCGGCGGCGGCGAGCGCCGCCACGACATTGCTGAGCGCCTGATGGACCTGTCCGACGAAATCGTCGGTCTCGAATCCTGAGGTTGCGGGATTCCAGCCGACCTGCCCGGCGACGAAGACAACGCGTCCCGCCGCGCTCACGGCATTCGCGTACCCGACCGGGCGATCCCAGCCATCCGGCTCGTGAACGGCGAGACCTGGGGCCACCGGGCCGGCGGCCGTCGCCTGCCGCTCTTCCTCGCGCAGCCGGTAGCGCTGGAGTTTGCCCGTCAGCGTGCGCGGCAGCGCCTGCATGAACCTGACCGCGCGCGGGTACTTGTACGGCGCGAGCTGCGACTTCACGTACTCCTGAAGGTGTTTCGCGAGGCCGTCGGAAGGCTCGACGCCCAACACCGGCACGACGAAGGCCTTCACGAGCTGCCCGCGCGCCTCGTCAGGCACGCCGATCACGGCGCACTCCGCGACGGCCGGGTCGGTGAGCAGCACATTCTCGATCTCCGGGCCGGAGATGTTGTAGCCCGACGAGATGATCATGTCGTCGGTGCGCGCCTGGTACCAGAAGTACCCGGCGTCGTCTTTCAGGTACGCATCGCCGGTGAGGTTCCAGCCGTCCTGCACGTAGTGCCGCTGGTTCTCGAGATCGTCGAGGTACCGGCAGCCCGTCGGGCCCATGACCGCGAGCCGGCCCACGGTGTTCGGCGGAACCTCCCGGCCCTGATCGTCGAGGACGACGGCGCGGAAGCCGGGGACGACGCAGCCGGTCGAGCCGGGACGGGCGTGGTCGGACGCACAGCCGATGAACATGTGCAGCATCTCCGTGGACCCGATGCCGTCCATCAGGCGGACGCCTGTGGCGTCGAGCCACGCGTTGAACGTGGCCGCCGGCAGCGTCTCACCGGCCGACAACCCTTCGCGCAGGCTCGTGAGGTCGTACTTGCCGGCCTCCTTCAGCATCGCGCGGTAGGCAGTCGGCGACGTCACCGTCACGGTCGCCCGATATTGCTGGACGGCCGCGACCAGGTGCGGCGGCGTCGCCTGCTCGAGCAGCGCAGTCGATGCGCCAAAGCGCATGGGGAAGAGCACAAGCCCGCCGAGCGCGTAGGTGAAGGCCAGGGGCGGCGATCCAATGAAGATGTCGTCGGGGCGCGGGCGCAGCACGTAGCGCCCGTACGTGTCGGTCACGGCGAGGATGTCGCGATGGAAATGGACGGTACCCTTGGCGCGTCCCGTGGTGCCGGAGGTGAACGCGATGATGGCCGGATCGTCCGCCGCGGTGGCGACGTTCTCGAAAGTCACCGGCCGTCCGGCCAGGAGTACGTCGAGCGATCCCGGCGCATTCGTATTGAAGTGCACGATTCGCGCGGATGGGCGCGACCGCATCGCGGCTTCGAGATCCCCCGCGATGTGCGCGTCGGTCAACGCCAGTTCGATCCCGGCGCGGTCGCACACTTCAGCAAGCTCCCGCACCCGCAACAGCGGCATCGTCGAGACGGCCACGCCGCCCGCTTTCAGGACGCCGAACCAGCAGGCGACGAGCATCGGCTGGTTCGGAGCGCGCAGCAGCACGCGATTGCCCGGCACGACACCGAGGTCGTTCACGAGCACGTGCGCGATTCGGTTGGCGGTCTCGAACAGCCGGCGATAGGTCCACGGCCCGGCGGCATGGTGGAACACGACGCGCTCGCCCTCGCCCGCGCCAATCCAGCGATCGAGGAGGTCAGACGCGCAGTTGAGGCGCGCCGGGTAGGCGAGTTCCGGGACGCCAGACCAGTCCATCCGCGGCCAGAGCTCCGGAGGAGGCAGTCGATCCCGGACGAATCGGTCCACGTGGGCGGAGCCGGGCAAGAAGTCAGTCATCGATCACCTGTTGGAGGCGACAGCGCCGGTCGCGCTGCACTGGCCGACGGCATAGCACGAAGAGCGCGAGGCGCGAAGAACACGAAGAGAACAACCAGATGGTCTTCGGTCGGCCGGCGACCGTGTGTCAGCGGACGGCCGCGCGATCGAGCACCTGTCCCGCGATCACGATCTTCTGGATCTCGCTCGTTCCCTCGTAGATTCTCAACGCCCGGATTTCACGATACAGCCGCTCGACCGGCGCGCCGTGCACCAGTCCTCGCGCTCCGAGCAACTGCACGGCGCGGTCGATGACCTGCTGAGCCGATTCGGTGGCGGCGAGCTTGGCCATCGCCGCTTCGCGGGTCACGCGTCCGGCTCCCTCGTCCCGCGTCCACGCTGCACGGTACACGAGGAGGGCTGAGGTGTCGATGGCGGTGGCCATCTCGGCGATCGCGGCCTGCGTCAACTGGAACTCCGCCAGCGTATGACCGAAGGCCCGTCGCGCCCGCACGTGCGCCACCGTCTCGTCCAGCGCGCGTCGCGCGAGCCCCAGGGCGGCGGCGCCGACGGTCGTGCGAAACAGATCGAGTGTGCCGAGTGCGACCCGCATGCCCCGGCCAGGGTCTCCGACCACGTTGCCCGCCGGCACGCGGCACTCATTGAAGGCGATCGTGCCCAGCGGGTGCGGCGCCATCATCGCAATCGCCCCGGTGACCTCCAGCCCCGGCGTCTCCGCGTCCACGACCAGGGCGATGAACGTGCGATCGCCATCCTCCGGCCAGCGGCAGAACACGACGTAGTGATCGGCGATGCCGGCGTTGGAGATCCAGGTTTTCGTGCCGTTGATGACAATCGACGACCCGTCGCTCCGCGCCGTGGTTTGCATGGCGCCCACGTCCGAACCGGCATCGGCCTCGGAAATCGCAAACGCCGCGATGGCGGATCCGCCGGCGACGCGGGGGAGGTACTTCCGCTTGAGCGCCTCCGACCCGAACAGCGAGATCGGTCCGGACCCGAGTCCCTGCATCGCAAAGGCGAATTCGGCAAGCCCCGACGAATAGCCCAGCGTCTCGCGCACGAGGCAGAGCGATCGCACGTCGAGCGAGTCGAGCGCGCCGCCGTACGCGCGGGGCACCGCGTACTTCAGCCATCCGGCCGATCCGAGCTGCGCCACATACGTGCGACACGCGCCCGCCGGATCCGCATCGTCGAGTTCACGCAGGTGGGCGTCGCGCCACGCGGTCAGCTCCCGCTGGAGCGCGCGGTGGGCGTCGGCGAAGAAGGGCCACGACAGATACGTCGAGTCCGCCATGTGTCAGTCGCCCTCGAAGAGTGGCGTCCGCTTTGCGACGAACGCGTGATAGGCGCGGCCGAAGTCAGCCGTCTGCATGCACCGGGCCTGCGCCTCGGCCTCGGCGTCGATCGCCTCGTCCACGCCCATGTTCCACTCGGTGTGCAGCGATCGCTTGGTGATGGCGTGCGCGAACGAAGGTCCGTCCGCCAGGGTGCGGGCGAGGGCGGTCGCCTCGGCGAGCAGCACGTCAGCTTCCGCAATCCGGTTGTAGAAGCCCCACCGTTCCGCCTCGGCTCCGTCGATGAGGCGGCCCGTGAAGAGCAGCTCGCTCGCGCGGCCCTGGCCGATGATGCGCGGCAGCAGGGCACAGGCTCCCATGTCGGCGCCCGAGAGGCCGACGCGCACGAAGAGGAATCCCACGCGGCTGCGCGCTGTGCCCAGGCGGAGATCGCTCGCCATCGCGAGAATCGCGCCGGCCCCGGCGCAGATGCCGTCGATCGCGGCGACGATGGGCTGGGGGCAGGCGCGCATGGCCTTCACGAGATCGCCCGTCATGCGGGTGAAGCGGAGGAGGCCGGCGGTGTCGCCGCGATCGCGCATCGCGACGAGGGGGCCGATGATCTCGTGCACGTCCCCGCCGGAGCAGAAATTGCCGCCCGCGCCGGTGAGCACCACCGCGCGCACGTCGGCCGCCTCGTCGAGCGCGCGGAAGGTCTCGGTCAGCTCCGCATAGGACTCGAAGGTCAGCGGATTCTTGCGCTCCGGCCGGTCGAGCGTGATCGTCGCGACGCGCGACTCCACCCGCCAGCCGAAGTGCGTCGGCTTGAAATCCGCACCAAGCGCCATCACATCACCTCCCCGGCCGCGACGGCGACGGCCTGTCCGGTGATCGCCGATGCGCCCGGCGAACAGAGCCACAGCACTGCGTCGGCGACTTCCTGCGGTGTAATCAGCGAACCGCGCGGCGACGGCTTCGCGAGCATCGTCCGGGCCTCCGCGTCCCCGACGCCTTTCGCGCGCATGACGTTCCCGACCGCCATCGCGAACATGTCGGTGCCCTCCGTGTAGCCGGGGCAGACGACGTTGACCGTGATCCCCGTCCGCGCGGTCTCGGCGGCGAGCGCACGCGTGAGCCCCACGACGCCGTGCTTCGCCGCACAGTAGGCGGCGATGCGCGTGTACCCCTTGAGACCGGCCGTCGAAGCGATGTTGACGATCCGGCCCGAGCCGGCGGCAATCATGGCCGGCAGCACCTGTTGCGTGCACAGGAACGTGCCGGTCAGGTTGACTGCGATGAGACGGTTCCAGACGTCGAGCGGGATCGCCTCGAACGGTCCAGCCCACGCCTGTCCGGCGTTGTTGATCAGGATGTGCACCGGGCCAAGGGCCGCCGCGGCGCCGGCGAACGCCCGCCTCACCTCGTCCGGGCTCGTCACGTCGCACGTTTCCGTGTGGATCCGCGTCTCGGGCGTACCGCGGAGCGCCGTCGCCGTCCGGTCCAGATCGGGCCGCGTCCGTCCCATGATCGTGACGCGCGCACCGGCCGACGCGAGCGCGCCGGCGATGACCGCGCCGATGCCGCGGCCACCGCCCGTGACCGCCGCATGGGAGCCCTGGATGAGGGTGGTCACGACGAAGCCGCCTTTCGTTGCAGTGTGCGTTCGAGCTGGCGCCGGCCCGTCAGGTACTGGCGCGGCCAGTGCTGCGCCGCGTACCCGAGTTCGGCCGCCGCGTGCAGCGTCCAGAATGGATCGACGAGGTGCGGACGCGCCAGCGCGCAGAGGTCGGCGCGCCCCGCCGCGATGATGCCGTTGACCTGGTCGGCTTCGGTGATGTTGCCGACCGCGATCGTCGGCACGCGCGCCTCGTTGCGCACCTGGTCGCTGAACGGCGTCTGGTACATCCGGCCATACACCGGCTGGGCGTCGATCGACGTCTGCCCGGTGGACACGTGGATGATGTCCGCGCCGGCCTGGATGAACGCGCGCGCGATCAGGACGGCCTCGTCTCCCGTCACGCCGCCCGGCACCCAGTCGGTCGCCGAGATCCGCACCGACATCGGCCGCTCGGCGGGCCACGCCGCCCGCATCGCGCCGAAAACCTCGAGCGGATACCGGAGGCGGTTCTCGATCGTCCCGCCGTATTCGTCCGTCCGGATGTTGATGAGCGGCGTGATGAAACTCGACAGGAGGTACCCGTGCGCGCAGTGCAGCTCCAGCATGTCGAACCCGGCGTCGATGCCCATCCGCGTCGCGGCGACGAATTCGTTCTTCACACGCTCCATGTCAGCGCGGTCCATCGGCCGCGGCACGCCGAGCGCCGGCGCGTACCGCACGGCCGAAGGCCCCATCACGTCCCAGCGTTCGTCGTCGAGCGGGAGATCGGGGCCCTCCCACGGCAGCCGCGTCGCGCCGCGCGAGCCGGAATGCCCGAGCTGGAGGCAGATCTTCGCGAGGCTCTCCGCGTGGACGAACTCGACGATCCGCCGCCACGCCACGACGTGGGCGGGCGTGTACATGCCGGTGCACCCGAGCGTGATGCGCGCCTCCGGCGAGACGCAGGTCATCTCGGTGATGATCAGGCCGGCGCCCCCGAGCGCCCGCGTGCCGAGATGCGCGAGGTGGAAGTCGGTGGGCGTGCCATCCACCGCGCTGTACATGTCCATCGGCGCGACGACGACCCGATTGACGAGCGTCATGCCGCGCAGGGTGAATGGCGTGAACATGGGCGGCGGCGCGGGCCCCGAGTCCGCCCCCGCGAACCAGCGCTCCACGCCGCCCAGGTAGTCCGGATCGCGCAACCGCAGATTCTCGTGGCTGACGCGCTGGCTGCGCGTCAGCAGCGAGTACGCGAACTGCTCGGGGTCGAGCGCGATGTAGCGACGGACCTGTTCGAACCACTCCATCGAGTTGCGCGCGGCATTCTGCAGCCGGAGCGCTTCGGTCATGCGCGCGTCCTGATACGCCGCCAGCGCCTCGGGCAGCGGACGGGCCGAGCCCACTTCGCGCGCCAGGGCGATGGCATCCTCCATCGCCAGCTTCGTGCCCGATCCGATCGAGAAGTGAGCCGTGTGCGCGGCGTCGCCGATGAGGACGATGTTCCCGTGGAACCACGCCTGGTTGCGGACGCGCACGAACCTCGCCCACGGCGCGCTCATGGGGCGCGCGTTGGACATCAGGCGGTGCCCGTCGAGCCATCGCGCGAACATCCGCTCGCAGGCCGCGATCGTGCCGTCGAGGTCCAGCCGGTCGAACCCCGCGTTCCGCCACGACCGCTCGTCGCATTCGACGATGAAGGTCGAGGTCCGTTCGTCGAAACGATAGCAGTGGGCCTGGAAGACGCCGTGCTCGTTCTCGACGAAATAGAACGTGAAGGCGTCGAACGGGCAGGTCGTCCCGAGCCAGATGTACCGGGCCGATCGCACATCGAGGTCGGGCACGAAGTGGGATGCGTGGCGCGCGCGGATCGCGCTGTTCACGCCATCGGCGGCGACGATGAGGTCCAGGTCCGTCAGTCCCAGCCGGTCCAGATCGCCGTCGCCGGCGACCTCGGTCTCGAACCGCAGATCGACCCCGAGTTCCGCGGCCCGCCCCTGGAGGATGTGCAGCAGTTTCGGGCGTGCGATCCCGGCAAAGCCGTGGCCGCTCGACGTGATCACCCGGTCGTGGACGTGGACGTCGATGTCGTCCCAGTGGGCGAAGCTCGAGGCGATCTGCTCGCAGGTGTCCGGGTCGGCCGCGCGGAAGTTCTCGAGCGTCTGATCGGAAAACACCACGCCCCAGCCGAAGGTGTCGGCCGGGCGGTTGCGCTCGATGACCGCGATCGTGGCCTCGGGGCGGGCCTTCTTGAGCAGGAGCGAAAAATAGAGCCCCGCGGGCCCGCCACCGATCACCGCGACCTTCAATACCTGGCCCTCCCGCAGAAGGGCAAGGATACGTCAGTCCCGGCGGATCGACCAGCGGGACCGGTCCGCCGCGCTAGTCCTCGCGCAATACCCGGACCGGGTCGATACGCATGGCTTTGAGCGCCGGAAGCAGGCTTGCCAGCACCGTTGCGCCGACCAGAACGATGGCCACCGAGAGGAACACCCGCGAATCCCGCGGATGCACGCCGTAGAGGAGGCCTTCGACAGCCGGCGCGAGCAGCCACGCGAGCCCGAGGCCGAGCACGACGCCTCCCGAGGCCAGTCGCAGTCCGCCCGTGACAACGAGGCGCAGGATGCTCGGGGCCGAGGCGCCGAGCGCCGCACGGATTCCGATCTCGCGACGGCGGCCTTCGACGTCGAACACGATGACGCTGTACAGCCCAACCCCGGCGACGACGAGCGCGAGGACGCCGAACGCGCTGAAGAGGCCCGCGCCGAGCCGCCATGCGCGCAACTGCGGCGAGATGATCTCGTCGAGCGGCCGGACGCTGACGTAGCGCAGGCCTGGTTCGATCGACAGCGCCTCACGCCGTATCGTCTCCGCGATTCGCGCCAGCGTTCCCGCATCGGCGGACGCGGCACGCACGATCAGGCGGCCGTTGCGCAGATCGTCCGGCGCCTGCGCGATCGGCACGTAGTAGAGGAGCGAATCTCCCTCGACGATGGCCTGACGCCGTGTGTTCTCGACAATCCCGATCACGCGCGAGCACGGCGGATGGTCGGGGCCGATCGCGAGACACTTGCCGATCGCCGGCTCGCCGGGCCAGTACATGCGCGCCATCGTCCTGTTGACGATGACGACGCGTTCGGCGCCCTCGCGGTCCGCGGCCGTGAACGGACGCCCTTCGACGATTGACGTGCCGACGGTCTCGAAATAGCCGGGCTCCACCGCGCCGACATAGGGCCCGCCATCGTCGGTGACCGGGCGATTCTCCAGGCCGGGGACGTTGAGCCTGACCGCCCAGCTCGACATGAACGGAATCGTCCCGGCGACCACGGTGGTGCCCTCCACGCCCGGGACGTTCGCGGCGGCGTTGCGGAGAGCGGCGCGGAAGTCGGCGCGTGGCGCGGTCTCCCCGCGCAGCGCCGAGACAGCGAGCAGGCGTCCGGTGTCGATGCCGAGATCGAGCGATTGCGCATCCTGCAGGCTGCGGACGAACAGGCCCGCGCCGACGAGCAGGAGCACCGACAGCGTGCCCTGAACGAGCAGCAGCGCGCCCTGCGTGCGGGTGCGCGAGACCCGGTGGCCGCCAGGTCTCAGCCAGCGCGTGACGTCGGTGCGCCCCGCCTGCCACATCGGAAGGGCTGCGGCGAGCCCGCCGCCGACGACCGCGCACGCGGCCAGGAAGAGCAGCGTCCGGCCGTCGAGCGGCGCGTCGAGCCAGTAGACGTCGGGGAAGAGCAGCATCCGGACGGGGCGCGCGCCCACGGTCGCGACGAATCCAGCGGCGGTCGCACCGACGGCCGCGAGCAGGGCCCCTTCGGTCGCCTGTTCCGCTATCAGGCGCCAACGCGCTCCCCCGAGCGCGAGACGGATTGCGACGTCGTCGCGCTGGCGCAGGGAGCGCGCGAGGAACAGGTTGGCCGCGTTGGCGAACGCGATGAGCAGCACCAGCACGGCCACGCCGCCGACGAGCGCCGCCACGCTCAGCTGGCCGTCCGCCGTGGCGCCGCGGAGGGCGTTGAGCGGCACCAGTTCGACCCGGGCATCAGGATCGGACCCCTGCGGACCGCCGTATGCGCGGCGATACGAACTGGTCAGTTCGGCGGCCGCGGCCGCGTCGCTCGCGCCGGGCGCGAGTCGCACGAGCGCTTCCATCCAGCGGAAGTTGCGGCTGGTGCGCCACGGGCCCTCCACCTGTTCGTCCGACGCCGCCTCGAGCGGCAGGAACACGTCCACCTGCGTGACGGCGCTGCCGGTGAAGGACCTCGGCGCCACGCCAACGACGACGTACCGGTGGGATTCGATTGGAAGCACCTGTCCGACGACCGCCGCGTCGCCGCCGAAACGGCGCTGCCAGAAAGCGTGGCTCAGGACCGCGACGCGGGCCCCCTCGCGCTCGCTCTCGCCGGCGGTGAAGAAGCGGCCAATGGCCGGCTGCACACCCAGGAGGGAGAAGTAGTTCGCGGTGACGAGGCGCCCCTGGATCCGTTCGGCGTTGTCTCCCGAGCCGAAGAGCAGGGGAGATGCGCTCTCGCCCGCCGCGCCGGCGAGCTGACTCGCGCCCAGGAGGTCCTGGTAGTCGAGGTAGCCTAATTCGGTCGTCACCCTCTCGGCGCCGCTCCGGCCTTGCCGGTGGACGACGACGCGGCGCAGTTCGCCCGGCTTCTCGATGCCGGCAGGACCGCTGAGGACGAGACGATCGACCAGGCCGAACGTGATGGCGTTGACGCCGAGGCCCAGCGTCAGGATGGCCGTGACCCCGAGCGTGAATCCGGGCGACCGCGTGGCTCCCCGCAGGACCGAACGCACGCTCGTCGTCAGCACCGCCATGGCTGCCCTCCTTCTGTCCCCCGCCTGCCGCCGCAGGTCGATGGCCACGATGCGATCGCGGTGCGACTCCGGCCCGAACCGCCGCCGCGCCTCGGCCTCGGCCGCCTGCGCACTCAGTCCGCGCTCCATCAGCTCCGCGATCGTCTCGGCGCGATGGAACGCGAGTTCCTCGTCCACTTCGCGGCGCGCGCGCGCCCGCGCGTCCTCCGGCGGCGCGCCGCGATGCCGCGGCGTCATGACGACGCCTTCCGCGGGTTCCCGTCGAGCACCTTGCTGAGCGCCGCGGCGCTGCGCCGCCACGCTTCGGTCTGCTCGTCGAGGACCTTTCGCCCCTTGACGGTGAGTGAGTAGTATTTGGCGCGGCGTCTGGTGTCCGACGCCCTCCAGCCGGATTTCAGGAGCCGCCGCTGTTCGAGCCTGTGCAGCGCGGTGTAGAGCGCGCCGTCCTCCACGACGAAGTGCTCGTCGGTGGCCTCTTGAATCCATCGCGCGACGCCGTACCCGTGGTTCGGGCCGGCGTCAATGGCCTTGAGCACCAGTACGTCGAGCGTTCCCGGCAGCAGTCCGAACAGCATGCGATCGCACCCCTGAATTATTCAGGGGTCGGATCGGTACGAATTGGAGGGGCTCTCTGTCAAACGAGATGTGACGAGCGTGCGGCCGCTCGGGCCGGACCGGATCTCAGACGGTGAGGGTGGGCAGCTCCATCTCGCCCCGGCGGAACACCGTGACGAACGCCCTGACGACTTCCGGATCGAAGTCGGTGCCGGCGCCCTTTTCGATGATCTCGCGAACCTCGAAGGGCGGCATGGCCTTGCGGTACGGGCGGTCGCTCGTCAGCGAATCGTACACATCGGCCACCGAGATGATCCGCGACTCGAGCGGGATCTCCTGACCCTGCGTCGGGTGGTATCCCGTCCCGTCGAACTTGTCGTGGTGCGCGAGGATGATGGGGATGATTCGCCGGAGCGATCCGCCGACGGGTTCGAGCAGGGCGATGCCGCGTTCCACGTGCGTCTTCATCTCGGCGAACTCGCCCTGGTTGAGGCGCGCGGCCTTGTAGAGCACCTCGCGGCTGACGTCCAGCTTCCCGATGTCGTGCAGCAGCGCCGCCGAGCGCACGTCCTCGATCCGTTCGCTGCTGAAGTTGAGCGCCTCGGCGATCCTGGATGCGTAGATCGACACGCGATACGAGTGGTTCTCGGTGTACTGGTCCTTCGAGATGAAGTGGCGCAGGATGAGCAGCACGCCGTCGTAGGTCTCGCGAAGCTCGCGAACCTGCGACGTCTTGTGATCGCAGAGCGTGCCCATCAGGTAGCCGGTCAGGATGAGGGTGCAGCCCCAGATCGTCACGTCAACCCAGGCGCCCGACGCCAGCACGAGCCGCTCGGCGCCGAGCAGCTGCGGATTGAACCAGTACAGCAGGATCACGAGCAGCACGCTCGCCAGTGCCGTCAACGTCGCGTGCCGTCTTCCGTAGAGATAGGCTGACAGCACGGCCGGCATCGTGTAGAGGCCGAGGACGACCCGCTGCGACGCCACCAGGGAATTGAGCACGCCCGCCAGCGCGAAAAGCCAGAAGACGAGCCACAGCTCCTTGTTCACCCTCTCCAGGCTGCGCATCAGGCGCGGGAGCACCGCCGGGCGGTGAGCGCGGCGGACGTAGTCGGCCTGTCGGCCCTGTTTGGCCCAGGGCAGATCACTGGGGCGTGCGATTGCGTTCATCGGTCGCGCACTGAAGCAAGGACTCCGCCACGCAGATGTGCGCGGCAATTCGTTCAACAACAGTCACTTACGTGGGTAAACTCCCAGGGCGCGCGGAGGGGGCATGTGCTGTTGTGGAACAGCCGCGCACACATCTGACAGTTCCGAATCCCGGCCACCTCGACTCCGCCGAGACGCCCCCGCAGCGCGCGCTAACGGCTGACGCCCGCCGCGAGGCGACGGAGCACACGCGAAAACGGCGACAGCAGGAGCCGCGCCACCTTCTTTGTCGTGCCATCGAGCCGGTGAACGTGGTTCGTATAGCTGCGCTCGACGGCGAAAGCGTCCCTCCGCCCGACAATCGCGCGGCAGAACCGGCCGCCCAGACTGGTGACCCGCACCGAATCGAGACGATCGAGGATGTCGCGGTCGGACGAGGCGCGTGGCAGGTCAGTGGCGGCGGCAGGCGAGAACGCCGCGAACGTGCCGGGGCTTGCTTCGGCGGCGGCCACCACGCGGGCGCCGGGCGCGGCCAACCGGTCGACCAGCGCGCTCACGGCGGCCGGCTCGAAGACGACGTCGGACGACACGACCACGACCCGCCGGCCCTCCGCGGTCGCCTCCCTTGCCGACTCGCGGGTCAGCAGCGCGATACCGAGACGCGCGAGGCGGCGGAGCGTCGCCGCACCCAGCCGGCATTCGGTCGAGATGGCAATGCGATCGATGCCGCTCTTGCGCAGCGCCACGATGGCCCGCTCGCACAGGCTGCGTCTCTCCAGCCGGATTCCGGCAGTCGCGGGGTTTCGCGGAGGGAGGATCCAGGCGTCCGTTTCAGACATGTGCTTACTCCGTATCATCCAGGAACGCGACCATGGCGGCCGCGGAGCGAATCGAGAGCAGGGACGCCTGGCGGACCACACGTCCGTCGGCATCGAGCACGAGCACGGTGGGGATGCCGCTCACGTCGAAGCGATTCGCCACCGCGCCGTTGCGATCGACATCCACGACGAGGGGAACGTACCGCTGGGCGAGCGCACGCCCGACGGCGCCGTCAGGCCACACGTCGTGTTTCATCGCGATGCAGGGCGGGCACCAGTCGGCCGTGAAATCGACGAGCACCTGTTTGCTGGTCCGCCGCGCTTCGGCCAATGCGCCGTCGAGGTCGGTCTGCCAGGGGATCGCCGATGCCGGCGCGGGGCTCCCGGCGGCGCGATAGTACAGGCCTTTCACCATCGGCCACTGCAGCAGCAGGACGAGGCCGAACGCGCCGAGCCACACCAGCCGCTCGTGGCGTGCCGCCAGCGCGCGAACGGCATCGAATCCCCGGCGGGTCATGCCCGGTCGCTTCCTGGCGCTCGCGGCCTGCGCGGCCGCGGGTTCGACGCGCGCCGCCTGATCTGCGGCGCCTGGCCCCGCAGGCCCATTCGCGCGGCCTGCGCGATGCGGCCGCACATGACGTCGCAGAGCCGGAACACGTCCCCGTCGGCGAGCCGGTAGTAGACGAACAGCCCCTGCTTCCACCGGACGATGAACCCGAGCCGATGGAGCAGCTGGAGGTGCTTGGACGCGTTCGCCTGGTTCAGACCCGTTGCCTCGACCAGCTCGCCGACCGTGAGCGGCTTGCGCCGCAGCGCGTCCAGGATGCGCAGGCGCGCGGGCTCGCCGAGCGCCTTGAAGCGCTCACCGACCTGCACGAGGACTTCATCGTCGAATGTCATCTACTATTCAACTATATAGGAATATGTTCGCGAGTCAAGCGGAAAGAAAGGGAAGGGATCGCATGCGGCCCGCCGGCTGAGAACACCTCGACGGCGGGCTGCTATGCTGCTGTAGCCATGACGCCGGTCATCCTCCAGTTCATCGTCTGCGCTGCGATTATCCTCTTTGCGGGCGTCCGCCTGTCGCGCTATGGCGACGTGATCGCGGAAAAAACCGGCCTCGGCGGCACCTGGATCGGCGTGGTGGCGATGGCCGCGGTCACGTCGCTGCCCGAGCTGGTGACGGGCGCGAGCTCCGTGCTCGTGTACAACGTCGCCGACATTGCGGCCGGCGACGTCATCGGCAGCTGCATGTTCAACCTCGTCATTCTGGCGCTGCTCGACGTGCGCGATCCCGCGCCGCTCTCGGCGCGCATCCACCAGGGCCACGTGCTCGTCGCGGCGTTCGGCGTCCTCGAGCTTGGACTCGCGACGCTCGCGCTGGTGGCCGGGCCGCGCGCTCCGGTGATCGGCTGGGTCGGGCTCCACAGCCTCGTGTTCATCCTCGTGTACGTCTTCGCGATGCGGATCATCTTCGTGTACGAACGGGGGCGCGTCGACGCGCTCGCCGAGCAGCTCACAGGCGATATCCGGTACGCGTCGTTCACGCTGCGCCGCGCGATCGTGCTCTATGCGTGCAACGCTGCCCTGCTCGTGGCCGCGGCGACCTATCTGCCAGGCCTTGGCGAGCAGCTGGCCGACCGCCGCCGGCCTGCAGCAGAGCTTCGTCGGCACCGTGTTCGTCGCGATCGCGACGTCGCTGCCTGAGCTCGTCGTCTCGATCGCCGCCGCGCGCATCGGCGCGCTCGACATGGCGGCGGGCAACCTGTTCGGCAGCAACCTGTTCAACATCGCCGTGCTGGGGCTGGACGACGTGCTGTACCGGCGCGGCGCGCTGCTGGCCGACGTCTCGTCCACGCACGTGCTGTCGGCGGCTGCCGCCATCACGATGACCGCCGCCGCCATCATCGGATTGACCTTCCGGGCCCAGCGCAAGCGCTACCGCCTGTCGTGGGACACCTTCGCGATGCTGCTCGTGTATCTCTTCACGCTCTGGCTGCTGGCCGCTGGCTAGCGTGCGGCCGCTCGACCTGCGGCCTGTCGCAGGGGGCACATTCCTTCTCTCTTCTTTTCACCCGAGGCCACGCGCCGTCCGCCAGGCGCCGGGGGTGATGGCGCCGCCGCGCGAATAGGCGGATAATTGAACAACCGCTGCTTTTTCGGAAACGATTGCCCGTATGACCCGCACACGGTGGCTCGTCGCCTGTCTCCTCGCCCTCATAGGTATTGCCGTATTCGGCTTCAGCCGGCGGGGGCCGGCGCGCGTGGTCGTGGACGCGGCGCCCGCGGTGCGCCAGCCGCTCTTTCGTTCGACGGTGACGGCCTCGGGCGAGATCGTCGCGGTTCGCTACGCCGACATCGGTTCGAGCGTGATGGGCAAGGTCGTCAGCCTGCCGGTGGCGGAGGGCGATCGGGTCAGGGCCGGGCAGGTGCTGGCGGGAATCGACTCGATTCAGGCGCGGGCTGACGCCTCGGGCGCCGGCGAGCAGGTCCGCGCCCTCGAGGCTGACGTGCAGGGCGCGGCCGAACAGGTGCGCGCCGCCTCGGCCGACCTGGCGGCCGCCGAGGCGCGCGCCGGCGACGCCGAGCAGCAGCTCACGAGAAAGCGGGAACTGCACGAGCAGGGTCTCCTGCCCGCGGTGGACTTCGAGACCGCGCGCGCCTCGGCCGAGAGCGCGCGTGCGCAGGTGAACGCCGCGCGCGCCAGCCTGGACGGCGCCCGACACTCGCAGGAGTCCGCCTCCCGCCGCGTCGCCCAGGCGCGGGCGCAGCAGCGCCGCGCCGGCGACGTCCTCTCGAAGACGTCGATCGTATCGCCCATCGACGGCATCGTGAGCCGGCTGCGCGTGCGCGAAGGCGAGATGGTCGTCATCGGCATCCAGAACCAGCCCGGCACGACGCTGATGACGATTTCGGATCTGGCCGACATCGACGCCGAACTGAAGGTCGCCGAGGCCGACGTGCTCCGGCTGGCCGTCGGGCAGCCCGCCGTCGTGACGCTGGAATCGATGGCCGGCCGGCGGTTCGACGGCAAGGTCGTCGAGATCGGCGCCAGCGCCCTTCCCGTCACGGGCACCGGCGCCGCCGCGCGCGAGTTCCGGGTGGCGGTCCGGCTCGCCGATCCGGATCCTGCCCTTCGCCCCGGACTGACCTGCGATGCGGAGATCGTGACCACCGAGCGCGCCAACGTGCTCACCGTTCCCCTGCAGAGCGTCGTCCTGCGGTCCGCGCCGCCGGCGGGCGCCGAGCGCCCCGGTCTGTTCCTCGTCGAGAACGGCCGCGCGAAATTCATCCCGGTGACCCCCGGCGTGATTGGCGGCCTCGACATCGAGGTCAGCGGCGTCGGCGAAGGCGCCAGCGTCATCATCGGTCCATACCAGGCGTTGCGCGACCTCCAGGACGGCACCCTCGTCAAGGTGGCGCCCGCGGGGCGCTGAAGGCTGGTCATGAGGCGCCTGCCGGCGGCCATGTATCTGGAGGGCATCTCCGAAGCCCTGGCGACGATACGCAACCGGCCGTTGCGTGCGCTCCTGGCCGGCCTGGCGATGGCGGCCGCCGTGGCGACGACGGCCATCGTGCAGACAGCCCTGAACGGGCTGGCCAGCTCGGCCCGCGAGGCGAGCGCGCGCGCGTTCGGCAGTGACGCCTTCGTCATTGCCAGGTTCGCCTCCGGTCAGCTCAGCCGCCGCGAACTCGCCCTGAAGATCGAACGCAATCCCGACATCACGCGCAGCGACGTTCGTTTCCTCGAGAGCGTCTCCGGCGGCCGCCTGCAGTATGCGGCGATCGGGCAGCGGACCGGCGACGTTGCCGCCGGCGGCCGCATATTCGAGAACGCGACCATCAACGGCACCCAGGCCGCGCTGGCCGACATCCGCGACGTGGGCCTGGCGCGCGGGCGGTTCTTCACGTCGGTCGAAGAGACCCAGGGCACGCTGGTGATTGTCATCGGCCGCGCGGTGGTCGACGCCCTGTTCCCTGCGGCCGACCCGCTTGGCGGCACCGTGCGTGTCGGCAACCGGGCATACCGGGTCGTCGGCATCCTGGAGCGGCAGGGCACGGCCGGCGGCGCGTCGTTCGATCGCTCCGTGTGGATGCCGCTCGTGGCGTTCGAGCGCACCTTCGGCGCGCCGGCCTCGCTGCAGGTGTTCGCGAAGGCCGCCGACGTGGCGAAGACCGGCGCGGCCGAGGATCACGCGCGGACGTCCATGCGCGCGCGGAGACATCTGGGGCCTGGCGCCGCCGACACGTTCGACTTCATCGCGCCGGAGGCGTCGCGCAGTTTCGTGTCCGCCATCACGGAGCGTATCGGCGCGGCCGGCCCGCCGATCTCGCTCATGGCGCTCCTTGCCGCGATTGTCGTCGTGACCAACACGACGCTGGTGTCGGTGACACAACGGATGCGCGAGATCGGGATCCGCCGCGCGGTCGGCGCCGGCCGCGCGAGCATCCTGGTCGAGACGCTCGCCGAATCCACCGTGATCGCGATGGGCGGCGGGCTCGTCGGGCTCACCGCCGCGACGGTCATCCTGACCGCTGCGTCGGGTCCGGCCGGCATCCCGCTCGCGCTCGACTGGCCGACGCTGGCCGGCAGCCTGATCGCCGCGAGCCTCAGCGGCCTCATCGCCGGCTGGTATCCGGCGCACCGCGCCGCGTCGCTCGACGTGATCACGGCGCTGAGGCAGGAACAGTGACGCGCTGGACCGGGATGGTGTCCGAGGCGGCGGGGCTGGCGCTCGAGTCCGTGCGGACCGAGCGCATGCGGTCGGTGCTCGCGGTGGCCGGCGTGGTCATCGGCATCGTCACCGTCGTGCTGATTGCGTCGGTGATGGCCAACGCGCGGGGGCAGGTGGCGCTTCTCTTCCGGGACCTCGGGACGGACAACGTCTTCGCGTTTCACCTGACGGGCGATCCGTACGTCACGCCCAGCGAGCAGGAGGTGAGCCGCAGGCCGCTGTCACTCGACTACGTGCGTGAGATCGCGCGGCTCGGCACCGCGATCCGCGACGTGGGCGCGCAGGTGATCGTGCCCACCGCCAGTGGCGGACAGGTGCTCGTCGCGCGCGCCGGCGGCAACGAATCCGACACCGTGCTCGTGGAAGGCGCGTCGCCCGCGCTGTTTGACATTATCGGGGCCGAGTTCGCCCGCGGGCGTCCCTTCACGGATCTCGAGGATCGCGAAGGCGCGCATGTGGCCATCGTCGGGGCCAATCTCGCCCGCGCGCTCTTCGGCAACCAGCCGTCACTCGGGCGGACGCTGACGCTGGCGGGGGACACCTACACGGTGGTCGGGGAACTTGCCAAACGGCGGGGCGGGTTTTTCGGCGAGAACCGGCAGGACAACGTGCTCAATCTTCCCGCCGGCACCGTGCGCCGGCGTTTCGGCGAGCCCGAGCGTGTCGTGCTGTACATGCGGGCGAAGCCCGGCCAGCGCGACGAGTGCCTGCGACAGTCCGAGGCGATCCTGCGGCTGCTGCGCAAGATTCCGCCGGGCGCGGACAACGACTTCAACCTCTCGACGGCCGAACAGATCATCGCGACGTTCGACGATGTCAGCGCGCGCATCGGCCTGGTCACCATCGCGCTCGCCGGCGTCAGCCTGCTCATCGGGGCGATCGGCATCGCGAACGTGATGTTCATCAGCGTGACCGAACGGACGCGTGAGATCGGGCTGCGCCTGGCGGTGGGTGCGCGGCGGCGGCAAGTGCTGCTGCAGTTCCTGCTCGAGGCCACGTTTCTCTCCGGCGCCGGCGGCATCGCGGGGGTTGCCGCGGCGCTCGGTATCGGGTTCCTGCTCAAACTGGTGCTCTCCGGGTTCTCCGCCGTCGCCCCGCTCTGGGCGATCCTGGCCGGCCTGGCTGCCTCGGCGGGCGTCGGGATCGTCGCGGGCTACTGGCCGGCCCAGCGGGCCGCCAGGCTCGATCCCGTCGAAGCGCTTCGGCACGAGTAGAGGGACTGCCCCCTGAGCTCGACGTCCGGATGCGGATGTCGCTTGACCCTGCCGCTCCCGATGATGGAGTCTCCATGTGGAACGCGCACCGCCGGCGCCAGGCCGGCCGCGTCGCGTCGAAGGAGGGCCGCCACACATGCCGCGTCTGCGGGTCGCATCGCTGCAGTACTTCATCCGCCCCATTTCTTCGTTCGATCAATTCCGAGATCAGGTCATCGGTCTGGTCGAGACGGCCGCGGACTACGGCTCGCGACTGGTGGTCTTCCCCGAGTACTTCACGCTGCAGCTCATGACCCTGGGCGACGTGAAACGCCCACTGGCCGAGCAGGTGCGCGGCCTCGCGACGCAGGAGGACACCGTCGTCGGCCTGATGTCGGAGCTGGCGCAACAGCACGACCTCTACATCGTGGCCGGCACCATCCCGCATCTGACGGAGACCGGTGCGGTGAACAACGTCTGTCACATCGTCGGCCCTGCCGGGAGGCATGGCACGCAGCCGAAGCTGCACATGACGCGGTTCGAGCGGGATTGGGGGATCACGGCCGGCAGCGCACTGTCGGTGTTCGAGACTGCGTTCGGCCGGATGGCGGTGGCGATCTGCTACGACGTGGAGTTTCCGGAACTGGCCCGCGCGGCCGCGCGCTGCGGCGCCCACATCCTGGCGGTGCCCAGCTGCACCGACGATCGGCAGGGTTTCCTCCGCGTGCGGTACTGCGCGCAGGCGCGCGCCATCGAGAACCAGATGTACGTGATCCACGCGTCGACGGTCGGGTCGCTGCCGATGGTGCCCGCGGTGTCGCTGAACTACGGGCAGGCCGGCATCTTCACGCCAAGCGACTTCGCGTTCGCGCGCGACGGCATCCTCGCCGAGGGGATTCCCAACCAGGAGACGATGATCGTGGCGGAACTGAACCTGGAGACGATCCTCGAGACGCGCGAATCCGGCACCGTCCTGCCGCTGCTCGACAGCGGCGAGACACAGATGCGCGTCGGCACACCCGACGGTGGTCGAGCTGTGAGCGAAGCGGCCGAGATCAGGCGGACGCGCGCCGAGGACTTCGACGGCATCATCGCGCTGACCAGGCGGGTGTATCCGACGTCGCCTCCGTGGACTGTCGTCCAGCTGGCGTCGCACCTCGCCGTGTTTCCGGAGGGGCAGTTCGTCGCCACGATCGACGGCGTCGTGGTCGGGATGGCGGCCAGCCTGATCATCCTCTGGGACGACTACGACGTTGGAACGAACTGGCGCGACTTCACCGACCACGGGATGTTCACGAATCACGATCCCGAGCGGGGCCGCACGCTCTACGCTGCGGAGGTGATGGTCGATCCGCAGCGGCAGGGGTACGGCATCGGCGGCCGACTCTACGAAGCGCGCCGCGAACTGGTCGTCGGCCTCGGGCTGCGGCGCATCCGCGCAGGTGCCCGCCTGCGCGGCTATCACACGGCCGCGAGCGCGATGTCCCCCGTCGAGTACGTGGCGCGCGTGGAACGGGGCGAGTTGCGCGACCCGACGCTGTCGTTCCAGATCAGGCGCGGCTTTCGCGTGCTGGCGGTCGTGTCGGAGTACCTGCGCCACGATCCGGAGAGCCTCGGGTACGCGGCCGTGATCGAGTGGGTGAACCCGCTCGCCCCAGCCTAGCCGTTCGTCATTCCGATGCGATACCATACTGGCATGCCGTCGAGCCGGCTCCTCATCGTGTCGAACCGTCTGCCGGTGACCGCCCGCGTGACCGACGAGGGTCTGCGCCTGGTGCCTGCGAACGGCGGTCTGGCGACCGGCCTGCGGCCCTGGCACGAAGGCTCGGGCGGCGTGTGGCTCGGCTGGCCTGGTGATGTGTCGCGGTTTTCCACCGACCAGCGCGCCGAACTGGACCGGCTGCTCGCCGCGCAGGCGATCGTCCCGGTGCACCTGTCGCGCGACGAGGTGGAGCGCTACTACCACGGCTTTTCGAATCGCGTCCTCTGGCCGCTGTTCCACTACCTCATCGACCGGGTCCCTGTCGACACCACCGGATGGTCTGCCTACCGGCAGGTGAACGCCGCGTTTGCCGATGCCGCCGCCCGCGAGTACCGGCCGGGCGACACCATCTGGGTGCACGACTACCAGTTGCTGCTCGTGCCAGCCCTGTTGCGCGAACGGCTGCCCGACGCGCGCATCGGCTTCTTCCTCCATATTCCGTTTCCCTCGTCCGAAGTGTTCCGCATCCTGCCCTGGCGGCGCGAACTGCTCCGCGGGATGCTTGGTGCGGATCTCGTCGGCTTCCACACGTTTTCGTACATGCGGCACTTCCTCGCCTCGCTCCTGCACATCGACGGCGTCGAGTCGGACATCGATCGGGTGCGGATAGACGAGCGCGATGTGAAGCTCGGTGTCTTCCCGATGGGCATCGATGCGGCGCGGTTTGCGGCGCTGGCGGAAGATCCGGACGTGCGCGCCGAGGCCGCCGCGCTTCGCTTCGACGCCGGCGGGCGCCAGATCGTGCTCGGGGTCGATCGGCTCGACTACACGAAGGGCATTCCGCGCCGGCTCCAGGCGATCGAACGGCTGCTCGAGCGGCAGCCCGAACTCTGCGACAGCATGCGCTACATCCAGGTGGCAGTGCCCTCGCGCGGCGAGGTCGATTCCTACCAGCGCCACAAGCGCGAGGTGGAAGAGCGCGTCGGACGGATCAACGGCGCGCGCGGCACGCTGAGATCCACGCCGATTCACTACGTGCACCGCTCGGTGTCCGAGCGCCAGCTCGTCGCGCTCTACTGCGCGGCCGACGTCATGCTGGTGACGCCGCTGCGCGACGGGATGAATCTGGTCGCGAAGGAGTTCGTCGCCTCGAGGGTCGACGACAGCGGCGTGCTCGTGTTGAGCGAGTTCGCCGGCGCATCGGCCGAGCTCGATGGCGCGATCATCGTCAATCCGTACGACGTGGATGGCGTCGCCGAGGCGGTCCACCGGGCGCTGACGATGAGCGTCGGCGAGCGCCGGGGGCGCATGCGGGTGCTGCGGCGCCGCGTCATCGAACACGACGTGCACGCGTGGGCCCGTGGCTTCGTCGACCTGCTCGCGACTTCCCGCACGCCAGCCGATGCCGGCGTGTTCTCGCCGCCGGAGCTCAGCCCGATTACCGTGCTGCTGGAGGCGCAGCGACATACGTCACTGCGCCTCCTGCTCGACTACGACGGCACGCTTGTACCGTTCACACGCTCTCCCGAACTGGCCGGCCCGGACGACGAGCTGCTGGCCCTGCTCGGATCGCTGGCGCGGTTGCCCGGTGTGCGGCTGGAAATCGTCAGCGGGCGGCGGCGCGAAACACTCGAGACCTGGCTGGGCCACCTGCCAGTCGCCATCTGGGCAGAGCACGGCTTCTGGTATCGGCCCGCGCTGGGCGCGGAGTGGGAGGCAGCGGCCAGCGTTCCGCCCGACTGGATGGCGCGCGTCGCCCCGATCCTCGAGCAGTTCACGGCGAGCACGCCCGGTTCGCAGATCGAAACGAAAAGCGCGTCGATCGCGTGGCACTATCGCGGCGCCGATCGCGATTTCGGGGTGCGCCAGGCGCACGAACTCCGGATGCTGCTCGGCGATACGCTCAGCAACCAGCCGCTCGAGGTGCTCGAGGGCCACAAGGTCATCGAGGTCCGGCTGCGCGGCGTCAGCAAGGCGCTCGTTGGCCAGCGCGTGTGCGCCGACGCGGCCGCCGGTACCACGGTCGTGGCGATCGGCGATGACTGGACCGACGAGGATCTCTTCCGCGCCCTTCCGCCCTCGACGGTGACCATCGCGGTCGGCGGACGGCCGACGCGCGCGAAGTTCCGCGTCGACGATCACCGAGGAGTGCGGCAGCTCCTGCGCGCGCTGTCGCTGAATACACCGCTGGGTGACCCGCGCGTCCGGTTTGGCAGCGGCCTGATCGTCAACTGAGCCACAGCCCCCCACCCGCGTCCGCGGGGATCGAGGCTCACGCGCCGCGTCCCGACGCGACGGGCGTGCCGCTACTTCAGCACGGCGTCGGCCAGGCGGTCGATGTCCTCCATGTCGTTGTAGATCTGCGCCGAGATGCGCGCGTGCACGCGGCCGTGCAGTTCGTGCATCTGCACCTCGATCCGATCGTCGAAGAGCAGGCGATCGCGCAGCGCCGCCGCGTCTTCGACCGTGCGTCCGGCCGCCGCCGGCAGTTCGATCGTCGCGAGCGTGCCGACCATCGATTCTGGTGCGGCGAACTGCGTGCCCCAGCGCCGGGCCAGGTGATGCGCGCCTTCCCAGGCGAGCGTGTGGTTGTAGCGCTGCACGGCCTCGACGCCCAGCTCCGTCATGAACGCGATGGCGGCCGGCGCGGACAGATGCGGCGAAGGGTCGCGCGTGCCCGGCAGGTCGAACTCCGTCGTGAAGCCCTGGTCGAGTCCCCAGGAAATGACCGCCGGACGCAGGCCGGCCCGATGCTCCGGCGCCGCCCACAGAATGCCGCTGCTGCGCGGCACCCACATCCACTTGTGCAGGTTGCCCACATACCAGTCCGCGCCAATCGCCGGAATGTCGAGCGCGATGGCGCCCGGCGCGTGCGCGCCGTCGACGAGCACCGCCACACCCCGCTCGTGAAAGCGCCTGACGAGATCCGCGATCGGAAAGGTGAGCGCGCTGTGCGCCGCGATGTGATCGATCACGGCGAGGCGGGTCTTCGGCCCGATCGCGGCGACGCAGGCCTCGGTGATCTCGTCCGCCGAACGCACGGGATATGGCACAGCCGCGGCGCGGACAGTCGCGCCGCGCTGGCGCGCCGCGTACATCGCGGCGTTCGTGACCCCGCCATACCCGTGATCGGTGACGAGGACCTCGTCGCCCGGCTCGAAGGGAAACGACCGCAGCACGGCGTTGGCCCCCGTCGTGGCGTTATCGACGAAGACGAGGTCGTCGCCGCGCGCTCCAAGAAACGACGCGACGACGTCGGCTGCCTGCCGCATGCGCGGCTTGTCGTCGGTCGGCTGTCCCACCGCCACTTTCGTGAGTTCGCGCAGCAGGAAGCGGCTCGGTTGCCGCTCGATGTCGTCGCGGATCGCCTGCTGGGCCGCGAGCACCCGGCGCGGCGTCACGCCGACGGTGCCATGATTCAGATACGTGACGGACGGGTCGAGTGGAAATTCCGCGAGGAACTCGCGGCCAAAGGTCGGCATGATGGCTCCATGGTAACGTGTGTCCGCCGCCGCGCGGCTCTTTCAGCGGGGCGGGTCGGACTCCGGCCGGAAGGCGCCGGTCGCCAGCCGGCGCGCGTGATTCCCGACGTCTTCGGGCCAGGGGGCCACCAGCTCGTTGAAGCGGTCCATGTGCCCGGCGAACAGCGCGCGCGTGGCTTCTTCGAATCCAGGCTCGTCGCCGCCCATGGCCGACATGAACTTGTAGGCGGCCGACTGCGATCCCCGGACCCGATCCTTGCCGCTGTTCGCGCGTTTCGCCTCCTCGACGAGCCGCCGCAGCGCGACCGACGCACCGCCGGGCTGCGTCGCGAGCCACTCCCAGTGCCTGGGCAGCAGCGTGACTTCGCGGGCGACCACGCCGAGTTTCGGCCGTCCCGGACCACGCGGAGGCACCACGGGCCGGTACACCGCGTCAATCCAGCGGGCCACCTCTTCGGCGGCACCCCTGAAATCCACGTCCACGAGGCCACCCGTGAGATCGTTGAAAATCAGAACTGACGTGCTCGGGTCGCGGTCCAGGTGGGACTTGACCAGAAGGCCGACATCCTTCAGATCCCCGGATCCGACGCAAGTGCTTCCAGAAAAGGCAGTACAGGGAATTGTTCCGGGCTCTGTCGGCTCAGTCATGCCGGACATATTACCCGGGTTAAAACTACGCTGTCAATATTGTCCGGGTCAAATATGAATTTCTCGCGCGGGTCGAAGCAGCGCCTCACCACATGCGACCTCGAGCGCTTCGCCAGCGACTCGCTGTTCGATCGGATTGGCCGCGCGGTCTGTACGGCGGGGTGCCTGCCGCGCAAGGAGCTGTTCGAAGCCTGGGAGGTGGCGCGGCGGGCGAGGCGCCTGTTTCGCGGCGGACGGGTGGTCGATCTGGGCGGCGGACACGGACTCGTCGCGCTGATCATGCTGGTGCTCGACGACTCCTCGCCGGCTGCGGTCGTCGTCGACACGGCGCTGCCTCCCTCGTGCGGCGCGCTGCATGCGGCGCTGGTCGCCTCGTGGCCGCGGCTCGCCGGCCGCGTGGAGTTCATCGAGAGCGCGCTCGAGACCTTCCCGCTGTCGCCCGCCGACATCGTCGTATCGGTTCACGGCTGCGGCGCCCTGACCGATACGGTGCTCGCGCGGGCGTGCGCCGCGCGTGCGCGCGTCGCCGTGCTGCCGTGCTGCCACGATGTCGAGACCTGCGACGCGGGTCCGCTGGCCGGCTGGCTCGATCGCGCGCTGGCGATCGACGTCATGCGCGCGACGCGCGTCGAGGCGCAGGGCTATCGCGTCAGGACGCAGACGATCCCCGGCGCGATTACTCCGAAGAACCGGCTGCTCCTGGGCGCGCCGCTCCCGCGCGCGACCCCGGCCGGGGCCTCTCCGGGCTCCGCGGCCGCCTCGGGTTGACACCTGACCCGAACGATCGTACGCTCGGGTCAGATGTCAACCCGAAGCCCCGGCCGCCTGCCGCTGATGCAGGGCACCCTCGAAGTGCTGATTCTGCGGACGCTGATCTTCGGTCCGCAGCACGGACAGGGCGTGGCGCGCGCGATCCAGCAGACCTCGGACGACGAGCTGCTCGTGGACCACGGTGCGCTCTACCCCGCGCTCCAGCGGCTCGAGGCGAAGCGCTGGATCGCCGCGAAGTGGGGCACCTCGGCCAACAACCGGAAGGCCCGGTTCTACACGCTCACGAAGACCGGCCGCGCGCAGCTGGTGCGCGAGTCCACGAAGTGGCGCCGCCTCGCCGCCGCGATGGCGCGCGTGCTCGGGCCCGAGCCGGAGCAGGGCTGATGTTCGGCCGGCGCCGCAGCTCCGACGACTTCTCCGAGGAGATCCAGGCGCATATCGCGCTCGAGACCGATCGCCTGATCGCCGACGGCGTCAGTGCGGCTGACGCCCGCGATGCGGCGGTGCGTGCCTTCGGCAGCGTCACACGCGCGCGCGAACGCTTCTACGAGGAGAGCCGCTGGACGTGGCTCGAGCAGTTCATCCAGGACCTCCGCTATGCCGCGCGGACCCTCACGCGGAGCCGGGCGTTCCTGGCCACCGCCGTGCTCACCCTCGCTATCGGCATCAGCCTCATCACCGTCGCCTTCACCGTGGTGGACGCGTACGTCCTGCGCCCCTTCGCGGTGCGGGATCCCTCGACGCTGCAACAGCTCGTCTGGCACTCGGCGGACGCGGGCGGTTCCAGCTTCCGCTGGCGCGACTTCCTGGATCTCCGCCAGCGGCACGATGTCTTCGCCGCGGTCGTCGCCGAAAGCTCGCGCATCGTGTCGTCGAGCGGGAGGCCCCTGGCCGTCGCGCTCGTGTCGGACAACTACTTCGAGATGCTCGCGCCGGTCGTCGCGCTCGGCCGCGGTCTCGGTCCGATGGACGACGGAGCCCAGGCAGCGGTGCTCAGCGACCAGGGCTGGGCGCGCCTCTTCCAGCGGGATCCCGGTGTGCTCGGGCCGCCGGGTGGACGTCAGCGGCCACGCCTTCGTCGTTGTCGGCGTGGTCGGCTCGGAATTCGCCGGACTGGCCGACATGCCGCGCGACCTGTGGCTGCCGTTCACCACGTACGCCGCAATCGCGCAGCCGGACCTCACCGGCGCGGAGCAGCCGCCGGCGGTGCAGATCACCGGCCGGTTGCGCGACGGGTTGTCCGTGGCGCAGGCGGAGGCGGCGCTGCACCCGTTCGTAGCCGCGATACTGCCCGGCGAAGATCATGTGTCCGCGGAGGTGCGGCGGCAGGACTCGCCGCAGCCCCTCACGCTGCAGACGGCGGCGCTGCTGGCGCCGGTCTTCGCCGCGTTCGGGCTCGTCCTGTTCACCGCCTGCGCGAATGTCTCGAACGTGATGCTCGCCCGAGCCGTCGGGCGTCACCGCGAGATCGCGGTCCGGCTCTCGCTCGGCGCGAGCCGGGGCCGCGTCGTCCGGCAGCTCCTCACCGAAGGGCTGCTGATCGCTTTCGTGTCCGGCGCGCTTGGACTCGTGTTCGCCTCATGGGCGCTTCGCGCCGCGATTGCGCTGTTCTTCCGCACGCTTCCCCCGTCAGTCGGCGCCATGCTCCGCATCGGGCCGATCGGACTGGATCACCGCGTGTACGCCTTTGCCTTTGCGGTAGCGGCGCTCACGACACTCATGTTCGCGCTCGTGCCGGCGCTCCAGGCGTCGAAGGCGGCCCTCACCGACGCGCTGCGCGGCCAGGGCGGCGACGCGCGACGCAGTTCCCGCTTCCGGAACGGGCTGGTCGTTGCGCAGGTGACCGTCTCGCTGGTCCTCGTCATCCTCGCGCTCACGCTGGCGCGCAACGGCGCCGCGCTCGCCTCGCAAGACCTGGGCTACGAGTCGCACGGCGTCGTGTCGATCAACGTGCGCGGCCAGCGGACCGAACTGATTCGAGGGCTCGCCGAGGCGCTGGCTGACGATCCGGGCATCAGCGACGTCGCCGCGACCGGCGGCAATCCCCTGTTCATCCGGTCGCGGTCGATCGCGGCGGGCCCACAGGGCGTACCGCCGGTGCCCACGCGGTACACCTTCGTCTCTCCGGAATACTTCTCGCTCCTGCGGATCCCGATTGCGCAGGGACGTGCCTTCAGCCCCGACGAGGCGCGGGCCGACGCCAGGGCCGCTATCGTCAGCGCGGCCACGGCGCAGGCGTTCTGGCCCGGTGCGGATCCCGTCGGCAGGACCATCCGTATCGAACGGTCAGACCGGGGGCCGGTCGACGATCTGCCCGGCTACTCCGAGGTCATCGTCGTTGGCGTCGTCAGGGATGTGATCAGCGGTTTCATCGCGGACGGCAAGGATCCGCGTCACGTGTACCTGCCCACCACCGCGGCCGGTGCGCATGCGAGCGCCGTGCTCGTTCGCGGCCGCACAGGCGGCGAACTCCGGCCAGAGGCGCTTCAGCCGATCCTGGCCCGCGCCGCCGCCGATCCGGAGGCCTTCGAAGCCCTGCCGCTCGACGAGATGCGCGACCTCCAGAACTACCCGTTCCTGGCCGCGTCGTGGGTCGGTACCGTGCTGGGTGCCATCGCGCTGGCGCTCAGCGTGTCGGGGCTGTACGGTGTGCTCGTCTGCATGCTCAGCCAGCGCACGCGGGAGATCGGCATCCGCATGGCGCTCGGGGCGAGCGCCCGCGCCGTCGTGCACCTTGTGATGCGCCAGTCGGGGCGCCTGGCGGCGGTCGGCATCGTCATCGGCCTCGCCATCGCGCTCGCCGCCATGCTGGCGCTGCGTTCGGTCATCCGCCTCGAGGCGGTGACCCTCGTCGATGCCGTCTCGTTCGCCGTGGGCATCTCGATTGTGATTGCCGCCACGGCACTGGCCGCGTTGTACCCGGCGCGGCGCGCGGCGCGCGTCGATCCGGCGCGAACCCTGCGCGCCGACGGGTAGTGCGCCGGCCGCAGTCTTTTCCGCCTTCAGCCCGAACCGGGAGTTGGGTATCCTCTCATCCATGGCGAAACGTTACTGGCTGATGAAGTGCGAACCTGCCGCATACACCATCGACGACCTCGAGCGCGATCGTGTGACGAGCTGGGAGGGTGTGCGGAACTACCAGGCGCGCAACATGATGCGCGACGACATGCAGGTGGGTGACGCCGTGCTCTTCTACGCGTCCAACGCCAATCCGTCGGGCGTCACCGGACTCGCGGCGATTGCGAAGGCCGGTTACCCAGATGCCACGGCCTGGCGGAAGGGGCACAAGTACTTCGACGAGACGAGTTCGAAGGACACGCCGACCTGGTACATGGTCGACATCGAGTTCGTGGAGCGTTTTCCCGCAGTCGTCTCGCTCGACACGCTGAAGTCGACCAGGGGCCTCGAGAAAATGGTCGTGACGCAGAAGGGCAGCCGTCTGTCGGTCCAGCCTGTCACGAAATCCGAATTCGACATCGTGACGAAACTGGGCCGCGCGAAGCCGCGCTGACCCGGGGACGGCCGGGACCGGACGACACCGTCAGCGCGTCAGGAACTCGATGGCCCCTTGCGACGAGAGGTAGCCGACAGCGCGGCGGACCTCCTTGCCGTCCGCATCGAGGACGACCATTGTCGGGTACCCGTTGATGTGGAATCGATCGACCAGCGCCTTCTCGACGTCGCCGTCGAGTTTCACGCCGACGTAGCCGCCCGCCAGGAGCGAGGCGACTTCGGCATCCGTCCAGATCCACTCGTCCATCGTCTTGCAGGGGCCGCACCACGTCGCCTCGAAGTCGATCAGGACCTTGCGTCCGGCGGTCCTGGCCTGGGCGAGGGCCGCCGTGAAATCGTGCTGCCACCCGAACGGCGTCTTTGCGCGCGGTCGCGTGCGTTCCGCGAGCAGCACGTCGTCGCCCGCGCGATCGCGCGCCTTGGTGGTGGGACGATCCACGATCGCGAATTCGATCGCGGTGCCATCCCGCGCGAACGAACGAAACTCGAGGACGACGTCCCGTACTCCGCCCCTGACGTACATCAGGCGCGTAGTCGGCCGAGCCTCCTGAAGGGACAGCACGGCCTTTGGCGCGTCCGGCGCCGCGGCCTCGAGTACGGACCACTGGTCCTTCTCGTCGAAGACGGCGTCGTTGTTGGCGTCCATGGCCGCGACGAGCGCCTCCATGCCGTTGACCGTGGTCCTGCCCGTTCGCCACGAGCCGACCGAGTACCGGAGGATGTCAGGCGTCGCGTCACCGTCGCGCACCATCCAGACGTTCACCAGGTACGGCTCGGGAGTCGGCCGTCCCGGATACGGAATCGACAGGGTAATCCTGCCGATCGAAGTCCACCACGCCCCGGTCTTCTCATTCCGGGTCGGCGTGGCGGTCAGCGCCGGACCGTCGTCGTCGAACAGGCCGTTGCGATTGCGGTCGATGTAGAGGCGGCAGAGGTCGAGCGGGTGGGCGGTGTCGGCCGTCGCGAGCACCGGGAGCCAGGCGGATCGGCTGCCGCCAACCTCAATCGTGCCGGCTTTCGCGGGGCGGACGGCGTCAGCCGGCAGCGCGAGGCCAGCGGGGACCGGCGTGAGCGGCACCTGTGTCCCTTTCGGGCTGAAATTCGGCGCTGGTCCTGAACCCGGCGCGCCGTAGTCGAGAGGCACGCGAATCACCCGCTCCTGCCCGGCGTGGAGCGACGCGGAAACGATGGTCACGGCCAGCGCGGCTATCAGACGCGAGGTCATGCCCGGCAGTGTAGCCGAAGCGGGAGGGCCGCGGCATATACTCGAAGGCGCCCGCGCCCGGAGAGTCGATCATGATCGGCATCACGCTCTGCCTTCTTGCGATGGCGGCCGGCCAGCCGCACGCCGGTCCTGTCCAGAAGCACCAGCCCGTCCGCATTTTCGTCTACACAGCCCGGACGACGACCGGTGTCGCGCCGGCCGAGGAACAGGGGCGGCTCGATTCGGTCGAGGATCTGCGGGACATTCTCGCGCACCGCAAATCCGACTTCACGCTGGTGCCGCGCACGGAGGATGCCCGGGTGGTCGTCGAGGTGATGAACCGCGAGCAGCGGGACGTGCCGGAAGGGGGATTCGGGGGCGCCTCGATGACGCGGTTTCGCGAGACGATTGTTCGCCTCCGTGTCCGGGCGGGGGAGAAGGAGTCGGAGCTGAAAGGCGTGGGCCGCCCGTCGTGGAAATCAGCCGCGAAGGATGCCGCCGACCGCCTGGCGAAGTGGGTCCGCGATCTGTAGTCGTCTCTCCCGCCAAAAGAAAACGGCCGGTGTTGCCACCGGCCGTTCCGACTTGCGTCTCGGGGCAGTTCAGCGACTGCCCCCGTGAGTATGTGCCATGCATGCACCTCCCGGCCGCGACCGAATTTTGAGGTGTCCCGATGCGGGACGTGGTCGCAAGACGCCTTTTTTTGCGCCGCGTGAAACACGCGGCGAACCGACGTTCGAGAATACCACGGAGGAGACGGCGAGATTCAGGCTCGGCCGTGGCCGCCGAGCTCAACTCGTCCGCAGGGCCTTCAACGCTTCTGTCCAGCGCATGAGCTCGTTCAGCATGGCCGAGGCGGCCTTTTCGTGCAGCTCTCCGCCGTCGAACCTGCCCGTGGCGCCGTCGACGAGCTTCGCGAAGAACGGGATCGCGACCGCTTCCATTATCGGCACCATCTTCAAGGTGGTGATGACCAGCTTGGTCATCTGCACCGAGCGCAGGCCGCCCGACACGCCGCCGTAGCTGACGAACCCGGCCGGCTTGTAATTCCACTCGACGTACAGGTGGTCGAGCGCATTGATCAGCGCGGGCGGTGAACCAAAGTTGTACTCGGGCGTTACGAACACGAACGCATCCATGTCGTGCACCTGGGCACTCCACGCCTTCGTCTTCTCGCGCGTGTACTGCTGAAGCCGCGGATGTTTCGGCTCGTCGAGCAGCGGAAGGGCGATTTCCTTCAGGTCGAGGACCGTCACCTCGACGCCAGCGTGTTTGCGTGCGATGCCGACGAACCAGTCACTGATGGCCAGGCCCACCCGCCCCTCACGCACGCTTGTGATGATGCACTCCTAGTTTTGGCACGCGCTTCTCCTTCAGCGGACGGCTTGCGGGTTCGTGTCGAGCGCCTTCCGGACGTCGGGTGCAACCCTCGTTCCAAACAACTCGATGGACCGCATCACGGCCCCGTGCGGCAGGGCCCCGACCCCGATCTGCAGCAGAAACCGATCGTGGTGAAACAGGTCGTATTCGAACAGGATCTTGTCGGTGACCTCGGCGGGGCTGCCGACCAGCAGCGCGCCGCGAGGGGCGCACTGGGCGTCGAAACTGCCACGTCCCAGCGGCGCCCAGCCGCGCTCGCGTCCGACGGCATTCATCGCGGAGGCGTAGGACGGGAAGTATTCGTCCCGCGCCTGCTGCGTGTGGTCGGCAATGTAGCCGTGCGAATTGATCCCGAGGCGCGCGTGCGCCGGGTCGCGCCCGGCGCGTGCCGCTTCCCGGTAGATCTCGACCAGTGGCGCGAACTGTTCCGGCATGCCGCCGATGATTGCGAGCGCCATCGGGAGCCCCAGCGAACCGGCGCGGATCGCCGAATCGGGCGTGCCGCCGACCGCGATCCAGATCGGCAGCCGATCCTGGATGGGACGGGGATTGACGAGGCGCCCGCCGACCGACGGCGTCAGGCGCCCGGTCCATGTCAGCCGCTCGGATTCGCGCAGGCGCAGCAGCAGGTCGAGCTTCTCCGCGAAGAGCGCGTCGTACTGGACAGGTCGTACCCGAACAGCGGAAAGGACTCGATAAACGACCCTCGCCCCGCCATGATCTCGGCGCGGCCGCCGGAAATCAGGTCGAGCGTCGCGAAGTCCTGAAACACCCGGATCGGATCGTCCGAGCTGAGCACGGTGACTGCGCTCGTGAGCCGTATGCGCGTCGTCCGGACGGCTGCCGCTGAGAGGACAACGGCCGGCGACGACACGATGAAGTCAGGACGATGGTGCTCGCCGACTCCATACACGTCGAGCCCGACCTGATCGGCCAGTTCGACCTCCTCGAGCAGATCCCGCAGGCGCTGCTGTTGCGAGATTGTCCGGCCGGTCGCCGGGTCGGCGTGCAATTCAGCGAATGTGTACAGGCCGAGTTCCATGCTCCCTCTTGGACCCCTGCCGCGGCCGAATCGTCCCCGACACGACCACGGATGACACGGATTACACGGATCGGACCTCTTCGGACCATGAAGCACGGGCTTCTGCCCGGACCGCCGCGGAGTGCACGGATTGCACCGATTAGAGTCGATCGCTCTGGCGGGACTGGCCTCACAAGGCGATGCGCAGCCGGCAGGTCATTGCGACGGCGGGAGCACGGTCTGCGTGGCCGCCGGGGTGCCGAATGTACTGAAGATCCGGCTGCAGCGCGAGCCAGGGGGTCATCTCGTACTTGTAGAAGATCGCGAACGAGGTCTCCACCACACGTTGGAGGCGCTCCTCAAGCGTCACCATTCGGGCGCTCGTGGCGGCGACACCGAGCATGTCGTTCCCTCGGCCCGGGAGCGGGCCGTTCCACGCCAGTCCCATGCCGAGGTGTCGATCGATACCCATAACGCCTGGGGTTGCGCCGTATTGGGCGAATGCCACGGCGGCGCGTCCGTCGGACCCGGGCCAGACCACCTGCTCGAGCGTGAAGAACGGACTGTGGGCGACAGCCGCGGGGTAGCGGCCGGCCGACAGGCGATGGCCAGTGTGGCGCCAGAGCCCGGCGGTGGCGCGTCCCGACAGACGGGACGCGCCGGTCCATCGGGATGCCAGCTCGCCCACGACGAACACGTGCGGCGATGACGACGCCAGGTCCTCGCATTCGCCTTCGGCCGAGCGGTACATGCCTGCGGTTACGCCAAGATGCCCGAGGAACTCCCCGCCGCCGACAATCCCCGGACGCGGGTTGGGATAGGTCGGAAACGCGCGGATGGTCGGACTGTAGCCCATCGATGAATTCAGGAAGTCGGCCGAGGCCTCGATCGACGCGAAGTCGCGGTTCGCGTCCATTCGCCCGGCCTTGATGCGCCATCGGCCGGCGGCCATGCGCTGCTCGTACCAGGCCTCGCCCAGGCGCGTGAACGCGGGAGCATCGATGTTCGAGAAGCCCTGCAGGTCGCCCGCGACGTCCGAGCCGTTCGGCCCTATCCTCGAGTACATTCTGGACGAATGCCGTCGCGCCCTCGATGTGCGCGAGTCGCTGAAGGTCGAGTTGCAGGCTTGCGTCGCCCAGCACACGGCCCACAAGACCTCGGTCAGGCGCCGCGGCGCTCACGGCACTGAGGTCGGCCGTGCTCGTCAGGTCGATGTCGGCACCGTGCGCCCGCCACACCGCCCGCAGGTGTTTCCAGTCTCCGGTGGCAGTCAGCCGCTGCGGCAGGGGGCCGGGATTGGGCGGGGAAGCGCTCTCGCTCGTAGACGCGGAGGCCGCATTCGACGCGGCCTGCTGCTCCTGTGCGGAGACGGCACCACCGCAGACAACGCCGGCCGCGAGAGCGACCCGCGCCAATGACGAACAGCATCCATTGCGCATGACTGCACCGAGCGGAGGCGCTCGCGCGGATCTCCCTCCTCGAGCAGGTCGGACCCGCGGAGCCGGCGCGGATTGCGCGCGGCTGGCGGATCGCGATCCGCCGCGCCCCGATCGGTAATCGGCACGGCGGCGCGCCGCTTGAGGGGGCCGGGTGGGCTGGACGCCGGCAACCAGCCGGCGTGGCACCCCGTCGAGCTGATCCGCCAAGCCCCGACCGCCGACCGCCGAACGCCGAACCCCGAACCCCGGAGGTGTACAATCCCCGCATCATGCGCATACTTCCGACACTGACGACGCTCATCCTGGCGGCCGCAGCCCTGACGGCACAGCAGCGGCCGGCGACCCTGCCGACCGAAACCCCTTCGGAGTTCAAGCCTGTCACCGACAGCTTCGACTACGCGCGTCGTGAGGTGATGATTCCGATGCGCGACGGGATCAAGCTGCACACGGTGATCCTCGTCCCGAAGGGGGCGGCCCGTGCGCCGATCCTGCTGACGCGGACGCCCTACGACGCGACCGGGTTGACGACCCACGCCAACAGCACCCACCTGGCGTCCGCGCTCTACGGCTACGACAACGCCACCGACGTCATCGTTGAGGGGGGCTACATCCGCGTCGTCCAGGACGTGCGGGGGAAGTACGGGTCGGAAGGCGGATACGTGATGAACCGGCCGCTCGCCGGGCCGCTCAACCCGACGCAGGTGGACCACGCCACCGACACCTACGACACGATCGACTGGCTGGTGAAGAACATTCCCGAGACCAACGGCAAGGTCGGCATCCTCGGCATTTCGTACGACGGGTTCCTGCCGCTGATGGCGCTCGTCAATCCGCACCCGGCGTTGAAGGTGTCCGTGCCGATGAACCCGATGGTGGACGGCTGGATGGGCGACGACTGGTTCCACAACGGCGCGTTCCGGCAGCAGATGATGCCGTACATCCACGACCAGGAGGCGACACGGGCCGGCGACATCAGCTGGTGGTCCGGCTACTACGACGACTACGATGCCTACATGCAGGCGGGCTCCGCCGGCGAACTTGCCCGGCAGCACGGGCTCGACCAGGTCGGCTTCTGGCGCAAGATCTCGCAGCATCCGGCCTACGACAGCTGGTGGCAGCAGCAGGCCATGGACAAGGTGCTCGGCGCGCTGCCGCTCAAGGTCCCCGTGATGCTCGTGCACAGCCTGTGGGACCAGGAAGACATCTACGGCGCGCCGGCCGTCTACCGCGCGATTGAGCCGAAGGACACCGGCAACGACAAAGTCTTTCTGGTGATGGGCCCGTGGCACCACGGCCAGGAGATCAGGGAGGGCAGCAGCCTCGGCGCGATCAGGTTCAACAGCGACACGGCCCTGTACTTCCGCCAGGAGATCCTGCGGCCGTTCCTCGATCACTACCTCAAGGACGACGCGCCGAAGATGGACGTGGCGCCGGTCACGGCGTTCGAAACCGGCACGAACACCTGGCGCAGGCTGAACGCGTGGCCGTCGGGATGCGCGAGCGGCTGCACGATCCAGCCGACGCCCATGTATCTCGGTTCGAACCTGTCGTTGACCTCGGCGCGTCCGGCCGGAACCGGGTACGCCGAGTACCGTATCCGATCCGTCAAAGCCGGTGCCCTTCCGCGCGCGGCCGATTCAGCCTGTCGGCGGGCCGATCTGGGCCCAGTGGCTCGTGGACGATCAGCGCGAAGCCTCGGGCCGTCCCGACGTCCTGGCGTTCCTGTCCGACGTGCTGACGGCGCCGATGAAGATCAGCGGCCGGCCGGTGGTCAACCTCGTCGCATCGACGAGCGGCACGGATTCCGACTGGGTCGTGAAGGTGATCGACGTGTATCCGGACGAGGTCGCGGCGCAGCCGTGGATGGGTGGGTTCCAGTTGATGGTGTCGGCCGACATCTTCCGCGGCCGGTATCGCGAGAGCCTCGAGAACCCGGGCGCGCTGACCCCCGATACGCCGCTCGCGTTCAAGTTCGCCCTCCCGACGGCGAACCACGTGTTCCTGCCCGGGCACCGCGTGATGGTGCAGGTGCAGTCGTCGTGGTTCCCGCTCTACGACCGCAATCCGCAGACGTTCGTGCCGAACATCTTCTTCGCGAAGCCGGCGGACTACCGCAAGGCCGTGCAGCGCATCTATCAGGAGAGCTTCGTCGAGCTGCCGATCGTGCGATAGCTGCGACGGGCGGGCATTTCGGGAGGCACTATCTCGCGGCGCGGCGGTGACGCTGGACGATGCCGATCCCGTCGCGCGAAGCGCTGCCGCTCGCAACCGCGCAAGGGGACCAGGCACTGGCGGTGGAACTGGAACAGCGCGCGCGTATGCCGGGCAGCGGCAGTGAGCGGCGGGCGCGAGCTACACCATCGGCGATACTCTTACGTAATGCGACCTCTTCGGTATTCCATCAACGTCACATTGGAGTGATCGCGCTGCGGAGTTGCCAACGGCTGTGTAGCCACACCGCGCGGCCTTGCGTTTCACATTGCTGGCCACGAGCTCCACCACCATAGAGTGATGGCCGAGCGCGATGTCCCAATCGCAAGAGGGCGGCCTTGGTGGCCCGCCACCTGACAAACGAATGGCGCCGACGCGCGTTGGATCGAAATAGCGCGCGGCTCATTCGTAGCGTCAGACAGACAGGTCACCATCCATCTGTCATGAAAGGCAAGCCTGCATGTGTGGTCTCATCCGCCATCATCGGTCGTCAGCTCGTTATTCAGGGTCCACGCTCGGCCGGCAGATGCGGGCAACTCGCTGATGGCGGCATTGGCCGCCGGAGGCCGCGCCGAGGAGCACCGCTTCTTCACCGGAGTGTCTCTGGCCATCTTGGGCCTTGCGGTGGTGGGGTTCCTTCGCACGTATTTACTGGTGCCGCGGCTCGGGTTGCCTGCCGGGGCTCTGCCATTCACGCCGCTCGTGCACCTTCACGCGGCGGTGTCCTTCGGATGGTGCGTGCTGTTCGTCGTGCAGGCATGGTTCGTGGCGTCGGGCCGGTACTCTGCGGCACCGAAGGCTTGGCGTGCTCGGGGTTGCCCTGTACATCGCGCTCGTCTTCCTGGGGCCATTCGTGGCAATCCACTCGGCGGCCCGTCACGGCGCCACGCCCGATGAACTGGCGTTCCTCGCCGTGAGCACCGGCAATATTCTCGCCTACACGCTGCTGTTCGGAGCCGCGCTCCTTTGGCGGCGGCGCGCGGACGTCCACAAGCGATTGATGCTGCTCGGGATGGTGGCCTTGCTGACCGCGCCGTTTGGTCGCATCCTCGAATTGCCCTTCCTCTTCGAGCATGTCGTCGGACCGGGCCTGGTCGTGGCAGCGCTGGCATGGTGGGACTACCGGGCGCTTGGCCGGCTGCACGCGGTGACTCGCTACGGCGGGCCAGGCATCCTGCTGTGGGAGCTCCTGCCCAACGTGTACATGACGAGCGGATGGTGGCTGGCGACGGCACGGCGGCTGGTCACGGCCTTCGCGGGCTGAGCGGCCTAACGTAACTAACTTAACTAACCGCAGGCGTTCGGCGTATTTGTTGGCAACTGGGCGGCGCGCAATCAGCTTTCACGCTGTACGGAAAGACCGCGTGAGAAGCACGCCGCCAGCTGAAGCCGAGCGTTATGCCGACCCCGGAGGATCAGATGTTCGTGCCGTTCTGGCTCGGGATTCCGCTGTGTGCCGTCATCGCCCTGGCGGTCGGCTGGCTCGTACTGATACTCGCTGGCCGGAATCCGTTGCCCTTCCCGGATGTGGGGTCTCGAATCTTCACCGCGGCATCGCCCGAGGCGAAGGCAACGATCCTCGACCTGCTGGCCCAGCACGGAGTGCGCGAGCGGTTCCAAGTCGACACGGCGGGAGTGCTTCGCTCGATCATGTGGGATGGGACGATCATCAACTGTTCGGATCCCACGGTGATTCAGCGGCTCGGCTCGCCCGCCGCGAGCATCGGATTGGTCGCAGACGATCCGGTGGCGAGCGCGGAGGCCGCCGCCGAATTCCTCAAGATCCATGGATTCACCGCGGAAGTCGTTCTCGATGCAGAGCCTGAGCTTCCGATCGCGTTCGTGGTGTCGAACGTGTTTACCGGCACGGTCCTGAACTTCCGCAAACATGTGATTCACATGCCACGTCCACCGAAGAGTGTGGTATGACATCGCGCTGCACCACGTCGGCCGCGGTGGTGAAGGGCGTAGCGCGGCCGCTGGTGAGCGCCAGCGTCATGCGGCTGGACAGGACGATTGCAGGGAGTCGATGGAATGTGATTACAATGTGACCACATGACGATGAAGACCCGAATCGTTCGCATCGTGCAACTCCCGTGGCATCCGAGTGCCCAAACTGCTTCTCGATCGGGTCGCTCTCCCGGACGAAGTCGAATTGCGCGCCGAACCGGGTCGAATCGTGGTGAGCGCGGCGTCGCGGCCACGCGCCGGCTGGGCCCTCAAAGCCCGCACGATGCACACGCGCGGCGACGACGTATATCCTTGACCACACAACCGCGACGCAATTCGACCAGGTCGATTGGCGCTCGTGATGTTGCGCGGCGAGGTGTATCTGGTTCGACTCGATCCGACGCTCGGCAGCGAGATTCAGAAGATGCGGCCGTGCGTCATTGTGTCGCCGGACGAACTCAACGAGCACCTGCGAACCTTCATCGTGGCGCCGATGACGACGAGCGGGCGTGTCTTTCCATGGCGCATTCGGTGCCTGATTCAAGAATCGGTCAGGGTACATCGTCCTGGATCAGCTCCGCACGGTCGACCGCGAGCGATTGGTGAAGCGATTGGGCGTGCTCACGGCGGCGACCATCAGCGAGGCGCTCAGTGGCCTCCAGGAGCTGTTTGCCGAGTAGCCGCCACGCAGGCCAACCTCGGAATGAAACGACGGCGCGGAGCCGACGCGTGCCCGCGCCGCGGCTCATTTCGCCGAGCCGTTGGCCCGTCAAGACGATCAGGCGCGAACATGAAGCATCGAGCAATCAGCATGTCCGTAGCGTGGGGATGCGTGTGGGGTCTGATTGGCTTGGCAGTCGCATTCCTGGGCAATCAGCCGAGTATGACGTTACGCAATGCGGCCAGTGCTTGTGCCGGCGGGTTGGTGGCGGCGCCAGTCATCGGCCTCCTCATGGGTCTCGTCTCGCGACCCTTCCAACGCTTGCCCGTCCTCCTCAGGATTACTGTCGCGGGCGGCAGCCTTTACTGCGCCGTGCTGCTCTTTGTCATGGCCAACGAATTGGTGTGGGCGATCCGATTGGGCCGGCTGCCTCAGGATTTCTGGTTCCGCAGCGTCGCGATCGCGTGGGCAAGTCTTGTCATGACGTGGTTCTTTGTCTTCCTGTGGCCGCTTGCGTACCTGACCCATATCACGGTCTCTCGCGCGTGGAATGATGACGCGATCCAAACAGCGGGCTAACAGCCGCTGGCGCCGGTGGCGTTCAGCAAGAGACCGAGTTCCCGCACGCGGGCGCCGCGGCTCAGCGCGAGTTCGGTTAGTCGGACTCATATGCGGCTCGATGACAAGGCGATGAAGCTGCGGTCATTCATCGTGGCGGATCCCGACGGGAATCTCGTTCAGTTCATGGAAGAGACGAAGTGAGACGGCGGCCCAACATCCACGTGCAGCCGGCGGCGGCCGGTGCGATCCTGAGCCGCCGCGGCGGAAGCTTATGATCTGGTCGGCAACCCGATGCCTCTGCCTCACAACCTGCTGTCCTGCTCCTGCAGGCGGCTGCGCCAGCGCCTCGCCTGGAACTGGATCACCTGCTACACCGTCGTCTCCCCTGGAGGGGTGAAGGAGATTGCGGCTCTACAGTCCGCCGGCCTGAGGGTGGATTCCCCACAGGGACATGAAGGCGAAGGGACCACTTCGGTCGCCGCGTTTTTCGAGAACGCCTACATCGAGTTGATGTGGCTCGACAGCATGGTGTCGGTGACACCGGAGCACGCCGCCACAGTCCAGCAGTTTCGGGAAGCTGCGTCCTGGCGAGTGAGCCGCCATAGTCCGTTTGGTTTCGGTTTGCGGCGGCTGCCGGGAGAAACCCGGGAGTTTGATTTTCCGATCAAGCACGAGCCCGCACCCTGGATCGAGCCTGGCGCGGCGTATGAGATCCTGAACCAACCCGCCGACGCTCTCGCTGCCGACTTCTTCGTCGTTCCCGGGGCGCCGCGGTACCGAATTGGATCGGTCGCTTCCGGGAGCGCTCGCCCGAGCTCCTCCATCATCCCGGCGGCGGGCACGAAATCACGCTGGTGCGGGTGTACGGCCCCATGGAACAGCAGCCGAGCACCTTCCCGCGGCTTCGCCCGGCCCGCGTGGAAACACGAACTGCGTCCGAGCCGCTCCTCGAGATTTTCATTGACGGCGGCGTTCATAGCTCGCGGACAGACCTGCGTCCGGTGCTGCCGATCGTGCTGGTCCGTTGAAATGCGCGGCGGCGAGATGCTGGACCTGTCGCGGAAGCTGACGCGGCGCGACGACAGTCGATGGAAGGGGCACAGACGGGCCAGCCGCCCCCGCCCTGCTTACGCGCGCCCGGCGAACTCGCGCGTCTCGGTGTGGACCTTGACCTTCTCGCCTTCCTTGATGAAGAGCGGCACGCGAATCTCGAGGCCCGTTTCGAGCCGCGCGAGCTTCGTCACCCCGCCGCTGGCCGTGTCGCCCCGCACGCCCGGCTCGGTGTAGGCGACCGCCAGCTCCACGTGCGGCGGGAACTGCAGGCCGATCGGGTTGCCGTTGTACTTCTGCACCTGCACGAGCACGTTGTCCACCAGCAGCAGCCGATCGTCGCCGAGGATGTCGGCGTTCAGCGTCAGCGTGTCGTAGCTCTCCTGGTCCATGAAGTGAAAGCCCTGCGCGTCGGCGTACAGGTAGGACGCAGGCACCATCACGAGATCGGGCTCGCGGAACTTCTCGCCGGCCTTGAAGGTCTTGTCGAAGACCGCCCGCGTCAGCAGGTTGCGCATCTTGAGGCGGACCAGCGTCTGGCCCCCGCGGGCCGTCGGCTTCGACACCTCGACGTCGATGCAGTGATACGGAGCGTCCTCGAACTCGAAGTACATCTTCCGCTTGATTTCAATCGCTTCAATCAGGGCAGCCATTGGCCCCATTGTACAGGCTGCGCGGGCCGTTCCTCCAGGCAGCCGGACCAGGCAGGGACGAGCAGGACGGCTGAAAAAAGCATCCTGATGGTAAATGGCAAATGGAAAATGGAAGAACACATCAGGCCGGCATCTTCAGCGGCCTGCTAGACCTAGTCCCGGCGCAACGCGACCATCGGATCGGCCTGGGCGGCGCGCTGGGCCGGGATCCAGCAGGCGACCGCCGCCACCGACAGCAGGACGAGCGGCACCCCGCCAAACACCACCAGGTCAACCGGGCCGCCCGACACGACGTCGAGCACCACGATGAGTGTGACGATCCATCCAAGCATCGCGCCGGCGCTCACGATCCGCAGGCTCTCGCCGACCAGGGCCGGAACGACCCGGGCTTTGGTCGCGCCGAGCGCCATCCGCACGCCAATCTCCGTCGTCCGCAGCGACACGTTGTAGGCGACGACGGCGTAGATGCCCAGCGCGGCCAGGACCAGCATGAGCGGCCCCAGAAACGCGAACAGGCGCGCCGGGATGCGGCGCAGCACCAGATTGGTCTCGATGTGCTCCGAGAGCGTGCGGACGTTGTAGAGCGGCAGTTCCGGATCGATCGCCGCCACGACCTGGCGCAGCTCGGCCGCAACCGTCGTTTCGTTGCCGGGCGCCGTCCGCACGTGGATCTCGCCCGTGACGGCCGGAAGGTCGCGATACGAGAAGTAGACGGCCGGGGTCGGCGGTTCACCAAAGGCGTTGTACAGGGAGTTCTTCGCGACGCCGATGATCGTGTACGTCCGGCCGCGCGACGCTATCCGCCGGCCGAGCGGTTCCCGGCGATCGAGGTACCGCTCGACGAATTCCTCGTTGACGATTGCCTGCGGCGGCGCGCCGGCGTCGGTCAGGTTCGCGAAGTCGCTGCCCGCGACGAGCGGAATCCCCATCACGTTCAGGTAGCCGGGGGTCACGATATCGAACGTCACACGGTCCTCGTCGGCGTCGGTCCGCGCGTGGCCGTCCACCGTGAACGCGATTGACGGCAGGCCGTGGATGTCGAGCGGTACCGACGAGGCCACGGCGGCCGCGGTGACGCCCGGCATCGTCCCCGCGTCGCGCATCACGCGATCGACGAAACTCCGCGCGGACGCGGGCGTGATGGGCCGTCCGGTCAGGTCGTAGGCCGCCAGGAGCACGCCCTCGCGCACGAACCCTGTGTTGGCGTCGCGGGTCTGCGAGAGCCCGCGGATGAACAGCCCGGCGACGATCAGGATCACGAGCGCCAGCGCGACCTGCACACCCATGAGCACATCCCGCAGGCGGCTGCGCGAGGTCGTGCGGCTGCCAACGCGCAGCGCGGCTTGCGGGTCCATTCGCGCGAGTTGCAGCGCGGGCGCGGCACCGAACATCACGCCGCAGCCCGCGCCCAGGAGCGTCGCGAAGGCGAGCCCGGCCCAGTCCACGCTGGTCTGGAACCGAATCGGCATGCCGCGCAGCGGCGGAATGCTGCGCAGGGCGTCGGTGCCCCAGAACGCGACCGCCAGGCCGAGGCCCGCGCCGGCGAGCGCCAGCACGATGTTCTCGGTCATCAGCAGCCGGACGATGCGGGACGGACCGGCGCCGAGCGCCAGACGTATCCCTATTTCGCGCTGCCGCACGCTGGCGCGCGCGAGAATCAGATTCGCCGTGTTGCCGCATACCGTCAGGAGCAGCAGCAACATGGCCGCCTGAAGCACGCCGAGCGCCATCGGCAGGAAGCGCTGTGGCCCGCGCGGCGATTCCCCGAACGTCAGGACCTCCCCGCGCATCGTCGCATTGGATGATGGATAGGCCTGCGACAGCTGGCGCATCGCCACGTCGAGATCGGCCTGCGCCTGCCGCTGCGAGACCGAGGGCTGGAGCCGCCCCATCGCCGCATAGCCGCGCGAGGTCCGATCGGTGAGTTCGCGCGAGCCCGGCAGCAGGACAGGAGCGAGCGTCGCCGGCATCCACAGATCGAAGCTCAGCCCGAGTGTGGTGCCCTGGAAACCGCGGGGCGCGACGCCAACGACGGCCAGTTCACGATCGTTGACGCGGATCGACTCGGTAACGGCCGTCCTCGCGTCCGCCCAGCTTGTTCTTCCAGAAGTCGTACGATACGACGACGACCGGCTCGCCGCCGGGCCGGGCGGTTTCGTCAGGCGCGATGAAGCGCCCGAGCGCCGGCCGCAGGCCGAGCGCCGGGAAGTAGTTGCCGGAGACGAGCAGCGCGTAGGCGCGCTCCACGTGGCCCGGCCGGCCGACGTACGCCGGAGTCATGCGAAAGGCGATCAGGTCGCGGAAGGACGTGAGCCGCGCGCGCAGGTCCAGGTACTCGGCCCACGACGTGCCGGCGTAGGCGCCGGCATCGGTCCGCGGCTCGACGAGGTAGTAGCTCGTCGCATCGGCCACGCCGGGCAGCGGCTTGAACACGACGGCCTGCATCCAGGAGAACACGACCGTGTTGACCCCGATGCCGATCGCCAGCGACGCCACGACGACCGACGCGACAAAGGGCATTCGCGCCAGTGCCCTGACGGCGTGCCGGAGATCCTGAAGCATGACCGGGCCTCAGCGGCCGTGAATCGCGGTGCCAAGGTGATGCAGCATGCTGCCGCCCTGCCGGCGCGAGCCGAGCGCCACGGCGGCGACGATGACGACAATCACGACGACGATCAGGAAGGTGCGGTTCTGCATGCGCCAGAGCGTAGCGGGCCGGCGCTGAACGTATCGTGAACGGCTCGTTCAGGTGCCGTTCAGCTTCCGCTGCGGTATAACTGCGGCGTGCGAGTGCTCGTGGTCGAAGACGAAGCGCGGCTGGCGCGGCAGCTGGCGAAGGGGCTGGCCGAGGGCGGCTACGCGGTGGACCGCGCCGCGGACGGCGAACGTGCCGACTTTCTCGCCCGAACCGAAAGATACGACGCGATCCTGCTGGATCTCGGGCTGCCCATGCTCGACGGCCTCACGCTCCTCGGACGCTGGCGCGAGTCGGGGATCGCGGTGCCGGTCCTGGTCCTCACCGCCCGCGCGAGCTGGCACGAGAAGGTCCAGGGCATTGACGGCGGGGCCGACGACTACGTGGTCAAGCCGTTCCGGATGGAAGAGGTCCTCGCGCGTCTGCGGGGCCTCATCCGGCGCGCGAGCGGCCAGCTTGCCGCCGAACTGCGCGCCGGGGCCGTCGCACTCGATCCGCGCGCGGCGAGAGTCACGCTCAACGGCGAGGCGGTCAGGCTCACCAGCCACGAGTTCCGGGTGCTGTCGTATCTCATGCACCAGCGCGGGCGCGTCGTGTCGCAGGCGGAGCTGAGCGAACACATCTACGCGCAGGATCTCGACCGCGACTCGAACACCGTCGAGGTGTTCATCGCGCGGCTGCGGCGCAAGCTCGGCGCCGCCGTCATCGAAACGGTCCGCGGCCTCGGCTATCGGATTGCCGCCGGGGAGCCCACGGCGTGAGTTCGCTGCGCGGGCGGGTGATGCTCGGCGCCGTGCTCTGGAGCCTCGGCCTGCTCGGCGTGATCACGATCCTGGTAGCGCTCAACACCCGCCTCTTCAGCGGCGTGCGGGTGATTCACCTCTACGGCCATGCGACAGCCGCGCTCGCCGCGGTCTGCATGGTCGCGGGGTTCTACCTGGTGCGCGCCGCGATACGCCCTCTCGAGGCCATCCGGCGGCATCTCGCCGACGTGCAGAGCGGCTCGGAACGGCGGCTGCAGGGACGGTACCCGAGCGAAGTCCAGCCGCTCGTCGACGACCTCAACGCGCTGCTCGCGCACAACGAGGAAGTCGTGACCCGTGCCAATGCGCGGGCGGGCGACCTTGCCCACGGGCTGAAAACGCCCCTCGCGATTCTCGCGAACGAAGCAGGCGCGCTCGCGGGCACTGGCGACTCGGAGCTTGCCGCCACGATGGCGCACCAGGTCGCGTCGATGCAACGGCAGATCGAATACCACCTGGTTCATGCCCGCGCCGCCGCCGCGGGCGGCGCGCCGCACGCGCCGTGCGCAATTGCCGTGTCGGCCGACGGGCTGCGCCGGGCGTTGCTCCGCCTGCACGCCCAGCGCGGCGTGCGCATCGACGTCGCCGTCGATCCCGCTCACACGTTCCGCGGCCGCCGCGAGGATCTCGACGAGATGCTCGGCAACCTGCTCGACAACGCCTGCAAGTGGGCGGCGTCGCGAGTGGCGCTCTCGACGTCGCGCCATCCGGATGGCGTGACGATCGCCGTGGACGATGACGGTCCCGGGCTCCACGGCTCTTTGCGGGAACGCGTGCTGCAGCGGGGCGTCCGCGCGGACGAAGCGGCACCCGGCTCCGGGCTCGGGCTCGCGATCGTCCGCGATATCGCGGAACTGTACGGCGGCACGATCAGGCTGGTGCCCTCTCCGCTCGGGGGGCTGCGCGCGGAACTGACGCTCCCCTGAACCCCTGGCGCCGCGGCCGAGTGCTGTCCGATGACGGAATGCTGTACGCTCGTTGACAATCGTGCCGAGCATCAATTTCCGCATCCTCTTCGAGCTGTCGCCCAACCCCTACATGCTCCTCGACCGCGAGCTGCGATACGTGGCCGCGAATCCCGCCTATACCAGGGCCATGGGAATTTCGCTCGAGGGGCTCATCGGGCGCTACATCTTCGACGTGTTCCCGAACGACCCGGACGATCCCTCCAACCGGAGCGCGACGCTGCTGCGCGAATCGCTGCGGCGCGTGATCGCAAACGGGCAGGCCGACGTCATTGCGCTCATCCCCTACCGCGTGCCGAATGTCGGGGACTCCGGGTCCGTTCCTGAAAATCGGTACTGGAGCGCGACGCACATTCCGGTGCTCGACGATGATGGCCAGGTCGCGTTCATCCTGCAGCACACCGTAGACGTCACCGAACTGCACCGTCCGGACGGACCGGATCGCACGGCCGCCGAACAGCAGCAGCTTCAGGCGGGGGTGCTGCGCCGCGCCCGCCAGGTGCAGGAAGCCAACGTCCTGCTCGAGACGGAGCGCCAGCATCTGCGACGGCTCTTCGAGCAGGCGCCGGGCTTCATGGCGTTCGTGCGCGGAACGCGGCACGTGTTCGAGATTGCCAATCACGCCTACTACCAGGTCGTAGGGCACCGCGAGATCATCGGCAAGCCCGTGCGGGACGCACTGCCGGAAGTCGCCGGACAGGGTCTGTTCGAGCGGCTCGACGAGGTGTACACGACCGGCAGGGCATACGTGGGCCGTGGCGCCCGCGTGCTCGTGCAGCGCAGCCCCGGGGGGCCGCTCGACGAACTCTATCTCGACGTCGTGTATCAGCCGATCGTCGACGAACACGGCTCGATCGGCGTGTTCATCCAGGGCCACGACATCACCGGCCAGCGCCGGCTGGAAACCGAGCTGCAGTCGCTGCTCGTGCGCGAACGCGCGGCGCGGGCGGAGGCCGAGATCAGCGAGGCGCAGCAGCGGTTCCTCGCCGAGTCCATCCCGCAGCAGGTGTGGACCGCGACGCCGGACGGCCGCTTCGACTTCGTGAACGGCCGCGTCGTCGAGTACTTCAACCTTCCGCCCGACGACATTCTCGGGGGCCGATGGGAGCGCGTGATCCACCCGGACGATCGGCGGCACAGCCGGGAACGATGGGCGCATTCACTCGCCACCGGCGACGAATACGAGATCGAGTTCAGGCTGCGCGCCGCCGATGGCACGTATCGATGGCACCTCGGCCGCGCGCTCGCGCTGCGTGACGGGCAAGGTCAGATCGTCAAGTGGTTCGGCACCAACACCGACGTCGACGAGGTGCGCCGCGCCAGGGACGAGCTTCAGCGGCGAGCCGAATACGAGGAGCAGGTCGTCGGCATCGTCAGCCACGACCTTCGCAATCCGCTCAACGTGATCGCCATGGCTGGCTCGCTGCTGCTCCAGCGGGGCCGGCTCGATGACCAGCAGGGCAAGGCTGTCGCCCGCATCGTGTCGTCCACGGAACGCGCGGTGCGCCTGATCAGGGACTTCCTCGATTTCACCCAGGCCAGGTCGACCGGCCGCATGCCCGTGGATCCCCGGGACGTCAACATCAGCGACATCGCCCGGCAGGTGTTCGACGACGTGCACCTGGTATACCTGGATCGTCACGCGACGATCCGGCACGAGGGCGAAGCCACCGGCTGCTGGGATCCCTGATCGCCTGACGCAGCTCCTCACCAATCTCGTCGGGAACGCCTTTCAGCACAGCCCCGACGACGGGACGGTGTCGGTGGTTACCCGGGGCACCGGCGATCGGGTCGTGATCGAAGTGAGCAACTCGGGCGACCCGATTGCGCCGCAGCAGATGCTGACGCTCTTCGAACCGTTCGAGCGCGGCGCGGGCTCGTCATCCTCCCAGCGAAGCATCGGTCTGGGGCTCTTCATCTCGAGACAGATCGTGCTGGCGCACGGCGGCACGATTGACGTCCGGTCCACCGAGGCGGAGGGAACGACGTTCACGGTGACGCTGCCGCGGCGACTGCTCGCGCCCGGCGCCTGACTGGCGGCAGCCCGTGAGCGAGGCGGCCTGACGCGATGTCGCGTCGCGAGCGGCGCCAGCTATTCTGCTCTGAGCGCGACGAGCGGGTCGACCCGCATGGCCCGGCGCGCGGGAATCCAGCAGGCGGCCACCGCGACGGCGAAGAGCGCCACCGCCATGACCGCGAACGTCGCCGGGTCGTTGGCGCCGACGCCGTACAACTGCGATCGCAGGTAGCGATTCAGGACGATCGCGCCGGCGATTCCAGTGGCCAGTCCCGCCAGGGCCGGTACGAGATGCTGGGAGAGCATCAGGCCGAGCACGCGCCGGCGGGTCGCGCCCAGGGCGATGCGGATGCCGACCTCCTGTGTGCGCTGGCCGACGGCGTGCGACGTCACGCCGTAGATGCCGATCACCGCGAGAATCAGCGCGATGACGGCGAATCCCCCGAGCAGCGTCGCCTGGAAGCGCGGCTGGCTCATGGTGGCGCTGACTTCGCCCGCCAGCGTGCCCGCGCGGAAGAGCGGGAGCTGGGGGTCGAGGGCCTGGAGCTCGCGCCGGAGCGTCGGAAGGATGGCGGAGGGATCGCCGGCTGTTCGGACGACGATCGTCAGCGTGCGCCGGGTAACCTGCAGCGAGCACATGTACAGCGCCGGCCGCACCGTCCGCGTGACGTCTCCCAGCCGGGCGTCCTTCATGACGCCGACGACCGTCATCCAGGGCGCCTGCGAGGCGTTGCTGCCGGACCGGATGTGCCGGCCGATGGGATCCTGGCCGGGCCAGCCGAGCCGGGCCAGCGTCTCGTTGATGACGACGACGCGCGGCGCCTGCGCGGTGTCCTGTGCGGAAAACGACCGGCCACGGACGATCTGCATGCGCAGCGTCTCGATGAATCCCGGCGACACGACCTCGAAGGGATACTCGACCCGCTCTTCGGGCGGCGGCAGGGGCCGTCCTTCGATGCTGAAGATGCCGGAGGTCGTGATGAGCGGCTGCAGCACTCGAGAACCGAGTGCCGCCGACTCGACCCCGGGCGCGCTCCGGAGCCTGTCGAGCAGCCGGTCGTAGAAGCTCTGCACGTCGGACGGCTCCGGATACGAGGACTGCGGCGGGCTGAGGGTCGCGACCGCGATACGCTCGTCGCTGAACCCGCGGTCCACGGCCTGCATGCTCCAGAGCGTGCGCAGGAGCAGACCGGCGCCGGTCAGGAGCACGAAGGCCAGGGCGACTTCGGCCGTGACGAGCAGGCTCCGCGTGCGCCGGCTCGAAGCCGGCCCACCCTGTCGCCCGCCCTCGCGCAGGTGATCCGCGACGGCCGCGCGCGACGCGTGCAGCGCGGGCACGAGCGCGGCGACGAGCGCGGAGATCATCGCCAGCGCGCACGCGAATCCCAGCACGCGGCCGTCGAGCGAGATTGCCTCTGGCCGGGGAATGCTCGCCTTCCCGATGCGCAGGAACGCCGCGACCGCGCCGTACGCAAGCGCCACACCCGCCGCTCCTCCGATTGCGCCGAGCACCAGCGCTTCGGTGACGATCTGCCGGACGATCCTCGCCCGTCCCGCTCCGAGCGCGCTCCGTATGGCGAGCTCCCGTCGCCGGGCGGCCGTTCGGCCGAGCATGAGGTTCGTCAGATTCGCACAGGCAATCAGCAGCACGAATCCGACGGCGCCCATCAGCACCAGCAGCGCGGGCTGGATGTTGCCGATCACCTGCAGCTTCAACGGCACCACATTGGCGCCGAAGCCGCGGTTCGACGGGTACTGCTCCTCGAGACGGGCCGAAATGGCGCCGAGGTCCGACTGTGCCCGTTCCACCGGCACGCCGGGCCTCAGGCGCCCGATGACCGGCAGCCAGAACGCGCTGCGCGCCTCCCGCTCGTCCTGCGAGGGCGCGAGCGGCGTCCACAGTTCTGCGCCAACGGGCCATCGCAGGTCGTCGGGCATGACGCCGATGATCTCGCGCGGCGTGCCGTTGAGCACAATCGTTCTGCCGAGCACGTCGGGGGCTTCACCAAAACGCCGCCGCCACAATCCGCGGGACAGCACCGCCACTCCGTCGCGTCCTTCCACTTCGCTGGCCGGTCCGAACACCCGGCCGATCGCCGGCTGAATCCCCATCACGTCGAAGAAATTCGCCGTCACGGCCGCGCCCGCCAGGCGCTCCGGTTCGCCCGCACCGGTCAGGCTGAACGAGGTCGGGCTGAACCCGGCCAGCTCGGCATAGGTGGAGTTCTGATCGCGCCAGTCGAGGTAGTTCGGGTACGACGTGATGTCGTCGCTGATGTGTTCGCGGCGGTTGTCGAGCCATACCAGCGTGATGCGGTCGGCGGCCGGATACGGCAGCGCGCGCAGCAGCACTCCGTTGATCACGCTGAACACCGCCGTGTTGACGCCGATGCCGACCGCGAACGTCAGGATCGCGACCAGGCTGAATGCCGGCGTCCTGACGAGCATGCGCACGGCATGACGCGCATCGCGGGCGAGATCGATCGTGGACATCCATCCTCCGCGCTTCGGGGTAGACCGGCCCTTCGCGGTGCGCCCACTCGCGGATCCGGTTGTGACGGGGCATCTGTTTGGCCTGGAGCGCCTGGAGGAGCGGGTGCGAGGCGTCGAGGACCTTCAACGCCGCCGCCGTCGCGTCGGAGTCCGCCACGTCGTCCGCCCGCGCATCCTCGTACACCTGGGCGAGGTGCAGGGCGAGTTCCTCGACGAGATCGGATGGCGGATTGTCTGCGCCGAGCTCGCGCAGGCGCGTACGGACAAGGGCGGCCCAGTCGTGCATGTCCATGGCTCCTCAGGCCGGCCGCAGGAGCACGTCGTCGATTGCCGTGACGAACTCGCGCCAGCCGCGCAAACGCGCGCGCAGCCGGTCGCGGCCCGCCGGCGTGAGCCGGTAGAAGCGGCGCCGCCGCTGCCCGGCCTTTTCCACCCATCGGCCGACGATGAGCTCGGCGTGCTCGAGCCGGTAGAGCGTGGTGTAGAGCGAGGCGACGTGAAAGGAGAGCCGGCCGCCGGACCGATCTTCTATGAGCTTCGCCAGCTCGTAGCCATGGCGCGGCCTGTCCTCGAGGAGCGAGAGCACCAGCGTTTCGACGCTGCCCTTCTTCAGCTCGGCAAAGAGATCGGGCTCGTTCATCGTGACAAGCATATATGCGACTCACATATATGACAAGTCAGTTGCGTGGCAGGATCCGGATGAGGTCGGGGCCGGCTACTCCGAGCCGTCGGAGCGGACGATGCTCACGTGGCGGCCGCGGGCGCCGCGAGTGACACGCACGAGCCAGGGGTTGCAGCAGACGTCACAGTCCTGGACGAACGAGCCGTGGACGTCGGACTCGACGTAGATGTCGACCGCCTCTCCGCAGTACGGACACGTCAGCGCGAAGAGGGGCTCGTCATCGAGTTCGTCGTCAGTCATTCTCTTCGGATCCTCGTGCGCCTCCGTGTGGCCCTTCATTCGTGACCGGCGCTCGGTGTCGTCATTCGTGCCGTGCTGACGCCGAGCTTCGCCGGGCCCGTCGAGCCGGTTCGGCGCTCTTGCGACCCCGTCCGTCCTGCGCGAATCACCTACTGCTGCGGGGCGGCGGCAGATCGGCCGGCGCGCCGTCCGGGGCGCCGGCTGGCCAGAGGGTAAACCCTTTCAGCTCACCGGACTCGAGCAGCCGCGCAATGGTCCCGCGGCCGCCGTCACCCGACATCCACACGGCGAACCGCAGCCCGTTCGCGTTCGACGGGTCGCCGATTACTGCGTAGGTGTTCAGGAGCCGGGGATCGCCGCTGAACACCTCCTTCAACGCACGCTTGCCTGCGAACTTCTCGAACGTGCCGCGATCGGAAAGTGTATAGGCGCCGGTCTCGCTCGCGATGTTGAGCGTGGCGCCCATGCCCTGGCCCGAACTGACGACGAGCGACGCTGGGGGAGCCGTTCTGGCGTCTTTCCAGAGCAGCCGCTCGCGTTCGTGCGTGCCGGATTCGTCGCCGCGCGAAATGAAGCGCGTCCGGCCCGCCGCAATCCTCCGCATGGCGTCGAGCGCATCGGCGGCCTGCGCCACGTCGGAGGGATCGTCGGGCGGCCCGACGATGAGGAAGTCGTTGTAGAGGATCTTGCGGTAGCGCCAGTTCGGGTGCCGCTGCAGCATCTCGGTTTCCTGGGCAGGCGCGTGGGTGATGACGACGTCGGCCTGTTGCGCGTCGAGCATCGCGAGGGCGCGGCCGCTGCCGACCGGGACGGCGCGGACGCGGGCCTGCTCCGACGACTCGAACACCGGCACGACCTGCTCGAGCAGGCCGCTGTTGGCGACGCTCGAGGTGGTGGCGAGAATGACGAGCGGCGGCTCCCGGTGGGAACAGGCGCCAAGGCAGACGAGCAGCAGCGTTCCTGCCAGGACATGCCGGACCCTCTGAGTGTTCATCGCACTAACGATAATCCAGGAATCGGAGTCGGCCTGCGGCGCTCCCTCCGGGAGGCCGGCCGCCGGAGGGAGCTTCACCCCAGCTTCACCCCGGGTCGAAGCCGGGTCGAAGCCGGGTCGAAGCTGGGTCGAAGCTGGGTCGAAGCCGGGTCGAAGCCGGGTCGAAGCTGGGTCGAAGCTGGGTTTGAAGCCGGGTCGGCTCCGAGGGGATTTTGCCTGGTTGCGTCGCCCCGTCGGGGGGCCGGCCGCCGGGGGAGCTTCACCCCAGCTTCACCCAGGTCGAAGCCGGGTCGAAGCCGGGTCGGAGCTGGGTCGGAGCTGGGGTGAAGCTGGGGTGGGAAGCTCTGCCGCATCTCCGGTGCCGGAAATCCGCCACCTCGCCCGGCGGGGGCCCGCCAATCCGCACGATTTCTGCGCGTATGCCGTGGCACGCCGGTTGCGGAATGGATCCCGGCACTGTTTCAAACTGTTTCAGCGGCCCTCGGGGCCGCGTCTGGAGTCCCCATCCATGGCACGCCGGTGGATAACGGTTGACGGAAACGAAGCGACCGCGTCGGTGGCACATCGCACGAACGAGGTCATTGCAATCTACCCGATCACGCCCTCTTCGAACATGGGCGAATGGGCCGACGAATGGTCCGCCAAAGGGCCGCACGAACATCTGGGGCATCGTTCCCGAAGTGGTCGAGATGCAGTCGGAGGGGGGCGCGGCAGGCGCAGTGCACGGCGCGCTGCAGGCCGGCTCGCTCTCGACGACCTTCACGGCCAGCCAGGGCCTGCTCCTGATGATCCCCAATCTCTACAAGATTGCGGGGGAGCTGACCTCGTACGCGATGCACGTGTCGGCGCGGACGATCGCGACCCACGCGCTGTCGATTTTCGGCGACCACTCGGACGTGATGGCCTGCCGGCAGACGGGCGTCGCCCTGCTCTGCTCCGGGTCGGTGCAGGAGGCGCACGACTTCGCGCTCATCTCGCAGGCCGCGACGCTGCGCGCACGCGTTCCGTTCATTCATTTCTTCGACGGGTTCCGCACTTCGCACGAGGTCGCCAAGATCGAAGAGCTGGACGACGACGATCTCCGGGCGCTGCTGCCCGACGAGCTGATCGCGGCGCACCGGCGGCGGGCCCTCTCGCCCGATTATCCGATCATCCGCGGCACGGCACAGAACCCTGACGCGTTCTTCCAGGCGCGCGAGGCCTGCAACGGCTTCTACACCGTCTGCCCCGACATCGTCCAGGAGACGATGGACGCCTTTGCGGCCCGCGTGGGCCGCGCCTACCACCTGTTCGACTACGTCGGCCACCCGCAGGCCGAACGCGTGATCGTGATGATGGGCTCGGGCGCGGAAGCCGCGCACGAGGCGGTCAACGCGCTCGTAGCTGCCGGCGAAAAGGTGGGCCTGCTGAAGGTGCGCCTCTACCGGCCCTTCTCGATCGCGGCGTTCGTCGGCGCCCTGCCGAAGACGGTCCGTTCCATCGCGGTCCTCGATCGCACGAAGGAACCGGGCGGCATCGGCGAGCCGCTCTACCTCGACGTCGTGTCCGCGCTGTCCGAGGCGCGGGTCAACGGCGAGACGGCGCTCGCGCCGGCGGTCATCGGCGGCCGCTACGGCCTGTCGTCGAAGGAGTTCACGCCGGCCCAGGTCAAGGCGGTGTTCGACGAACTCCTCCAGGCGAAGCCGAAGCTGCACTTCACGGTCGGCATCATGGACGACGTGACGCACCTGTCGCTGACGGTGGATACGGCATTCGAGACCGAGTCGTCGCAGAAGGGCCTCGTGCGTGCGGTGTTCTTCGGGCTCGGGTCCGACGGCACGGTGGGCGCGAACAAGAACTCGATCAAGATCATCGGCGAGGAGACGGACAACTTCGCCCAGGGCTACTTCGTCTACGACTCGAAGAAGGCGGGCGCGGTCACGATTTCGCACCTGCGGTTCGGGCCGAAGCCGATCCAGTCCTCCTACCTGGTGCAGCGCGCGAGCTTCGTGGCGTGCCACCAGTATGAGTTCATGGACAAGTACGACGTGCTCTCGTATGCGGAGCCCGGCGCCGTGTTCCTCCTCAACTCACCGTTCGGGCCCGACGAGATCTGGAACGAGCTGTCGGAAGAGGTGCAGACCGAAATCCTCGAGAAGAAGCTGAAGTTCTACGTGATCGACGGCTACACCGTGGCGCGCGACGCCGGGATGTCGAACCGCATCAACACGATCATGCAGACGTGCTTCTTCGCCATCTCCGGCGTCCTGCCGAAGGACGAGGCGATCACGAAGATCAAGGACGCCATCAAGAAGACCTACGGGAAGCGCGGCGAGGCGGTCGTTCAGGCGAACTACAGGGCGGTCGACGAGATCGCTGGCGCACCTCTATCGAGGTCGACCGTTCCCTGCGACGATCAGCGCGACGCGGCGGATGCCGCCGGTCGTGAGCGACGCGGCGCCGGACTTCGTCAAGCGCGTCACCGCCGTGATGATGGCGAACAAGGGAGACCTGCTCCCGGTCAGCGCCTTCCCGGTGGACGGCACGTGGCCCATGGGCACGACGCAGTGGGAGAAGCGCAACATCGCGCTCGAGATCCCGGTATGGGACGAGGCGCTCTGCATCCAGTGCAACAAGTGCGCGATGGTCTGTCCGCACGCCGCGATCCGCGCCAAGGTGTACCCGTCCGACACGCTGGCCGGCGCGCCGGAGACGTTCAAGTCCATCGACTTCAAGGGCGGCGAGTTCAAGGGGTCGAAGTACACGATCCAGATTGCGCCTGAGGACTGCACCGGGTGCACGCTGTGCGTCGCGGTCTGCCCGGCGAAGGACAAGTCGAACCCGAAGCACAAGTCGCTCGACATGATGCCGCAGCGCGCGCTGCGCGAGAGCGAGGCGGCCAACTACGCGTTCTTCCTCGACCTGCCGGAGGTGGATCGCACGGTGGTCAAGGGCGACATCAAAGGCACGCAGTTCCTGCAGCCGCTCTTCGAGTATTCGGGCGCGTGCGCCGGCTGCGGCGAAACGCCGTACATCAAGCTGGTGACGCAGCTCTTCGGCGACCGCGCCATGATCGCGAACGCCACCGGCTGTTCGTCGATCTACGGCGGCAACCTGCCGACGACCCCGTACACGGTGAATCGCGACGGGCGCGGCCCGGCGTGGTCCAACTCGCTCTTCGAAGACAACGCCGAGTTCGGGTTCGGCCTGCGGCTCGCGGTCGACAAGCACGCCGACCAGGCGCGGATGCTCGTCGCGAAGCTGGCGGGCTCGGGCGTGATCGGATCGGCACTTGCCGACGCGGTTCTGGCGGCGGACCAGACGACCGAAGCGGGCCTGCAGGCGCAGCGCGAACGTGTTGTGGCCGTGCGGCTGGCGCTCGCGCAGCGGACCGACGCCGATGCCACGCGCCTCGATCAGTTCGCCGATTACCTCGTCATCAAGAGCGTGTGGATCGTGGGTGGCGACGGATGGGCGTACGATATCGGCTACGGCGGCCTCGACCATGTGTTTGCGGCCGGCCGCAACGTCAACATCCTCGTGCTCGACACGGAGGTGTACTCGAACACCGGCGGCCAGCAGTCGAAGGCGACGCCGATGGGTGCCGCCGCCAAGTTCGCGATGGCGGGCAAGGCGACCGCCAAGAAGGACCTCGGGATGATGGCGATGGCCTACGGCAGCGTCTACGTCGCGCGCGTGGCGTTCGGCGCGAAGGACGCCCAGACCGTGAAGGCGGTCCTCGAAGCCGAGTCGTACCCGGGCACCTCGCTCATCATCGCCTACAGCCACTGCATCGCGCACGGCTACGACCTGGCGTTCGGCCTCGATCAGCAGAAACTGGCGGTGGATGCGGGACACTGGCCGCTCTTCCGGTACGATCCGCGGCGGACGGCCGAGGGGCACAATCCGCTGGTGCTCGACTCGCCCGCCCCGAAGATCGAACTCGGCAAGTACGTCCGCAATGAATCGCGCTACCGTATGGTCGAGCAGGCGTATCCCGAGCGCTTCAAGGAGCTGCTCGCGACGGCGCAGGCCGACATCCACACGCGGTTTGCGACTTACGAAACCCTCGCAGGCAAGACCAAGGAGTAGGGAAACGGCATGGACCTTTCAACGACCTACCTGGGATTTGCGCTGAAGCACCCGCTGATGCCGGGCGCTTCGCCGCTCTCTGACGATCTCGACGCCGTGAAGCGGCTCGAAGACGCCGGCGCCTCGGCGATCGTGCTGCGATCGCTCTTCGAGGAGCAGATCACGCGCGAGCAGCACGGGCTCGACGCGAACGTGCTGGCGCACACGAACTCGTTCGCCGAAGCCACGACGTACCTGCCCGAACCCGACGAGTTCGTGTTCGGGCCGGCGCGGTACCTCGAGCACCTGCGCCGCGTGAAGTCGGCCGTGGGCGTGCCGGTGATCGCCTCGCTGAACGGCACGACGCCACAGGGCTGGCTGAGCTACTCGCGGCTGATGGAAGAGGCCGGTGCGGACGCGCTCGAGCTGAACTTCTACCATGTCGCGACAGATCCGACCGAGAGCGGACCGTCGGTCGAGCACCGGCTCCTCGACGCGGTGCGCGTGATCAAGCAGCGCGTGAAGATCCCGATTGCCGTCAAGCTGTCGCCCTTCTTCTCGTCTCTTCCGCACATGGCCCAGCAGCTCGACGCGCACGGCGTGTCGGGCCTGGTGATGTTCAACCGGTTCTACCAGCCGGACATCGATCCCGAGACGCTCGAGACGGTGCCGCGCCTGCACTTCTCGACGTCGAACGACCTGCTGCTTCGCGTGCGGTGGCTGGCAATCCTCTCGGGCCGCGTGCGCGCCTCGCTCGCAGCCACCGGCGGCGTGCACACCGGCATCGACGCGCTCAAGGCCGTCATGGCCGGCGCGAACGCGGTGCAGGTCGTTGCGGCGCTGCTGCAGCACGGGCCCGGCTTCCTGGCCGTGCTGGTGAAGGACATGGAACGGTGGCTGGAGCTGCACGAGTACGAATCGCTGAAGCAGGCCCAGGGCAGCATGAGCATGCGCCGCAGCCCCGACCCTGAGGCCTTCGAGCGCGGCAACTACATGCGCGCGCTCCAGAGCTGGCAGACGGCGTGACATGACGGGCAGGGGCGGCTCACGAGCCGCCCCGACACGTCGCCCGGAGTGTCGCCGGCAGGGCGGCTCACGAGCCGCCCCGACACGTCGCCCGGAGTGTCGCCGGCAGGGCGGCTCACGAGCCGCCCCTACAGTTTCGGGATGTTGATCTTCACACCCGTGTCGAACTGCTTGAAGTCCGAATAGCTCGCCCTTGTCGTCGCCGTGCCCGGCTTGGGCGGAGTGCCTGTTCTCGTCACGATCCCGCCCGCATACATCTCGGTCATCTTGTCCGGCAGCCACACGCCGAACTTCTCGTGCTTCTTGTACGTAACTTCGATGTCAGCCAGCGAGTCGATGCGCTGGAAGTCGAGCGTTCTCCCATGTCCTTGGACCTGGCGGCCTCCCCGGCGCGTCGTCGGACGGTTCGGACTGACCGGCGCCCGCTGGGTAGGCGTCGTTCTGGGTCGGGTTCGTCATCTGATCCGCGAAGTTGCGCATGACGAGGCGAGACTTGACGACGGTGCCGTCGGCGGGCGCGACCCAGAGCGTGCCTTCGAGGGGCACGGACTGGCCGGCACGCGTCGAGACGATGGTAGGCGTCTGTGTCTCGATGAAATCGAGCTGCCAGACTTCCACCCCGTCGAACTTCTTCGTCCCCTTCTTCGTGAAGGTGAAGCGCTTCAGGTTCGCCGCGGAGAAGAAAAAGAGCGTCGAGGTCGGCGTGTTGAAGTTCCGGCTGATCGGCCCGATGTTGTAACGCGCACTCTCGTTGGCGAGCTCGGTGGCCTGGCTCGAGTCCGCCGACATGTCGGTGAGGATGGACATCAGGCGATCGCGGCGATCCGAGACGCCTTTCCCGTCTACTTCGACGACGTCGCGGAAGCCAATCCAGCCCATGTCGCTGGGGACTTTGATGATCGCGAACTCCGCGACCAGCTTCCGGGGCGGAACCATCGGCAGATCGGGGAAGTTCACGCTCTGGCTGTATTTCTCGACGCCGACGAACATCGACGCTTTCTCGCCATAGGTGGCGATGTACTGCGCCATCTTGTCGAGCACTGGCTGAAGCGCCGGGTCGGTCGGCGGAGGCGTCTGGGCGAAGGCCCCCGGTGCAGCGGCGAGAAACGCGAACAGGGCAACCGTGCAGGCACGGGTCATAGGGCACCTCGAAGCGGCATCTAGAGGGATACGGGAATATCCACCCTATATTTTACTCCCCCGAGCCCCGAGCCCTACCTCCCTCCGATTGCGACCACCTGCTGTTGCGTGCGCACGAACAGCCGTCCCTGCGAGATCGCGGGCGTGGCCAGCACGCTCGAGCCCATGTCGTTCAGGGAGAGCAGCTCGTACGTGGGGCCCGCTTTCAGCACGAAGACCTGGCCGTCCTCGTTCGCGATGTAGACCTTCCCGTCGCCCGCCACGGGAGACGCCGTGAACGCCGCCGTGCCGCCAGCGAGCCGTTCCTGGAACTTCTTCTCGCCGCTCTTGGCGTCGTAGACGTTCAGCACGCCGTTGAACTTCACGATGTAGACGAGGCCGCGATAGACGAGCGGCGTGCACATGTAGCCGCCGTCGCGCGGGTAGCTCCACGCCACGCCCTGGTTGCTCGTGGCTCCAGCCGTCAGGCTGATGTCCCCCGACGCGGTCTCGCGAATTGCGTACACGGGGGCCGCGCTGCCGTGCGCGTTCGTAATGAACACCAGGCCATCGCTGGCGACCGGCGTCGGCACCGGGATGTCGCCGCCGCCGCTCAGTTTCCAGACTTCCTTGCCGGTCTCGAGGTCGTAGGCGCCGGCGTGCCGCATGCCGTTGACAATCAACTGCGTCCGGCCACCCACGGTGTGCACGGTGGGTGTGCCCCACGTCGGGACGTCACTCCGGCTGTCGCGCCACAACTCCTTGCCGGTCGCCGCATCGAAGGTCGCGAGGAACGAGCCGGTGAGCACGTCGGCCTGCACGACGACAATGCCGTCGTGGATGATCGGAGAACTGCCGGTCTCCCACTGTGCCTCCGGGACTTCGTAGTAGGCGGCGTCGAGTACGCCGAGGTCCTTCTTCCAGAGCAGCGTGCCCCTCAGGTCGTAGGCGTACAGACCTTCCGAACCGAAGAACGCGATCAGCCGCTCGCCGTCGGTCGCCAGCGTCGAGTTCGCGTGGGTCGCCTTGGTGTGCCGCTTGATCTTCGGGACGCCTTTGTAGGCCGTCTGCTGCCACTTGACGGCGCCGGTGTGCTTGTCCAGGCAGTAGATCCGCCATTCGTGCGGTGTGTTGTCCTGCACCGACGCGATGTCGCCGTACAGGCCGACCTTCAGGCCGGCGTCGGTCTGGCCGCTGATCGCGCTCGTCACGCACAGGAGGTCGCCCCAGATGACCGGACTCGAATGGCCGAGCCCGGCGATGGGCGTCTTCCAGACGATGTTCGTATTCCCGGTGACGTTCCAGGTGGTTGCGAGCGGCGCACCCTCGGAGACGCCGCTCGCGGCAATTCCGCGGAACTGCGGCCAGTCTATTCCCGGCCGCGGCGTGCTGGCCGCGTCCGGCTGGGCAATGGTGAGCGCTGCGGCGAGCAGTCCCTGGATGAGTGTGCGCATATCTCCCCCGGAGGCATGGTAAATGGAAAATGGTAAATGGTAGACGGTAAATGGGACGAACGAACGCCGAGCGCCGAGCGCCGAACGGAGATAATTACCCCATGCCGATCTACCGTGCGCCCCGCTTGCTGGGATTGCCGTATGACGCCAGTTCCTCCTTTCTTCCTGGGGCGGCCGAGGCGCCGCCGCTGATTCGGGCGGCGCTGTGGTCGCCGGCGGGGAACAGCTGGACGGAGCGCCTTCGCGATCTCTCGAGCCCCGACGGCCTCAGCGACGGCGGCGATCTCGCGTTGCCGGCCACGGCGGCGGTCCGCGACCTGGTCGAGGCCGGAGTCGCCGATCTCATGACCGGCGGCTGGCGCCCGCTGCTCCTCGGCGGCGATCATTCCGTGACCTATCCGGCGCTGCGGGCGGTGGCGCGAAGGCACCCCTCGCTCACGGTGCTCCACATCGACGCCCACGCCGACCTGTACGACGAGTTCGAAGGCGACCGCTTCTCGCACGCGTGTCCGTTCGCCCGCATCATGGAAGAACGCCTCGCTGCGAGGCTCGTCCAGGTCGGTATCCGCACGATGAACGCGCATCAGCGGGAGCAGGCCGATCGCTACGGCGTGCACGTGATCGACATGCGCGCATGGGGGGACAGCGAACGTCCGGTGGTGGGTGGCGCGGTGTACCTGTCGGTCGATCTCGACGCCATCGACCCGGCCTACGCGCCCGGTGTGTCCCACCGCGAGCCCGGCGGGTTGTCGGTGCGCGACGTCATCGGCACCGTGCAGCGCATGGCCGGCACGCTGGTCGGCGCCGATGTCGTGGAATACAACCCGCGACAGGATCTGGGCGGGGTCACCGCGGCGGTGGCGGCCAAGCTGGTGAAAGAGATCGCCGGCCGGATGATGGCGGACGGCAACGGTGTCACCGCCTGATCTGATACGCCAGCTTCAGGAAGAACCCGTCGTTCAGCCGCCGGAGGTCGTTGAACGCGAAGGCGCCGGGCGAGTCGAGCGCGCTGCCGTAGCCGAAATACGCGGCGGTGCCTGGCGTCGGCTCGTACGACGCGAGCCAATCGAGACGCAGCCCTCTCTGCTGTTGCGATGATGAGGGCACGCCGCCGAGATACAGCAGTTCCCCGGTGTGCGCATCGACGAGCGCCGCCTGATTCTGCGAGCGGTACTCGCCGATCACGCGCACGAAGAGCGATCGCCTCGGCTGATACTCCACCTTCAGTCTCGGCAGGGTCGTCTGCGCGAACTCGCTGTCGTCGCGGTCGCGCCTGATCCTCGAGCGCACGAGCGACAGGTCGGCGCGGATCGAGGCGATCGGGCGCAGGCTCGCCGTCGCGGTCCAGCGCGATTCGTGCCCCTCGGCCGCTTCAGGAAAGATGGGCGTCTGCGACCTGGCGTTCTCGAGGCGTGCGTTCAGCTTCTGCCAGGTCGGCGTCGTGACCGAGAACGTCGCTCCGTAGGTTCCATTCAGCTCGCGCGGCGCATCGTACGCCAGCGGCACGCCGCCGCGCACGACGGTGTAGCTGGTGTACGCGGCCGGATCGAACGTCCAGAACTCGCGGCGCAGGCTCGTGCTGGCCTGCCAGCCCTTGCGCAGCGTCGCGTTCATGTTGACCGAGTCGGCCCCCTCGATCGGCGATGCACGGAGAAAGTCCCCGTACCGCCAGATGCGGTTCGGGTTGAAGAAGACTGTCGCCGTTTCGATCGTGGCGCCGCGCTTGCCGTAGTAGGTCAGCCGGTTCGCGAAGCGCGCCTCGACGATGTCGTTGCGCGGGACGAACCCGGCGTCGCTCCGGAAATTCTCGCCGATCGCGTTCACCTTGTAGTTGAAACCCCATCGCCGTGCCGTGCGGTCGAACTCCAGCGTCCACACCGGTGCGCTCGTGGTCGTGTCGTTCCCGGTCCAGGATCCGCCCATCTGCCCCAGCACGTAGTACAGGCGCTTGAACACGATCCGCGCGTCGGCGGCGACGACCCGGTTGAACGAGCCGTTCTCGGTCCGGTCGGTGAGCGTCACGCCGGCTACCGAGTTGCGCCCGAAGTCGCGCCGCAGGCGCGCCACGTTGAAGAGCGCATGATCGACGCCGGTGTCGTCCACCGCCGTCATGTAGGCGACGCCATACGGGCCGAACTTGCCGGTGAGCTTTCCGCCGGCGATCGGGTCGACGATCTGGCGCGTGTAGACCAGCTGGTTGGGCGTGGCGAACAGCTCGATGCCTTCGAGAAAGAAGGGCCGCTTCTCGGGGAAGAAGAGCGAGAATCGCTGGTTGATGGTGACGAGCCCGGCGTCCGACTCCACCTGGCTGAAGTCCGGATTCACGGTCGCATCGACCGAGAGGTTCGTCAGGCCGAAGCGCAGGTTGGCTCCGGCGTTGTAATCCGACGGCGCGCGCTCGAACGCGCCGCTCGCGGTGCGCGTGCCGTTGTTGCTCGCGGTCACGAACGGCTGGACGTCGGTGACCACGCCGCGTTTCAGGTCGTGCAGCCCGTCGATCGCGCCCGCCTGGGCCAGGAAACTCGACACCCGGCGCGCATCGGTCCACGTATCCTCGTAGCCGGTCCGTTGCACCTTGCGCCTGATGTTCAACCCCCACGTCTGCGGGCCGTTGCCCGGATAGCGCAGGCTCTTGAACGGGATCCGCACCTCGACCACATAACCGTCGGGCGCCAGGCGTCCCTTCGAGTCGTAGCGATAGTCGGGATTCTTGTCGAGCGTGCCTCCGGTGGTGCTCCCCGGGTTGAATTGCCCCTCGTTCTGCACGCCGTCCTGCTGGGCGCCGAGCGGATTGACGGCGAAGAAGAACGCGCGCCGGCGGTCGTTGAAGGTGTCGAGGTAGATCGTGACGTAGTCTTCCCGATCGAGGTTGTCGCGATCAGCCGACGAGGCGCGGATCGTCGACGGGCTCGTATCGTGGGCGATGATGCCGAAATAGATCGCCTCGGGCGAATACCAGACGCGCACCTCGGTTTGCTCTTCAGCCGGCCGGCCGTCCGACGGCTGGTACTGCCAGAACCCGCCGAGACGCGCGGCCTGTTGCCACGGTGCCTCGTCCAGTAGTCCGTCGATGTCCACCGACGCTTCGATACGCGGAATGGTCACGGTCGGCCCGCCGCGGCCCTCGACGATGGCGCGCTGTGACGAGATGGCGTCGGGCGCGCCCTGGGGATGACTCGCGACACCGGGAGCGGTCGTTTGCAGAAGACACGTCAGGATGAGCGGGAGCACCTTGGAATTCTATCAACCTTCTCTGGTGCCGGACGCCGCGCTTTCATCGCTGGCTCAATGACTACTTCCTCGTGAGCGCGCGATCGAGTTCCTCGAGGCGCTGGTTGATGTCGGTCCAGCGGCCCTGCTCGATGGCTATCTGTTGACTGAGGTCCGCGTCTTCGCCCTGGAGCCGCTGCACATCGGATTGTGCCTGGCTGACCGCCGCCCGGATCGCCTTCAATTCGAGATCGACCTGATCGCGGTTCGGCGACTGGGCCGCGGCGGACTCGAGCTGCTGGTAGCGCCTGGTGAGCTGGGTGGCCTCGTCCTGGCGGTTCCGGATGCTGGCCCGCACGTCGTCGACGCGCCGCGCGAGCGAGTTGATGCGCTGTTCCTGGAGCTGCAGGCGCGCGGTGGCGAGCTGGATTCGGGGTCCCGCCGACGCCATCTGCTCCATTGCCGCGCGAAGGCCGCGCACCTCGGTGAGGAGATTGACCAGCACGCCGGCGTTCGACGTCTGAGCTGCCTGCGCCGCGCGGCAGCCCACGAGCATGCCGATCGCCACGAGAATCCCGATCGCCTGCCAGGTTCGTCGCCGCCTGACTGCCTCGTCTTGCCATTCCCCATTCGCCATTTCCCATTTCCCCCTTGCCCTCTACCCGTTGCCCTTGCCTTTTACCTTCTACCTTTTGCCATCTACCTTTTCCCTCGTCCCCGCCCGGTATAATGCAGGTTTACCTTATGGCTGACACCACGAAAGGCACGGGGCTCGCGACGGCGAGCCGGCCCTCGACTTCATCCGGACCATCGTGGCCGAGGACCGGGCCGCGGGGAAAGGAGGGGGACGCGTCGCGACGCGGTTCCCGCCTGAGCCGAACGGCTACCTGCACATCGGTCATGCGAAGTCGATTGCCTGAACTTCGGCATCGCGGCCGAGTTCGACGGGACGTGCAATCTCCGCTTCGACGACACGAATCCCGAGAAAAAGGACGTGGAGTACGTTGATTCCATCCAGGAAGACGTCCGCTGGCTCGGGTTCCGATGGCACGGCGAGCCGCTGTATGCCTCCGATTATTTCGAAAAGCTGTACGGGTACGCCGTCCATCTCATCAAAGCCGGGAAGGCCTATGTCGACAGCCTGTCGGCCGACGAGATGCGCGACTATCGCGGGACGTTGAGCGAGCCGGGCAAGGACAGTCCGTATCGGGCGCGGAGCATCGAAGACAATCTGGACATGTTCGTGCGGATGCGCGCGGGCGAATTTCCCGATGGCGCGCACGTGCTGCGGGCGAAGATTGACATGGCGTCGCCCAATATCAACATGCGCGACCCGGCGCTCTATCGCATACGGCGCGCGCATCACCACCGCACCGGGGACGCGTGGTGCATCTATCCGATGTACGACTTCGCGCACCCGCCGTCGGACGCCATCGAGTTGATCACGCATTCGCTGTGCACCCTGGAGTTCGAGGACCATCGTCCACTGTACGACTGGCTCGTTGCGAACCTGCCGGTTCCCGGCCGCCCGCGCCAGATTGAATTCGCGCGTCTGAACCTGACCTACACGGTCATGAGCAAGCGCAAGCTGCTCGAACTGGTGCAGGAAGGGCACGTGGCCGGATGGGACGACCCGCGGATGCCGACGATTGGCGGAATGCGCCGGCGCGGGTACACGCCGGAGTCGATCCGGACCTTCTGTGAGCGCATCGGCGTGGCGAAGCGGGAAAACACGGTGGATGTGGCGCTGCTCGAACACGCCGTGCGTGAAGATCTCAACAGGCGCGCGCCGCGGATATGGGCGTGCTCAACCCGGTCCGCCTCCTCGTCGAGAACTACCCCGAGGGACGCACCGAGGAATTCGAGGTCGCCAACAACCCGGAGGACCCCGCGGCCGGTACGCGCCGGGTGCCCTTTTCGCGGGATTTGTTCATCGAGCGCGACGATTTCCGCGAGGACCCGCCGAAGAAGTTCTTCCGCATGGCGCCAGGCCGCGAAGTGCGTCTGCGGGGCGCCTACTTTGTCACGTGCACGAGCGTCGAGAAGGACGCGGCGACGGGGGAGATCAGTCTAATCCGGTGCACGTACGATCCCGCCACGCGCGGGGGAGATGCCGCCGACGGCAGGAAGGTGAAGGCCACGCTTCACTGGGTGTCGGCGCGACCGCGCTGGACGTGGAGGTCCGGCTGTACGATCGGTTGTTCAACAGCGAAAATCCGGACGCGGCGGGCGATTTCAAGGCGGACTTGAACCCCGAATCGCTCAACGTCCTGCCTCGGGCGAAAGTCGAGCCGAGCGTGGCGGCCGCCAGAGCCGGGAGCTGCTATCAGTTCGAGCGGCTGGGGTATTTTTGCGTCGATCCCGATTCCGCCCACGGCCATCTGGTGTTCAACCGGACCGTCACCCTGAAGGACACCTGGGCCCGGACCGAGCATCGCAGCTGAGCTTCAACCCAGCTTCAACCCAGCTTCGACCTGGCTTCGACACCGGTCTGAGCTGGGTTGAAGCTCCGGGGGCAGCTCCGACCTAGCTCCGCCCCATCTTCGCCCCGAAGCCCGGCGGAGCCGGTAAGCGCTGCGGCCCGGTCGGCAGTATTATCACTCACCTCGCCGGCGGTGCCGCGGGGGCTCATCAAACCATGGAGACAGGCTCAATGCGAATCAGCTTCCGGGCGCTGACCATTCTGGCCGCCGGGGCACTCGTCGTGGCGCTCAATGTGCGCACGATGGCCCAGCAACCGCCGGCTCAAGGCCAGCAGGCGTCGACGCCACCGGCCCGCTCGCCCCCCAGAAGTACATGAACATCCAGGTTCTCAAGGACCTGCCCGCCGACGACCTCGACGGCGTCATGCGGTTCATGGCGGCCTCGCTCGGCGTGCACTGCGACTTCTGCCACGTCACCAGCGAAAAGGGCGACTGGCCTATGGAAAGCACGACAAGAAGGCCAAGCAGACGGCGCGCACGATGATGCAGATGATGAACACGATCAACGAGCAGAACTTCGACGGAAAGCCCACCGTCACCTGCGCATCGTGCCATCACGGCCGGAACGAGCCTGACCGCGTGCCACCCGTCGCTGCGGAACTGACGGTCGATCAAATCGCCGCCGCCGCGGCACGCGCCGAGGCTCAGCACGCCCGCGCCAGCATGCCGCCCGCCGAGGCCGGGCGCGGCGGACGCCCTCCGCGCCCGACCGAGACAATCGACCAGGCGCTCGACGCCTACGTCCAGGCGCTCGGCGGACGGGCGGCGTTCGAGAAAGTCACCTCCCGCGTGATGCGCGGGACCGTGACCGACCGCGCCGGTCAGGCCTCGCCCATCGTCGTCGAGGAAAAAGCGCCCGGCATGGTGCGCCAGTCGATCGACAGCAAGCCCGAGCCGAGTACCCTGGCCACTGACGGCACGACCGAATGGGCCCAGAACGGCGGCAACACGTGGGTCGTCAAGAACGCCCTCGAGGTGCTGGACGTCCGCCGGCTCTCGGACCTGCTGCTGCCACTCCAGTTGAAGGACCGCTACCAGAACCTGACGCCGGCGCGGTACACGACCCTCGAGGGCCGCCCCATGATCATCGTCAACGGCCGAAGCTCGCCGCAGGTCGCTGAGCAGTTCTACTTCGACCGGCAGTCGGGGCTCCTCGCCCGCCGCGTGGTGTCGACGCGCACCGCCTTCGGCATCCTGCCCGAACAGATTGACTACACCGACTACCGGGCGGTCAATGGCGTGAAGGTGCCGTTCCAGATTCGCCGCGCGACGTGGGACTCGGTGACAACGGCGAAGTTCTCGGACGTGAAGATCAATGTCCCGGTCGCCGACGCGAGATTCGCCAAGCCGGCCGGCGCCGGCCACTGAAGCTCAATCGAAGCACCCTCGCGCGACCTGGTCCGCCAGGTCCGCGAGGGACCGCACACGCGGACAGTCCGCGTCCTCGTAGAGGCCCTGCTGATCGAACAGCACGCCGCGCAGCCCCGCCGCCCGCGCACCCAGCACGTCCACCTGGTACAGGTCTCCGACATGAATCGTCGAGTCGCGCGACGCGCCGCTGCGCTCGAGCGCAATCTCGAAAATGCGCGGGTCCGGCTTCTCGACGCCCTCGTCGTGCGAATCGAGTATGCAGTCGAACGACGACGCGAGACGCACGCGTTCGAGGAGCGCCGCCAGCCGTCCGTTCGCGTTCGACACGACGGTGAGGCGAAGACCACGATCGCGCAACGCCGAAAGGGCCGGGAGCACGACGTCTGGCACGAGTTCCCAGAGATTCGACGCCTCGTGGTATGCGTGCAGCTCGGCCAGCGCCGCGTCGGTCGCCGCGGACCGCTCGATGCCCAGCTCCTCGAGGATCAGGTTGAAGTACAGCCAGCCCCGCCCCGCGTCGTTGGTCACCTGGATCGTCCGGGTGTCGTCGAGCCGGCGCTTGGCAAACGGTTCGGCTCCGGCGAGCGCATCCGGCGCGACGTGAACCCCGTGCGCCGCCAGCGCCGCGCTGACGCGAAACCAGTTCGGAAATACCAGAACGCCTCCGGCGTCGAGAAACACGGATTTCAGACGCGGGCTCATCGCGCGGGGACTCCGATGTTGGCCACGGGGATGCTCGACGGTGCATCGGCCCCCCTGCGGACCTCGATGCTTCCGAACGCCTTCTGTCCGCGCCCCGCGGTTTCGGTCCCGACCGTGAAGGTGGCCGCCGCCCCTGGCTGCGCCGACGCCGTTCCTCCGCCTGCGACCGCGATCGCCACCAGACCCAGCCACCGCATCCCCACTCCTTTCGTGTGACGAACGCCGCTATTTGACCACGAACGGGCTCGGCCGCGCCCGATGTGCAACCTTTCCTCTCCTGTGGCCGTCCAACAGGAGCACATGTTGATTGCCAACAGGAGGCTTGCGTGACCGAACCCAGGTCGGACGTGCTCCAGGGGACCCTCGATCTCATGGTCCTCAAAACGCTGGAAACGCTCGGCAGCATGCACGGATACGGCATCGCGCAGCGCATCCAGCAGGTGTCCGAGAACCTGCTCCAGCTCAACCAGGGCACGCTCTATCCCGCCCTCCTGCGCCTCGAACAGAAGGGCTGGATCACCGGCCGGTGGGGCGTGTCTGAGAACAACCGCCGCGCCAGGTTCTACAGTCTCACGCGTTCGGGACGCAAACAGGCCGTCCGCGAAGCCGAGGACTGGGGACGGATCGTGGCCGTCATGGGCAGACTCCTCGAACCGGGGACGACGCGATGAGCGGGCTCCGGGAGTGGCTGGCCCGGACGGCCGGGATGTTCACGCGCCGCGACGACCGCGACCTTCGACGTTGAACTGAGCTTTCACACCGAGATGCTCGAGGAGCAGCTCCGCCGCGGCGGCGCCGGCCCCGACGAAGCCCGGCGCGAGGCGCGCCTCCGGGTCGGCGGCCGCGCACAGATCGCCGAGGCTTTCCGGGAGCAACAGGGTCTGCCGTTCCTCGACACGCTGTTCCAGGACCTGCGATACGGCGCGCGGACGCTCCTCCGGACACCGGGCTTCACGATCGCGGCGCTCGTGACGCTCGCGCTCGGCATCGGCGCCAACGTCGCCATCTTCAGCATCGTCAACGCCGTGCTGCTCCGGCCCCTCCCGTATCCGGAGAGCGGGCGTCTGTCGTGCTCGGCGAGGCCGATCGGGCGGGGCGGCCCGGCACGCTGGGATATCTCACCTATCAGGACTACCGCGACCGTGCCACGACCTTCGACGCGATGGCGGCGGTCCGCCTCTGGACGCCGACGCTAGTCTCCGGCGGGGAAGCCGAGCGCCTCTCCGCCATGCGCGTCAGCTGGACGTTCTTCGACGTGCTCGGCGTCCATCCCTCGCTCGGCACCGGGTTCAAGGCCGATGAAGATCGGCCGGATCAGTGGCGCGTTGTCGTGCTGAGCGATCGCCTCTGGCGACGGCGCTTCAGCGCCGACCCTTCCATCGTCGGCCAGACGGTGACCATGAACGACGAGACCTATCGGATCGCGGGCGTGATGCCCGCCTCGTTCGAGCCGCTCGTGTCGACGGTGATGTATCAGCCCGCGGATCTGTGGGCGCCGCTCGGCTACGACGCCACGCTTCCGTACGCATGCCGGACCTGCCAGCACCTCAGGGCCATCGGCAGGATCAAGGCGGGCGTCACACCCGAACAGGCACACGCGGATCTCCGGGCGATCCGCAGCCAGCTGGCCTCGGCGTACCCGACGGAGTACGACAATAGCGACGTGGCGGTGACGCCGTTGCAGGAGATGCTGTCCGGTCCGGTCCGGCGCCTCCTGCTCGTCCTCCTCGCGGCCGTCGGCTTCGTGCTGCTCATCGCGTGCGCGAACGTCGCGAACCTGCTGCTGGCGCGAGCGACGACGCGCGCGAGAGAGATGGCGGTACGCAGCGCGCTCGGCGCGGGCCGGCGGCGGCTCGTGCGACAACTACTGACCGAAAGCCTGATGCTCAGCCTTGCCGGCGGACTGCTCGGGGTAGGCTGCGCGGCCGCTGCGCTGTCGGTCGTGCCGCAGCTTGCGCCGGTCACGATCCCGCGGCTCGCGCACGCCACAATCGACGGCGCGGTCCTGACATTTGCGTTCGTCCTCGCGCTCGGTACCGGCGCCCTGTTCGGGATTCTCCCGGCGCTCAAGTCAGCGCGCCACGGCCTGCAGGCCACCCTGGCGCTGGACTCACGGACGAGCGTCGGGGGCGCCGGCCGCGCCCAGCGGTTGCTTGTTGTCGCGGATTTGGCGCTCGCGCTGATTCTGCTCAGCGGCGCGGCGCTGATGCTGAAGAGTGTGGAGCGGCTGATGCTCGTCGATCCGGGATTTCGGGCCGACGGCGTGCTGACGATGAACTTCTCGCTCCTCGGGCGCGCCTATCGGGAGGACGCGGCCGTCCTCGACGTCATCGATCGCGTCGTCCGCCAGGTCCAGGCGCTGCCAGGCGTCGAGGCTGCGGCGATTGCGGGACAAATTCCGCTCGGCGGAAACGGCGATCGCTGGGGCTTCCATGTGGAGGGCCGTGTGCCGCTGAACCCCGAAGAGGATCCGGCGGTCGAACGCTACTCGGTGACTCCCGGGTACTTTCGCGTGATGGGGATCCCTCTCGAGCGCGGGCGGCTCATTACGGATGCCGACCGCGCCGGCAGCCTGCCGGTGGTCGTCGTGGCCGAAAGCACCGCCCGCTGGGTCTGGCCCGGGCAGGATCCGATCGGTCAGCGCGTTCGGATTGGATCGGCCACCGACGGACCGTGGCGGACGGTCGTCGGCGTGGCGGGCGATGTCCATCACGCAGACCTGGCGGCCGCGCCGACGCTGCAGATGTACATGCCGCAGGCCCAGATGACCGACTCCTTCCTGGTGCTCACGGTCCGTTCCGTAACGAGCGAGCCGGCCGCGCTCGCCCCGCAGATTCGGGACGTGCTGCACCGGATCGATCCGGCCGTGCCGATCTTCGGCGTCGCCACGATGTCCGATCTCGTCTCGAAGGCGGTGGCCGATCGCCGGTTCGTCATGGAACTGCTCGGAGCGTTCGCGATAGTCTCGCTGGTGCTCGCCGCGGTCGGCCTCTACGGGGTCGTCGCCTACCTCGTGGCGCAGCGCACGCGCGAACTGGGCGTCCGCATCGCGCTTGGCGCCAGGCCCGCCGACGTTTTGCGGCTGGTGCTCGGCAGCGGCCTGGCCACGGTCCTGGCCGGTCTGGTGATCGGCGCCGTCGCTGCTCTGCTCGCGACGCGCGCTCTCGGGACGCTGCTCTTCGACATCAGCGCGACCGATCCGCTCACGTTCGCAACGGCCGCGGCGACGATGGCCGTGGTGGCCACCGCGGCGCATCTCGTGCCCGCCATGCGCGCGCTGCGCATCAACCCGGTCACGGCGCTCCGTCAGGATTGAGCGATGCGCATGCTGTGGTCCCGCCTCGCCGGCTTCTTCGGCCGCCGTCACCGTGACGACGACCTGGACGACGAGGTCAACTTTCATCTCGAGATGCTCGTGGACGAGCACGTGCGGCGGGGGATGAGCATCAGCGAGGCCCGCGCGGCAGCGCGCCGGAGTTTCGGAGGAACGACGCAGATGAAGGATTCGTACCGCGAGCAGCGCAGCCTGCCGATGATCGAGACGACCCTCCACGACGTCCGCTACGGGATGCGGACACTCCTTCGCGGGCCCGGGTTCACGATCGCGGCTCTCCTCACCCTGGCGCTCGGCATCGGGGCGAACGCCGCCATTTTCAGTGTCGTCGATGCGGTCCTCCTTCGGCCATTGCCGTATCCCGAGCCTGATCGCATTCTGCAAATGGTGCGGCGATACCCCGGCCAGGAGGCTGCCGGGCAGACAGGGCAGCGCTACCTGTTCTTCCGCGACCACATGACGTCGTTCGAGGCGCTCGCCGCCTGGCGCGCACCAACGGGCTTCAATTTCGCGACGGGCACGACCGCGGAGTACGTGAAGGCCATGCCGGTCTCGAAGGAGTTCTTTCCGGTCTTCGGGGTGCGACCGGCCTATGGGCAGGCGTTCCGCGCCGATGAGGATCGACCCGGCGGGCCGGACGTCGCGATCCTGGGCTACGGCATCTGGAAACGGCTGTTCGGCGCCGACCCGTCGGTAATCGGCAAGGCCATGACGCTGGCGATCGGCCCTACATCGTCGTGGGAGTGATGCCTGAACGATTCACCACGATCGAGCCGGCCGACCTCTACGTTCCGCTCCAGCCCGGTACGAGCGGCGCCGGCGGCGGGTTCAACTATGTTGTTGCCGGACGCCTGCGGCACGACGTCCGTCCCGAGCAGGCGGTCGCTGAAGCCACCGCGGTCTTCGGCGCGTTCACCGCCGCGTATCCGAATTCCGCACGGCGCGAGCGCGACCGGCTTTGTGTCCTACCAGACGCTGGTCGCAAGGGATGTGCGCCCGGCCTTGCTGATCATGCTCGGGGCGGTCGGTCTGCTGCTGCTGATCGCCTGCGCGAATACCGCGGGGCTGCTCCTCGCGCGGGCATCGGGCAGGGGCCGCGAGATTGCCGTCCGCGCCGCGCTGGGTGCCGGCCGCGCGCGCCTGGTCCGCCAGTTGCTCACCGAGTCGGTCCTCTCTTCGTTGCCGGCGGTGCGCTCGGTGTGCTGATGGCCTACCTGGCCGTTCCGGCCCTTCTGGCGCTGACGCCGACCGGCTACACCATCCATCAGGACGTCCGCGTCGACGCCACGGTGCTCGCGGTGATGCTCGCCGTGTCAGCCGTCACGGGCGTGGTCTTCGGCCTCGCGCCCGCGCTGAGCCTGTCGCGGCACGATCTCGTCGAGGCGTTCAAGGACGACGGGACGCGCACGACCTCGAACCGGCGGGCGGGATGGCTGCGGAGGGGGCTGGTCGTGAGCGAAATGGCGCTCTGCGCGCTGCTCCTTGTCGGGGCCGGGCTGCTCGTCCAGACGTTCCTGAAGATGCGCGCCATCGATCCCGGCTTCGACACGCACAACCTGCTCGTCGCGAAGATGTCGCTGCAGGGCGACCGCTACGCGACGACCGCGGAGACCAACCAGTTCTTCGACCAGGCGCTCGATCGCATCCGGCGGATTCCTGGCGTGCAGGCAGCCGGAGTGGTCAATGGCATTCCGATCGATTACGCCCTGAACCTGAACGTGGACGTCCTCGACGGCCCGGAGAAAGTCGAGCGGGCACTGACGGACTGGCGCTATGCGAGTCCGAACTACTTCGACCTGATGACGATCCGCATCGTCTCGGGCCGCGCCTTCAACGAACGCGATCGGGCCGGAGCCGCCCCGGTCGCCGTCGTCAGCGAGCAGTTCGCGCGGAAGTACCTGAAAGGCGTCAACCCGCTCGGGCATCACCTGCGCGTCTTCGACAGCGATGCGCCCATGGAGATCGTCGGCGTGGCGCAGGACGTGCGCGAGCAGGGGCTCGTCGGGAATCTCCCCGCGGTGATGTACGTCCCGGTCGGGCAGGCGAACATCGAAGGCATCAAGGCGAGCCACACCTACTTCCCGATGGACTGGGTCGTGCGCGCGAGCACCGCGAGCCCTGAACTGGTTCGAGAAATCAGGGACGCCATGGGCAGCATCGATCCCAGGCAGCCGTTCTCGTCGTTTACGACGATGGACCAGGTGAAGGCGCGATTCGTGGAGGATCAGCGTTTCCAGATGACGCTTCTCGGCGCCTTCGGCATCATCGGGCTGCTGCTCGCGTCGGCCGGCATCTACGGCCTGTCGCGTACTCGGTCACCCAGCGCACCCGCGAGTTCGGGATCCGGATGGCGCTCGGCGCCGGGCGCGATCGGATCCTCCGGTCTGTCCTGTGGCAGGGCGCGTTGCTGGCGCTGTTCGGCGTGACGATCGGCCTCGCGCTGTCCGCCGTCGCGACCCGCGCGCTCCAGAGCTTCGTGTACGGTGTGAGCACGCTCGATCCCCTGACGTTTGGCGTCGTCGCCGTGCTGTTGATCGCGGTGGCGACGCTCGCGAGCGTCGTGCCGGCCGTGCGCGCCGTGAAGCTCAATCCGGTCAACGCGCTGCGCGAGTAGGGCGCCCGTTCCGGCGCGGGCAGCGCGTAAGATGAGACGATGCCGCTCGCCGCGCTGCCGATTGACCCTCAGGTTCCCGGGATTCTCGAGCGCCTGAGGGAACACCGGGCGGTCGTTGTCACAGCGCCGCCGGGCGCAGGAAAGACGACGCGCATCGCTCCCGCACTGGCCGTGGACGGTCCGGTCGTCGTGCTCCAGCCACGACGCATCGCGGCACGGAGCATCGCACGCCGCATCGCCGACGAGCGGGGTTGGACGCTCGGCCAGGAGGTCGGCTGGCATGTGCGCTTCGAGCGGCATTTCACTCCGGCGACCCGCGTCCTGCTCGCGACCGAAGGCATCCTGACCGCGCGCCTTCAGCAGGACCCTCTCCTTTCGAGCTTTCGCACGGTCGTGCTCGACGAGTTCCACGAGCGCAGCATCCATGCCGACCTCGGCATTGCGCTCGCGAAGCAGGCCTGGCTTGCTCGTGGCGACCTCCGGATCGTCGTGATGTCGGCGACGATGGACGCGGCGCCGGTCGCCGCGTTCCTGGATGGCTGTCCGGTGGTCGATGTGCCGGGCCGGGCCCACGACCTGACAGTCCTCTACCGTCCCGGCATCGGCTCGCTCAGGCGGTGCGGGAGGCGCTCGCCGCGACCGCGGGGCAGGTGCTCTGCTTCCTTCCCGGCGCGCCCGAGATTCGCCGCGCCGCCGGAGACCTGCGAGCCGCTGCTGGTGCCCAGTCGACGTGCTGGAGCTGCACGGCTCGATGGACAGCGCGGCGCAGGACGCCGTGCTGGCCCCACCGCCGCGACGCCGAGTAATCCTGGCGACCAACATCGCGGAGACGTCGCTGACGGTGCCCGGCGTTTCGGCGGTCATCGACAGCGGCCTGCACAAGGTGGCGCGCTACGACCCGGACCGCGGCATCGACAGCCTCGAGACCGAGCGCATCTCCCGGGATTCCGCCGATCAGCGCGCGGGACGCGCCGCGCGGCTGGGCCCGGGCGTCGCGTTTCGCCTCTGGTCCGACGCCGATCGCCTGCGGCCCCATCGCGAGCCGGAGATTCACCGCGTCGATCTGTCGGGACCGCTGCTGGACATCCTCGCCTGGGGCGGAAGCCCCGACACGATGGAGTGGTTCGACCCGCCGTCGCGGGACTCGATCGATGGCGGGATGCGCCTGCTGGCGCAGCTCGGGGCGATCGACGACCGTGGCCTCACGCCGGATGGCCGGCGGATGCAGCGATTGCCGATCCATCCGCGGCTGGCGCGAATCCTGATCGAGACTGGCGGCGCCCGCCAGGCCGCGCTCGCGTGCGCCCTCCTCTCCGAGAGGCATTTCGTGCCGCCCCGGCACGAAACGACGACGAGCGATCTCCTGTCGGCCATCGCCGAGCGCGATCTGCCGCCGCACGTCGGCCGCATCGCGGCGGAGCTGACGCGGTCCTTCGACTCACCGTCCCCGGCTCTGGACGAGGTCGCATTCCGCCGCGCAATCCTCGCCGGTTTTCCCGACCGAGTCGGCAGACGCCGGTCGCCAGGTTCTCCGCGCGTGTTGCTCAGTTCGGGGCATGGCGCCGTGCTTGGGGCGGACAGCGGCGTGCGGGACGCCGAGTTCATCGTGGCGCTCGACGTGCAGGCCGGGCGACGAGGGGAAGTATCTGAGGCGCAGATACGGATGGCGAGCGCGATCGAGCGCGAGTGGCTCGACCCGACCGCGAGCGGCGTTGCGCACGCCTTCGATTCCGGATCGGGAACAGTGCGCGCATCCGCGCGGGATTACTACGGCGCGATCGTGCTGGCGGAGCACCCGGTCAAGCCGGATCCGCTGGAGTCGTCCGCGCTGCTGGCACGCGCGTACCTCGAGCGAGGCCTGACTGCCGCCGACACTCAGCTCGTTCGACGTCTCGCATTCGCGGGACTCGACGTGAGCGTGTCGGACCTGGTTGTCCGGGCGGCGGACGGGCGTCGATCGCTCGACGAGGTCGATCTCGAGGGAAGCCTGTCGTGGAGCGTGCGGGCCGACCTCGACAGGCTGGCGCCCTCGCAGCTACGCGTTCCGAGCGGCCGATCGCACCGGCTGGACTACGAGTCCGACGGCTCGGTCTCCGCTTCCGTGAAGGTGCAGGAGCTATTCGGCCTGGCGGAGACGCCGGCGATCGGTCCGCGGCGCGAGCCGGTCCTCCTGCGCCTGCTGGCGCCGAACGGGCGGCCCGTGCAGATGACGCGCGACCTGCGCAGCTTCTGGGAGCGGACGTACCCGGAGGTCCGCAAGGAGTTGCGCGGCCGCTATCCGAAGCACCCCTGGCCCGAGGATCCGTGGAATGCGACGCCGACGGCGCGCACCGCAAGAAGGGGCGGGGCCGCGCCGAAGGCCGACGAAGGTGACCGATTTGCTCGACACGTAGAGCCGTGCGCCAATCGGATTCATGACGGAAAGGTTAAACCTCGCGGCCTCCGACGGTGTCAAAGTACATCATCATGCGGATTCTCAGAGGACTCTCGAGCAGGTACCTTCCGTGCGGATGTCTCGTGGGCATTTACGAGACGTACGACGCCGAAACTGTTGCTGTTCTCGACGCACACGCCGAGTCGTGTCCTCATCCGGACCATCAGAAAGGGCAGGTCGTCTCGCTGGGAGAGGGATCCAGCGGTTCTGTCGGCGGCGTGGGCCGCGACGCGGGCCGGTAGCTTCCGTCCCGCGTCAGTTTCGGCCCGCATCCGCGTCGCCGCGCACGAGACCTTCCGGTCGCGGTAGAGTGACAGGATGAGCAGGAGCACCGGCGGCACCCCTCCGAGTTTTCCAGCCTCATCCGTCGCATGAAGATCGCGACCTGGAACGTCAACGGCATCCGGGCACGGCAGGCCCAACTCCAGGAATGGCTCGAACGCGAGCAGCCCGACATCGTCTGTCTTCAGGAAATCAAGGCGGCGATCGATCAGTTGCCGGTGTGGCTCTGCGAGATCGAGGGCTACTGGTGCTACTGGCACGGCGCGAAGGGCTACTCGGGCGTCGGGCTGCACGTCAGCAAGCGGCTCTCGCCCGAACGTCCGCACTTCGCCCACCCGTCATTCGATTTCGAGAACCGGATCGTCGAGGTGCGGCTGCCGGAGGTGACGGCGGTGTCGGTGTACGTGCCGAACGGCGGGAAGGACTTTCCTGCGAAGCTGCGCTTCCTGGCGGCGCTCGAGCAGTACGTCTCGGACGTGCGCAGCGATCCGCAGCCGGTGATCGTGTGCGGCGACCTCAACATCGCGCGGACGGACATGGACGTGCACCCGAAGGAGCGGAAACCGAACGCGATCGGCCAGCTCGCCGAGGAACGCGCGCAGCTCGAACGGATCATCGGTCACGGACTCGTCGATGTGGGACGGGCGCTCGAGCCGGACAACGATCAGTTGTTCACGTGGTGGCCGCCGTGGCGCAACATGCGCGAACGCAATATCGGCTGGCGCCTCGACTACCTGCTCGCCAGCCAGGCGCTGTACGAGCGCGCCAGATCCTCGGTCGTCCAGCGTGAGTTCGGCACGAGCGATCACGCGCCGGTGATCGTGGAGTTTTCGTAGCTGTCGCATCGAGCGTGGCGCGCTATGTCCGCTGCGCGCCACGGCCCGGATGTCCCCCGCACCTGCCGCCTCAGCTACCGCAGGGTGAAGCTGACCGTCATCGTCATGATCACCGGCACGGCCTGGCCGTTCAGGAGCGTCGGCGTGAACTTCCACTGCATCGCCGCATCGAGCGCCGCCTGATCCAGCATCGGAATCGATCGCAGCACGTGGGCGTTGGTCACGCTTCCATCCGGCCCGATGCGCGCCTCGATGATCACGACCCCCGTCACCCGCGCCGCCAGTGCTTCGGCCGGATAGGCGGGGCGGACGTCACGAATCTTCTTCGGCGCCTTGATGTCGCCTCCGATACGCAGAGCGCCGTCCACCGACCAGTCGGTGCGGCTGGCGGCGGCCGAACGCGTCGAATCGCGCGTCGGCAGTGGCGCGGCGAGCTGCGTCGAGGTCGTTTCGGTATCGGGCGCGAAGCGGAAGCTGACGAGGAATGAAATCGGCGCCTCGGCCGGCGGCTCGTAGCTCCATCGCTGCACGCCGGCGGCGGCGGCATCCACCAGTGCGCGCAGGATTTTCGCCGTCTCCGCGTTGGCTGCTGTGTGGGCGAACCCATCCCACTGGCCGGGCCCCACGTTGTTGAAGCTGATCGTGAAGTTCGGGGACATCGCCGTGGCTGTCAGACCGAGTAGCCGCACTTCGGCGACGCGGCCCGTCCCGTCGAGTGTGACCCGCATCGTCACGTTGCCGCGGGCGCCGGACCCGGCGATCTCGGGTGGGTAGTCCGGCTGGAACGACACGAGCCGCCGGGGAATGGGGTTTTCCGGGGTAATCGGCCTGGCGGCTTTCTCGAGCGGACCCGGCTGGTCGGACATCACGATGCTGGATGCCGCCTGCTGCATGGGAAACGCCCCGACCGCATACCAGCTGCCGCCGGCGACCACCATCGCCATCGCGGCGCACGAGACGACGATACGTCTTGAAGACATCACGGCCTCCCTGGAAATCAAGGTCACGCGGCGGAACAGGTGCCGGCGCCGGGCGAACGCCGGCGCGGGCGCAAGCGGGGTGCTGTCGGCGAAGGCGAGCAGCGCCTCGACGTACGTGCGGCGCTTGCCCGTGAGTGCGACGACGATTTCGTCCACGACTTCCTCGCGCGCGAGCTGCACGCGGGAGATGAGCCACCACATCGCGGGATGGAACCAGAGCGCGGCGCGCACCAGTTCCTCCCCCACGATCCACGCCCAGTCGTGGCGCTGGACGTGGACCAGTTCGTGCGCGAGCACGGCGCGATGGATCTCGCAGCTCTCGCTGCGAAGACCATCCGGCAGCAGGACTACGGGCCGGAACAGGCCGAAGGTGACGGGCTGCGTGAGCCCCGGCACGTAGCGGACGGTCGCACCGGTGCCGAGCGCCTGCTGCAGCTCACCCAGGTCGTCGGTGGCTGGAGCTTCGGATCCGGCGGAGCGCAGCCGGCGCAGATAAAAAAGGCCGGCCCCCATCCACAGGAGGCGGACCACGACGCCTGCGGCGAGGAGGATGCCGATCAGCACGGGCCAGTCGATCGGCGGCGCCGCGGCGAGAGCGGTGGACGTCGAGACGGCTGATGGCGCGCCCGCCGCCGGCGCGGCGCCCAGGAGGTTCGACGAGGCGGCAGCATCCACGGCGTGCCGCGTCTGAATCCAGGGGAGCGCCAGGCAGAGCACCGTCAGCGCGCGCCAGTACATGAAGCGCACGCCTGGCACGTCGAGGCGCAGGAGCGCCGGAAGCGCGCAGCCGGCGAGTGCGATGACGGTCAACTGTGAGCTGTAGGCGAGGAGATTGAGCAGCGCGGCGTGATCCATCACTCCTCCTCCATGTCGGCGAGCATTTGTTTGACGGCCTTGCGCTGCTTCTCCGACAGCCGGTTGTCGCGCGCGAGGTGGGCGAGGAGTCCCTCGGACGCGCCGTCGAACACGCGATCGACGAAGTCCTTCACCATGGCGCCGACGACCTGCTGGCGCGGCCGGGCGGGGCGATAGAGGTGCGCGCGATCGACCTGGGTCCTGGTCAGGTAGCCCTTGTCTTCGAGGATCTTCATCATGGTCAGGACCGTCGTGTACGCGATCTCGCGCTGCTTCCGCAGCGCCTCGTACACGTCGCGGACGGTGGTTTCACCAACCTGCCAGATCACCTTCATGATCGCGAGTTCCAGGGGGGTGAGCGTCGAGCGGGTGGACGCATATCAACTGAGTACTAGTAGATAGTAGACGCGTTGTCAAGCGGATCCGGAAGGAGTCGACAACTAATTACTAAATAATTAGTATGTCCGCCATCGTGCGCACGCCTCATCCGACCCTCACCCCGCAGGAGCTGGCGATCATGAAGGTCGTCTGGGACCTCGGGACGGCCACCGTCCGCGACGTCTTCGGCGCCCTCCGCAGGAAACGGCAGATCGCCTACACGACGGTGATGACGATGATGAAGGTCCTCGAGGAGAAGGGGTATCTCCTCAAGGACCGCGCCGAGCGCGCGTATGTGTACCGCCCGGCCAAACCGCGCCAGCAGGTCGTCGGCGCGATGGTCCGCGATTTCGTGGACCGCGTCTTCGACGGGGCCGCCGCCACGCTGATGCTTCAGCTCGCCAGCGATCGCAAACTCTCGAAGGACGAACGCACGAAAATCCGTCGGATCGTGGAGGAGATGGAGGAATGATCGACGATCGCACGCTGCTCAACCTCCTCGCCTGGAGCCTCCAGGTCACCATCGTCGCGTTCGCCGGCGCGCGCGAAGAGGTGGTGGACCAGTTGACCGTGCTGCAGACCAACGCCAGGCGCACGTATCTGCGCGCCCTGCTGATGTTCGCAGACGAGCCCGCGCCGGCGCCGGCCTCTCTTTTTTCGCATGCAGTTGATTTCGAAGGAGGGTGCAATATCGTCCAGACGAGTCGTCTTGTTTTGCGCCGCCGTGCTGTCCGTCGTCGTCACCGCCGGCGTCTACGGAGCGGGACGCTTCCCGCTGACGGCGTCGGAAACGTCGCTCGACCGTGCCGGCCTGCCGCTTCAGCAGGCGCCGCCGCGCGATTCGAAGCCCGTCGACACACGGCAGCCGTCTGACCGGGAGGCAGCCGTGCGGAGTGCGATTGCGGAGGCCCCTGGGAGTTCCGCTCCGTACCTCGAGCTTGCGCAGCTTCAGGAGAATCGAGGGGCGATTGCCGAGGCCGAATCGACGCTCACCACCGCGCGAGCGGCGGTTCCCAACAACACGGTGGTGCGCAGGGCGATTGCGGCGTTCTACACCCGCCGCGGCGATTTCACGCGCGCGATACAGGCGCTCGAGGATGTGTCGGCGCTCGATCCCTCCGATCCCGCGCGTCATCATGTCGTTGCCACCTGCTACTGGGAAAAAGCGCAGAAGGACACGTCACTTATGCCAGCCGAGCGGCTGACGTACATCCAGGCGGGGATTGCCGCGGAGGATCGGGCGATCGCGCTCGACGGCACCTTCACCGACGCGCTGGTCTACAAGAACATCCTGCTGCGGATGCAGGCGAACATGGAAACCGATCCCGCGCGGCGACGGCGTTGGTTGCCGAGGCCGATAGCCTGCGCGACCGCGCCATGGAGCTGCGGCGCAGCCGGCCCGGGGCCGGCGCTCCGCCCCCGCCCCCGCCGACGCTCGTCGATGCGACCGATGGTGGACAGTCACCCGTGCGCTTCGGTGGGACGGGCGCACAGCCGACAGTCGTCAAGGAAGTGCGGCCCGTGTATCCGCCGCTCGCGGTAGCGGCGAGGGTCGAGGGCGTGGTCACGGTTGATGTGGCCATCGACACCAGTGGAAGAGTCACGGCCGCGCGGGTGGTACGGTCGATTCCGCTGCTGGATCAAGCGGCGCTCGACGCCGTCCGTCAGTGGGAATTCGTCCCGATTAGTCTCAACGGGCAGGCGGTTCCGGCGACCGCGGTGGTGAGCGTGCGCTTCCGGCTGCCGCAATAGGCCGCGTCAGGGCCGGCGCTCTGCGTCGGCGACGGCGTCGGCGAACTTCTGGGAATCGATCGTGTGGACGAGGAGCAGATCGGCCCGTCCGGCGGCGGCGAGTGCGTCCTCGACCGTCGCGGACCGGCCGGCGGTCAGGCACCGCAAGGCGATCTCGTTGCGGATGACGGCGTGGCAGGTGCGCAGCCACTCGACGATCGTGCGCAGGCCCTGGCCCTGGTAGGCGATCCAGTTGGCGAACAGCCGTGCCGCGAGGTAGTTCTTCATGACCAGCTCGACGTCTGCCTGGCCTTCGACGAGCCTCGCCCAGCGTGTTTCGTAGTCAGCGATTGGGAAGGCCTCTTCGGGAATGTGCTGGGCGATGAGTGGGGCGAAGTCGTTGGCCAGGCTCCGCCGCCGGCGTCCCGCCAGCCGCCTCCGGGAGCTCGACCCAGCTCCGACCGCAGCTTCGACCCAGCTCAAACCAGGGTCGGAGCTGGGTTGAAGCTGGGTTGAAGCCGGGTCGGAGCTGGGTTGAAGCTGGGTTGAAGCTCCGGCGACGGCGTCGCGCAAGGCCGATGCGCCTGGCCGCCACTCGCGCACGATCCCGGTCAGCGCCTCCACGCAGTCCAGCGCCTCGCCGGCCGTGAGATCGGCACGCGCGAAGGCTGCCAGCCCTTCCGCCTCCCACGCCGCATACCCCTCCAGATCCCCGAGCATCCCGGGCCGCACGAGCGGTGGCAGCGCGTCGCGCGCATCCAGGCCCTCGATCGGCCCACCGATGCGCAACGGCGGCACCGCCTCGACGACCTCGAGCGCGTCCGCCGTCTGGAGCAGGCCAGCCGCGGTCGGGCAGAAGTGCGACAGCGACACACACGTGCCGCGCGCGTCGACGCGCACCTCGCGCGGAAAGTGCCGGCAGGCGGACGGCAGCGCATCCTCGCCCGCTTCCCGGTGAATCGCGCACGATCCCGATGCCCGCGGCTCGAAGAACATGCAGACGCGATCGGATCGTCGCGGGACGAACACCTCGGCCGCTCCCACCAGTCCGGCCATCAGCGCGCGGCCGGCCGCTGAACGGCGAAGATCGCTGAGGTCCACGGCCGACAGCACGTGCGTTTCCGCGGGGATTTCCCAGTCCGCCCGGCAGCAGGCCCCGGCGTGCCGGCACCGATAGGCCGCATGCATCCGCAGGCAGAACCACGACATGACGTGGATCATATGAGCTTTTTCGAGGCGCTGGTACTTTCGATGGCACAGGAGGCACGACATGAACGCATCACCAGGCACCACCCTCGGCGACATCGTGAGCGGCGACCATCGCGCGGCGGCCGTGTTCCAGAAACACGGCATCGATTTCTGCTGCGGAGGAACGCGCACGATCGAGGAGGCCTGCCGGGCGAAGCAGATCGACACGCACGCGGTCCTTGACGACATCGCGCGCGAATGCGCCGTCACCGCCGCCGCCGCGCCGCAGTACGCGACGTGGGCGCCATCCGCTCTCGTCGCCTACATCGTCTCGAAGCACCACGCCTATGTGAGGCAGGCGCTTCCAGCCATCACGGCCTATACCCACAAGCTCGCCGCGGTCCACGGCATCAATCACCCCGAACTGCTGCAGGTGGACCGCCTGTTTGCCGGCGTTGCCGACGAGATGGCGTCTCACATGATGAAGGAAGAGCGGATTCTCTTCCCGTTCATCGTCGAGCTCGAGCTCGCCGCGGAGCGCGGCGGCCCGGCGCCCGCGACGCCGTTCGGCACCGTCGCGAATCCGATCCACATGATGGAGGACGAACACGAATCGGCCGGTACCGCCATGGCGTACATCCGCGAGCTGACGGCCGACTATGCGCTGCCCGATGACGGGTGCGCGCGTATCGCGTGGGACTCCGCGAAACTCGAGGCATTCGAGCAGGACCTGCACGCGCACGTGCACCTCGAGAACAACATCCTCTTCCCCAAGGCGCTGTCGCTCGAGGCCGGGCTGCGCTGAGCCGCTGGAGCATCACGATCATGAAGAAACTCTGGTTTGCCTTCATCGCCGTCATCGCGGTGTCATTCGCCGTCCTGGGATGGATCGGCGCCCGCATCTATCAGGAGGCCCCGCCCGTTCCCGATCGGGTCGTGGCGACGGATGGACGGTCGTCATCGATGCGGGCGACATCGCGGAGGGCCAGAACGTCTGGCAGGCGATGGGCGGCATGGAGGTCGGCTCGATCTGGGGTCACGGCAGCTATGTCGCGCCGGACTGGACGGCCGACTGGCTGCACCGCGAGGCGATGTTCATCCTCGACGCTGGGCCAGGACGACTTCGGCAGCATACGACGCAGCTCGACGGCGAGCGGCAGGCGCAGTTGCGCGAGCCGCGCTGCACAGGTCTATGCGGACGAATACGCTACGACCCGGCGCGACGGACGCTCACGATCGAGCCGGTGCGGGCCGAGGCGTTCGAGGCGACTGTGGCGCACTACGGCGACGTGTTCGGCAACGGCCGCACCGAGTACGCCATTCCCGCGGGCACCGTCACCGATCCGGCCAGCCTGCGCGAGCTGACCGCGTTCTTCTTCTGGACGTCCTGGGCGGCGTCCACGAACCGCGCCGGCGACACGGTCACCTACACGAGCAACTGGCCGCACGAGCCGCTGGTCGGCAACCGGCCGACCGGCGAGGCCGTCGTCTGGACCGGCGTCAGCATCATCGTGCTGCTGGCCGGCATCGGCGCGATGGCGTCGTGGTACGCCGCGCCAGGAGCACGATCCGACTCGCGAACCCCGCCGATCCGACCCGCTCCTCGGTTCGACGCCGACGCCGTCGCAGCGGGCGACCGTCAAGTACTTCTGGGTCGTCTCGGCGCTGATCCTGTGCAGATCGTGCATGGGCGTCGTCACGGCGCACTACGGGGTCGAGGGCGACGGGTTCTACGGCATCCCGCTCGTCGAATGGCTGCCCTACGCGTGACCCGCACCTGGCACCTGCAGCTCGGCATCTCTCTGGATCGCGACCGCGTGGCTCGCCGCCGGGCTGTTCATCGGGCCGGCGGTCAGCGGCGCTGAACCCGCGGGGGCAGCGCCTCGGCGTCAACGTGCTGTTCGTCGCGCTGCTGCTCGTCGTGCTCGGCTCGATGGCCGGCCAGTGGCTCAGCATCAAGCACATCTCCCCGTCGAGCGTCGTTCTACTTCGGGCACAGGGCTACGAATACATCGACCCGGGCGGTCTGGCAGATCGGCCTGTTGACCGGGCTTTCCTGTGGCTGTTCCTGTGGCGCGGGTCTGCCGGCGCTCCGCCGAAGGACGAGCAGCGGCGACTCGCTCCCGCTGTTCCTGATCGCCTCGATCGCGATCGCCGGTGTTCTACGGCGCGGCGCTGGCGCGGGGCCACACGCACCTGGCGATTGTCGAGTACTGGCGATGGTGGGTCGTGCACCTCTGGGTCGAGGGGTTCTTCGAGGTGTTCGCCACCGTCGTCATCGCCTTCTTCTTCGCCCGGCTCGGCCTGCTCGGGCCCGAGTCGGCGGCGGCGCGCCGCGCGCTCGTCGCGACGATCTTCCTGGCCGGCGGGATCATCGGCACGCTCCATCATCTCTACTTCCGGGCACGCCGGCCGTCGCCCTGGCCTTCGGCTCGGTGTTCAGCGCGCTCGAGGTCGTGCCGCTGCTCTTCGTCGGCTTCGAGGCCTGGGACAACCTGCAGCTGTGCGAGCGCCGCCCTGGGTGCAGAATACCAGCTGGCCGATCTACTTCTTCGTGGCCGTCGCGTTCTGGAACTCGTGGGCGCCGGGCTCTTCGGGTTCATGATCAACCCGCCGATCGCGCTCTACTACATGCAGGGGCTGAACACGACGCCCGTGCACGGCCACGCGGCGCTGTTCGGCGTCTACGGGATGCTCGGCATCGGGCTGATGCTGTTCTGCGCTGCGGGCGATCCGGCCGGACTGGAATGGCGAAACGGCCTCATCAGGTTCGCCTTCTGGGCGATGAACGTCGGGCTGATGGCGATGGTCGTGCTCAGCCTGCTGCCGGTCGGCCTGATGCAGACGTGGGCGTCGGTGGAGCACGGCTACTGGTACGCCCGCAGCCCGGAGTTCCTGCAGACCCCCGTGCTCCAGACCCTTCGCTGGATGCGGGCCCCCGGCGACACGCTCTTCACCGCCGGCATCATCGCCCTGGTGCTCTTCGTGGCGGGGCTGTCGATGGGCTTCTCCTACGCGAAGGACCAGCGGGCCGCGCCCGGCCGCGAGCCGGAGCCCGCGCGGTTGTAAACGGCTCAGGGCTCAGGGGCGCGCTATGACAGCCGTCATACCGCGCCCCTTTGCCTGCGAGTACGCTTGATTCCCGGGGCAATCACCATGGACATCGGCCGCGCCGGCTCGTCACCGCTCACGTTCTATCGCTCAGCGCCCGTCGCGCCGCCATCGCACTCACCGAGGCCGGCGACGCCCGCGACCCTCGTGAAAAAGCCGTACACCCGCCGCCGCGACGACCGCTCGCAACAGGTTCGCCTCGCCGTTCAGGTGGGCTTCTCGGCCATCGCGATCTGGGTCGGCATCCAGTTCTACATGTGGGTGCGCTTCTACGAAACCCACGGCGCGACAACGAAGGTCCCACGGCCGCCCGGAGTCGAGGCGTGGCTCCCCATAGCAGCCCTGATGAACACGAAAGACCTGCTGCTGACCGGAACCGTGCCCGAACTCTATCCGGCCGGCATGTTCATGCTGATCGCGTTTCTCGCGATTTCCTTTCTCTATCGCAAGGCGTTCTGCAGCTGGATCTGCCCGATCGGGACGCTCTCCGAGTGGCTGTGGCAGCTCGGCGACTCCATCTTCGGGCGCACGTTCGCGCTGCCCCGATGGGCCGACATTCCGCTGCGATCGTTGAAGTACATCCTCTTCGGCCTCTTCGCCTACGTCGTCGTCACGATGCCGGTGCCGGAGATCCGGGCGTTCCTCGCGAGCCCGTACGGGCTCGTGGCCGACGTGAAGATGTTGAACTTCTTCCGCTTCATGGGGCAGACGAGCGCGATTGTCATCGGCGTCCTCCTTCTTCTGTCGCTCGTTGTGAAGAACGTGTGGTGCCGGTATCTCTGTCCGTACGGCGCGTTCACGGGTCTCGTCGCGCTCGTCAGCCCCACGCGTATCCGGCGGAACGCCGACGCCTGTATCGACTGCGCGAAGTGCGCGCGCGCGTGTCCGGCGGGCCTGCCGGTCGACACGGCGATCTCGATTGGATCGGCCGAGTGCAACGCCTGCCTGACGTGCGTGTCTGTGTGCCCCGCGGCCGGCGCGCTCGATCTCGCCATCGGGACGAAGACGCGACACGCCGTCGTCCCGCCCTGGTCGCTGGCAGTGGCCATCGCCCTGCTCTTTGTCGGGGTTGTGGTGTTCGCGCAGCAGACGGGGCACTGGCACTCGCGCGTTCCGGATGACGTCTACCGCGAGCTCATCCCGAACGCCGCCGGGTACGAGCACCCGCGATAGCACGGCCGATCCGAATCCCGTCCGATTCGCGGCACGGCCGCCACGCCGCCGTGGCGGAAATGCCGCGCACATTTGCCACGTGTGCACTTCAAAACTTCTGTGTCCGCCCGCTCGTCACAACTGACAGGACGATGCGTGAGATGCATCGGGCTCAACCGGCCGATGTCATCTGCACGCATTCGAAAATCCAGGAGGTGTTATGAGCACGTGGGTTCGTTCAGCAATGTTCGCGCTGGGCCTGATCGCGACCGTGGCCGTTGGCACGGCCCGGGCGCAGGTCACCGAGCCGATCAAGTTCACGGCGAGCTTCCCGTTCAGCGTGGGCGCGGTCACGCTGCCGGCCGGCAGCTACACCGTGCGTCCACTCGACGACATGCTCGGCATGATGTCGATCTCCAACGGCAATCGCACCGTGTTCTTCGACACGATCGATGCGGCCGTTCGCAACACGTCGGACGTTCCGGACGAGGTGGTGTTCAGAAGGGCCAACGGCCACTACGCGCTCAGCGAGATCCTGGATGCCTCCGACGATGGTGGCGTCGCGATTCCGCTGAGCTCCCGCCGGTCCCATTCCCAGATGGAGCGGTGAGGGCGGGTGAGTCCGTCGGCGCCCGCGGCAAGCGACACGTCGATGGCCCCTTACTCAATCGCCGGGCAGCTCCCCGCTGCCCGGCGCCGGTTTCCCGGCAGCTCAGAGCGCCCCAAGTCAGCCGGATTTTCGTCAGTGCGATAACCAACACATTTTCAGTCAGTTACGCCTCAAGCCCTCGATGGCTGGCACGTTGCAATTCCGGCACGTCACCGACAACTCATCGTCCTCGGGGGGCACATGAAGTTCCGCGACGTCGAACATCTTCTCCGCCTGGCGGCGATTTTCGTCTTTGGCACGCTCCTGTTCGTGGTGGTCAAGGCGCAGATGACGCCAAAGGATTTCGGCAGGGACGGTCACTACCGGCCCGCCGCCGTGGACGACGCCCGGGCGCTGCCGATCGCCTATGCGGGGCAGAAGGCCTGTGCCGACTGTCACGCCGACATCGTCCAGACGCGCGCGCTCGCGCGGCACAAGGCGATCGCCTGCGAGTCCTGCCACGGCCCGCTCGCGAAGCACGCCGACGGGACCGACGAGACCAAGCCGGTGCGCCCGGACGGCAAAACGCTCTGCGCGCGGTGCCACGCGGCCAAGACCGGCAAGCCGAAGCGCTATCCCACCGTTGACATCAAGGAGCACGCGGGCGACGAGAACTGCCTGACGTGCCACAAGCCCCACGATCCGCGGATCGGCTGAGGACCTCATGGACACGACGCGCCGGGAATTCATTGTCATTGGCGGCAAGATGCTGTTCATGACGGCCGCCACCGCGGCCGCCCTCGAACACGTGATGGCCGGGACGCCCGAGCAGGCCGACACCTACACGACGACGGACCACTGGTGGGCGCTCCTCTTCGACATCGAGAAGTGCATCGGGTGCGGGAGCTGCGTGCGCGCGTGCAAGGCGGAAAACGACGTGCTGAACGAGCCGGACTACTTCCGCACGTGGGTCGAGCGCTACCACATCGAGGACGGCGACAACGAGCATCCGATCGTCGATTCCCCCAACGGCGGCTACGACGGCTTCCCCGAAGCGTACGAAGAGGGGAAGGGGAAGACCTTCTTCGTCCCGAAGATGTGCAACCACTGCGCGGACTCGCCGTGCACGCAGGTGTGCCCGGTCGGCGCGACGTTCATCAGGAAGGACGGCGTCGTGCTCGTCGACAAGACGCGCTGCCTCGGCTGCCGCTACTGCATCCAGGCCTGCCCGTACGGCTGCCGCTATCTTCGACCCGCGCACGCACACGGCCGACAAGTGCACGCTCTGCTATCACCGCATCACGAAGGGGCTGCTGAACGCGTGCGTGGAAGTGTGCCCGACGCGGCGCCCGCCAGCTCGTCGACCTGAAGAACCCGAACGACCCGATGCACGAGTTCCTGCGCACGCACGCCGTGCAGGTGCTGAAGCCGCAGATGGCGACCGGCGCGAAGATCTACTACAACGGACTCGACGGCGCGGTGCGGTAAGAGGGCACAGGGCTCAGGGTTCAGGGCTTAGTTCAGGGCTTAGGGCTTAGGGGGCAGGGCTCAGGGCTCAAGGCTCAGGGCTCAGGGACGTTATTGGGTAGAGACATCGAACGTTGGCGGGCGAGCTGCCTGGGGCGGCCGCGAGCACGGAGTGAACAATGGTACCTGGCGTCGAAGGATTCATGTATCCGAACGAGGTGGAGCTCCAGTGGAGCGTCCTCATCGTTCTATATCCCTACATCACGGGGCTCGTCGCCGGGGCGTTCATCCTCGCGTCGCTCGAACGCGTGTTCAACGTGGCGGCCGTCAAGCCGACCTACCGGCTGGCGCTGCTGACCGCGCTCGCCTTCATGCTGGTCGCGCCGCTGCCGCTGCAGCTCCACCTCGGTCACCCCGAGCGTTCGTGGGAGATGCTGGTCACGCCGCATACGACCTCCGCGATGGCGATGTTCGGGTTCGTGTACCTCTGGTACCTGATGGTCGTGCTCGTCGTCGAAATCTGGCTCGATTACCGGAAGGACATCGTGCTCGCCGCGCGCAGCAGCACGGGGCTGACGCGGCTCATGTACCGAACGCTGGCGCTCGGGTCGGACAACATCAGCCCGGCGGCGCTTCATTTCGACGACAAGGTCGGGCGGTTCGTCACCATCATCGGCATCCCGTCGGCGTTCCTGCTCCATGGGTACGTCGGCTTCATCTTCGGATCGGTCAAGGCCAACCCCTGGTGGTCCTCGCCGATGATGCCCATCGTCTTCCTGTTCTCTGCGATTGTGTCGGGCATCGCCGCCGTTCTGCTGATCTACATCTTCCTGACCTGGTGGCGGCGGAAGCCCGTGGACATGCCCTGCATCGACACCATCGCGCGGTATCTGTTCTACGCGTTCATCATGGACTTCTCGCTCGAGATGATCGACCTGATCCATCGAATCTACGAAGCGGACGAGTCGTTCCGTTCGCTGGACTTCATGGTGCACACCAGGCTCTACACCTCGCAGATCGTGCTGCAGATCATGGTCGGCACGCTCGTGCCCATCGCCATCCTGGCGCTCGTCCAGTTGACGAAGGTCAACGCGAAGCTGCGCACCTGGCTCTACATCGCGGCCGGATCGCTCACCCAGATCGGCATCTTCGCCATGCGCTGGAACGTGGTCATCGGCGGCCAGCTGTTCTCGAAGAGCTTTCTCGGCTACACGACCTACAAGATGGAGTTCGCAACCCGCGAGGGGCTGCTGCCGGCGATCCTGGTGATGTTGCTGCCGTTCGTCATTCTCGCGGTGCTCATCAAGGTGCTGCCGCCCTGGGACGATACCGCCGAGCCCGGAAAGAAGCCCGCCTACGAGATGAACTGAGCCAACCCGGCCTGTCCTGCCGTTGATGCGCAGCGTCCTCGGCAGAGTGCACGAATGGGCTGAAAACAGCCAAAAATCAGCCACTTCTCGATGGCATGACAGTTGATGCATAGTCGGGCGGGAGACCGCTATGAGAACTAGGCAAATTGTCACCGGCCTTGTGCTGATTGGTTCGATGATGGCCGCGCCAGCCTTTGCGCAGGACGGCCGGCGCCGCCGCGCGCCAGAGGACCGCGGCCAGAAGCAGTCGCAGAATCAGGGAACGCGCCGCGGCGGGAACCGCACCGGCGAGCGTGCCGTTCCGCGGCAGTCGGTACAGCCGAACCGGCCGCAGGCGCAGCCTCAGGCGCAGCGTCAGGAGAACGTCCGCCCGAACAACCAGGTCCAGCGCAACACCCAGGTCCAGCGCAACACCCAGGTGCAGCGCAACAGCCAGGTCCAGCGCAACAACCAGGTCCAGCGCCTCCAGCGTCAACCAGTCCAGCGTAACAACCAGGTCCAGCGTAACAACCAGGTCCGGCGCAACGACCAGGTCCGGCGCAACGACAGCTACCGTTCGTACGACAACCGAGGCCGCGCGACGGGACGCACCTACTATCCGTACTACGCCGATCGCGGCTACGGATCCCGCACGGTCATCGTGCCGCGTATCGTCCGTCCGTCGTTCGTGACCATCGCGCCGTACAGGCCGTACCGCTACCGGCCGAGCATCGGCATCGGGATTTACTACGGCAGCGGCGGCTACTATCCGTACGGCTACACGCCGCGCGGCTATTACGACCCGATCCCCGGCCGTGCGTATGGCGGCCTGCGCATCACCGGCGCGTCGCGCGACGCGCAGGTCTTCGCCGACGGCTACTACGTCGGCATCGTCGATGACTTCGACGGGATCTTCCAGCACGTCAATCTCGAAGCAGGACCGCACCGCATCGAGATCGTGGAACCGGGCTACGAGGGCGTCGAGTTCGACGTCCTGATCCAGCCGGGGCGCACGACCACGTTCCGCGCCGACGGGTACGGCTACTGACCTGAGCGGGCCCCCCGGGCCTGCAACGGGGATGGCATAAGACGATCGCGAAGAGCCGCGGGCCGAACGAATGGCTCCACGGGCGCCAAGTCGGCTACGATGAAGGGATACGAGGTAACGCGCGTGTCCAGTTCATCCGTCAGCACGGCTCTTCGCGATCGGTACGATCGGATCGCCGGCCAGCTCACCCCGCTCTTCGCCAAGGTCGCCGACCCGCAATCGCGGATGGCGGCCGCGGCCGCACTCCTCCATCACAAGATGCCGCACTTCTTCTGGACCGGCTTCTACCGGCTGGTCGACGGCGATCTCATCGTCGGACCCTACCAGGGGCCGATTGCCTGCATGCGCCTCGAGCGGCACGCCGGTGTCTGCTGGGCCGGCGTCGATCGGGGCGAGCCGGTTCTCGTCGCCGACGTACATGCGTTTCCCGGCCACATCGCGTGCGATTCCCGCTCGCAGAGCGAAGTCGTGGTTCCTCTGCGCGACGCCTCGGGTGCCATCGTCGGCGTGCTCGACGTTGACAGCGACAAGCCGAACGCCTTCACCGAAACCGACGTCGAGGGCCTGACGAAGATTGTGGCGATGATCCACGGGTAAGCGGCGCGTTGGTCGAGGAGCAGACCGCGTGTACCGTATACTCGTCCGACGGCCCGCGGAGTGGAGTGAATGATGGACATCGATCGTCAGCCGAGCGCGTCCTTACGGCAGTTGCGTGACGCGGTCATCACGGTCGGCGTCGTGCTGCTTGCGTTTGCCGCATTCGACGACATCACGACCGACAACGGCACGTCGTTCGCCGCCGAATACAGCGGACTGATCCTGTGCGGCGCGTGGCTGGCGGTGCTCGCCGTCCGCCAGCTTCGCGGCCGGCAGCTCGTGCCCGGCAGCGTCTCGCTGCTCGCGCTTGCCGGAGCAATCTGGGGGCAGGGCGCGATCGGACCTGGCACCGTCCCGAGCACCGACCTTCGTTACCTGGCCACCGTGGGAGCGTTCGCCTGGTTCGCGGCGCTGTCGATCGTGCTCCTGCTCCAGGGATGGCGATCGCATCCTGAGGTGCAGGCGCAGCCGCGGCGCTGCTGACCGGAACGCCGCGTGCTCGGCTTCCTGATCCTGGGTTCGACGTACGGCTTCGCGGCGGGTGCCCAGCCAGGCCAGCTTCAGGCTTTCCTGATCAACCGCGCGATGGCTCATGGCTGGCGCAGCACGCTGCCGGCCTCGCTGGCTCCAATCCTGAGCGACGCGCCCATCATCGCGCTGGTGCTGTTCGTGCTCACGCGCGTGCCGCCGACGTTCCTGCACGTCCTGCAGGCGGCCGGGGGTATTTTTCTCCTGTACCTGGCCTGGAGCGCGGCCGCCGCGAATCGCCGGGCCGGCGCGGCGCCGCCTGCTTCCGCGCGGCAGACGCTCGCCAGGGCTGCTCTGCTGAATCTCCTGAACCCCAATCCGTACCTGGGCTGGTCGCTGGTGATGGGGCCCCTCGTCATCGAGGCGTGGCAGCGCGGACCCTCGAATGCCGTAGCATTGACGGCGGCGTTCTACGCAACGATGGTGATGGTTTCGGCCACGATCGTGCTCGTGTTCGCGTCGGCTCGCGCCTTCGGCGCGCGGCTCTCCCGTGCGTGCGTCGCGATCTCGTCGGTCGCCCTGGCGGCGTTCGGCGTGTTTCAACTGTGGAGCGGGGTGGCGCGCCTGCTGGTGTGACCGCCGCCGCGGACGCCGGCGGCACGGCGCGTGCCGATGTGAGCGCCCGCCGCGCGATCAGATCAACTGCCCGCCATCGACGACGAGCACCTGGCCTGTGATGTGTGACGCGAGCGGCGAAGCGAGGAACAGGACGGCGTTTCCGATGTCCGACGGCTTGCCGAACCCGCCGAGCAGGATCTCGCGCCGCGCCTGTTCGAGGACGTCCGTCGGCAGCGCGGCGGTCAGCGGGGTTTCGATGAAGCCGGGCGCGATGGCGTTGACGCGGACGCGCTCACGCGCCATCTCGCGTGCCACGGCCTTGGTGAACGCGATCAGCCCGCCTTTCGATGCGGCGTAGTTGGCCTGGCCGAATTTTCCCCGCAGCGCGTTGATCGATGCGATGTTGACGATCGCGCCGCCGCGCCTGCGGCGCATCGCGGGCGCGCACGCCCGCGTCATCCGGAAAGCGCCCGAGAGGTTCACGTCCAGGACGCTGGACCAGTCGTCGTCGCTCATCTTCCACACGACGGAGTCGCGGGCGATGCCGGCGTTGTTGACGAGGATGTCCGGGCCCAGTCCACGTTCGATCAGCGATGCCGCGACCGCGTCCACCGATCCGGCGTCGGAGATGTCGAGCGGCACCCGCACGATCGCCTCGCCCTCGCCGGTGGGCAGGTGCGCGCGGTCGAGCGAGACCACCCGCGCCCCGGCGGCCGACAGCACGTGGACAATCCCGGCGCCGATGCCGGAGGCGCCGCCGGTCACCCATGCAGTCCGGCCGGACAAATCGATGGAAATCGCCATGGTATGCCGACAGCTTACATCGATTGGAGCGATCGGTGTGCGGTCCGGCGGAGCCTCCGAGGACGGGTCGTACGTGAAGGCGATCCCGCGAGTCCTGCCGCAGCGCCGGGTCCGTCAGCCGGCGACCCGGGCCACGTACAAGCCTCGCCCCGCTGAGCCCCGCTGTGTCGTGCTCGACGTCGAACCCGGCCTCGCGGAACGCCGACAGCATCTCCTCGATCGTGAACAGTCCCAGAACGTGGACTTCGCTGGCGTGGCGGGTGCCCCGTTCGTCGGTGATGTCGTAGTCGAAGAACAGGCGTGACAGACGCCCGTCGATTTCGACCCGGCTCACGCGCGACACGCGAACGCTGCCGGACTGGCCGTCGTTGCGCGCCACGCGCGAGGCGTCGAGCACGCCGGGCGCGAACCAGGGCTCGACGAGCACCACGCCGCCCTGTGCGAGGTGGGCGCGGAAACAGGTCAGCGCCTCGCGCACACGATCGAGCGTCTCGAGGTAGCCGATCGAGCTGAAGAGACACAGCACCGCGTCGTATCGATAGGGCAGGTGGAAGGTGCGCATGTCCGCCGTGAAGAACCGCCCGCCCGGATTCTTGAGCGCCGCGATGCGCACGAAGGCCGGGTCGAGGTCGAGCCCGTCGACGGCGAACCCCTGCGCGGCCAGCAGGCGCGCGTGTTCGCCCGTGCCGCAGGCGACGTCGAGGACGGTACGTAAGCCCGGGTTGATGCGGCGCAGAAGGCCCGCAATCCGCGCCGTTTCGGCAGGATAGTCCTTGAACGCCGAATACACCAGGTCGTAGAACTCCGCCGATGCCGTGAACATACGTCGGGCCCCGTCGATGGTGTCAGCGTTTCCCGGTGGGATGACAGGCCATATCGATCACGACCGTGCTGGCGAGGATGAGCACGGTGTCTTCGCCGTCGGCGATGTCGACGCCGTACGTGTCCCTGAAACTGAACCACTCCTTCGAGACCGTCGCGACAGGCCTGTCGCCGCGCGAAAGCGTGTACTCGTGATCGGTGAGGCTCCCTTCGGCGGCCAGGTCATCGGGCCCGGGGACATCGACGGTGAACCGGCACTGGAAGAACGTGAAGAGTTCCTTCTTCACGACCGCGGCCACCACTCCATCCCGGTAAATCTCGTAGGTCGGACCCCATGCCATGAGCTTCTGCCTGATGAAGGCGAGTTCGTGTCCAGACATGTCCTGGAACGACAGCTGCTTGCCGAGGCTGAACGCCTTCCCGTCCACGAAGAACGCGTCGTTGTCGTCGGCGTCCTTGATGACGAAATCGTCGCCCCAGGCGAAGAGCTTCTGTTTCATTTGAAATCGCATCGAGGTCCTATTTACACTGACGTCCGCAGGAGGCGCCAGCCCCAGAAGCCGAGGGCGGCGGCCGCGATGCCGATGCCGGGGCCCTCGAGGATGAACCACGGATCGCTCCCGAGACGCGGCGCCTCCGCGATAGTGCGCAGGAGGTGCGCGATGGCCAGGAGCGCGAAGATGGTCGCAGTCGTCACCAGGTATGCCTTCATGCCGGCCTCCGTATGGCCGGACATGATGGCATCCGGCGAGGCAGGCTGCAAACGGCGCGGGAGACGTCACCGCGGCCGGGCGTTCCGGCTGGCCTTGTGCTCGGTGATACGGCTCTTCACAAGCTTGCGCACGAGGGCCGGGGGCAGGGGCGCTTCCGGGCGAAACCTGATCGTGCCCTTGCTGGTGTGGTAAGCCTTCAATGCCTCGGCGTGAACGGCAATGGGCAACGCACCCGGGTAGAACGCGCAGTGTTTCGTCGCGGCCCCGAACCGACCAGCCCCTGCCATCGAGGCGGAAGGCCGGCAGCTGATAGCTGATGCATTCTTCAGCCCGCGGCGCCGCGGCCTTGATCGCCGCGCGGAGTTCTCGAGCGCGGCGCGCTTGTCCGCGCTCAGTTTCGAGAGGTACGCGTCGATGTTCGGTGCGTCGTTCCGTCCCGGCCCTCGTGTTCCGCCGATTTTCGCCATCGACGTGCATCTTGTCACATGACGCGGCGGGTGCGGCGATCCGCGCCTGGTACGCCCCGGCGCGCGGCGAAGACGCTCTGACGAGGTGGGACGCTGGTCCTAGGCTAGGCTAGGCTAGGCAAGCTAGGGCGCGGTCCGGATGACCACCATCAACGCGACGCTGATGTTGGCCGCGGCGTGCATCAGCCACGAGCCAAATCGATCCGGATCGGATGCGTATCCATCCAAAGAACAGCGCACCGGCAAAGACGACCGGCAGGACCGCCACATCCGGGCGCGACGCGCAGAATCAGCAGGTGCGGCAGGAGGAAGATGAACGCCTGACACACGTTGGCCCATACAAAGGGTAGCCGGCGCGCGAGGCTGCCGGCAATCAGCCCCCGGAACAGCAGTTCCTCCGTGAAGCTCGTCTGTACCAGACGGCGTAGAGAAAGATCAAGACGATCGCCGGCAGGCCGAGCCCCAGGCCGACGAACTGGTGCTGGGCCGAGCCGGCCCCGGTAAACCAGTCCACGGGCGGCGGCCAGATGGCGAAGACGAGCGCCACGCAGACCGCGAACGCGAGGCTGTAGAGCAGATAGCGCCTCTCACTCCCCTGCAACCCGGCCCGCCGCATGATGTCGCCGGAGCCGCGATGGTGTCGCAGGCGCTGGTACGCGTAGTAGCCCAGGAGCGGGATTCCGCCGAGGATCACGACCTGCAGCACTGCCGAGAGGGCGGCGTTGACCAGCAAGGATGGCTCCCATCACTGACGAGGGTCGTTCCGAAGGCGAATCCTGCGCGGGGCGAGGCGTCAGTCTACGATGAACAGGGTCGCCCCCGTGGACGTCCGGGACCGGTGTGCCCCGGCATCGTCGGCGACCTGGTAGCTGGTGCCGGCTTTCAAGGTGAAACGCGTACCGTCGTCGAGCTCCGTCACGAGTTCACCCTTCAACACCAGAAGCACGTGCCCACGGCGACACCAGTGGTCCGCTTCGTAGCCGGGACTGTATTCAACCATCCGGACGCGGATGTTGCCTCGCTCAATCGTCCGCCACGACGCCACGCCGGAGGTGCCGGCGTGTTCCGTCGGCACGATTGTGCTCCAGTCGGTCACCATGAAGGGCACGCTTTCGATTTTCACCGCTCACTTCTCCTTGCGGGCCCGCGTGTGTGGCGACGCCCGCGAGGGCACGAGGTCCTGGCCTCCGTCCGCCACCTGATGCCGGAAGTAGATAGTAAATGAGCGCAGCCAGCAGGCAAACGGCCGGTTTCATCGCCCGTGCCTGAGCCGCGCGTGGTTTGCGATCAGGAAGACGCGGGCCCGTCCGGCGAGCGGAAGCTGACCCACGGCGCCGCGACCGCCGTCACTTCGGGCTTTGGCGATGAGGTGAACGCCCGGCGCCGCGCCAGCACCGCAGCACCAAGCGCCGCCGCGTACTGCGGCATGTCCTCGTGCAGCACGTTGACCGTTCCGCCGAGCTTCTCGATGATGAGCGACACCATCGACGGAAATCGGAGGATGCCGCCCACGAGCGTGAATTCCGGCTCCATCTGCACGCGTTTGAGGAGCTGGACCGAGCGGGCGACGAGCGACACGATCGATCCCTGCATGATGTCGGCGGGCGAGGCGCCGAGCGACAGGTGATTGATCACCTCGGACTCGGCGAATACGGCACACACCCCCGAGATCGGCACGGGATCGTGCGACACTGCCGCGAGTGCCCCGATGTCCTCGGTGGCGTAGCCGAGGTAGCGCGCGGTCTTCTCCAGGAACGCCCCCGTGCCCGCCGCGCACTTGTCGTTCAGGCGGAATGACTTGACCCGCCCCGCATCGTCCAGCTTCGTGGCCTTCATCGTCTGGCCGCCGACGTCGAGGACCGTGCGAGTCGCGGGGAAGAAGAAGGAGGCCCCGCGCGCGGCGGCCGTGAGGTCCGTGACCTGCACGTCGCGGAACGGCACCTGAAAGCGGCCGTAGCCGGTGCCGATCACATAGACGACCTCGTCGCGCCGTGCCCCAGCATCGAGGAGCGCGGCATCGAACACTTTCTGCGACGCCTCTGCGAGGCGAAAGCCGCTCCGCGCCATGGCCTTGCCCGCGAGCCGGCCATCCTCGGAGAGAATCACGGCCTTCGTATAGGTCGATCCCACGTCAACGCCAGCCGTGTATCTCATTGATGTCACCTTAATCGGCGGCCGGTCCGCCGCTCCCGGTCCGCTCTCCGTTTGCCCGCCCGCGCCCGTGGTCCCGCGATCCGTGTGATCCGTGGTGGTTCACCTGGCCGGCGTTTCGGCGTCCCTCGCCGAAGCCGGTGGCCGCCGGCCCTGGATGTGGTCCAGGGCGAAGAGCGCCGCACCGAGCGCGCCCATGAAGTGCGAATCCGGGCTCACGTTGACCTCGAACCCCAGCGCCTCGTTGAGCGCGGCGACGATGCCGGTGTTCTTCGAGACGCCGCCGGTGAACGTGACCTCGCGCTCGATGCCGACACGGCGCATCAGGCCCATCGCGCGGGACACGGTGGAGCGGTGCACGCCGGCCAGGATGTCCTCGATCTTCTTGCCGCGCGCCAGCCACGACAGCACCTCGGACTCGGCGAACACGGTGCAGGTCGTGCTGATCGCCACCGGTTTCTCGCCGCGCAACGACGTCGGCCCGAGTTCCTCGAGCGGAATCTCGAGCGCGGCCGCCGCGGCGCCGAGGAACCGGCCGGTGCCGGCCGCGCACTTGTCGTTCATGCAGAAATCCACGATCGTGCCGGACGGATCGACGCGAATCGCCTTGGTGTCCTGCCCCCCCATGTCCACGACCGAGCGGGTGTTGGGAAAGACGTGGACCGCACCGCGGCCGTGGCAGCTGATCTCGGTGACCTGGATGTCGCCGAACGTGATCCGGTAGCGGCCGTAGCCCGTGCCGGCCACGAACGTCACCTCCATCTCCTGGAGCCTGGCGTCCGCCTTGGCCGCCTCGAACGCGCGCTCGGCCGCGACGACGACGTTCGCGCCGGTTTCGATGAGCGAGCGTCCGGCCACCTGGCCGCGCTCGTCGACGATCACCGCCTTCGTCTGGGTCGAGCCGACGTCAACGCCCGCGCCGTACGCCATTCGTGCTCCCTTCGGCGAGGCTCCGCGCCTCGCGCTGCGATTGTCAGGCCTGAGCGGCTGCGCCGCGGCGCGACGCCATGCCTTCGAAGAACGCGTCGATCCGGTTCTTGATCTGCGCTTCCGACACGACGCGGCGGTCCATCATGTCCGACTCGAGGAAGAGGCTCGGGATGTCGTGGCGCTCCGAGAACGCCCGGCGCGCGTCGGCCAGCCCGGTGGAAACCGTCCGGCAGCTCTTGACAGAGTGGAACACGACGCCGTCGAGCGCGAACCCCTTGGCCATTTCGTCGAGGGCCGTGTCGGCGAAGAACATGTTGTCCATCGCCTGGCGCACGCCGATGAGCAGGCCCTCGGCCAGCGTGTCGATCGGGTCGTCGGCCATGTCGTGCTGCCAGCCCATCGCGGCCCCGCCGGAGGCGAACCACAGGTAGGTCGACGTGACGAAGGTGCCGCCCCATTCAGAGAACATCTCGTTGAAGCGCCGGAAGATCGGGTAGCAGGGCACGCCGACGAACGCCAGGCGATAGCGTTCCTCGCGCAGCGTGCCGATGCCGCGCTCGGTCTTGTGGCGCATCTCCTCTTCGAGTGCCGCGAAGTAGCGCCCGGCCTCGGGCGTGCCGCGCAGGCCGTTGGCCACGCCGAGGTAGATCGTGCCGTCGGTCACCGAGTTGAACGGCGCGGGACGGGTCCGGTTCAGCTCGAGGACCCTGCGGAACCCCGCGGTCATCCCGTTGGTCGCCACGAGATTCTCTCTGAGGCGATCCGCGTCGTACTTGCGCCCGGTGACGCGCTCGCAGATCGGAATCAACTCGCGCAGCTGCTGCACGACGTATTCGCGGTCGCGCTCGAAGTCCGGATTGCCGGGCCACGTGATGCGATCGGGACGCCGCGTGCCGGGGACGTCGATCGTGAACACCGGCGTGCCGTACATCCGCTCCCAGATTTCGGCCCACTTGATGTAGGTGTTGCACGCGTTGGTCAGCACCGCCAGCGACGGCTTCGGCACGCGTCCCGCCGGGTGCACGCCGCCCCGCAGCTGGAGTCCGACGTCGGCCTTCACGTACGCGCAGATGTCCGGGGAGTAGCCGTAGTCCTCCGCGTCGTCGAGAAACTCGTGCGCGACGTGGCGCACCGCGGTCTGGAGCGAGTTGATCTCGGGGAACACCAGCGGCATGTCGAACGAGCGCAGCAGCTCGGCGACGCTCCCCATCACGAACACATACGCGGCCTTGTCGCCGCGCTCGGCGGCGGCGTCGAGCGTCGCGTACCACTGCCGGAACAGCGAGGCGCCCTCTTCGAGCCCACGTCCCACGATCGGATCGGCTTCATGCATGGTGTTGGCTATCCGAACATCACGTTTTCGATGAACGTTTCGAGCTGGATCTGCAGGTGGTCGTACCCAGTCATCCGCTCCTCGAACTCGCTCAGAAAGTACGAGATTCCCGCTGCGTCCAGGGCGCGCGAATAGGCGACCTGCTCGTCGAGCCCCGGCTCGCACATCTTGGCCGCCGAGACGATCGCCGCCTGCGCGCCGGACTGGCGGATGCGTTCGAGCAGCATGTGTTCCTTGGGCTTGCGCAGATCGTGCTGTACCGGGCTGTAGGACGACGCGTCCAGGTAGGCGCGGGCGAGCGCGAGCCAGGGGTCGCCGCCAGGGTCCGCCGGGACGTCCTCGAGCAGGTAGCGCAGTCCGATGAGCAGGTCGTCGTCCACGACGTAGCACGACGAGGCAATCGTGCGCAGCAGCTCGAGCGGCGGCTGCTCGCAGAACCCGCCCTCGAACACGACGCGCATCAGGTCGCGCGGCTGCGCGACGCGGGAGGCGATCAGCGCGAGGGCTCGCGTCAGTAGCGCGTTGTGTTCCTCGCGCGTGACCAGACCGCCGAGCGCGACCAGGGCGTAGGATTCCTCGACGGACAGCAGCCACGGCGTCTCGCGGCGAATCGCGTACAGCCGGCGCATCAGCGACCGGTTCTCGTTGAAGACTACGATGGACGCGCGCAGCGCGTCGTCCGTGATGGCGCAGCCGGAAACCTGCTCGATGTCCTCCCGCAGGCGCATGTACTCGTTGCGGAGGTAGGGAGCCGAACCGATCGAGTTGGGGTTCTGCGGGAGATACAGGATGCGGCAGCCGTACGAGAAATTCCGTCCCCACACGGCCGCGAGGTTGCGCGCCGCGTCGCAGATTGGATGGCTGACGAAGAGGTCCAGCTCGAGACGGCCGCTGAGCGCCAGTTCAAGGGATGTCTTGACGATCGAGCACAGGTACGAGCCGAAACGCGCGTCCGCCTGGCGCGATTCGACCTGCGCGCCGCGGACCTTCACGGGCAGGAGGCCGGCGGCATGCGCGATCTCCTCCGGGAAATACACCTGGAAGTGCCCGACGACCCTGCCGCCGGCAGCACGCCAGCGCGCCACGGTGGGCATGTCCGGATCCTCCACCGTTTCCTTGGCCAGCAGCAGCAGCTCGTCGAGCGGGAGGGCGTCCCAGTCGCCGAGCAGGCGGTTCACCACGAAGCCACCAGCTGGCGATGACGTTCGGCGAGATCCAGGAACCCCTGGCGTTCCGCGGCGCCGCCGTTGCGGCAGGCCAGAATCGCCCCGGAGAGCTTCGCATCCTCTTCAGGCGTGAGCGCCTGGGCGGCGGGGCTCCGGAAGTAGTGGTTCTCGATCCAGATGTGCTCGCGCAGCATGCCGATGTACTCGCGCGCGAGCAGGTAGACATCCTGCCGGGCGCTGTCGTCGCCAGCGGCGAAACGGCCGTAGGCGGCCTGGAGCTCGGCGAGAAACGCCCGGCCGGATTCGTGCTGCGCGGACAGTGCGCTCATCGGCGTCATGTCGGGCGTCAGCCCGTGCGCCGCCAGCGCCGGAAACAGGATCTCCTCCTCGTGCACGTGGTGGCACCCGTCGGTGAAGCGCCGGCAGAAGAGGAAGATGTCTTCGATGATCCCGGCCGGGACGCTCTCGCCGTCGCGCAGCCGCGTGGTGGCCGCCTCCAGCGCGATCAGCACGGATTCGAGGGCGTGGTGTTCCTCCATCAGCAGGTCGATCGCTTTCACGAGTGCCTCCATTGCGGTGTTCGCTTCTCCAGGAAGGCCCGGCAGCCTTCCGTGGCGTCCGTCGTTCGCATCAGGTCGTTCAGGTACTGGTGTTCCAGGCGTCCGAGCGCCGCCAGCGCCAGGTCGCGCAGGACCGCGCGGGCCGCGACTGCGGCCTGCCGGAGCGCGACCGCGGAGCGCGGTGCCACGAACGTTTCGTACCAGTGGTGCACGTAGGCGTCGAGATCGGTCGGCGAGGCCACGCCCGACACCAGCCCCGCGGCTTCCCACCAGTCCGCGGGCAGGATCTCTCCGGTCAGCACCACCCGGCTGGCCCGGGCGCCGCCAACCCGCAGGGGCAGCAGGGCCGCGGCCGCGGGCGGAAACACGCCGAGCGTCACTTCCGGCACGCCGAGCCGCGCGTCGTGACTCGCAAAGACGACATCGCACGCCAGCACCACCTCGAAGCCGCCACCGAGACAGCGTCCCCGGACGATGGCCGCAGTCGGGCAGGGCGCCTCGAGCAGGTCGGCGATCAGGCGATGAAACCCGGGCAGCATCTCCTGCACCTTGCCAGGCAGGTGCTCCTCGACGCTGGCGCCATAGCTGAAGTGCGCTCCGGCGCCTTCAATCGAGACCAGGCGCGTCGTCGGATCGGCGTGCGCCGCGGCGAGCGCCTCGCGCAGCGCCTCACACATCGCCATGGTCAGCACGTTGGCGGGCGGCTGGTCGATGACGAGGCGCACCCATCCGGGCGCGTGTCGATCGGTCCGGACGAGGGGAGACGGCGTCATTTGCGGCACCCGCAGATCTCGTCGTGCTTCGGGTGGATTTCGCGGAACATGTCGGCGTCCCAGGTTTCACCGCGTGCGAGCCGGCGGCGAAGCTCGATGAAATCCGCCTCGCGGTGGCCGGGTGCGCCTTCGTTGAACGCGGTGAATCCCGCCTTGCCTTCCGTCATCATGTTGAGCGCGAGCCACGCCCGGTTCGTTTCGGCGTTGCGCTGCCAGTGCTCGAGCTTCTTCTTGCGGACGCTCTCAATCGTCTTGATGAGGCATTCGGGCATCGTGCAGAGCAGCTTCGTCGCCAGGCGATTGACCGCCTGGTCGAGCGGCGACAGGTCGATGTGCCCCTTCGCGACGCGCGCCTTGCCGGCGGCAAGCGCCTCGCCGCGCAGGAACTCGCCATACACGATCGCGCCGTGTTCGTCGATCCAGCGGTCAGTCACGACCGACGGGTTCGGCACGAACTGGCCGTCATCGCGCAGGACGGGGACGACGCCGTTGAGCAGGCCGAGCCGGTGCGCCTTGTAGGCGGACCACGGTTCGCAGATCGTGCAGCTTTCCATCGCCTGCGCGATCCCCACATACAGGTGGAGGAAGTCGGTCGATCCGCCATCCGGCGCGGAACCATGGCGCGGGCCGGCCTGGCCGAATGTCGCCAGATCGGAGGCGACCGAAAAGTCGCACGCCATCCCGATCTCCTGGCCGCCGCCGATGCGCATGCCGTTGACGCGGTTGATGACCGGCTTGTCGCACGTCAGGATTCCGGTGACGAGGTCGTTGAAGAGCCGCATGTACTGCCGGTATTCCTGCGGCCGTCCGGCGTAGGTACTCGGCGTATTCCTTCGTGTTGCCGCCCGTGCAGAACGCACGTTCCCCAGTGCCGGTGAGGACGACCGCGACGACACTGCGATCGCAGGAGGCCTCGCGAAACGCGAGGATCAGCTCGCGAAGTGCCTGCGTCGTGTAGCTGTTCAGCTGCGAGGGATTGTCAAGCCAGATCCAGGCATCGAACAGCTCCGCGATGGCTGCTCCGTCCGGTCCGGTCGCAGGGCGCCGTTCCACGCGAATCGCCTCGTAGACGGGCGTCGCGACGAGTGAATGATCCTTCAGCTGCATCGTGGTCACATGGACTCCGCGGATGGAGGAATGAGGACGACGCGGCGGGTGCCGTGCGCCTCTTCGAAGAAGTGCGCGCCGTTCGTCAGCGGCTGCGGCTCGATGAACGGCTTGATCTGGACCTGGCCGGACAGCACGAGATTCACCGCCTGCTGGTAGTGGCGCGGGCTGCACCCCCAGCTCCCGAAGGCGGTCGCATCGAGGGCCATGAGGTTCGACAATCGGATGTCCGGCTTGTCCATCGTGAAGCCGATCACCCCGAGCGTTCCCGCCGGCGGCAGGAGCGACCAGCCAAGTTCCTGGCCCCGTGCGGTGCCGCTCATCTCGAGCACGCGCCATCGCTCGGTCGACACGGCCGCCTCCGCGCCGAGCTGCTTCCGGATCGCGCGCGCGTCGGTCGCCGCCGGATCGAACGTCCAGCGCGCGCCGAGCGACGTGGCGCGCGCGCGCTTGTCAGGGGCGACGTCGATGGCCGCCACTTTCGCGCCGAGGGCCGCGGCGATCTGCACGGCGTAGGTTCCGATGCCGCCCACGCCGATGATGATCACCAGATCGTCCGCCTGCGCGCCGGCCCGGCGAAGTGCCTGCAGCGGCGTCGTCACGGCGTCGGCAATCACCGCCAGATCCGAGAGCCTGTGGTCGCCGAGCTCGTCGGGCAGCACGACCAGGTGCCGGGCGGGCACCACCACGTGCGTGGCGAAGCCGCCATGGATGTCGTTGCCCGGCATCGTCTGGTGCGAACAGGCGGTGTCACGGCCAGCGCGGCAGAGCGCGCAGTTGTCGCACGGGATGACCGCCGGGACGAGGACCTGACGGCCCGACAGCGCCTCGAACGGCGCGGGCGCCATCTCGACCACTCCCGAAATTTCGTGGCCGAGGATGAGCGGCAGATCGTGGCGCGTGCGGACGGCGCCGCTGAAGAACGAGATGTCGGTGTGACAGAGGCCGCAGCCGGCGACTCGCACCAGGACGTGGCCGGCGTCCGGTTCGCGGAGGTCGAAATCCCGGAGCGCCAGGCTCGCCGGTGCAGTCAGGAACAATCCGGTGGCCTTGCTCATTGCGCTACTCCGTTCGCCCGAACGTTTTGTGCAGTCGTGGTGTACCAGTGGTAGCAAACGACGCGCCTCTGCGTGCTGGTTCCGCAACACCCTGCGAAATAATGACTTCGGGGCGACGGACGTTGATCACGAGCCGCCTGGCGACGGAGCCTGCCGGAATTCCGTCAGCCGCCGAATTTGTATTTTCGATTGCAAATCGGAGCACGCGGCCGGCGGTTTTTTCGAAACCGGTCGGCCATCGCCCGGGCCCGTTGCGGGCGCAGGAATTGCTGAGTCGTGGTGTGCCATGTCCGATCGAGACACGTTTGGCCCCCGTCTCCGACGGGAACGGGAGCGTCGGGGTCTTGCGCTCCAGACCATCGCAGTCGTCACCAAGGTGGGCGTCGACCTCTGGGATGGGCTCGAACGCAACGATTTCTCGCGCTGGCCGTCGGGCATTTTTGCCCGGGCGTTCGTGCGTGACTACGCGCGGGCGGTCGGCCTCGATGCCGACGAGGTGGTCGAAGAGTTCTGCCGGCTCTTTCCGGTCGGCGATCGGCGCGGCACCCGGATCATCCGGGCTCAGGCCCAGCTGATCGGCCATGAGCCATCGGCGCTCGACGATCCCGCCCTGTTTCCTCCCGAAGGGGACCGCCGCGCGTCCGCCGACAAGCTGCGCGAGGCCGCCCGGCTGCGGGCGGTGCGACGAGTGCCCCGTTTCGTTGCCGCCGCGGGGGACCTCACCTGCACGGTATTGCTCGCCATGGCGGGTGCGGCCCTGACCCGGGCTGGCTTCTGGGCCTCGGCGGGCGTCATCAGCTTCCTCTATTACGGAGTCTCGATCGCCGCCTCAGGCGCGTCGCCGGGTACCCTCGCGGTCGAGCACCTGCGGCACCGCATCCCGGAACTCTTCACGCGCCGCGCGCACGCGTAAGCCGGCGCCCCCGCGCCGGAAGGCCCCGATTCCGGTGTCTAATGTTGCAGCCATGACGCGCGCATCCCTTCTTGTATCCGCCCTCCTTCTGATTCCGTGTTCCCTGCAGGCGCGACAAGCGCCGCGCCCAACCGACGCGCTGACGATCGTCAGCACGGGGCCGTCCGGCCAGATCGCGAGCTCGAGCGAGGCGAGCGAAATCCGCGTGGTGTTTTCCGAGCCGATGGTCGTGCTCGGCCGCATCCCGGCCGTGGTCCGCGCGCCATTTTTCACGATCGCTCCGGCTGTGGCCGGCACGTTTCGCTGGTCGGGACAGACCATCCTGATTTTCACGCCGGATCCGAAGAAGCCCCTTCCGTACGCCACCACCTTCGACGTCACCATCGACACGACCGCGACCGCGGTGAGCGGCCGCCGGCTGGCTCGGCCGGTCACGTTCCGCTTCACGACGCCGACGGTCAAGCTGCTCGAGACGATGTGGTACCGGCGCGGCGGCACGGTGGCGAACAGCCTGGTCGTCCTGCTGCGCTTCAATCAGCCGGTGCTCGCGGCCGATATCGCGGCGCACACCGCGGCGGCGCTCCAGCCGCACGACTGGAGCGCGCCGCCGTTCACTTCGGCCGAGCAGGCGCGGCTGCGGGCGGTGGATCCGCAGGCGATCGATCGCTTCAACGCGAAAGTGCAGGCGACGCGAGCGGTTGCCCGCGCGACCACGGCGATCGGGCTGCGACGGACGACGGACTGGGATCGGAAGAGGTACCCGGCCGCCCGCGAACTCGTGGCGTTCGAAACGGTGACGCCGGTCCAGCCGGAGAGCTGGGTGCGGCTGACGGTCGATGCCACCGTGCCTTCGCCGGCCGGATCGGCGACGCCAGGACAGCCACAGAGCTACACGATTGAGGCGGAGCGCGCGTTCTTCGTGGACGGCTTCTACTGCCGGACCGAATGTGACCCGGAGGCGTGGAACCCGATCAGGATGCGCAGCGAGGTCGAGGTGAAAGCCTTCGCCGCAGCTGTCTCGGTCACCGACATCACGACGACACCCGAACAGGCGGTCAGCCGGCCGGCCGCCTCGCCGTCTCGCGAGCGCGAGATGGACCAGGGGCAGCAACTCACGCTCGAAGATGCGGGGTTCGCGCCGCAGCCGCCGGTCCGGAAGTATGCGGTCCTGGCGCGGGCCGATCTGAAGTCCACTGACGGCCAGACGCTCGGTTACACGTGGATCGGCCAGGTGGACACGTGGCACCGCCGGGCGTTCACGAGTTTCGGCGACGGCCACGGGGTCTGGGAGAAGGACGGCGGCGCGGTGCTGCCGTTCTACGCGCGCAACTACCGCAACGTCACGCAGTGGATAGCGGCCCTCAATCCGACCGACCTGATGCCGACGCTTGTCCGGCTCCAGAAGAACAATTTCACCGAGGCGCCGGATGCCGACGGCACACCAAGGCGCCTGCCGGTCACGCCCGATCGCATCCAGTCGCACGGTCTCGACATGTCGAGCGCGCTGAAGCCGAACGGCACCGGGCTCGTCTGGGCGGCGATCAAGGAGCTCGAGCCCATTCCGCTCGCGCGCCGCTACACCGACGAGGGCGTCGATCGCATACGGGCGTCGGTCGTCCAGGTGACGAATCTCGGAATCTCGATCAAGGACAGTCCGCAGAACACGCTGCTGTTCGTCACCCGCCTCGACACCGGTGCTCCGGTCGCGGGCGCCCGTGTGTCGCTGGTTCGACTGGACAACAGCATCTACTGGCGCGGTACCACCGGGCCCGACGGCATCGCGATCGCGCCGGACACGCCGCTGCGGGGCGCCGACAGCTGGTGGCGGTTCGCGTTCATCGCCACCGCGGAAAAGGACGGTGATTTCGCGTACGTCGGCAGTGACTGGAACGAGGGCATCAGCCCCTGGGAATTCGGTACCGGGGTGAACCTGAATGAAGCGGCACCGCTCCTGCGCGGCAGCGTCTTTGCCGACCGCGGCGTGTACCGCCTCGGCGAGGACGTGCACGTCAAGGCCATCCTCCGGCAGAACACGCCGTCCGGAATCCGCCTGCTGCAGCCGGGCACGTCCGTCTTCGTGACCGTTCGCGACGGGCAGAACCGGCGCGTCGACGAACGCGTCGTCAACGGTCTCCGCCTGGAGCAGCGCCGACTGGACGGTCACGCTGCCGCAGGACGGCACGCTCGGTTCGTATACGATTCGCGCGATTCTCGACTCGGACCGGCCGAAGCCGAAAACGCCGGAAGAACGCGGCGCGCGCGGCGACCCGCCGGACCCCGGTGAAGATGACTACGTGGCCTGGGAGAAGACCGTCCGCGGGTCCTTCCTGGTGGCTGCCTATCGCCGGCCGGACTTCCGCGTGGACGTGACGCTCACCGGCGAAACGGCCATCGCCGGCGATCCGCTCGCCGGCACCATCACGGCCCGCTACCTGTTCGGCGCGCCAATGGGTGCGCGGCCGGTGACCTGGCGCTACACGAAATCGCCGGCCTACGGCGCGCCGGCGGCGATCACCAACACCTTCACCGACGATCGATGGATCTTCGTGGGCTGGCCGGACGAGGAGCAGCCGGAACGCGGAGCCCTCAAGAGCGAAGAGACCACGCTGTCGAAAACCGGGAGTCTCCCGCTGAAGCTCGACACGGCGCGCGATGCGGGCATTCCTTACGTCTACACCCTCGAAGGCGACGTCGAGGATGTGTCGCGCCAGCACATCGCGAACCGCGCGACCGCGACGGTGCATCCCGCGCCGTGGTACGTCGGCCTGCGCCGTCCGCCCTACTTCCTCGAACAGAAGAACGGCCTCGAGACCGAGGTCGTCGCCGTCGCGCTCGACGGAACGGCGACCGCAGGCGTGCCGGTCGAGGTGAAGCTCACCCAGGTCCAGTGGCAGAGCGTCCGCCGGGCGGAAGGGAACGGCTTCTACACGTGGGACACGGAGCGCAAGGAAGTGCCGGCCGGTTCGTGGACCGTCACCACGGCTGCCGATCCCGTGCCGCTGAACGTTCCGCTTCCCAACGGCGGGTATTTCATCCTGGAAGCGACCGGGAAGACGGACGACGGCCGCAGCGCCGTCACGCGGACGTCGTTCTACGTGCTCGGCGACGGCTACACGGCCTGGGCCCGCTACGACCACAACCGGATCGACCTGGTCCCCGAACGCAAGTCGTACAAGCCCGGCGAGACGGCGCGCATCATGATCCAGTCGCCCTGGGAGCAGGCGACCGCCCTGGTCACGACCGAACGCGAGGGGATCCGGACCTACAAGCAGTTCGCGCTGACGTCGACTCAGCAGTCAATCTCGATTCCGATCACGGAGAACGACATCCCGAACGTCTTCGTCTCGGTGCTGCTCATCAAGGGCCGCTCGGTGAGCGCCCCGGACGCGGCCGCCGCCGCGAGTACGTCCGAGGACGCGAGCGATCCTGGCAAGCCGTCGTTCCGCCTGGGGTATGTCGAACTGCAGGTCGAGGATCGATCGAAGCGGCTGACCGTCGCGCTCAGCGCCAACAAGGAGGAGTACCGTCCCGCCAATACCGCCACGGTCTCGGTCGATGTTCGCGACCAGCAGGCACGCGGCACGGCGAGCGAAGTCACGCTGTGGGCCGTTGACTACGGCGTGCTTTCGCTGACGGCGTACCGGACGCCGGATGTCCTCGGCTCGGTCTACGTGCGCAAGGCCCTGCAGGTGCTCAATGCGGACAGCCGCGAGCGAATCGTCTCGCGGCGGGTCCTGACGCCGAAAGGATCGACCGATGGCGGCGGCGGCGGCGCGGACGCGGGTGCCGGCACGCTGCGGAAGGACTTCCGCGTGCTGGCGTTCTGGCTGGGATCGGTGACGACCGACGCGCAGGGCCACGCGAAAGTGGACGTCAAGCTGCCCGAGTCGCTGACCACCTATCGCATCATGGCGGTGGCCGCCGATCGCAGCTCACGTTTCGGCTCGGCCGACACCGAGGTGCGCGTGAACAAGCCGGTCACGTTGAAGCCGACCTACCCGCGTTTCCTCGCCGTCGGCGACACGGCGATGTTCGGTGCGGTCGTCACCAGCCAGCTTGCGGCGTCCGGGTCCGCGACGGTGACGATGAAGAGCCTCGATCCATCGGTGCTCGATCTCACCGGTCCCGCGACCCAGACGGTGGCCATCGCGGCAGGCGGGTCGGTCGAGGCGCGGTTCGCGGCGGCCGGGAAAGCGATCGGGCGGGCGCGCGTGCGGATGACGGTGAAGGTCGGCGACGAGACCGACGCGTTCGAGGACGTGATTCCGGTCGAAGTGCTCGCGTCGCCGGAGACGGTCGCAGCCTACGGCGAAGCGGCGGGCGACGGTCCTGCCGCCGCGGGTCCCCTGGCGGTGCCGGCGTCGGTCGTGCCGGGGTTCGGCGGACTGCACGTCGAGATGGCCTCGACCGCCATGGTCGGCCTCGGTGAAGGCGCGCGGTACCTGGTGGAGTATCCCTATGGATGCGCGGAGCAGAAAGGATCGCGCGCCCTCGCGCTGCTCGCTCGCGGCCGACCTCGGCGACGCTTTCTCGCTGCCGGGAATGGACCCGTCGAAGATGCGTCCGGCCGTCCAGTCGACGCTGAAGGAACTCGAGCGCTTCCAGTGCGGGAGCGGCGGGTTCGCGTATTGGCCCGGCGCCTGCTGGTCCACATCGCCCTACCTCACCGCGTACCTCCTGCACGTCTTCAAGGTTGCCGGCGACCTGCACTACGACGTGGACCGCGACATGCGCGCGCGCGCCTCCGGGTACCTCGAGCGGCAGCTCGCCCAGACCCCGCCGCAGAACGAAGCCTGGTGGCCGTCCTACACCGCGTGGCAGGCATTTGCCGTCAAGGTCCTCGCGGAAGATGGACGCAACCAGGATTCGAACATCACCCGCCTCTACGGCTATCGCGATCGCATGCCGGTGTTCGCGCTCGCATACCTGCACGATGCCCTGATGGCGAAAGCAGAGACCTCCGGTTCACGGATTGCCGACCTCCGGCGGCGCATGGCGAATGCGATCCTGCCGGAGGCGGGCAGCGCGCACGTCGAGGAGCTCGCCGATCCGTACCTGAACTGGTTCTGGAACTCCAACATCCGCTCCACCGCCATCGTGCTGAACTCGCTCGTCGCCGCCGGCGCGGACGCCGCGCAATTCCGGCCGATGGTGCGCTGGATGATGGCCGCGCGGAAAGACGGTCGATGGGGCAACACCCAGGAAAACGCGTATGCGATGGAGTCCCTGGTCGGCTACTACCGCAAGTACGAATCGACGGTGCCGGACTTCACCGCGGTGGTCAGGCTGGGTGCCGCCGAGCTCGCGCGGGAAACCTTCAAGGGCCGTTCGACGCAATCGAGCTCGAAGGACGTGCCGATGCAGGAGGTGCTGGCGAAAGCGCCGGCGGGCTCGAGTGAGCCGCTGACGTTCGCGCGTGAAGGCGCCGGCACGCTCTTCTTCACGGCGCGCCTCCGCTACGCCTCGGACGAACTGTTCCAGCAGGGGCTCGACGGCGGCATCGCGATCGAGCGCAGCTACGCGCCGTTCGTCGAAACGGGCAGCCGGCCGGCGGCGACCACGTTCAAGGCAGGCGACCTCGTTCGTGTCACCCTGACGTTCCGCCTCTCGAAGGAACGCCGTTTCGTCGCCGTCACCGACCCGCTGGCCGCCGGCTTCGAGCCGGTCGAGTCGTGGTTCGCCACGACGGCGCGATCGCTCGCCGATCAGCAGGATCAGCAGGGTGAGGCGGGCGACGACTGGCTGTCATGGTGGCGCCGCGGCGGGTTCGATCACGTCGAACGCCACGACGATCGCGTGCAGCTCTTCGCCACGCGCCTGGCCGAAGGCGTCCACCAGTTCACCTACGTCGTGCGCGCGACGACTGCCGGGACGTTCCGCACCGCGCCGGCGCACGCCGAGGAAATGTACGAGCCGGAGGTCTTCGGACGCACGGCCACGCACGTGATCGAGATCAAACGATGATGCGCAGGCGGCTCCGCCGCTTCACCGCGCCCGGCGTCGCGCTCGCCGTCGTCGTCGCCGGCGCGTCGTGGCTGCGCCTGGGACCGATCGATCCGGCGCTGCTCGACAACGCCGCCAGCACGTCCACGCTCGTGGTCGATCGGAGCGGCGTCCAGCTCTACGAATCGCTGTCGGGCGAGGGCACGCGCAGCGAGCACCTGTCGCCCGACGCGCTGCCGCCGGCACTCGTGGCCGCGACGATCGCGGCCGAAGACCGCCGGTTCTGGCAACACCCCGGCGTCGATCCACTCGCCGTCACCCGTGCGTTGATTCGCGACATCCGCGCGCGGCGGATCGCCGAGGGAGGCTCGACGATCTCGCAGCAGGTCGGCAAGCTCCTGCTGAACCGCCGCGAACCGCGGCGGCGTCGTGGACTGGGTGGAAAGATCCGGGAGGCGGTGCTGGCGCTCCGCCTGGAGCACCGCTTCACGAAGCGCGAGATTCTCGCGATGTATCTGAACCTGGCGGCATACGGCAATCAGGTCGTCGGCGCCGAGCGCGCCAGCCTGGCGTATTTCGGCCGGCCGGCATCCATGTTGACTCCGGCCCAGGCCGCGTTCCTCGCGGGGCTCCCGCAGCGGCCCTCCGGCTTCAACCCGTACCGCAGCCCCGAGGCCGCCATCGTCCGCCAGCGCGACGTGCTCGCCCGGATGGAAGCGGAGGGTGTGCTGACGGGGACCGACGCGGCCGGGGCGCGCGTCGAACGGCTGGCGTTCACGCACGCGCCGTCGCCATTTACCGCGCCGCATTTCGTCGAAATGGTCCTGGCGGCGGCCGGCGGGACGCGCGATGGGCGCATCGAGACGACGCTCGATGCCGCGCTGCAGGCGGACATCGACGGGATCATCGCCCGGCAGCGCGACGTCCTCGACGCTCACGGCGCCGCCAACGTCGCCGTCGTTGTTCTCGACAACGACACGGCCCAGTGGAGGGCCTGGGAGGGCTCCGGCAACTACTTCGACGCCGGTCATGGAGGCGCCATCAACGGCCCGGTGTCGCCGAGGCAGCCGGGCTCCGCGCTGAAGCCGTTCACGTACGCGCTCGCCTTCGAGGAGGGGTACAGCCCGGCGAGCGTGCTGCCCGACGTCCCTTCGAATTTCCCGACAGCCGAGCCCGGCGTGCTCTACGCGCCGCGCAACTACGATGGGCGGTTCCGCGGGCCGCTGCTCGCCCGCCGCGCGCTCGCCGGATCCGAGAACGTGCCCGCCGTGGCGCTCGCCTCGCAGCTTGGCGTGCCGGCGCTCCTGCGCTTTCTCGTTCGCGCCGGCCTGACGACGTTCGATCGGAACGCGGCGTACTACGGCCTCGGCATGACGCTCGGGAACGCCGAGGTGCGGCTCGACGAACTCGTCGGCGCGTACGCCGCGTTCGCGCGAGGCGGGGAGTGGATCGAGCCCAGCTACCTTCCTGGCCGGTTCCAGCAGCGGCGCACGCTCGTCTCGCGCCGCACGGCGTTCTGGATTGCCGACGTGCTGTCGGATCCGGAAGCGCGCGCCTACATCTTCGGCCGCGGCGGCAATCTCGAGTTCCCGTTTCCGGTCGCTGTGAAGACCGGCACGTCGCAGGCGTACCACGACAACTGGACGATCGGATTCTCGACGCACGTGACCGTCGGCGTATGGGTGGGCAACTTCGATCGGACGCCGTTGCGCGATTCCACGGGCGTTACCGGCGCGGGCCCGATTTTCCACGCGGTGATGCTGGCGGCCGAGCGGCGTGCGGCATCCGGCGCCCCTCGCAATCCGGACGCCCCGATTGTCGCGCCGCCAGAATCGGGCGTCGTGTCGCGCGACATCTGCACACTCTCGGGCATGATCGCCAATCCGTGGTGCCCGGCGAAACGGCGTGAGTGGCTGGCCGCCGGCGCCGACGAGCGGCCGTGCAGCTGGCACCACATGGCCGGCGAGGGGCTGCTGACGATTCTCCCACCGCAGTACCGTGCATGGGCAGGCGCGGCGGGCGAAACGAGCGCCCCGCCGCCTGCCGGCCAGCCACACCCGCGGCCGCATCCGGACGGCCCCGCGCTCGCGATTGCGAGTCCGCCGGACGGCGCGTCCTACTTGATCGACCCGACGCTGCGGCGTGATTTTCAGAGCCTCTCGTTGCGCGCAACGACCGCGAGCCGGACGCGGATCTCGTGGAGCGTGGACGACCGCGGAATCGGCGAGAGTCCCTCCGACGCGCCGCTCTCGTGGCCGCTGAGACCCGGCACTCACCGGATCACCGCGCGCGACAGCACCGGGCGGGAGGCGACCGCGACGGTGGTAGTGCGCTGACCACGGAGTGCGGACGACACGGATCCTGTTCGAGCACGAATCCCAGCCGACGCCAGGTCACTGGTCAGGACCGTTCCGTGTCGTCCGTTTTCCGGCGCCCTGTGGCCGCCGTGGCGCGGCGTAGAATGATGCGGTCATGATTCAGATCGCGACCACGGATTCGCCGATCGGTGCCCTGACGGTCGCGGCTCACGGCGCGCGCGTCTGCCTGCTGCACTTCGGCGACGACGGTCCGGGGCCTCGCGGGATGCTGCAGCGCTGGTATCCCGGCGTGTCCGTCGAGCGGCACGCCGATCCGGGCGGGGCCGTCACGACGCTGCACGCGTATTTCGGCGGGTCGCTGGCGGCGCTGGACAGCGTCGAGGTGGAGATGAACGGCACGCCGTTCCAGAAGCGGGTGTGGGACGCGTTACGCTCCGTGAGGCACGGCACGACCACGTCCTATGCCGCCATCGCGAAGGCGATTGGGTCACCCGCGGCGGTGCGCGCGGTCGGGGCGGCGAATGGCGCGAATCCGGTGGCGGTCATCGTGCCCTGCCACCGCATCATCGGTTCCGGCGGGTCGCTCACCGGATACGGCGGGGGACTGGATCGGAAGCGGTGGTTGCTTCACCACGAGGGCGCAATGCTCGTGTAGGGGCGGTTCGAGAACCGCCCTGGACGCCAGGTTGAGCTTGCGCGGCGCGATCGTCTGCTTCATACTCCGGCTGACCCCTGCGAATAGTGTGATCACCGAAGACGACCACTACCTGATGTCCGATCCGTCGCTTGGTACCTGGCTGCGCAAGGAGCGCGAACGCCGCGGAATCACCATCAAGGCCATTTCGGAACAGACGAAAGTTGCCGTGCCCCTGCTCGAGGGGCTCGAGAACGACAACCTCACGCGATGGCCTGACGGGATTTATCGGCGGGCATTCGTACGCGCCTACGCGTCGGCCGTGGGCCTGGATCCGGATGAGGTGTGCCGGAGGTTCGATGAGGAGCACGGGGCGCCCGTCCTTCCCACCTCCCCGGAAACCGCCTCGACTGTCGCTCAGGACGTTCCATCGGCGGATTCGATGCCCGCGCCGCAGGACGCCCATCGGCGGGCCTCCAGACGTGCCCGGGTGCTTGGCACGTCAGCCGATCTGACGGTCGCGCTGGTGCTGGCGATGGGCAGTGCGGCCTTCGGTTCGCGGCTGCTCTGGCCGGTGCTGCTGATTGCGGCCTACTACGCGGTCGGCGTCCTCCTGACCGGCACCAGCCCGATGGTTGCCCTCCTTCTCCATGACGAGCCGAACGGCACGACGCTGACTCAACCGGAACCCGCAAGCGATCCGACGGTTCCCCGGCCCCAGGTCGAGCGTCGTCACCAGTCCCGGCGCAACGCCGCGCGGACCGTCCGGCCTGCCCGTGCGTCGCGTACCAGGGTCCAGTAGCCCCAAATCGCGAACGTCCTCAGTGCTGCCACCGGGCTGCTTCTGGTCGCCCGCTTGCGTCGGCGTGGCTGTAAGCTAGAGAAAAGGAGGCAGGCAACATGGGTATCCTGATGTGGATTCTGTTCGGCCTCGTCATTGGCGCGATCGCGAAGCTCCTCATGCCCGGTCGCGATCCGGGCGGTTTCATCGTCACGATTCTGCTCGGCATCGCTGGCGCGCTGGTCGGCGGCTTCATCGCCCGGGCCATTGGATTCTACGGTCCCGGAGAAAGCGCCGGATGGGTGATGTCCATCATCGGCGCCATCGTCCTGCTGGCGCTCTACCGGATGCTGGTGCACCGTCGGGCCTGATCGCCGCACGCGACACGACATAAGGAGACACCATGCGCCGCGCTCTTTCTGTTTCTGGCTCGATGGCTCTGGTGAGCCTCTTCGTCCTGCCGGCCTTCGCGCAGTCTGTCGAGGAGATTGTCGCGAAGAACCTGAAGGCCAAGGGCGGGCTGGATCTGCTCCATCAGACCGACTCGGTGAAGATGACCGGCACGTTCACGACGTACCAGCCGACCAGAACGGCGATGCCCATGACGACATGGGCAAAGCGGCCGAATTTCGTGCGCCGGGAGGTGGAAGTCGTGCCCCCGCCCGGCCAGGCGCAGCCAGTCCCGGCGCGGCCGACGAAGATGGTGAGTGCCGCCGACGGCACGACCGTGTGGATGCAGCAGGGGTCCGGTCCGCCGATCGAACTGCCTGCGTCCCAGGCTGCGCAGGTGCTGCGGGACAACGAGTTCGACAGCGTCTTTGTCGACTACCGCGACAAGGCCGTCACCATCGATCTGGTCGGTGTGGAGAAGGTGAACGGCCGGGATGCCTACCACCTGGCCGTCAGGCGGAAGGGCGGTCCCGTGCAGCATTACTTCCTGGACCAGGAAACGGGCCTCGAGGCCAGGGTCACGACCGACGTCTCGCAGGGCGGTTCGACGGCGACAGTCACGACCGAGTTGAGCGACTACCGCGACGTGGACGGGCGCATGGTGCCGTTCAGGATGCGGCAACTCGTAAACGGCGAGCCTCAGGCCGAGATGGCGATCGACCACGTCGAATTCAACGTGTCGATACCGGACTCGCTGTTCAGCCCGCCCAGGCACTGATCGCCGGGTCGGCGCGGGCCTCGACAGCGCCAGTCAGCGCGCCAGCGCGCAGCTGGCCATGGTTTCGACGCGCTCGATCAGGTCGTCGCGCGTGAACGGCCGGACGAGCACGTTGGTGCGTGCTCGAGTGCCGCAGGCGGCGAAATACAGCGCCTGTATGTCCGGATGGTACCGGCGCACCCGTTCGGCAAGCGCAGGGCCGGACCCTTCATTCGACAGCAGCTCGGTCGCCAGGACGTCGATGCGCCCTGCCGTCAGGCAGGCCAGCAGCGCGTGGCCCGAGTGCGCCGCCGCGCGCACGGTCCAGCCGGCGGCTTCGAGAACCCGGGCAGCCGCGGCGCGCAGATCGGAGTCGTCGCTGACCAGGAGGATCGTCGGCCCGCCTGGCGTCCCGGAACGCCCGGCGGCCGCCACGGGAATGCACACGCGGCGTACGGCGGTGGCTTCCATCGGCTCGGGTGCAATCGCAAGGAAAATGCCGCGGGGATTCGGCAGCGATTTCGCGCGATCGGGCTCGGAAGCCCGGCCGCGCCATTACGGTCCTTGCCGGCGATTACAAAACCGGCCGCGCGCGATCGAAGCCCGGAGGGCGGACGATTCGCTCGTTGAGGAATAGTCCGGGCTAGACGCTCTTGCCAAGCCGATCCTGCAGCTTCTCCCGATATCCGCGACTGAGCGTGAGGCGGGTGCCGGTTCGGAGGAGCACCGAGTACTCCCCGTTCAGCCAGGGCTGGAGTTCCTGGATCCGCTCCATGTTGACGATGCGCGAGCGGTGGATGCGGAAGAACTTTTCGGGATCCAGCCTGCCCTCGATCGCGTTCATGGTTTCGCGGAGCAGGTGTGACGTGGCGCCGACGTGCAGCCGCACGTAGTTGCCTGCCGCCTCCACCCAGTCGATTTCATCGGCCCGCAGGAAGAAGAGCCGTCCACCCGATTTCACCACGAGCCGTTCGGCCTTGGGCTGATCCTTGCGCAGGTCCTTGACCAGGGCGAGCAGGCGCTTGCCGAGGTCGCCCGTCTCGTTGCGCTCGATCTGCTTGCGGGCGCGCTGCATCGACTCGCTGAAGCGTTCGCGGTCGAACGGCTTGAGGAGGTAGTCGAGCGCGCGCACCTGGAAGGCCCGCAGGGCGTGCTGATCGTAGGCGGTGACGAAGATCACGAGCGGCATCTTCTCGGATCCGACCGCTTCGATCACCTCGAAGCCGTTCATCTGCGGCATCTGCACGTCGAGATACACGAGGTCGGGCGTCAGGTCACTGATGGCCGTGACCGCCTCCTCGCCGTCGCGGCACTGCCCGACGACGTCGATGTCCGGTTCGGCGGAGAGGAGTGACATCAGCCGCTCGCGCGCGAGCGGCTCGTCGTCCACGATCAGCGTTCGAATCTTCTTCATGTCGTCATCCTGGGAAATGCCGGCCGGTGGGCCGGCCGGTCAGTGGGGCGCCCCGCTCCGACTGGCCACCGCGTGGGCGGGCGGAGAGCGGCGCCAGGACATTCACGAACCGCTGCTGAATTCAGGCGCGCGCGCCGCTGGCTCCGATGGTTCTGATGCCGGACGGGGCGCTGCGGGCCCGCGATTCCGCTTCCTGCGGGAGCGCCTCCGGCGCGGGCGGCGTCACGACGCGCCACGGCACGGCCACCACCACCGCCAGCCCCTGCGCGAGGCGGTGGAATTCGAACCGGTAGTCGGCGCCGTACTGGTGCTGCAGGCGTGCGCGGGTCGTCGACACGCCAATGCCCTTGTGCAGCGCGTTCAGCGCCGTTTCCGAGAGTCCCACCCCGTCGTCGCGCACCTCGATGCAGAGCTTGTCGTGTACAGCGTGGGCGCTGATGGTGATGTGCCCGGGTCCCTTCTTCCTGGAGATGCCGTGCTTGATGGCGTTCTCGACGATCGGCTGCACGAGCAGGGTCGGGACCAGGACGTCCAGCGCCTCGGGTTGCACATCGAAGTGCACGCTGAGGCGATCGGCGAACCGCGTCTGCTCGATCTCGAGGTACTTCGTGAGGAAGTCGAGCTCCGTCTTGAGGGTGACCTGTTGTTCGCCCAGATTCTCGAGCGTCATGCGCAGCAGATCGCTGAGGCGAATCAGCGTGCGATCGGCGGCATCGACGTCCCGGTGCATCAGCGCCGAGATGGCGTGGAGCGTGTTGAACAGGAAGTGCGGCTGGAGCTGCTGCTGAAGCGTGCGCATCTGCGCTTCGATCAGCTTCGTTTCGAGCTGCGCCGTGCGGAGCGCGCGCGCGCGCGACTCGCGGTAGTAGAGCACGGCGTGACTGAGCCCGGCGATGGCCCAGTAGGTCATCATTTCCCAGTCGAAATTCTGGAGCGTATTGCGCTGAACCTCGGTCCACCAGGCGTACGGCCTGCCTGAGACGAGAGCGAGCCACCAGGCGAGCGCCGCCATGGCCGCGATGTGCGTCAGCGAGAAGAGCGCCACCGAGGGCAGGTGCACCGCGGCCGCGCGGAGCAGGCCCTGTCGCTCGAGGCGGAAGTGCTGGGAAAGCCACACGATCGCCGGCGTGAAGAGCGCCCAGAGGTACCAGTAGCCGCAGTTCAGCACGACGAGCGCCAGGAGCGACGGTCCCGCGGTGGGCAGCGACTGCGTGAACTGCCACGCGAGCGCTGACGAGAGGATCCCGAGCACGGTTGCCGCCAGGAACACGAACGGCCCGCGGACGCCGTAGCACGGGCGGCCGACGATGGGAACGTCGATACCGGCGCCCTGCGTGTCGCGCTCGTAGTCGGATGGCGGTTTCATCGTGCCTTTCGTTAGACGTATGCACCGGGCATTTCGTCTTGCAGAATTCGCGGCGTAAATGCATTGCCCCGGCCAGCTTTTCGCGTACTGCCGGTCGCACCTCCCAGAGCGATGTTCACAGGCCTGAACCGCAGGTTTGTCCCGCCACCGGCATCCTCGGTCCCATGCGCCGTCACACGGTTCGCACCGTCCGCGTGTTTCGATTGCGGGACCGAGGCGCCCGGATCCGGACACTCCCGGCGGTCGGCGGTCGGCGGTCGGCGTTCGGCGTTCGGCGTCCGGCGTTCGGCGTTCGGCGGTCGGCGGTGCGGACGCGGTCGCGGTCGCGGTCGGCGGTCGGCGCTCGGCAAAAGTTTGGCCACCCTTCAGAAAAAGGTGTGTATATTAGTCGCGTGAGCAGCACCACGACGCGCAATCACCGTAACTGGCAGACAGGAGACGTCTTTACCGTCAGTGATGCCACCGAGCTCTACGAGGTGGACCGCTGGGGGAAGGGCTACTTTTCCATTTCGCCCCAGGGGCACATGCTGGTGCATCCCACCAAGGTCCCCGAGCGATCCATCGACCTGAAGCAGCTGACCGACCACCTGATGCTGCGCGGGATCGGGCTGCCGGTGCTCATCCGTTTCCGGGACATCCTCAAACACCGGCTTGGCGATATCGCCAACGCCTTCAAGTCCGCCATCGCCCAGCACAACTACACCGGCCGCTACATCTGCGTGTACCCGATCAAGGTGAACCAGCAGCGCCAGGTCGTCGAAGAAGTGCTCGATTTCGGTCGGGTGCACGGTTTCGGCCTGGAAGCGGGCTCAAAGCCGGAGTTGCTGGCCGTCGCGGCGCTGGCGTATAACGACACGCCGATTATCTGCAACGGGTTCAAGGATGCCGAGTTCATCGAGATGGCGATGCTCGCGCAGAAAATCGGGCGCAACGTCATTCCGGTTGTCGAGAAGTACACGGAACTCGGCCTGATCCTCGAAGTACGCCGAGCGCGTCGGCGTGCGGCCGAGGATCGGGATGCGGGTGAAGCTCGCCGCCCGGGGGAGCGGTCGCTGGCAGGGTTCTGGCGGCTACCGCTCGAAGTTCGGCCTGACGGTCACGGAAGTGCGGCGCGGGCTCGATGAGCTCAAGGAACGCGGCATGGAGGACTGCTTCCAGCTCCTCCACTTCCATCTCGGCAGTCAGATCCCGAACATCCGGATCGTGAAGGGGGCGCTCAACGAGGCCGCGCGCGTCTACGCCGAACTCGTCAAGGCGGGCGCCGGCCTGCAGTTCATCGACGTGGGCGGCGGGCTCGGTGTGGACTACGACGGCTCGCAGACCAATTTCGAATCGAGCGTCAACTACACGCTCGAGGAGTACGCGAACGACGTCGTGTATCACGTGCAGGCGGTCTGCGACGACGCCGGCGTGAAGCCATCCGACGATCGTGTCGGAGAGCGGCCGCGCGATCGTGGCGTATCACAGCGCACTCATCTTCAACGTGCTCGGCGTGTCCGCGTTCGGTGAAGAGAAGATGCCGGAAGGCATTTCGCCCGAGACCACCGAGCAGCCGGTCGTCGATCTGCTCGAGACCTACCAGAACCTCACGGCGCGCAACGCGCTCGAGAGCTACCACGACGCGCAGCAGGCGCTCGACATGGCGCTGAACCTCTTCACCGGCGGCTACCTGCCGCTCGATCAGCGCTGCCAGGCCGAGAACCTCTACTGGACCATCCTGGTCAAGCTCCGCAAGCTCGTCGCGCAGATGGAAGAAGTCCCCGAGGATCTCCAGGGGCTCGACGACGCGATGGCGGATACGTACTTCTGCAATTTTTCGCTCTTCCAGTCGTGCCCCGACAGCTGGGCCATCAAGCAGCTGTTCCCGGTCATGCCCATCCACCGTCTCAACGAGGCGCCGACGCACCACGCCGTACTCGGCGACATCACCTGCGATTCGGACGGCAAGATCGACCAGTTCATCGACCGCCGCGACGTCAAGCGCACGCTGCCGCTGCACACCCTCAACGGGGACCCGTACTACATGGGCGTGTTCCTGATCGGCGCCTATCAGGAGATTCTGGGCGATCTCCACAACCTGTTCGGCGACACCCACGCCGTGCACGTCAGCCTCGACGATCGCGGCAACGTCGTCCTCGATGCCGTGATCAAGGGCGACACGGTCCGCGAAGTGCTCGACTACGTGGAGTTCGACGCCGACACGCTGGTCCGCAAACTGCGCCACGACGTCGAACTCGCCGTGCGCGAAGGCAAGATCAGTTTCGAGGAATCAGGACGCCTGCTCCAGTTCTACGAAGACGGACTGCAGGGGTATACGTACCTCGAGGATCCGAAAGAACGGTAGAGGGGCGCGGGCAGGGCTTCAGGGCTCAGGCTCAGGACTCAGGGGCCCTCAAGCCCCGAAGCCCGAAGCCCCAAGCCCTACCCGCAGTGGGTGTCGAAGGCTCGCGTCAATTCATCGGCAATCATCTGCGCGTCGCGCCGTTCGATGTCGCTCCGCTCCATCATGTAGAGGAGCTTTCCGTCCTTCAGCAGTCCGATCGATGGAGATGACGGCGCGTAGCCGCTGAAGTACGCGCGCGCGCGCTCGGTCGCCTCGACGTCGGCGCCGGCGAAGACCGTGGCCACGACGTCCGGCCTTCTGGCATTCCTGAGCGCCATCGCGATGCCCGGCCGCGCCTTTCCGGCCGCGCACCCGCACACCGAGTTCACCACCATCATGACGACGCCCCGCGATTGCGTCACCACGTCGTCCACCGACTGCGCGCTGCGCAACTCCCGCGCGCCCATGTCGGTCATCTCCCCACGCATCGGCGCAATCAGGTATTCCGGGTAAGCCATAACGATCCCCAATCGTCAATCTAGCAGTCTGCAATCTGCGGTCTGCAATCTGCAATCCGTCAATCTGCAATCTGCAATCTGCAATCTGCAATCCCGTAGTGTCACTTCTTCAGCATCGCGTCGCGCTTGGCCTTGAACTCATTGCCCGGTTTCCACTCCGGCCACTTGTCCGCATTGGCGACGCGATAACCCGACTGTCAGCAGCAGATGCGCGTCCTCGGCGGCCCCGGACAAATCCCAGTCCGGTTTCACCTGGTCGGATGGCTTGTGGTAGTCCTGCGTCGTGTATTCGTCGCGCTTCTGCCGGCCGTAGTCGTCCGGCTTCCCGATGTACTGCACGCCCGCATCCGGATCGAGCGCCGGCACGCCCTGTTTCGCGAAATTGAAGTGATCCGAGCGATAGTAGAAGCCTTTTTCCGGCTCGGGATCGGGCGTGAGCGTCCGGCCGCCCTCCTCGCTCGCGGCCTGGCGCAGGTAGTCGTCGAGGTCCGACGCGCCGAGGCCGACGACCGTGATGTCCTTCGTGCGTCCCCACTGGTTGATGCCGTCCACGTTGATGGCGGCGACCGTCCGGTCCAGCGGATACAGGGGCGACACCGAGTAGTACTGCGATCCGAGCAGCCCCTGTTCCTCGGCCGTCACCATCAGGAAGAGCACCGAGCGCTTTGGCTGGGGCCGGGCCGCGGTAAAGGCGCGCGCGATCTCGAGCACGGTGGCGACGCCCGACGCGTTGTCGAGCGCGCCGTTGTAGATGTTGTCGCCGTTGACCGGCGCGCCGATGCCGAAATGATCCCAGTGGGCCGAGTAGATCACGTACTCGTCCTTGAGCCTCGGGTCGCTGCCCTCGAGTTTCGCGACGACGTTCTGGGAGTCGATGGTCCGCATCGTATTGTGAATCGCCAGCGAGGCCTGGAGTCCGAGCGGCACGGGCGTGAACTCGCGCGTCGTCGCCTGCTTCTTGAGGGTGTCGAAGTCCTTGCCGGCCAGCGCGAGGAGCTTCTTCGCGGTGTCCAGCGTGATCCAGCCTTCGATCGCCGCGCGGCCCATGTTCTTGTCGGGCGTGACGAGGTCGAACTTTTCACCGAGGTTCCCCTGCACGACGGCGAAGGGGTAGCCCGCCGGCCCTTCCTCGTGCACGACCAGCACGGCGGCGGCGCCCTTGCGCGCGCCCTCCTCGAATTTGTAGGTCCAGCGGCCGTAGTAGGTCATGGCCTTGCCGCCGAACGTCTTCTGGTCCAGTTTCGCCGGATCCGACGGATCCGGTATCTGCGGATCGTTGACGAGAACGATGATCGTCTTGCCCTTGACGTCCACGTCCTTGAAGTCGTTCCAGTCGAACTCCGGCGCCTCGACGCCGTAGCCGGCGAAGATGATGTCCGAGTTCCGGACCGACACGTCGTCGGTGACGCGCTTGCTCCACGCCACGACTTCGTCGCCCCACTTGAACGTTGTCTTCCGTCCGCCTCCCGTGATGGTCAGCGGCGTGGTCTGCTTCGCGGTGATCCCGACGAGCGGCACTTTCTGCACGTACGTGCCGTCCGGATTGCCCGGCAACAAGCCGATCTGCTTGAACTGGTCCGTCAGGTAGGTGACCGTGCGATCTTCCCCCTTCGAACCGGGCGCACGTCCCTCGAATTCGTCGGAGGCGAGTGTCGTGATGTCCTTCAGGATGTGCTGCTGATCGATCGCCGGAAGGGTCACCGCGGCGGCCGCGGGCTCGGGCTTCTGAGTGCCCCCGCATGCGGCGGCGAGCGACATCGCGATCGTAACCAGGATGAACCGTTTCATGCGCGTCTCCTAGGTGAGAATCCGGAACAGCAGGAACCACGTCCGCTGCCGCGGGCTGAAGTTGTCGTCGCTGACGAGGAGCAGCGTGCGGCTTCCGTCGGCGAGTGTCGGACCGAAGCACATTCCCTCGAAGTTGTCGAACGCCGGCACGTCGAGTTCTGCCGGCAGCCCACTGGCGCGGTTGACGTCCATCACGAGCCGCTTGCGCACGGGCCTGATGTCCGTCCGGCCGCGAATCGAATCCATCGCCGCCACGTCGGTCGCGCCGTCGAGGGAAATCCGGTAGATGCGGATGAACGTCGCGCGCCGGCCGTTGTCTCCCGCTTCCTCCGCGTATCCCCGCTCCATCGACAGGAGTTCCGAGCCGCCGAGCGCCAGCAGCTCGACCAGCCCGTTGATCATGAAACGCGGCGTGAAGTCCACGTGCGGCACCGGCTCGAGCACGTAGCTGAACTCCCGGCGCGGCACGAACCGCCCGGCGTCGGGCACGAACTCGAGCAGGCGCGCCGTGGTCCCCCTGGTGAACGTCGCGCCGTCGCCGTCCTGCGCGAGCGAGGTTTCCGACGCGGTGAAGAGGTGCTGTTCGTCCGGCGTCAGCGTCAACGATTCGAAGCCTTCATTCTGACGCACGCCCCGCGTGATCGGGCCGGTTGCCGGCGTCAGGAACTTCGGGGGAAGCACCAGCGGCCCGACGTAGTCGACCCGGCGAGTGTACTCGACGATGGCCGGCGGTATCCGGGGGCTGCGTTGCGGCAGCCCTTCCGACGACACGAACATGTGGCCCGAGCGCGTGATCGCGATGCCCTCTGAGTCGAGCGCCGCCGGCGCGCCAGCGCCGGACGGCAGCGGGAAGTACGCCCGCAGGTCCACCTGGAATGCGGCGCCGGTCTTGCTGACCTCGAAGATGAAGACCCGGTTGTCCTCTGGATCGTCGGAGATTCCGACGATTTCGCCCGTAGAAGGATCCACCGCAATGCCCGACACGCCGCCCGGCCGTGCCGCGTGGAGCGGGCCGGACTCGGCGGCGCGAGGCAACGGATAGCTGCCGAGGAGTTCGAGGCCCGTGATGTCCGTCGCGTCGCCGTCGGCGAGCGCGCGGGCCGGTGCGCGCAGGCGGACAGCGACACCGCCGCCAGCGTGGCGGTCAGCGCCAGCGCGAGCCGTGTGGACATGCGCCTATTATCAACCGCTTTTGCCACTGTCGCCGCGCGTGATATACAGAACCCGCTTCCGCCCGCCCGTGCGACCAGTGTCCATATTACGATTCGAGTGTTGATGACCCTGCCCGGTGACGAAGTTCACGTATGGTTCCACGACGTGGCGCTCGAGGCAGCGGCGCTGGCGGATCTCTCGCGCGTGCTGACGTCGGCCGAGCTCGTCCGGGCCAGGCGTTATCGCGTCGAGGCCGATCGGCGGCGCTCCATCGTCGCGCGCGCGGCGCTTCGTCTTCATCTGTCCCGCTATTGCGGCGGCGATCCGGGCGCGTTCCTGATCGCCGCCGCGGCCGGCGCAAAGCCCGAAGCCCCGCGCACCGGCGTCCGGTTCAACGTGAGCCACTCGGGTGATCTGATCGGTCTCGCGTTCTCGACGGTGGCCGACGTGGGGGTTGACGTCGAGCGCATCCGTCCGGTGGGCGACGCGACCGGGATCGCTGCGCGCTATTTTTCCCGGGACGAGCAGCGGGTGCTGGCGGCGGCTGCCGATGCCGAGGACACGTTCTTCCAGATCTGGACGGCAAAAGAGGCCGTCGTCAAGGGCACGGGGCAGGGGCTGGGGTCGGATCTCTCGGCCTTCACGGTGCCTCTTGGCATCGACGGGCTGACGCCGGTCGAAACGGGTGTGCCGGCGTACACCGGCTGGTGCGTGGCCGCCGTCGCGGTGCCGCGGCCGGGCTACCGGTCGGCCCTCGCCGTCCGTCAGGTCTCGGCCGTCATCCGGGTGGCTGGCGGCCGGCTTCCGCTCGAGCAGGACGGCTGAAGAAAGCCATCCTGAATGTAAATGGCAAATGGAAAATGGAAGAAGGCCGGCATTTTTTCAGCCGTCCTGCTAGGCGCTGACCCGGCGGCGGTGCCCGACAAACCTGTTGGCCCCTTCCTCCGTCCTATACTGGCGTCCCGTTCCGGCCGCATCGTCCTTTCGATCGAGAGATACCCGATGAACACCCTCTGGCGCGACATCCGCTACAGCCCTGCGAGCCCTCCGGAAGAACCCGGCCTTCGTCCTCGTCGTCGTGCTCACGCTCGGCCTGGGCATCGGCGCCAACACGGCCATTTTCTCCCTGATGGACCAGGTGCTCCTGCGATCGCTGCCGGTGCGCGATCCGGGGTCGCTCGTCCTGCTCGATGGTCCGGGCGCGTTCATGGGACGCACCTTCAACGATCACACCTTCTCCTACCCCATGTACGTGGACTTTCGCGATCGCGGAGGAGAGGTGTTTTCCGGCCTGCTTGCCCGGTTCCCCACGTCGATGACCGTCGTCTGGCGCGGACGGTCGGAGCGGGCGAACGGCGAGCTCGTCAGCGGCAACTACTTCGACCTGCTCGGTGTGCGGCCTGCGATCGGGCGTGTCCTGACGGCGGCTGACGATCGCACGCCCGGCGCACATCCGGTAGCGGTCCTCACCTACGGCTACTGGATGCGGCGGTTCGGCGGCGATCCGGCCGTGCTGGATCAGACGATCGACGTCAACGGCCATCCGCTCTCGATTGTCGGCGTGACGGCGCCGGGATTTACGGGCCTGCAGGTCGGTCAGTCGTCCGACGTCATGGTCCCGATGATGATGAAGGCGCAGATGACGCCGACGTGGAACGATCTCGACAACCGGCGCAGCCGCTGGCTCAACATCTTCGGCCGGCTGAAGCCCGGCGTCTCGCGCGCCGAGGCCGATGCGGCGATGAACGTGATCTACCGTCAGATCAACGAGCAGGAGATCCAGCAGATTCCCAGTCCGTCGCCGTCGTTCCGGCAGCGCTTCACGACCAAGCACCTCGACATCCTGCCGGGCGCGCGCGGCCTGTCGGACCTGCGCACGCAGTTCTCGACGCCGCTGGTCGTGCTCATGTCGATGGTCGGCCTCGTGCTGCTCATCGCGTGCGCCAACGTCGCCAACCTGATGCTCGCGCGCACGACCGCCCGGCAGAAGGAGATTGCCCTGCGCCTGGCGCTGGGCGCCGGACGCGGGCGCATCGTGCGCCAGCACCTCGTCGAGAGCAGCCTGCTCGCGCTGGCGGGCGCGGTGCTGGGAATCCTGTTTGCGAGCTGGACCGGCGGCATTCTGCTCGCCTCGCTGCCCGGCGACCAGGCGTCGAGCACGCTGTCGTCCGATCCCGACGTTCGGGTCGCGCTGTTCGCCCTCGGGCTCGGCATGCTGACGGCGCTCGTCTTCGGCGTGGCGCCGGCGCTGGCCGCGACGCGTGAAACCGTGACGTCGGCTCTCAAGGAGGAAGCCGGCGCCGTCGTCGGCGGCGGGCGGCAGGCCCGCATGCGGCGCCTGCTCGTCGTCGGACAGGTCGCCATGTCGATGCTGCTCCTGGCCGGCGCGGGCCTGTTTGCCCGGAGCCTCTACAACCTGAAGACGATCGACCCCGGCTTCCAGCGTCGAGAACCTCATCGGCTTCTCGGTGGATCCGTCGCTGAGCGGGTACGACCAGGCGGGCGCGGTGGCGCTGTATGCGCGGATGCAGAGCGAGCTCTCCGCGCGTGCCGGGCGTGCGGAACGTGTCGATGTCGGAGATCGGCGCGCTCAGCGGCAACGACTGGAGCATGACGGTGCACGTCGAGGGCTACCAGGCGAAGGAAGGCGAGGACATGAACCCGAGCGTGGACGGCGTCGGTCCGCGCTACTTCGCCACGATGGGCATCCCCGTCGTCGCGGGCCGCGAGTTCACCGACTCGGACACGAAGGGCGCGCCGAAGGTGGCGATCATCAACGAGACGATGGCGAAGTATTTCTTCGGTACCGACAATCCGATCGGCCGGCACTTTGGCGTGGGGCGGATCGTACGCCCGCCGACATCGAGATTGTCGGCGTCGTCAAGGATGTCCGATCGCTTCAGCTGCGCAACGAGGCGCCGCGGTTCATCTACCTGCCGTACCGGCAGGACGACAGCCTGACCTCGCTGACCTTCTACGTCCGCTCGGCACAGGCCGGGCCCGCGGCGGCGTCCGCGGTGAGGCAGGCCGTGCAGCGGCTCGACCCGAACCTGCCGATCTTCGACATGAAGGCGATGACCGTCCAGGTTGACGAGTCGCTCTTCATCGAGCGCATGGTGGCGGTGCTGTCGGTCGCGTTCGGCGGCCTGGCGACGCTGCTCGCGGCCCTTGGCCTCTACGGCGTGATGTCGTACGCGGTCGCGCGCCGCACGCGCGAAATCGGCATCCGGATGGCCCTGGGCGCCGAACGTGGCGGGGTGCTGTGGCTGGTGCTGCGCGAGGTCGCGGTGCTGGCGTGTGCCGGTATCGTCGACCGGCTTGTTCTGCGCGCTCTGGCTGACGCGGCAGGTCCAGTCCCAGCTCTTCGGCCTCTCGCCGAACGATCCGATGACGATCGGAGGCGCGGTGCTGCTGCTGGCGTTCGTGGCGCTGGCCGCCGGTTACGTTCCGGCCCGCCGCGCGACGGCCATCGACCCGATGAACGCCCTTCGCAGCGACTGACAAACGCTGAGCCGCACCGTCACCGCTCTGGGCTACACTGGTGGCGGCCCTCGTGTCGTTTCAGCTTCCGCCGTCCCTTCAATCCGCACCCGTTGCTCTCGCCTGCCTGGATCTCCAGGGATGCGTGCGCGACGCCAACCGTGCCCTGCTCGACCTGTCGGGCTACACCGCCGACCAGGTGATCGGCGTGCCGTTCCTTCAGTTCATCGGCATCGGTCACGAGCCTGAGGCGCTCGCGCGCTTTCACGATCTCGTCAGCGGAAGTTGCGACGGCTACCACGCCGAACGGCAGTATCGCAGGCGCGACGGCGAACTGCGCGACGTCGAGGTGACCGCCTCGCTCGTGCGCGACCGCGAGGGCGCTCCGCTCATGTGCCTGGCCGTCGTCCAGGACGTCACGGCCCACCGGCGCGCGGCGCGCGAAGCGCTCGAGGCCCGGGCCGCGACTGCAGTTGTCGGAGGCGCGTTACCGCTCGCTGGTCGACCAGGCGCCGCTCAGCATCCAGATTCTGTCGCCGCAGGGGCGGACGCTTCATGTCAACGCCGCCTGGGAGCGGCTCTGGGGCATCACGCTCCGGCAGCTCGTCGACTACAACATCCTCGAAGATCCGCAGCTCGAGGAGCGCGGGCTGGCGTCGTTCATCCGGAAGGCGTTCGAGGGCGAATCCGCGCAGATCCCGGCCGCCGTCTACGATCCCGAATCGCACGCTTCCGGACGTCAGCTCCCACGACGATCCCCGCCGATGGGTCCGGGGCGTCGTCTATCCCCTGAAGGACGACGACGGCCGCGTGCGGGAGGTGGTGCTGATTCACCAGGACATCACCGATCAGGTCCATGCCGAGGAAGAGCGGCATGCCGCCACGCGCCTGCGCCTCGAGGAATCCGAGCGCGCCCATCGCAATGTGGAGGCGGCCAGCCGGCTGAAGGACGATTTCCTCGCAAACCTGTCGCACGAGTTGCGGACGCCGCTCAACGCCATCCTCGGCTGGACGCGCATCCTCAGCGACCGCGAGCCCGACGCCGCGACGGCGCACGCGCTCGAGGTCATCCAGCGCAATGCCGTCGCCCAGGCGCGGCTCGTCGACGACCTGCTGGATGTCTCGCGCATCATCACCGGCAAGATCCGCCTGAGGCTGGCGCCGGTTGACCTGGCCGCCGTGGCTGTCAACGCCCTCGAAACGGTACGGCCGGCCGCCGAGGCGAAGGGCGTCCGGTTGACCACGACGATCGATCCGGATCTTCCGCCGTGTCGCCGGGGATGCCGAACGCCTGCACCAGGTGCTCTGGAACATGCTGTCCAACGCCGTGAAATTCACCGATCGCGGCGGCGGGATCTTCATGGATCTGAAGGGCGACGGCAGCTCCGTGCTCGTTACGGTGACCGACACGGGGGCGGGTATCGCGCCGGCGTTCCTGCCGTTCGTGTTCGATCGGTTCGCCCAGGGCGACTCGTCGAGCACCCGGGTGCATCCGGGCCTCGGCCTTGGCCTGGCGATCGTCCGCCACCTGGTCGAGCTGCACGGGGGATCCGTTTCGGCCGACAGCCGAGGGAGTGGGCAGGGAGCGACGTTCCGCATCCGGCTGCCGCAGCCGCCCGCTGTCTGAAGGACCCTAACCGATTCCGCGTTTCCCGCGTCTATGGTTCGTGGCACACACGACGACTCCATTCGCGCTCCTGCGCCTCGAGCGTGACCTGGCCTACGCGATCCGATCGCTGTCGAAGGCTCCGGGTTTCACGGCGGTCGCGGTCCTGACGCTGGCGCTGGGCATCGGCGCCAACAGCGCGATCTTCAGCGTGATCAACGGCGTGCTCCTGCGTCCGCTGCCGTACCGCGATCCCGGGCGGCTGGTCTTCGTCTGGTCGAGCGATGCCGACGGGCAGCCGCAGACCCTCACGCCGGGGCGGTTCGTCGACCTCCGGGATCAGATGACGTCGACCGCCGCCATGGCGGGTATCTGTCAATTCGGCGTGACACTCACAGGCGGCGGCGATCCCGAGCTGATCGACGCGTCGAGCGTTTCCTCCAACTTCTTCGACGTGCTGGGTGCGCGGCCGCTCCTGGGCGATCCATTCCACGGCGGCGCCGCCGACGAGCGTGCCGTCGTGCTGAGTTACGGGCTCTGGGTCCGTCGCTTCGGCGCCGACCCCGCGCTGGTCGGCCGCGAGATCACGATCAACGGCGCTTCCCGCAGGGTCGTCGCGGTGATGCCCCGCGAGTTCACGTGGCCGGCGATCACCACCACGCCCGGGAACTCCCCTGGTCCGGAACTGTGGATCCCGGGCGCCGCGCACGACATCCCGCGCACGCCCGTCGACAGCGCCACCGAGGATCTGTCGGCCGACCGGCAGCTCGGCATCCTGCGCGCCGTCGCGCGTCTCGACGACGGCGTGACGCCCGAGCAGGCGGGACGTGACGCCGCGCTGGTGGCCGGGCGGCTGGGGGAGATCTATCCGGCAACCGATCGGGGGCGCTCGGCCGTCGTCATTCCGTTGCGCTCGCAGCTCTTCGGACCCGTGACGCAGCCGCTCGTCGTGCTGCTCGGCGCCGTCGCGTTCGTCCTCGCCATGGCGTGCGCCAACGTCGCGAGCCTCCTGCTCGGACGGGCGACCGCCCGCCGCCGCGAGATCGCGATCCGCATCGCGCTTGGCGCCAGCCGGACGCGCCTCGTTCAGCAATTGCTCACCGAGTCCGTCCTGCTCGCCATCATCGGAGGCGCGGCCGGCCTGACGCTGGCCGCCTGGCTCGCTCCGTCGATCGTCCGCATGGATCCGAACGGCGTCCTGCGCATGGCGGAAGGCGGCGTCGACTGGCGGGTGCTCGGTTTCACCCTCGCGATCGCGGTGCTGACCGGTGTCGCCTTCGGTCTCGTTCCGGCGATGCAGGCCGCGCGCGGTCTGCCGCACGAAGACCTGAAGGACAGCGGCGCCCGGAGCGGATCGGCCGGCCCGCGCGCGCGGCGCACCCGCGACGCGCTCGTCACGGCGGAGATCGCGGTGGCGCTCGTGCTCCTCGTCGGCGCTGGCCTGCTGTTGCGCAGCTTCACCGCGCTCTCGCACGTGGATACCGGGATCGACACCCACAACCTGCTGACGTTTTCGATTGCCCTGCCGCGCGATCGCGTGCCGGCCGGCGCGGCCCGCGCCGCCTTCCATGCCGAGCTGCTCCGCCGCATCGAGACCATCCCGGGTGTGCGCCGCGCGGGCGCCACGGTGACGTTGCCCATCGGCGGCGACACGTTCGGCACGTCCTATGCCGTCGAAGGCGCGCCGCCCGCCGAGCCGGGTCGTGAGCCGAACGCGGGCTTCCAGATCGTCACGCCAGGATACTTCGCGGCCATCGGCATGCGGGTGCTCGCAGGCCGCGACTTCGCCCCATCCGACACGGCTGACGCTCCAGCGGTTGTGGCGGTGAACGAGACGTTCGCCAGGCGGGCCTGGCCGGGTGTGAGTCCGATCGGGCGGAGAATGCGAACGGGGCGCGACACGCCGTGGATGACGGTCGTGGGACTCGTGAGCGACATCCGCCACGGCGGACCCGCCGCTCCGCCACGGCCGGAGCTCTACCAGCCGCTCGCGCAGGAACCGTTCGCGTCGATGGACTACGTCGTGCGCGGCGCGGGCGATTCGCGGCAGCTCGTCCCGCTCATCCGCCGCGAGGTCGCGGCGCTCGACCCCGCGCTTCCGGTCGCGAAGGTGGCCACCATGGACGAGCACGTGGAGCGGGCGCTGTCCAGCCCGCGCTTCCTGTCCACGCTGGTCGGCGCCTTCGGGGCGCTCGCGCTGGCACTCGCGGTCGTGGGCATCTACGGCGTGATGTCCTGTTCGGTTACCGAACGCACGCGCGAACTGGCGATCCGGGCGGCGCTCGGCGCGAGCCGCGGCGACGTCCTGCGGCTCGTCCTGTACAAGGCGGCCACGCTGGCGTGCGCCGGCGTCGCGATTGGGGCGCTCGCGGCGTTTCTGCTCACGCGTGTGTTGTCAGGGCTGCTCTTCGGGGTCGGCCCGGCCGACGGGGCGACGTTCGGGATTGCGGCCGCGGTCCTTGCGCTCGTCGCGCTGGCGGCGGCGGCAGCGCCGGCGGTTCGCGCGACGCGCATCGACGGCGCCCAGGTCTTTCGCGGCTGAACACGCCGCCCGTCACATCGGGCGCGCCTGCCAGACGCCGCTGTGATATAACACAGCGTTATGTCACAGGGGCGCATTCCACGGATCACCCACCTTCAGTTCCTCGTGCTGGGGCTGCTCAGGCAGTCGGGACGGCTCGGCCGCGAGCTGCGCCGGGAACTGACGCGCCGCGGCGTCCGCCGCTCAGGCCCGGCCTTCTACCAGCTGATGGCGCGCCTCGAGGATGCCGATCTCGTCGCCGGCGCGTACGACCAGAAGATCGTCTCGGGCCAGATCATCAAGGAGCGCCGCTACGAGATCACCGCGTCGGGCACGGCCGCCTGGACCGCCACGCGCGACTTCTACGTGACACAGATTGCCGCGCTCGACAGAGTGGCGCATGCGTGAGGAGCTGCCTGGCATCGGACGCGCCATCGCGCGCCTGCTGCCGGTCCGCGTCGTCGATCGCATGTTCGGGCCCGCGTACCTCGATCTCTACGAGGAGCATGCGGCAGGGCGGCCGTCCATCCTGTCGCGCGTCGTGCTCGCGGGTCGCACGCTGGCGATGGCGCTTGAGTGCGCCGCACGGGCCGTGGCCGAGCGGCCGCCGCGAGTTCACGTGCCGCCAGGCACGGGAAAGGGTATCGATCCCATGATCGGTCAGGATCTCCGCTTTGCCGTGCGCGCGCTGTGGAAGAGCCGCGGGTTCACGATCGCCGCCGTCCTCGTGCTCGCCATCGGCACGGGGGCGAGCACGGCCATGTTCAGCGTCGTGCGCGCCGTCCTTCTCGAACCGCTTCCCTATGCGGACGCGCACCGTCTGGTCGACGTGACCGAAGCCGCGCGCGGCCGGCCCGTCGCCGTGTCGCCGCCGAACTTCGTCGACTGGGAGGCACAGAACCAGACGTTCTCGCAGCTCGTCGCCTACAATCAGGGCACGCTGACGCTGTCGGGCAAGGGCGAACCCGAGCGGCTGGATGCGGCGTACGTCGGCGCCGCGTTCGTCGACGCGCTTGGGGTGAAGCCTCTGCTCGGTCGCGGATTTGTCCCGGACGAGTCGCGCGAGGGCGGGCCGCGCGTCGTGATCCTCGGACACGCGCTGTGGGAACGCCGCTACGGTTCCGATGCGGCCATCGTCGGCAGGACGATCGCGGTCGATTCGGTGCCGCACCTGGTCGTTGGCGTCATGCCCGCCGGATTCGCGTTTGGCGGAGCCGATCTCTGGGTGCCGCTCGTGCTCACCAGCGGCGACACGAACCCGAACCAGCGAGGCGCCCACTACATCAGCGCTGTGGGGCGGCTCGCACCCGGTGTCTCGATTCGAGCAGGCACGAGCGGACCTGAACCGCATCGAGCGGGCCATCGCCGCGGTGTACCCCGACAAGGTCGGCAGCTACTCCGTGGTCGTGGAACCCTTGTTCGACTCCATCGTCGGCGACGTGCGCAGGCCGTTGTGGCTGCTGCTCGGCGCGGTGCTGTTCGTCCTTCTCATTGCCTGCGCGAACGTCTCGAACCTGCTTCTCGCGCGCGCGACGACCCGCCGGGCGGAAATCGCCGTCCGTTGCGCGCTGGGCGCCGGACGCTGGCGCATCGTCCGGCAGCTGCTGGCGGAGAGTACGGTGCTGTCGGCCGTTGGAGGCGCCGCCGGCGTGGTGCTCGCGGCCTGGGGCGTCCGCAGCCTCGACGCTGTCCTTCCGCACGACCTGCCACGCAGTGGCGACATCGCGATCGATATGCGCGTGCTGGCGTTTGCGATGACTGTCTCGCTCGTCACGGGGATCGTCTTCGGTCTGGCGCCGGCACTCCATGCGTCGGGTGCCGACCCGGCGACGTTCCTCAAGGACGGGCGCCGCGATGGCGGTGCGGCCGCGGGCCGCCGCGGCCCGCGCAACGCGCTGGTCGCCGTCGAAGTCGCTCTGGCGCTGGTGCTGCTCGCGGGCGCCGGGCTTGCGCTCCGGAGCTTCGATTGGCTGCACCGGGTCAGCCCGGGATTCGATGCGTCCGCCGCTCTGAGCGCGAACGTCGCGCTCCCCGAGGCGCACTATCCGGATGCGCAGGCGGCCGCCCGGTTCTATCGCGAGTTCCAGGGTCGGATCCTGGCACAGCCCGGGATCCGATCGGCCGGTTTCGTCATGATTCCGCCGCTCGCGGGTTCCGGCGGCTTCGGCGGGTCGTTCAGCATCATCGGCCGCACGCCCGAGGAGGCGCCGGAGTCCATGCAGGTGCGTCCCGCGACTCCCGGCTATTTCGAGACGGTGCGGATCCCGCTGCGCCGAGGCCGCGTGTTCGCGCCCGCCGACAGAGAGGGCGCGCCCGGCGTGGCGGTGATCAGCGAGGAGGCCGCGCGGCGATTCTGGCCCGAGGGCAACGCGCTTGGCCAGCGCATACGAATCCACGTCGGTATCTACGGACCCGACGGCGTGCGCGAGATCGTGGGGATCGTCGGCGATGTGAAGACCGGCGATCTCGCCGCGGCGGCCCGGCCGGTGGTCTACGTACCTCACGCGCAGTATCCGTCCGACGTCATGACGCTCTTCGTCCGAGGGGAGGCGGATGCCATCTCGCTCGTCCCCGCGATCAAATCGGCGCTCGTCGCGATCGATCGCGACGTGGCGCTGACGAGGATCCGATCCGGCGACGCCCTGGTCTCGTCTGCTGTCGCCGAACCGCGATTCCGCATGCTCCTGCTCGGATTGTTCGCCGCGCTCGCATTGTCGCTCGCGGCGGTGGGACTCTACGGCGTCATGTCGTTTTCGGTGAACCAGCGACGCACGGAGATTGGCCTGCGGATCGCCCTGGGCGCCGATCCGCGCGAAGTCGTGCAGCTGGTGTTGCGGCAGGGGCTGGCGCCGGTGGGGGTCGGGATCGTCGCGGGCGTGGCAGGAGCATCGGTGCTCACCCGACGCGATGTCCAGCCTCCTGTACGAGACGACGTCGTCCGATCCGGAGGTCTTTGCGGCCGTCGTCGTCCTGCTCGGCGCGGTCGCAGTCGCCGCCTGTGTGATTCCCGCGCGCCGCGCCATCCGGGTGGATCCACTGGTCGCCATTCGCGGGGACTAGCCGGGGAACCGGCGGCTGGCGCCGAATCCTCGTCCGGGGCGTGGCCGACTGCGTGCTCTTCACCCGACCCGAGCCGTCTCACGCTCGTGATCCCCGACTCCCGCAGAGGTGTATGCTTTCGACCATGCACCGGAACCTCGCCTGCCTTGCCGCCGCCACGCTTCTCGGAACGGTCGCGCTCGCCGGGTCGCCGCCAGCCGCGGACGCCGTCGACGCCAACTGGCCGCAGTGGCGCGGCCCCGGCGGACAGGGCGTGTCGGCCGCGAGCTCGTATGCCGATGAATGGAGCCCAGCGAAGACAACGGAGGATGGCCGGACGGTCCCTGCGCGCAACATCGCGTGGCAGACGGCGGTCGCCGGACGCGGGCTGTCATCGCCCGTCGTGTGGGGCAATCGCCTTTTCATCACGACCGACATCGAGGGGGAGCTGGTGCCGGGACGCACCGCGCCCGATCACCTGGGCTTCGATCTGAAGCCCGGCTACCTGCATCCGGACAGCGTCGGCGTGGATCACAAGAACGCCTTGAAGGTGCTCGCCTACGACGCGGCGAACGGCAAGCTGCTGTGGGAACGCACCGCGTACGACGGGTTGATGTACGACAACCGCCACCGGAAGAACACCTACGCGTCTCCGACGGTGGTGACGGATGGCAAACTGGTCTACGCGTGCTTCGAGGCCGCCGGCCTGTACGCCTACGACTTCAACGGCACGCTCGTCTGGCAGCGCTCGCTCGGGAACATCGCGAAAGCCGGGCTCGGGCCGGGCACGTCGCCGATCCTCTTCGAGAACCTGCTGATTCTCCAAATCGACCAGGAGATGGGCGCGAACTCCGCCATCATCGCGCTCGACAAGACGAACGGCAAAGACGTCTGGCGAGCGGACCGCACGACCCGCCGGAGCTGGGCGACCCCCATCGTCGTGAACACGCCCGAGCGTCCCGAGCTGGTGGCCTCGGGGGCCGAAGTCATCATCGCCTACGACCCCCGAACCGGACACGAGCTGTGGCGGACGAAGGGCGTGCAGAGCCATCCGATCCCGAGCCCCGTCGCGGGTCACGGACTGGTGTTCCTCTCAGCCGGCAGCCAGGCGAAGCGCGCCATCGCGATCAGGCCGGGCGGCTCGGGCGACGTCACCGGCACGGAGGCGATCGCCTGGCGCTATGACAAGGGGACGGCCTACGTGCCGTCGCCCCTGCTCTTCGGCGACTACCTGTACCTGACCAACGACACCGGCATCCTGACGTGCCTCGATGCGCTGACGGGAAAGGTCGTCTACGAGGGCGGCCGGCCGCCCGTGCCGGCAACCTTCACCGCCTCGCTCGTTGGCTACGGCGACCGCATCCTCCAGACCAGCGAAGACGGCGACACGTTCGTCGTCAAGGCCGGACCGACGCACGAGATCCTGAGGACGAATTCGGTGGGCGAACCGGTCTACGCGTCGCTGGCGCTGGCCAACGGCACGATCTACATCCGGGGAGCCCAGCACCTGTTCGCGATTCGCGAACCGCTCAAGTGATGCTGAAGTCGCTGTCGATCCCCGCCTTGGGCCTCATGATCGCGGGCCTGATCTGGCTGGTGATCCGCGATGCGGTGTTCGCCCGCAGCGCGGCGGGCATCGCGGTGCAGGCCATGGCGGTACTCCTGATGCTGCTGGCGCGCCTCGCGTTCGGCCTGCGGAGTTTTCACGCCACCGCCAATCCGACGGCGGGCGGCCTGGTAACGACCGGCCCCTACCGGTGGCTCCGCCATCCGATTTACGCGTCGATCCTCTATTTCTGCTGGGCGGCCGCGCTCGATCACCGCACCGCCGAGGCGTTCGCGGCTGCGGCACTCATCTCGCTGGGTGCGATCGGACGGATGTACATGGAAGAGCAGCTGCTGGTGGACATGTACCCGGCCTATCGAGACTATGCCGCGCGGACCGCGCGGGTGATTCCGTTCGTCATCTAGTCAAGGTTCCAGCGGAGCCGTTACCGCGCCGGGTCCGCCAGGACACAGACGAATTCGCCGAGCACCATGGCGGTCGCACCCCAGACCTGGTGGCCCAGGAGGTCGAAGTAGGGGTATTCGACAGCGACGCCCCCGCGAACCCGTGTTCCGGTCCGTATCCGCGACGCATCACGGATCTCCTCGAGCGAGACTTCGAGAATTTCCTCGACTTCCCCTTCAGCGGCGCGGAAATCCGGACGCCGATCCGTGATGCCGACGATGGGGTGCAGCGTGAAGCCGCTGACGAGCACGTGGACCGGTGTGAGTTCGCCCAGGATGCGGACCGATGCCGGGTCCACCCCGATCTCTTCGTGCGTCTCGCGAAGCGCCGCCTGTGCCAGCGTTTCTCCCGGATTCGTCGCGCCGCCCGGCAGGCTGATCTGACCGGCGTGCCTGGCCAGGTCGCGGTGCCTGACCGTCAGCGGAACGGCCGCGCCGGTTTCGTGCGGATAGAGCAGCAGCAGCGCCGCCGCGAGCCTGGCGTCGGGAGGGAAGTCCCCGACGTTCCAGCCCGGCCGCAGCGGGAACGGCGCGAACCGCATCTGCGCATCCAGCCCTGGCAGCGTGCCCGCGAGGCGCTCCCGTAACACGGCTTCGATCTGCGGCAGCGTCATCACGGAATTTAACCACGGATTGCGCGGAGGACACGGATCCGGAGGGTGACCACAGATTACACGGATTACACTGATCTGAAGGGTGACCGCGGATTGCACGGATTACTCACTACCGCGCCCAGAGCTCCGACCGCCGCCCGCGGCACTGGCGTAACATTACGCTCATGTCCGCTTTTCCGACGCTCGATCCGGCGACGACCCAGCGCGTGCTCGAGCTGGTGCGCGGGTGCACGTTCGACGACTTCATCCTGGCGCCTCAGCGGAGCGTCCTGCTGCGGCGCGACCCCGCGGTGATCGATCTGTCCTGCCGGCTCTCACGTCGCCTGACGCTCAAGCGGCCGATTATCTCCGCGAACATGGATACCGTCACCCGGGCGCCGATGGCGATCGTGCAGGCCGAGGAAGGTGGGATCGGGATCATCGATCGCGGGTTCCGGACCGGTGAGATCGAGCCGCAGGTGAGGGAAGTCGAGATCGTCAAGCGGACGCAGCACGGCGTCATCACCGATCCGTACAGCGTCCGGCCCACTGCGACCCTGCAGGAGGCCGCCGCCCTCATGGCGCGTTCCCGCGTCGGCACGCTCGTGGTCGTTGACGAGCATCGCCGGCTGCATGGGCTGTTGACGGCCCGCGACATGCGGTTCGTCGGCCGGTCGGGTGTTGTTGCCGATCGCATGACGCCGCGCGCCGCGCTCGTCGTGCACCGCGGATCGCTCGATTTCGGCGCCGCCGAGCGGATCATGGTCGAGCGCAAGGTGAAGAAGCTCCCGCTCGTCGACGACCACGACGTCCTGCTCGGCCTCATGACTGCCAGGGACCTGCTGCGCCAGCAGCGCATGCCGTTCGCGACGCGCGACCCCCGGGGGCGGCTGCGCGTCGGCGCGGCGATTGGCGCGACGGGCGACTATCTCGAGCGCGCCGCGGAACTCATCCGCGCGGACGTGGACGTGATCGTCATCGACATCGCGCACGGTCACTCCATCGTCATGGAAGGCGCCATGGCCGAGTTCCGGAAGCGCTTCGGGGACTTCGAGATGATTGCGGGCAATGTCGCGACGGCCGCCGGCGCGCGGTTCCTCGCCGAGCGGGGCGCCGACGGCATCAAGGTCGGGATCGGGCCCGGCGGCGGCTGCACGACGCGCATGACCACGAGCTTCGGCGTGCCGCAGATCCAGGCGCTCGTCGAGTGCCGGTCGGCGCTGGCGGGCGGCGACATCGCCATCATCGCCGACGGTGGAGTCAAGCGTCATGGCGCGCTGGTGGAGGCGCTGCTCTTCGGCGGCGACTCGGCGATGCTCGGCAGCGCCTTCGCGGGCACGGAGGAGGCGCCCGGCGAAGTCGTTCACAAGTCCGTGGTCCTGCCCGGGTCGCAGAAGACGGTCAAGGTGCCGTTCAAGGTGCTGCGCGGAATGGCGTCGCTCCAGGCCATTCGAGACCGGCTCGACGTCGAGGATGCCGACGCGGTCGAACTGGACGCGATCGGCGCGGAAGGGATGGAGGTCAGCGTCCCGGCGCGCGGGTCCGCGCGCGCGATCGTGCGCGACATGATCAAGCACATCTGCTCGTCGATCAGCTACGGCGGCGCGTCGAGCCTCTCGGAACTCCGCGCGATGTTCTGGGCGGATCCGGAACGGTTCCTGATCAAACAGTCGTCTTCCGCGAAGCGGGAATCCTACGATCGGTGAGGTGCCCGCTGGATGCGCGAGCTACCGGAGGACCGGAAGTCCGTTCTGAGGCCCGTCCCAGGGCTAGCAGGACGGCTGAAAAAGGCATCCTGATGGTAAATGGCAAATGGAAAATGGAAGGACACGGTTCTTTTTTTCCATTTACCTTCTCCCATATGCCATCAGGCCGGCATTTTTCAGCGGCCTGCTAGGCCTAGAGCAGCGGCTCGACGGTCGTGATGAGGTCCAGCGGGCGATCGATCAGCAGGTCGTCCGGGCCCAGCTGATCGCCGGGTATCCCGAAGCCGTAGCGCGCCAGACAGATGCGCGTGCCGGCGGCTCGCGCTGTGTCGCGATCGACGACCGAGTCACCAACCATCAGCGTGTCGCCGGGGGCGACCCCGTGTGCGCGAGCCAGGTGGAGCAATCCAGCCGGGTCCGGTTTGCGCCCGAACGGCGAATCGCCGCCGATCGTGTCTCGGAAATACCGGGCGAGTCCAAGGCCCGCGAGAATGTGGCCCGTCGCCGCGATGGGCTTGTTGGTGAGGACGGCCAGCGCCACGCGGCTGACCAGCCAGTCGAGCGCCGCCGGAATCCCGTCGTACGGGCGCGTGTGCTCCAGGGCCCGCTCTTCGTACAACGCAAGAAAACGCGGCAGGGCGCCGGCCGTCTCCGGATCGAGACCGGACGCCGCGAGCGCACGGCGCACCAGCAGGGGCGCGCCTTCGCCGACCATGCCGACGATGCGCTGGACGGGTAGCGTGGCGCCGCCGAACTCCCGGATCAGCGCATTGGTCGCATTCGCGACATCCGTGCTGGAGTCCACGAGCGTACCGTCGAGATCGAAGACGACGAGGCGGAGCATCTATCGAGCATATCGCGCTCACCCCATTGTTCGATAGAATCGCTCTGTTCCCGATGCAGAGGAGGAAGAGCATGCGTCCCATGCGGACACGAACTGGTCAGATTGTCTTTGCCGCCATCGTCTCCGCGACTGTGGCAACCCTCGGGCTTCGCGCCCAGGCACCCGCGAAGGCGGACGCCGAATACCTGCGCAAGGCGTACGACACGTATCGCACGATGCTCCAGGCCTCGCCGTACCGGGCGGTGCCGTGGCAATACCTCGGGCCGACGAACATCAGCGGGCGCGCCACTGACATTGCCGTCGCGGACCGGACGGCGGGCCGCCGCATCTACGTCGGCTACGCGGCGAGCGGCGTCTGGAAGACCGACGACGACGGCGCGACGTGGCAGGCGGTGTTCGAGAACTTCCCGTCCACGAGCATCGGCGACCTCGCCGTGGCGCCGTCCAATCCGCAGATCGTGTGGGTCGGCACCGGCGAGGCGAACATCTTCCGCGCCTCCATGCCGGGCGTCGGCATCTACAAATCCACGGACGGCGGCGTCACCTATTCCCACATGGGCCTGTCCGACACGCAGACCATCGCGCGCGTCGTCGTTCATCCGACCGACCCCAACACCGTGTACGTCGCGGCCTCCGGTCATGAGTGGACCGACAACGAAATGCGCGGCGTCTTCAAGACGACCGACGGCGGCCGGACGTGGAACAAGGTGCTCTATCGCAGCCCGCATACCGGCGCGATCGATCTGGTGATGGATCCCACCGAGCCGAACACGCTCTACGCCGCGATGTGGCAGCGCGTGCGCCGCAAGTGGAGCGATCCCCGGGTCGAACCCGGCTATGACGAGAGCGGGATCTGGAAGACGACCGATGGCGGCGCGACCTGGAACGAGATCGACGCCGGCCTGCCCGCGGCGGAGTTCCGCGGCCGTATCGGCATCGACATCGCGCGCTCCAATCCCAGGGTGCTCTACGCCTTCGTGGACAGCTACGAACCCGGCCGCCCGCCGCAGCCGAACGAGCGCGATGCCTATGGCCGGCCGATCAACGAATCGCGCATCAAGGCGGCCGAAGTCTATCGCACGGACGATCAGGGGAAGACGTGGCGCAAGGTCTCCGGAGGGACCGCGGCCATGGATCAGTACATGACCGGCCACTCGGGCACGTACGGGTGGGTGTTCGGACAGATTCGCGTCGATCCAACGGACGAGAACAGGATCTACACGCTGGGGCTGGCGTTGAACGTGTCGACCGACGGCGGTAAGACGTTCACCCGCCTCACCGGCATGCACGGCGATCAGCACGGACTGTGGATCGACCCCAGGAACACCGCGGTGCTCTACAACGCGAACGACGGCGGATTCGCGCAGTCGGCGGACGGCGGGAAGACCTGGAAGTCCGCGCGCGCGGTGCCCGGCGCGCACTTCTACAACATCGCGCTCGACAACAGCACCCCGGTCTGGGCCTACGGGTCCATCCAGGATCACGGAAGCTATCGCGGCAAGATCGATCTGAGCCACGGCCGGGATGCGATCCAGCCGGTGGAATTCGAAAGCGCGCCCGGCGGCGAGGGTTCGAACCAGGCCATCGACTGGGAGCACCCCAACGTCGTCTACTCGCACGGGTTCTACGGCAACTTCACGCGCGAGGACCAGAGCATTCCGCGGCCCCAGCGCGGGCGCGGCGGACAGAACGCCGCGGCCGCCGCCTCGGGCCGTGGCGGCGAGGCGACGCCGCAGCGATCCACGAACATCCGCCCGAAGGACGCGGACCTGCGCGCGCAGTGGATGGCGCCGATCATCGTGTCGTCGCACGACGCCAGCACCATCTACGCGGGCTATCAGTACGTCTACCGTTCGAAGGACAAGGGCACGACCTGGGAGCGGATCAGCGGCGACCTCACCGCCAACGATCCGAAGCAGTTGCTTCCGAAGAGCTCGAGCGAGATTCCGTACCAGACGATCGTCGCCCTGGCCGAGTCGCCGCGAAAGGCGGGCATTCTCTATGCGGGAACCGACGATGGCCACCTGCAGGTGACCAGGGACGACGGCAAGACGTGGACGGATCTGACGGCGAACCTGCCGATCAGGAAGTGGATTTCGCGCGTCGTGCCCTCGCAGCACGCGGACGGCACCGTGTACGTCGCGCAGCGTGGACGCGAGGACGACGACTTCGCGCCCTACGTCTACAGGTCCACGGACTTCGGCCAGACGTTCACGCCCATCGCCGCGAATCTGCCGGCCGGCCCGGTGAACGTCATCCGCGAGAGTCCCCGGGATGCGAACCGCCTGTTCGCCGGCACCGACTTCGGCGCCTTCATGTCGACGGACGGCGGGAGGCAATGGAACGTGCTCGGCGGCAACCTGCCGTCCGTGCAGGTGTCCGACCTCCAGTACCAGGGTCGCGACAACATCATCGTGATCGCGACATACGGGCGCGGGGTCTACGTCATGGATGCGATGAAGCTGCGGTAGGGCTCGCGCGGAGACGGGCACCTCATCACCGACAGCCGCTGACACGCTGACACGAGGCCACGGCGCGCTTCGCGCTCGTCACGAAGACGCACGAAGGGCACGATGGGCACGAAGATCACAACCAATCGGATCCTCTTTCGTGTGCTTCGTGTGCTTCGTGCTTCTGCGTGACTGCCGTCGGCCCGTGCAGGTCGACACGTTTCCGAGTCGACATGCGGCCGAAGCGCTTGTGGCCGCCCTGCTCATCTCGACGGCCCTCCCTCAGTTGGTGTCTCGCAGGGCCTCGCTGGGATCGAGCGCTGCCGCGCGGCGCGCCGGGATGTAGCTGGCGACGAGCACGGTGAGCGTGACGCAGGCCACGAGCGCTGCGTAGATCAGCGGACTTGTGGCGCTCACGCCGAAAAGGACCGTCTGCATCAGCCTGGCGCACGCCAGCGAGATCGCGACGCCGAACACCAGTCCGGCCGCGCCATACGCGGCCGATTCGCGAAGCATCAGGCCGACCACCCAGGCGGGCTCAGCTCCGAGCGCCATCCGGATGCCGACTTCGCGCCGGCGCCGCGTTACGGCGAACGCCACGACCCCGTAGACACCGACCGCCGCGAGCGCGAGACCCATGCCGGCAAATCCGGCGAGGAGTGTCAGGAGGAGCCGGGGTTCGGCGAGCGTGCGGCCCACGAGACGGCTCATCGGCTGCAGATCGGAAACCGGCACACCCCGATCGACCGACCAGACCGCTTCGCGCACCGCGGCCACGAGTGCAAGGGGATCGCCGTCCGCGCGGATCGCGACCATCAAGGCCGGGATCGTCCCCGATCCGACGACCTCGTACAGCTCCGGCTCGGGCGGCGACGCCAGTGACTTCGTCCGCACGTCGCCCACGACGCCGACGATCGTCCGCCAGGGACCGGCCTGACGCCCCGTACGGAGGCGGCGGCCGATGGCGCGTTCCGGCTGCCCGTAGAGTTTCGACGCCAGCGCCGCATTCACGATGACGACCTCGTCCGGCGTCGTTTCGTCAGCGGTGGAGAACGGCCGGCCCGCAACAATGGGCTGTCCGACAGCCGCGAAGTAGTCGCCGGTGATGATCTTGAGTCCGGCCGTCGGCCGTGCGGCGCCCGCGGGTATGGGATGGTCCTCCGGTTCGTAGCCGTCGACCCAGTCGATGCCCGAGAACGGCAGGTGCTGGATGGCGCCGGCGGCGGACACGCCAGGCAGGGCGGCGATTCGCGCGAGCACGTCGTGGTAGTAGTCCCGGGCCGCGTTCCCCTGCTTGTACCGGCTCGAGGAAGGCTGCAGGCGAAGCGTCAGCACGTGGTCGATGTCCATGCCGGTATCCACGTGCTGGAGACGCCAGAGTGACTGGAGCATCAGCCCTGCGCCGATCGCGAGCACGAGTGCGAGCGCTATCTGCACCGCCACCATGGCGCCGCGGGTGCGGCGCGCCCCGGGTGACTGCGTCGCCGCGCCTTCGCGAAGCACCGTCGCGGACAACTCGCGGCCCGCGGCAAGCGCCGGGGCGATTCCGAAGGCCACGGCGACGAGCACGGTCGCACCAAGAACGAGCGCGGCGACCGTGCCGTCGACACCGACACCCGACGCCCGCGGTGTATAGACCGGCAGCAGCCCGACGAGCGCGGGCGTCGCGAGTCGCGCGAGTGCGAGGCCGGCGGCGCCGCCGAGCGCCGACAGCACGACGATTTCGAACACTTGAAGCCGCACGACCGCGGCGCGCGAGACGCCCACGGCCGCGTGCAGGGCCAGTTCCTTCGAACGCGCGGTCGAGCGGGCGACGACGAGCATGCCGAGGTTCGCCCCGGCGATCAGCAGCACGAACGCGACGGTGGCCATGAGCAGCGCAAGCGACGACCGCATCGTCCCGGTGGTCGTCTCGCGCAGGTCCTCGAGCGTCGCGGTCCGGCCGAACCCTTCCGGGTACCCGAGTTCGGCGCGCATCGACGGCATCAGAGACCGGAAGGCCGCGTCGGCCGTGGCCAGCGGAACACCAGGCGAGAGGCGGCCGACGAAGAGCGAGAAGTTCAGTGCGTGATAGAACGCCGAGGGATCCGCGGGGAGCGGGGCCCAGGCGTCCGTCCCCGGGCGGAAAATCTCGAAGTCGCGCGGCATCACGCCGATGATCTGGTGCGGGGCGTCATCGACGCGTACCGTCCGGCCGACGATCGAGGGATCGCCGCCGAACTGCTCCTGCCAGAAGCGGTAGCTGAGCACGAGCCGGCCGGGGGCACCGGGCGCATCCTCGCCGCTCCGCAGGGTACGCCCGAGAGCCGCGGGCGCACCGAGCGTCTCGAACAGGTTGGCGGACACGCGGTCCACCGTAATCCTCCGAGCGTCGCCAGCCCCCGTCAGCGAAAACGTCCATCCTGGCGCAATCGCCGCCACGCTGCCGAGTCCGGTCGCGCGATCGCGCAGGTACCGCAGGTCGCGCTGCGACAGGAAATGCAGGGGCCAGACGGCGACGAGCCGGTCAGGTGCGGCGAACGGCAGTGGGCGGAAGAGAATCCCGTAGGCGACGGCCGACACTGCCGCGGTGGCTCCGGCGCCGAGGGCCAGCGTGAGGATCGCCGTCAGCGCGAAGGCCGGTGAGCGCCGGATCGTCCGGAACGCGAACGCCAGGTCCCGCAGGATCATCCGCATCGATGCATCTCCAGTCGGCCGACGAGCGTGTGGCGCCGGCGGGCGCGGGCGGCGCCAGACGTCGGCCGCGGCGCGCAGCGCCTCGCCGCGAAGCCACTGCCGGGCGGCGCGACGTCCCTGTTCACGCTCGATCGCCGCGTACTCTTCCTCGACGTCGCCAAGCGCCCATTCACGCTCGCCCCGGGAGACGGTCCGCGCGACGATCGCGCCAAGCCATCGGTTCATAGGGCCTTCAGCCGGTGTTCGACGCCGGCCGTCATCGCCGTGAAGTCGCGATACGCGGCCTTCAACGCCCTCGCGCCGAGCGGCAGAAGTTCGAAGTGCTTGCGCCGCCGGCCGCCTCGCTCGGGCGTCGGCTCACCGATCCACGACCGCACGCAGCCCTTCTGCTCGAGGCGCTCGAGTGTCGTGTAAACGCCGCTGATCGACAGGCGCCGCGCCGTGTTGGACTCGATCTCGCGCCGAATCGTCGCGCCGTAGGCATCCGCGCCCAGCCGCACGATCGCCATCAACACGAGCTGCTCGAACTCTCCCAGCGGTGCCGCCATGCGCCATATACTCCACTTTGTGGAGCTAATGTCAACCACTCTGTGACGAGCCCCGAGCCCCGAGCCCCGACCCGAGCCCGACCGCCGAGCGCCGACCGCCGAGCCCCGACCGCCGACCGCCGACCGCGTCAGTTCCCCCCGGTGTATCATCCTGACGATGGCACTATCTCTCCTGCTGATTGCGCTGCTGTGGCCGTCAGGTCATGCACCAGACTACGCAGCGCTCTACGCCCGCGGGACGACGTTCGCCGAGTTTCTCGACCATGCGCAATCGAAGCGGGACGAATGGCGCGATCGCTATCGCGACGCCGTCGTTGACCCCGGCCTGATTCAGCAGGCGCGCGCGCTCCCGGCCCGTCACCGGCTGCTGGTCGTCGCGGAAGACTGGTGCAGCGATTCCGCGCAGTCGATCCCGTATCTCGCGAAGCTCGTCGATGCCGCGCCCGACACGCTCGACATGCGCGTCCTCGATTCGAAAGCGGGGCGCGCGATTATGGACGCACACCCCACGCCTGACGGGCGTGGCGCAACCCCGACCGTCGCCGTGCTCACGGCAGACGGCGCCCTGGAGGGCGCCTGGTCGGAGCGCCCGGCGGAACTCGAAGCGTGGTCGATCGAACAGCGGAACGTGCTCTCGAACCGCGAGCTGCACAGCCGCATGGCCACGTGGTACTCCAGCGATTCCGGCAGGTCGGTGTTGACCGAAATCATGGCCATTCTCGCGAGGTAGGTGAATGTATTCAGGCGTGCTGCTCGTGCATTCGTGGCTCCGCTGGGCCGTGATCATCACTGGCCTGCTGGCGGTGCTGCGTGCCGTCGCCGGGGCGTCGGGCCGTCGCCCGTGGAACGCCGCCGACGATCGTGCGGGGCAGTGGTTCACGATCGCGCTGGACGTCCAGGTCCTGTTCGGGCTGTGGCTGTATTTCGTGCTCAGCCCGTTCACTACCGTCGCGCTCACAGACTTCAGCGCGGCGATGCGCAACCCGGGGTTGCGGTTCTGGGCCGTGGAACATGCGTTCGGCATGATCGTCGGCGTGGCGCTCGCCCACGTGGGACGGGCCAGAATCCGCAAGGCTCCCCTGACGCGCCGCCACACGATTGCCGCCATCTTCTTCGGCCTCGCGCTCCTCGCGATCCTCGCCTCGGTTCCCTGGCCGGGGATGGCGTACGGCCGGCCCCTGGTGCGCTGGTAAGTGGTTTCATCATCGTTTCTATCCGGAGGACTCCCCTCATGACCCGTCATGTCCTGTATCTCGTGGCGATCGCGCTCGCCGCGCAGGCATCGCCGCGCGCCGCAGCCGGCCGCGCGATGACCATCGAGGATCTCATTACAGCCGTCCGCGTATCGGACCCGCAGCTCTCTCCCGACGGCAAGACCGTTCTGTTCGTCCGGACGACGACCGATGGCGCGACAGGGAAGCGAAACGCGGACATCTACTCCGTCAGCGCGGACGGCACCGGCACGCCGAAGGCGCTGATAGGAGGCGACAAGAGCGAGAGCACGCCGCGCTTTGCCCCCGATGGCAGGACGATCGCGTTCATTTCCACACGCGACGGCGCGCCGCAGGTGTACGTTGCCGGTGCGGACGGCGGCAATGTGAAGAAGGTCACCGACCTGGCCATGGGCGTGCAGCCGCCGCTGCTGTTCTCGCCGGACGGCTCGCGCGTCGCGTTCGTCTCCGACGTGTACCCCGACTGCGCCGACGAGGCGTGCAACAGGCGGCGGAGCGAAGAGGCCGAAAAGAACCCGGTGAAGATGCGGCGCCTGACCCGGCTGCTGTATCGACACTGGGACGAGTGGCGCGAGGACATCAGGCACCATGTGTTCGTCGCCGAGGTGGCCGGCAACCGGACCGTGGACGTGACTCCCGGAGACTACGACTCGCCTCCGGGCCAGCAGGAAGACGGCGCGATCGCGTTCTCGCCGGACGGCCACGACATCGCGTTCGTCTCCAGCCGCGAAGGCGCCGACAAGGAGGCCTGGACGACGAATCACGACGTGTGGATCGTTCCAGCCACCGGCGGCGAAGCGCGGAAGATCACCGCGAACCCGGCCTCGGACCTGACGCCGAGCTTCTCGCCCGACGGCCGTACCGTCTACGTGCGCGCACAGCGCCGCGCAGGTTTCGAGTCCGATCGCTGGTACCTCGACGCGTACGACCGGGCGTCAGGCGCAAAGCGGACGCTCTTCACGACGCCCGACCTCTCGGTGGGCGACTACACGCTGTCGGCCGACGGGCGCACGGTCTGGTTCACGGCCGAGGAGCAGGCGCATACCGCGATCTTCACCGTGCCCGCCGCGGGCGGCACGCCGACGCCGGTGCTTCGCGGCGGATCGATCTCGGCCGTCCAGCCGGGTCCCGGGTTCATCGTGTTCGCCAAGTCCTCGCTGACGACGCCAGCCGAAGTGTTCCGCGCATCGAACGACGGGGCGGCCGTCCAGGGGCTGACCCACGAAAACGACTCGTGGCTGAAGGATGTGTCCTTCTCGCAGCCTGAGAGCCTGACGGTGACCGCGCCGGCCGGCGACAAGATCCAGTACTGGCTGATCAAGCCGCCGGACTTCGACGCGTCGAAGAAGTACCCGGTAGTCTTCATGATTCACGGCGGCCCTCAGGGCGACTGGGGCGACGCCTGGTCGTCGCGATGGAACCCGTCGCTGTGGGCCGCGCAGGGATGGGTCGTGGCCGCGCCGAATCCCAGCGGGTCGACCGGCTTCGGACAGCCATTCGTCGATCGGATCTCCGGCGACTGGGGCGGGCGCGTCATGGACGAGCTGAACGCCGTGTTCGACGAAGTCTCGAAGATGCCGTTCGCCGACGCCCAGCGCACGGGCATCGCCGGCGCCAGCTACGGCGGCTACGCGGTGGACTGGATTCTCGGCCACACGAATCGCTTCAAGGCGGCGGTGACCCACGACGGCGTGTTCAATCTCGAGTCGATGAGCATGGCCACCGAGGAGCTGTGGTTCCCGGAGTGGGAGTTTGGCGGTCCGCCTTGGACGCCGAAGGCGCGCGAGCAGTTCGCGCGCTGGTCGCCGCACCGCTTCGCGCAGAACATCAAGACGCCCACCCTGATCATCACCAACGAGCAGGACTTCCGGGTTCCCGTCGATCAGGGGCTGCAGATGTTCACCGTGCTGAAACGCAATGGGGTTCCGAGCGAAGCGCTCGTCTTCCCGGACGAAGGGCACTGGGTGCTGAAGGCGCTGAACAGCCGCGCGTGGCACCAGGCGGTGTTCGGCTGGCTGAACAAGTACTTGAAGTCCTAGCAGGACGGCTGAAAAAAGCACGCTGATGGTAAATGGCACATGGAAAATGGAAGAACACGGTTCTTTTTTCCATTTACCTTTTCCCATATTCCATCAGGCCAGCATTTTTCAGCGGCCTGCTAGACCGAAGCGGCGGGGGGAGGCCCTCCTCCCCCCGGCCGGACGTCCGTCTACTTCTTCGTGATCTTGACGCCGCCGTTCGACGTGCGCACGCGGAGGAGCGGTCCGCCCGACCCGAGATCGGTCGAGAAGGACTTGCCGATGGTGCCTTGCACGGTGACGGGGAAATCGATCTGCACGTGGCCGTTGACCGTGCCGGTTTCGAGGTGCGCCGAGTAGCCCTCGGGCACCGATACCTTGACGCCTCCGTTCGAGGTCCGCACGTCGAGGCCGGATCCGTCCCACGTTGAACCGTCGAGGTCCACGTCCACGCCGCCGTTGGTCGTATGGCCTTCGACCTCGCCCGCCATTCGCGCGAGCTTGACTCCGCCGTTGACCGTACCGAATTCGACGTGGCTGTTGACGTCGCTGATGCTGATGCCCCCGTTCGTGCTCTTCAACGACAGCGGTGTCGAGGTCGGCACGGCGAGGCGATAGCTGACGGACCAGCTCTCCCGATCGTGCAGCCCGCGCGGCCCCTCAGCCGCGACGTGGTCAGCCGTGGCGATGACCTGCACGCGGCCGGCGATGTCGCGCGCGACGTCCTCGCTGCCGGCCGTCGCGACCACGCGCGCGCGCACGATGATGTCCTGCCGGCGCGAACCCTCGACGCTGATGCCGCCGTTCGGTGTCGCATCGACGGTGACCATCGCGCCGGCAGCCGGCACGGTATATTCCCGGACCTCGCAGAAGCCTGCCCGGTCGTCGCCCCACGACTGGTCCCTGCACCAGTCGTCGGCCGTGACTCGCTGCTGGGCTGCCGGGGTGGCGGCGGGATAGGACGTCAGCCCGAGCGCCAGCAGCGAACCGACGAATAGTGAGCGCATGTTGATGTTCATGTTTCCCTTGGACGGAATCCGCACCCGCCGGGTTGTCCCGCCTTCGCGCTGCGCGCTTCGGCGAGGCAAGCCCGGAGCGCCGAGCGCCGAGCGCCGATTTCCCCAGAACCGACCCTGCCGGGGCGCCGTCTAAACGGACCATGCTGCGCCAGGACATTCGGTACGCCATCCGCACGCTGTTGAAAAACAGGGGCTTTACGGCAATTGCGGTGGCCTGCCTGGCCCTGGGGATCGGCGTCAACGCCACGATCTTCAGCGTCGTCGACGGGGTGGTGCTCAACCCCTATCCCTACCCGGAGTCGGACCGGCTGGTGGTCGTCCACTCCACGAATCAGAAGCTCGGCGTGCGGCGGGCGGGCGTGTCGTACCAGGACTTCAAGGACCTTCGCGACGCGAACAGCACGATCGAAGCCCTCGCCGCCTTCACCACGCGCAGTCTGACGATTGCCGACGGCGCCGGCGATCCCGAGCGCTACCTGGGCGCGACCGTGTCCTGGACGCTCTTCGGGATCACCGGCGACCGCCCGGTGATTGGCCGCGATTTCAACTCCGTGGACGATCTCCCCGGCGCGGCGCCGGTCGTGATGCTGAGCGACGATGTCTGGCGCACGCGGTACGCCTCGGATCCGTCCGTCGTCGGCCGCTCGATCAAGGTCAACGGAATTCCCCACACCGTCATCGGCGTGATGCCGCCGAAGTTCGCATTTCCGGAGAATCACCGTCTGTGGGTGACGCTCGCGCGCTACGGCGAGCCCACTCGGCGCGACGAGCGCAGCCTGCAGATTTTCGCCAGGCTGAAGCGCGGCGTTTCGATCGATCAGGCCCGTGCCGACCTCTCGTCGATCGGCGCGGGGCTCGCGAAGACGTACCCGGCAGCCGATGAGGACTGGAGCCTCGGTGCGCGACCGGTCCGCGAATGGCTGCTTCCCGATCAGGTCAAGCTGATGATGCTGACGATGATGGGCGCCGTGACACTGGTGCTCCTCATCGCGTGCGCGAACGTGGCGAACCTGCTGCTCGCCCGTGCGTCGGTTCGCCATCGCGAGATCTCCATCCGTGCCGCCCTCGGCGCAGGCCGCTGGCGCATCGTCCGGCAACTGCTCACCGAGGCCGTGATGATCGGCCTCATCAGCGCGCCAATCGGGATCGCGCTGGCGTGGCTGGGAATCCGGCTGCTCGACATGGGCATGCCGCCTGACGGCGTGCCGTATTTCATCCGGTGGAGCCTGGATGCCCGCTCGCTGATCTACACGATCGCCATCTCCGTGCTCACCGGGGTGGTGTTCGGACTTGCGCCGGCGCTCCAGGCCGCGCGCGGGAATCTCCAGGAGAGCCTCAAGGAAGGCGGGCGCGGTTCGGCCGGCGGCCATCGCGCCTGGCTGCGCAGCACGCTCGTCGTCGTGGAGGTGGCGCTCTCGCTCGTCCTGCTCGTCGGGGCGTCGCTCTTCATGCGGAGTTTCCTGAACCTCCAGACGGCGACGCTTGGCTTCGACACGCGACCCCTGATGACGATGCGGTTCTACCTGCCGGGTGTGCAGTACGAGGCGCCCGAGGCCAAGGCCCAGCGCGTCGACGACATCGTTCGCCGGGTGGAGTCGCTGCCGGGGGTGCAGGCGGCGTTCGCGTCCAATTTCGTGCCGATCAACGGCGGGGGCGGCGGCGGGCGGGCCCTGATTGAAGGCAAGCCGGTGGAAAGCGGCAAGGAGCCCTTCATCGGGTTCTTCGCGGTTACGCCCCACCTGCGGCGGGTCGTTGACGTACCGCTGGTGCGCGGGCGTGACTTCACCGATTCCGAAGGGGCGACGAAGACGCCTGTCGCGCTGATCAACCAGGCCATGGCCAAACGGCTGTGGCCGGACGAGGATCCGATCGGGCGTCGCTTTCGACTCACCGGCGATCAGACTCCCGACTGGTTCACCGTCATCGGCATCGTCGCCGACTTCCGTCACTATCCGCCGCAGGGTGACGACCCTCCTTCGCCGAACGCCTACGTGCCCTACCCGTTCGAGCCGACGCTGAACACCGGCATCACGATCCGCGTCGCGGGCGAGCCGGCCTCAATTGCGAGCGCGGCGCGCGAGCAGATTCGGGCGGCCGACGGGTCGCTGCCGGTCTTCGACGTCCACTCGATGGAAGAGCATCGGCTGCGCAGCTTCTGGCAGCAGCGGCTCTTCGGGATCATGTTCGCCGTGTTCGGCGCCATCGCGCTGCTCCTGGCATCGATCGGCGTCTACGGCGTGCTCTCGTATTCGGTGTCGCAGCGGACGCAGGAAATCGGCGTGCGCGTCGCGCTGGGGGCCGATCGGCGCGACGTGCTGCGGCTGGTTGTCGGTTACGGTGTGCGGCTCGCGCTGCTGGGCGTCGTCATCGGTCTCGTGCTCGCGCGCGGCGTGACCCCCGCGATCCGCACGCAGCTGTACAACGTCACGGTGACGGATCCGCTCAGTTTCGTCGGCGTGGCCGTCTTCCTGATGATTGTCGCGACCCTGGCCAGCTATTTCCCGGCACGGCGGGCGATGGCGGTGGACCCGATCATCGCATTGCGCAACGAGTAAGGAGGCGCCGAAAGGCAGCCTGGGGGCGCACCGCGCGTACCTGGCGCCAGGCTCATCGCTTCTGACACAATCCTCGCCATGCACGCCGTCCTCGTCACGGGGGCCTCGACCGGTATCGGGGAGGCATGTGCGCTCCGGTTCGATCGCGCCGGATACCGCGTCTTTGCCGGCGTCCGCCGCCCGGAGGACGCCGATCGACTTCGCGCTGAAGCCTCTCCCCGGCTCGCCCCGGTGTTCATCGACGTCACCGACGCCGCGTCCATCGAGGGGGCGAGGGCGGCCGTGTGGCGCCAGCTTGACGGCGTCGGCCTGAACGCGCTCGTGAACAACGCCGGCATCGCGGTGGCGGGGCCGCTCGAGGAGCTTCCCATCGAGGCCATCCGGCGGCAGTTCGACGTCAATGTCATCGGGCAACTCGCGGTGATGCAGGCCTTCCTGCCTCTCATACGGCAGGCGACCGGCCGCGTTGTCTTCATGGGGTCGATCAGCGGCCGCATGGCGACGCCGTTTCTCGGGCCATACTGCGCGTCGAAATTTGCCGTGGAGGCGATTGTCGATGCGCTGCGCCTCGAACTGCTGCCCTGGGGTATTCGTGTCGCTGTCATCGAGCCCGGCAGTATCGCGACGCCCATCTGGAGCAAGTCGGATGGAGAGGCCGAAGCGTTGCGGCTGCGCAGTCGCGCGGGTGACGCCGACTACACCGCGGCACTGGGAGCGATTCGCGAGGCGGCGGCCGCGGCGGGGCGGCGCGGTGCGCCGGCGTCGCTCGTTGCCGATGCCGTCTTCCACGCCGTGACATCGCCCTCCCCCAGAACCCGGTACCTGGTCGGGCGCGATGCCCGCATCAACGGGTTCCTTGCGCGATTCATCCCGGACCGCGTGCGCGACCGCCTGATCGCGCGGGCCCTGAAGCTGCCCACGGCCCACTGATCAGCATCCGGCAACCAGAGCGGAGAGCGGAGAGCGGAGCGAGCGCGGAGCGCGGAGAGCGGGGAGCGGAGCGCGGAGAGCGGAAAGCGGCAGTGCTGGTATCATCGTCTCCGACGTGCAACTCGATCTGCCATTCCTGCGCACGCCGGATCTGCCTCCGATCGATTTCGTCCGCGTGCCGAGCGCACGCCGGTACGTTCTGCGCGTCCGGCCCGATGGACGCCTGCGCCTGACGGTGCCGCGCGGCGGGTCGCGTGCCGAGGGGCTGCGCTTCGTCGAACGTCACCGCGCGTGGATCGAGCGAGAGCGTCTCCGCATAGCGGCCCTACCGGGATCGCGCGGCTGGACGACCGGCACGGCCATTCTTCTTCGGGGACGGCCGGAGACCATCGTCGTGACGCCATCCCCGCAGGGCGCGACCGTCAGCTACGCCGATCGGATGGTCAGGGTGCCGCCGGGGAGCGAGGATGTCCGTCCGTTCGTCGAACGCGATCTCCGCGAGCTTGCCCGCCGGGAGCTGGCGCCGCGGCTGCTCGCGCTTGCCGCGCGGCACCAGCTCGTGGTCCGCCGGGTGACAATCAGGAACCAGCGCTCCCGCTGGGGATCGTGTTCGCCGAACGGCAGCATCGCCCTGAATTTCCGGCTCGTGCAGATGCCGCCAGAGGTGTGCGACTACGTGCTCGTCCACGAGCTGGTGCACCTGCGCCAGCAGAACCACTCCCGCCGCTTCTGGCGGCTCGTCGAGGCGGCGTGTCCGGCATTTCGGGAGGCTGAACGATGGCTGAAAACCGAAGGCCGGCTCCTCTTCTAGACCGATGCTGAGGATGCCGGGAGTGCGGTGCGCGTTGCGGCCGTGGCGCGTGCAGGACGCCGAGGCCCTCGTGCGTCACGCCAACAACGCCAACGTCGCGCGACAGCTGCGCGATCGGTTTCCGCATCCCTACACGCGCGGCGCGGCCGTCGCGTTCCTGCAGTTCGCGATGTCGTCAGCCCGCCCGAACAACCTCGCCATCGAAGTGGACGGCGAGGCCGTCGGGGGCGTCGGCTTCGTGCCCGGCACGGACGTCGAACGATACTCCGCCGAGGTCGGCTACTGGCTCGGGGAATCGCTCTGGGGGCGCGGCATCGCGACCGAGGCCGTTGCGCTGCTCACGGCGCACTGCTTCGAGTCGGAACATCTGCTCCGCTGTTTCGCGCTGCCGTTTGCCAGCAACGCCGCCTCGATTCGCGTTCTGGAAAAGGCGGGCTACACCCTCGAGGGCATCCTGCGCTCGAGCAGCGTGAAGGCCGGCGAGCCGCGCGACCAGGCGATGTACGCGCGCGTCAATCCGGGCTGGCATAACGGAGAGCGGGCCCGGTAACCCACCCGCCCAGCGGACAGCCGGTAGCGGACAGCGGTATAGTGGTGTTCCCGTGGAATACCTCATCAAGCAGGTACCTCGCTTCAGCAGGGCGCGCCGGAAATCGAATACATCGAGGAGTTCTTCCTCGACTTTCCGCGCAAGAAGACCGCCGTGGAAGTGCACCAGCGGCTCTTCAACCGTGACCACCAGATCCTGATGGCCGAGGCGCCGCTGCCCGATGATCCCGGTACGGTCGTGCCGGTCTCCTTCAAGGTCTCGCACGAGCTGCGCGCCAACGAAAGCGATCCCATGCTGGCCGACCTCGTGGCCCAGCTCGAGGACTGTGTCGAGTTCGGCGGACGACGGGTGCTGTACCAGTGGATTGGCGGAACGCGGAGCGACTGGCGCGGGCAGGGGCATTTCCGCGCGCTCACCGAAGAACAGGAAGTCTGGGCCCTGGCCAACGGCTTCGACGAGGTCATCGTCAAGACGAAGAACAAGTTCTACGAGATGCGGAGCACGCTCGCCCAGCTCCAGTTCGACGTGATCCGGTTCGTGCCGCACCCGATCGAGAACGGCGAGTCCAAGGTGTTCCTGAGCAAGCGCCTCGGCCAGCACGTCATCGACGCACACCGGAGCCGCCGCTCGGTGGTCCGGGACTGAAGTCCTGACCGAGTCTGACCGGCGGCGTTGCCGGTCAAAGGCAATCCCAGCGAACGTGATGAAGGGCGCGATCTCCGAGGCACCGGACAGGAAGCCGCTGTGGTGGATGTAGCCAGAGACGGCGATGCAGTGGAGGTGATCGAACGCCTCGATGACGCGAGGGTGGCCCCCTACGCGCACGTCGGCGACCACGCGTGGCTCGAATCGCGCGGGTTGTTCGTGGCCGAAGGACGCCTGGTGGTCCGGCGGCTCATCGAAGATCGCCGGTTCACCGTCCACTCGCTCCTGCTGACCCCGCCGGCACATGCGGCGCTCGGCGATCTGTTCCCCGACGCCGGCACGCAGGTCTACGTCTGTGCGCAGGAGGCCATGGAGGCCCTCACTGGATTCAACTTCCACCGCGGCTGCGTGGCGCTCGCGGAACGCGGCCGCGCTGACGCGCCGATCGCATCGCTGCTCACGATGCGCACGGTCGTCGGCCTCGAGGGCGTGGGAAACCCGGACAACATCGGTGGAATCTTCCGGAACGCGCTTGCGCTCGGCAGTGACGGCGTGCTGCTCGACCCGGGAAGCGGCGACCCGCTCTATCGCAAAGCCATCCGGACGTCGATGGCGGCCACGCTGCGGCTTCCCTTCGCGCGGATGACTGACTGGCCGGCCGGTCTTCAGCGGTTCCGGGACGCCGGTTTCACCATACTTGCGTTGACGCCCGCGACTGACGCGGTCGATATCCGGTCGCTGGCGGGATCACGCGGGGCGCGCCCGCTGCTGCTCCTCGCTGGTCACGAGGGCGACGGTCTCAGCAGTCCCGCCATCGCGGCGGCCCACCAGCGATGCCGGATTCCGGTCGATCCACGCAGCGATTCGCTCAACGTGGCGGTCGCCGTGGGTATCGCGCTCGCGATGCTGGCCACGGGCGACCCGCAGGCGTTCTGACCACGGATGTCACCGATCACGCGGATCTTCACCGTGACAAGAGCATGTGTTCTGATGGGCGCCTTCATGATCGTGGCGGGTTGGCAGGAGCCGACGCTGCGCACGCAGCTCGAGGCTCGCAAACCGCATCGTCTGCGATCCGACCGGCCCAGAGCCCCGGTGCGATCGACAGTCGCCGCCGGGGTGGCGGGGCGGTGCCGGTCCTCGAGCGCCTCCGCGACCACCAGCTGGCGATTCTCCGCCTGCTGCAACGATCGCGCAGTTTCAGGAGGCGTCAGATGATGAGCAAGGACAAGTGGGTCGGGATCATGAAGGCCGCGGGCTTCTCGGAGCAGCAGATGCACCGGTGGCACGCGGAGTTCGAAAAGGGAGCGCCCGGGGAGCACCAGGAGTTCCTCGAGTTCCTGCATATCGCGCCCGACGAGATCGCGCGCATCCGCAGGGCGAGCGTGGAAGCCCTGCGCTGACATGCTGATTGTGCTGAGCGGGCTCCCGGGCGTCGGCAAGACGACGATTGCGCGGGAGCTCGCGCGCACGCTTGGGGCCTTTCACGTGCGAGTCGATTCCATCGAACAGGCGCTACGGGCGTCGGGGCGCGAGGTCGAGGATGAAGGCTACAACGCGGCGTATGCGGTCGCTGAGGACAACCTGCGCATCGGCCGCATCGTCATCGCCGACTGCGTAAATCCGTGGCCGCTGACGCGCGCGGCCTGGCGGGCGGTGGCGGAGCGCGCAGGTGTGCCCTCCCTCGAGATCGAGATCGTGTGCCGGGACGCATCCGAACACCGGCGGCGGGTCGAATCCCGCGTCGCCGACATTCCCGGACACCGCGTGCCCACCTGGCAGGAGGTGCTCGAGCGCGACTACCGGCCCTGGGAGACCGCCCGGCTGGTGGTCGACACCGCGGCCGGCGGCGTGGACGAAGGCGTTCGGGCGATCGTCGATCGAATGGCACGAGCGGCGCGGCCAGACTGAAGCGGCCAGGCCGCGCCCGCGCTCGTGCGCACGAGCCGGCGGATACGTGTTCCGTTACCCGCGGACCGTGACGCCGTTGCGCGTCGTCAGCTCCCGAGCTGCTTCACCATCCCGGTCGCCTTGTCGACCTCGCCGGCGAGCTTCGTGATCGCGGCGGCCACGATCGGCACGAAGGACCGCGCCTCGTCCATCTGGTCCTGTTCGATGCCTTCGCGGATCCCGGGCAGCGTCTTGACGCCGTAGCCGGTGTAGAAGCCCGGCGCGTATGCGAGGTGCTTGAACCACTCGCGCCTCGGCAGTCCCTTGTCGTACCGGAAGGCGCGCTCGGTCTGGTAGAGCACCGTGTTGAGCGCCGCCAGCTGGGAGGCGGCGGCCGGGGAGGTCTTCGGCATCCGTGCGAACGCCTTTTCGTAGGCGTCCGCCGACGACGAGAGCTTTGCGATTGCGGTGCGCAGCGGCGCCAGATCCAGCTTCGTTCCCTTCACCGGCATCTTCTCGATTTCATCGACGTACTGCGAGAGCGTTGTCGCCGTACCCTTGAATTCGAACGGCAGGACGTCGGCATCCGCCAGCCGCATCAGCGCCGTGCCGATCGTGCGCGAGAGCGCCGCGCTGTGCGTGAAGTCCGCGTCGGAAAAGTGCGTGTACCAGTAGAACGAATCGTAAATCGAGTGGTAAATGCCCCCGCCGCCATCGCCGCCGAAGCCGAGATCGAGCGAGGCGATGTTCAGGTAGTCGATGAACGCGGTGTAGTCGGACCCCGACCCGAGCGCCTCGATCGGCAGATCGGTTTTCGCGCGCAGGTCCGCTCTTTCCTTGTCGGTCTTGGCCTGTTCGATCTGGTGCGCCCGCTTGGCCTCGAGCACACTCTTGCCGGTTCCCCGGGGATCCGGGATGTCGCGCGCGACCTCGTTGATGAACGCCTGCAGCGAATGCGAGCCGCTCATCCCCAGCCAGCCCTTTCCGGTGCTGTCGCTGTTGATGTAGACCACGCCTTTCGTCGCGAGTTCCGCCTGGTGCTTCTCAGCCCACTCGGTCGAGCCGAGCAGTCCCCATTCCTCACCGTCCCACGAGGCGAGGATGATGGTGCGCTTCGGCTTCCACCCGTTCTTCAGCAGCTCGGCGAAGCCCCGCGCCGTCTCCATGAGCGTCACGTTTCCGCTCGTCGGGTCCGAGGCGCCGTTGACCCACGCATCGTGATGGTTGCCCTGGATGATCCACTGGTCGGGGAACTCCGAGCCGTCGATGCGGGCGATGACGTTGTAGAGCGGCCGGACCTGCCAGTCGAACGCGAGCTTCAGATGGACTTTCGCGGGCCCCGGCCCGATGTGATACGTGATCGGCAGCGCCCCGCGCCACGCTTCCGGAGCCACCTCGCCCTTCAGGTTCCTCAGCAGCGGCAGGGCGTCGCCGTAGGAGATCGGCAGCACCGGGATCTTCAGGATCGTGTCCGCCTCGTTCCGCGCGAGCTGGCGTCCACCCTGTTCCGCGCCCCATCCCGGCGTCAGGGGATCGCCAGGGTGGATCGGCATGTCCATGACGCTGCCGCGCTGGACACCCTGTTCGGGCCGCCACGGGCCCTGCGGGTACACGTCCCCCTGGAAGTACCCATCGTCGCGCGGATCCGAGTAGATGATGCAGCCGACCGCGCCGTGTTCCCACGCGACCTTGGGCTTGATGCCGCGCCAGCTCTTTCCGTAGCGGGCGATGACGATCTTGCCCTTCACGTCGATCTTGAGCTTGGCGAGCTGTTCGTAGTCCTCGGGAATCCCGTAGTTCACGTAGACGAGATCGGCCGTGACGTCGCCGTCGGCGGAGTAGGCATTGAACGTCGGCAACTGGTTCGCGTCCGTGGAGTCCTTGTCGGCCTCGACGCCTGGTTCCTTCAGCTTTGCCGTGTACTGCTCCGGCGAGACGAGCTCGACGACCCGCTCGGTCGGATACGGCATGAGCGCTTCCTGTTGCTCGATCGCGGCGTTCAGTCCCCAGGACTTGAACTTCGCGAGAACGTACTCGGCCACCCGGCGGCTTCCCGGGCTCCCGGCATGGTGCGGTTCGGCCGAGATCTCGCGCATGTAGTCGCGCAGGTTGTCGGGTTTCGGGATGGCCTGAAACTGCTTCTCGGCGTCGCGCTCGGCGGCCGCGCCTGCGGCCGTGAAGCCGCGGATGCCGGCTTGCTGCTGCGACTGGACGGCAGGCGCGGCGAGGAGGGTCAGGGCCAGGAGCAGTGCAATTCGCGTCGAAGGCATAGCACAATATATCTCTATGGCCGATTCCGTGCTGCCGCGAAAGCTCCAGGACCTGCTGGAAACCTTCGACATGTTCCCCGATCCGGCGGATCGGACGAATCTCCTCCTCAGCTACGCGGATCAGTTCACGGAGGTGCCGCCGGAGATTGCCGGCCGGCCGTTCCCCGCGAGCCACCAGGTGCCTCAGTGCGAATCGGACGCGTACGTCTGGGCCAACAGGCGCGACGACGGGACCTTGAAGCTGTACTTCGCGGTGGAGAACCCGTCAGGCGTCTCGGCGAAGGCGCTCGCGGCGATTCTCGACCGCACGCTGTCGGGTTCGCCCGCGCGCGAGATTGCCTGCGTCACCCCTGACATCGTGGAGCGAATTTTTCGCCAGAACATCTCGATGGGGAAAGGGATGGGACTGATGTCGATGGTGCAGGCGGTCCAGGCGCTCGCCCGGGCCGCCCAGAGTCGCTGATCCGCGGATCGCGGCTCATTTCTCGATCGGAACGTTCACCATGTTGCCCCATTCCGTCCAGCTGCCGTCGTAGTTGCGAACGTCCGCGAAGCCGAGCAGGTATTTCAACGCGAACCACGAGTGACTGCTGCGCTCACCGATGCGGCAATACGCAATCGTGGCCTCGGATGGCTTCAGCTGTTTCTCGTCGCAGTAGATCTGCTTCAGCTCGGCGGCGTCCTTGAACGTGCCGTCTCCGGGATTGACCGCGCGCGCCCACGGAATGCTCTTGGCGCCGGGGATGTGGCCGCCGCGCAGCGCGCCCTCGTTCGGGTAGTCCGGCATGTGCATGCGAGCGCCGGAATACTCCTCCGGGCTTCGCACATCGACCAGTTGTCCCTTGCGCCCGATGTGCGCCAGCACGTCGTCACGAAACGCGCGGTCTTTTCCGTCCGCGCGTTCTCTCGCCTCGTAGGTCGTGGACGGATATTTCGGCACTTCGCGCGACAGCTCGCGCTTCTCCTTCTCCCATTTCAGGCGGCCGCCGTCCATGACCCTGGCCTTCGCGTGGCCGAAGAGCTGGAAGACCCAGAACGCGTAGCACGCCCACCAGTTGCTCTTGTCCCCATAGAAGACGGCCGTCGTGTCGGGGGTTACCCCGATCCGGGACATGAGCTGTTCGAACCCGTGGCGGGAGATGTAGTCGCGCCGGATCTGATCGTTGAGATCCGAGGTCCAGTCCACGTGCACCGCTCCGGGCACGTGTCCGGAGGCGTAGAGCAGGGTGTCCTCGTTGGATTCGATGATCCGAACGCCGGGATCGTTCAGGTGCAGCTGCACCCAGTCGGTGCTGACGAGCACCTCCGGATGGGCGTAGCCGCGCGCGGTGATATCTGACATCGGCGGGTTCCTCCTTCGGACGAGCCTCCATTATGACGCCGCGAGCGGCTGCTGCGACCCGGGGTCCGTCCCGCGGTCCGCGAAGAGCAGGGGCGCTAGGCGAAGGCGGCGCCCACCATGATGTTCCTGATGCGGAGCCACGGCGAGCCGTGGGAAATGCTGTTGATCTGGGTCGGCTGACCCTTCGCGTCGCCGCCCGTGCCGTACATCTGCCAGGACTCCCTGCCGGAGGTCGCGTCGAGGTTTCCCCAGAAGTCGGTGGTAATGGCGTTGTAGGTCACGTTGGTGACCATGCGCGTCCGCTTCCCGTTCTTGATCTCCCAGAACGCGTTGCCGCCGAACTGCCCGTTGTAGCGCTGCTGGTCGATCGAGTAGCTGCCGCGGCCGTCGATCATCACGCCGTTCTTCGTGTCGGCGATGATCTCGTCCGGCGTCGGCGAGCCGGCCGGACCCGGCTCGACGTGGACGTTCGGCATGCGAAGGAAGGGGTAGTCGCGCCACGATCCCGCGGACGTGCAGCCGCGGCTGGCCTTTTCGCCGATGAAGTGCGCCGATTCGCGGTTGGTCTGGAGGCCCACCAGGATCCCCTCGCGCACGATTGGAAACTGCGTCGTCTTCACTCCGTCGTCGTCGTAGCCGACCGTGGCGACGCCGCCGGGAATCGTGCGATCGGCGGTCACGTTGAACAGCTTCGACCCGTACTTCAGCTTGCCGAGGTCCGAGATCTTCACGAAGCTCGTGCCGGCGTAGTTCGCCTCGTAGCCCATGATGCGGTCGAGTTCCGTGGCATGCGCGACGATTTCGTGGATCGTCAGCATGGCGTGCGACGGCGTCAGCACCAGGTCCTTGAGCCCCATCTCGATCGGGGTGGCCATGCAGAACTCGACAGCCTCGGCGGCGATCCGTTCCGCGTTTTCGACCATGCCGGCCGCCTCGGCGACTTCCCATCCGCCGGTCATCGGCACGCCGGGGTAGGCGCGGGTGCGTGTCTCCCCGTTCTTCCTGGCCGTGACGCTGAACTGCGGCGTGGTGGTGAAGATCTCCTGTTCGATGTACGAGCCCTCCGACGAGGCGAAGTACTTCCACTCGGCTTCGAGCTGCACCGAGGCGTTGACGCTGAGGACGTCCTTGTTCTGCACCGCCAGGTCCACGACTTTCTGGACGAGCGCCTGCTTGTCATCCGCCGAGACCGAGGCCGGGTCTTTCTTCATCGGCGATGTCCAGGTACTCGGTGTAGGCCGGGACGGGCGCGAGCTGCACGTCGACCTTCTTGGCGATCGCGCTGGCCCTGGCCACTTCGGTGGCCAGCCGCGTGATGCGGCGGATTTCGTCCTCCGTTACGATCGGGCTGCTGGCGAAACCCCAGACGCCGCTGTGGATGACGCGCACGCCGAAGCCTGCCGCCCATGCGATGGTCCCGCGCGAGGCCTGCGACGAGCCTCCCGCTCCGCGCCCGCCGCGTCCGCGACCGCCGCCGCGCCCACCGCCGCGGCCGCCGAAACCGCCCAGATCGGCCGCGTCGCGGTTCCCCCCGCTCGCGTTGACGCCGTTGTTCGTGTTGCGCGTAAATCGGATGTCCGCGTAGGTGCAGCCGCCGCGCTTCGCTTCGACGAGCGCGATGTCCGCGAGTCCCTTGAACGTCGAGTCGAGCACCCGCCGCGACGGCGACTGCGCGATGAGTTCCGCGAGCAGGTCGCTCGACGCGACCGCCATGCCCGACAGGGCCATCGTCTTCACGAAATCACGACGCTTCATCGACACTCTCCAGCCAATGCCAGCCTCTTTTCCCAAGCCTGAAGCCAGAAGCCCGAGGCCTCTCAGACCGCCGGTGATACCGACGTCATCAGGAAGTCGTCCATCCGCACCGGCGGCACGAGCGCCGTGCCGGGGCCGTCGTACGACTCGCCGGTGTGCATCAGGACCGGCTTTCCGATGGCGGTCACGTTGTTGAAGCCCACGATCGGGGACATGTTCCAGCGGAAGTTCTGCACGGGCCCCACGATCTCGCCGTTCTCGATGAGGAAGAGGCCGTCGCGCGTCATGCCGGTGTTCAGCAGCGTTTCGGTGTCCACGCCACGGATATACCAGAAGAAGCTGACGAGCAGTCCACGCTTCGTCGACTTGACCATCTCGTCGACGGTCGTGTCGCTGCCTTCCATGACGAGGCTCGACGTCGGCGTGACAGGGGTCACGGGCTTCTTCTGCCGCGCCGCGTACTGGCGGTCGTACGCCAGGTTCCGGAGCACGCCCTTCTCCACCCATGCCACCGGCCGTGCGGCCAGACCGTCGATGCCGATGGGCGTCTGCCGGAGGATCGGATTGCCAATATCGGTCCTGATCGTGATCGAGTCGCTGAACAGTTTCTCGCCAATCCGGGTCGTGCCGGATTCCTTTCCGCTGAAGTACGTCCGCGCGAACGGGCTTTCGGCCGTCCGCGCGTTGAAGAGGCCCATCATCAGGGACAGGAACCGTGCGGCAGGCCGCGGTTCCAGGATCACCGTGTAGCGGCCGGGTTCGAGCGCCCGCGGCTTGCGGCTGTTGAGCGCCTTGTCCGAAGCCACCTCGGTGAGATGCGCCGCGTCGATCAGGCTGATGTCCTTGACGCCGGTGATGCCGGCCCACCCGGAACCGCCGCCGTCGGGCGTGCGGCAGGTCAGGATGAAGCCCGCCTCCGCGTACTGGTAGTAGGCGAAGAGCCCTTTCGAATTGGCCGTGCACGTCGTCTGATACTGCTTCGGGATGAAGCCCGAGCCGAGCACGCCTTTCTTTTCCGCCACGTCGATGCTCTGCCGCACCATCCGCGCGCGTTCAGCCGGGCCGAAGTTGACGGCATCCGGGAGTGCCGCGTCGACCTCCATGTAGTCCTGCGGCCCGGTGATGAGCGGCAGCATCGCGGGATCCTCCCGGGCTCGCTCGGCCGCTGCGTGCGCCTCGTCGACCATCTGCTTCAGTGACTCGTCGTCGAACTGACGGGCGGTCGCCGAGCCGGATCGCGTGCCGTTGTACACGGTGAGGCTGACCTGCTGGTCGAACTGGACCATGTTGGCCGTGATTGTCGAGTTGGCGAAGCGCGTCGCGGAACGCTCGCCGCCGGAGAAGTCGACCTCCGCGGCGTCGGCTTTCGCCATGTCGAGAATCCTGTCGGTCAGTGTCTTGACTTCTTCGCGTGAATACATAGGTCAGTCGCTGTGGCTGCTCGCTCGTCGTATGGTTGCTGGTCGAAGCCCGGCCCGTGGCGGGAAAGCGGGGGTGCGTCAATCTACTACGACATCCCGACCTCGGCAAGAGCCTGGTATTCGCCTTTCCTCCATCTCGGCCAGCAAGCCGGGCGCATTCGGGAACGAGGCCGTGCTAATCCAGTCGAACGCACGTCCGGCAGTCTCCGTATAGAGGAGCGTCGAGGTCATCCACCATGCCGCGTCCCTCTCGTATCGTCCGGCGGCTGCTGCAGGCGCCGCTCTTCACCGTCGTCGCCGTCATCACGCTCGGCGTCGGGATCGGCGCCAACGCCGCTATCTTCAGCGTGATCAACGGTGTCCTGCTTCGCCCGCTGCCCTTTTCCGAGCCGGACAGGCTCGTCGGCATGTGGCACACGGCGCCGGGCCTGAACATCCAGCAGCTGAACCAGTCTCCCTCGACCTATCTGGTGTATCGCGAGGACGGCCGCGTGTTCGAAGACATGGGCATGTGGGACGGGTCGTCGGTGTCGATCACCGGTTCCGGCGAGCCCGAACGCGTCGCGGCGCTCTACGTGACCGACGGCATCCTCCCGACCCTGCGGGTGCAGGCCGCCATCGGCCGGCGCTTCGACAAGGACGACGACTCGCCGCGGACGCCGCCTCGGGTCATGCTCGCCCACGCGTACTGGCAGCGCAAGTTCGGCGGCGATCCCGGCATCGTCGGCCGGCACATCACCGTTGACGGCACGTCGACCGAAGTCATCGGCGTGCTTCCCGCCGAGTTCCGGTTCCTGTCGGAGAACCCGCAGGTGATCCTGCCGTTCCGAATCAACCGCGCCGAAGTGTTCGTCGGTCACTTCAGCTATCAGGGCATCGGCCGGCTGAAGCCCGGCGTGACCATCGAACAGGCGAACGCGGACGTTGCGCGGATGATCCCCTCGGTGCTCGAGCGGTTCCCGCTGCCTCCGGGTTTCACGCGGCAGATGTTCGAAGAGACCCGACTGGGTCCAAACGTGCGCCCGCTCGCCGCCGATGTGATCGGCGACGTGGGCCGCGTGCTGTGGGTGCTGTTCGGTACCGTCGGGATCGTCCTGCTGATCGCGTGCGCCAACGTGGCGAACCTGTTCCTCATTCGCGCCGAGGGACGCCAGCAGGAACTCGCGGTGCAGACGGCGCTCGGCGCCAGCCGCGGGCGTATCGTCCGGGAACTGCTGTCGGAATCGCTGACGCTCGGACTCGCGGGCGGCGCCGCGGGGCTGGCGCTCGCGTATGCCGGCATCCGCCTCCTCGTGGCGACCGCACCCGAGGGGCTCCCCCGGGTCGAGAACATCGGCATCGACGGATCGGTCGTCCTTTTCACAGTCGGCGTGTCGCTGCTCGCGGGTCTGCTGTTCGGGTTGCTGCCGGCGGTGAAGTTCGCGCGGCCGCACCTGGCCGCGGCCCTGAAGGCCGGCGGGCGAGGCTCGAGCGACGGCCGCGAGCGTCACCGGGCGCGCAACCTGCTCGTCACCGTCGAGATCGCACTCGCGGTCGTGCTCCTCGTCGGTTCGGGCCTGATGATCCGCACCTTCCAGGCGCTGCGCCACGTCGAGCCGGGGTTCACGCATCCCGAGCAGGTGTTGACGCTCCGCGTGTCAATCCCGGAGACCCTCATCGCCGATCCCGAGCAGACGGTTCGCACCCACGAGCAGATCGCTCACCGCATCGAGCAGGTGCCCGGCGTCACCGCCGTGGGGCTGTCGTCGTCGATCACGATGGACGGCAACAACAGCAACGATCCGGTCTTCGTCGAGGACTTTCCCGGCCCGGGCGGGGTGATTCCTCCGCTGCGCCGCTATAAATGGATCGGCCCGCAGTATTTCGAGACGATGGGCAACCACCTGATCGCCGGGCGGGCCCTGACCTGGGCCGACAGCTACTCGAGGACGCCCGCGGTCGTCATCAACGAGAAGCTCGCCCGCGAGTACTGGAAGGAGCCGTCCGCGGCCATCGGGCGGCGCATTCGCAACAGCCCCCAGAACCCGTGGCGCACAATCGTCGGCGTCGTCGCCGACGAGCTGGACAACGGCGCGTCCAATCCCGCGCCGGCGATCGTCTACTGGCCGCTCCTGATGAACGACTACTGGAGCTCACGGGTGTTCGTGCAGCGCAACCTGTCGTACGCGGTCCGCACGAACCGGATTGGATCGGGAACGCTCCTGAAGGAGATCCAGCAGGCCGTCTGGTCTGTGAACGCCAGCCTGCCGGTCGCGCGCGTGCGCACCCTCGACGAAATCCGCGCGCAGTCGATGGCGCAGACCTCCTTCGCGCTCGTGATGCTGGCCATTGCGGCGGTCGTTGCGCTGCTCCTGGGTGTCGTGGGGATCTACGGCGTGGTTGCCTACGTCGCCGCCCAGCGCACGCGGGAGATCGGCATTCGCATGGCGCTCGGCGCCGATCGCGGCGCCGTCAGCCGGCTGTTCGTACGGCACGGGCTGCTGCTGGTTGCCACCGGGATTGCCGTCGGGCTCGTCGCCGCCGCGCTGGTCACCCGCGTGATGTCGGCGATGCTCTTCGGCGTGACCGGCACCGATCCGATCACGTACATCATGGTGGCTGCCGGGCTCACGGCGACCGCGCTGCTGGCGACGTACCTGCCGGCGCGCCGCGCCTCACGGATCGATCCGGCGGTGGCGTTGCGATACGGGATGTAGCGGCGCGGGCGGTTCACGCCCAGGGCGGCTCACGGTCGAGGGCGGCTCACGGGCCAGGGCGGCTCACGAGCCGCCCCTACGCGGTTCGAAATCGATAAATCCCTGTTCGGGGTCGGTGTGGATGAGCCGCACCGACAGCCGGTCGCCCACGTCCAGCCCCTCGAACCCGCGCTCCAGCTTGCCCTCGATCGGCGGCCGGCCGAGGCGCACCCATGTGCCCTTCCTGGAGGCGCCGGTGACCACGGCGTCGAATTGCTCGCCGATGCGGCCCGAGAGCCACAGGGCCGCGGCCGCTTTTCGCACGAGCCGCTCGACCTTGTTTGCGCCGTCTTCCTGTTTCGTGCAGTGCGCGGCGAGCGGCGTCAGCTCCGCAAGCGTGTAGCAGGGGGCCGCGCCCGCGAGCGCGGACTTCACCAGCCGCTGCGTGACGAGGTCCGGGAACCGGCGGTTCGGTGCGGTCGAATGCGTGTAGTTCGAGACCGCCAGGGCGAAGTGCCCGTCGCCCTCCACCCCAGCCGCTTCCGCGACGTACTCGCCCCGGCCGAGCAGCTTGATCACACTCAGTGACAGATCCGAGAAGGCGTCGCGGCTCGACGTTCCGCGGACCGTTTTCAGGAACCGCTCGAGGGCGCGCGCGTCGGGTGTTTCGGGAAGCCGCTGATCGTACCGCGCCGCGAGGGCGACAATGCGCTCCCACCGGTCGGGGGAGCGGACGATGCGGCGAATCGACGCGAGTCCGTGGCCCGCGAGAAACCTGGCCGTCGCGCCGTTGGCCGCGACCATGAAATTCTCGATGATCTCGCGCGCGCGGTTCGGCTCCTCGGTGCGCATCTCCCGGACGACGTCGCCGTCCATCACAGGCCTGAGTTCGGTCCGTGCGAAGTCCAGCGCGCCCTCTTCCTCGCGTCGGGCGCCCAGCGCCAGGGCGACGCGGTCCTGGAGCCTCAACTGCGCGCCGATCTCCGTCCCTCGCGACTGGAAGCCCTCCGCCGATCCGTCGAGCCACGCGGCCACGTCCGGATAAGTCAGCTTCGCGCGGTTTCGCACGAGCCCTCGGTAGACCGTGGACTCGGCGACGGTCCCGTCCTCTTCCACGAGCATGTCGATGACGATCGAGGCGCGATCGGCGTCCTCGTTGAGCGACGTGCGGTCGGTCGAGAGCTGCGCGGGCAGCATCGGGAATATCACGGCCGGCGTGTAGACGGACGTCGTGTTGGTTCGAGCATGCACGTCGAGCACGCAGTCCTTCGACACGAGGGCGTCCACGTCCGCGATCGCCACGAGCAACCGGGTGCCGCTGGCCTCGGGAACGCAGACCTCGAGCTGATCGAGATCGCGCGACTCGTCGTTGTCGATCGACGACCACGGCAGGTCCCGCAGGTCCTTCAGTGTCGCGAGCGGCGGCTCGCGGAGGCCGGCCAGCTCAGCCTCCACACGCGGCGGCCAGTCAGGCTGAAAGCCGTGCGCAATCATCGCCCGGCGGGCGATGTTCTGAAGGCGCGTGCGTTGGCTGCTTGTCGTCATGTCGTGAGTATAGCGGGGGCTTGAACCAGTCCGGTTTCATATAGAATCCCTTCGACCCCCAGGAGGCTCCATGACCCATACCCGCATCGTCTCGCTGCTGGCGTTTGCCTTCGCGTGCGCGCTGCCGATCAATCCGCAGGCCCGGCAGGCGTCGCCGGCCGCGGCGGCGCAGCCGCAGAACGAGCAGACGCTGCTCAACAGCTTCCGCTGGCGCAGCATCGGCCCCGACCGCGGTGGCCGCTCGATCGCGATCAGCGGCGTCAAGGGACGGCCCAAAGAGGGATATTTCGGTGCCGTCGGCGGGGGGCTCTGGAAAACGACCGACGGGGGTGAGAACTGGGTGCCGGTCACCGACGGCCAGATTACGAGTTCGTCGGTCGGCGCCGTCGCGGTCTCCGAGACGAATCCCGACGTCGTCTTCATCGGGACGGGGGAGTCCTGCATCCGCGGCAACATCATGCCGGGCGACGGCGTGTACAAATCGACCGACGCCGGCAAGACGTGGACCCACGTCGGCTTCAGGGACGCGCAGAACATCTCCAAGGTACGCATCCATCCGACCAACCCCGACATCGTCTTCGTGGCCGCGTTCGGCCACTACGGGGCGCCCAACGAGGAACGGGGGCTCTACAAGAGCACCGACGGGGGGAAGACCTGGCAGCGCAAGCTGTTTCGCGACAACAAGACTGCGGCCGTGGATCTGTCGATCGATCGACGCAACCCGAACGTGATGTATGCGTCGCTCTGGGAGGCCTACCGGCTCGAGTACCAGATGTCGAGCGGTGGTCCCGGGAGCGGCCTGTTCAAATCGGTTGACGGCGGCGACACGTGGACGGAAATCACCCGCAACCCCGGGCTCCCTGCCGGCGTCGACGGGCGCATCGGCGTGTCGGTGTCCGGCGCCGACTCCAACCGCGTCTACGCGCTCGTCGAGAACGAAAACGGCGGCCTCTTCAGCTCGGACGATGCCGGCGCCACCTGGAAACTCGTGAACGCCAACCGCAACATCCGGCAGCGCGCGTTCTACTACACGCACGTGGCCGCCGACCCGAACAACAAGGACCTGGTGTACGCGCTGAACGTGGGCACGTTCCGCTCGACCGACGGCGGCAAGACCATGGCGAGCTTTGCCGGCGGGGATTCGCACGACCTGTGGATCGATCCGGACGATTCGAAACACGTCCTCCACGCGAGCGACAGCGGCGGCGCGGTGACGTTCAACGCGGATTCGGCGCAGCGGACCTGGACGGCGCGCGACTATCCGACGGCGCAGTACCTACCACGTCGTGGCGACGGCGCACGTGCCGTACCACGTCTGCGGCGCCCAGCAGGACGGCAGGTACGGTGTGCGTCCCCAGTGACACGAACCAGGGCGGGCGCGGCGGCCGCGGCGGTGGACGCGGAGGGGCACCGGCGCTGTATGGCGCCGGCGGTTCCGAACCCGGCTACATCGCCCCGGACCCGAAGGACCCGGATATCTTTTTCGCTGGCGGCAACAACGGGTCGTTCATGACGCGCCTCAACCGGCGCACCGGCGAACTGCGCGAAGTGGGTGCGTATCCGCGCATGTTCTCGGGCGAGCCGTCCAGCGCGCTCGTCGAGCGCTGGCAATGGACCTACCCGATTGTCTTCTCCCCGGTCGATCCGGCCGTCCTCTACACCTCGTCACAGCACGTCTGGAAGACGACCAACGCCGGCCAGAGCTGGGAACGAATCAGCGGCGATCTGACTCGTCACGATCCGAAGACACTCGGCGAATCCGGCGGGCCGATTACGAAGGACATGAACAGTCCGGAAGTCTACGCCACGGTCTTCGCGCTCGGCCCGGGCAAGACCGACATCAACGTCCTGTGGGCCGGCTCCGACGATGGCCTCGTGCAGGTGACGCGCGACGGCGGGAAGACCTGGACGAACGTCACGCCGAAGGAGATGCCGGAGTTCGGCCGAGTCAGCATCATCGACGCGTCAGCCTTCGACCCCGGGACCTCCTACGTGGCGGTGAAGAAGCCACTGCTCGACGATTTCAGCCCCTACATCTTCCGCACGCACGATTTCGGGAAGACGTGGACGAAAATCGTCGAGGGACTCGGTCCCAGCGACTACGTGCACGTTGTCCGCGAGGATCCGACACGCAAGGGCCTGCTCTACGCGGGCACCGAGCACGGCGTGTACATCTCCTACGACGACGGCGATCACTGGAAGAGCCTGTCGCTGAACCTGCCCGATGTCCAGGTCTCGGACCTGATCGTCCAGGGCAGCGACCTCGCCATCGCGACCCATGGGCGCAGCTTCTACATCCTCGACGACATCGGGCCGATTCGCCAGGTATCTCCGTCGATGTCCACGACCGACGCCGCCCAGCTGTTCAAGCCGGCTGAAGCGATCCGCGGCGCGGGAGGCGCCACGATCAGCTACTGGCTGAAGCAGCCGGCGAAGAGCCTCACGATCGAGATCCTCGACTCGACTGGTGCTGTGGTGCAGACCATCCGCGGCGTGCCGCCCGCGACGGGTCGCGGCGGAAGGGGCCGGGGAGACGCGGGCGCGCCGGCCGAGGGACGGGGCCGCGGCGGCCGCGGCGGAGCCACGGCGGCGATGACGCCGGGATTGAATCGCACCGCCTGGAACCTCAACTATCCGGACGCGACCACGTTCCCTGGCATGATCCTGTGGGGAGCGAGCACGAACGGGCCGACCGCCCTGCCGGGCTCCTATCGGGTCCGCCTGACCGTGGACGGCCATTCGCAAACGCAGCCGCTCGTCATCAGGAAGCACCCGCTGCGCCAGGTGAGCGACGCGGACCTGCAGGAGCAGTTCGCGCTCGCCTCGCAGATCCGCGACAAGGTCAGCGAAGCGAACAACGCGGTGATCCGGATCCGCGCCGTCAAGGAGCAGGTGAAGGATCGGCTGTCCAAATCGACGGATGCCCGCCTCAAGACGGCGGGCGATCGCCTGAACGCCGACCTCAGCGCGGTGGAGGAGGAGATCTACCAGGTGAAGAACCAGAGCGGGCAGGACCCGCTCAACTTCCCGATCAAGATCAACAACCGGCTGGCGTCCCTGCTCGGCGTCGTCAACCGCGGCGACGGCAAACCGATCGCCAGCGCGGAGCCGATCTTCAGGGATCTGTCAGCCGAGCTGAAGGTGCAGACAGATCGCCTCCAGCAGGTGATCGCGGGTGGCGTCGCGGCGTTCAACACGGAAGCGACGCGGGCCGGCGTGCCCCCGCTCGACGTGCCGGCGGGCACAGGAGAGCCGAACCGATGACGCCCGCCACGCCGGCCGTCGCGTGGCCGGCGTGAACGTCCGCCCGCCGCCGGTCCGCGCTACTTCGCCGAGTGCTCCTGCTGCTGGAACTTCAGGAACGCGTGCACGGCCTCGATGGCGGTCGCATCCGCGGAGGCGATCGTCACCCGGCCGCCGCGCGGCAGGTCCTCGTAGGTGTAGCTGATCGCCGCCTTCAACCGCGTCATGTCGGGGACGCCCGGCGGCGTTTCGGCATGAATGAACATCGGCTTGTCGAAGTCGCCCGCCTTGAACGCCTTCGACACCTCCATCAGATGCGACCGGATCGCGGCGATGGTGACCGCGTCAGCGGCGTCATTGGCCGCGATGTCGATGCGGCCGCCGCTGGCCGACTGCGTGAAGGTGTGCGTGGCCTTCGACTGATCCCAGCCCATGGCCTGGTGTCCGCGATGATCCATCGCGGCCTTGTCGTGCTGCATCTGTGCGGCGGCCGGCCCGGCGAGCGCCAGCACGAGGATCGCGACGCGGATAGTCGTCTTCATGGTGTACTCCTTCGGCAAGTGAATCCAGGAGCCTGGCGCATTGTCCCTGCGGCGTGGCGGCGATGCGCTTGCCCCAGGCCTCGAGGGTTCGCGCCAGCGTCCCGCGCAGGCGGGTCATCTCGGCGAGGTGTTCGTCGAGCGCGGCCAGCTTTGCGGCCGCGAGCGCTCGGACGCGTGCGCACGGTGCCACGCCGCGCGTCCGGGCGCTCAGAATCTCCGACAGTTCCCGGATGGTGAATCCCATCGCCAGTGCCTGGCGGACGACGTGCACCCGCTGGAGCGCCTCGCGGGGATAGGCGCGATAGCCGTTCGCGCGCCGCGGGGCGGCCGGAAGCAGCCCCTTCCGTTCGTAGTGCCGGAGCGTGTCGGTGCTGACTCCGGCGAGCCGCGCCAGTTGTCCGGCGAGCAGGGGACCTGTGTCGCTCGACATACCGACATCCTACACGCTGGAACTCGTTCCAGGGTCAAGCGATTCCGGCGGCGCCGCGTGCGGGCCCGGCGGGCTTGACAACAGCCTGCGCCATATGTAGTGATCACATATATGGCAAAAGCCCAGGTCGCGCCTGACGTGAAGAAGGGGAGCGCTGAACTGCTGGTGCTGGCGCTCGTCGAGGAGCGCGCGCGGCACGGATACGAGATCGGCAAACTCATCGAGTTGCGCTCCGGAGGGGTCCTGAAGTTCCACATCGCCTCCCTCTACCCGATGCTCTACCGGCTCGAGCCCCTGCCCTTCCCGGATCCCAGCCGGCTGGTGATGGTGTGGGAGACCGACGCGGACGATCCGTCCAGGACCTTCATCGTCGCCGCGCCGAACTTCGAAGACTGGCAGAAGCAGGGCGCGTCCTTCTCCAGCATGGCGATCTGGGAAGACGTGCGATTCAACGTCGCGGCGCTGGCCGGCTCGCTGCCCGCGGCAATCCGGCTGGCACCGTTCCGCGACGCCGGCCCCGCTCCGCTCGACCCGGCGGTGCTCGCCTTCACGTGCGCCATCGCCGGCGCCGCCGGTGTGTTGTTCAGCCTGGCGCCAATCGTCGGCCTGTCACGGACGACGTCGGGTTCGTCGCTGAAGAACGCCGGCGACCGCGGCAGCACCGCCGTATTCACCACGGCCCGCAGCGCTCTCGTGGCCGTCGAAGTGGCGCTCGCCCTCGTCGTGCTGGCGGCGGCCGGGCTGATGATCAAGAGCATGCCTGCGCACCGATCACGTGCCCCGAATCGACGGCCACCACAGTGTTGCTGACGTCGATGCTCTTCGACGTCCGGACCGGCGATCCGGCGGTGCTCGGTGCGATCGTCGCGCTGCTGACGGCGTCCGGGATCCTGGCCTCCCTGATCCCCGCACGCCGTGCAGCCGCGATCGATCCGCTGATTGCGCTGAAGGAAGAATGACCGCCTACGCCTTCGCGACCGCGACGGACGCAGGGCGCAGGACATCGTTCGCCGATTCTGTAGCCGTGGCGAACGACGCCCACGATCCGCCCGTCCTGGTCGGCGGACGCGGCCGGGACGGTGGTGATGGCCTCGTGGACGGCCGGGTCGAACGGCTCGCCGTCCGCGGCGATCCGCGTGACGCCGAGTCCTTCGAGCTTCGACAGGAACTGCCGCCGGACCATTTCGACGCCCTGCCGGATCGCTTCGGCGCTGGCCCCCTTCGCGGCCGAGTCGATCGCGCGGTCGAGATTGTCGACGACGTCGAGAATCTCGGCGAGCACATCGCGCCGTGCGCGTTCGATGTCCTTGGAGATCTCGCGACGCAACCTCAGTCGCGAATCCTCGAACTCGCTGGCCGCCTGGCGGTACTTGGCGATGAACTCCTGCGCCAGCCTGTCCTTCTCGGCGAGCTGCTGCTCCAGTTCCTGGACGTAGCTGGGCTTGTTCGCCGGGGACTCGCGCGGTCGCCCCACCGTCGTCGCCGCGGGCCCACCAGCGGCGATCGACCACTTTCACAGGAATTTCGTGTTCGTTGTCTGACATCACTGAAGCAGGAATGGTGTGGCGCTAGTCCGCCGGTTCCGCAACCGTCCGGCCTTCGTACGCGAAGGCCAGGTGCCCGTCCTCGAGCGAGATCGTCACCGTGCCGCCGTGCTCGAGATGCCCGAAGAGGATCTCGTCCGTGAGCGGATCGCGCACGTCGGTCTGGATGACGCGTGCAAGGGGCCGCGCGCCGTAGACCGGATCGTATCCCTTGTCGGCGAGCCAGGCGCGCGCCTTGGGCTCGAGGGCGATGGCGACGCGCCGTTCGGCGAGCTGCGCCTCGAGCTGCAGGATGAACTTCTCGACGATGGTCTCCATGACCACGGGCGTCAGCGGGCCGAACGTCACGATGGCATCGAGCCGGTTCCGGAATTCCGGACTGAACACGCGCTCGATCGCCTGCTTCGATCGCTGCCGCGCGAGCTTCTGGCGGCTGTCGGCGGAGCGCTCGGATGACCCGAATTCGTTGAACCCGATGCTCGCGCCGCTCATCTCGCGGGACCCCGCGTTGGAGGTCATGATCAGAACGACCTGCCGGAAGTCCGCCTTGCGCCCCGCATTGTCGGTCAGGGTCGCGTGGTCCATGACCTGGAGCAGGATGTTGAAGATATCGGGGTGCGCCTTCTCGATTTCGTCGAGCAGCACGACGGCGTACGGGTGCTGCCGAACGGCATCGACGAGCAGGCCGCCCTGCTCGAATCCGACGTAGCCCGGCGGTGCGCCGATGAGCCTGGCCACGGCGTGCTTCTCCATGTACTCGCTCATGTCGTAGCGGATGAACTCGTTGCCGAGATGCATGGCGAGTTGCTTGGCCAGCTCCGTCTTTCCGACGCCCGTCGGCCCCGTGAACAGGAAGCAGCCGGCCGGCCGATCCGGCTGGCCGAGCCCCGCGCGAGACCGCTTGATCGCGCGCGCGACCGTACGAACCGCGTCCTCCTGGCCGAAGACGACGCGGCCGAGTGACTCTTCAAGCGACCTGAGGCGATCCTTGTCGGACGACGACGCCTGCTTGGCCGGAATCCGCGCCATCCTCGCGATGACTTCTTCGATCTGTTCCGCCGTGATTTCCGTTGGCTCGGGCTCGACGCCCTCCACCTTCGGCGCGGCACCGGACTTCAGCCGCATTTTCGCGCCCGCCTCGTCGAGCACGTCGATGGCGCTGTCGGGCAGTTTGTAGTCGCGAAGGTGGCGTCCCGCGAGCTTGACCGCCGCCTCGATGGCCTCGTCGGTGAAACGGACACGGTGGTGCGACTCGTACCTCGAACGCAGCCCCTGGAGGATCTTGATCGTCTCTGGAATCGACGGTTCGTCGATCGTGATCTTCTGGAGACGCCGCGCCAGCGCGCGGTCCTTCTCGATGTGCTTGTACTCCTCATGGGTCGTCGACCCGACGACCCGGAGCTGGCCTGTCGTGAGAATCGGCTTGATCAGGGTAGCCAGATCCATCGTCCCGCCGGTGGTTGCACCCGCCCCGACGGTGGCGTGGATTTCATCGATGAAGAGGATCGGCATGCGGCGCTTCGCCAGCGCGGCAATCACGGCCTTGAAGCGCTCTTCGAAATCGCCACGGAACCGCGTCCCGGCGAGCAGGGCGCCGGTATCCAGCGAGAACACTTCCGCGCCCTCGAGCAGATCCGGCACGTCGTCGCCCAGCAGCCTCGTGGCCAGGCCTTCGGCAAGGGCCGTCTTGCCGACGCCCGCGTCACCGACGAACACGGGGTTGTTCTTGCGCCGCCGGCAGAGGATCTCCATGGTCCGCTGCAGCTCGTCGGTGCGCCCGATGAGCGGGTCGAGCTCGCCGGCACGCGCACGATCCGTGAGGTTCATCGCATACGTGGAGAGCGGGTTGCGCGCCGTGGCCGAACCGCGTTCGCCGTGGCCGGCCTCGGCCTCGTTGCCGTCCCGATCGTCCGGCCCGCCGGGAGACGGCACCTTGCTGATGCCGTGGGTGATGTACTCCAGCACGTCGAGTCGAGTGATTCCCTGCGCGGCAAGCAGCTGCGCGGCATACGACTTGTTCTGCTGCAGCGTTGCTGCGAGCACATCGCCCGACTGCACTTCCTGGCGCCCCGCGCTCTGCACGTGCAGCACCGCCGTCTGGAGGACGCGCCGGAAGGCCAGCGTCTGCTCGGGTTCCTTCTGCTGGCCCCGGCTGAACTGCTCGACGGAGTCCTTCAGGTACTTGTCGAGATCGCGCCGCAGCTTCGGCAGATCGGCCCCGCACGCGGCGAGGATCCGCTCACCGTCCTGATCGTGCGCGAGCGCATACAGCAGGTGCTCGAGCGTCAGGTGAGTGTGGCGACGAGACGTCGCCTCGCGATACGCAACCGTCAGCACGATTTCCAACGCCTGGCTGAACACTGTGGTCCCTTGCCTTTTCCCTAGAGTCCGTGCTTTCTACCCTTTACCATTTTCCATCTGCCATTTTCCATCCGTAAGCCCCCCGGCAGTGCTACTCGGGTTCCATCGCCGCCCGCAGCGGGAACCCATGATCGCGCGCACGGCTCTCGACCGCCGACACCTTCGTCTCGGCTACTTCGTGCGGATAGACGCCGCACAGCCCCTTCCCCTGGGTGTGCACCGCCATCATGATGCGGAACGCCTCGGCGGGAGCCTTGTGGAAAGTCGATTCCAGGATCTCGACGACGAACTCCATTGTCGTGTAGTCGTCGTTCAGCAGCAGAACCTTGTAGAGCTCGGGCTTCTTCGTTTCCTGTCGCGTCCGCTCGAGGACTTCATCACCAGTCTGGCGATCCGTTCCGGCCATGGCTATCCCCTGATTCTAGCAGTCTTGTGCGGTAAGATCCGCCACGGGTGCTGTCGCGGACCGCCGAGCCGGCACCCGGGTGGGGGAGTATCCTTGGGCAGCCCACGGCTCGGATTGATGAACAGGAACGCACACGGATGACGATACCCGCGGCCGATCCCGACTACGTCGATCTCGCCTTCCTCGGCCGGCCGCAGATCATCGCCACCGCCGTCATCCAGGCCTCGTCAGGCGTCGCGCTGGTCGATCCCGGGCCCTCGACGACACTCCCGCGCCTGCGCGAAGGGCTGCGCGCCCGGGGGATTGCGATCGCGGACGTCCGTCAGCTCCTGCTGACGCACATTCATCTGGATCATGCCGGCGGAACCGGCACGCTCCTCGAGGAAAACCCCGCCATCGAGGTGTTCGTGCACGAGCGGGGCGCCCCGCACCTGGTCGATCCAACCAGGCTGCTGGCGAGCGCGAGCCGGCTCTACGGCGCCGACATGGAGCGCCTCTGGGGAGACTTCCTGCCGGTCCCCGCCGAGCGCGTGCATGCGCTTCAGGGCGGTGAACGGATCAAGGCGGGCGGCCGTGAATACGAGGTGGCCTATACACCCGGCCACGCCTCCCATCACGTGAGCTACTTCGATCCGTCGAGCGGCCTGGCCTTCGTCGGTGACACGGCCGGAATCAAGCGCGGCGCGGGCGCGTATGTGATGCCGCCCACGCCACCGCCTGACATCGATCTCGACCTGTGGCGTCTCAGCGCGGATCGCATCCTGGCGTGGAATCCCGACACGCTGTTCCTGACGCATTTCGGGCCGTTCCGTGGCGCGCGGCAGCACTTCGACGAGCTGATGCAGCGCCTGGATTCGTGGAGCGCTCTCGTGCGGCGGCTGCTTGCCGACGTGTCGCTCGACGACCGCCGCCGCGAGCAGCAGTTCGTCGAGGACGTGCTCGTTGATCTCCGGCGCGTCGTCGGTCAGGAGGAAGCCGAGATGTACAGCCGGGCCGGCCGGATCGACTACTCCTGGCAGGGGCTCGCGAGATATTGGAGCAAGCGCGGCTAGAAGGGCTTCGGGCTCGAGGCTCGGGGTCCCGGTGCGGTCGTGCTAATCTGGACGCACCCAGCGACCGGACTGACGAGTGAGCCTGACCCGCCGACTCTTTTTTGGCGCGAATCCGCGCCGCACCGCGGTGCGGATTGCGGTGCTGATAGTCCTCAGCTTCGTCACGTTCCGGTGGATCCTGATCCCCATGCGCGCCGAGGGGATCAGCATGCAGCCGGCCTACCAGTCGGGTTCGTTGCACCTGGTCAACCGCCTGGCCTTCGCGGCGCACAGCCCGCGCCGCGGCGACGTCATCGCCATCCGGCTAGCCGGGCCGCACGTGCTGTTCGTCAAGCGCGTGGTTGCGCTCCCTGGTGAACGCCTCGAGATCGTCGGCGGCCAGGTGTACATCAACGGCTCGCCGCTGATCGAATCGTACGTGCACAGCCGGCGCCCGTGGAACATCGCGCCGGTCACGCTGTCATCGCGCGAGTACTACGTCATCGGCGACAATCGTGGAATGCTCGCCCGCGATCACACCTTCGGACGCATCGACGCCTCCCGCATTCTCGGCAAGGTTATCTTCTGATGGCCCGCCGCGCGGTCATCGTCCTCGTCGCGTGCCTGCTGGCAGCCGCCAGTTACATCCTCTGGCATGGCTGGTATTCCGGCGACGAGCGGGAGATCCGCTCGTCGCTGGATTCTCTGGCTGCCGAGTTCAACGCCAGCACAACCGACGGCCTTGGGACGGTGGTCCGGGCGGCCCAACTGGGCAGCTATTTTTCCGACGACGTGGTCGTGGACCTCGGGCCCGGGAGTGCGGCAATCGAGGGCCGGCAGACGCTCGTCGGAATGGCCGAACGGCTCCAACCGCGCACCGCCGCGTTTCGGGTCGCCCTGGACAATCTCGCGGTTGACCTGAGGGACGGGAATGGCCCCGCCGACGTGACGCTGACGGTCAGCTTCATCCGTCGCAGCATCTCGACTGGGGAAGAGTCGATCGACGCACGCGAGTTCGCCCTCGAGATGCGGAAGTCTGGCGGTCGATGGCGCATTTCGAGAGCCACCGCCATCGACGCCTTCCGGCAAGACGTTCCCTGACACCGGCCACGCGCGGAATCGGCGCTGCGCGCCCACTTCAACCGAAATGTCGCGTTCCCATCGGTCACGCGAGCACGCCTGAAATGAAGGCGAAGGTTGAAGGCCGAAGCCTCCAACCTCCGACAAGCCTGGCCGCGGGCCTGAGCCCGGGATTGGGGTTCGGTGCCGCCCTGTGTGGCTGACGAGGCGGGTAGTCAGCCGGGTGGCACTGGTGGGCGAACTTTGCTACGCGACCGCGACTGTCCGCGATCGCTCAATCGACGCAGCGCGCATCGGCCGGGCGCCATCTATCCGGATGAACGCACCGTCGCGCGTCTGCGAAAGGAACCTGGCGTCCACCAGGGCCCCGAGCAACGCACCTGCAGACGTCGCGGTCGAGTCCCCAGAGGCGCTGTGCCTGGGCGGCAGTCAATCGGAGTCCGGGCATCTCCAGAAATTCACCCTGTATTCTCTGGAGCACCTCGTCGATACGCATCTGCCGTCTCCCGAGTCACTAGTCTGCTTGCAGTGCTATCCATAGCAGCAACCGCCGTACCCACTCCGGCGCAGGTGACTCGCGCCGGTCACCGGCAGTGAGGTCTGCGAGGTAACTGATTGAAGGGGCGCGCGTTATGTGGCGGTTTCGCAGGGGGAGTGATCCGCGAGGCTCAGACCCCCTCCCTTGTGGATGTGTACGACCTGGCGTCGGCGTTGTCCGGTTCCGCTACGCTGGGCCTACAGCTCGCGCAGGGCCGTGACAATGGGAAGCCGCGCGGCCCGAACGGCAGGGAAGATGCCCCCGAGCAGGCCCATGATGACGGCGTACACCAGCGCCTGGCCCACCAGTCCCGGCGTGACCGCGAAGGAGAACGCCACCTGGCTGAAGGACTGGAAATTCATCGTCGAGGTCTGATATCCATCGAAGGCCAGCCACGCGACCAGCCCGCCCAGCAGTCCGCCGACGAGGGCCAGGAAGACCGCCTCTGTCAGGACGGAGCAGACGACGGGGACGCTTCCGAAGCCCAGCGCCCGCAAGGTAGCGATTTCGCGCGTCCTCGTAGCCACCGCGGTGTACATCGTGTTGACGGCCCCGAAGATCGCCCCGATCCCCATCAGCCCAGCGATGATGAAGCCAATCGTCCGGATGATCATGTGCAGCACCTCGGATTGCGCCGCGTAGTAGTCCGGTTCGCGTATGGCGGTGACGGAGAGCTGCGGGTTCGTCGTGAGCGCATCCTTGAACGCCTGGAATCCGTCAACGCTGGCGAGCCGCACGTACACCGACTGGTAGCTGTTGCCGCGCCGGTATGCGGGCTGCAGCACCTTTGCGTCGCACCAGATCTCGGACTCGGCGACCGAGCCGTTCGCGTCGAAGATTCCGACCACCTGCCACGAGTTCTGTCCCCAGTGCTGGGTCGATCCGATGGTCAGGCCGGCGAACTGCTGGGATGCGGCGCGGCCGACCACGATCTCGTTGGTGCCAGGGGTGAACATGCGTCCCTCGACGATCCTGACCGACGGACGGACTTTCAGCACGGCCTGCGACACGCCCCGCAGGGGAACATTCGCATCGCTCGCATCCTTCTTCGTCGGGTGCCCGACAATCACGAACAGCTCCGGTGAGGCGACGGGGCCCTGAGCGTCGCGCAGGATTCCCGGCGTGTCCATGACGATCCGGGCGGTGTCGCCGCTGAGCCCGCTCGTCATTTCGGTATCGCTCCCGGCGCGCATCACCATGACCGTCTGCGGATCGCCGACCTCGGTCATGGCCGCGCGGAAGCCTTCCGCGATCGACAGCACGCCAAGGAAGACCAGCACGACACCGGCGATGCCGATGACAGCGACGGCCGACGATCCCAGGCGTTGCCCGATGGAGCGGAGGTTGACGGAGGTGACGGCTATGATCTGCGACAACATCGCTCAGCTTCTCCTCAACGCATCGACGATCCGCAGGCGGCTCGCCTGGATCGCCGGCAGCGAGCCGGCGACCACACCGAGCAGCAGTACGATCGCCGCGCCAAGCACCAGGTCGCTCCTCGGGAAAAAGAAGGTCGGCAGGAAACCGCCGGTCGGATCGCCGACGATGGCGACGAATTCCCACGACGCCAGCAGCCCGGCGCCACCGCCGACGACGGCGATGAGGCAGGATTCGAGCAGGACCATCGCCAGCACCCGGCCGTCGCCGAAACCGAGGGTCTTCAGGACGGCCAGCTCGTTCGTGCGCTCCCGGATCGACTGCGCCATCGTGTTGGCCGTGACGAGCAGGATCATCAGAATGGCGGCCGTCGCGATGAGCTGGGTGATGAGGCTGATGTTTCCCACCTGCTTGGCAAAACCCTGGACGAACGCCTTTTCCGTATCGGTCTTCGTTTCGGCCGGCGAGTTCGCGAACATGTCGTCCACGGTCTTCGCGATCTCCGCCGAGTGCGACGGGTCCGCGACCCTGATGACGTACCAGCCGACCTGGTCCGCGAAGCCGCTGTTGCGAACCGCCTCGTTCAGATAGTTCCAGTGGAAGAAGAGCTGCGTCTTGTCGGTGCCCTTGACCGGCGAGTCGTAAATGCCGGAGATGTTGAACTCCCAGGCGGCGCCGTCAGGACGCCGGAAGATCGTCGCCTGGAGCGGAATGCGATCCCCGACCTTCCACCCGAAGCGCCTGGCCGTGTCGACGCCGACGATGGCGCCCGACCGATCGGCGAGCCAGACCTTCTTCTGATCCTCTGGAACGACGAACTCCGGATACATGTCGAGCCAGTTGTCGCTCTCCACCGCCATGTTGGCGAACTGATTCCTCGTTTCCTGGTAATACCCGCCGAACCAGTTCGCGTGCGTGACCATCGAGACGCCCTCGATGTTCCGCAGGCGCTGCTCGTAGCTCACCGGCAGCGGCATGATGAGCGAGATCTTGTTCAGCACCATCATGCGATCGACGCCAGCCAGGTCCACGCCCATCGAGAAGGCGGAGCGCACGGCCATCAGGATGCCGAAGAGCAGGAACGCGACGAAAATCGATCCGATGGTGAAGATCGTGCGGACCTTCCGGCGGAGCAGGTTGCGCCACAGGAGCGGCAGGAACTTCATGCCGGCACCTCCGAGACGAGCACGCCCTTCTCCAGGTGCAGGGTGCGGCTCGCGCAGGCCGCGGCGTGCGGGTCGTGCGTGACCATGACGATCGTCTTGCCGTGCTCGCGGTTCAGGGCGCGCAGCAGGTCGAGGATTTCGTCGCCGGCCTTACGGTCGAGGTCGCCGGTCGGTTCGTCGCAGAGCAGCAGCGTCGGGTCCGTGACGATGGCGCGCGCGATACCGACGCGCTGCTCCTGTCCTCCGGAGAGCTGCCGAGGGTAGTGCTTCGCCCGATCGGAGAGGCCGACGACCGAAAGGGCGACCTGCACGCGCTTTGCGCGCTCCGCCTTGGACAGTTTCGTGAGAAGCAGCGGCAGCTCGACGTTGCGCGCCGCGGTGAGCACCGGCAGCAGGTTGTACAGCTGAAAGACGAAGCCGATGTGCCGTGCCCGCCAGGCCGCCAGCTTTCCGCCCGACATGCTGTCGATGTGGTCCCCGCCGACGGTCACCGAACCCGACGTCGGAGTGTCGAGCCCCCCCATCAGGTTCAGCAGCGTCGTCTTGCCGGAGCCGGACGGACCCATCAGGGCGAGGAAATCGCCCGTCGGGATTTCCAGGTTCACGCCGTGGAGCACGTCGATCCGCTCGCTGCCGCGGCGGAATTCCTTGTGGAGGTCGCGGATAGCGACCAGCGCATCACTCATCGTTGCTCTCCCTGCAGGACCTTGACCTTGTCCCCGTCCTTCAGCGCGGGCGGCCCGTCCACCACCACACGGTCGCCTGACGACAGACCCGAGCGGACCTCGACCTGATCGCCGTCTTCGGCGCCGACCTGAACGGCACGCCGCTCGACGAGGTCGCCACGCAGCACGAACACCACCGACGCGCCGCCGGCCTTCCGGATCGCGCCCTTCGGCGCCAGCAGCGGCGGCGCGCTGGCCGCCGTCGGCGGCGGGTCGTCGCCCAGAAACGACACTTTCACGCCCATATCCGGCAGGATTCGCGGGTCGAGCCCTTCGCCTCGCGACCCGGATCGCGACTGCCCGGCGGCCTTCGAGGCATCGAAGCCGATGCGCACGCGCACGGTCGCCTTCTGGCGATCGGCCGTCGGAACCGTGGTGATCACGTGCGCCGGGATGCGCCAGTCGGGATAGGCGTCGAGCATCGCCTCGACCCTCTGTCCGGTGCTCACCCGGTTGATGTAGCTCTCGTTCACGTCCACTTCGATTTCGAGCGAGGCCATGTCGACGATGGTGCAGATGCCCGTGCGGGTGAATCCGCCGCCGGCGGAGACCGGCGATACCATTTCGCCCGGCTGCGCGTCCTTCGAGATGGCCACCCCGCTGAACGGCGCGCGCACGACGGTGTCGCTCAGGTCGGTGCGGCGCACCTGCACCTGCCTGTCGGCCACGGCGATCTGCTCGTGCGCGTACGCGATCCGCGCCTTGATGGCGTCGACCTCGGACTGCGCCGTGTCCACCTCGGCCTTGCCCACGACCTGTTCGCTCAGCAGACGCTGGCGCCGCTCGAGGTTCTGTTCCGCCTCGCGCAGCCGCGCCTGATCTTCGGCGTACCCCTTCTCCGCCGCGCCGAACTGCGCCTCGGCCAGTGCCAGCGCGGCGCGTGCCTGCGAATCGTCCAGGCGTGCGAGCACCTGCCCCGCGCGGACGTTCTTGCCCTCCTCGACGAACATCTCGACCACCTTGCCGGTCACCTTCGACGACACCGTGGCCCGGCGCCGGGCGGTCACGTAGCCGGAAGCATTCAGCACGGCACCGGCCGCCGCGCCGGCCGTCTTTGCCGTGACGGTCGCCACGCGAACGGGCAGCGCCTGCACGGTCGTCGCCCAGTACCATCCGCCCCCGGCAATCAGCCCGAGAAGCAGGACGAGTGTGATCCACAGCCCCCGGCGGCTCTGTCCGCCTCTGGCCGACTGGTCAATCTTCAGCGAGGAGAGTTCTTCTAAGGACATGTTCGGACGTTCAGTATAGCGAGACTCTACGACAGGTGAGGTCAGCAGGATGCGCGGCATCGGCGAGTGGCGGGGCGGTGTCGGTCAGTTGCGCCGCCCAATGAAAAGGGGGTGCCGCCGTCGCCGGCGCACCCCCAACCAGATATCTTGAGCCCTGAGCCCTGAGCCCTTACCTCAGCGTGCCCGCGACCCAGCCCCGTGTCAGGTAGTCGCTCATCCCGAGGCTGAACAGGATCAGGAGCCAGAAGAACCCCGCCATCACCACCACCAACGTCAGCCGAGAGCTCCAGCGGACGTGCATGAAGAACAGGATGACGAGCGACGCCTTCGCGCAGGCGATCGCCAGCATCGCGACGTTGTTCAGCGGTCCCATGTCCACCCTGGCCGCGGCGACGGTGCTGAGCGTCCCCACGACAAGGGCGAGGAACACGAGATAGTACAGGCTCTTCGGAGCGACGTGACCAGCAGACATTATCGTGTGCGCCTCACTCGACCACGTGCCCGCCGATGAGATACAGCAGCGGGAACAGGAAAATCCAGACGATGTCGACGAAGTGCCAGTAGAGGCCGGCGACCTCGACCGGTGTGTAATAGTGCTCGTCGTAGTGGCGCCGCCACGCGGTGGTCGCGATCCACGTCATGATGCCGAGGCCGATGATCATGTGCAGCGCGTGCAGCCCGGTCATCGCGAAGTAGAGCGAGTAGAACATCTCGGCGGCCTTCGGGTACTGGCCTTCCCACTGGAAGTTCGGGCCGGGAACGAGGTGATGCTTGAACTTGTCGGTGTACTCGATCGCCTTGATCCCGAGAAACGCCGTCCCCAGGAGCATCGTGGCCATGATCCAGCCGGCCTGTGTCTTCGGCGGCGCGCTCGTCTGCGCCGCGCGCACGCCGAGCGCCATGGTCAACGAACTGCAGATGAGGACCAGCGTATTGAGCGTGCCCCACTTGACGTTCAGGTGATGGCTGGCCTCCATGAATCCAAGTGGCGACTGCGTCCGGTAGACCAGGTACGCCATGAAGAGGCCGCCGAAGAACATGATCTCCGTGACGAGGAACACCCACATGCCGAGCGTGGACGCCTCGGCCTGCTGCCCCATGTCGTCGAAGTGGTGCTGGAGGCGCGGATGGTGCGCCGCGTGGCCGTGCGCCTGACCGTCAGACAACGCCGACCTCCTTGATGGGCGCGTACTGGTTTGTGGCGGCGGTGACGATCGGCGTCACCGCGAAATTCTCCGTCGGCGGCGGCGAAGGGATCTCCCACTCGAGCCCCTTCGCGCCCCACGGATTGGCCGGCGCTTTCGCGCCCTTGAAGATCGACCACGTGAAGTAAATCATCGGCAGCAGGTACCCGACCGCGAGCACCGTCGCACCGGCCGTGGACATCACGTTGAACACCTGAAACTCCGGCGGATACGCGTGGTAGCGGCGCGGCATCCCGAGGTAGCCGACGATGAACTGCGGGAAGAACGTCAGGTTGAACCCGACGAAGACGACCAGCGCGGCGAACTTCGCGAGCCCCTCGGGGTACATCCGGCCGGTGATCTTCGGCCACCAGTAGTGCAGGCCGCCGAGGTACCCCATGATCGCGCCGCCGACCATGATGTAGTGGAAGTGCGCAACGATGAAGTACGTGTCGTGCACGTGGACGTCGAGCCCGACCGCTGCGAGGAACAGCCCCGTCAGGCCGCCGATCGTGAACAGGCCGAGGAAGCCGAACGCGTAGAGCATCGGCGACTGGAGGCTGATCGACCCTTTGTACATCGTGGCCGTCCAGTTGAACACCTTGACCGCGGACGGGATCGCGACCATGAAGCTCAGGATCGAGAACATGAGCCCGGCGTAGACGGACTGTCCCGCGACGAACAGGTGGTGCCCCCAGACGAGGAAGCCGATGATCGCAATGGCGAGCGAGGAGAACGCGATGAAGGAGTAGCCGAAGACGTTCTTGCGCGAAAACGCCTGGACGATCTCACTGATGACGCCCATCGCCGGCAGGATCATGATGTAGACCGCCGGGTGCGAGTAGAACCAGAAGAGGTGCTGGAACAGAATCGGATCGCCGCCGAGCGCCGGATCGAAGATGCCCGAGATGGAGCGTGCGCTCCGCGGCCACGAGCAGGATCGTGATCGCGAGGACGGGCGTGCCGAGGATGAAGATCAGGCTCGTCGCATAGTGCGACCACACGAAGAGCGGCAGGCGGAACCACGTCATGCCGGGCGCGCGCATCCGGTGGATCGTGACGATGAAGTTGAGCCCGGTCAGAATCGAGGAGAACCCCGTGATGAACACGCCGAGCGCCGCGGTGATGACGTTCGAGTTCGCCGCCGCCGTGCTGTAGGGCGTGTAGAACGTCCAGCCGGTGTCCACGCCGCCCGAGAGCGCCGCCGTCAGCGTGAAGATCCCGCCGAGCACGTAGATGTACCAGCTGAGCAGGTTGATCCTCGGGAACGCCAGGTCCTTCGCCCCGATCATGATCGGAATGAGGAAGTTGCCGAGTACCGCGGGGATCGACGGGATCAGGAAGAAGAAGACCATCACCACGCCGTGCATGGTGAACATCTTGTTGTAGGTGTCGGCCGACATGAGGTCGCCGGCCGGCGTCAGCAGCTCGAGCCGGATCATGAGCGCGAACATGCCGCCCAGGAAGAAGAAGCCGGTGATCGAGAACAGGTACAGCAGCGCGATGCGCTTGTGGTCTCGCGTCAACAGCCACGACTTCAGGCCGTGACCGTTGTTCAGGTAGTTCAGTGTTTCCATGTTATTTTCCCGGCTCCCTCACGGCGCCGTCCCCCTGCCTCGGCACCTGCGGCTCGGCCGGTCCGGTGGTCGCCGGCACGGGCTGCGGGTGCAGCGACCGCACGTAGGCAATCAGCTGCAGGAGCTGCTCCTCGCTGACGAGCCCCTGGAACGTCGGCATGATCGGCTGGAAGCCGGCGACGATCTTCGCCTGCGGGTTCACAATCGATTCGCGGATGTACGACTCGTCGGCGACGACCGAGGCGCCCGACTGGAGTTCGACGGTCCGTCCGAACAGGTCGGTCAGCATCGGACCGCGCGCCTGCGAATCGGTGCGGTGGCAGCTGTTGCACGCCAGGTCCTGAAACAGTTTCGCGCCCGTCGCCACCGCGGAATCCGTGGCCTTCCCGCCGGCGAGCCAGGCCTCGTAGTCGGCCGGCTCCATCGCGATGACCCAGCCGACCATCCCCGAGTGACTCGTGCCGCAATACTGGGCGCAGAACAAGTGGTACCGTCCGGCCTTGGTGGCTGTGAACCAGAGGACGTTGTACCGCCCCGGGACGACGTCCGCCTTCACGCGGAACGCCGGGATGAAGAAGTCGTGGATGACGTCCTCGGAGCCCATGATGAGCTTCACGGGGCGGCCGACCGGCACGTGCAGTTCGTTGATCTCGCGCTGCCCGTCCACGTGCTGGATCTTCCACATCCACTGCTTGCCGACGACGTACACCTCCATCGCGCCCGCCGGCGGACGGTAGGCGTTGAAGAATACCTTCGCCCCCCACACGAACATCACCATGACGATGAAGAACGGAATGACCGTCCAGAGCATCTCGAGGGCGAGCGACCCGTGGATCGGCACGCCCACCTCGTCGCGGTGGCGCCGCCGATACCTGATCGCGAAGCTGATGACGAGCGTCGCGATCAGGATCGAGAAGAAGGCAGTGACGGCAAGGAGAAAGAAATAGAGCGCGTCGACCTGGCCCGCCTGGGTCGACGCCTGCTGCGGAAAGAACGGAAGGTTCGTGAACATCGTTAGGTTCGGTGAACGGTCAGTGCGCCTGCGCCTGCCCCGCGGCCTTCTCCGCGCGGTCCCGCCTGAGACTCACGAACAGGAACGCGAGAAACGCCGCCACGGTCGCAACCCCGCCGATCCGGATCGCGTCCATCACGGCGACGCCGTACTTTCCGGTCTTCGGGTCGTAGTGATAGCAGAGCAGGATGGCGTCGTCGATCGGCGATCCGATCTTCTCCTCGGACGCCTCGATCAGTCCGAACTGCAGGTCGCGCGGCGCGAAGTCGATGCCGTAGAAATACTTCGACAGCACGCCGCGCGGCGTGAGCACCTCGATCCCGGCGCCGTGCGCGTACTGGTCGAGCTGCGGGTCGTACTCATACCGGAAGCCCACCGCTTCGGCCAGCCGGTCGATCGACGCCTTCGTGCCGGTCAGGAAGTGGAAGCCCTGTTCGGTGCCCGGCCGCTTGTAGCGATCGACGTAGGTCTTCTTCTTCTGCGCGGCGAGCTCGGGCCCTTCCTTCGGGTTGATGCTGACGGCGATCATGTCGAAGTCCTTCCCGGCATCGAACTTGACGACGCCGAGGGCGCTCACCGCCCCGTTGAGCACCTGCGTGCACAGCATCGGGCACTCGAAGTACACCATCGCGAGGACCACGGGCCGTGCGCCGAAATAGTCGCCAAGCTTGACGTCGCGGCCGTTCTCGTCCACGAATGGCAGATCGAGCGGCACCTGCTGATTGAGGTGCTGATCGATGCCGACCCTGGCGAGGATACCCGGCCTGGTCGATGAGGGTTGTCCCGGCTCGGGCAGCACCTGCGCGCCGGCTGGCGCTGCCAGCGCGGCGGCCGTCATCACGATCGCCGCGGTCTTGTTGTAGAACTTCACGATAGTGCCTTTCTTGTTTCGCTCTCCGCGGTCCGCGCTCCGCTCTCCGCGGTCCGCGCTCCGCGGACCGGTCACTGGCGAATCGTTGACGGGCGCGCGACGGCGCGGCCGCCACTGGCTTCGCCGTAGGCTGGCGCATGCGTGCCTTCGAGTGCGTCGGCGGCGCCGGCGCGGGTCGGCAGGCCCCGCTCCAGCAGGAGCTTCTTCGCCGCATCGACCGGTATGTGCGCCACGCCCGCCTTCTCGTCCAGCCAGCCGTATCCGTCGATCGTCCCGGTTTCGATCGCCCGGAATTTCCTGAGTCCTTCGTACTCGTTGATCTGCAGCCGCGGCTCGGGCGGCAGCTGCCCTGTCGGAACCGCGAGCGGCGATACCTGGGCGTCGCGGGCCGCGGCCTGGCGCTCGAAAAGGCGGAACACACCCCACACGACCACCATGGCGATGGCGGTCACGGTCACGAGCGCGAGCGCCGACAGCATGACCGTCCGGATGTTGATGTCACTGTGCTCGTGGTCGGCGTCGTGCGGATCAGTGGGCGTCATGCGCGAACGCCTCCTTGAAGAACGGATCGTTGAGCGGAAGCAGCGGGCGGCTGCGCAACTGGCGCGCGAAGAGGAACAGCCACACGCCCACGAGGCCCGCCGGAATGGCGAGGTCCATCCAGTGGATCGGGAAGCCGTGGTGCTCGAACATCGGCTCGACGAGCCACAGCACTTCGACGTACCGCATCACGAGAATGAAGGCCGCAATAGCCGCGAGCCGGCCGAACTGCTTCTTGATGTCGCGCGACAGCAGCAGCACGAAGGGCAGCACGAAGTGGCCGAACGCGAGCACGAGCGACACGTAACCCCACCCGTTCCGCATCCGCACGAGGAAGAACGGAATCTCCTCCGGCAGGTTGCCGGCCCAGATGATCAGGAACTGGGAGAACGCGAAGTAGGCCCACAGCATGACGAAGGCGAGCATGAGCTTGCCGAGGTCGTGGAAGTGCCCGGCCGTCAGGTAGGTGCGCACCGGTTCGTACGGCGAGACCATCGACAGCACCGCGACGACGAGCGCGAAGGCCGCCAGTCCCTGGCCGGCGACGAGGATGAACCCGAAAATCGTCGAGTACCAGTGCGGATCCAGCGACATGATCCAGTCGACCGACGCGAACGTCATCAGGATCACGTAGATGAGCAGGCCGGGTGCGCTCACCTTGCGGAAGCGCGCCGTATCCTGCGGCGTCACGGCCACCTCGCCGCGATCCTGCGCCGCGGACCACATGTTCAGGAGCACGCTGCCGAGCAGCCAGACGCCGAAATACAGCACCGCGCGCCCGATGAAGAACGGCACGTTCAGGTACGGCTGCTTTGCCTGGAGGACGGCATCGGCCGCCACGGCCTCGGGCCTCGCCCAGAGGAAGAGCGCCGGCAGGCCGAAGAGCAGCGGAACGAACATCAGCGCGACCAGCGGCAGGTTGCGGCTCGCGGCCTCGAACACGCGGCGCCCGACCAGCCCCCACTGTCCGCCCGACATGTGCTGCAGCATGAGCAGCGCCAGCGATCCCATCGAGAGCCCGAGGCAGAAGAGAAAGCCGATCAGCCACGACCGGAAGAACTGATCCATGTTGCCCATCGCGCCCACGGCGCCGGCGCCAAGGCCGATGACGCCCACGATGAGCGCCCGCTGCTGGAGGCGCGCCAGGGCCGGCACGTCGGTGGTCACTGCGTATGTCTCCATCACTGCTGTTTCGCCGCCCCTTCAGGCCCGTGCTCCGCGGAACCGGCCGGCTTGGCGAGCTTCGCCGGGTCGCCGCCAGGCACGTCGGACGCGGCCGCATGCTGGCTGAGCTGCAGCGCGCGGATGTAGGCCACGATCGCCCAGCGATCGCGGGCGTCGACCTGGGCCCGATAGTCCGGCATCGCGCCCAGGCCGTTGGTCATGACGTCGAAGAAGTGTCCGGCGTCGGCCTCGCGCAGCCGGTCGATGTGGAACGACGGCGGCTGCTTGAAGCCGCGCTGGACCACCATCCCGTTACCGCTGCCCGTCCGGTCGTGACAGGGCGCGCAGTAGATGTTGAACCGCTCCTGCCCGCGGTCGAGGACCTGCTGGTCGATCGCGAACGGCAGCTCCTTGACCGTCGCCGTGCCCACCTTGCCGGTGAAGAACGCCTCGTCCTCCTTCAGGGTGCCGCGCGCCACGGTGCCGTCCACGAGCGGGCGGGCGCTCGCGCCGTCGTCGAAGAACGCGCTCGCGCGCAGGCCCCGGTACTTGGGCTGGTTGTGCATGTCCTGCCGGCATCCAGCGAGCGCCGCGACCGACAGCACGAGCGGCAGCAGGACCCGCAGCTTATTCCGCAACGTCGTTGATCTCCTTTGCCCCGAGATCCTGGAGGAACGCACGCGTCCGCTCGCGATCGAACTTCGGATCCACCGCCTCGATGGCCAGGAAGAAGCCCTCACGGCTCGCGCCCCGCGCGAACGTCGGCACGTTGAACACCGGGTGATACGGCCTCGGAAGGCCGTTCAGGATGAACATCCCGAAGACCGCGCTCAGCGCCGCGAACAGAATGGTCAGCTCGAAGGTGACCGGAATGAACATCGGCCAGCTGATGTACGGCTTGCCGCCGATGTTCAGGGGATAGTCGTACGCCGAAATCCACGCCTGCATGCCGAATCCGGCCACGCAGCCGGCGATGCCGCCCAGCAGCACGAAGAGCGGCACCCGGCGGTCCTTGCAGTGCATCGCCTCGAACAGCTCGTGGATGGGAAACGGCGAATACGAATCGAACTCCCGGTAGCCCGCGTCGTACGTCCGGCGCGCGGCCGCCACGAGCGCGGTCGGATCGGGGAACTCGGCCATCACGCCGTAGAGTCCCGGTGGTTGTGGGCGTTGCTGATCCATGGCTCAGACCGCGCTCAGTGCGCTTTCGCTCCCTTCACTTTCGCTTCCGGCACCATGGTCCGCATCTCGAAAATCGAGATCATCGGCAGGACCCGGATGAACAGGAAGAAGAGCGTGATGAACAGGCCGATCGTTCCGAAGAACGTCATGTAGTCCCACCGCGTCGCGTAGTACATCCCCCACGACGAAGGGAGGAAGTCGCGGTGCAGGCTCGTGACCACGATCACGAAGCGCTCGAGCCACATGCCGACGTTGACCACCATCGCGACCGCGAAGAGCAGCCACGGCGTGGTCCGCACCTTCCTGAACCAGAGCCACTGCGGCGTGATGATGTTGCAGAAAATCAGCGTCCAGTAGGCCGGCCAGTACGGACCGGTCATCCGGTTGAGGATCATGAATTCTTCGTACTTGTTGGCGCTGTACCAGCCGAAGAACGCCTCCATCGTGTAGCCGTAACCGACGATGAGCCCGGTCACGAGCGTCACCTTCCCCATGTTCTCGAGGTGGCGCAGCGTGATGAACCCTTCCAGCCCGTAGATCACCCGCAGCGGGATCGCCAGCGTGAGCACCATCGCGAAGCCCGCGTAGATGGCGCCGGCGACGAAGTACGGCGGGAAAATCGTGGCGTGCCAGCCCGGGACGATGCCGATCGAGAAGTCGAAGCTGACGACCGTGTGGACCGACAGCACGAGCGGCGTCGCCAGGCCGGCCAGCAGGAGATACGCCGACTCGTAGCGCTCCCAGTGGCGCGCCGAGCCGCGCCAGCCGAGCGCAAGCACCCCGTACACCCGCTGAAGCCTGAGGCTCTTCGCGCGATCGCGCAGGGTCGCGAGGTCCGGCACGAGCCCGACGTACCAGAACAGCAGCGAGACGGTCGCGTACGTCGACACGGCGAACACGTCCCAGATGAGCGGGCTCCGGAACTGCGGCCAGACCCGCATCGTGTTCGGGTACGGCAGCAGCCAGTACACCGCGAGCCACGGACGGCCCGTGTGGATCAGCGGGAAGAGGCCCGCGCAGGCGACGGCGAACAGCGTCATCGCCTCGGCGAACCTGTTGATCGACGTGCGCCAGTCCTGTTTGAGGAGCAGCAGGATCGCCGAAATCAGTGTCCCGGCGTGGCCGATGCCGATCCACCAGACGAAGTTGATGATCGCGAAACCCCAGCCGATGGGGATGTTGACGCCCCAGATCCCGACGCCCCTGATGAGGAGCCACGTGATCGCCATGAGGAGCATCATCGTCCCCATGAACCCGACGAAGAGGCCGAAGAACCAGCTGTACGGATGCCGCCGCGTGAGGACGATCGCGGCGATCTGATCCGTGACGCTGGCAAACGTGTGTCCCGGCTCGATGACCGGCGGCGGCGCGTAGACGGGTTTCGGATCCATCAGTGTTCAGTCGTGCTGTGCTGGCCCTCGCGCGGAGTTTCCAGCTCGGGGTTCGGGTTCCGCAGCGCGGCGAGATACGTGGTGCGCGGCCGCGTGTTCAGGTCCTCGAGGAGGCCGTAGTTGCGCTGCTGGGCTTTGACCTGCGAAACCGCACTCGACGGATCGTTCAGATCGCCGAAGATGATCGCCTCCGACGGGCACACCCCCTGGCACGCGGTCACGATCTCGCCGTCGCGGATCGTGCGATCCTCACGCTTCGCATCCACGCGCGCCTGGTTGATGCGCTGCACGCAGTAGGTGCACTTTTCCATCACGCCGCGGCTCCGGACCGTGACGTCGGGGTTGCGCATCGGCTCCAGACTCGGCGTCGTCCAGTCCTGGTAGAGGAAGAAGTTGAAGCGTCGCACCTTGTACGGACAGTTGTTCGAGCAGTAGCGCGTGCCGACGCAGCGGTTGTAGACCATGTCGTTCAGCCCCTCGGAGCTGTGCGACGTGGCGGCCACCGGACAGACGACCTCGCACGGCGCGTTCTCGCACTGCATGCAGGGCACCGGCTGGTGGAACGAGTCCACGGTGTCGGGATTGTCGCCCGCGAAGTAGTGATCGACGCGGATCCAGTGCATCTCGCGGCCGGCCACGACCTGCTCCTTGCCGACGACCGGGATGTTGTTCTCGGCGACGCAGGCCATCGTGCAGGCACCGCAGCCCGTGCAGGTCGACAGGTCGATCGCCATGCCCCACTTGTAGCCGTCGTAGACGTGCTCCGGATACAACGTGAGCGTCTTGGGCGGCTTCTCGCCCTGTTCCTGGATGATGCGGGGCTCGCTCTTGTACTCGTCGAGCGTCGCGGTGCGCACCGGTGCGCGCCCTTCCATCAGGTGGTGTTCCTGGGTGGTCGCCAGGAGGTAGCGGCTGCCGGTCTTCGCGATTTCGAGTCCGTCGCCGAACCACGGCGCGTCGGACGTCCGGAGCAGGTAGCCGTTGAACGCCGCGGCGTCGCTCGCCGCCGTGCCGACCCGACCCGCCACGCGGCGGCCGTAGCCGAGGAACACGGTGACGGACTGCCTGGGGTGGCCCGGCATGACCCAGACCGGCATCCGGGCGGTGTTGCCGCGGTAGGTCAACTCGATGACGTCGCCGTTGGTCAGGCCGCGGTCTGCCGCGAGCCTGGGGCTGATCCAGGCGGTCGGGTCCCACGTGACCTTGCTCAGCGGCTTCGGGAGCTCCTGCAGCCAGCCGTTGTTCGTGAACCGGCCGTCCCAGACGGTGGGATCCGGACGGAAGATGATCTCCAGACCGCCGGCGCCCGGCGCGGGGCGCTCGGCGCTCGGCTGGGCGCTCCCGGCGGCGGTTCCCGGAGGGGCTGGCACGGGCGCCATTGTCGCCGCGGCGGGAGCCGCGGCGTTCATGACGGCAGCTGTCTGCGCGGGTCCCGGCGCCGGCGCGAACGGCGTGGCCGGACCGCCATCGGCGATCGACGTTCCGGTCGACGAACCCGTCGTGCAGCGCGTGCCGCCAGAAGGTCTCGGCGTCCTTGTACGGCTGCCCGTCCGCCCGGCGGATCGTCCAGCCCATGTCTCCGCCGAAGGCGCGCGTCCAGTAGCCCTTGACGATTTCGTGCCCGCTCCGATTGCCCAGTGGCGTGAAGGCGGCAAGAATCTCGTACTCCGAGTGTCCGTCGTAGAGCGGCGCGATCAGCGGCTGGATCAGCGTGACGGTGCCTTCAAACGACCGGGCGTCGCCCCATGTTTCCAGCGGGTGGGTCGCGGGCACGTTCCAGTGCGACAGATAGGCCGTCTCGTCGACGTAGAGGCCGTGATACACAATCATCCCGACCTTCGAGAGACGATCGCTGAACTTCAGGTCGGCCGGCGCGGTGTAGGCCGGGTTCCCGCCCAGAATCACCAGCAGCTCGACCTGCCCGGCGTCCATCGCGCGGGCCAGATCGACCAGCGACGCGGTCTCGTCGATCGGATTCACTTCGACGGCATGGCCGTACGTGACCGTGGCGCCGGTGTTTCCGAGCGCCTGGTTCATCGCGTGCGCCAGTGCGTGCACCGCGGCCGGCTGATAGTCGCCGGCCATGACGAGCGAACGTCCACGGCTGGCCTGCAGGTCCTTCGCGACCGCCGACACCCACTTCGCCCGATCCGCGTCGCCGCCCGCCGGCGCCCGGCCGCCCGCGCCGAGCCCCGCGGCCAGTTCGCGCGCAAATCCCTCGATTTCGCCTGACGCCAGGACGAGCCGATGGTCCGCCTTCGTCCCCGTCAGCGTCGGCGTGCTTTCGACGACGTAGAGGCGGTTCATTTCCTTGCGGTCGTCGGTCACCCGCCGCCGCGCCGCGAAGTCCCGCTGGTAGCGGACGGTGGCCGGGCCGCACGCGAGGAAATCGGATTCGAGCGACACGACCACGTCCGCCCGGTCGAAGTGGTAGATCGGTTCGGCGGCGTTGCCGGTAGCCTGGCGCGCGCCCATCCGCGCGCCGTCACGCGTGACCGGGTCGTACTGGTGCCACCTGGCCTGGGGGAAGTCCCGTTGAATCGTCGCGATCAGCTCGGCCAGTGACGGCGAGGTGATCGGACCGGTCAGGAAGCGGATGCCGGCCCCGCCCCCGGCCTTCTGCGCCGCCAGGGCGGACTGCATGGCGGCGTTGAAATCCGGCCACCCGCGGACCTCGCCGCGGTTGGTCAGAGTCTGCGCCCGATCCGGGTCGTAGAGGCCCAGAATGGCCGCCTGGGCAAAGATGTCGGTCGCTCCGAGGCTTGCCGGATGTTCAGGGTTTCCCTCGATCTTGGTCGGACGCCCCATGTGGCTTTCCACCAGCACGGGCTGCGCGTAACCCGAGAATGGAATGGCGCTGGCGAAGAAGAGCGGCCGGCCGGGGACGATGTCCTCGGGCTGTCGCACGTACGGGACGATCTGCTCCGGGGGCTGCTTCGTGCACGCGCCGACGCCGGCGAGCGCCAGCGAGGCGCTCATCAGCTTGAGAAACTGCCGGCGTCCCTTCGGGTCGTTCCACTCCGAGGCCTGCTCGGGGAATTCGCGGTGAAGGTACTGACGGAATTCAGGGGTGTCGGCGAGTTCGCCGAGGCTGCGCCAGTACAGACGCCCTTCGGCGCCGGCCAGGCGGGAACGAATGGCAGCAAAATCCATGTGTGCTAGCTACCTGTGGCACGTCGAGCAGCTGGTCAGCTGTTCGACGCTCGCGATCTTGTAGTCCTTCACCAGCCGCTCGCCCAGGCCAGGATCGTCGGCGGGGCGCTGCCAGTTCATGTTGAAGACTTCCTCCCGGGGGCGGATGTACTTCGCGGGGTGCCGGTGACAGTCCAGGCACCACGACATCTGCAGGGTCGCCTGCTGATACATCAGGGGCATCTTGTCCACGGGCCCGTGGCAGGTGGCGCACCCAATGCCCTTCTTCACGTGAATGCTGTGGTTGAAGTACACGAAATCCGGCAGATCGTTCACGCGGGTCCAGTGGAGCGGCGTATTGGTCCGATAGCTGGCCCGCACGGGCTCCAGGATCGGCGCGGTGTTCCAGATTTGCGAGTGGCAGTTCATGCACGTCTTGGTCGGGGGAATGTTGGCAAAGGCCGAATCTTCCACCGACGTGTGGCAGTATCGGCAATCGATGCCGATGCCTCCGACGTGATGCGCGTGGCTGAACTGGATGGGCTGCTGGACGAAATTGTCCTGCCCGGTGTTGTAGCCCGACAGGTTGCAGCATGGCGACCACGCCGCCAAGAGAGGCGGCCACGACGGCCACTGCGAGGATGCTGAGCCCGGCGTAAATATTGGTGTGACGATGGAAGATCTGACTCATCGTGTCGACGTCCGCGCCGCCCGCCCCCCAAGAGACTATTTCAAGCGGGGGAAAATGCAAAAGTGGACAGCGGCCGCACGGAAAACGCGCAGACATCTGCCGATCTGGGGTACCGACCGCCCAATGATGTGAAAATTTTCACAAAGTGTCAAATTCGTACCGGCGCCCGTACCGGAAGCCTACGGGCCACCACGCACCCGCCGCCGGTATGACTTGCCCGAATCGCGCAACTGTGTCCCAATGGCCGAGTCGCCATTCCGTTTGACCGGCAATCAGCAATTCACGGTCCCACATGACAGTGCTGGTGACGCTCCTCCTGGCCGTGTGCGCCCTCACCGGGCAGGACCAGGCTCCGCCCCGGATCAAATCGGGAGTGGAGGTCCTCGCCGTCGACGTGCAGGTCGTCGACAAACAGGGGTACGCCTTCCCGAACCTCGGCCCGGACGATTTCGAGGTCACGATCGACGGCCGGCGGCGACGCGTGCTGTCGGTCGACGCGGTCAAGCACCTCGGACCGCAGAACACCCGCACCGCCTCGACGGACGAGCCGGGCGCGGCCGATGCCCCGGTCTCGACCGGCCGTCTGTTCGTCGTGGCGGTTGACGAGCACAGTTTCGCTCCCGTGGCGGCGAAGGCGGCAATGGAGGCGGTCCGACGCTTCGTGGACAATCTCCGCCCGGACGACCTCGTGGGGCTCTTTGCCTATCCGACGAGCGGCCTGCGCGTCGACCTGACCACGAATCACGCGGCCGTCCTCGACCGCCTCGATGACATCGTCGGCCTGTACCGATCCGCCGCGCGGGGAGTTTCATCTGTCCTTGACCGAGATCAGCGACATCAGCGCCGGCGATGGCGGCGCGCTGGCGCAGGTGGTCGCGCGCGAATGCCGGCCGTCGGACACGAGCTGTTCGCGCCGCGTCCGCGGCGAGGCCGGCTCGTTCGCCGCGTTCTACGAGGCGCAGGTCGCCCAGAGCCTCAACGGGGTGCACGAGCTCCTCCACGCGCTCGCGCCAATCCGCCAGCGAAAGACCGTGGTCCTGGTCAGCGGCGGGCTCATCGCCAACGATCGGGTCGGCGGGCGGCCGAATGTCAACGGCGAGACGACGAGCGTGGGACGCGAAGCGGCGGCCGCCAACGTCAACCTGTTCGTGCTCCACTTGGACTCGAGCTTCCTGGACGCGTTCTCGAGGGGCGCCGCGGTGCCCACGTCGCTCATGGCCGACAGCGGCATGGCGGCCCGCGGCCTCGAGATGATCGCGGGCGCCAGCGGCGGCACGGTCGTGCGCGTCGAGGCCGGCACCGCCGACGCCGCTCTCGAACGGCTCGCGCGCGAGACGGCGGTGTATTACCTGCTCGGTGTCGAGGTCACCGACGCCGAGCGCGACGGCAAGGTCCACCCCATCCGGGTGCGCGTAAAACAGCGCGGCGCGATCGTGCGCAGCCGCGCGAGCGTCGTGATCCCGAAGTGACCGACGGGCCCTGACCTGTCCCGGCCCTTCGGGCAGGAGAAACGGAGAAGACGGAGGAACGGAGAGCCCGAAGAGACTGAGTGTCTGTCGTTACTTCAACGAGAGCAGCCGCGAGGCATTCCCTCCGAAGATCTTCCCCTTCACTTCGTCGTCCACGTTCAGATCGCGGATGGTCTGCAGCATCAGCGGGATGCTCCCGATCTGGTGTGGATAGTCGCTCCCGGCGAGGATGTGATCCGGGCCGGCGAATGTGATCGCGAACTCGACGGCGTCGGGGTTGAAGTTCACCGTGTCGTAGTAGAACGTCTTGAGGTACTCGCTCGGCGGCTTGCCGATGAACTTCCGGCAGTCCGCGAACGCGCGATACCCGCGATCGAGGCGTTCGGCGAGGTACGGAATCGCCCCGCCCATGTGCGTCAGCACCCACCGGATGTTGGGATGCCGTTCGACCACCCCGCTGAAGACCAGCTTCGAGGCGGCCAGCGTCGTGTCCATGAGGAACCCGACGAGCGGCATCAGCCAGAAGTCGAGCATCGCCTCGACACCCGCGGGATCGGTCGGATGGATGTAGATGACGGCGCCGAGTTGGTCGGCCTTCTTCCACAGCGGCGCGAAGCGCTCGTCGGCCAGAGCGACGTGATTGACGTTGCTGAAGACCATCGCCCCGGGAAGACCGAGCCCCTTCATCGCGCGCTCGAGCTCTGCCACCGATGCCGCCGGATCGTTGAGGGGCAGTGTCGCGAGCGCCGTGAACCGGCGCTTGCGGTTGCGCGCCGCCTTCGCGAAGGCGTCGTTGATCTGCCGTGCCAGCCTGATCGCCGCCTCCGCCGGCTCGACGTGCACGCCCGGCGTCGTGAACGTCAGGACCTGCGTGTCGACGCCGTGCTGCTCGAGCACGTGCTGCCGGTAGTCCAGGTCGCGGTGTCCCGGCACGAGGATGTTGTAATCCCCCGGGTAGTGCACGCAGGGGTTGCCCTCGTCGTCATAGGTGACCTTGACGACCGACTGCGACGTCTTCAGGGCCTCGACGTATTCCGGCGGGTAGTAATGGTTGTGAAAATCAATGATGGGCATGGCGCAGATAGTAGTAGATCGGCGCACCGAGCGCGACCACTCCCAGGCCGGTCGCGGCCTCGCGCGGTTCGCTGACGAACTGGTTCACGACGATCGCCAGCGAAGCCGCGATGAAAACCAGCGGGACGAACGGATAGAGCGGCGTGCGGTACGCCGGGCGATAGTCCGGACGGCGCCTGAGCACGAACAGGCCAGCCGCCATCAGCGCGAAGAACAGCCACTCGGTGTAGACGACGCGGGTGAAGAGCTGGCGGTAGGCGCCGGTCGCCGCCAGCATCGACGCCCAGACGCCCTGAGCCAGCACGGCGTGCGACGGCGTGCGGTAGCGCGGGTGCACGAAGGCGAGCCACTGCGGCGCGAGACCGTCCCGGGCCATCGAGAAATACACCCGCGGCCCCATCAGGACGATGCCCGTCAACCCGCCGATCGACGACATCATCACCAGTGCGGCCATGACGGCCGAGCCCCCGCGCCCGACGAGCGCGTCGGCGGCGTCGGCCGCGATGCGCGTGGACGAGCGCACGGCCTCGAGCGGCAGCACGCGCAGGTAGACGAGATTGAGCGCGACGTACGACACGGTGACGATCCCGACGCCGGCGAGCAGGGCGAACGGGATCGTGCGCGTCGGCATCTGCGTCTCGCCGGCCGTGTAGGTGACCATGTGCCATCCGCCGTAGGCGAAGAGCCCCGCGACGAGCGCCAGCAGGAACTCGCGCGTCGTCCCGCCGCCGGCGGCGGCGACTTCGGCCGCGGGAGCCACGGCGGGATGGGGAAGCGCGAAGCCGAGCACGACGATGGCCGCGATGGCGACGAGCTTGGCGATCGTGAATGCCGTCTGCACGCGGCTGCCCGCCCGGACGCCGACGTAGTTGAGCGCCGTGAGGCCGCCGATCGCCGCCACCGCGATCGCGCGGACGCCGGCATCCCCGACCGGAACGAAGAACGCGGTGTAGCGGGCGAAGACCACCGCGATGGCGGCGATGATCCCGGAGTGCATGCTCCAGAACATCGCCCAGCCCCAGAGAAACCCGGCCAGGGGCGAGAACGTGTCGCGCATGAACACGTAGAAGCCGCCGGTCTGGGGAAACGCGGAAGCAAACTCGGCGCACACGAGCGCCCCGAACAGCGTCAGGATGCCGCACGCCGTCCACGCGAGCATGATCGCGGAGGAGGAGGCGAGGTGCCGCGCGATCTCGGACGGCTGGACGAAGATCGACGCGCCGATGATCGTGCCGGCGACCATCGCGGTGGCGTTGAGGCGGGTCAGCGCGCGCGGAAGCTCGGCCACGGGTGACGCATCATAGCGGGATTCGGCGTGCCGTGCCCATCAGCGTGGCGTCCCCGATCGAGACGTAGAGCTCGCGGTCGTGGATCGACAGGGCGAAGGTGACGCGTCGGTCGAGCCGCGCGACGAGCGCCTCGATCAGCGCGCGGTCGATGGCGTAGATCTCGAGCGCGTCGGCACGGTGAATCCGCTCGCCGGCGAGCGCGCGAAGCCACTGCGCGGGGTCCTTGTGGGTGTAGACGGCGACGCGCGGCGCCGACTTCGAGGCCTTGTGCAGCCGGGCCGGATCCGGCGTGCCGATCTCGATCCAGCTCCGGATCCTGCCGGTCAGGTCGCGCACCGCGATTGCCGCGTTGTCGGGATCGCAGAGTCCTTTCGAGAAGGCAATCCCCTCGCCGTACTCGAGGCAGTAGGCCAGCACCCGCGTGACGAGATAGGCCTCCGATTCCGACGGATGCCGCGCCACGCGGAGCGCGAGCGACTCGTAGACGGCGCGATCGGCGTCCGCGAGATCGATGTCGAAGTTGTAGACGGTGGCGGTGAGTGCCATGTGTCCGGTCCTGTTTCATCATTTCTGAAGCGCCTCGCGGCGAACGAGCACCCCAAGGCCGACGGGAGGCATCCTATACTGAGGCGCGGACGCGGACTGTCGCGACCCGACTCATCCGTGGCTCCGGCCGCGGCGACCGGCGTGGAGAGCGGATCGCGGAGAGCGGATCGCGGAGAGCGGACCGCGGAGAGCGGACCGCGGAGAGCGGACCGCGGAGAGCGGAGAGCGGATCGCGATGATCGGCACGACAGTTCAGCACTACCGGATCGGCGAGCGCCTGGGTGCGGGCGGGATGGGCGAGGTGTATCGCGCCGAGGACGTGCGACTGGGCCGGCCTGTTGCGCTCAAGTTCCTGCCGCATGGGCTCAAGTCCGATCCGGAGAGCCGCGCGCGCCTGCTCAACGAGGCCCGCGCCGCCTCGATGCTGCGATCGCCGAACATCGCCGTGACCTACGACATCGGCGAGCAGGGCGGCACGGACTTCATCGTCATGGAGTACGTGGACGGCGAGCTGCTGTCGTCGCGCGTGGCGAACGGGCCGCTCCCGGTGCGCGAGGCCGTCGATGCCGGGATGCAGGTGGCTGACGCGCTCGACGAAGCGCACAGCCGCGGCATCGTCCATCGCGACATCAAGAGCGCGAACCTGATGCGGACCACGCGCGGTCTCGTGAAGGTCCTCGATTTCGGCCTTGCGAAGTTCCTTCCCACGCGATCGTCCGACGTCACCCAGGCGCAGATGACCATGGCCGGCATGGTCGTCGGAACCGTCAGCTACATGGCGCCCGAGCAGGCGCTGGGCCGCAGCATCGATCACCGCGCGGACCTGTTCTCCCTCGGGGTCGTGCTGTTCGAGCTGCTCACGGGGCGCATGCCATTCGAGGGGAGCACGCCGACCGAGATCATCGATCACATCCTGCACGAGGTGCCGCCGCCGGTGTCGCGGTTCACGACGGGCGTGCCGGGGTCGCTCGACGCCGTGGTGGCGCGGGCGCTCGAGAAGGACCCGGTGTTCCGGTATCAGACCGCGCGGGCGCTGCATGCGGACCTGCGGGAGGTGGCCGCCGAAATCGACGGGGCGCCCCGCGCGGCATCGAGCCGGACCATCGCCGCCGCGGCCGCCGCGCCGGTCGATCATTCGGTCGCCGTCATGACGTTCGCGAACATCACGCGAGAGCCGGCCGACGACTGGATCGGCACCGGCATTGCCGAGACCGTCAGCTCCGATCTGAAGAACATCCACGGCCTGACGATTATCGGACGCGCGCGCGTCTACGATGCGCTGCGCAACCTGTCGACTGACGCGCACCTGAACGACTCGCTGGCCATCGACATCGGCCGGCGCCTCGGCGCGACCTGGGTGGTGGTGGGCGGCTTCCAGAAGATCGGGGGGATGGTCCGCATCACGGCGAACGTCGTGGACGTCGCGAGCGGGGCCGTGCGCCGAACCGTCAAGGTAGACGGGCCGATCGACGAGATTTTCGCCCTGCAGGACAAGATCGTGTACGACCTGAGCCAGGGGCTGAACGTCGCGCTGCGTGGCACGGAGATCGCGGACATCGAACGGCACGAAACGCAGTCCGTCGAAGCGTACCGGAGTTATGCGCGCGGCATGATGAACCTGCGGCAGGCGACGCGCGATTCGATCGACCGGGCCATCGCGGCCTTCGAGGATGCGACGGCCCACGACCCGGAGTACGCCCTCGCCTGGGCGGCGCTCGGCGGCGCCTACGGGCTCAAGGGGAGCTTCCTGAGCATCCCCGACATGGTGCACAAGTCGCTCGACATCGAGCGGCGGGCGCTCGCGCTCGATCCGGACCTTGCCGACGCCCACGTGTGGCTCGGCACGGCGATGTTGGGCCTGGAGCGCGTCGACGAGGCCATGGCGGCGTTCCGCGAAGCGTTGCGGCTCGACCCCGACCTCGGCCAGGCCCACCAGGGCCTCGCGCGCGCACTGTGGGTGGGCAAGGGAGATTTCGCGGCCGCTATTCCGGTGTTCGAGCGCGCGATCGCCCTGAACCCCGACGCAGGCTACTCGTACCTGCAACTGGCGCTGCTGCTCACGTGGGAGGGGCAGTTCGACCGCGCCGAAGAGGTCTGCCACCGGGCCATCGATCTCCAGGAACAGTTCATCTCGGGCAACATGGGACTCCAGATCGTCGGCGCGCACTCGCGCCTGGGCTACGTCCACTACCTGCGCGGCCGCTACGCGGAGGCGCACGCCGAGTACGACCGCGAGCTGGTCTTCATCGGGGCGAGCGACCACGCGCTGCGCGAGCGCACGCTCATCGAACTGAACGTGAGAATCGGCGCGACGTATTTCCGGGAACACGCGTCCGCCGACGCCGAACGCCACTTCTCGCGTGCGTTGAAGACGTTCGACGCGCGCGTCGGGACCGGCGCGGACGATCCGTTCACCCGCTATTACATCGCGTGCCTCCACGCGCTGCGGGGCGAGACCGCGCAGGCGCTCGAGTCCCTGGAGCGCGTCGCCGCGCACCTCCCCGCCCTCACGGCCGCCAGGGCCCGCCGCGACATCGATCTCGAGTCGCTCCGCGGACAGACCCGGTTCGAGCGGCTGGTCGCCGTCCCTGAGCCCTGAGCCCCGCGATGCCGTGCTTGCCGGAGGCGGACCGGCCGGACCGAGCGCCGCGCTAATCCCCGGGCGCTGCCGGCGCACTGTATTGGACTGTAACTCGTCGCATTGGCCTCGAACGAGCCAGGGCGATCGCCGGCGAAATAGGTGATTTCTTGACCGCCTGCAACGGCCCATTCAATCATTGGACCGTTCAAAGAGGCGTCCATAGGGGCATCCTTGGTGGCGCGGCGGAGGTCCGATGATTCACCAGATCGAGCGGCAGTTCACGCGCGAGTCACGCCCGCTCTACAGCCATCTCGTCAAGCTCCTGGAGTCGTCGATCGCGCGAGGCGACCTGCCGTCCGGCTCGCGTCTGCCGCCGGAGCGCGAGCTGGCGAAGCGCCTTCGCATCAGCCGCACCACCGTCGTCAGTGCCTACCGCGAACTGGAGTCGCGCGGCCTGCTGCGAGGCTACGTCGGTCGTGGCACGTTCGTGTGCGCGGCGCCGGAGCCGGAAGGCACGCCGTTCGCCTGGCGCGGCAAGATTGCGTCGGCTGCCCTGCGGTGGAGCGACTCCACGCTGCGGGACACGCTCAGGCATTCCTCCGACGCGCGCGTGCTGTCGCTGGCCGCCGGCGAGCCGGCCATCGACTGCTTTCCGACGGCCGCGTTCCAGCAGGCCATCGATCATGTGCTGCATACCGCGGCGGACGCCGTGTGGCGGCACGGGCCGACGGAGGGGCAGCCGGCGCTGCGCGAGGCGATCGCCGATCGCTTCCGGGTGCCGTCCGAGAGCGTCCTGATCATCGCGGGCGCGCAGCAGGGGCTCGACCTGCTTGCGCGCTGTCTCGTCGATCCCGGCGACGCCGTCATCCTCGACCGGCCGGGCTACCTCGGCGCGATTCAGTCGTTCCGCGCGGCGGGCGCCAAGCTGATCGGATGGGATATCGCACGCAGCGATGCCGACGAGCTCGAGGATCTGCTCGTCCGTTATCGACCGAAACTGATTTACACCAACCCGACGTTCCAGAACCCCACCGGCGTCACGATGCCGATCCGCACGCGGCGCGAACTGTTGAAGCTCGCCGAGCGGTACCGGGTGCCCATCGTGGAGGACGCGACCTATCGCGAGTTGTACTTCCAGGAGCCGCCGCCGCCGTCGCTGCGCGATCTCGACGGGTCGAACCTGGTCATTCATCTGAACAGTTTCTCGAAGGTCATGGCGCCGGGGCTGCGGCTCGGGTGGCTGTCGGCGGCGCCGTCGATCGTCGAACAGATGGCGATCATCAAGCAGCGGCTCGATCCCCATACGCAGAACCTCGTGCAGTTCGCGGTGGCGCGCCTCATGCGCAACGGCAGCTTCGACGCGCACCTGAAGAAACTGCGCGCCGAGCACGCGCGTCGCGCCGCGCAGATGATGGCCGCGATCCAGCGCCACGTGCCGCCCGGCGTCATCCGCATGTCGCGGCCGCAGGGAGGGTTGTATCTGTGGTGCCGTCTGGCGCCGGGCGGCAGTGCACGCGACGTTCTCGACCGCGCCCTCGGCGCGGGCGTGGCGTTCGTCGCCGGGCATGCGTTCTACCCGGACCCGGCGGGAGAGTCCGAGTTGCGTATCTGCTTCTCGAGCGTCGCGCCTGCGACGATTGACGAGGCGATCACGCGGCTTGCGAAAGCACTGCAGGGGGAGAGGAGCGTCGATCGCGCCGGTCGCGTAGTCAACGACTGGCGCCACGCGCTACCATCAGCGACAGCCGCTGTCGCGCTGCACGGGCCGACGGCCACCACGAAGTGGCACGAAGGGCACGAAGCCCACGAAGGAAGATCCAATTTTGTTCTTCGTGCTCTTCGTGTGCTTCGTGCTTCTTCGTGACTCGCGCGAAGCGCCGTGGGCGCGTGTCAGCGTGGCTGCGGCTGTCGCTGATGTACGGGCCGACGGCCACCACGAAGTGGCACGAAGGGCACGAAGGGGAATCCAATTTGTGTTCTTCGTGCTCTTCGTGTCTTCGCGCTTCTTCGTGACTCGCGCGAAGCGCCGTGGGCGCGTGTCAGCGTGGCCGCGGCTGTCGCGCTGCACGGGCCGACGGCAGCCACGAAGTGGCACGAAGGACACGAAGCCCACGAAGGAAGATCAAATTTTGTTCTTCGTGCTCTTCGTGTGCTTCGTGCTTCTTCGTGACTGGCGCGAAGCGCCGTGGGCGCGTGTCAGCGTGGCTGCGGCTGTCGCTGATGTACGGGCCGACGGCAACCACGAAGTGGCACGAAGGGCACGAAGCCCACGAAGGAAGATCCAATTTGTGTTCTTCGTGCTCTTCGTGTGCTTCGTGCTTCTTCGTGACTGGCGCGAAGCGCCCGTGGGCGCGTGTCAGCGTGGCTGTGGCTGTCGTTGATGTGGCTCTGCCGCCTGTCTCCCCGCCGCGATCCAGCCGACTCGCGTGAGCAGCGATCCCACCAGCGTCGAGACCGCGGCGGCGCGGCGGGCGTGTGCCGAGCGCGCGCCCAGGACCCGCAGCGCAAGGGGCAGCGGCCCGGACAGCACGCCGCCGATGCGGGTAACGCGGCCCGACCAGCCGTGCTTCAGCGGATTGAGGGCCGGGTCGTCGCGTGCTTCGAGCGAAAGGCCAATTGCCGTTTCCACCGCCGCTGCACCGATGCCGAGCGCATTCAGGGCGGCATCGCGGTGGCCCATCAGCTCCAGCACGGAGACCGCCGAGCCGACACCAGACGCGGCGAAGTGGATCGGCAACAGCCGCACGTTGTGCGACCACACGGGGATTGCGGTCGCGCCAATCAGCACGCCCGTGTAGGTCGAGAGCACGAGGCCGGCCGCGGCCGCGACGATTTCCGCTGCGTTGCCGATCACGCGGACCGGGACGCTCCCGCCAAGCCTGCGATCGATGAACTCAGCGGCCGTCGCGGCGGCCCCCGCGTTCGAGAATGCCAGGAGCGTCCACACGCCCACCGACATCGGGCTCTGGAGCTTGAACACGCGCGTCATCGCGAGAAAGCGCTCCGGCCGCCCGAGATCCGCGATCAGCAGCGGTGGAGACATCGCCGCGCCCGCCGCGGCGACCCAGCGCGCGTGGCGCACGAGATCGGAACGTCCGCCCATTGCATTCGCCACGGCGCCGATCACCGACGCGGCTCCCGCGGCGCCGCCGACGAAGAAGTACGCGGGAATCTCCCACGTCCAGACCGGACGCTTCAGCAGCGGCTGCCCGTGGTACTCGGCGAGCACGCCGTCGCGATACGGCACCGGTGAACCGGCGGCGCGGACGCCGGCCGCGGAAACGTGTCCCGTCTCCGCCGCCGTCCGGCGCAGGGCCTCCAGGCGTTGCTCGAAGCTCTGATCGTCGGCCATCAGGTCTCCTGCACCACGGTGACGCCTTGCGCGGAGCGTCCCCTGGTTCGCGGAGTCGCGCGAGCGTCCGTTCGACAGCCGCGCAGGCTCGTGTCCCGGCACGGCGTGGCGCCAGGCGGAACGTATCGGTCCCGACTACTCGATGAACTGACCGCGCTTCGGCACATACAGACGCCAGCCGGTGGCATGAGCGAGCGCGCTCACCGCGCGCGCGGCGCCGGGCCCGCCGGCGCGCACCGTCGCGGTCCACACCGGATCCTGCACACCGAGGTCGATGGCGAGCGTGTGGTCCGGCCCCGTGATGCTCCCGGTCCCATCGTCACCGAGCTGGATGCCCTCGAGGGCCCGGCTGATCGCCGCGGTCACCTCCGCGCGGCTGCCGAGCGGCGGGGCCTGCTCGATGGCTTCGGCGCCGGCCGATCCGGGGAGGTTCAGGAGCAGGATCGCCGGGAGGTCCGGCTGCGCTTCGTTGGCGGTGACCGTGTCGGCCGCGCGACGCGGCACGCGGCCGGCAGCGAGGAACAGCAGCACCGACAGGAGTCCCACGCCGGCCTCGATGGCCGATCCCGTGAATGCCGGGCGGGTGTGCAGATCGATGACGGCGTAGTCGGGCGCGAGCGCCACCGCGAACGAGCCGAGCGCCCGCCGTGTCCGGAACAGCTCGAGGACTCCTGCGCGCGTGAGCCCGTCGATCTCGCGCGAGGCGCGGAGCAGCGTCACGACGCGGAGCATCATGACGGTCACCGCTTCCTGATCGGCCGGCCTGCCGCTGCCAATCGCGCCCTGCACGATCGCCAGCGCGCCGGGATCCGTCGTACCCGCGAGGATCGGAGCCGGCGACGTGGCTGGCTGACCCTCGGCGCGGACGGGGAAGAAGATTTCCGCGATGCGGCCGTCGGCCTCACGGTAGCCGGGAGAGGCGTAATCGAGCTGGCATCCCGTGAGCCGCACCCACAGTCCCGCCGGCCGCTGTCGCACGAACTGCTCGCACGTCATCTCGGCCTGCCGGCTGCTTCGCGCCGCGTGATACAGCCCTTCGCCACCGTGGGCGATCAGGGGAATGCCGACCACCAGCAATGCGAACCGCAGATTCATGCCGTCTGTACCTGCCCTTGCCCCCTGCCGCGGCCGCCGGAATCCGGCGCCTCCTCAATGGGGCTTCGACCGTCCCCCGAGAAAGGCCAGCACGGTGCCGACCAGCATGAGTCCGGCCGCGACCGCCGCGCCCTCCCACCCTGCCCGAAGGTGGGTGGCCGGGACATCGGGATCCGCAGGCAGATTGTACTCTTCCGGCCGGCCGCGGAACACGAACATCGCGTGCGTCCCGCCGACGCTCGAATCCCGCGCGTCGTACAGCACGGCGTCCTCGATGCCGCGCGCCTTCAACTCCTCGATGCGCTTGACGCCGCGTTCGTGCAGCTCCTCGATCTCGCCGAACACGATCGACTCGGTCGGGCAGGCCTTCGCGCACGCTGGCTCGAGCCCCGCTTTCTGCCGGTCGTAGCAGAACGTGCACTTGAACGCGCGCCCGTCGCCGGGGCGCCGGTCGATGACGCCGAACGGACAGGTGACGATGCAGTAGCCGCACCCATTGCAGATGTCGGGCTGCACGAAGACGCCGCCGAATTCCGTGCGGACGATCGATCCGGTCGGGCACGCGTCGAGGCAGCCGGCGTGCTCGCAGTGCTTGCAGACGTCCGACGAGAAATCCCAGCGGAACGCGTTGCTGCGATACCCGCCGTCGGCCGGCGGCGCGTCCCCGGCGGGCGCACCCGCGCGCTCGATGAACTTGACGTGCCGCCACGTCGAGTGCCCGAGCGCTCCCGTGTTGTCGTACGAAAACCCCGTGAACGTGAACCCGTCGTCCGGGATCTGATTCCATTCCTTGCACGCGACCTCGCAGGCCTTGCAGCCGATGCAGACGGTCGAGTCGGTGAGGAAGGCGGTTACCGGCATCGTTGCTCCACGCGGCAGACGAGCGCCTTCGACTCCATGATGCGGACGTTCGGCTCCTGGGAAATCGCGAGCAGGTCGTTGACGACGTCCCCTGTGACGAGGCCGCGGCCGCCGAAGTGATAGGGCAGCCCCACCTGGTGCACGGTCCGGCCCTGGACGATCATCGGCCGGATTCGCGGCGTGACGAGCGCCCGTGCGTCGATGTGCCCACGCGGCGTCGTCACGGTGACCCATCCGCCGTTGTCGACGCCGATCTCGCCGGCCAGCTCGGGTGAGAGTTCGCAGAAGAGTTCCGGCTGCAGTTCGGCGAGGTGCGGCAGCGTGCGCGACATGCCGCCCGCGGTGTGATGTTCGGTCAGGCGATAGGTCGTCAGGACGTGCGGATAGGCCGGATCGCCGGGGGAGTGCGCGTAGGCGTTGTCCAGGCGCTCCCTGGCATCGGCGACCGGGTTCTCCTGCTGGCGATAGACGCGGTTCCACACGGGCGACTCGAACGGTTCGTAGTGCGCGGGCAGCGGCCCGTCCTTCAAACCGCTCGCGACCCAGATCCACCCGACGCCGTCCGGATGGAGGCAGAACGGCGCGTCGCCCGCAATCGCGGCATCCCCCGTTGCGCCCTCCGGCGGGCGATAGCCGGGAGGCTTGGTGCGGGTGAAGTCGGGCACGTCGAGGCCGGACCATTCGCGCGCCCGCGCGTTCCACCACACGAGTTTCTTCCGATCGGACCACGGCGTGCCGTCCGGGCGCGCGGAGGCGCGGTTGTAGAGGATGCGTCGGTCGGCCGGCCAGGTGAATCCCCAGCCGTGGCCGTACGGTCCCTTCGGCTCGCGTTCGCGCGCGCGATTGCGCCCCGGTGCGGGATAGACGCCCGAGTAGATCCAGCAGCCGCACGACGTGGACCCGTCGTTCGCGAGCGAGCCGAATCCCTCGAGGAGCGCGTGGTCCGACGTCCGGCGGCCGTTGATCTCCTGGAGCACCTCCTCGATCGCGGGTTCGTCGTGGGGGCCTTCCGTCCGGTAGTTCCACGTGAGCGCGCGCAGCCCGGCGTTTCGTGGACGCGGATCGCGCTCCGCCATCGCCTTCAGCCGCCGGCCCAGGTGATAGACGAACCACGCCTCGCTGCGCGCGTCGCCAGGAGGATCGACCGCCCGCTCGTGCCACTGGAGGAGCCGCTGCGTGTTGGTGAAGCAGCCGTTCTTCTCCGCGTGCGCGGCGGCGGGGAAGAGGAACACCTCGGTGTCGATGTCGCCGGTGCGCAGCTCGCCGCGCTGCACTTCCGGCGAGTCGAGCCAGAAGCTCGCCGTCTCGATTTCGACGAGGTCGCGGACGACGAGCCACTTCAGGTTCGCGAGCGCGCGCCGCTCGAGCCGCGCGTTGGGCGAGCCGACTGCCGGGTTCTGTCCCATCACGAACAGGCCTTCGATGGGGGCGCCGTTGCCAGGCCGAAGCGGCTGCGAAGCCGGGCGGTCCATCATGTCGAGCCAGTAGCCGAAGTACGAGTGGTCCCCGCTGATGCGCGGCAGCCAGCCGAAGCCGGTACTCGTTGGCGGCCGTCGCCGACTCGCCGTACCACGCCTTCAGCAGCGAAATCAGGAACGCATCGTAGTTTGCCCACCAGCCGGCCTCGGCCTGATGCGTCCCGAGATAGTCGTCCATCGTGCGCGACTCGGCGCCGAAGGCGGGCATCGCAAGGTACCCGGGCAGGATGTCGAACAGGGTCGGGATGTCGGTCGATCCCTGGATCGACGCGTGGCCACGCAGCGCGAGGATCCCGCCGCCGGGACGCCCGATGTTGCCGAGCAGCAGCTGGAGGATGGCGGCCGTGCGGATGATCTGCACGCCTGTCGAATGCTGCGTCCAGCCGACCGCATAGCAGATCGCCGCGGTACGCTCCGGTCCCGACGCGTGACGGTACGCCTCGGCGATGCGCAGGAAAGCGTCGCGCGGAACGCCGCAGATCTCCTCGACGAGCTCCGGCGTGTAGCGCGCGTAGTGACGCGTGAGGATCTGGAACACGCACCGCGGATGTTCGAGCGAGGGATCGTTCGTTCCCTCGTAGGCCCATGTGTCGGACGAATACGTGCCCGTCGCCGGATCGAACCCGGAGAAGAGTCCGTCGAGATCCTCGGTGTCCCGGAACGCCTCACCGATGATCGTCCCCGCGTTCGTGTAGGGCACGATGTAATCGCGGAATTCGAGGCCGTTGACCAGCACGTAGTTCACCAGCGCGCCGAGGAAGACAATGTCGGTCCCCACGCGCAGCGGCGCCCACATGTCGGCCATCGCGGAGGTGCGGGTGAACCGGGGATCGACGTGGATGACCGTCGCGCCGCGCTCGCGCGCCTTCATGACGAACCGGAACCCGACGGGGTGGTTCTCGGCCATCGACGAGCCCATGATCAGGATCGCGTCAGCGTTGACGAGATCCTGCTGGGCCATCGTCGCGCCGCCTCTCCCGAACGACGTGCCCAGACCGGGCACGGTGGAGCTATGTCATATCCGGGCCTGGTTGCTGATGGCGACCATGCCGAGGCCGCCGGTGAAGAGCTTCTTGATGAGGTAGTTCTCCTCGTTGTCGAGGGTCGCGCCGCCCACGTGCGCGATTGACGGGCATTGCATGAGCGGGGCCGGCTGGCCGTCGTGCTCGCCACGCTCCTCGAAGTGCGCCTCGCGCGACGCCCACACGCGCGCGGCGACCATGTCCATCGCGGTTTCGAGGTCGAGCTCGGCCCACCGGGCCGCTCGCGGTGCGCGATATCGAACGCGCGTGAGCCGGCCCGCGTGGGTCACCAGTTCATGGCTGGCCGCGCCCTTCGGACACAGGTGCCCCTCTGAGATGGGAGAGCCCGGGTCTCCTTCGATCGACACGACCCGGCCGCCGCGATGATAGATGAGTTGCCCGCACCCGACCCCGCAGTACGGGCAGACCGAATCGGACGACATCGGCATCCTCGTGACGCGGGCGGAGCGCGAGCGTGCGCTCGCTCATCGCTTCGACGCCGGTGCCGTCAGCGCCCGCCGCGAGCTGCCGCAGGAGGGGCCATCGGGAAATCAGGTCGCGGATGCTCATAAAGCCTGAGATGATGTATGCAAGAGTGCTGCGAATCAAGCACGATTGAGGCGATATGGCGAAAGACCCCGTGTGCGGAATGATGATTGACGAGAAGACCGCGGCAGGAAAGAGCGACTACCAGGGGCAGACGTATTATTTCTGTGCGCCGATCTGCAAGACGCGCTTCGACGAGAACCCGCAGAAGTACCTGAATAAAGACAAATAGTGTAGGGGCGGCTCGTGAGCCGCCCGCGTTGTAGGGGCGGCTCGTGAGCCGCCCTTTATGAGCCGGTGCGAAGATCACACCCGGGGCGAGTTTCCACGCGGGGTCGAGCGCGCGCTTTACGGCGCGCATCTGCTCGACCCCGTCGTCTCCGTAGAGCTGGCGGAGCAGTTCCTGCTTGACTGGGTTCCTTCCGACGCCGTGCTCGGCCAGTGGGCAGCCGCCCAGCCGCGCAACCTCCCGGCCGAACTCGAGCATCGCGTCCTTTCCGCGCTGGACGTCGTCGTAGGTGCGCGGGATGACGTTCGGGTGGACGTTGCCGTCCGAGAGGTGTCCCCAGATCGCGTAGTCGAGCCCGCGCGCCTCGAATCCGCGACGGTAGATCTCCGCCATCTCCCCGAACCGGTCGAACGGGACGATCATGTCGGCCGCGGTCTTCTCGATGCGCGGGTCAATATCGCGCTTCGCGCGTCCCACGCGCTGATTGACGCCGGTGGGTACACCTTCGCGGATCGCGATGAGCTGATCGGCCCGCCGCCGGTCGCCCGGCATCGCCAGCTCCGTCGTCTCGAGCAGCCCGGCTTCATCGAGCAGGCGGCAGAAGCGCCCGAGCGACGTATCGGTGCCGCCGTCGTCGAGCGCGCTCCCGATATCGGCGTAGGCCGATTCGGCGGTCGTGCCGGCCGGCAGCTCGAGTTGCACCAGGAGGGCCAGTTGGGTCCCTTCCGGGACGCGCACGTCGTTCATCGCGTCCACGCCGTCTTCGCGCAGGATGTCGAGCGAGCGGCGATCCATGTGTTCGATCGCGCCGGCGTCGATGCCCGCCGCGTCGTTCGAACGCCAGGTGGCAAACGATGCCGCCCGCAGCGCGCCGGCGAGCGCGAACCCCTGGGCGTCCGACGTGCAGGGAATCAGCGCCAGCGCGGTCTGGGGCGCCGGTGACAGGACCCGGAACGTCACCTGGGTGATGATGCCGAGCGTCCCCTCGGAGCCGATGAACAGATCGATGAGGTCCATGCCAGGCGCGGCGTAGTACCCGGCTGAATGCTTCGGCACGCGCGGCATCACGTACGACGGCACCGCAATCGTTACCCGGCCGCGTCGGGTCTCGAGATCAACCCGTCGTCCCTCCGACGGATGTGCGCCGCGCTCGAGTTCGAGAATGGTGCCGTCGGCCAGCACCACGACGATCCTGTCCACCCAGTCGCGCGTGCTGCCGTACTTGAACGTCGCGGCCCCCGCGGCGTTGGTCGCGACGACCCCGCCGGCGCAGGCGCCGGTGAAGGTGGGCGCCGGCGGAAACCACGCGCCGGCGGCCGCCAGATGTTCCTGGATCTCCGCGATGGTCGACGCCGGCTTCTACCGTGAGTGCGGTTGGCGTCCGGCCGATGATGCTCCGCATTTTCGACGTGGACACGACGAGCTCGCCCATCGGCGTCGCGCCGCCGGTCAACGACGACTGCGCGCCGATCGGGAGGACGGCCGAGGCCTCGGTCAGGATGTCGGCGACCTCTTCGGCGGTTCGAGGGAACACCACGCCAGTCGCGTGGCCGCCGGGGAAGTGGGCCGCATCCTCGAGGAAGCTGTCGGGGTTTTGGGGCTGCATGTCAGTCGCTAGTCGCTGGTCGCTGGTCTCTAGTCTAGTCGCTAGTCGCTGGTCGCTAGTCGTCGCTAGTCGCCAGTCGCTAGTCGCCAGTCGCCAGTCGTTAGTCGCTAGTCGCTAGGCCGCTGGTCGCTCCGGGCGTCGGCTCGCCAGTCGACGGTCGCCTGGCGTCGGGTCAGCTGTCGGGGGCTTGGCTGCTCGCCGCTCATCGCGAGGTCCGGCGCCGCCGCCTCGGGATTTGTACATCAGCTTTTCCCGTGCCGCGGTCTTTTCGGTTGGACTTGATCAGGTATTTGATGAAACCGCCCAGCATCTTCTGGAGTTCAACCGAGAGCGCGCAGGCTGCGTCGAACTGCGACTGCTCGATGTGGCCGCGCTTCAGCGCGATCAGCAGGTGTGCGTTGATTTCCGCGGCCGAACCCTTCGCCGTGTAGAGGTACTTGGCAAAAGCGCGGTCCGTTGACTGCTCAAACCCCTCGGGGATGTTGGCGACCACCGAATCGACGGCGCCGGTCAGCTGATCGTGCAGATCCCAGTTCTTGCTGAACCCCGGCCTGTCCAGAAGTGCATTTACTGCCCCCCACAGTTCGATACTCTTCCTCCAGATGAACAATTCTTCGAGTTTCTGAGCCATGTCCACCGGCTGTGCAGTTGCCATGCCCGACGGCAGGAAAACCGCCGAGCGAGGTGACGCCTGGCGGCGTGTGGAGCGCCGCCACAGCCGGACTGTCACTCCGGCGGCGAGCTGGGGCGGCGAGCGAGACGCGAGGAGGCCGCGACAGCGACTGCCGCGAGCGAAGTAAAGCCGCGACAAGCGACTGACCCGCGAGCGAAGCGAAGCTCGCGACAAGCGACTGACCCGCGAGCGAAGCGAAGCTCGCGACGAGCGACTGACCCGTGAGCGAAGCGAAGCTCGCGACGAGCGACTGACCCGTGAGCGAAGCGAGCGCCCGACTAGAGGCCAGTGACCAGTGACCAGCGACTAAAGTAGAATCCAAAAACCATGGCACACCGCTTTACCATCGGTGTCGAGGAAGAGTTCCAAATCGTGGACCCGGAGACATGCGAGCTGCGGTCGCACGTCTCGGAGCTGCTGGCGTCGAGCGCCCCGACGCTGGGTGACCAGATCAAGCGCGAGCTGCACCAGTCCATCGTCGAGGTCGGGACGAAGATCTGCGGCAACATCAACGAGCTGCGCGACGAGATCTTCCGCATCCGGCGCGAGCTCACGAGCAGTGCCGAGCGCGTGGGATTGTCCGTCGCGGCGGCCGGGACGCATCCGTTCTCCCACTGGAAGGACCAGATTCTGTCGCCGGGCGTGCGGTACGACAGCATCGTCGAGGAACTGCAGCAGCTGGCGCGCTCGTTGCTGATTTTCGGGCTGCACGTTCACGTTGCGGTGCCGGACCGCGAGGCCGCCATCAGCCTGATGAACGAGGCGCGGTACTTCCTGCCGCACCTGCTCGCGCTCTCGACCAGTTCGCCGTTCTGGATGGGACGCGACACCGGAATCAAGTCGTACCGCACGACCATCTTCCGGCGGTTCCCGAGAACCGGCGTGCCCGATCGCTTCGACTCGTGGAGCGAATACGAGGCGTACATCCAGATGCTCGTCGATCTCCGCTGCATCGACGATGGCAGGAAGATCTGGTGGGACGTGCGCCCGCATCCGACCTTCGGGACGCTGGAGTTCCGGGTGTGCGACGTGCCGACGAAGCCGCAGGTGGCCGTCATGCTCGCCGCGCTCTGCCAGGCCATCATCGTCAAGCTCTGGCGGCTGCGGGAGCACAACCTCGGCTTCCGCATCTACCGCCGGGCGCTCATCGAGGAAAACAAGTGGCGGGCCGCCCGGTGGGGCCTCGACGGCAAGTTGATCGACTTCGGCAAGCGCGCCGAGGTGCCGATGCGGGAACTGGCGGTCGAGCTGCTCCAGTTCGTCGACGACGTGGTGGACGACCTCGGGTGCAGGGAGGCGGTGGAGTACGTGCACGTGGTGCTGCGCGACGGGACGAGCGCCGATCGTCAGCTGGCGGTGTTTCGCGAAACCGGTGACCTCACCGCGGTGGTCCGGCACCTGATCGCGGAAACCAAGAACGCGGTGGACGGTCGAGGAGCGGTGCAATGAGCGACGAGCGTGGCGGGAAGATCGGTCTGCTCTGCGGGCGGGAGTACAGCTTCCCGCCGGCGTTCATCGGGCGGGTGAACCAGCTCGGTGCGCCGCACGGCCTCACTGCCGAGATGGTGACGCTGGGCGGCACCAGGATGGACGAGCCGGCGCGGTACCGCGTGATCGTCGATCGCATTTCGCACGAGGTCGAGTACTACCGCGGCGCGATGAAGCACGCGGTGCTGCAGGGCACCTACGTCATCAACAACCCGTTCTGGTGGACGGCCGACGACAAGTCCTTCAACTATTCGGTCATGGCGAAGCTCGGCTGCGCCATTCCCAAGACGGTACTCCTCCCGCAGAAAGGCTATCCGCCGGACGTCGACCTGAACGCCGAGTCGCTCCGCAACCTGCAGTACCCGATCGACTGGGACGCGCTGCTCGACTACGTCGGGCGGCCGGCGATCCTGAAGCCGTATTCCGGCGGTGGATGGAAGCACGTCTACAAGGTGAACGACCGGCGGGAACTGCTCGAGGCCTACGATCGGACGTCGCCGTACTGCATGACGCTGCAGGAGTTCATCGACTTCGACCTGTACGTGCGGTGCTTCACGTTCGGGAAGACCGACATCACGCCCGTGGCTTACGATCCCCGCGAGCGCCGCTACCTCGTGGACCACAACTACCTCTCGGCCGCCGTCGGCGAGCGCGTCGTGCGCGATGCGCAGACCATCAACCTCGCGCTCGGCTACGAGATGAACACGATCGAGTTCGCGATCATGGACGGCATTCCGTACGCGATCGACTACCTGAACCCGGCGCCCGATTTCGAACGCGACCGCATCACCCACTTCTATTTCGGCCACGTCGTCGAGAAGATGTCGGCGCTGGTGATCGATCGCGCGCTGACCGGCCAGCCATCGCAGTCGTGGCCGCGGTGGGAGGAAATGCTCGGCATCGGCGCGGCCAGCGGCTACGCTGGCGCGCCGGCGCCGGGCATTCCCTCGCGGCCGCCGGAGCGGACGGCCTAGATGGATTCGATTGACGCGTGGCACGCGCTTCTGCGGCCGGACGTCGAACTCACGCCGGCGTTCTGCGAGGAGTTCGCCCGGTCGATGCGGGCGCGCCGGCTGACGTTCGGCAACCGCGTGCATTGCCCCTTCCTGCGACCCTTCTTCCTGACCGGGGCCGACGAAGCGCGTATCCGCGTCGCGGCCGAGACGATCGCCCGGCTGGGCGAGCGTATCGTCGCGGCCGCGCTCGAGTCGCCAGCGCTGTTCGACCAGCTCGGGGTGACGGAAGCGGAAGCGCGCCTCGTGCGCATCGATCCCCGCTACGCGACGGCCAGCACGGCCTCCCGGGTCGATGCCTTCCTCCTGCCCGACGCGGTGCACTTCGCCGAATACAACGCGGAATCGCCGGCCGGCCCTGGCTATACGCACCGGCTCGCGGAGCTGTTCGAGACACTCCCGCCGATGGCGCGATTCGCCGAAACGCATCGCGTGCGGTTCCACCGCACGATTGACGCGCTGCTCGAGGCGCTGGTGGCCAGCTATCGGGAATGGGGCGGGCGCGCGACCACGCCGACCGTCGCGATCGTGGACTGGCGCAACGTCCCGACCTGGACCGAGTTCGAGATCCTGGCCGACGCGTTCGCCCGGGCGGGAGTCCCGACGGTCGCCTGCGATCCGCGCGAGCTGGATTTTCATGCCGGAGCGCTGCACGCGAACGGGCGGATTATCGATCTGGTCTACCGGCGCGTGTTGGTCAACGACATCGTTGCGCGGCCGGACGACTGCGCCGCGCTCGTCGAAGCGTACGCCGCCGGCGCCGTCTGCGTGGCCAACACGCTGCGATGCAAGCTGGCGCACAAGAAGGCGTTCTTCGCCGTGCTCACGGACCCGGCGCACGCCGCGCTCTTCTCGGCCGCGGAGCACGAAGTCATCCGCGCGTCCGTCCCCTGGACGCGCGTCGTCCGCGAAGGCTCGACGGAGAAGGATGGTCGCCGGATCGATCTGCTCGAACTCGCGCATGCGGGTCGCGAACAACTCGTGCTGAAGCCGAACGACGAGTACGGCGGCAAAGGCGTCACGCTCGGCTGGGAGACGACCGAGGGGGAATGGAGCCGTGCGCTGCACGGCGCGCTGGCGGATCCCCCGGGCACGTGGATCGTGCAGGAGCGCATCCCCGTGCGTCGCGAGATCTTTCCGCAGTTCGACGACGCGGGAAGTGTTGTGATGCGCGAGGTCCTGGTCGACGTTGCGCCCTACCTGTTTCGTGGCCGCCTGGCGGGGTATCTGACCCGGCTGAGCGCGACGGGGCTCGCCAATGTGACCTCTGGCGGGGGACAGGTGCCAGCCTTCGTCGTCGATTAGAATTGATCGATGGTGTTCGGACCCGTTTCAGCCGATTTGCTCCCTGGTGCGCACAACGCCGTCGACACGTGTCTGTCAATCGTGCACGGTGAACGCGTCGCGCTCATTGCCGACGAGTCCAGCCGCGCCGTCGCCGCCAGCCTCGAGCAGGCGCTGGCCGACGCCGGCGCGGACGCGCGGTGCCTCCTGATCGAATCGGTCACGGCCAGGCCGATGACCGGCGCGCCGGTCGAAATCCTGGACGCCCTGCGGCAGGCCGACGCCGGCATCCTGTGCGTGCAGCCGCAGGAAGGGGAGCTCCGCGCGCGCATGGCGATCGTCGCCGTCGTGGAAGGGAAGCGGATGCGGTACGCGCACATGGTTGGCGTGACGCCGCGCATCATGCGTGAGGGGATGCGGACCGACTATCGGCTCGTCGATCGGCTCAGCCAGCAGCTCTGCGAGCGGATGCCGTCGGCGCGTTCGCTGACGGTCCGCACCGAGGGGGGCACGCGCTTCACCGCGCGGTTCAATCCGGATCTCGCGTGGGTGAAGACGAGCGGCATCATCAATCCACGGTACTGGTCGAACCTGCCGGCCGGTGAAGTCTTCACCACCCCGGCGTCCGTGGACGGCACGTTCGTCTGCGACGGCACCGCCGGCGACTACTTCAATGCGAAGTACGGAATCCTGGATCGGACGCCGCTCGTGCTCGACATCCGGGATGGCCGGCTGATGGCGGCCCGCTGCGATCATGCCGCACTCGAACGCGACTTCTGGGACTATTGCCACACCGACGAGCACAGCGATCGCGTCGGCGAACTCGCGTTCGGCACCAACCTGGGCCTGCGCGACATGATCGGCATCCTGCTCCAGGACGAGAAGGTGCCGGGAGTCCACCTCGCGTTCGGCGACCCGTACGGAAGCCAGACGCATGCCACGTGGAAATCGAAGACGCACGTCGACGTCCTGACGCGCGGCTGCGACGTCTGGATCGACGACGAGCAGGTGATCGCGAAGGGCGCCTACCTGCTGGATCGCTTCGTTCTCGACCTCAGTGCCGCTGAACGGTAGAGTAGAACACATGCGGACATTTGCGCTCGTCGTTGCTATGGCGCTGCTGGCGCCGGTGTCGTGGGCCGCGTCGCCAGGGAGGCAGGCTTCGCTTGACGATCAGCTGCTGTCGCCGAAGCTCCGCGTCGACTGGCCGGAGTTCAAGAAGCTGTACGACAGCCAGGCGGCCGTGATTGTCGACGTTCGCGAACGGGTGTCTTTCGAAGCGGGCCATATTCCGGGCGCCCGGTCGATTCCTCTCGAGGAAATCGAAAGCCACGCGGCCGAACTGAAGAAGCTGAACAAGCCCATCCTGCTCTACTGCGCGTGACCGTCCGAACACACGAGCGCCCGTGCGGCGCTCACGCTCCAGCAGAAAGGCCTCGACGCCCGCGCCCTGACCGGCGGCTACACGAAGTGGTACGTCGAGATGAACGGGAAGGTCGAGAGCGGAAAGTAGCACACGGGGAGAAGAGAGCAACGAAGAAGGGCCGAGACGGGCGGCCGTCGCTGATTGATCTCACCAGCGCCCGAGATATTCCCGCATCTGCGCCTTCCAGTACGGCCAGTCGTGTCCGCCGCGCGGACCCCAGTCGTCCAGTGAATGGTGGATGCCGCGGCGCGCGAGGATTCCCGACATGGCGTACGAGTAGCTGCTCTCCTCGAACGGTCCCGAACCGGTGACGAGGCGGATGTCGCACGACGCGAGCTGCTCGAGGAACCACGGGTCCTCGAGGTTCGCCATGTAGTCGATGGGGTTCTGGAAGTAGAAGTTGTCGTCGTACGAGCCGTTCATGAACCGGCGCAGGTCGTAGACGCCCGACAAGCCATAGCCGCGCTTCACCAGGTGCGGGTAGTGGAAGAGCGTGTTGAGTGCGTGATAGGCGCCGAGCGACGCGCCCATCGTGGCGATCGGGATGCCGGGTGTCTGACAGCTCGTGTGGATGAACGGAATCACTTCGTCGCGGATGTACTCGTCGAACATCCGCTGGCGCCAGCTGCGGTGATGCGGGTGGGCCCCGCTGTTCAGGAACGACTCGGTGTTGTTCGAACCGACGCAGAAGACCTTGACCCGCCCCGCGTCGATGAAATCCGCAATCGTGTCGATGAGCCCCTGACGCTGCATCTCCCATTCGTCCCCGTGACTCGTCGGAAACGCCAGCAGCGGCGGTCCCCACTGTCCGAAGACCGCCACGCCCATGTCGTGTCCGAGGCGCGGCGAATGCCAGTACCTGGTGTGTCGTCTGCATCGGCGCCTATCTTGTCAGAGTTCCGGCCGAACCGCCGGCTACTGCCGCGTCTTCCCGGGCCCCCAGAGCGCCCGTCCGGGCTTCGCGCCCGTGTGCTCGCCGTCCTTCAGCACCTGCGTGCCGTTGACGAACACGTCCCGCATGCCCACGGCGTATTGATGCGGCTGCTCGAAGGTCGCGCGGTCCGCGATCGTCCGCGGGTCGAACACGACGACGTCGGCGAACATGCCTTCCTTCAGGAAGCCGCGCCGATCCAGCTCCAGATTCGTCGCCGGGAGGCCGCTCAGGCGGCGGACGGCTTCCTCGAGCGGGAGGACCTTCTCGTCGCGCACGTACCTGCCGAGCAGCCGCGCGAAGTTGCCGTAGGCGCGCGGGTGCGCGGACGATTTCGTGAAGGGCGGCTCGGGCGCCATCGAAGCGGCGTCCGATCCGAACGACACCCACGGCAGCTTCAGCTGCTTCCGGATGTTGTCTTCGGAAATCATGAAGTAGACCGTGCCGACCCGCGACCGGTCTTCGAGGACCAGGTCCATGATCGTTTCGACCGGATCCTTCCCGCGCATCCGCGCGACTTCGGCGAGCGTCTTGCCGGCGAGCGGCTTGAGCGCGTCCGACTTGAACTCCACGAGCAGCACGCGATCGGGCGATCCAGCGGCGAGGTACAGGTTCTCCCAGTCGTTGCTCGGGGTGCGGATCGCGTCGGCGATCTTCCTGCGCGTCGCGGGGTCGGCGAGCCGCTTGTAGGCCGCCTCGTACCCGCCGTCGAGCACCCACGGCGGCATCGACGCGTCGAGCCCTGTCGCCCCCGCCGTGTAGGTGTACATGTCGGCGGTGATCTTCAGGCCGGAGGCGCGCGCCGCCTCGACTTTCGCGATCACCTGGTCCATCTTCGGGTAGTTGCTCGCGCCGGCCGCCTTGAGGTGATAGATCTCGGCCGGAATCTTCGCCTCGCGGCTGATGCGAATCAGCTCGTCCACGGCCTCGAGGAGGCGGTTGCCCTCGCTGCGCAGGTGGGAGATGTACTTGCCGTGATATTGCGCGGCGACCTTGCACAGTTCGATCAGCTCTTCGGTGGACGCGTAGAACGCCGGCGCGTAGATGAGCGACGACCCGATGCCGAGCGCGCCCGCTTCCATCTCCTGGCGCACGAGCGCCCGCATCTCGTCCAGCTGTGCCGGCGTGGGCTTCCTGTCCTCGAGGCCGATCACGTGCTCGCGGATCGTCGTCGCGCCGACGAACGACGCGACGTTCGGCGAGATGCCGCGCCGTTCCAGCCCCTCCAGGTATTCGGACAGCGTGGTCCAGGTGATGTCGTACTTGATGTCGCCCATCTCTTCGACCGCGCGCTTCTTCATCGCGTCGTTGAGCGGACCCATCGAGCTGCCTTCGCCGAAGATCTCGGTCGTCACGCCCTGCCGGATCTCGCCCTGCGAACGGCCGTCGGCGATCAGCGAGTCCGTGGACCACGACAGCATGTTGATGAAACCCGGTGCGACCGCCAGGCCGGACGCATCCACGATCGTGGTTGCCGGAGTGCCTTCGAGCGTGCCGACCGCGGCAATGCGATCGCCGCGAATCGCGACGTCGGCGCGCCGGCCGGGGCTGCCGGTGCCGTCGTACACGGTCCCGTTGCGGATGATGACGTCGAATTGCGGTGCACTTCCTTGCCGGGCGACGCCAGCCAGGACGAAGACGGCCAGGGTGAGCACGGTTGCGAGGATTGCGGTACGCATGGAAGGCATTATAGTGACGGGGGAAATGGAAAATGGAAAATGGAAAATGGGAAAGGGAGAGTGAACGAAGCGTGAAGAAATGACCGGATCGTGAAGGGGCGCGGCGAGCGGGGCGCGGAGAGCGGAGAGCGGAGAGCGGAGAGCGGAGAGCGGAGAGCGGAGAGCGACATGCCGGGATACTCGGGGACACCACTGCCAAAGAAGCTCGGGCTGAAACCGCCGATGACCCTCGCCGCGGTCGGCGCGCCGAAGGAGTACCGCGACTGGCTCGGGCCGCTTCCGGAGGGCGTTCGCATCGCGGCCACCCCCGGCACGAGGCCGGCGGCGGTCCACGTCTTCGTCACGCGCCGCGCCAACCTGCAGACCCACCTCGCGAGACTGCGCTTCCAGCTCGTGCCCACGGGCTTCGTCTGGGTCTCGTGGCCCAAGAAGTCCTCGCGCGTGACCACGGACGTCACCGAGGACACCATCCGCGAAATCGCCCTGCCGCTCGGATTCGTGGATGTCAAGGTCTGCGCGGTCAGCGACGTCTGGTCGGGGCTGAAGCTGGTCATCCGCAAGAGCCAGCGGCCGTAGTACGCTCACGGGCATGCGTATCGGAATGCTCGAGAGCTATGCCGACCTGGCGATCCACGTCGGGCTGAACCTGCGGGCCGGTCAGCGCCTGCTCATCATCGGTCCGCTTGCCAACGGCGGTGCGTCGCTCGAGGCGGCTCCGCTCGTCCGCCTCATTACCGACAGCGCGTACCGCGCCGGCGCCCGCGCCGTCGAGGCGCTGTGGGGCGACGAGGCGATGCAGCTCTCGCGGTTCCGCCTGGCGCCCCCGGAAGTCGTTCGACGAGTATTCGCGGTGGCTGCCGGATGCGCTGCTCCAGCACGTCGAGGCCGGCGACGCCGTTCTGTCGGTCTACGCGAACAACCCGGATCAACTCAAGGACGAGGACCCGCAGCTCGTCTCGGCGGTGCAGCAGGCCACCTCGCGCGCCGTGCGTCCGTTCCGGGATCGCATCTCGCGCAATGCCACGAACTGGTCGATTGTGGCCGCGGCCGTGCCGGCCTGGGCGGCGCAGAGTGTTCCCCGCGCTCGACGCCGACGCGGGCGTCGACGCGCTGTGGGACGCGATTGCCCGGCTGTGCCGCCTCGATGAACCCGATCCGGTCGCCGCGTGGCGCACCCATCTCGAGCGCCTCGGCGCGCGGAAGGATCTTCTCAACAGCCGGCGCTATGCGGCCCTCAAATACACCGGGCCTGGCACCGACCTGACGATCGGCCTGCCGGACGATCACGTGTGGGTGAGCGGGCAATCCACCGCCCCGAACGGCATCGTCTTTGCGCCGAACCTGCCGACCGAGGAGGTCTTCACGATGCCCCACAAGGACCGCGTCAACGGCATTCGTCTGCTCGTCCAAGCCCCTGAGCTACGCCGGAACGCTCATCGAGGATTTCCGGCTCGAATTCGTGGACGGACGCGCCGTCAACGTCTCGGCGGCGCGCGGGCAGGAGATGCTGCGCGAGCTGGTCGGCACGGACGAAGGCGCCGCGCGGCTCGGCGAGGTCGCCCTCGTGCCGCACAGCTCGCCCATCTCGCAGTCCGGGCTCCTGTTCTACAACACGCTCTTCGACGAGAACGCCGCGAGCCACGTCGCGCTGGGTGCGGCGTACAAGTTCACGCTGGCCGGGGGCGGAGAGATGAGCGACGAGGAGTTCGACGCGGCGGGCGGAAACCGCAGCATCGTGCACGTGGACTTCATGATTGGCTCCGGCGCGCTCGACATCGACGGCATCGGCCGCGACGGCGCCGCCGAGCCGCTGATGCGGCAGGGGGAGTGGGTGGAGTGACGTCCCGGTACGCATCCTCCTGAGTCCGCTGTTTCAGGGGAACGCCGCCGATCTGTCGGGAACGACGAACGGCTCGACCGTGCCGAATGCTGGCGCACCTGCGCGCTCCTCGAATGCCTCCGGCCGCAGCTGTCGGCACCGGCCGGCCGATACGGGTCTGTCCATATTCCTGGCCAGCATTCGGCTGGCCGTTGGTGGACCCTCACGGGGCGCTTCGGCGCCCCGTTTCCGCGTACGGCGTCAGCGACCGGCGCTGATACGGGGATTTTCCAGCCTTTCTTCAGGGACTTGGCCTCCGCACAAAGAGCACGATCGCGGTGTTGTCCGACGTCTCCCGTCGGCTGGCCGTCCAGCGCCGCGCGGGCCTGGCGGTCGCAACCGTTCCGGAGAAAGGAGACCCAGAATGCGCCGACTCTCGATCTTCTGCTGCATGGCTGCCTCATGGGTAGCCCTCGTCGCCGCCGCCAGCCCCGCCAGTCATGTGTTGCTGGTGCCCGATCAGTACCCGACGATTCAGGCGGCCGTCGATGCGGCTCAGCCTGGCGACCGGATCGTGATCGGGCCAGGCGACTACGCCGGTGCGGTCATCACCCAACCGGTGGAAGTACAAGGAAACGGGCCGACGACTCGAATCACCTCCGGGGCCCCGGGATTCCCCAGTGCCGGCTTCTACGTCGCCTTGAACCAGCTGGGCCCGCAGGACGGCGGCGTGGCGGTTTCCCATCTCAGCTTCGACAGCCCGCCCTACCCGGACGCCGGTGGGATGTTCGCGGGAGTCGTCGTCAGAGCCGCGGATTACGCCTCCGGCATGAAGTCCTACAACGTCGAGATCCACCACAGCTCGTTCGCGGGCGGATTCTACGGCGCCTATCTGCTCAATTGCGAGCAGTGCAGCGTTCACCACAATGACTTCGCCAACAACGAGACGCCGATCATGCTGTGGGCGGCAATCAGCGAGAGCGTGGACGACGTCATCGCGTACAACACGATCTCGTCGGAGGTGCAGGGCTCCAGCACCAGTCAGTGGGTCAACGCCGGCATCTGGCTGAACGCGATCCTCGGTGGAACCCTCCGGGGCACCCAGGTGTTGCACAACGCGGTCGTCCGTCCTGGAGGGACACCAGACGATCCGGCGTATGCCGTCATGCTGAGTGCGGTTGGAACGGCCGTACCTCGAGGACAATCTCGTGGCGTTCAACGACTTCAGGGGAAGCGAGAACGACGTCGGTGTTTCGCCCGCCTCGCTGCTGGACCAGAACGGGGCGACCCGCAATCTGGGCCATGACCGGCGCTGGTAGCGCACCCCGCCGCGCGTGTGACGGAATCGCGACCGAGGGCCCTTCGGCCCGGCGTCAGCTGATCCAGGCTGGCCCCGGGGAGCCGACCTATAATGGGCGCGCATGGCCTCGACGTCGAGGCGCGCGGTGGAGTCGGAGTTTCGGGCCGGTGAGTGGCTCGTCCAACCCGCTGAAGGCCGGATGTCCGGCCCGGGCGGCGAGGTACGGCTGCGCCCGATGTTGATGAACCTGCTGGTCCTGCTGGCCGGACGGCAGGGGCAAGTCGTCACCAAGGACGACATCCTCGACCGGCTCCGCCAATCGCGGTTCGTCGGCGAATCGGTTCTCACGAGTGACGTCGCGGAGTTGCGGCGGCTGCTCGGCGACAGCCGGGCCAGGCCCCGGTACATCCAGACGGTGGCCAAGCGCGGCTACCGGTTCGTGGCGACCGTCGAGCCTGGCCGGCAGGTGGCGCTGCCGCGAGTGGCCGTGCTGATCTTCGAGAACCTGAACCAGGAGGCCGAGCTCGACTACCTGGCGGAGGGCACGTCCGACGCGCTCATCACCGAGCTCGGCAACATCGCCAACCTGCGGGTGATTTCACGTCAGTCGGTGCTGCAGTCACAAAGGCACCAGGAAGAGTCTGCCCGAGGATCGCGCGCGAGCTCAGGGTCGACTACGTTCTCGAGGGCTGGGTCCTGCGGGCCGTGAACCGCATCCGGACAACGGTGCAGCTGATCCTGGCGGAGCCGGAACGGCATCTGTGGAGCCGCAGCTACGAGAGCGACCTCACTGATGTGCTGGGCGTTCAGGCCCGCGTGGCGCGAGCCGCCGCGGAAGCAGTGCAGGCAGTCCTCACACCCGGCGATATGATCAGGCTCTCCGCCCTCCGGGAGGTCAATCCGCGGGCCCACGAGGCGTTCCTGAAGGCGCGCTGCCTCTGGGGCCGATGGACCCAGGAGAGTGTGCAATTGTGCCTCCGTTATGTGAAGGAGGCGCTGGAAGCGGATCCGACATTCGCTCCAGCCCACAGTCTGCTGGCCGATGCCCTGGTCACGCTCGGATACTGGGGATTCGTCCCGGCTCAAACGGCGTTTCCCCAGGCCAAGGAGGCTGCCCAGAGGGCGATCGCACTGGACGACTTGCTCAGCGAGGCGCATGTTGCGCTGGCCTGGACGCACTGGCTTCTGGACTGGGACCTCGCGGCCTGTGGGCGCGAGATCCAGCGCGCCCTCGAGTTGAACCCGTCGGGAGAGATGAATCACCTCGTGTGCGGGCTCTACCAGGCCACAATCGTGCGCGACCGGCGGCGCGCCGAGGAAGCGGCCTGGTTGGCCCTGGACATCGATCCGTTGTCCGTCAACACGAATTTCGGGGTCGCCTGGATTCTGTTGTTCGCGGGCGCATACACGGAGGCAGTCGCTCAGGCGACACGGGCGATCGAGCTGTATCCGGAGTCACCGCTGGCGCATCAGGCCCTGGGCTGGGCCTGCGCCGGCCAGGGCCGGTACGCGGAGGCCGCGAGTGCGTTCGGACGGGCGGCCGCGCTCTCCAATGACGCTCACTCGATCGCGGGCCTGGGCTACTCCAGCGCCCGGGCGGGACAGGTCGCGGTGGCCAGACGCGTGCTCGAAGAATTGACCGAGAGGAGCGGACGCGAGCTCGTTCCGGACGTGATCTTCGCCGTCCTCTACGCTGGGCTGGACGACCCGAACCGCGCCTTCGAATCCCTGGAGCGGTGCTACCAGCAGCGTGACCCTCATCTCTTCTGGCTTCCGGTCATGCCCGCCTTCCTGTCACTCCAGAAGGACGGGCGATACCATGACCTGTTGCGCCGAATCGGAATCACGCCCTGAGTTGACGTCGACGCCTCCGCCCGGAGATCGGACGATTCGATCCCTCCCATCGTCTCGGCGAGCGTGCAGGACTGACACGAGCGCCGAGTCACCTCGCTCACTGGACCGCTCGGGCCCCGCCCTGCGCACCAGTGGTTGCGACCGGGGTCCGGCGGCCTTCCGCCGATTCGTCCAGTGTCCGGCGTGCGACCTCGCACAAGGACTCGACCGTCGGCACCATCGTGCCCCGCGGCGCCAGCGTGAGGACGGTGTGGAACCCCAGCGCGCGATAGCTCTCGAACCGCGCTTCGTCGTAGAACTGGTTCGCCGTGGAGTCGTGCGGAAAGAGCCGATCTGACGTCGCGAAGTTGAGGACATCGACGGTCTCGTCGCCCGAGAGCGTCGCCTTCAGGTAGAGAATGACGCCGTCCGGCGCGGACGGTCCGTCCACGACCGAGTACCGGACGACGCCAATCGCTGCGTGCGGATTGGACCGCCCCTGTCCCGCTCGCGTGATGCCGATCGGCGCGAACTGGACCGGGATCCCCAGATCCAGGCGGATTCGGCGCACCGCGTTGCCGAGATCGTCGAACGTGTAGCCCGGATCGCACCCCGCATCCGACACGACGATGACGTGACAGCGGCGCGCCACCATTTCGTACAGGCCGAGGTTCTCGTAGTGGCCGCCGTCCGACAGGTACACGTACGGGTTGTTGTCGGTCGTCAGGCCGAGAAGCTCGCGCGACAACGGACCCACGCCGAGCGGGGGCTCGCTGCGCTGCCATGAGGTGTCGCTCGACGGGTTCCCGAGCCACAGCCCCAGACGGGCATTCGCCAGGGTCAGCAGAAACGCGCGAGGCTTGCTGGAGTAGATCCCCATCTCGGGACTGGCAGCCGCGCCCGACACCGCCAGCGCCATGCCGAGAGACAATCCCGTCCCCTTGGCGCCGCCATCCGACCCGTACTCCGTTGCCGCCCGATAGCCGATCGACCGGCTGCCCGCGTACAGCGGCGTGAAGCTGAACGACTGCGCGCTGATCTCGTGGCGCCCCACGTCGGTGGCGAGCACCGCGTTGAGCGTCGTGTTGATCACGTGCAGCGGACGCACCGGCGCGAGGTCGTGCACCCGGAGATCGTCGTTGGCGTCGAAGCCGGTGAAGCGGTTGGGGTGCCGATCGCGGCGCGACGCCCCCAGGAAGGTGCGGATGATCCGCTGGCAATACATGCCGTGCAGCGAGAAGCGATTGACCGGGACGAACGCGCTCATGGCGAGCCCGGCCGCTGTCAGGAGCGCCCCCAGCAGCAACACCTCGCCGAGGCCGCCGCCGGCGGGATGGCAGGGCGGTCCCTGTGATGCCAGGTCCGCCGTGCAGCGCTCGCCATTCAGCCGGTGGTATCGAGCCGCTCCGTCGCGCGCACGTTCGCCCACGCGATCGTCGAGAGCAGCAGGACGATCGTGGCGGGCAGCGCAACCCGGCGCAGCACGCCGCGAACGGCCGGCGGGAGGTTCGCGCCGCCGCTCCTGGCCGCCAGCCCCATGAGCGAGCTGAGCAGCGGCACGATCAGCGCCAGCAGTCCCGAGGAGGTGTCGCGTCCGATGGCGAGCGCGTGGGCCGCCGCCTCGCGCGCCGCTTCGATCAGGTCCGCCATGTAGAACACGAGCGCGCCGGCTCCCAGCCACACCACGGCCGCGATGCCGATCCAGGCGCCGCATCGGCTCCACCACTCGAGCACCGCGTCATCCTGCTCGCTGCTGGAAAAGCCCACGAACAGCGTGATCTGGAGCAGCACCAGGCCGAGGAAGAACGGGAGCGCGAAGACCGCATATTGCTGCCCGAGCGGCCCCGATCCGAAATGGACGACGCGGAACCAGTATGCGCCCCCGCCCAGAATCGGCCCGGAGGCGAGCGCGGCGGCGACGGTGCGGATGCCCACCCGCACGCGCAGCGTGCTGCCATCGGCGACCGGCACGCGACGGAAGATCCGCGGCGTGACGACGCCGAGAATCAGCCAGCAGAACGCCGGGATGCCGGCCGACCAGAACACCCAGTTCCGCAGGTTGACCCAGCCGGGGAATTCCGCCCAGAAGAGCGTCATGCCAATCGCGCAGCCGACCAGTGGCGCAAGGCAGAAGAGCAGGAACCGATGCTGCGACCAGTCGCCGCCGCGGCCGGTGAAATTCACGACGAGATAGGCGACCGAAATGGCCGCCAGGCTCACCGACACCAGGAACAGCCACGACGTGGAGGGATGTCCAGCCAGCGCCGATCCGGGTCCGGCGCCCAGCTCGACGGCGCGGACGACGCAATAGTAGAGGCGCGGGATCAGCAGGACGGACGCAATCAGCGGCAGGAGGACCATCCAGTTGAGCAGCAGGTTGCGCCCCATCGTCATCAGGAGCGCCCAGACGTCGGCCGACACCGCGCCGCCGCGCGGCGCGAGATACCGGCACGTCAGCCGCACGCGCTCGACCGGCGAGGAGGCCCGGCCGGCGTCGCCCGGCCCGGTGGGTTCGAGATCGGCCTGCGCGGGATCGAGCGTGCGGAGCACGCCGCCCCGGCCCGCGGCCCCGGCCCGCTGCAGCCACGCGGTGAACCAGCCGCCGGTGTAGCCGCCGCCCGAAACTGTGGAGAGGTAGTCGAACGAGCCGAGGATACCGAGGTGCGCCAGGCCCTGGAGCACGCCGAGCGCGAAGGTCGCGCTGCGGATGCCGCCGCCGGAGAGACTCAGGGCGGAGGGGGCGCGGGTGTGCATCCGCTCGTGTACTGCGCGCAACCGTTCGCCGGGGTCCGAGGGGGCGCTGGCGGGAAGTGCGGGTTCGCCGTACAGCGCCCGGTATTCCGCCTCCAGGACGTGGCACCATGCCGCCGGCGGCCTTCCCTCCGATCCGCTGGTCTTCTCAGCCGTGTCTCTCATCAGCGTTCCCGGAGCCTCATTCGAAAAGTCGCGAGTATATAACCTTGAGGACGCCGTGTGCGCATCTGTTATATTGCGCACTCTTACATGACGCCCACTGCGTTTGCCCACTATCGTGTCGATTCGCGCCTCGGCGTCGGAGGCATGGGCGAGGTGTTCCGTGCCTTCGACACCAGGCTGAATCGGCCGATCGCCATCAAGGTCATGCGATCGGCTGGCGACGGCCGCGCCCTGTCGATCGAGCGTTTCCTGCGAGAGGCGCGCGCCGCATCAGCCCTGAACCATCCCAACATCGTCGTCATCCATGACGTCGGCGAGACGGATGACGGCGAGCACTACATCGTCCAGGAACTGATCGAAGGACGGACGCTGCGCTCGATGCTGGCGCCCGGCGAACCTTCCATCCCGCTCGCGACGCTCGTTGACGTCGGCAGCCAGACCGCACGGGCGCTGGCCGCGGCGCACGCCGCCGGTCTGATGCACCGGGACGTCAAGCCCGAAAACATCATGCTGCGCGCGGACGGGTTCGTGAAGGTGCTCGACTTCGGGCTGGCCCGGATGACGGACGCGGCGCCATCGTCGGATCGCGAGACCACGCACCTGGTGACCGCACCAGGCGTGCTCATCGGGACGCCCGGCTACATGGCGCCCGAACAGGCGAAAGGAGACGAGACCGGTCCGCCGATTGACGTCTTTGCGCTGGGTGTCGTCCTTTACGAGCTGGCAACAGGCCGGCGGCCGTTCGGCGGCGCGACGCCGTTTGCCGTCATCGCGAGCATCATCTCGGAGCAGCCGCCGAGGCCGTCGCATCTCAATCCGGCGATTCCGCGCGCGCTCGACGATCTCATGATGCAGATGCTCGAGAAGGATCCGGCGGCCCGGCCGACGGCCCGCGAGGTGGAACGCCAGTTGTCCGCCTCGACAGGGACGATCCTGCTGAGCGACGTGGTGACGGCGTCCGCGGGAACCACGCGGGCGACCGTCGGTCGCGACGCGCAGCGGGCGCAGCTCTTGCGCGCGTTCGCCCGCGCGAAGGCGGGACGCAGCCTGATCGTCGGCGTCAGTGGCGAGCCGGGCATCGGCAAGACGAGCCTCGTCGAGGACTTCCTGGTCGATCTTGCCGTCCGCGGCGAGCACCCGACGATCGCGCGCGGACGTTGTTCGGAGAGCCTGGCGGGGTCCGAGGCGTTCCTGCCCGTGCTCGAAGTGCTCGACAGCCTGATGCGCAGGACCGATGGACCGTCGCTGCACTCGATCATCAAGATCGTGGCGCCGACGTGGTACCTGCAGGTCGCGACCGATTCGACCGAGACCACGTCGATCGGAGAGATGCGCGAGCGGACGCCGGCCGGGTCGCAGGAGCGGATGAAGCGCGAACTCGGCGCGCTGTTGCAGGAGATCTCGCGCCAGCGTCCGCTCGTCCTCTTCATCGACGACCTGCACTGGGCGGACGTCTCGACGATCGACGTGCTGAACTACCTGGCGGGGCGGCTGGCCGATCTGCGGGTGATGATCGTCACGAACTACCGGCCGTCCGACATGGCCATCGCGAAGCACCCGTTCCTCGGCGTCCGCAGCGAGCTGCTGGCACGCGGGGTCTTCGAGGAACTCGAGCTGCGGTTCCTCGAGGTGCGGGACGTCGAGCACTACCTGGAGCTGCAGTTCCCGCGGCACGCGTTTCCGCCGGATTTCGCCGCGGCGATTCACACGAAGACCGACGGCAACCCGCTGTTCATGGCCGACCTGGTGCGCTACCTGCACGATACCGGCGGCATCGTAGAGGAGAGCGGCCGATGGGTCGTCGCGCGCGGCATGCCGGAGGTGCCCAAGGACCTGCCGGAGTCGGTCAAGGGCATGATCGCGCGCAACATCGAGCGCCTCGACGACCGCAACCGCCGGCTGCTGCTCGCGGCGAGCGTACAGGGGACCGAGTTCGACTCCGCGGTGATCGCGGAGGCCGCCGAGATGGACCCGGCGGAGGTGGAGGAGCGGCTGGAAGCGCTCGAGCGGGTGCACGTGTTCGTGGCGCGAGGCGACGAGCACGAGTTTCCCGACCGCACGCTCACGCTCCGGTACCGGTTCGTCCACGTGCTCTACCAGAACGTCCTCTATGCGTCGCTCCAGCCGACGCGCCGCGCGGCGCTGAGCCGGACGATCGTCCGCGCCCTGCTGACGCGCTACGGCAGCGAGGCGCCCGCGATTGCTGGCCGGCTGGCGCTGCTGTTCGAGACGGCGCGCGACTTCGCCTCGAGCGCGAAGTACTTCCTGATGGCGGCGCGCAAGTCGATGGCGCTCTTCGCGTTTCGCGAAGCGCTGACGCTGGCCGACCGGGGGCTCACGGGACTCCGCGGGCTGCCTGAGGGCGCCGAGCGAACGCAGCTGGAACTCGGGCTCCAGATGAGCCGCGGCCTTGCGCTGCGGTCCGTCAAAGGCTGGGCGGCGCCCGAACTCGAAACGACGTTCGCCCGGGCGCGGCAGCTCGCGCACGACCTGCACGATCCGCCCGAGATCTTCCCCGTCCTGTGGAGCCTGACATTCTTCCACATGATTCGCGGCGATCTCGTCAAGGTCCGCCACCACGGCGCCGGGCTGCTCGCGCAGGCCGAGGCCTCCGGCCGCGCGGCGTTCATGATCGGTGCGCTGCACATCGGGGGCGTCTCGCGCGAGTTCATGGGCGAACTGGTCGAGGCGAGCCGCTTGCTGGAGCGGGCCCGCGAGTTGCACGACCCGTCGGAACATCGCGCGCTGACCGCGATGTACGGGATCGACCCGGGCATGCAGGCACGCTCCATGTCCGCGCGTCCGCTCTGGGCGCTCGGGTACCCCGACCTGGCCGTGGCGCGCAGCCGCGAGACGATCGAGATCGGCCGCTCGCAGCGCCAGCGGGTGACGTTCGTCTTTGCGATGATCGTAGCGCAGGGCATTCACCTCTATCGCGGTGAAGCGCGCGAGGCGATTGCGCTCGGTGACGAGATTTTCGCGCTCTGCCACGAGTACCAGTTTCCCCAGGAAGCCGAATGGGCCCGCGCCTTCCAGGGCTCCGCCCACGCGCAGCTCGGCGAGACGGAGCTGGGCATCGGCGAGCTGCGGCAGAGCCTCGCGGCGCTCCAGGCCCTCGGATCGGACCTGGTGCGGACCGTGTTCCTCGCGCTGCTCGGCGACGCTGCGCTCCAGGCCGGCCGCGTCGATGAGGGGCACACGGCCATCGACGAAGCGTTCGCGCATGCCGAGAAGACGACCGAGCGCGGGTTCCTGGCTGAAATGCACAGGGTGCGGGGCGAACTGTTCGCGTCCGGCGGCAACGCTGCGGCCGCCGAAGAGCAGTTCCGGACGGCGCTGGCGATTGCCCGCCAGCAGGAGGCGAGGTCGTTCGAGTTGCGCACGGCCACAGCGCTGGCGCGGCTGCTCGCGTCTTCGGGACGGCGTGCGGAGGCACACGAGGCGCTGGCGCCCGCCTACGGCTGGTTCACGGAGGGGTTCGGGACACGCGACTTGATCGCGGCCCGGGCGCTGCTGGCTGAAGTGGGGTGACAGTGGATACTGGACAGAACGGCGCGACGTTCGAACGGAAGCTGCCCACCGAGGACGCCGACGTCGCGGAAATCGTCCGCGACGTGCTTATCGTCCAGGCGCAGTACGCGTCGGCGCAGAAACGGCCGCTCGGTCGCGGGACCCATACCAAGGGCGTGTGCGTTCGCGCCACCTTCGAGGTGTTCGACGTCTCGCGGACGACGGGCGATTCGGACGTTGCCCGGCGGCTGGCGCGCGGCCTGTTCGCGGCGCCTGGCGTGTATCCGGCGACGGTCCGCTTCGCCAACGCGGCATCGACCATCTTCCCGGATTCGAAGCGGGACGTCCGCGCCATGTCGTTCTCGATCGAGGCCCCCGGCGGCTCCCGGGTGGACCTGTCGATGAACAACGCGCCCACCTTCCCGATCAACGACGCGCACGCCTTCGCGTCGTTCCTGAAGGTGCGCTCGGCCGGCAGCGTCTGGCGACAGCTGAAGACGTTCTTCTCGCTCCCGTTCCGCGACATGCTGGGATTTCTCGGCACGGCCGTGCGGGGCGCGCGTCAGCAGCGTGGACGCATCCGTCCCTACCAGCAGACCCGCTACTGGAGCAATGTGCCCTTCGCGTACGGGGAGTCGGACGCCGTGAAGTACTCGGCGATCCCGGCGCCCGACAACACCGGACTGCCCATCGGCAAGGGCCAGAACGTGCTGCGCGACGAACTGGCGAGGCACCTCACCCAGGACCGGCTGATGGCGTCGTTCGACATCGGGCTGCAATTGCTCGACGCGTCGCGGATGACCCACAAGGGGAAGTCGCACGATCCGTCCTACTGGGTCGAGAACGCGAGCGTGGATTGGCCCGAATCCCAGTCGCCCTTCCACGTCGTCGGGCGGCTGACGCTCGTCGCCGCGTCGATGCTCACGAACGCGGACTGCCAGGCGATGTACATCGACGTGACGGAGCACGCGATTCCCGGCAGCCACCCGATTGGCAGCATCAACCGCGCGCGATGGGCGGCGGAATCCGCGAGCCGGACGGCGCGGTTCCGTAGCCGCGGGGTCGAGGGCGGGATGGCGGGGACGCTTGCCGCGGAGCGGAGCGGCCCGCTCGGCTGGCTGCACGCGGCGCGGGTGCGAGTCGGCGGCATCACGCTCGGGACGATTCTCAGGCTGACGTTCCTGGTGGTGGCGCTCGTGGTCATCGGCGCCGGCCTGTTGGGCGTGGCGACGATGTACTACACGACCACCGATCGCGCGATGCTGCCGCGGGAACACGTGGACGAGGTGATCTACCCCGACCAGGGCTGGGGCGCGGGTGTCCAGGCGGCGGCGCGGCAGCTCTACTACTACACGCCCCAGGGCGCGGGCGTGAAGGACATGCGCTACAGCTGGTTCGTGAACCTCGAGATGCCGATCGGGCACCAGCGGTTCGCCGACCCGGAGGTGCTGCGGCGTTACGGGTTCCTCGTCGATGCGCCCACGGACAAGAACCCCGATCAGCTGCCCGTCGGATTCTCGAAGCACTTCGATCGGGACTTGAACGAGGAACTGCTCGACATCACGTGCGCGGCGTGCCACACGGGACAGTTGAACGTGACCCGCAACGGGCGCACGACGGCGGTGCGCTTCGATGGCGGCTCCGCGCTGCACGCCTTCACCGACGCGAGCTTCGGGCACTTCGTGCCGACCATGGTGGCGTCCATGGTCGCAACGCTGGCCAATCCGCTGAAGTTCAACCGGTTCGCGCGGAAGGTGCTCGGCAACCGCTACCCGACGGGAAAGGCCGAGCTGCGCTGGCAACTGTTCGACGTGCTCCGGCAGCTCGGGGCCATGGGATTCGCGGAGAAGTGGTACGGGCTCGTGCCCACGGAGGAGGGCTACGGCCGGACCGACGCGCTCACGCGCATCTCGAATACCGTGTTCGCCGCACATCTCGACGCGGCGAACTACGACATCGGCGACGCGCCGGTGAACTATCCGCCGATCTGGAACATCTGGAAGTTCGACTGGGTGCAGTACAACGCGTCGGTCAGCCAGCCGATGGCGCGCAACCTCGGCGAGACGATGGGGACTGGGGCGAAGTATGCGCTGCTCAATCGCTATGGTGGACCGCTGCCCCCGAGCGAGCGCTTCCGCGCGTCGGCGATGCTCGAGAGCCTGCACACGATCGAAATCACGCTGCGCAAGCTTCAGCCCCCCACGTGGCCGGATGCGTTCGGCTCGATCGACCGCGAAAAGGCCGAACGCGGCAGGCAGCTGTTCAACGACCACTGTGTGAAGTGCCACGGCCCGTTCAACGCGCCACCCGCGCTGAAGCTGCGGAACGCCCCGCTGAAGACCGCGTCCGACCCCGAGTGGATCGTGCGCACGATCTGCACTCCGGACATCGGGACCGACCCGAACACGGCTGAGAACTTCGTCCGGGCGAAGGTGAACCTGACCGGGACGGGGCTGACGGCTTCCGACCTGAGGCGCGTCGCGCGCGAGGCGCTCGAAAAGCGCAACGCGCGGCAGCGGGTGTACCTCACCGGCGAAATCGCGCGCGTGCGGACGCTGCCGCCGTCCGACGCCAACAGCCGCGCGATTGCCCGGATGCAGCGGGAGCTCGACGGGCTCGACGGCAGCGTCGAGCAGGCGCTGTCGTCGATTGACCCCGCGTCGGTGCCCGTCGGGGCCGCGCTGAGCTACGTGGGCACGATGATCCGCGAGAAGGCGTATGCGGAACGCGGCCTCACACCTGACGAACAGGCGGTGTACGACGGATTCGGCGCGCTCGATTTTCCGCAGGTGCTCAACGCCTACAAGCCGCGGCCGCTCGCGGGAATCTGGGCCACGCCGCCGTTCCTGCACAACGGGTCGGTGCCGACGGTCTATGACCTGCTGTCGCCGGTCGAGGAGCGCCCGAAGACGTTCCGCGTCGGCAGCCGCGAGTTCGATCCGGTCAAGCTGGGTCTCGCACAGCCGGAATCCGGCTTCTGGCTGTTCGACACGTCGAAGGACGGGAATCACAACACGGGGCACGAGTTCAGCCGCGAGTACGTGAAGGCGCCCGACTACGACGAGCCGAAGAACGGGCGGATCGGACCATACCTGCCGCCGGAGGACCGGCTCGCGATCATCGAATACCTGAAGGTGCGCGACGACGACCGGGACGCGCCGACGGACGGCCGCCTGCCGCCCGCTTACGCGAACTGTCCGGCCCCGCCGCCGCGTGCGCGGAAGTGACGTCGCCGGGGGAACCTGCGGTGAAGAGTCCAGGCGTCAGGTTTCCGCCTCCCTTCGTCTTCGTCACCGGGTTCCTGGCCGGCCTCGCGCTGGAACGCTGGGTCTATCGCACCGGGCTTGGTGCGCGGCAGTGGCTGGCGCCACTTGGATGGGCCCTCGCGACCGGCGCGCTGGCGTGCGGCGGGTGGGCCATGTTCACGTTCTGGCGCGCCCGCACCGCGATCCATCCGTCCCATCCAGCCAGCCGGCTCGTGCGCCATGGTCCGTACCGGTTCACGCGCAATCCGATGTACCTGTCGCTGATGTCGCTCTATACCGGGCTCGCGTTGATTTTCGACGTCGCCTGGCCGCTGGTGCTGCTGCCGGTGGTCCTGACGCTGCTCTGGTTTCTCGTACTGCGCCGCGAGGAGCGCTACCTCCGTCACGCGTTCGGACAGGACTACGCCGACTTTCAGCGCGACGTGCCGCGGTGGTTTTGAGGTCGGCCGGCCGGCACCCACGTGGCAGGTCGCGTCTGCCAGGGGAGAGTCGAGCGCATGTCTGACGTTCGGGACACATGGGCCGCTGGCGCGACCTACGAGGCGTTCATGGGCCGGTGGAGCCGGCAGATCGCCCCACGGCTGGTTTCCTGGCTGCGGATCCCTGCCGGCGCGCACTGGCTGGACGTGGGGTGTGGCACCGGAGCCCTGACGGACGCCATCTGCGGGGAAGCCGATCCCTCGACGGTGGTCGGCTGCGATCCCGCCGGGCCGTTCGTCGAACACGCCCGGCAACGTTCACGCGACCCCCGGGCGTCCTTCGTGGTGGCTGGAGCGGGTGCGCTTCCCGCGCGCAACGGAGGATACAACTGCGTGGCGTCGCTGCTCGCCCTCAATTTCTTTCCCGACGCCGAGGCCGCCCTTCGCGAGATGAACGCGCTGGCTGTTCGCGACGGGACCGTGTCGGCGTGTGTGTGGGACTACTCCGGCAGGATGGACTTCCTGCGCTGTTTCTGGGACGAGGCTGTCGCGCTGGATTCGGCGGCGCGCGATCTCGACGAAGGCCGGCGCTTCCCGCTCTGTCGCCCCGAGGCCCTGGTCAGGGTGTTCGAGGCGGCGCGCCTCGCGGATGTGCGCTGCGAACCGATCGAGATTCCCACGCCGTTCGCGAGCTTCGACGACTACTGGCGGCCGCTGCTCGGGGGCACCGGGCCGGCGCCGTCCTACTTGGCGTCGCTCGACGCCAAACGCCGTGACGCCTTGGCGCTGAGGCTTGATCGGACGCTGCCCCGGGACTCTGTTGGCGCGATCGTGATGACCGCGCGCGCCTGGGCGATACGAGGGACCGCGATCTGAGCGGCCGGCCGATGCACCGTTCGGGAGATGTTAGGATTTTACCGGCTTCTCCCGTGTCGAGTGCGCTATGCCGAGTCCAGCAGCATCACTCCGCGCCGTCAAGACGATCCATACCGTCGCGTGGGCGTTCTTCGCCGGTTGCATACTCGCCATTCCAGTCTTCGCCTGGCGGCGCGACCTTGTCGCGGCTGCTGTCCTGATCGCCATCGTCTTTGTCGAGGTGGTCATCATTCTCGCGAACCAGTGGCGGTGTCCGCTGACGGGCGTGGCGGCGCGGTATACGGACGACCGCCGGGACAACTTCGACATCTACCTGCCGCTGTGGCTGGCGAGGTACAACAAGATCATCTTCGGATCGCTGTACATCGCCGCCGTGATCTTCACGCTCGCGCGGTGGCGGGGCTGGTAGGACATCGAAGCCCCAACCGAACAGGTCACGCCTATGGACATCGCTGCCCGCCTTGTTGATATCACCACGCTCGATGTCGATGCCATCGTGAACGCCGCGAACAGCGAGCTGGCGCCGGGTGGAGGCGTCTGTGGCGCGATCCACCGCGCGGCGGGTCCCGACCTCGCCGTCGCATGCGCCCTGCTGCGACCGTGCCCAACCGGCCAGGCGCGCCTGACGCATGGATTCGGCCTCCCGGCGCGATTCGTGATCCACGCCGTGGGACCGGTGTGGAGCGGAGGCGATCGCGGCGAACCCGAGCTGCTCGCCTCGGCGTATCGCGCGTCGCTCGAGATCGCTCGACAGGAGGGCTTGCGCAGCATCGCGTTTCCGGCCATCAGCACGGGAATCTACGGCTATCCGCTCGACGCGGCCACGACGATCGCCATCGCAACGGTCCGGGACGCCCTGGCCATGCCGGGTTCCGTGGACCGCGTGATATTTGCCTGCTTCTCGCCGGAGGTCCTCACCGCATACGCGGCCGAGGGTGTGACGGGCTGATCTACTCGCCACGCAGCGCCTGCACCGGGTTGACGCGGGCCGCGCGCCACGCCGGCAGCGCGCTCGCGCCAAGCGCAACGACGACGAGGCCCGTGGTCGCAAACGCGATCGCAATCGGATCGGTTGGCGCTATGCCGTAGAGCAATCCGTTCATGAGGCGCGTCCCGGCGAGCGCTCCAGCGATACCGATGACAACGCCGGGAATCACCATCAGGCCGCTGCGCGCCAGCACCTGCGACAGGATGGCGCGCGTGCTCGCGCCGAGCGCGATGCGCACGCCGATCTCCGGCGTGCGCCTGGTCACGTGGTAGGCGAGCACACCGTAGAGCCCGAGCGACGCGAGCAGCAGCGCGAGCGCCGAGAACAACCCGAGCGTGATCGTCGTGACCCGCTCGGGTACGAGTGATTCGCCGATCGTCTCGTCGAGGCTGGTGAGGTTCTCGACCGCGACATCACGATCGCGCTTCGCGACCAGCGCCCGGACTGCGCTCGCGAGCGACCGGGGATCCAGCTCCGTCCGGACCACCAGGTTCGACGACGTCCTCGGCAGTTGACGGATCGGCACGTACATCGTCATCGGAGCACGCGCGCCGACGCCGTAGATGCGTGCATCCCCCGCGACGCCGACGACTTCGAGTGCAAGCGGTTCGGGTCCGCTGGTCGCCATCATGACGTGTTTGCCGAGCGGATCCTTGCCGGGGAAGAGCCGGCTGGCCATGGCCTGGTTGATGACGAGGACCCGTCGAGTCTCCTCCCGGTCGGTCCCGGACAGGTCGCGTCCCGCCAAAAGCGGAATGCGCAGCGTGTCCAGGTAGCCGGGCAGTACATAACGCAACGCCGCACTCTGCATCTGCGAGGCGTCAACCGGTGGTCGCCCGGCGTCCCACACGGGCGGATCGCCTGCCGGATCCCGGACGGGCACGTGGCTCGTGAAGCTCACCGCGGTCACCCCGGGCATGGCCGCCACGTCGTCGCGCAGCCCCTCGAAGAAGCTGGCGCACCGGCCCGGGTCCGTGTAAGGAAGCGAGAGCTGTCCGGTCAGGACATGATGCGGGTCGAAGCCGAGATCGACCTGTGTGAGTTTTGCGAAGCTGCGGATCAGCAGGCCCGCGCCGATCAGGAGGACGAGCGTAACGCTGACCTGCCCGGCGACGAGCAGGCTGCGCAGGCGGGTGCTGCCCCCCGAGTCCGTCGATCGCGGCCCGGGTTCGAGGTCGTTTCCCGGATGCTGATTCGAGGCGCGCAGGGCAGGCGCCACTCCGGCGGCGATGCCGGTGCCGACCGAGATCAGCAGGGCGAAGGACAGGATCCGCCACTCGAGCCCCGGCGGCTCGACGCCGCTGTCCGCCAGTCCTGTAGCGATCGGCAGCACGCGCTGCAGCCACACGGACAGGGCCACGCCGGCAAGTCCCGCGACCGTTGCGAGCGAGAGGCTCTCGGTCAGCAACTGACACGCGATCCGTGCGCGCGAGGCGCCGAGCGCGGCTCGCAGCGCGAATTCCGGACGCCGCGCCGCACCGCGCGCGAGCAGCAGGCCCGCGACATTCGCGCACGCGATGAGCAGGAGCAGCGCGACCGCGCACGTCAGCATCACGAGTCCCGGGGTCTGCGGCTGAAAGAGCGCCGCCTGGAGGGGATCGAGCCGGAGCCCCTTCGTCTTGTTCGTCCCGGGATAGAGCTGCTGCAGCCGCCGTGAGATGACATCGACCTGTCCCTGCGCCGCCTCGATCGAAACGCCTGGTTTCAGGCGGCCGACGAGTATCCAGTTGTGGAATTGCCGGGTCTCCGGGCCGTCGTTCTCGCCGCGGCGGATCACACCCCACAGGTCCACCGGATCGAGGAAACGAAAGCCGGCGGGCATCACGCCGACGATTGTGGCTGCCACATTCTGCCGGGCGATGCCCGTCACGGAGAGGCTTCGCCCCACGGCCGCGTCCGCATCACCGAACCGGCGCCGTGCGTAGCCCTCGCTCACCATCACGACGTAGGGAGCGCCCGCCACCGCTTCCTCGACCGTGAACGAGCGTCCCGCGACCGGCGCTATGCCGAGCATCCGGAACAGATCGTCCGACACCAGGGTGGCCGAGAGGCGTTCGGGCCGCTCCGCGCCGGCGACGGTGATTCTCCGCGTGGTGGCCGAGGTCCGAGCCAGCGTCTCGAACCAGGCGGCCTGCTCGCGGTAGTCGTAATAGTCTGGCGCCGACGACCACATCACGGTCTGACTGCCGACTGTACGCCGCGCGAGCACCAGGCGGTCGGGGTCCGTGTAGGGCAGCGGCTTCAGCAGCGTTGCGTGGACCAGGGCGAACATCGCCGTCGTCGTGCCGATGCCGAGCGCCAGCGTGAAGACGACGACGGCGGTGAATCCGGGCTGTCGCCTCGCGGATCGGGCCGACGCGCGGAGATCGGCGAGGATGGTCGAAAACATGCTCAGTCCCCGATAAATTTCGAGTGCAGGGTCGTCGGTGAATGGGACGGAATTGCGGGGTGATAGGTTGCTGACGGGGTACCGGCAGGCGCCCGATCCAACCAGTCAGGCGTGTGTCGTGGCCCTCGCGCCAGGCCGCACCGGGGCGGCCGCCCACCAGACGCCGAGTGCCGCCAGCGCGGCGAGGCCCACGATCGTGATCCACGACGGCGTGGCGTAGAGCGCGGAGGGGTCGAACGTGAGCGGCACGCGCACGAGCACGTTGTTGACCATGAACATGATCGCGGCTGCGAAAATCCCAATCCTGAGCAGCACGAGCAGGACCACCGTCGTCGTCAGCGCCCGGATGCCCGCGTCCAGCGCGCGCTGAGTCAGGCCGCCCGTGCCGGCCGCCGACAGGGCCGTCACCGCCCCGACGGCGAGCACCAGGAACAGACGCTCGTACGCTCGGTCGCTCAGAGTGAGTCGGGCCCCCAGATTCCAGCGCCGGCCGCTCCATCGCAGACCGCTGCGGGTCGCCCACTCGAAGAATGCCCGGAACGCGGCGAACTCGAAGACCGTGATCAAGGCGTTCTGCAGGCCGGCGTTGATGCTGCCGACGAGCGTGAGCAGGTACAGGCGAGCGCCGAGCAGAGCGGTCAGCTCACCTGTGTGCGGCTGCGGAGCGTTCAGCCCGACGCGGCCCGGCAGCGCGTCTGCAGCCGCGTGCACCAGGGAGAGCGCGGCGCCGCAGGCGATGCCGATGGCGATATCACGGCCGACGAGCGGATCCCGGAACCGCCCGGCGAGCACGCGCGACCACGTCACGAGCATCGACGGCCAGCTGCGGCGCACGAACGGCTCCAGGCCCAGATACAGGAAATAGAGCACCACACCGATGAAGAGCGCGAGCCCGACGCCGATGAAGAACCGCTGCTGGTCGACGGCTGCGTCGGTCACGTGCGGACGAAGGATCCAGACGAGAGCCATGACGAGGAACCCGAACCCGGCGAGCCGCGCCGCTCCGCGCCTGTCGGCGCGCCCCCTCCTGACGTTGCCCAACGCCGCGAGCGCGGAACCCCCGAGCAGCCCGTAGACGTACATCGGATTCGTGCCGCCGCTCTGGTCCGGTGCGGGTTCGCGCGCCGGCTCCCGCCAGGGCGGGACGATGTCGAAGAGAATCGGTCGTCCACGATAGCCGGCCGCGTCGATCGTCACGCGAATCGATGTCCCGGGAATGACGCCCGACCAGGCCTTCCGTTCGTCCGCGAAGGCGTGGGGCGTGCGCGTCGGCGTCACCTCCGCGAACGTTGTCGGGTTCAGATCGGCGGCGGCGAAGAGCGGCGCCCAGTCCACGTGCGGTGCCGGCGACGAAGCCGGCGTCTCGATCTCAGGCGGCGCCGCCTCGAACCGCTGCAGCCGTCCGTCGGGATCGAGGATGATGAGGGTCATGCCGTGCAGCAGCAGCGGCGGGTCGGTGAGCGAGACGCTCGAGTCCAGGCTGAAGGGTAGCAGCGGCGCCGGGCTCGTCCGATACCAGAAGCGCAGCGCGGGAGGGCGTCCCGTCGACAGTCCCGCCCATTTCGAGGGCTCCGTGCCAGACGTGTCGACCCAGCGGAGGTAGGCATTGTCGTACGAGAAGTCCCGTACGTGGTCTACCGGCCGGTCGTCGTATCCGAACGACTGTCGAAGCGTTTCCGCTCGATCCTCCAGCACGTCGACCGGCTTGATCGCCGGAATGCGGGACAGGAGAGACGTGCGGCCGAACACGCCCGCGGTGACCGTGATCAGCGTGGCGACGAGGGCAATCCAGGCGGCGCCCGACGCGAGCGTCATCGTCGCGCCGTCGCCACCGGCGGCCGCAACCAGTTCGGGCGACGGCGTCTCGCCCGCCGCCAGGGCCGCGGCGAGCGGATCGCCGCCGGGGAGCGAGGCCGACACGCCGAGAGCCGACGAGGGCCGCCGCGCTGGGTTGGCATCCAGGCAGCGCACGATCGTGGCTTCGATTGCCGGATCGAGCGCCTTCACGATGGTCGTTGGCGCCGTGATCGCGCCGGACTGGTGCTGCTCGATCAGATCCGCGAGCGTCTTCGCCTCGAACGCGCGGCGGCCGGTGAAGATCTCGTAGAGGACGAGGCCGAGCGCATAGATGTCGCTGCGTACCGTGACTTCCTGTCCGCCGAGCTGCTCGGGCGCCATGTAGGCGGGCGTGCCCGCGCGGATGTCCTTCACCTCGCCCACGGCAGCGAGACTGAAGTCCATGACGCGGACCTTGCCCGACCCGTCGAGCATGATGTTGGCCGGCTTGAGGTCGCGATGCAGGACGCCGCGTTCGTGCGCGGCAGCCAGCCCGGCGCAGACCTGGCGCGCAATATCGAGCCCCTTGTCCTCCGGCAGGCGCCCGATGCGTCGCAGCAGCAGCGAGAGGTCCTCGCCGTCCACGTACTCCATCGTGAGGAACAGTTGCCCGTCGATTTCCCCGATGTCGTACACGCGGCACACGTTGGGATGGGACACCTGGCGCGCCGTGCGGACTTCGTTGTGGAATTGCGCGAGGCGGACCGCGTCGCGAGCGAGATCCGCGGGCAGGAACTTCAGCGCGACCGGCTGGCCGAGGCGGAGGTCGTCCGCCCGATAGACCTCGCCCATGCCGCCCCGGCCGAGCAGGCCGAGGATTCGGTACCGGCCGTCGAGGATCGTTCCCGGTTCGAAGCGGCCGTGATCGATCGAACCCGATGAGGCGAGCCAGCCGCTGTCGGGCGCACGAACGGATCCGGAACGGCTTTCGCCGCCGGCACGCGGCGGCGCTGCGGCCTCGTCCGCCAAACGGGTCTCGTCGGCTGACGTAATCGTCGCCACGCCGCCAGGGCCTGCGGGCGCGCCGCAGACGGGGCAGAACCGGCTGCCGGGCGGAACCGCCGCGCGGCAATGGACGCAGGACACGCGCGTCATTCTACAGGAGGACCAAGTCGGGACTCACCGGAGGCGAGCGGACTCCTTCGGTTCAGGACAACTGCCGCGTGACGCCGGCCAGCGTCGCCCGATATCGCGCGACGTGAGGCTGACCGGTCGTTGGGCTGTACCGCCGCTCGGTACTCGAATGTCCCAATCAGGCGGTCGTAGGCGTCGCGCAACGCATTCCACGTCTCGATGCTCGTGGAACTTGTGCCGCCGCTCACGACGTGCGACTCCGCTCCGCGAAGTACCGATTCCAGACAACGACACCGTCGCGGTGACGGGAGCGCGCGTGCCCCCAGGCAGGGTGAGTTCGCCTTCAAGCGCATCGCCATTGACGCGCAGTTCCAGTGCGAGCGTGTAGGCGCCGTCGAGCGTTTCGGGCCAGCAGGACGCCCAGCCTTCGAATTGACAGGACTCGATGACGTACGTGCCTGCCCATACGCCCTCGTACGCGGCGAGCGCTGCAGGAGACCGCACGGGGAGCGGGCCACGGGTGCCGCCAAGGATGGTCGCGCCGTGCGCCAGGTGGGGGTAGGGCCATTCATCGCCCGTGTGATCCAGCGTGTACCAGAATTCACCCGCCAGGCCGTTTCCGTCGTCGAGCCGGAGTCCCGTGAGCGAGACCGCGACCGCCGACATGCCGTCCCATCCACTCGTGGCGGGGCGCGAGCCGGTCAGCGTCACTTGGCCGTCATTGGTGACCTCGCCGGTTACGTCCACCACGAACGACATCGCCTCGACAATGCCGGTGATCGTGGCTCCGGCTTGCGACAGCCGCAGCACGTACGGGCGCGTCGAGCCGACCCGGAACCAGCAGTCCCGCTCACCCTCGCACGTCGTGATCTTGTACTGTCCCTGCCAGATGCCGGCGAAGATCGGGGGTGACGCGGTCTGCGGAACAGATGACGGGCTGGATGGAGATGGAGAGGACGCTTGACCGCAGCCGGCAGCCCCGCCGAGCAGCAGGACCGCGGCACTGACAAGAACAATCCTGCCGGCCATGACTGGATTATACGCCGGCACTGCCCGGTTGCGGAAGGAGAGCAGTCAGTGGGCACAGAGAAACGATGTCCCCGAGTTCAATCCCGAGGGCGCGAACGGTAGGTTCCGATCGTCGGCAACGGTCGGCCTAAGGTCGGACGACGGTTCGCGACAGGTGCGCGACCGGTTGTCCGCCGTGCTTGACGACCGCAACGACCTGGTACGTGCCGGGCTCGAGGGCGGGAATCTCGAGTCTGCCCTGAGCGATGCGCCTCCGCTCCAGCGACGTCTTCGCGATCGTCGTCGTGCCGGTCGCCAATGTCTTTTCTCCGTTCCTCAATTCGAGATCGACCGTAACACCATCGAACCGCGCAGGATCGGCCGTGTACAGCTCGAGGATCGCGGTCGCGCTCGGCGGTTCGAGGCGCGACGAGGGGGTGAAGCCGTTGGTGAGCGTGCCCACGATGAGATCGCTGAACTGGAATTCGCCCGCCCGCCGCATACCAACCGTGATCGGAAGCTCGACTGAGCCCGCGCGCTGTTCGGCGTCCACGATCGCGCCGCGCAGGACGTAGCGCCCCGGGGCGACCTGCGCGGCCACGGTCGCCTCCGCCCGATCGCTCTGCGCCTTCATCTTCCCTTCCGTCTGAAACACCGGCTTGCCGTCGCTCGACGTGATTGAGAACGCGAACGAAGGCTCGCCAGTGGGCCGCGTGCCGGTCACGCTCTCCAGGAGGACGACCAGCTTGAGCGTTGTCGCGTCCTCGCCGCGCGTGTCGTACACGCCGACGGAGAGCGGCGTCTCCGCGAGGCCAGGCGGCAACGCCATCACCTCCGCCACCGTGCGCTCGTGACGCGCGGGCTTCGCGACGGTGAACTCGCTGCGTGCGCGGACCACGGCGCCGGAGCGTGTGACCTGCACCTCGATCTTGTGCGCCCTTCCGTCCGCGTCGGCGGGGACACTCTCGACGCCGAGCTGGTACGTGTGGACGATCTCGGCTCGAATACGGTCGAAGACTCCAGCGGCGCGCCCCACGCCGGAATAGATCGAGCCGCCCGTCGCGCCGGCGACGTTCGAGAGGCCCTCCGCGAGATCCATGCCTGACAGCGTTGACGTGCCGGGCTTTCCCCCCTGGCTCGCATCGGTGTCAGGCTGATAGAGCTGGACGACGTACGTGGTGGTGCCGGACTCGGCTGCGCGGCGCTTGAGGTCGCGAAAGTACGAGTCGCTGTCCTGCCGGTATGGCAGGCCCGCCGAGAGCACGACGACGGTGCGTGGCGCCTCCAGACGCGCGATCCTCGCGTTCAGGTCCGACAGCGTCGTCAGTACGTTGCGAATGTGCTGGTCCGCCTCGACGAGGAGTTGCCGCGCCTCCCGGTCGAGATCGTGGGAGCACATCTGGTCCGAAGGCCGGCACTCGCGCTCGATCACTTCACTCATGACGCGCCGGTCGTCCCTCGAGAACGCCTCCGCTTCGCGTACCGAGATGGCGTGCTGCCGGTTGCTCGCGCTCGCGAACCCGCGTGCGCCCGCGAGCGCCTGGCGCACTCGCGCATGATCGCGCGTCAACTCGATGCCCTTGCCCGGAATCAGGATCAGCCCGACCGAGTCGTCCGGGCCCAGGCGGTCGATGAGCGATCCCGCCGTGTCGAGGACGACCTTCTCGTAGCCTGGCGTCATGCTCTCGAGATCCACGACGAGGATCACGACTCGTCCCCGCGCGACCACGGTGTTGTCGGCAAAGGACGGAGGTGCGGTAGGAGCGGTGGCGGCGGCGGTGGCGGGCTGGTCCGCCTCAGGGCCGTAGAAGCGCGCGAACGAAACCGTCCTCGGCTTTCCATCCACCTTGACGACGAAGTCGCCGACGCCGAGGTCGCGGACGGGCGCACCGGATTTGTCCAGGACCGTCACGTCCAGCCGCAGCAGCTCCACGCCGGTTCGAAACGTCGGTTGTGATGATTGCGCGATGAGCGTGGCGACGAGCAGGGAGACGCAACCGAACCGCATGGACACCTCGTGAACGCCGGTGCCCGATTATAGCGAACTGCGCGATCCGCGCCCGCGGCTCATCCCACCATTCGTCATCACGCCGCGCGGAGCCATGAAGAAGACGCGATTCGCCGAGGAGCGGATGGTCGCGATCCTCCCAAACCGCCAGACAGCGGCCCGTGCCGGAGGTCGCTCGAGGCCGCCGCTGTCAACGCCTCCGTCCGTTCAGGTACAAGTGCCGCGTGACGCCGGCTAATCCTGTATTCGCGGCTGGTGTCCGGGTGGCCAATGAGTTGGAGCGCCATGGCATTCAACATCAACTGATTTCGATGCCTGGTCGGGGACACGGCTTCGACCGAGCAATGGGGATCCGGCGATTGCCGCAACGTTTGACCGCGCCGTGACATTTCTCGCAGGGTCGCTGAAGCCGTAGAAGGTCGGCGCGCGGGCGGCCTGACCTGCGCTGGAGCCGACAGCGCGACTAGGTGTATCGTGAGGTCGCGCCGCGGCTCCGCGCGAACGTTGACAGGCGGCCCGCTCAGCGCGAACGTCATGCCTATAGCCGATAAGAGTGTCTCTCGTGAATCATGGAGTATTTGGCGGGGTAAGGGTTGAATAAGCGAGCCCACAACAGGAGACGACTTGTGCCGCACCCCGCCAAGCGACGTTGGCTGGCCCTGCTTGGAGTGCTGAGCGTTCTTGCGCTGGTCCTCGTCGGCAGATGGCTGAATGCGACAAAGGTCGGCGGGCAGCAGCCCGCCGAACCGTTCCGCATCGCCGGCAACTTCTACTACGTCGGCGCGAACGACGTCGCGGCCTTCCTCATCACCGGGCCCGAGGGCCACGTCGTGCTCGACGGTGGCTATCCCAGCACTGCGCCGATGATCATGGCGAGCATCGCGAAGCTTGGCTTCAACATCAAGGACGTCAAAGTGCTCCTGAACTCGGAGCCGCACCCCGACCACGGGGGCGGGCTGACGGTGCTCCAGCAGGCGTCGGGTGCCCAGTTGTGGGCCAGCGACGCGAGCGCGGACTCCCTCGCCTCCGGTGGTGATGACCCCGACCTTGTCCTGCCCTTGAGGGCCCTCATCTGGATTGGGGTTCTCGGCTACCCGCCCGCGCGTGTCGACCACCGGTTCAAGGACGGCGACACGATCCGTGTCGGGCCGATCGCGCTCACCGCGCACGTCACCGCCGGCCACACGCGCGGCTGCACGTCGTGGTCGTTCCCCGTTCGCGACGGAGACCGCGTGCTGAACGTCGTGAGCGTGTGCGACCCCGGGGTACTGGCAACCTCGCGGTATCCAGAACAAGGGGCCGACCGCGAGCGCAGCCTGCGCGTGCTGCGCAGTCTCCCCGCCGACATCTGGGTGACCAACCATGCACGCATGTGGGGCAGGTACCGCAAGTTCGTGGCGAGCACCACTGCGAAGAACGCGGTGGACCCGTTCATCGACCCCGAGGGCTACCGCGCCTTCATCGACGCCGCCGAAGCGGAATTACGCCAAGGGCGCGTGCACTAGCAGCAACGCCGCGGCTGAAGCCGCGCGTTATGTGGCAGGGGCAGTCAATTGAACCACGCAATGCATGGCCATCCAGTACCTTCTGGTCGCCCCATCCCCGGCGAGTATGCGGACTACGCACAGCCGGATATCGAGCTGGTCGTCGGAGACGATGCGTGCGAAGTTCTTCTCCGCCAGCAGGGAGCTACAGTCTCCCTCTTCAGGGAGTTTGGCGACTCGGGTGGCGATCTCTCGTATGGCCAGGGAAAGTGGAGCGTCAAGCAGGTGCTCGGCCACCTCTCCGACGATGAACGGATCTTCGCCTACCGTGCTTTGTGTGTTGCGCGCGGTGACAGCCGCGAACTCCCTGGGTTCGATGAGAGGCACTACGTTGCCGGTGCAGATTTCACAGGCCTGTCTATGGAAGAGTTGCTCGCCGACTACGTGGCGGTTCGCGGAGCATCCGTCTCCCTGTTTCGCAACCTGAGCGCCGATGCGTGGTCGCGCTGCGGAGTTGTCAACGGCTATGTAGCCACACCTCGCGGTCTTGCGTTTCACATTGCTGGCCACGAGCTCCACCACCATAGAGTGATGGCCGAACGCTATGTACCAATCGCAAGAGGGCGGCCGTGGTGGCCTGCCACCTAACAAACGAATTGAGCCGACGCGCTTTGGATCGAAATGGCGCCGCGGCTCATTCGTAGCGTTATGCGGACGACATCGAAATGCGTATCAAGGTTGGTGAATTACAGGCGCTCGTCAGGTACCCAGTGAAGTCCATGAGCGGTGAACTTCTCGAGGTCGCCGACTTGGGCTGGCACGGCCTTGATGGTGACCGGCGCCTGGCCTTCCGTCGGGTTGACGATCGGACCGGTTTCCCCTGGCTGACTGCTTCGAGGCTGCCGGAGTTGATTCTCTTTGCTCCACAGCGGCGAGGGCCCGCCGTCACTGGAAACCTCCCCACCCACGTTCGCACGCCAGAAGGAGAGGAGTTGGCTGTTTTCGGCCAGGAATTGGCGACGGAGGTCGGTCGCCGCCATGGTTTGCCGGTCGAGATGGTCCACCTCGACCGTGGCATCTTCGACGAGGCGAGCATTTCGTTGATTACCTCCACAACGGTCGGTGAAATCGGCCGCCTCGTCGCGCGGGAACCCGACGTCCGAAGATTCCGACCGAACATCCTGATTGCAACATCGCGATCAATGGCGTTCGAGGAGGATGAGTGGGTCGGGGGCGTCCTCTCGTTCGGAGAAACCAACGAGGCCGCCGCCATCTTCATTACCAATCGCGACGAGCGATGCTCCATGGTGAACTTCGACCCTGACTCGGCGCGCGCCACCGCCGAAGTGCTGAAGGCGATTGTTCGGGTGAGAGACAACAAGGCCGGGGTCTATGGCGCCGTCACTCGACGGGGGCGCCTTACTGTAGGACAGCCAGTATTCTTCGAACCGCCGGCCGCGCAACGGGAGCACCCATGAACCGGCCGAAATCCCACGCGGCGAGATCACCTTGCCTTTTCATTCGGGATTGATCCCTCTATCCTTCCAGCACCACGACCGAGCAGATCGCGTCGGACGGCTTCTCCGGCAGCCGCACGACGGTGCCGCGATCGACCGTGCGCAGCGCGAGCGTCTCGCGCTCGCCCATCATGCGCGCGCGCCTGGGTACCGCGTCGAACGCCGGCACGAGCACGTCGCGCTCCGCCGGCCACTGCCGGAAGAAGAGATAGAGCGTGCGACCCTTGCGCGTGACGAGGTACGGCGTGCGATCGAACGGCGTGCCCGTGGTGCCGCGGATCGCCGCGGCGTGCGTCCCCATCCATCGTCCCATGCCGGCGAGTCGCGTGACGCTCTCTTCGGGAATCAGTCCCTCGGCCGTCGGGCCGACGTTGAGCAGAAGGTTGCCGCCCTTCGATGCCGTCTCCACGAGCAGGCCGATCAACTGCTCCACCGACTTGAAGTTCTTGTCGGCGCGGTTGTAGCCCCAGTTGCCGTTCATCGTGATGCACGATTCCCAGTCGGTGCCGGGCAGGCCCTGTTCCGGCACGGCCTGCTCCGGCGTGCCGAAGTCGCCGATCGCCGACGTGCCGATCGCCTTCACCCCGACGTCGACCGTCTGACCCGGCGCCACGCGGTTGTTCACCAGGATCTTCGGCTGCAGCCGGCGGCACTTCTCGAAGAGCGCCTGCCCCATCTCGCGCGTCCACGTGTTCTCCCACTGCCCGTCGAACCACATCACGCCGATGTCGCCGTAGTTTGTGAGAAGCTCCTCGACCTGCGCGTTGAGGTAATCGACGAAGCGCTGATACACGGCGCCCGTCGCCGGCCGATCCGCGGCCTCCCACTCCCGGCGCGGCAGGTAATCGGGATGGTGCCAGTCCATGATCGAGTGGTACCAGCAGGGCGTTACGCCATTGGCGCGGCAGGCCGCGGCGATCTCCTGCATGATGTCGCGCTTGAACGGCGTCGCCATCACGTCGAACTCGCTCACCTTCGAGTCGAACAGCGCGAACCCGTCGTGGTGCTTGCTTGTGATCACGAGGTACTTCGCGCCGGCGCCCGCCGCGGCCTTCGCGAACGCGTCGGCCGAGAAACTGGTCGGGTTGAAACGCGCCACAAGCTTGTCGTACTCGCCGATCGGGATCCGGGCGTTGTTGCGGATCCACTCGCCGTAGTCGGTGCGGCCGCCCCACTCGCCCGCCAGGAGCGCGTAGAGGCCCCAGTGCACGAACATGCCGAAGCGCGCCTCGCGCCACCAGGCCTTGCGCTCATCGTCCACGGGGCCGTCGAGCACCGACAGCGCGCCGTCGAGGTGAAACGGCCAGCGAGGCTGAACGGCGAGAACCGATGCGGCGGCGAGGCCGCGGAGCACGTCACGACGATGAAGAGTCGCCATGGGCGGGAGTATAGTCCGTGACGGCGGACGCACGGGCGTTCCAGGCACGACGCTGCGCTCGCGTGGCCTGCGCGGCCGACAGCTATCACCGCGGCCAGGTCGCCGCGCGCGTGCGGGAGCTTGGCGGCGACCCGCCACTGACCGACTTCATCGCCTGGATATGGATGTCACGGCCGGCGCCTGAATGGTAGCCAGGGTTTGACGATGGAACGAACCGACCTCATCGCGCGCGCCTTCGCAGCGTTTCGCGACGACGTGGCGTCGCCGCCGCCGTTGACGCTGCGCGGCGGGAACGCCGTGGACGGCTACGACCGTGCGGACCCGTACGACGCCGCGATCGACGCGCCGGGCGATGAGTACTTCGAGACGTTCGCCTTCTGCGGCCTGGGGTACCTCGATGCGCGCTCGTGGCGACACTATCTTCCACGCCTGATTCGAGTACGCGATGCGGCGGCCAGAGGATCCGGCGATGGCCGTCGAGGCGCTCGTGCGCTCGCTTCGGCCCCCGGACCGCTATCCGCCGAGGCTCGGCTCCCTGTCCGCGGAGCAGGAAGGCGTCGTTCGCGAATTCCTCGAGTTGATTGCGCTGGGGGATTCTGGTGCCGGACGTCCAGGCGGACGCACAGCAGGCGCTCGAAGAATGGTGGCTGCCGAACCCGCGCAGCCGGCCCGGGCCGGAAGCAATCGCCGCGATGCGCGCCGAGCCGGTCACGTACAAGGAGGTCGGCGAAGGCGCCTGTCGCCTCAGCGTGCCGATCACGTTCTCCGGGTCCGGTGTCCGGGACATCCCGGAGGAGTCACGCCGCGTCGAGACCTGGGGCGGCTCCCTGTGCGGCGACGCGGACACGGTCGTCGCGATCAACGTGAAGCCCGTTTCGTTCCGCTCGTACAAGGACACTGTGCAGCAGGTGGAACGGCTGTTCCTGGACGAGGGGAAGCACGCCCGCGAGTTGAGCGTGAGCGGTGCGCGCCGCGGCTTCCGGATCGACGGCCTGACCGAAGGGGACAGCCCGGCCGAGCCGCGGCACCTGACGCTCGTCGTCGCGGGGGCGCGCAGCGAGATCCTGACTCTCACCGTCCGCACGTGGCCGCGCGACGACGTGCGGCAGGAGGTCGATCGCATCGTCGCCTCCTTCCGAATCCTGGCTCAATATTCTCCGTAGCTTTCGGCTGGCCCGAGTGGCGCACTTCAAGCGCATCTTGGCAGGTCCCGACGCGCTATCATGCCCGTGACCCGAATGCGCACCGGCTTTCATCGACATCTCCCGGCGTGCCTTGCCACGGCCTTCCTGCTGGTGCTCCCGGCGCATGGGCACGCCCAGCCCGTTACCGCGTATCGGCTGGATTATGGGAAGCCCGGCGCTCCGCGCGTACACGTCACGATCACGCCGTCGGCGCCGGTGGACGCTCCGGCTACGCTCGTGATCCCGCGAAACTATCCGGGCGGGTACAGCCGCGTGCCGTATGACAGGTTCGTCGAAGACGTGCGCGCCACGCTGCCGGACGGCGGCGGTCGGCTCAGCGTGACGAAGGGCGAGTACGGACCGCGATGGGATCTGGGACAGGCCGGCCAGCGCGTCGGCCGCGTGGAGTACGACGTCGATGTCGGCCGGATGGAGCGAGAACTCCTTGAAGCCGTCGAGACCTCGAAAGTGCGCCCCGGGTACGCCGGGTTCCTCGGGTACTCCGTGTTCGGCTACATCGACGGCCTCGAACAAGGACCGGCCGAGCTGACGGTCGTCGCGCCCGATGGCTGGCCGGCGATGACCACGCTCAGCCCGGTGGTGCCGGCTCCCCGCGGCAAGGCGGCGGGGCGCGCCCCGAACTTCGACGTGCTCGCCGACTCGCAGGTGCTGATGGGCCCGGACCTCCAGCTTCGGCGCCTGGACGGCACGATCCCGCTGGTGCTCGCCGTGTACGCCGAAACCGACGAGGACCTGGCGCTCGAGGGCGCGATCGCGCGCGAAGCGCTGGATCGCGTGCAGCAGTACCTCGGAGACCGTCCAATCCGTCAGTACACGGTTTCGCTGGAACTGCTCCGGCCGCTCGAGGGCCACAGCTACGGCTTCAGCCAGGAGCACGTGGACAGCGGCACGTTCAGTCTCGACACCAGCCGCGCGACGACCTCGCGCACCACGGCGGATCAGAAACAGGTGACGCTGCTCAACTACGCGCACCACATGGCCCACAGCTGGGTGCCGAAGCGGGCGTACGGCGTCGGTTACTCGCCGTTCACCTGGGAGGCCACTCCGGCGATCGACACCGTGTGGTTCAACGAAGGATTCGGGAGATATGCGGCGATCCAGGCAATTGCCGACGGCCTGCCGGGTGGCGAGGGATCCGCCTATCGCACGCGGCAGCTCGCGCGGCTGCGTGCGATCCTTGACGCCGCGCCCCCTTTCATCAGGCGCATGCCGCTGCTCGTGCTCTCGAGAGAAGCCTCCTACATGTATTCGGAGGACTTCAGGTTCGGCATGAACGTCTTCGCGCGCGGATCGCTGATGGCCGCGGAGATGGACGAACGCATCCAGAAGGACACACGCGGCGCGAAGAGCCTCCGCGATGTGCTGCGGTTCCTGGTGGCGAGGACCGAACGCCTGGCGCGGCCCTTCGAGGTGGACGAATTCCCCGGCCTGATACGCGAGGCCACCGGCGTGGACGTCCGCGCCATCTTCGAACGCTGGCTGCAGCCGCCAGAACCGGGCCTTCGCGGAGGTCGCTGAGCGGCGGCCGCCGCAACGCCACGCCGATTGCCATGAACAGCGTTAGAATGACGGCCACCCCGGCCGCATCGTTGCAGACTTTTGTCGCGAACAGACGCGACAACTCGCATGCCCGTCGCCAGATGTTCGGATATTCGATAGGCGGGTTCGGCCCGACAATTGCACGGCGCGGCCAGACTCCCGTGGTCGGGGACCTCTCCTGTTCCGCGGGTCTGCGACGTTCTCTGAAATGCCGTGCCCGACTGGCGGTCTGCTCATTGGTCGCCGGACGATCCGCCGGGGACCGGTCCGGGGATCGCCCAATTCAACCGGTGGAGGCTCGAACGATGGCGTCCCAGCTGCGTGCGCTCACGGCCTGCTCGCTGTTGTTGCTGTGCGTTTCGGTGTCACGTGCGAGCGCGGCACCGGTGCTCGTCCTGCTCAATGGCCATATTGCGACGGCGCAGGGTGTGGTGGTGGACGGCAAGACCTACGACGTCGATTTTCTCGACGGGTTCTGCACCGACGTGTTCCTGGGCTGCAACGCGAGCACGTCGTTCGCCTTCGACACGGTGACGCAGGCGAAAGCGGCCTCGCAGGCCCTGCTCGATACGGTGCTTCTGAATCTGGGCACGTTTGAGACGGCGTTCGACGGGCGGTTCAACCTGACCAACGGCTGCGAAGGCATTCCCGGCGTGAATTTCAACAGCTGTCAGATCATCACGCCCTACGGCATCACGGTCACCGGCGGCGGCACCAACTTCGTGGTCGAAGCGGCCAACGTGCGCAATGGCGGAGACAACGCCAACGATCCGACCGACGAAGTCAAGGATTTTGCGATTGACGTGACCGTCTTCCCCGATGGCCAGACGCTGCCTCAGAGTTTCTTCTCGCCCGGACAGAATTACACGTGGGCACGCTGGCGACTGCGCTCGACGAATGACGGCGACGACGACGGCACCACGGGGACGGCGCCCGAGCCCGCCACGTCGGTGCTGCTCCTCTCGGCTGTCGCGGTTGGTCTGGCCCGCCGGAGGCGCCGCGCCAGAGCGGCGTAGCCGACCGCCGCGTTATTGCGGGACGGCCCGCTGCGCTCGGCCCGCTGGGGGGACGCGCGCCCATCGGAAGGAACCCGAGCCGACCTGCCACATCGGCCGGCTGCGCCAGATTCGCCCGTCGATCGCACGTTCGCCGGCGTGCGGCGACACGGGGGTCACTGGTCGGACGGCCGCAGCAGCGTGAGCACCATGGCAGACGACGGGCTGTAGTCGCAGACGCCCGTCACGCGCAGCCGGTACGCGACACCGGCACGAAGTTCGACATCCTGGTTGTTGTAGATGGACCCGGTGACGAGCACGCCGTCGCCATAGAGTGCCCGGCTCACCGCCTGGTACCGCGAGCTGGTGATGCGCAGGAAGCCGGCCATGGGGGCCGGAATCGTGAGGGATACCGTGCGCGTGGGCCAGCCACGTCCCCCTGCAGCACGTCGCTGCGCACCTGTGGAGAACGGGGTCACACCCACTTCGACCTCGCGGCCCAGTTCGCCGACCGACACGTGGGCCGTCGCATATCCGCGCCTGCTGACCGCCAGTGAAGCCCTCCGGAGGGCAGGCCTTCGATCCGAAAGAACCCCGAGTTGTCCGAGCGGACGGTGCGGCCGCTCGCGGTCCCGCCCACCACCTGCACGTCGGCGTCGGGCACGTCCACAGGCCCGATCGCGGTCTGCTCGCGGACGTAGCCCGTCAGCGTGTCCAGCCCGGGAGGCCGGTAGATCGACTGGAACACGTGCAGATCCCAGGTGGCCGACAATCCCGCAAACGTCACGGACAGATCGACGACACCCGGCGCGAACCCCGTCAGGACGCCGGCCGCGGAGATGGTCGCGATCGCCGGATTCGACGACGTCCAGGAGGTGACCGCCCCGGTGATGTTCTCGATGGAGCCGTCCGCGTAGGTGGCGCGCGCTTCGATCTGCCGTTGCGTGTTCACCTCGATCCGGTTGCTGCCGCAGCACAACCAGATGCGGACGAGTCCCTGCGTCGACGGGCTCGGGGGGACGCGGCCGACGTTGGCACATGGAGCGTCCAGGTCCCCTGGACGCCAAGATGCCAGGCGGTCACCTGGACATCGCCGGCCGCACGCGCGGTCGCGAGGCCGGACGACGAAATGGTGGCGACCGACGGGTCCGACGAAGCCCACGATGTCACCGCCGCCGTGACATCGGTGACGGAGCCATCGCTGTACTTCGCGTGCGCCTCGATCTGACGCTGGGTGTCGAGCGCGAACCGGTCGTTGCCGCAGCAGAGCGCCAGCGACTCGAGCGTGCGGGTGGGCGTCGTCGAAGGAACGGATGGCGCGCTCGAGGGGGCCGCGGGCGACGTCGCGCCGCCGGAACATCCGGCGATGATCAGCGCGGAACCAAGCAGCAGCCAGCCGGCGCGCATGGCGCCATCATATGCCGGTTCCCCCCGCGACGTTCCTCCTCGTCAGGGTCCGCTGGCCTGACCCGCCAGCGACCGGGACGGGCCCTGACGTCCTTCTGTGTCGCAGCAGCCAGTCGTAGAGATCCCGGCCGGGTACACCTGCCAGTGGATCCAGTGGCCGATCTCCGGCTCGACGGAGAACCTCAGGTTCGGGTTCCGTCTCCCCAGGCTTTTCACGATTCGTTCCGTCTCCTCGAACGGGACGACGGTGTCCAGCTTTCCGTGGAAGGCCCAGATGGGCATGTTCGCCAGTCGCCCGATGTGCCGGTCGATGTAGTCGAGATGGCTCGTGAATCCGCTCATCGGGGCGATCGCCGCGAATGTCTCGGGATATCGCGCGGCGATGTACCACGTGCCCGAACCGCCCAGGCTGGGGCCAGTCAGATAGATCCGGTCGATGTCGATCCTGTAGCGGGCGAGCGCGTCGTTCTTGAAGTTCTCGAACCAGTCGTCGGTGGACCACCGCAGATGCGGAGGCAGTTGCGGGGCGAGCATGATGAACGGCAACTCCCGTCCCCGGTAGACCTGGTCGGGAATCCCTGACCGGTCCCGCTTCTTCAGGTCGGTCCCCCGGTCCGATCCGCCGTGCAGGTAGATGACGAGCGGCCACTTCCTGCCGATGTCGGCCTCGTAGCCCTTCGGCAGCGCTGACAGGTATCGATAGCTGACGTTCCGACGGTGCCGGTTCATCCCGTGGTCGAACGTCGACTCGAACTGCACGTCGCCCTGCTCGGACCAGTACCGGACGCGGCCGTGCAATTGCCCCCGGCGCCAGTGCTCCTCTGCTTCCTTCTGCCCGCTCTCATACCACGCGGTGCTGACGCCGTCCAGCCTGCCCCGCGAGAAGTGGCCCTCGGTACTTCAGTTGCCCGTTTCGATACCACTCCGAGTACGGGCCCTCCTTGGTGTTCGAGCGATAGTTGCACTGATAGTCTTCCTTCACCTGCTTGTCGAACGCGGCGTAGAAGGCATCCATCTGGAGGCGGCCGTCCTCGTATTGGTCCTGGACGTGGAACAGGTGCGTGCGTTGGCTGAACCGGATGGTGCGCGTGTAGACGATGGTCTCGCGGTTCGAGACGGCCTGGCGCAAGACATAGGTCTCGGGCTCCTGGGCGTTCGCCAGCCCCAGGCAGCACAGCATCGAGAGCACGGCGACAGTGCGTGTCATGGCGGGCCGGAGCGTGCCATCTCCAACCGCAGACGCTACCATTCTCTCGCCCGGAACCCAAGGCCTTGCCGCGCCAGCCGGTCGTGAGCGGGCGTGCCGGGCCTCGAGATGGGTCCTCGACGGATCGTAACGGCGCGTACTTTCCGGTTCGGAGCGTCTCACTTGTCGACTCGGCGAACGGATCGCCCGACGCACGCAGATGGTTCGCGCCGGGACGAAGCGCCGGACGGCTGAACACGTCGTTCGAAGCCGGCACACCTACTGATGGCGCAGGGCCACCAGCGGATTCACGCGTGCCGCGCGCCTTGCCGGAATCGCGCAGGCGACAGCCGCCACGGCGGCCAGGATGACCGGCACAGCGACGAAGCTCATCGGATCGTGGGTCGGTACGCCATAGAGCAGCGGGGTCAGCGATCGCGCCAGCACGAACGCCGCGCCGAGGCCGATCGACAATCCCACGACGAGCACGGCCGCCGTCTCCTGCGAGACGAGCCACAGGATGTCGCCCGGGCGCGCGCCGAGCGCGGCGCGGATGCCGATCTCGCGCGTGCGCTCGGCCGCCAGGTACGAGATCACGCCGAACAGGCCGGCTCCAGCGATCGCGAGCGCGAAGACCCCGAAGCCTCCGAGCAGCAGCGCATACGTCCGAGGCCGCGCCAGGCTCTCCCTGACGCGATCGTCCAGCGTCATCAGCGAGTCGAGCGCCAGGCCGGGCGCTTCGCCGGCGACCGTGGCACGCAGCGCCGGCCCGAGTGCTGACGCATCGGCGGCCGTGCGGACGACGAACACGACGTCCTGGATCCCCTGCGTCCACTGCCGGTACGTGAAGAACATCTCCGGCTGCGGCGGGTCGGCCACGCCGCCGAACGCTGCCGGCGCGACGCCGCTCAGCCCGCCCTGCCTCAGGTCATCCACCACGCCAACGACGGTCCACTCGCGCCGCGCGCCGGCGACCATGGGCAGCATCGTCCCGATCGGCTCAGGCCCGAGATAGCGCGCGGCGAACGTCCGGTTGACGACGACGACAGGGAGCGAATCCGCCGTGTCAACGCCTTCGAGCGCCCGTCCCGAAATGAGGCGCAGGCCCATTGCCGCAAAATACTCGGGGCTGACCGTCCGCACGATCGCCTGCACCTGGACCGTCGCGGCCGGGTCGAGCGGCGACGGCATCGTGAAGCCGCGGAATCCGCCGCTCGTGACAAACGGCAGGGCATTGCCGAATGCGGCGGCGGTGACCCCGGGCAGCGCGGCGAGCCGCTCGCGGGCGCGTTCGAGTCCGGCCGATCCCGAGGCGAACGGCATCAGGTCTGTCGTGAAGTGGGCCGTCAGCACACCACGCGGATCGAATCCCCGATCCGCCGCGAGGAGCGCGCCGAAGCTGCGCGCGAGCAGCCCTGTTCCGACGAGCAGCACGCATGCGACGGCGATCTGCGCGGCCATCATGGCCCGTCGCATCGCTGTGGCCCGAGTGGACCGCGCGCCGTCCGGCGCCGTGGCGTCGACGGTCAGGGCCTGCGCCGGCGCGCGATCCCGGAGCTGGAGCATCGGCACGAGGCCGCAGAGCACGGTCGCCAGCAGCGTGAGGCCGGCGGCGCACGCCGTGACGGTCCGGTCGATCCCGATCTCGGCGAGGCGGGGGAAATCGGGCGGCAGCACCGCGGGGAGTGCCCGGTGCAGCGCCGCGGCCGTCGCGAGGCCCGCCGCCCCTCCGATCGCGCCGATCACCGCGCTCTCGACGAGCCACAACCGCGCGATGTGCCCGCTGCCCGCGCCGATCGCGATCCGCACCGCCATCTCGCGGCGCCGGCGGACCGCCCGCGACTGCTGAAGGACGAGCACGCTCGCCACCGCCGTGCCGAAGATCAGCGCCACGGCGGCGAGCAGCACCACGAGCGCGGGCCGGACGTCGGCCGTCAGCGCGTCGCGTGCCGGCACCGCCGCGACCGCCACGGCGCCGTCGTTGCCGAAGAGCGCCACCGCCGCCGATCCCAGCTTTGGCGCCGAGAGCCCGCGGGCGGTCGCCTCGCTCGATGCCTGGCCGGCTGTCGCGCCGGGCCGCAGCCGCGCGACCGCGTTGAAGATCATCGCCTGTATGACGTCGGCCCCTGCGGTGACCCGCGCGATTTCGAGCGGCAGCCAGGCCTCGGTGTCGCGATCGGGGAACGTGAATCCCTCCGGCATGACGCCTACGATTGTCACCAGGCGGTCGTCGAGCCGCACCGTGCGGCCGATGACGGTCGGATCGCCGGCGAACCGGTGCCGCCACACGTCGAAGCCGATGACGACGGTGCGCGGACCGCTCCGGCCTCCAGCCTCGTCGTCAGAAGGGACGCGTCCCAGGCGTGGCCGTACACCGAGAACGCGCATCAGGCTCGGCGTGACCCTGCCGACGCGCAGGCGTTCAGGGGTGCCCGCGCCGATTGTCAGCGTCATCGTCTGGCTGCGCATCCAGCCGCCGACGTCTTCGATCGTCGAGTGATGCTCGCGCCACGCGTGGTAAGTCGCGTTGCTGATCGTCCACGGGATACGGCCGGTGCTGCCGCCGCGGGTTTCCTGCAACCGCACCACCCGGTCGGCCTCGGGCCAGGGCAGCGGTTTCATCAGCACGCCGTAGGTCAGGCTGAACAGCGTCGTCGTCGCGCCGACGCCGAGGGCGATGAGGAGCACGGCGACAGCCGCAAAAGCGGGCGCGCGGATGAGATTCCTGATCGAGTGGCGGATGTCTCGCAGCAGTGCGTTCACTGATGCTCCCTTCAGGCGTTCGGATGGCGGCGCCAGTATCACACAGCGCCCGGCTCCGGGCCATGCGTCTGTGGCCCAGCGGGCCGGGGTGGTTCCTGCTCCGTTGGCCGTCAGACCGCGACGGGCGCTATCCTGCCGCGTCGGGTCTGGCCGCCGATGCGACCGGCCCCCTGGCCTGGCCTGAGCGGGACCGCAAGGGGCGCCCCGGGCGCCAGACGGAATAGCCGTGTGATAGGTTGCTGGCGAGCGGGCATCTTTCGATGGATCGAACCGACCTCATCGCGCGTGTCTTCGCCGCGTTTCGCGACGACCTGGCGTCGCCGCCGCCGCTGACGCTGCGCGGCGGGAACGCCGTGGACGGCTACGACCGTGCGGACCCGTACGACGCAGCGATCGACGCGCCAGGCGATGAGTACTTCGAGAAGTTCGCCTTCTGGGGTCTGGGGTACCTCGATGGGCGCTCGTGGCGGCACTATCTTCCACGCCTGATCGAGTACGCGATGCGGCGGCCAGAGGATCCGGCGATGGTCGTCGAGGCGCTCGTGCGCTCGCTTCGGCCCCCGGACCGCTATCCCCCGAGGCTCGGCTCCCTGTCGCCGGAGCAGGAAGGCGTGGTTCGCGAATTCCTCGAGTGGATTGCACTGGAGGATCTCGCGGCGGATCTTCAGCTCGACGCCCGGCAGGCGCTCGAAGAATGGTGGCTGCCGAACCCGCGAAGCCGCCCCGGGCCGGACGCGATCGGCGTGATGCGCGCCGAGCCGGTCACGTACAAAGAAGTCGGCGATGGGCGCCTATCGTCTCAGTGTGCCGGTCACGTTCTCCGGGTCCGGTGTCCGCGACATCCCGGAGGAATCGCGCCGCGTCGAGACCTGGGGCGGCTACCTGTGCGGCGACGCGGACACGGTCGTCGCGATCAACGTGAAGCCCGTGTCGTTCCGCTCCTACAAGGACACGGTGCAGCACGTGGACGGCTGTTCCTGGACGAGGGAAAGCGCGCCCGCGAGTCGAGCGCCGAGCGATGCGCGCCGCGGCTTCCGGATCGATGGCCTGACCGAAGGGGACAGCCCGGCCGAACCGCGGTACCTGACGCTCGTCGTCGCTGAAACGCGCACCGGGATCCTGACGCTCACCGTCCGCACCTGGCCGCGCGACGACGTGCGGCAGGAAGTCGATCGCATTGTGGCGTCATTCCGCCTCGTCCGAGCCGGCGTGACGTCGCGCCCGGACGAACGGGTGCGTTCGACGTGTGTGCGCTACTGCACCCACGCCATGCCATCAGGGCCGCCGCCGGGCGCGATCGTCGCCGTCACCTTGAAGGTCTTCAGGTCTACGACCGCCACGTGGTCGTCGCCGGTGACCGCGACGTAGGCCACGCTTCCGCCGGGCGGTATCAGGATGCCCTCGGGCGACCGGCCGAGCGGGACGCGCATGGCGACGGCACGCGACGCGACGTCCACCACGACCAGCTCGCCCGCGTCCAGGTCGGTGATGAGGACGTGCGTGCCGTCCGGCGTGAACTTCAGACGGTTCGACCGCTTCGTGAGCGCCGGGATTGTGGCGGCGACGCGCTTCGAGCGCGACGTCGACAATCGATACGGTGCCGTCGGCGGAGTTCGCGGCCCAGATCTGCGTGCCGTCGGGCGACAGGTCGAAGCCTTCCGGCCCTCGTCCGACCGCCACCACCGATGCCGTCCACGCGAGCGGGTTCTGCCCGCGCTCCAGGATGCTCAGGCTGTTGCCGCGGATGTTGGCGGTCACGATGCGCGTCTCGTCGGAGCTGACGCGCAGCATGTGCGTGGTGTCCTGGCCGGTGCCGAAGATCCAGTCGACGCGGTCCGCTTCAGGATCGTAGCGCGCCACGACCCGCGCGATCTCCGATGTGAAGTACACGCGCCCGTTCACCACCTGGATTCCGTGCGGGCGCAGGAGCGGCGCGACCTCTACACGGCGCAGTTCCTTGCGCGCGCCAAGGTCGATCATCGAGATGGTGTGACCGGGCGTCTGGGCACCGTAATTGGCCACGAACGCGAGCTTCCCGTCGGCCGATACGGCCAGCTCGTGCGGTGCCTCGCCCGTCGGCACGGTGCCAAGAACGGCGCGCGTTGCCGGATCGACAATGGCAAGCGTCGCGTCGGTCTTGTTGAGGACGAGCAGGCGCGGCGCGGTCTGCGCGGACGTCAGCGATGCGGCAACCATCGCCGCGCCTGCCATGAGCAGCACGAACAATCGAGGCGAACGCACGGAGATCCTCCTCTCGACATCCCGACAGCGGGTGTCGCGAAGCCTAACATTCTGTGCCACAATCCGTGAATTCGTCATGACTGGAGCAGCCATTCACGCCGCCGCCCGAGCCCGAGCGCGGTGACCACCCTGCGCTTGCGCGGACCTGTTGCGGATGACGCAGACGCCGTTGCGCGCCTGGCCGGTCAACTGGGATACGCTACCGGCGTCGCGATCATGCGCGATCGGATTGAACGGCTCATCGCCCGGGCCAGCCAGTTCGTCTGGCTCGCCGAAGATGAAGACGGCGCGATCGCGGGCTGGATTCACGCAGGCGAGGAGGAGTTGCTGGAATCCGGCCCGCGTTGCGAGATCTTCGGCCTCGTGGTGGACGAAGCGTTCCGAGGGCATGGCGCCGGACGGCTGCTGGTGACGGCCGCCGAGCGCTGGGCCGCGGACCGCGGCCTGTCGAGGGTGACGGTGCGCAGCAATGTCGTGCGCGACGGCTCGCATCCGTTCTACCTGCGGCTCGGATACGAGCGGAGCAAGACCCAGCACGTGTATCGCAAAGCGCTTCGCGCGGAGGGCTGACGCGCCATGTCGACAGGACACAACGCCGAGCGCCGCTGACGTGCATCTCGACACCCAGCGTCTGACGATCCGCCGGATGGCCGAAGCCGACGCGCCGTTCATCCTCGAACTGCTCAATGACGCGGCGTTCCTCCGGTATATCGGTGACAAGAACGTCCGCACGCTGGACGACGCACGCCGGTATATCGCGGAAGGGCCGGTGGCGAGCTACGTCCGCTTCGGGTTCGGACTCGACGTCGTCCGCCTGAAGTCCGATGGGACGCCGATCGGCATCTGCGGCTTGCTGAAGCGCGATGCCCTGCCTGAGCCGGACATCGGCTTCGCGTACCTCGCTCCCTATTGCGGGTTGGGTTACGGCCACGAGGCAGCGGATGCATGCCTGTCGCACGCGCGCACGGTGCTCACTCTGCCGCGCGTGCTGGCGATCACGTCGCCGGACAACATGGCGTCGATCCGCCTGCTGGAGAAACTGGGGTTCGGGTTCGAGCGGCTCACGTCGCTGGCCGAGGGACAGTCAGAGGTGAAGCTCTTCTCCCGCGCGCTGGCGTAGTGGCCCGGCGGTCGGGCCGATCCTCGCGACGCGTCCTCTCGCGGATGAGGGACCGCAGCGCTCCGACTTCCGGCCACTCAGCCCGCGGCGGGTGAAGAAAGGCGCCGCCGGGCGACGCGCGGACGGCGTCGTGGCGGGCCGTCCAGGTTTGCGGACAGCACCTGCGCCCGATGTGTACAAAAGTGCCGTCCGGATGCGGACTCGTGTCGCCCCAGGTTGGTTGCGTCTCGAACGCGCGTGGTGGAAACCTCGCGCCCGGATCTTCAATCCCGACATACAGATGGACGGCCATCGGGTACCCCTTCCGGCTGGGCGGGGCCGCTCGGCGAGCGATTTGCACAAGACCCGTGCAGGAGAATCGCCATGACCCGTCGCAAAGCCATCGCTGCCATCGTCGGTGTGATCAGTCTGTGTATCGCCCAGGCTGCGTGGGCGCAGCCCAGGTGGGGCCGCGGGCGCGTGCCGCCGGCCGGCGCGTGCTTCTACGAGGACGCCAACTACGGCGGGCGCTACTTCTGCGCGGCGCCCGGCGAGGAGATCCGCCGGCTTTCGGGTCGCATGGGAGACGAGATCTCGTCGATCCGCCTGCTCGGCGCAGCCGACGTGATCGTGTTCCGCGACAGCGACATGCGCGGCAAGTCGGCCCGGTTCGCGGGAGACGTCCGCGACTTGAAACGTGGAGGCTGGAACGATCAGATCTCGTCGATCGTGGTCGGCCGCCGCGACGCGCGCGGGCGCGGCAGCTACGACGACCGCGGACGCGGCAGCTACGATGACCGCGGACGGGGCAGCTCCGACGACCGCGGGCGCGGTGGCTATGGAGTTCCGGTCTGGGGACGCAGCGCCCCGATGCCACGTGAGGGCGCCTGTTTCTACGAGGACTCGGGGTTCCGCGGCAACTATTTCTGTGTGGCGCGCGGCTCCGTCTACCAGTCGCTGCCTCGGGGGTTCAACGACCGCATCTCGTCGATCCGCGTCTTCGGATCGGCCGTGCAGATCTTCCGCGACAGCGATTTCCGTGGACGTTCCACCGAGATCCGCCGCGACGCGACCAACCTTCGCGGCACGTGGAAGGACACGGTGTCGTCGATCCGCGTATTCTGAGCGCAGCAGGCAGGAGAGAGGGGTTTCTCCCTCCCTCCTGAACTCCAGCCTACCCCTGAGCGAGAATGCCGCGCAGCGTGTCGGCGAGCGTGCGGCTCTCCGGATCGCCGGTCACCAGATCGATGGCGTCGGGTCCGGTCACACCCAGCTTCAGTTCGACGGCCCGCGCGATCTGTTCCTGCTGGAAAATCGGCCGCCCCATGATGGCCTCGTTGGCGCCGAGCGACTTCAGCATCGCGAGGCCCACGGCGTCCACCGCCACGCGATCGTCGCCGGCGATGATGACGTCGCCGGCTTTCAGCTCGCCGCGCGAGGGCCCGCCGTCGGTGAATGCGGCGACACCGTCGAGCACGATGAGGTCAGGTCTGTAGCCGGTGTTCAGCTCCGCGATCATGCGCCGCATGTCGGGCGATCGGTGCATGCCGCGCCGGATCGGTTTCGGTGTGAGGCCGACCGACAACTTCAGCGACATCGTGAACACGCCGCCGGACCCGTGCGTCTTCAGGCAGCACGTCGACACCATGTACTGTGCGGTGGTCGACGAGCCGCGGCAGGTGGAACCCCTCGGGCCAGTTCGTGCCGGCCGGCCCGATCGGCACCCAGTCCGTCTCGGGGATCTCCTCGAAATTGACGACGTCGAAGCGGAGATCGCGCGCCAGGTCCAGCGTGCCCTTCTGTTCCAGCACGCCCCGCGTCTGCGGCGGACCGCTCGACTCGCCCAGCGTGATGCTGCGCGCGCCGCGCTCGTGCAGTTCCGTCACGAGCTGCGACAGCGTGTCGTTGTGGGTCGAGGCCGGCGTCGGATCCGCCGAGTTGAAGTTCGGCTTCACGACGACCCGCTTGCCCTTGACCCCGCGCACGTCGAGGAGCTTCAGCGCCTGGGTGACGCCGCGCTTTCGATCGGTCGTCCGGACGACCGCGACGCGGCTCCGGGGCGGCCCGAGGATCTCCGCCAGGGCGCTCGTGCCGAGCGCGGGGAGCAGCGCCATGCCGGCGGACACGGTGCGCACGAAATCGCGGCGATTGAGCTCGGAATACAGCATGGCAGCCTCCTCGCGAATCCGGTTGTGCGGCTCGCGAATGCAAGAAGCGAGGCGGCCCGGCAGTGCCGTTTTTGCAGGCATTTTCAGCGGCTGGCCTGCCGTGCCGGCGCGCCGCCGCCGAATTGCCGGCACTCGTCCCGGCACTCGTCCCGCCTGATACCTCGCCACGGCCACCGGCAAATCAGCCGGGCATGAACAGACATCTCTCGCTCGCCTCCGTGTTCGTGCTCTCTCCGCCGCCATCGCCGCCGCCCAGCCCCGCACTCCACAGTCGGCTGCCGACGAGTTGCTGGCGGCCGACCGCGCGTTCTCGGCAGCCAGCGTCAAGACCGACCTCGTGTCCGGTCTCTCCGCGATGTTTGCCGACGATGTGGTGCTGATCGTGCCCGGGAAGTTCGTGCACGGAGAAGCGGCCGCGGTCGAGTCGCTCCGCGCCGATCCCGCCAACCTGAAGACGCACCTCGAGTGGACGCCGAAAGGCGGCGGCGTCTCCGCCGACGGTCTTCACGGATTCACGTTCGGTTTCCTCGTCACCCACGCGCCCGGATGGAACGGCGGCGCCCGGGAAGTACCTGGCCTACTGGATCAAGGGCCCGGCCGGCTGGCGCGTCGCCGCCTACAAGCGCGTCCGCGCGCCAGCCGATGCGCCAGCATCGACCGCGGCAATGACACCGCTGCTGCCAGCCGCGCTGGTCGCACCGTCAACCGACGCCGCGGCGATCGAACGCCATCGCGAGTCGCTCGCGGCCGCCGAGCGGGCGTTCTCCACTGATTCGCAGGCGACAGGGCTCGGTCCGGCGTTCGTGAAGTACGGCAGCGCCGAGGCGATCAACCTGGGCGGCGCGGGCGTGCCGGGCTTCGTTGTCGGGAACGACGCCATCGGCAAGTACATCGGCGACAGCGCTCCGCAGCCCACGAGCCCCGTCCACTGGGGCCCGGACCGCACGATCGTCGCCTCGAGCGGGGATCTCGGCGTCACGATCGGATTCGTGACCGAGAACAAGGCGGAAGCCGGGCAGCCGGGACCACGGAGTTTCCCGTTCTTCACCGTCTGGCGCCGCGCGACCGCCACGGCGCCGTGGAAATACGTCGCTGAATAGCAACCACAGATCACACGGATTACACAGATCGGATCACGACCACGGAGCACACGGATTGCACGGAGACGCGGACTGACGGAGCGCGGACCGCGGACCACGGAGCGCGGACTGCGGAGAGCGGACCGCGGAGAGCGAACCGACGGAGGCCAGACAGCCTGGAGCCTCCCCGCGCTAGACTGAGGGCATGATTTCGCAACACTTCCTCGACGACGCCCGGCGCCAGTTTCGTTCGCTCAAGTCGCAGGCCGACAAGGCGCTCGCACAGACGAAGGACGAGCACCTGTTCCTCACCCTGGACGACGGGTCGAACAGTATCGCGACCATCATGAAGCACATGGCGGGCAACATGCGTTCGCGATGGACCGACTTCATGACCACCGACGGCGAGAAGCCGGATCGCAATCGGGACACGGAGTTCGAGATTGGGTCGGCCGACACGCGCCCGGCGTTGCTGGCGGCGTGGGAGGACGGCTGGTCCCGGACCTTCGGTGCGATCGGCGGGCTGGGGCCGGATGACCTGGAGAAGACGGTGCCGATTCGCGGCCAGGCGCATACGGTCATGGAGGCGATCAACAGGCAGTTGACGCACTATGCCGCGCACGTCGGGCAGATCGTGCTGCTCGCGAAGCACTTCGCCGGCACGCGGTGGCAGACGTTGAGCGTCCCGCGCGGAAAGTCGAAAGAGTTCGAGGCGGCGGCGCGCGCGGCCGTTCAGGACGTCAAGGCTCCGCCACGTTCCTGAGCGCCTTTTCGATCCGCCGGTCCGGGACGAGCCAGATGAGCGCGACGCCCACGTAGATCAGGTCCGCGATCGCGGGGTCCACGAACGCCAGCGGGATCGCCAGCGCATAGAGAAGCAGCGACATCTTTCCCTTCACGTCGCCCTGCACCGCGGCCGCCAGCTTCGAGTGCGGCCCCTGGCACGCGATGATCCGTCCCTGCAGGATCGTGTACGCCACCGCGGCCATCAGGAGCACGAATCCGTACACCGCGGCCGGGACCGGGTCGCGATGATGCTCGCCCATCCAGCCGGTCACGAGCGGCACGAGCGACAGCCAGAAGAGCAGGTGGAGGTTTGCCCAGAGCACGCTGCCGTTCACGCGCTCGGCCGCGTGCAGCATGTGATGGTGGTTGTTCCAGTAGATGCCCAGGAAGACGAAACTGAGCACGTAGGTCATCAGTTTGGGCACGACGGGCGCCAGCGCGCCCCACGTCGCGTCCCCGTCGGGCATGCGCAGCTCCAGCACCATGATGGTGATGAGGATCGCGATGACGCCGTCACTGAAGGCCTCGAGGCGCCCCTTCGACATCCGCGCATGGTAGCACCGGCCGCGCGTCCGTAGCTTGAACGAGGCCCACCCAGTTCTGGCGGCGCTTGCGCTCTTGCCGCGTCGATTGCCCGGGAAAACAAAAATAATTGCCTGCCCGGACAGCAAAATCCGGCCGGCCGACGTCTAACCCTCATCATGCTCGAAGCCTTCTTCAAGGATCTCAAGCACTCGCTGCGCATGTTCGCGGCGAGTCCGGCCTTCACCCTGGCGGCGGTTGCCGCCCTGACCCTCGGAATCGGCGCGAATACCGCCATTTTCTCGGTGGTCAACGCCGTGCTCCTGAAGCCGGTCCAGTTTCCCGATCCCGATCGGGTCGTGGTGTTCATGAACACGTCGCAGCGGGGATCCGGCCCGGCCGCCTCGCCGGCGAAGTTCCAGCACTACCGTGACCAGGGCCAGGTCGTGCAGGACGTCTCGGCGTTCAACTCGGGCCTCGTGAACCTGACGGGCGGAGGATTCCCGGAGCAGCTCCGGTCGGAAAACGTCTCGGGTGACTTCTTCAAGCTCGTCGGCGCGCCGGTGGCGCTCGGGCGCACGTTCTCCGCCGACGAGGATCTCCCGAACGGTCCCCGCGTCGTGGTGCTCGGCAACCGGCTCTGGTCCACCCGCTTCAATTCGGACCAGAACGTCGTCGGCACGTCCGTCTCGCTCAACGGAGAGCCCTACACAATCATCGGCGTCCTCGGTGAGTTCGACTTCCGCGAGTTCGGGCCGTCGCCGCAGGTCTGGTTGCCCTTCCAGCTCGAGCCCAACTCGACCGACCAGGGGCACTACTTCCAGGCCGCCGGTCGATTGAAAGCCGGCGTGTCGCTCGACCAGGCCCGGGCGCGTCTTCAGGCGTCGGCCGCCGATTTCCGGGCGAAGTTCCCCAACAGTCTGCAGGCCGGCAACGGCTTTTCCGTGGACCCGGTGCGGGATGTGCTCGTCAGAAACGTGCGGACCTCGCTGTTCGTTCTCGGTGGCGCGGTCGGTTTCGTGCTGCTCATCGCGTGCGCGAATGTCGCGAATCTCCTGCTCGCGCGGGCCGCTGGACGTCGCCGCGAGATTGCCATCCGTGCCGCGGTGGGTGGGTCGCGCGGCCGGATCGTCCGGCAGTTGCTGACCGAGAGCGTCGTGCTCGCGCTGAGCGGAGGCGTCTTCGGGCTGCTCCTCGGCTGGGTGGGGATCCGCGCGCTGCTGGCGGTCAATACGGCAGGCCTGCCGCGAGTCGGAGAGGACGGCGCGCTCGTCGGCCTCGACTGGCGCGTGCTCGGCTTCACGCTGCTGATCTCGCTGGCGACCGGCGTCATCTTCGGCCTCATTCCCGCGCTTCAAAGCTCGAAGGCCGACCTCACGACGACGCTGAAGGAAAGCAGCGGCCGCTCAGGAACCGGGCTGCGCCAGAACAAGATGCGCGCCGTGCTCGTGATCACCGAAGTCGCGCTTGCGCTGGTGCTGCTCATCGGTTCGGCGCTCCTCATTCGCACCGCGATCTCGCTCGCGCACGTGGACCCCGGCTTCGACGCCCACAACGTGCTGACGATGCGGATGTCGCTGACGGGCGCGCCAGTTCGCGAAATCCGAGGCGGTGTCGCAGGTCGTGCGCAATGGCGCCGAGCGGCTGCGCACGCTTCCGGGCGTCGTCGAGGCCAGTGCGACCTGCTGCGTGCCGCTGCAGGGGGGCTACGGACTTCCGTTCCGCATCGTCGGCCGGCCGCTCGACAACGGCCCGTTCCACGGCGGCGGCGGCTGGACCACGATCTCGCCGGGATACTTCGAAGTCTTCAAGATCCCGATGAAGCGCGGGCGCAGCTTCAACGACCGGGACAACAGCAGCAGCACGCCGGTCGTGATCATCAACGAGGCGATGGCGCGTCAGGTACTGGCCGAAGGCCGATCCGCTGAACGACCGGCTGATCATCGGCCGCGGCGTCATGCGCGAGTTCGCCACCGAGCCCGAACGGCAGATCATCGGCATCGTCAGCGACACGCGGGATGGCGGCTTGAACAGCGATCCGCAGCCTGCCATGTTCATCCCACAGTCGCAGTTGCCCGATGCCGCCAACGCGTTGAACGTGAAACTGACGCCGATGGCGTGGGTCGTGCGCACGGCTGTGGCGCCGCAGTCGTTGAGCACCGCCATCCAGGAGCAGATTCGGCAGGCCACGGGGCTCCCCGTCTCGAACGTGCGGACGATGGAAGAGGTCGTGTCCCTGTCGACCTCCCGCGAGCAGTTCAACATGTGGCTGATGACCGTCTTCGGCTGCGCGGCGCTGCTGCTGGCGGCCATCGGCATCTACGGCCTGATGGCGTATTCGGTCGAGCAGCGCACGCAGGAGATTGGCATCCGGCTCGCGCTCGGTGCGCAGGGCTCGCAGGTGAAGAACATGATCGTGACCCAGGGCATGGGCCTGGCGATCGTGGGCGTGGCGATCGGCGTCGGATTCGCCCTCTGGCTGGCGCGGTTCATCTCGACGTTCCTGTTCGGCGTCACGGCGCGCGACCCATATGTGTTCGTCGGCGTGCCCCTGCTGCTGACGCTGGTGGCGTTCGTGGCTGTCTGGCTGCCGGCACGGCGCGCCAGCCGCGTGGACCCGATCATCGCGCTGCGCTACGAGTAGGGCGGCGGCCGGATTGCCGCCCTCCGAAAGCGGTATGCTTGGCGCATGCGCTTCAGGCATGCCGCTCTTGCCGTCTGCTTCGCGCTACTGCTCACCCAGGTCACCGGCCGCGCAGGCCCCGGCCGCCGGCGTTGGATTTGCTCCTGACCGGCTCGCCCGGATCGACGCCGTCCTCCAGCGCTACGTTGACGAAAACCGCATCGCGGGAGCCGTGGCCCTGGTGCTCCGCGACGGGCGGCCGGTCTACGAAAAGGCCGTCGGGTGGAGCGACAAGGAAGCGGGCCGCCGGATGGCGATGGACACGATCTTCAGGATCGCGTCACAGACCAAGGCCCTGACCAGCGTCGCGATCCTGTCGCTCGTCGAAGAAGGCAAGATCGGGGTCAACGATCCCGTCAGCCGGTTCATCCCGGCGTTGCGAAGACCACGGTCGCGGTTCGCAAGGAGAACGGCGCCGTCGAGATCGTTCCTGCCCGCCGCTCCATCACCATCCGTGACCTGCTGACGCATACGGCCGGCATCTCCTACGGCACCGATGCGTCCGTCGCCTCACAGTACGAAGCGAAAGCGCTTGGCCCTGCCGCTGGGTTCGGCTGGTATACCGCCGACAAGGACGAGCCGATCTGCGCGACGATGGAGCGGCTGGCGACGCTGCCGTTCGTCGCGCAGCCTGGCGAATCGTGGGTCTACGGCTACAACATCGACATCCTGGGCTGTGTCGTGGAACGCGCGTCGGGGGTGCCGCTCGACCAGTTCATCCGGGAGAAAATCACGGGGCCGCTCGGCCTGAAAGACACCATGTTCTTCCTGCCGCCGGGCGCCCGTGACCGGCTGGCGGCTGTCTACGCCAGCGGCAGCGATGGCACGATCGTCCGCGCTCCGGAAGGCGGCCGCGGGCAGGGCGCCTACGTGGACGGACCGCGGCGCAGTTTCGCCGGCGGCGCCGGCCTGCTGTCCACGGCCCGCGACTACGCCCGCTTCCTGGAGATGATCCGGCACGAGGGCGCGCTCGACGGCGTCCGCATCCTCGCGCCGCGCACCGTCAAGCTGATGACGACGAACCAGGCCGGCACGCTGCATTCGACGACGGGGCTCGGCTACGGCTTCGGGTTCGAAACCGTTGACCGCTACGGCGCGAGCGGCATGGAGTCGGTCGGGCGCGTTCGGCTGGGGAGGCGCGTACGGATCCTGGTACGCGGTCGATCCCGACGCGCGGCTCACGATCGTGTTCATGATTCAGCTGATGCCCAACCGCAGCGATGTCAGGACGACGTTTCCCACGATGGTGTATCAGGCACTGATGGATCCCGCGAGGTGATGGCATGTGTATCTGCGCCGTTGCGCTCTGCCTTCTCTGGTCTGTTCCCACGCACCATCCGCCGCAGGATCCGATCTCGTTGCCGGCGCTCTGGGTCGACGCGTTCGGGGTCAGCAAGGCGGACCTGCGCCCCACGGGACGCAATCCGTATTTCATTCTGGAGCCCGGCTATCAGCTCGTGCTCGAGGGGGACGGCGGCGAGCGGCTGGTCATCACCGTGCTCGACGAAACGCAGAGCATCGACGGCGTCGAGACCCGCGTCGTCGAGGAACGTGAGACGAAAACCGGTCAACTGGTCGAGGTGTCGAGGAACTTCTTCGCGATCAGCGTGGTGACGAAGGACGTTTATTACTTCGGCGAGGACGTGGACGTCTACGGGAACGGCAAGGTCGTAAACCACGAAGGCGCGTGGCGCGCCGGCGCTAAGGGCGCTCGCTTTGGGCTGATGATGCCTGGCGCGCCGACAGTGGGCGCGAGGTACTACCAGGAGGTCGCGCCGAAGGTGGCGATGGATCGCGCCGAGATCGTCGCGATGGACGCGGCCGACGACGTCTTCGCGACGACCCCGGCCGGCACGTTCAGGCACGTTCTCAGGGTCGAGGAAACGACGCCCCTCGAGCCGGGGGCGAGGGAGTTCAAATATTACGCCAGGGATATCGGCCTCATCCAGGACGGCTCGCTGAAGCTCGTGAAGGCGGGGCCTGCCGCCCCGCGGTCAGGTGGAGGTTCGAGATGACAGACCAGGACCCCGCGGGTCCCGTTACCGTATTCAAGACCAACGATCCGGGGCTGCTTGCGGTGGCCCAGTCGCTGCTCGAGGAAGCCGACATCGAATTCAACGTCGCCGGCGGGGCGCTGTTGCACCTGTTTCCCGGAAGCGCCGTTGGTTCTGACATGACGCCCGCGATCCAGGTTCCGGCCGAGAACGCCGACGAGGCGCGCGAGCTGCTGAAGGATCTGGAGGGCTGATTGGCCGCGTTACTGCGGCCGTGCCGTCTGCGGTTTCTTCTCGCCGCGATGGCACGTGTAGCAGGTGACGGCGGGCGTGCCGTCAGGGCGCGGCTCGGGCACGTCGGCCAGCTTCTGGTTGATCTCGGCGGTCATCTTCAACATCAGGCGGGCATTCCGCTTCTGCCGCCGCTCGTCGCTCGCGAAATCGAACTTCGTGAGGTCGTCGCCCTCGCCGACGTGGCAGAACTCGCAGCGGACGCCAAGGGCGGCGGTGAACCCCTTCATGTTCTGCACCAGATCCCGTTTTGCGATGTCCTTGGGGAACACCTGGAGGTTGGTCGGATCGGGCGGCGTCCACCGCGGCGCCTGCGCCGGCGGGTTCTGCGCGTGGATCGCGGCGGCGGCGAGGCAAGCGGCGACGAGAGCGGTTCGGAAGACCATCATGTGCTCCTGCTGCGGAGCAGGACATCATGACGACCTCGGAAGATCAAGGTGAATGGGGCGACGGCCGTTCAGTGCGCATGAGCGCCGTTCAGCCAGGCCCGGTAGTCCGCGCCGGAGACGATCCGCAGGATGCGAATCTCCCGGATGCGGGCTGTACACTGGATTGATGGCGGACTGGGACGCGACGCGGTATCACCGGCTCTCGGATCCTCAGCTCGGGTGGGGACTTAAGGTCTTGGCGCGGCTGGCGCCGCGGCCTGGTGAGCGCGTCCTCGATGTGGGCTGTGGAACGGCCCGTCTGACATCCGAGATCGGCGTCCTGGCGGGAACGCTCGTGGTGGGACTCGATCGGTCCGCCGCGATGCTGTCCCGGGCCCGTGGGTCAGACCCCGGCTTTTGTGCGGGCGGACGGGGGGGCGTTGCCGTTCGCAGAATCGTTCGACGCGGTCTTCAGCGCGGCGACCTTCCACTGGATCCTCGACCACGACCGGTTGTTCGCCAGCATCCACCGCCGCGCTGAAGCCTGGCGGACGGCTGGTCGCGCAGTGCGGCGGCGGGCCCAATCTCCGGCGCCTGCTCACCCGCGCGCACGCGCTGATGCGGCTCTCGCCATTTCGGGAACACCTGGCGGACTGGTCCGATCCCTGGCGGTTCGCCCATCCGCACGAGACGCGCGCCCGGCTCGAACGCGCGGGCTTCCGCGACGTCGAGACGTCGCTCGAGGAGGCGCCGACGACGATACCGACCGCGGCGGCGTTTGCGGAGTTCATTGCGTGCGTCTGCCTCCGCCACCATCTGGCCCGCCTGCCTGACGGGCTGCGGAATCCGTTCGTCGCCGCCCTGACCGATCGGGCGTCCCGCGACACGCCGCCGTTCACCTTGGACTACTGGCGCCTGAATATTGCCGCATGGAAGGCACGCGCGTGATGCGGCCCTACGCGGACCGCGCCGCCAGGCACACGACCCGGCGCGATGCCGAATCGCGCAGATCGACGCGGATCTCGCGCCTGCGCCTGGCGTCCTTCATCCCCGGCCTGGCGCTGGTGCTCTGGGCGTTGACCCACGGCGACGGCGGGATTCCTCTGGGCGCCGGGGTCTGCCTCCTTGCCGTCTTTGCCGTGCTCGTCGGCTACCACGCGCGCGTCGAGGAGCGCGTGGCCTGGTGCGAGGCGCTCCGCGTCGCCAACGTGCGCGCGCTCGCGCGTGCCGAACGTCGCTGGGACGATCTGCCACCGGCCGATGCCCCGGTCTCGATCGATCTGGCTCATCATCCGTACGCCCTCGACCTCGATCTGTTCGGCCGCGCCTCGCTCTTCCAGTGGCTCGGTCCGACGGCCACCCCAGGCGGCCACGCGCGGCTGGCGGCGTGGCTGCTCACCGCAGCCGATCCCGACGAGGTCCGTGCCCGCCAGCGCGGCGTCACCGAGCTGGCTGCGCTCGACGAGTGGCGCGAGCGCCTGGCGGCGCACGGCATCCGCGCCTCGGGCGCGCGGCAGATCGAGATCGATGCCTTCCTGGCGTGGGCCGAGGCGCCGCCAGCGCTCTCCGCCGTATGGCGCCTCCTCGTGCTCGCGCTGACCGCTTCGATCTGGATCCTCGCGGGCCTCCACGCGGCGGGTCTCGTGCAGGGCGCGTACTGGCTGCTGCCCATGGTGGCCGGCATCCTTCTGTGGTTTTCAAGGGCACATGCGATCGGCCTGTCGTTCGGGCGGGCCGGCGCGGGCCAGGCGGCGCTCGGCCGCTACGCGGCGCTCTTCGAGCATGCCACCGCGCACGGATTCGAAGCCGACCGGCTGCGCGTTGCTCAGCAGCGCCTCTCGGCCGAGGGGCGGTCGGCGCCTGTCTGCATGCGGCGCTTCAATCGCATCCTGAGCTTCGCCACACTGCGGGACGGCGCCGCCATGCTGCACTTTCCCGTGCAGGCGTTCACGCTGTGGGATTTCCACGTGATGTTCGCGCTCGATCGCTGGCGGGCGCACACGGGGACGCACGTGCGCGAGTGGCTCGAGGGCCTGGGCGATCTCGACGCGCTCTCCGCGCTTGCCGGTGCGCGCTTCGACAATCCGTCGTGGTGCCTGCCGCGGATCGACGCCGAGCCGATCTACGCCGCCGAGGCGCTGGGACACCCGCTGATCGCCGACGATCGCCGCGTCGCCAACGACGTCAGCGTTGGACCGCCGGGCACGCTGCTGCTCGTGACCGGTTCGAACATGTCGGGCAAGAGCACGCTGCTGCGGGCGATCGGGCTCAATGCCGTGCTGGCGCAGGCTGGCGGCTGCGTATGCGCCACCTCGCTCCGGCTCCCGCCGAGCGATCTCCAGACGAGCATCCGCGTGCAGGATTCGCTCGAGCTGGGCCTGTCCTACTTCATGGCCGCGCTCGCGCGCCTGAAGGGCGTTGTGGACGCCGCCGAGCGTCCCCGGCCCGGGCGCGTGCTGCTCTACCTGCTCGACGAGATTCTGCAGGGCACCAACTCTGCTGAACGGGGTATCGCGGTGCGCGGCGTGGCGCGCCATTTGCTGGCAGCCGGCGCGATCGGCGCCATGACCACGCACGACCTGAATCTCGCCTCGGAAGACCCGCTCAACAGTGCCGCGCGTCTCGTGCATTTCACCGAGACCGTGGACGAGCAGGGCAGCATGCACTTCGACTACCGGCTGCTCGACGGGCTCGCGACCTCGAGCAACGCGCTGCGGTTGATGCGGCTCATCGGAATCGACCTGTGACGCTGTGGCGTTCAATCCTGGGCTCACGGCCCGTCAGGAATATCTGTGACATTGCGCCTTGCGATCCGGGCGCCTCGATGCCCAGAGATGCCACACTTATTCCTTGACGGGCCCGGACTTAGCGGCTGGCTGCCAGCGACTTTCTCCGTGCGCCAAACGTCGTGCGCGCCTTGCACACCGCCTCGTGCACGGCGCCGCGCGGGTGATAGTGGACGAGCGTGGCCGTCTTCCTCATCGCCGGCCACCACGCGCGATCCGCGACGTGCCCCCGGATCTCGTCCAGGAGATCACTGCCGTAGAGTTCCTGCCACGCGCGCCAGCCCTCGTGAAATGCGTCCTGGGAGGCCCGGTCGCCAGCGAGGAACGGCCGCTGGGAGCGGAGCACCGCGAGCGTTTCGCGCAGCAGCGTCGCGGCGTTGCCGTGCCTGTCCGTCGCGTGGCGCCGGCAGTAGGCCACGACCTGACCGTGGTCGCAGACGGGATGATGCCTCGCGATGTTCAGGTAGAGCCCGTAGTCAGCCGATGAGTTGACGGCTCGGTCGAACCCGCCGGCCAGTTCCACCGCCTCGCGGCGGAACAGCACCATGGCCGATATCCAGATGAAGTTGCGTCGGAGCAGTTCGCGGTAGTGATCGTCCGAGCGAGGCTGGACCGGTGCGGGCGGGAACGCGCCGTCGGGCGACACCATCCGGGATCGGCCGAATACGAAGAAGCACTCCGGACGCTCTTCGATGGCCGTGGCAGCAAGGTCGAGTGCGCCTGGCGCGAGCCGGTCGTCCGCATCCAGGAAGACGAGGTACCGGCCGCGGCTCTCGCGCAGACCGCGATTGCGGGCGGCGGCGCACCCCTGATGGTCCTGTCGAACGACGAAGACAGGAACGGGCGACCGGACCGCGTAGTCGTTCGCGACTGCCAGCGTGTCGTCGGTCGATTCATCGTCGACGACGACGATTTCCGTGCCGCGCCTGGGAGTGCCAACGCTGTCCAGCGCTTCGCGCAGCAGGTGCGCCTGGTTGAAACAGGGAACGATGACGGAGATTACCGGTACTTCAGCGGACATCGTATGCCTGAGGTGGACCGTGTGGAAAAGGGGGGCGTTCGCCCGGCGCTGTCCACTCCAGCGACGGAGTCAGCAAGAAGGAGTCCATCTTCGCCGCGTCGAATTGCCCCGGCGATCTGATGATTCCGGTGTGCGCAGGCGACTCGTGGCTTTCGCGGAGGCGCGTAGTATGACCCGCCGTGTAAATGTGACGTCCCGATCAGGCAACGCTCCCTCGATTCGGTCAGCTCATCCGCCGCCTGCTTTGGCGCCAGATCGGAGGCCCTCCCGGGGTTCCGTGCGCCACGCGGTGGCGACGGACTCGGATCCGCTATCGCGTAGAAACGACCCACGTTGTTCGCCCGTTCGACAGCGGATGACGCTGCTTTTCCCTCTCAGCTATACTCTTGCCCCATGAAGTCCGAGGATGCACTCGATGCGCGGACCCGTCGCCTGTACGTCTGGGCGATCGTGTGCGAAGCGCTGGTCATTGCCGCGCTCTGGGCGTTCAAACGTGCCTTTTCGTGACGTAGCCGGCAGCACGCCCTCACTCCCTGTTCGGATGCTCGTCGCCACGGATCCGCCTGCATGCACATAGTCGACTGGCTCGTCGTCGGGGTGTATCTCGTCTGGATCGTCTACGACGGCTTGAAGCGCACCAAGGCCGCCGATGAAGTGGAAGGGTACTTCCTCGCCAACCGGAGTCTGCCGTGGTGGGCTGTCGGCCTGTCGGTGATGGCCACCCAGTTGAGCGCCATCACGCTCGTGGGGACGACGGGGCAGGGTTATGCGGACGGGATGCGGTTCGTGCAGTTCTATTTCGGCCTGCCGATCGCGATGGTCATCCTGTCGGTGACGCTGGTGCCGTTCTTCTACCGCGCCCGCGTGTTCACCGCGTACGAGTATCTCGAGAAGCGGTTCGACCTCAAGACGCGAACGCTGGCGAGCGTCCTGTTCCTGGTGTCCCGCGGCCTCTCGTGCGGCGTCATCATCGCGGCCCCGTCGGTCATCCTGTCAATCATGCTCGGCTGGAACCTCACGCTCACCATCGTCGCCATCGGCGTGCCGACGGCGCTCTATACGATGGTCGGGGGCGTCCAGGCCGTGACCTGGACGGACGTCAAGCAGATGGTGGTGATCGTGTTCGGCCTGTGCGCGGCCGTCGCGGCGCTCATCATCGGCCTGCCGTCGCACGTGAGCGTATCGGAGGCGCTGCACGTGGCGGGGGCCGCCGGCCGGCTCAACACCGTCGACTTCACCGTCGATCCGCGTCAGACCTACACGTTCTGGTCCGGGCTGCTCGGCGGCGTGTTCCTGATGCTGTCGTACTTCGGCTGCGATCAGAGCCAGGTGCAGCGCTACCTCACCGCCAAGTCGATCAACGAGGGGCGGCAGTCGCTCCTCATGAGCGCTTTTTTCAAGATCCCGCTCCAGGCGCTCGTGCTGCTGACCGGGGTGCTCGTTTTCGTGTTCTACCTGTTCAACCAGCCGCCGATGCTCTTCAACCGCGTGCACGCGCTAGCAGATCGAGGGGAGCGCCAGGGCCGGCGAGTTCCGCGCGCTCGAAGCCGAGTTCACGCGCGCCTTCGAAGCCCGGCGGGACGCGTCGACCGCGCTCGCCCATGCGGGCGACGGCCAGCAGGACGCCGCGCGCCAGTCGTTTCTCGCGTCCAACACGCAACTGAAGAGCGTACGGACCCGCGCCGCGGCGCTGGTGCGCGACGTCACCGGCGACTCGGGCTACAGCGGCCTGACGGGTGACACGCCGACGCCCGACGTCAACTACGTCTTTCCCACGTTCATCACCACGAAGCTCCCGGTCGGACTCGTCGGCCTGATGATCGCCGCGATCTTCGCCGCCGCCATGTCGAGCATCGCCGCCGAGCTGAACTCGCTGGCGACGTCGACCGTCATCGACATCTATCGCCGGATGGTGCGTCCGGTGGCGAGCGACGCGCACTATCTGATGGTGTCGAAGCTGGCCACCGGGTTCTGGGGTGTCTTCGCGTGCTTCGTGGCCATGTTCGCCGCCAACCTCGGCTCGCTCATCGAGGTGGTCAATCGCTTCGGCTCGTTCTTCTACGGGTCGCTCCTCGGCGTGTTCGTCCTCGCGCTGGCGGTGCGACGGGCGAACGGGACGGGCGCGTTCGTCGGCCTGATGGCCGGCATCGCGGCCGTGGCGGTCTTCGCCCTGCATCCGGCCACGCGGGGACTCTCGTTCCTGTGGCAGAATCCCCTTGGTGTCCTCGTCGTCCTGGTCGTCGGCACGACGGTCAGCTTGATGACCGGCGGCGCGCGCAACGAGACGCAGGGCTGAAACTCACATGCTCGCTCGCCTATTTCGGGCGGCCGCGATTGTCGGGCTGGCGCTGCTCGGCATCGCGCCGGGGGCGCCGGCGCCGCGGTCCCAGGCCCCACGGTCGCAGGCGCCGCGCTACGACCTGCTGATCGCCGGCGGCACCGTAGTCGACGGCACCGGCTCGCCAGGCGTCGTGGCCGACGTGGCGGTCGCCGATGGCCGCATCGTCGCGGTCCGGCGCAACCTGCCGCGTGGCACCGCCGACGAGGTGATCGACGCAACCGGGCTGGTCGTGGCGCCGGGGTTCATCGACGTCCACACCCACGCCGACGACATCGCCGACCACCCGCGTGCCGAAAACTTCGTGCGCATGGGGGTCACGACGATCGTCGCGGGCAACTGCGGCGGTTCGGCGCTCGACGTCGGCGAGGCGCTGACGAAGGTCCGTGACGTCGGCGCGTCGGTCAACTACGCGACCCTGATCGGCCATAACACGGTGCGGCGGGCCGTGATGGGCACAGAGGATCGCGACGCCACCCTGGCGGAGCTGGCCCGGATGAAATCGCTCGTCTGGCGGGCGATGGCCGACGGCGCGGTCGGCTTCTCGACGGGCCTGCAGTACGTTCCCGGCACCTACACGAAAACACCTGAGCTCATCGAACTGGCGCGGATTGCCGGGAATGCCGGTGGCGTGTACGCCTCCCACATGCGCAACGAGGGTACGGAGCTCGAGAAGGCGATCGAAGAGACGATCCGGGTCGGCGACGCCGGTGGCTGCCGCGTCCAGATCTCCCACCTGAAGGTCGACAGTCCCTCGCGATGGGGCGATTCCGCGAAAGCGCTGGCGATGATCGACGCGGCGCGCGCGCGCGGCGTGGACGTCGAAGCCGACCAGTACGCCTATACCGCGGCGAGCTCGACACTCGGAATCCGCTTCCCGTCGTGGTCGCTCGAGGGCGGGCAGATTGCGATTGAGGCGCGGCTGAAGGATCCGGCGACCTGGGCGCGGATTCGCACCGAGATGCGCGCGATGCTCGCCGAGCGCGGGATTCAGGACCTGTCGTTCGCGGTGGTGTCGTCCTACGGCGCCGATCCGACCTTCAACGGCCTTTCGATCAAGGAGATTGCCGGGCGGGTGCAAGGGAGCGATTCCCTCGAGGCTCAGCTCGAGGTCGCGCGCCAGATGATGATGGCCGGCGGCGCGTCGATGGTGTACCACCTCATGTCGGACGACGATGTCGTGCGCATCATGAAGCACCCGGAGGTGGCGATCGCATCGGACAGCTCGGTGCTCACGCCCGGCGACGGTGTGCCGCACCCTCGCGGGTACGGCAACAACGTGAGGGTCCTCGGCGAGTACGTCCGCAGGCGGCACGTCATCCCGCTCGAGGAAGCGGTACGCAAGATGACGTCGCTCCCGGCGGAGCACTTCCGTTTCGACGGCCGCGGCCAGGTCAAGGCCGGCTACGCCGCGGACCTCGTGGTGTTCGATGCCGCGACCGTAGACGATGCCGCAACGTTCGAGCAACCCCACGCCTACGCCGTCGGCGTGCCCTACGTCCTGGTCAACGGCGTCGTCGTGGTGCGCAAAGGGGTCCACACGGGACTCCGGCCCGGTCAGGTGCTCACGCTGAAGAACGCCAGCCGCTGATCAACCGTTTGCCGGCAGTCTCAGCCCTCCGGCGGAGACAGCGGAGCCATGGAGGATCGCTGACTACCGCGCGTCGTCACCGGCGACCGCGAGATATATCGCAAGCGGCACCAGGACGAGCGACACGCCGAGGATGAGCCACGGAAGGAAACCCCACGGCGAGATGGCGGTCGCGTTCGTGAGCGATGTGACGACGCTGCCGGCCGCTCCGGTGATGGAGCGCAGCCACTCGCGCCAGCTGGGCAGCTCGGGCCCGGTCCACCACGTCAGCGCGGCGATCAGGGCCACGCCGCACATGCACGCGATCGTCTGGACGATGGTGATCGGCCGGTTCGCGAGGCGCTCGGCCTCCCGGCGGGCCCGCATCTGCGCGCGCCACCAGACGATTCCGGAAGACGGAACCTGCGCGGCGGCGTAGGCGGCGTCGCCATCGAGCAGCAGCGGCAGCGCGACCGCGAGCGTATCGCGGCAGACCGCGCACGTCTCGACATGCGCGCGAAGATCCGGCTCGCAGCGGGCGGGCCATCGTCCGGACGTCAAGGCGTCGAGCAGGTCCTGTTCGCGGGCGCACTCGATGGCGTTCACGACGCGCCTCCGGTCCGCAGCAGCGTCGCCAGCCTCCGGCGCGCCCGGAACAGCAGCAGCTTGATGCTCCCGGTCTTCAAACCCAGCGCGTCGCCGATTTCGCGATGGCTCGATCCCTGGACGTAGGCCAGCCACAGCAGCTCACGCTCCCTGGGCTTGAGCCGCGCCATCGCGCGGTGCAGGTCGGTCCGCTGCTCCGCCGCGGCCGCGGCGTCTCCCGGTGCCGGCAGTTCCGAGGGGTCGCGTTCGAGGGCGTACTCGGGGGCGGCGACGTGACGCCGGCGGCGGTCGTGCACGAGGTTCGTGGCGATGCGGAACAGGTAGTGCCGGCGGTGGGCATCCGATTCGTGCGGGACGCGAGCGCGCAGAAAGCGATAGTACGATTCCTGCAGCAGATCGTCGGCCGCGCCGGGGTTCCCTGTCACGCGGGAGAGGTACGCCCACAAGAGGCGCGCCGTGCGGTCGTAGAACGCACGGAACGCCTCTTCATCCATCTCGAACGCCACGTCCGCGTCTACGGCCTGTGACTGGAGACGTTCGACGTCGGTGAGCGTCATTTCACGCATGATCCGCTGCGGGTTTCTCCAGAAGTCCCAGCCGTTGCGACAGCACGTAGGCCGCCACCGCCGAGACGATGAATCCGGCGCCGAGCGCGAGCGTCACGACGCCGACGACGAAGAAGAACTGCGCCGGCTCGTCGACGAATTGCGAGCTGACGAACAGGACGCCCACGCCGCCGATGGCGAGCACGATGCCGGCCTGCACCGACCACAGGATACGCGCGAACGGCGCGCCGAGCGGACGGGTCTCGTCGTGGAGCGGAATCGGCGCCGATTCCAGGAAGCGCCGGCCCGCGGTGGTCTGGATATAGGCGAGCAGGTCCTCGTTCGACGAGAAACGGTCGAGGAGCTTCGTGTGCACGTCGGTCTGGATCTTCTGCAGGCGGTTCCACCGGCGATTCTCCACGAACAGGCGGATCAGCCAGATCACCACGCTCGTCACGACGAGGAATACGAGAAAGGCGATGAAATTATCCACCAGGTTCATGAAATCCTGCCGCCCCTGGCTGCGCGGGTCGTTGTCGTAGCCGCCGCCGGCCGGGATGCGCTCCAGGAAGAAACCGGGATTGTGGGCGACTTCGGGGTGCTGGCCGAGGAACGCGGCCAGGCCCGGGTAGGGTGCCAGGTAGGCCGGGTTCGTCATGAGCGACGGGTCGAGCTTGAGCACCCGCCCGAGCGACGGGGGATACTTCTCGAGCACGTCGGTGAAGTCGCGCCGGGTCTGCTCGGCGTTCACGTTGTCGAGATAGACAGGAGCCGGTGCCGGCTGCCCCTGCTCGGCCGTGGCTTCGCGCCCGGATGAAGGGCTGGCTGGCCGCTGCGCGGCCTCGCCCGGGACCGCGAATGCCAGGGTCGCGACCAGGATTGCTGAACAAACGCCAGAACGACGGGCTGTGTGGGACATCGATATCGGCTCCTCACCCAGCTATTACGCACGAGCCTGCCGGGGGTTAACACCCGGCGGGCCGTCGGCCGCAGAACGGGCGCCGGCCTCCCGTCAGCGCCCCGGCGTCTCGGCCTGCGCGCTGACGACCGGCGCGAGCTCCGTGCCGATGCGCCGCAAACCCTCGCGGAGGAACGCCTCCGTGCCGCCCAGCCAGATGCGCAGGTAGCCCTCGAGGCCGACGTGCGAGCCAGGCACGATGAGGGTGCTCTGCTTCACCCGGACGCGCTCGGCGATGTCTAGGCTCGGGGTGGAGGAGTCGTACTTGATGAGGGCGATCGCGCCGGCTTCCGGCTCTCGCCACGTGACGCGCCCGCCGAAGCTCGCGATCCACTCGCGCGCGATCGGCAGGTTGTGAGTGAGGATCTCGCGCGTGCGCGCGTAGCAGCGTTCCCGGTTTGCCCGCTCGACCGCCACGCGCGCGATGCGATCCGACATCTTGTTCGGGCCGATCGTCAGGTAGTCGTGCTGCGTCCACGCATCCGCGACGATGGTTTCCGGTCCGACCATCCACCCGATGCGGACGCCCGGGATGCCGTAGGCCTTCGACAACCCGCTCGCGACGATCACGCGATCGCTCATGCCCCAGAAGCTCGTCGTGCGCGGTCGCGTAATTTCGGCGCCGAGATAGACCTCGTCCGAGAGCAGCCAGGTGCCCGTCTCTTCACAGCGCGCCACGATCCGCCGCATCGCGTCGTCCGAAAGGACCGACCCGGTCGGGTTGTTCGGGTTCGACAGGTAGAGCAGCCGCGTGTCTGTCGTGACGGCGGCGTCGAACTCGCGCCAGTCGGGCTGCCATCCGTTGTCCTGCCGCAGCCGGAAGGTGCGTACGGTGGCGCCCACGCTGCGGGCGACGCCCGGCATCTGCATGTAGTTGGGCGCCTCCATGGCGAAGCCGTCGCCCGGCCGGAGCCGGCTGAGCGCGATCAGGTAGTTCGCCTCCGATGTGCCGTTGGTCACTTCGACGTGATCGGCGGTCGCGCCGGGATAGAGCGCGGCGATCCGCTCGCGCAGTTCGACGGTGCCGTTGGACTGGCTGTAGCCGAGGGGGGTGTCGAGGAACTCGTCGAGGTCGAAGCCCATGGCGACGAGTTCGCGCAGCGTCAGCGGCCGGACGCCGCTCTCGCTCATGTCGTAGTCGACGAGGTTCTCCCACGTCGACTGCATCCGCTCCATCTCGAACAGTTCAATGGCCATTTTTCAATTACCTGTCGCGCATCGCGCGCAGTTCTTCGAGCCGGTCCAGGCCGATGTTGCCGCCGCTGATGATCGCGACGACCGGGCCGTTCACGTTCGCCAGGCCGGCGAGCGCGGCTGCCACGGACGCCGCGCCGGACGGCTCGGCCACGATTTTCGCGTTCGAGAACAGCCACAGGACGGCATCGATGATCTGGGCGTCGTCCACCGTCACGACGCCGTCCGCGTACTTCCGCACATGGGCAAACGTCAGATCGCCGGGACGGACCGGCATCAGCCCGTCGGCGATGCTCTCGGTTTTCGGCAGGGTCACCGGGTGGCCCGCGTCGAGCGAGGCCTTCATGGCCGCGGCGCCCGTCGGCTCGACGCCGATGACCTTGACGTCGGGGCGGGTCAGTTTTATCGCCGTCGCGACTCCAGCCGCCAGGCCGCCCCCGCCGATGGGCACCAGGACCGCCTCGACGTCCGGTTGCTGCTCGAGTATCTCCAGGCCCGCGGTCGCCTGCCCGGCGATGATCCACTCGTGGTCGAACGGCGGCACCATTGTCAGGCCGCGCGAGGCGGCCTCTTCTTCGGCGCGCACCCGCCGGTCCACCGACGTCGTGCCGGCAAAAATCACCTCCGCGCCGAACCTGCGTGTGCCGTCCACCTTGATGGCCGGAGCGGTGGTCGGCATGACGACAACGGCGTGCGCGCCGAGTTCGCGGGCCGCGAGCGCCATCGCCTGCCCATGGTTGCCCGACGAGAACGTGATGACGCCGCGGCGCCGCTGCTCGTCTGACAACCGGGCGACCATGTTGTAGGCACCGCGAATCTTGAATGCCCCGCCTGGTTGGAGGCTTTCGCACTTGAGCATCAGCGGCCGTCCAGCCGCGGCCGAGACATCGATCAGAGGCGTCACCCGCGCGATCGGTTTGACCCGCTCGCGCGCCGCGCGGATATCGTCCAGCGTCACCATATTTGTCTCCGCCGCGGTCCGCTCTCCGCTCCCCGCGGTCCGCTCTCCGCTCCCCGCGGTCCGCTCTCCGCTCCCCGCGGTCCGCTCTCCGCTGTCCGTCATGCTATTCACGATTTCCCATTTTCCATTTCCCATTTTCACTTTACCATTTTCACTCCCCCCCGCCGCGGATGCGTCCGCCAATCGGCTCGCCGGCGGGCGTGGGGAGCGGGTCGGTGCGCTTGCCGGCGCTGTCGGGCCTGTTCAGGAACCGTTCGATCTCGTCGCGTGCGTTGAGCGCGTGCGCGGTCGCGCTCGTGTTGGCGATGAACCTGATGCGGCGCAGGCCGAACGTCGCTTCGGCCCGGACCTCCGGCGCGGCGTCGGGGTCGGCCGCCAGGTCGATCAGTCGGGCAACCGCCAGGTTCTGGAGCGCCTGCTGAATCGTCCGACCGTAGCCGTCCGGCGGCCGTGGACCGTTCCAGGTCGCGCGGACGAGGGCCGCCACGACCTCGTCGAACCCGGGGCTGGCAGCGTTGCGCCCGTGCTGGTCGACGAGCCGCGCCGCGCGCTGCGGCTGGAGGAGCGCCGACATCGCGAGGTCGGCCGCGATCGTGGCGGCGCCGATCGGGTCGAAGGTCGGCTCCGTGCGTCGTGCGAACGGCTCCGCGGTGCCGCCACCGTACCCGAACGCCGTCGGCGGGACCAGGTCGAGGATCCTGGCGGGGATGCGCAGGTTGTCGATCGCGATCGTCGAGAGCACGGCCTGGAGCGCCGCCCGCTGGTGCTCCGGCGGCACGACCTGCGCGACGGTCGGCGGGTTGGGCCCCACGGCCGTCCGCACCGCGTAGGTGAAGTACACGCCGCCGAGCGACTTGACGGCCGACTGCAGCTGATACCGGTGGTGCAGGTACAGCGGCAGCAGCTGGCGTTCCAGCTCGGAGAGCGGCGTGCCGACGGGGATGTTCTGGAGGCCGAAGTGCTCGAGGCCGATACGCCGGACGTCCATCTCGTGCTGCAGGGTGGCGATCGGGTCGCCGCCGCTGTCCCAGAGGCTCGCGAGCGGATGCGCCGCGTTCGCCGGGCGCGCGTCGGAGTCGGTGATGTACAACATCCCGTCCGCCACGCCGTCCTCGAGGATCTTCTCGAGGGCCTGACCCTCGTTCACGCCCGCGGGAAACTGGCTGTAGGCGTAGCGCGCGGCGAACTTGTCGAAGACGCCGATCCCGGTCGCATACGCGTTGGACAGATCCAGCCTGCCGTCCTTGATCTCGATCCACGGCGCCGGATAGTCCATGACCGACCCGCGCCCGTACGTGCTCGCGGCGAAGTTGTGCGCGAAGCCGAGCGTGTGGCCGACTTCGTGCGCCGCGAGCTGCCGGATTCGCGCGAGCGCCATCGCGGTCACGTCCGTCGAGGGATCGAGCTGCGCGATGTAGTCGTCTTCGGCCATCAGGCCGAGCAGGCACCCGCCGTCGGCCCCCTCGCCGAACGCCGGCGTCAGCCCTTCGCCAATCATGATGTCCTGGCGCACGCGCAGCGAGCCGAGCGTGACGTTGCCCTTGATGATCTCGCCGGTGCGCGGGTCGGTGATGCTCCCGCCGTACGACCAGCCGCGCGTCGAGCGATGGACCCAGCTGATCAGGTTGTAGCGGACGTCCATGGGATCGGCGTCGGCGGGCAGCACCCGCACGTCGAAGGCGTTTGTGAAGCCGGCCGCCTCGAACGCCTGTTTCCACCACGACGCCCCTTCGATCAGGGCGTTCCTGACCTGTTCCGGCGCGCCGTTGTCGACGTAGTAGACGATCGGCTTGACCGGGTCCGAGACCGCCGCATTCGGATCCTTCTTCTGGAGGCGATGGCGCGCGATCCACCGCTTTTCGATCGGCTGATCGAGCGGCGACGCGTAGTCGTAGAACTCGATGCCGAACGACGGCGCGCGCGGATCGAGGCGCCGCGGCTGATAGTTCGCATCCGGCAGTTCGACGAACGAGTGATGCTCCCGCAGCGTCACGGACGCCGGGCTCGGCGTCGTCTGGCGGACGAGCGGTCCCGGGTCCTCGTCGGTCGTGAAGGTCAGCATCGCCTCGATTTCCGTGTTCTTCGGGAATCCCTTCGTGCGATCGAGATAGAGCGCGCTGCGGCTCTCGTCCAGCTTGTATTTGCCCTGCTTCGCGACGCGCAGCCGATCGGCCACGCCGTGCGCGTCGCGCGTGAAGAACGGCGTCGCATCGACGAGGACGCGTCCGTCTTCCTCCGCATCCGCTTTGAAGCCCCAGAGCACCGACCGCGCGAACGAGTCCGCCACTGCCCGCTTCTCCGCGGCATCCGTCGTGAGGGCACGGTAGCGATAGTTGGGAGCGATCAGCAGCACCTTCTGTCCAATCCGGTCGAAATAGGCGATCTGCGAGTCGCCCAGCTGGCCGCGATCGAGCCCGACCGAATTCGAGCCGAGCCCGGCCGGCAGCGAAATCTGGTAGAGCATCTCCTGGTTGAACCGGCCGATTTCCATGAACAGCTTGCCGGTCGCCGACTGCCAGTAGAGCGGGATGTACCCATCCAGCTTCTGCATGCCTTTCGTCTTCTCGGCAATCGTCGGGAGCTTCTCGGGAGTGAGCGTGTCCTTGTCCTGCGCACTGGAGACGCCGGTGATGCAGGACAGGACGGCAATGGCGCAGAGGATGTGTTTCATGGCATGTGTCGCAATCAGGCGTCGGAGTGACAGGTGGTACTTCGGGAATTGTAGATGGTTTGTGCGACGCTTGGCGAGAGGCCGGCCCGATGCCGGTGTCGAGCGCGATGACAGCTGCGCGCGCTCGCAGATTGCAGACTGCCGATTGCAGATTGCCGACTGACGGATTGCCGATTGCAGATTGCCGACTGACGGATTGCCGATTGCAGACTGCCGATTGACGGATTGTCGATCGGCGATTGGGGACCGGCAGTTGGCAATCCGTCAATCTCCGAATCAGCACTCAGCAATCCGTCAATCTGCAATCGGCAATCGGCAATCTGCGATCTGCAATCGGCAATCTGCAATCTGCAATCCGCTGTCTGCAATCACCGTGTCGTCGTGCCCGGCGCTTTTTTCACAAACCTGTCGAGCCAGTTCAGCATTTCGGTAATGACGTCGAAGTTCGATTCGCGCGCCGCGTACCCATGCGCCTCGTTCGGCAGGGTGACGTAGCGCACCGTCGCGCCGTGTCCCTTGAGCGCCATGTAGAGACGCTCGGACTGGATCGGGAACGTGCCCGAGTTGTCGTCCGCTTCGCCGTGGATCAGCAGGATGGGTTCGTTGATCTTGTTGGCGAAGAAGAACGGCGACATGTTGCCGTAGACGTTCGGGATTTCCCAGAACGTGCGGGTCTCGCTCTGGAATCCGAACGGGGTGAGCGTGCGGTTGTAGGCGCCGCTCCGGGCGATTCCGGCCGCGAAGATGTCGGAATGCGCCAGCAGGTTGGCGGTCATGAACGCGCCGTAGCTGTGGCCGCCGATGCCGACGCGCTTCGGGTCCGCGATGCCGAGTTCGACGGCCTTGTCGACGGCGGCCTGCGCGCTGGCGACGAGCTGTTCCACGTACGTGTCGTTCGCGGTCTCGCCCGGTCCGACGATCGGCATGGTCGGCCCGTCGAACACCGCGTAGCCCTGGGTGAGCAGCAGCAGGTGCGAGGCGCCGCTGACCGTGGTGAAGCGGTTCGGTGAACCCTGTACCTGGCTGGCGGCCGCCGCATCGACGAACTCGCGCGGATAGGCCCAGACGAACATCGGCAGCGGCCCGGATCCCTGCTTGTAGCCCGGTGGCAGGTAGATCGTGCCGCTCAGGTCCACGCCGTCCTTGCGCTTGTAGGTGACGAACATGCGCTCGGCGGCGGTGATCTGCGGGTGCGGATCCTTGAAGGCCGTGACCGCCTGGCGGCTGCCGTCGGTCAGATCCCGCACGTAGTAGTTCGGCGGTTCGGTCCGGGTCTCATATCGCGTCATCAGCCGTTTCGCATCGTCGGTCAGGAGGCCGACGACCGTTTCGTAGCTCTTGTCGTCGCTGCGGAAGAGCCGCTCAGTGGCGAACGTCTTGAGGTTCAGCCGGTCGAGGAAGGGGCGGTCGCCTTCCCTCGAAGCGCCGTTGCCGGTGAGGTAGATCGTGTCGCCGGTCTGGAGCACGGTGCCTTTGCCCGGGTGCATCACCGGCGAACCGGGGTTGCCGTACGCGTCCTGCTGCTTGCGATCCCAGAGCTTCCGGGCGTCGCCCCACGACGCGTTCATCACCCACGTGCGAATCGTCCGCGTCTTTCGGTCCGACTCGCTGAGGATGATGCTGCCCCCATCCGTCCAGCTCGCGCCTGCGTAGCGATACTGGGTCCTGGCGGCCTCGGCCGGTTCGGCCGAGAACGGCGCCTTCACGGTCATGATGCGATCGCGGAACGGCACGTCGTTCCTGAGGTCTCCCTTGTCGAGGGCCTCCGCCCACACGAGCGTGGCAGGATCGGTCGGCACCCAGCGGTACGCGCGCGGACCGGTCGTCACGCCGTTGATCGGGACGGTGTCGCCCATCGGCACATCGGCGACCGTGCGGACCTTCTCGCCGCGGCGATTCCAGATTTCGACGTCCTCGGGGAAGTCGCTCCAGGGCACGAGGTGCGAGAACGGCCGCTTCACCTTTTCCACGAGCACGAACTGGCCGTTCGGCGCGACCGAGAAGCCGCCGATCAGTGCCGGCTTGCCGAGCGGGGCGCGCTGGAGCGTCGAAGCGTTCACGACCGCCAGCTGGCTTGTCATGTAGTACGCGAAGAGATCCTCGTCGTGCGCGCTCGTGAGCATGTCTTCGTAGGTCGCCACGGGGCCGGGCTTGCCGTAGTTCTCCTGGATATTCGGTCCTGCCGGCACTTTGGGTTCCGCCGGGGCGGGACCGCGCGCGGCGGCGACGAACGGACAGACGAGCGCGCTGCTGTCGTCGAGCCAGTCGCAGCCCCCCGCCAGTCCGTTGAACGACGCGCCGGGCACGGGCCGGGCGCGCGCCGTGGCGACGTCCACGATGTAGAGATCGATGCCGGTGTCACGGGTGTTGGTGAACGCGAGGCGCTTGCCGTCCGGTGAAAAGCTGACCGAGCTGACTTTCGCGCCAGCCGGAAGCGCGATCGGCCGGTCGGCGCGCTCGATGGACGTGCGCACCGGCACGGCCGCGCTCCGGCCGGCCTTGTCGGTGGCCTGGAGGTTTCGGACGGCCGAACCCTGATCGATGTACTTCAGGACGAGGCCTGTGCCGGCCTGGAGGCGATGCGGCCCGTTCGTGCGGGGGTTGATCCGGATGCCGGCCAGCCGCAGCATCGGCTGCGAGACCTCGGCAATCGACGGCATGGCCTGCCGGGCGATGAGCACCATGACGTCGTGGCCGGGGCTCACGATGACGGTCGGCAGCGGCGCGGCGTCGAGAATGTCCACGATGGCCTGCGGCGGCGTCAGGTAGCCCGACGGCTGTGCGGGGGCGGCTGACTGGGCATGGAGTCCGGAGATGGCGAGTAATACCGCGGCCGAAGCCGCAGCGGTATGTCGGGTGCGCATGAATGACCTCCTGCGGTGACGGCTGATTCTACCGCCGATCGCCGCGCGCCCGGCCGGCAGCCGAGAAGCGCCGGCCGGACCGAGGATCCGTCAGGAAGGCCAGGCGCCGAGCTGTTGCCGGACGGCGACCACCTGACCGATGTGATAGGCGTTGTGGTCGGCGACGAGCAGGATGGATCGGAGGTACGTCTGTCCCGTACCGTGCGGGATCCGGGCGGTCAGATCGAGGGCTGGATCGGCGGCGAACGCCTTCAGCGCCTCACGATCGGCGCGAAACGCCGCCAGACTGGCGTCCCAGGCGGCCGCATCGGGCGGCGCCGCCGCCGACAGCCAGTAGTCGTCCGGCCACTTCGGCGCCCGGTAGTGCGGGTCGCGGCAGAAGTCGAGCAAGTCGCGCTGCGCAAGCCGCAGATGCTCGACCAGCTCCCAGACCGAGTGCGGAAAGCCCACGACCCGCTTGCCCCGCAGCGGCTCAGCCAGGTTGGCCACCGCCGCATCGAACCCGACATGGGCCTCCTCCCAGCCGAGCAGCTTGACGATGTGCGCGCGAATCCGATCGCTCATGAGGTGAATGTATCTCGCCGGGCGAACCCGTTCAACCGGTCCGCCACCCCAGGTCGACGCGCCACGACAGCTCGACAGTTCGACAGTTCGACAGTTCGACAGTTCGACAGTTCGACAGTTCGACAGTTCGACAGTTCGACAGTTCGACAGTTCGACAGTTCGACAGTTCCACAGCGCGACAAGCGCGACAGAAGCCGAGAACATCCTTCGTGAGCTTCGTCCCTTCGTGCCCTTTGTGGTGCCCGTTGCCCGTGACAGTTCGACAGTTCGACAGTTCGACAGTTCGACAGTTCGACAGTTCGACAGCGCGACGGCTCGACAGCCCACCCACCCAGCCCTCAGCGCAGCGCGCGACAGTAGAACAGATCGTGGTCGCCCGGCGGCTCGAACCCTGCCAGCCGGACGGCCAGCGCAATCTGGGCCCAGTGACGAATCTCGTGCAGCAGGACATGGAAGAGCAGCTTGCGCGATGACATCTGCCAGGGCTGCTCCCGCACGACAAACGTGCGCGCCTGGTCGGCGACATCGTCATCGAGATCGGCGACGTACTGTTCGAGCTCGCGGCGCACCGAGGCGCCATAGTCGAACAGCGGCTGCGCGTTGTTGCCCGTGAGGCCGGTCTGGTCCGCGGGGCGCACCTCCATCAATCGCTGGAGGTGACGCTGTTCGACGAGGAAGATGTGATCGACGAGCTTGCCGACCGTGGCGAACCGCCCGCCCGGCTGTACCGGCGCCTCGACCGCCGCCGGCGTGACGGTGAACCAGCGGCGCCACTTCTCGCGCTCGTCGTTCGTGTAGCGCAGCAGCTCGGCGAACGCGAGATTCACTTCATGACCTCGTCCACGGTGACGACCGTGATCGGCCCCAGGTTCAGTGCCCTGACAGCCGGCTCGATGACCTTGAGGTCCCCCACGATCACGACCGCGAACCTGTCCGGCTGGATGTACTTCTGCGCCGCGGCCTGCACGTCGGCTGCCGTGACCGCGCGGATGTGCGCGGTGTAGGTCCGGAAGTAGTCCTCCGGCAGGCCGTGGATGAACAGCTGTTCGAGCGATCCGGCGACGCTGCCGGTCGTCTCGAAGTTGCGGGGCAGGAGGAGTGCGAGGTAGTTCTTCGCTTTCTCCAGTTCAGGGGACGGGATTGGCTTGCGGATGCCCTCGAGTTCCTTGAAGAACTCCGTAAGCGACTCGGCGGTCTTGTCGGTCTGTACGCCCGCGGCGGCGACGAAGGGCCCCGCCGACGCGCGCATGTCGAACGACGAGCTGGCGCCATAGGCGTAGCCGTGGGTCTCGCGGAGGTTCTGATTCAGCCGGGAGGTGAACGCCCCCCCGAGCACCGTATTCAGCACGCGGAGGGCGAAGTAGTCGGGCGTCGAGCGCGGCACGCCGACCCAGCCGATGGCGATCTGCGACTGTGCCGCCGCCGGCTTGTCGATGATGTAGATCTTTCGCGCCTGGAGTTGCGGAGCCGCCGGGACGGGCGGCGGGCTGTTCGCCGTCCCTTTCCATCCTCCGAACGCCGACTCGAGCTGGCGAAGGACCGCGTCCGGGTTGACGTCGCCGGTGACGATCAGGAGCGAGGCCGACGGCACGTAGTTCTGCGCATGGAACTGCCGGAGGTCATCGACCGTGAGCGTTCCGATGGTTGCCGCCGTCCCGAACGGGAGCGTGCCGTACCGGTGCACGGCGCCGTAGACGATGCGCGGAAACGCGAACTGCACGAGGGCGGCGGGGTCGTCACGAGCCTGGAGGATCGACGTCAGGAGATCCTCACGGACACGCGCGAGCTCGGTCGCGGGGAAGGTCGGCCGCAGCGCGACATCCGCCATGATCGGCAGCGCCTCGCCCAGTCGCGCGACCGGCACGTGCAAGTCGATCGACGACGAATCGATGGCGCTCGATGTGGAGAGCGTGGCGCCCAGGTAGTCGACGGCGTCAGCGATCTCGAGCGCGCCGCGCGACCCCGCGCCCTCGTCGAGCATATCGGCCGTCAGGCTGGCCAGGCCGAACTTTCCGGGTGGATCGGCCGCGGCGCCGCGCTTGATCGCCAGGGTGACGGCGGCGACCGGCACTTTGTGCATTTCCACAATCCAGACCGGCAGGCCATTCGACAGGGTCCGCTTCTGCACGGCCGGCGGGTGGAGTGCCGGAGGGGGCCCGGGCGTGGGCGCGACCGATCGATCGGGCGCCTGCGCGGACGACGGCGCAGCGATCAATGTGAAGAGGAGCGCGGAAAGAAGGCGGGTAGTCATGGGTTCACACAGCGGCTGTCCTTCACATCGATCCTCACTTGACCGCCTTCGGCTCAACCACCAGCTCGACGCGACGCCCCGGCGGCAGCCAGCGCGCGGCGGCGGCCTGGATGTCACTGGCCGAGAGCGACCGGTAGCGCGACAGGTCTTCGTTGAAATAGTCAGGGTCGCCCGTCTCGACGTAGTAGGCGTTCAGTTGATTGCCGACGCCGTTCAAGCCGCCGATTCGTTCCATCTGGTCGTAGAACGACGCCTCGATCTGGTTAATCGCGCGCTCGAACTCGCGGGCAGACGGCGGCGCCGCCTGGATCTTCGCGACTTCCTCGTCCACGATGTCGCGGATCTTCGCGGTCAGCGCGGCCGCGGTCGTGCCGGCCTCCGGCGGGCGCGCCGTGACGACGATCTCGTACTGCGAGGCGAGGGACGCCGACGCCTGGAAGGCGCTGACGTCCTGTGCGATCTGGAGGTCGTAGACCAGGCGCTTGTAGAGCCGCGAGTTCTTGCCTCCCGCCAGTATCTCGGAGAGGACGTCCAGCTCCGCGTCGCCGGGCGCGAACTTCGCAGGGGTCAGCCACGTGAGATACAGGCGCGGCAACTGCACGGCATCCTGAATCGTCTTGCGCTGGACGCCGGTGAGGAACGCCTGCGGATGCTCGATCGGCGGCACCGGTCCGGATCCGGGCTTCACGTCGGCGAACCACTGTTCGACCATCGCCCGGGTCTTCGCCGGATCGATGTCGCCGGCAATCACCAGGCTCGCGTTGGCCGGCTGGTAGTACTTGCGGAAGAACTCGACCACGTCCTCGTAGCTGGCGGCCGTCAGGTCCTCCATGTAGCCGATGGTGGGCCAATGATACGGGTGCCCCTCCGGATAGAGCAGGGTGTCGATCTCGATCTGCGCCGTTCCGTAGGGCGTGTTCTCGACGCTCTCGCGGCGCTCGTTCTTGACGACATCGCGCTGGCCGTCGACCACGGCCGGCGTCATCGTGTCGAGCAGGTAGCCCATCCGATCCGATTCCAGGAAGAGCGCGAGGTCGAGGGCGTTGGAGGGGACGTCGATGTAGTAGTTGGTGCGGTCCGTCTCGGTCGATGCGTTGTTCGTGCCGCCGGCGTTTTCGAGCAGCGTGTCGAACGCCCCTTCCTTCACGTGGCCGGAGCCCTCGAACATCAGGTGCTCGAACAGGTGCGCGAACCCCGTGCGCCCGGGCTTTTCCCGCGCCGAGCCGACGTGGTACCAGACGTTCACCGTCACGAGCGGCACCGTGTGGTCTTCGTGCAGGATCACGTGCAGGCCGTTCGGCAGGGTGAACTGCGTGTACCGGACCGCGATCGCCGCGCCGGCCACCGGCGCTGCCGGAACCGCAGCGGGCGCCTGCGCGCGAGGCGCGCCCGCGCCAGCCAGCAGCACGGTAAGCCAGCAGCACCACGAAGCGGGAAGGGGGCATGTCAGTCTCCAGAACCACGGATTACACGGATTGCGCGGATCACGGTCTACACAGATCAACACAGATCACGCAGATCACGGATCACCACGGATCGAACGTTTGACCACAGATTACACGGATCGGATTGGCGAACCGCTATAGTCTATCAAGCCGATGTTTTCATCCCGCGTGCCAGCGAACCTCGAACCCAACCGATTGACTGTCGCACTTCGACATGCTCGCGCCGAACAGCGGGCGCTCATCGATCTGACGCTGACCAACCCGACGGCGGCCGACATTCCCTATCCGGACACCATCCTCGCGTCTCTGAGCGACGGCGGGGCGCTGCGCTACGCGCCGGATCCGTTTGGACTCGCGTCGGCGCGGGCGGCGGTTGCCGCCGACTATGCCAGGCGCGGCATTGGTGTTGTTCCGGAGCGCATCGTGCTCACCTCCAGCACGAGCGAAGCCTACGGCCTGCTGTTCAAGCTCTTGTGCGAGCCGTCGGGTGACGAGGTGCTGACGCCGGTGCCGAGCTATCCGCTGTTCGACCACCTGACCCGTCTGGATGGAACGCAGGCTCGTCCGTACCGCCTCGCCTTTCACGGACGCTGGATGGTGGACTGGGATAGCGTGGACGCGGCATGGACGGGGCGGGCACGTGCGGTCCTTGCGGTGAGCCCGAACAACCCGACGGGATCGGTGCTTTCCGTGGATGAGTTAAGTGCTTTCGATGCACGCTGCGCGGATCGCGACGCTGCTTTGATTCTCGACGAGGTCTTCGCCGATTATCCGCTCGGCGATCTGCCCGAGGCCTGTGACCGGACACCGGCGTGCCTGCAATTTCGCCTCGGAGGGCTGTCGAAGTCAGCCGGCCTGCCACAGCTCAAGCTTGGGTGGATCGCCGTGGATGGACCGGCACCGCTGGTCGAGTCGGCGCTGGAGCGGCTCGAGTTGATCTGCGACACATACCTGTCGGTCTCGACGCCCGTGCAGGTGGCGGCGCCGGCGCTGATGGCCGCCGGGGCGACCGTGCGTGCGGCGATCCTGGATCGCGTCCGCGGCAACTACGCCACGCTCGGATCGCTGACCGCCGCCCATCCCGCGATCGAACGGCTGCCGGCCGACGGCGGGTGGTCGGCGGTGCTGCGCGTGCCGGCGACGCGCACCGAAGAGGATCTGGTCATCGAATTGCTGGAACGGGACGGCGTGATGGTGCACCCCGGTTTCTTTTTCGACTTCGCCCACGAGGCCTACCTCGTCGTCAGCCTGCTGCCGGCGCCCGCGCCGTTCCGGGAAGGCGTCACGCGAGTGCTGGAGCGTGCGGATGTCTGAGCGGTTCCGTGCCGGCGACCACGCCGGAATCATCGTGCCCCTGTCGTCCATGCCGTCGCGCGCGAGCTGGGGATCGGCGAGATCGCCGACCTGCCGCGGCTCGCGCGGTGGCTCGACGCGGCGTCGCTCGACCTCGTCCAGCTACTGCCGGTCAACGAGATGGCCGACGGTCAGAATTCGCCCTATTCGGCGATGAGCGCCATGGCGATCGATCCCATCTACATCGCGCTCAGCGACGTGCCCGAATTCGTCGAGGCCGGGGGCGAAGCGTCGCTCGGCTGTGACGAACGTCATGCCCTCGAGCAGGTGCGGCAGGCGCCGGCTGTCGAGTATCGGCGCGTCCGCGCGCTGAAAGTCGGTCGCCTTGCGGCGTGCCTTCGATCGATTCGCCTCCGCCGCCGGGCCGGCGGCGTCCGCGCGCGCCGCGGCGTTCCAGGCGTTCATCTCGCGGGAGGGCTGGTGGCTGGCCGACTACGCGCTCTTCCGCGCGCTGCACGCCGAGAACGACGGGCGCTACTGGCGCGAGTGGGAGCCGCTCGTCCGCGATCGCGCACCTGCCGCCCTGGATGCGGCGCGCGCACGACTGGAGGGGCAGGTTCGCTACTTCGCCTGGCTCCAGTGGATCGCCGCGGAGCAGTGGGAGCGCGCGCGCGAGGCCTGCGGCCACGTCGGACTCTTCGGTGATTTTCCCTTCATGGTCAGCCGCGACAGCGCGGATGTCTGGGGGCGCCAGTCGGAATTTCTGATCGACGCGTCGGTGGGCGTACCGCCGGATGCGTTTTCGGCCACGGGACAGGACTGGGGGCTGCCGGGCTATCGCTGGGACGCGATGGAGCAGGGTGGATACGAGTGGCTGCGCCAGCGCGCCCAGCGCTCGGCCGCGCTGTTCGAAGGATTCCGCGTGGATCACCTGGTCGGGTTCTATCGGACCTACCTGCGCGAGACCGACGGTCGTACCCGCTTCGCGCCGCCCGACGAACCGTCGCAGCTGGCGCAGGGCGAGCGCCTGCTGACGATCTTCCGCGACAGCGGCGCCCAGATCGTGGCCGAGGATCTGGGCACGGTCCCGGATTTCGTCCGCGAGTCGCTCGCCCGACTGGGCATTCCGGGCATGAAGATCCTGCGGTGGGAGCGCGAGTGGCAGGTGGACGGGCAGCCCTTCCGCGACCCGGGCTCGTATCCGGTCAACTCCGTGGCCGCGGCCGGCACGCACGATACCGAGACGCTCGCCGGGTGGTGGGACGCGGCGCCGCCGGACGAGCGCGTCCGGCTGTGCGAGCTGCCGGCGCTCGCCAACGTATGCTCGGCGACCGATCCGTTTTCCGATCGCGTGCGCGACGCGCTCCTGCGCGCGCTCTTCAGGGCCCGCTCGCGATGGCTCCTGCTCCCGATCCAGGACGTCTTCGGCTGGACGGACCGCGTCAACACGCCGGCCGTCGTGGACGAGGTGAACTGGACGTGGCGGCTGCCGTGGCCGGTCGAGGATTTCGCGCGAGAGACGGTGGCGATCGACCGGGCCGCATTCCTGCGATCGCTGGTCGCGAGCCGCGGCCGCTGAGTGGCTCTCCGCAGTCCGCGAGACTGACGCGCGACCCGCGAGGGGAGCGAGCCGGACCGACTCCCCGCGAGCTGCGATAAGATGCCTCCCCATGGCTGAGACCGCCGCCCAGAGTGTCGCGCGCGAGCGCCTCGACGCGCACGTGCGCGAGATCGTGCGATGGCACTTCGACCCCGCGACCGGCTGCCCATTCTGGCTGGAACGCGCGAAGACGTTCTCGTTCGACCCCCGCACCGACGTCAACACCTACGCGGATCTCGACAGGTTCGGCCCCTTCGAAGACGACTGGCTGCGCGGCGGGCCGGTGCGGCGCTGGGTGCCGAAGGCCTACGCGGACTCGCCGATCTACACCTTCGAGACCGGCGGCAGCACCGGCGTGCCGAAGTCGCGCATCGCGATCGACGATTTCCGGATCGACTACGAGCGCTTCAGCGAGACGCTCCCGGACCAGGCGTTTCCCAAAGGGGCGGACTGGCTGATGGTCGGCCCGACCGGGCCGCGCCGGCTGCGGCTCGCCGTCGAGCACCTCGCGCAGCATCGCGGCGGCATCTGCTTCATGGTCGATCTCGACCCGCGCTGGGTCATCAAGCTGGTCAAGGCGCGGCAGATGGACCAGGTCGAAGCCTACAAGCGCCACGTCATCGACCAGGCGCTGACGCTGCTGCGCGCGCACGACAACATCCAGTGCCTCTTCACGACGCCGAAGCTCCTCGAGGCGCTCTGCGAGCGCGTGTCCCTCAGGAAGATGGGGATCAAGGGCGTCTTCTGCGGGGGCACCGAGATGACGCCGCAGTTCCACCGCTTCGCCGTCGAGGAGCTGCTCGACGGCGTCTATTTCGCGCCCACCTACGGCAACACGCTGATGGGCCTCGCCACCCACAAGGAGCCGCGCGATCCGGCCGACAATTTCGCCATCATCTACTACCCGCCCGCCCCGCGCGCCATGATTGAGGTCGTCGATCCCGATCATCCCGACCGCGTCGTCGGCTACGGGGAGACCGGCCGCGTGCGGCTGACGACGCTGACGAAGGAGTTCTTCATGCCGCGCTTCCTCGAGCGCGACGAGGCCGAGCGCGAGCGTCCGTGCGAGCGCTATCCGTGGGACGGCGTCCGGAACGTGCGGCCGTTTTCACGTTTCGCGGCGACGGTGGTCGAGGGGGTGTACTGACGGTTGGCTGAGCAGCTGATTCGTCCTCAATGGCGCGGACCTCATCGCCAACCTTCTCGACGCTGAAGAGTCTGCCCGCGGCGTTGTGCGCGACCAGCCAGTCCCAGAAGGCGGGGCAGAAATCGAATCCGTAGTGCAGGTTCTTGGCTCTGATGAAGACGTCGGCGTCGAGAAGGTAGGCCATCAGACGCCTGCCCTGACGCTGTTCCCCAGCTCGCGGAAGGTGCTCATCTTCTTCAGGCCGAGCATACGGAACGCCTCGGTGAACGACGTCTGGCCTTCGAACGTGCTCCTGATGAGCGCGCGAGCGAAGCGCTTGCTGACCCGGACCGCCTGGGTCAGGTAGAAATCGCCACCCCCCTCTTTCTTGATCGCGTGGAGCAGCGTCAGCTCCGCCTCGTACGCCTGCCACAGCTCTTCCCGCGTCAGGCCACCGGCATCGTGAATGCGACGCAGTACGACCAGCGTACTCACTTTGAAAACGCGTGCGAGGCGATTGGCTTCCTCGCTCAGAACAGCTCGTCTGTTGTAGGCCTGACGAAGCGCCGCCAGGGGCACGAGCATTTCGGCGGCGACACGGTTGCACCAGATCTCCACGTCGTTCGTGGGCGACGAGGCCGGACCAACATCCGACAGCGCGGACCGGCCGAGCCAGATGTGCGCCAGCTCATGCGCGAGCGTGAACATCTGGGCCGACTTGCTGTCGGCGCCGTTGATGAACACGAGCGGCGCCAGATTGTCCGCGAGCGCGAAGCCACGGAATTCGTCGGGGTCCAGCCTCCGCCGGTTGTTGCTGCCGACGACGCCGCTGACCATGACGAGCACGCCGGCGGCATCGGCCTGACCGATGAAATGCCGCAACGCCTCGATCCATGTGGACATCTGGCGGCGCGCATCGACGTCGAAGCCCAAGGCGTTTCGAATGCGCGCGGCGGCGGCCTCGACATTCGTGGTCAGCGCGACGGATCCGACGAACGCCAGCGGGTCTTCGCGCTCGGACCGTGCGAAGTCGCGGTACCACTCCTGGCGCTGTTGGCAGATGTAAACGGTATCGAGGAGATCGGGGCTCGGCCGCTCGACGTGGCGATTGCCGACGGTGCGTAGGTCCGGAATCGGCACCTTCTCGACAGGTGGCGGTTCTGGCAGGAACAGGAACCCGATCGGCGCGTGCGTGGCCTTGGCGAACCTTTCCAGTTGCCTCAATGTCGGGCGGGCGTCACCGCTTTCCCAATCGGGAAGCTGTGGGAAGCGCTTCGCCAGCGCGGCGAGGTCGAACCCGGCACGCTCGCGCGCCCAGCGCAGCAACTCCCGCTTGACCTCGACCCGCATGCCTACCGCCTCCGTTCCGGCTCCGTCTGCCTAGCCGCGTCGTCAGTGTAGTGCCCCGGGCTCCCCGACTTCAATTTGGCCGGTGAGGCCTGCCAGGAGGAGGGCGGTGTGGCCTGCCGGGAGGAGGGCGGTGCGGCGCTCCTTGAGTAGCGTGATGGTACGCTCGGTAGCCGAACGCATGGCGTCGAGCTTGACGGCCTCGGTGTCCGATGTGAGCGACGATGGTATATGGGCTCCGTGATTGGCGGCAACGGCACGCGAATACCAGCAACCAGGAATGGTAGACTCTGGCCATGAAACTGGTCTCCATTCATGACCTGAAGGCCCGGCTTTCCGCAGCCATCGCTGAGGCCGGAAGCCGCCACGTCCACCGAGGTGACAACGCAGGCAGGCGCGGTATCACTCCTGCCGTCAGCCACGGGACCAAGGGGCGATACCTCGCCGTATTGAAGGAAGACCGCGGCGGCGATCGGTGACACCGCCGGAAGCGCGGCCGCGCCGCGTCCAGGCGGCAGCGCGAAGCGGCACGGGAACTCGGACTGCCCGTCTGACCCTGCCGTCCCTCCACTCGTCAACAATTGCTGGACATCGCGCGCCCTCCGGCTACGATGCGTCGTATGCGCTTCAGTGACCGCGCTTGGCGACTCCTGGCAGTTTCCCTGATTGGGGTGGCGCTTGCATCGGCTCCGCTGGCGGCCCAGTGGGCGCAGTGGCGCGGTCCGAACCGCGACGGCGTCGTTCCGGCCGCGTCCGTGCCGGCCGCATGGCCCGCGCAGCTCGCCCTGAAGTGGAAGCAGCCGGTTGGGGAGGGCTACTCGTCGCCGGTCGTCGCCGACGGTCGTGTGTTCGTGCACAGCCGCACCGACCCGAACGAGATCGTGAGCGCCTTCGATCTCGAGACGGGGAAGCCGATCTGGAGCGCGCGGTACGGCTCGTCGTTCACGAAGAACCAGTACGCCACCGCCATGTCGAAGGGGCCGTTTTCGACGCCGCTCGTCGCGAGCGGCCGCGTCTTCACGCTCGGCACGAGCGCCGTGCTTTCGTCATTCGATGCGGCGACCGGCAAGCTCGAGTGGCGGAAGTCCTGGCCGATCGACACGTCGAAGCTCTTCACCGGCACCGCCGTGTCGCCGATCATCGACGGCGGCCTGTTGATCGTCCACGTCGGCGACGACACGAACGGCGCGTTTCGCGCGTTCGATCCGATGACGGGCGTTGAGAAGTGGTCGCTTCCGGGTCACGGCCCTGGCTACGCCTCGCCGATCGTGCGAGTGATCAGCGGCACGCGCCACCTCATCACGATCACCGACGCCGCGGTGGTCGCCGTCGAGCCCGCGACGGGCACGCTCCTCTGGAAGATCCCGTTCCCCGACGAGTGGCACGAGAACATCGTCACGCCGACGATGGCGGGTGATGTGCTCGTGGTCTCGAGCCCGCGCGCGGGGACAGTGGGGTACCGCATCGAGAAGGCGGGCGGCTCATGGCGGGCGACCGAGGCGTGGAAGAACACCGACCTGCCGATGTATATGAGTTCGCCGGTCGCCGACGGCGCGTTCCTCTACGGGTTCTCCAACAAGCGCAAGGGGCAGCTGTTCTGCCTCGACGCCGCGACCGGCGTCGTGAAGTGGACCACCGAGGGGCGCGGCGGCGAGAACGCGGCCATCCAGCGCGCCGGCGATCACCTGATCGTGCTGACGACCGACGGCGACCTATTGATCCTCAGGCGCAATCCCTCCAGATATGATGAGGCTCGCCGGTACAAGGTTGCCGACGGCGCGACCTGGGGGCATCCCGCGCTGACCCCTCAGGCCGTCGTCATCCGTGATGCCGCCTCGATCGCCGCCTGGGCCCTGAAGTAGCCCACAGGCCTTGCCGCAAGGCGGCACACCCCAGGAAACTCCCGGGCCTGCCGGTGTGTGAGTGTCGCGCCGCCGGGCCGCCGGCACGTCCAGGCGAGGTAGAATCCCCCGGTGGAGCCACTGGACGCTCTGAGGTCCGCGCTCGAGGCCGATTCCGCGGTGCAGCTCGCGGTGCTCTTCGGATCCGCGGCGCGGGGGACGCTGACGGGCCGCAGCGATCTCGATGTCGGCGTCATGGGCGTGTCTGCGACCCGGTTGCCCGCCCTGGCTGTCAGGCTCGCCCGGGCAGCCGGGCGCGAGGTGGACCTCGCACAGCTCGAGACCGCGCCCCCGTTGCTGCGCTTCGAGATCGCGCGCGGTGGTGTTCTGCTGCTGGAGCGGTCGCCGGATCTGTGGTCAGACTTTCGTGCCCGCGCGATGGTGGACTGGTGGGACTGGGCGCCGCTGGCCCGGCGGTTTGCCGCGGCCGCCATGGCCCGTCTCGAACCGAAGGCCCGGTGATGGTGCGGCAAGGCGTCGCCAGAACGCGGATTGCGCGGGCCACCACGTGGCTCGTGGATGCTGAGACCTCGTTCGGCGTCGATGTCGAGGCGTTTCGTGCCGCAACCAGGGACCGCGACCTGGCGATCTTCTACCTGTTCCTCGCCCTCCAGGAGTGCACAGATCTCGCGGCGCACTGGGTCGCAGATGCAGGCTGGGGCGTGCCCGATGATGCGGGGTCCACGTTCGACACGCTGGCCGATCGTGGCGCGATCGCGCGGGATCTGGCTGACAGCCTGCGCCAGGGCGTCGGCCTGCGAAACCGGATCGCGCATGGGTATGCGCTCCTGGACTACAGCCGGGCACGGGCAGAAGCCCTGGCGGGAATTCCCGCGATGAGGTTGTTTCTCGCTGCCATCGGCCGGGGGGCCGGAGTCCCGCCCGACGTGCTGGAACTCGGACCCCAGGCCCCGGCGCCCGACCGGGCCGGGCCATCCGTCTCTTCAGGCGCCCCGCGATACACTACCCCCACATCCTGCAACTTTTCCACGCCTTCGGGGTTAGTCCATCAGTGGACCGCAGGTGGCTGAACCGGCAATGACCGACGCCGAGCGGTTTGAGGCATTCGTCCGCGAATACCAGGACATGGTCTTCGCGACCGCGGTGCGCCTGCTTGGCGGCGCGGCTGAGGCGGAAGACATCGCTCAGACGGTCTTTCTCCGCGCCTACGAACGGTTCGCCGCGATCGCCGCGAGTCCGACGGCCGCAGGCTGGCTGAAGACCGTCACGACGAACCTGTGCCTCAACCACCTGTCGCGCTATCGCGCACGCTGGCAGTTCTTCAGCGAGCTGGATCCGCCTGAAGGGGAAGGCGATCGATTCGAGACGACGATCGCGGCGGCGCCGGCCGAAGGGCTCGAGACCGCGGATCGGCAGGAACGAATCGAACGCGCGCTCCAGGGGCTGCCGGATCACCAGCGGGTGCCGCTCGTGCTCTTTCATTTCGAGGACATGAGTTACCAGGAGATCGCGTCGAATCTCGGCGTCTCGCTGGCGAAAGTGAAGACCGATATCCATCGCGGGCGCGAAACCCTGAAGAAGGAACTGGCGAGCGATGAACCCCGTTGACCTGCAGGAGCTCGTCGATCGTGCGCTGAAGCGGCTCCCGACGCCGCGCGCGCCCGGCGCGCTCCTGCCAGCCGTGCTGGCCGCGACGGTGCGGCGCCCGGCGCCGCCGTGGTACCGCCGCGCGTGGGTCACATGGCCGCGCGCCTGGCAGGCGGTCTCGATCGTGATGCTCGCCGCCACTGCGGCGAGCGCCTGGTTCCTCGTTCCGCTGATCCAGCAGTGGCTGCCGGGTGCGCCGTGGCGCTCGATGGCCGCCGTGCCCGACCGCGCCGTCGCGATGGGGCGCACCGCTTCCGAAACCGCGACGCTCGTGCGCGTGTTCTGGCGGGTGCTGCTGGAACCGGTGGCCGTCTATCTGTTCGCGCTGGCCGTTTCGTTCACGCTTGCCTGCGCCGTCATCTGGACGGCGCTGGAACGTCTGACCCTGGGAGGGGCATCACAGCGATGAGGATCATCAGGACGCACGCCGCGGCGTTCATCGGCGCGATTGCGCTCGCGCTCGCGGCCCCGAGTCTGTCGGCGCAAACGGCAACGCCGGCGCGTCCGGAACGCCCGGCGGTGGTGCCTGACCTGCCGCAGCGGCCGGAGGCGGAAACGCCCGAACGCACCTACCGCTACTACCGGCCCGTGGTCCGCGTGGGTCAGGACTACACCCTGCGCCCGGGCGAGGAAGTGCAGGACGTTCGCACCGTGTTCGGTGATGTCACGATCGAAGGGCGCGTGACCCGCGACGTCGTCGTGGTGCTCGGGAGAGCCCACCTCACGAGCACGGCGATCGTCGACGGCGCGCTCGTTGTCGTCGCCGGGACCGCCACGATCGACGAAGGGGCCGCTGTGCACGGCGATCTGGTGGTCGCTGGCGGAACCCTGGATGCGCCATCGACCTTCTCGCCGGACGGCGACCATATCGTGGTCGGCACGCCGGGGCTGGGCGCTGCCTTCCATGGCCTCGTCCCCTGGTTCACGCGCGGGTTGCTGTGGGGCCGGCTCATCGTCCCCGGCCTGGACTGGATCTGGATGGTCGTCGGCGTCACGTTCCTGGTCGGGCTCCTGGTCAACACCCTGTTCGACCGCGCGGTGGCCGGCTGCGCGGACGCGATTGGCCAGCGTCCGTTGAGCTCATTCCTGCTGGGGCTGCTGGTCGCGGTGCTCACGGTGCCGGTGATCGTGATTCTGGCGGCGACGGTGGTCGGGCTGATCGTCGTGCCCTTCGTAATCTGTGCCTTCATCCTGGCTGGGATCGTCGGGAAGGTCGGCGTCGCCCGTTCGATCGGCCGCGGCATCATCAGGCCGGACACGCCAGAGGAGCGGATTGCTGCGCTGTTTGCGTTCGTGTTCGGCGCCGCCGTCCTGGTGTTCCTCTACATGGTGCCGGCGATCGGGGTGCTCACCTGGGCGCTGACCGGCGTACTCGGCCTCGGCGCAGCCGCGTCCACGTTCCGCGGCGGCCTCCGCCGCGAGCAGCCTCCGCGTCCCTCTTCGCCCGTGGAGGCGCGCAGTGCGCCGGTGCCAGCCGCCGTTGCTCCGGCGCCGGCCGTGGAAGGGGAACCGGTGTATGCCGCCGCCGAGTCGATGCCGGTCGCGCCCATCGCCGCACCGTCATTCTCCGAGACGCCGTCATTCAGTGAGGCCGCGGCGCTCAGCGAGGCGGCGGCACCAGCGACGGCACCAGCAGCAACGGCGGCACCCGCCCTGCCTCCGGCCGACCTCGCGCTCTATCCGCGGGCGACCTTCCTCGACCGGCTCGCCGCCTTTGCGCTCGACAGCATTCTCGTCGCCATCGTCGTGCAGCTGCTGACCGATCAGCATGACGATGGCCTGTTCCCGCTGATGCTGGTGATTTACCACATGGCGTTCTGGGCGTGGAAGGGCACGACGCTCGGCGGGATCATCTGCGCGCTGCGCGTGATTCGCACGCAGGGCACTGCGCTTCGTCCCGTCGACGCCGTCGTCCGCGGCCTGTCCGCCATCTTCTCGGTCGCCGCCCTCGGCATCGGCTGCTTCTGGATGCTCCAGGACCCCGAGCGTCAGATGTGGCACGACAAAATCGCCGGTACGCTCGTCGTCAAAGTCCCCCGGCACATGGCGGTACCCTGATAGGAGGATTGCAGACTGAAGATTGCAGACTGCCGATTGACGGAGTGCCGATTGCAGACTGCCGATTGACGGATTGCCGATTGGCGAGTGCCGATTGGAATTGGCCAGTGATGACTGGGATTGCCGATTGACGGCCGGGGCGCTCCAGTCGGCAATCCCCAATCCCCAATCGGCAATCCCCAATCGGCAATCCGTCAATCAGCAATCAGCAACCTTCAATCCGTTACTCGGCAATCTGCATTCTGCAGTCTGCAGTCCGGAATTCTCCGCGCTGCGTTAGACTGGCGCATCGTGCTCCACATCCCGATTCTGCGTCACGGCGTGCCCTACACGAGTCTCGATGTCGTGCGGATTCCGCACCATCGGACGCGAGAGCCGTTCGTCGAGATCAGCCAGGCGAATGCCGGGCTGATCCGGCGCGACCTGCGTGAGGACGTCCAGGCGGACGCACGGCAGGAGCTGGCAGAGATCTCCACCGAGCGACTCCTCGCGATCTGCCGCGCGGCCGCCGGGCACTTCCTCGACGATCCCCTGCCGCTCGGTGACACGGTCCAGGGCCCTGACGACTACGTGCTTCAGCTTTCGGCGACGACGGGCATGCCCCATGTGCTCGGGCGCCGCAACATGCAGAAGATCGCGGGCGTCCTGACAGAGATGGCGACCGTGCTCGCCGGCCTCACGCGGGGGCTGAATCTCTCGCTGCTCGACGCCGGCCACGGCGAGCATGGCGGCCACGCGATCAGCTTCTACCCGCGCACGCAATCGCTCGGGGTCGTCCTGCCGAGCAACTCGCCGGGCGTCCATTCGTTGTGGGTGCCGGCGATTCCGCTGAAGACGCCGCTCGTGATGAAGCCGGGCAGCGCCGAGCCGTGGACGCCGCTGCGGATCGCGCAGGCGTTCATCAAGGCCGGGTGCCCGGCGTCCGCGTTCAGCTACTACCCGTCCGACCACGCCGGGGCGGGGGAAATCCTGCGGCGAACCGGGCGCAGCATGTTCTTCGGCGACGTGTCGGCGGTCGGCTCGTGGGAAGGCGACCCGCGCGTCGAACTGCACGGACCCGGCTACAGCAAGGTGCTCATCGCCGACGACCAGGTGGAATCCTGGGATCGGCATCTCGATCTCATCGCCCGCTCGGTCGCCGACAACGGCGGGCGCTCGTGCGTCAATGCCTCCGGCGTGTGGGTCGCGGCCGCCCACGCTGAGCGCGTGGCCGAAGCGCTCGCCGAGCGGCTGGCGCGCATCGTTCCGCGCGCGGCCGACGACGACGAGGCGCTGCTCGCGCCTTTCGCGGACCCGGCGGTGGCCGAACGGATATCGCGGCAGATTGACGCCGGCCTCGCCGCACCCGGCGCACGGGATGTGACCGCGTCGTATCGCCAGGGCTCGCGGCTGGTGACACACGACGGCTGCACTTATCTGCTGCCAACCGTCGTCCTGTGCGACAGCGCCGAACATCCGCTGGCCAGCCGCGAGTTCCTCTTTCCCTTCGTCAGCGTCGTCAAGGTGTCGGCGGACGAGATGGCGCGCATGCCGCGGCCGATGGGAAAAACGCTCGTCGTCACGGCCCTGACGTCCGATCGCGTCCTCGTGAACCGGCTCCTCGCCTCTCCGCTCGTCGATCGATTGAACGTCGGCCCGATCGCCACGAACCAGATCAGCTGGGATCAGCCGCACGAGGGCAACCTCTTCGAGCACTTGTACGCGCGCCGCTCGTTTCAGGCCGTCGGGGCGTGAGCCGGTGAGCTCTTCCCTGAGCCCTGAGCCCTGAGCCCTGAGCCCTATTCATGAGGATCCTGTCACTCACCGGTGGCGCAGGGACGATGTATTGCGGGAGTTGCCTGCGGGACAATGCGCTGGCGGCCGAGCTGTTGCGCCGCGGGCACGACGTGCTGCTGACGCCGGTGTATACGCCGACGCGCACCGACGAGCGCAACGTCAGCCAGCATCACGTCTTCTTTGGCGGCATCAGCGTGTATCTCGAGCAGCACTCGTCGCTGTTCCGCCACACGCCGAAGGCCCTCGACCGCCTGTGGGACTCGGAGTGGGCGCTGCGCCTGGCGACGAAACGTCAGATCAAGGTCGATCCGCAGAACCTCGGCGAACTCACCGTGTCGATGCTGCGCGGCGAGCGCGGGTTCCAGCGCAAGGAGATCGGGAAGCTCCTCGACTGGCTCGGGCGCGAACGCCGCTTCGACGTGGTCAACCTGCCGTACTCGCTGCTGCTCGGCCTGGCCGAACCGATCAGACGGGCGTTGAAGGTGCCGATCTGCTGCACTCTCCAGGGGGAGGATCTGTTCCTCGAGGGGCTGCGGGAACCGTACCGGCAGCAGTCGCTGGATCTGATCCGCGAGCACGGCGTTCACGTTGACGCGTTCCTTCCGGTGAGTCGCTACTACGTGGACCACATGTCGCGGTACCTCGGCCTGCCGCGCGAGAAGATGCGGGTGATCCCGCTCGGGATCAACGTCGAGGGATTCGGACCGCGCACCGAGCCGCGCACCGCGCCGTTCACCGTCGGGTATTTCGCGCGGATCGCGCCGGAAAAAGGGCTCCACGTGCTGTGCGAGGCGTATCGACGGATGCGCGCGCGGCCCGGCCTGCCGCCGTCCCGACTCCTGGCGGGCGGGTATCTGGCCGCCGAACACCGCGAGTACTTCGACGGGATCGTGAGACAGATGACGGAGTGGGGGCTCGAGAAGGAATTCGAGTATCGCGGCGAACTCGATCGGGATCAGAAGATCGCGTTCCTCCATGAGCTCGACGTCCTGTCGGTGCCGGCCACCTACGACGAGCCGAAGGGCATCTTCCTCTTCGAGGCTATGGCGTGCGGCGTGCCGGTGGTGCAGCCGCGACGCGGAGCCTTCCCGGAGATTCTCGAGGCGACCGGCGGCGGGCTCCTCGTCGATCCCGACAATCCGGAGGCGCTCGCCGACGGGCTCGTCGCGCTCTGGCGCGATCCGCCGCGGCGCGCCGCGATGGCGGCGGCCGGCCGGGCGGGCGTCCGCGAGCACTATCACGTGGGCCGGATGGCGGACGCGGTCGAATCGGTATACCGTGAGATCATCGGCCGTCCGGCGGCCATGTAGGAGTCACCTGCGCATGCTCCGTGCCGACCGTCTCTCGAAGTCGTATCCGACGCCGCGAGGCGACCTCCAGGTGTTGTCCGAGGTGTCCCTGTCGCTGGACCGCGGCGACGCGATCGCAATCATGGGACCATCGGGAAGCGGCAAGAGCACGCTGCTGTACATTCTCGGGGCGCTGGAGCCCCCCTCGACCGGCACGCTGACCCTGGACGGCAAGGACCCCTACGGGCTCAGCGAGCCTGCGCAGGCCGCATTTCGCAACAGCCACATCGGATTCGTCTTTCAGGACCATTCGCTCCTGCCGCAGTGCTCGGTCCTCGAGAACGTCCTCACGCCGACACTCGTCGCTCCGGCTGGTGAGCACGACGCCGCGGGCGACGAGACTCGCGCGCGAAGCCTGCTCGAGCAGGTCGGCCTCGGCGGGCGCCTCGACCACCGGCCGGGCGAATTGTCGGGCGGTGAACAGCAGCGCGTGGCCGTCGCGCGGGCGCTGATACGGAATCCCTCGCTGCTGCTCTGCGATGAGCCGACCGGCAATCTGGATCGGACGTCGGGCGATGCCGTCGCGTCGCTGCTGCTCGACCTGCACGACGGCAGCAGGGCATCCTGGTCGTCGTGACACATAGTGCCGTTCTGGCCGAGCGGTTCCCCCGCCGGTACGAGATGGACGGCGGAAGGCTTCGCGGGTGACCCGGTTCGGACTCGTCCTGAAGAGCGCGCGGTACTACTGGCGCACGAACCTGGCCGTCGTGCTTGGGGTCGGCACGGCCGTCGCCGTGCTGTCCGGCGCGCTCCTGGTGGGCGACTCGGTTCGCGGCAGCCTGCGCGACATCGCGGTCGGACGCCTCGGACACACCGACCAGGTCCTTGCCTCCACCTCGTTCTTCCCCGAGCGGCTGGCCGAGGCCGTGCGCGGCGCCGCCGAGGGCGTGAGCACCGCACCGCTCGTGGTCGCGACCGGGTTTGTGACGCAGGAGTCCTCGGGACGCCGGGCAGGCGGGGTGCTCGTCTACGGCGTTGACGAACGCTTCTGGCGCTTCCACGGATTGAACCCGCCGGGCGATGTGATGGTGTCGCCGGCGCTCGCGCGCGAGCTGGGGATCGGATCCCGGCGACGTCCTGCTCACGCGGCTGCAGAAGCCGTCGGCCATTCCGATCGAATCGCTCTTCGGCAGGAAGGACGACGTCGGCCGCACGGTCCGGCTCTCGGTCGCCGGCATCCTCGAGCGAGGCCGGCTCGGCGAGTTCGCACTCAAGCCGCAACAGTCCGAAGTCCGCGCCGTGTTTGCGCCACTCCGCAGCATTCAGCGCGATCTCGGCGTGGACGGCCGCGCCAATACAGTGCTTGATCTCCGGCGGTGACGAAACGGCCGTCGCGGCCGGCGCGAAACGCGCCCTGACGCTCGACGACGTCGACGCGCGCGTGTCGGTGCTCGACAATCCGGCGGCGCTCGTCGTCGAGTCCGGGTTGGGCGTGCTCTCGACCGGCCTCGAGTCGGCCGCCCGCGCCGCCGCGCAGGAAATGGGGCTGGCGCCGATTCCGGTGTTCACCTACCTCGCCAACACGCTGCGCAAGGGCGACCGCCAGGTTCCCTACTCGTTGATCACCGCGACCGATCTCGCGCAACTACCTGGGCGGATCCGGCGCGCCGGGCCGCGACGCCATCGTCCTGAACGAGTGGGCCGCGCGGGAGCTTGGCGCCGGCCCCGGCGACCGCATTGGCGTCGAGTATTACCTCTGGGACGCCGAGCACGGGCTGACGACCCACGACGCAACGTTCACGCTCGACCGGGTGGTGCCGATTGCCGGCCTGGCGGCCGACCGGCGCCTCGCGCCGGACTATCCGGGCATCACGAGCGCCGGCAGTCTCGCGGACTGGGATCCGCCGTTTCCGATCGACCTCTCGCGCGTCAGGCCCGAGGACGAGAAGTACCTGGACGACGTACCGCACCACGCCCAAGGCGTTCATCACGTTCGACGCCGGCCACGACCTGTGGGACACGCGATACGGTGGCGCCACATCGATTCGTGTTGCGCTTCCGCCGGGCGCGGACGCCGGCGCACTGGCTGGTCAATGGCGTACCGGGATCCTCGCGCGGCTGCTGCCGCAGTCGATGGGTGTGACGATCACGCCCGTGCGGCGGCTCGCGCTCGAGGCATCCGCCGGAGCCACGGATTTCGGCGAGTACTTCACGTACTTCAGTTTCTTCCTCGTCGTCTCCGCCCTGATTCTCGCCGTCCTGTTCTTCCGGCTGGGCGTCGAGCAGCGGCTCCGGCAGATCGGCATCATGCGGTCGGGCGGTTTTTCGATCGCGCAGGTGCGGCGCCTTCTGCTCGCCGAGGCGCTGATCCTCTCGGTGGCCGGCGGAATCGTCGGTGCCGCCGGGGCGGTTGGCTACGCGAAGGTGATTGTCTACGGGTTGAAGACCTGGTGGGTCGGGGCCGTCGGCACGACGCTGCTCGACCTGCACGTCTCCTGGACCTCCCTGGAGGCCGGCGTGGCGGGGGGCATCGTCGCGGCTGTGCTCTGCGTCATCGTATCGCTGCGCGCGGTCGCCCGTTTGTCTCCGCGGGCGCTGATGACGGCGCAGGCCATCGACGGCGCCGGGGCGGCCGACGTCGGGCGCGCGCGGCGTTCCCGCCTGATCGCCGCCGGTCTCGGCGTCATGGGGCTTGCGATGCTCGGGTCCGGCTTCGTGTACCGCGATGAGCAGGCCGGCCTCTTCTTTGGCGCAGCGGCCGCTCTGCTCGCCGGTTCGATGTTCCTGTTCTCGTCCTGGCTGCGTGCGCGCGATGTGCGGCTGGTGGCGGGCCGGGGAACGCTCGCCGTCGCGAGGCTCGGATTCCGCAGCGCGGCCCATCGGCCGTCGCGCAGCGTCATGTCCGCCGCCCTCATCGCTGCCGCCGCGTTCATCGTCGTGTCGGTTGACGCGTTCCGTCACGCCGCCGTGGAGCCGGGCGGCGATCGCCACTCCGGGACCGGTGGATTCGCGCTCCTGGCGACGTCGGAGTTGCCCCTGCTGCACAATCCGAACGATCCGGCCGGGCGCGAGGCACTCATCGTGAACGATCGGGACATCGCCGGAGCGCGCTTCACGAGATTCCGCGTCAAACCCGGAGACGATGCGAGCTGCCTGAACCTGTACCGGCCGACGAGCCCCACGATCGTCGCGCCCGAGCCCGGGTTCATCGAGAGTAACCGGTTTACCTTCGCGTCGTCGCTCGCGGACACCGACGAGGAGCGCGCGAATCCCTGGCTGTTGCTGACGCGCCCGTCCAGCGACGGCACGGTGCCGGCCATTGCGGACGCGACGTCCCTGCAGTACGTGCTCCATCTCGGCGTCGGCGACACGATGGCGATCGATGCCGGGGGCGCGCATCCGTTGCAGATTCGGTTCGTCGGGGCGCTCAGCGACAGCGTGCTGCAGGGTGAGATCGTCGTGGCGGAAGAGGAGTTCGTCAGGCTCTTCCCCGCGCAGCAGGGGTATCGATTCTTCCTCGTTGACGCGCCGGAGGCGCACACGGTCGCCGAGACGGAGACGCTGGCGGGCTCACTCGAGCGTGCTTTCTCGACCTTCGGCTTCGATGCGGTGACGACCTCGGAGCGGCTCGAGTCGTTCCACCAGGTGGAGAACACCTACCTCTCGACGTTCCAGGCGCTCGGCGGCCTCGGCCTGCTGCTCGGCACGATTGGCTTGTCGGCGATCATGTTCCGGAATGTCCTCGAGCGGCGCCGCGAGCTGGCGCTCCTGCGGGCGGTCGGGTTCGATTCGGGTCGCGTGCGGATTGTCATCATGGCTGAGGCACTACTGTTGCTCTCGGCGGGGCTCGTTGCCGGCGTGGCGTGCGCCGTGCTGGCGGTCGCGCCGGCGTGGCTGGGCCGTCACGGATCGCTGCCGGGCGCGGGCCTGGCGTTCCTCCTCCTGGGCGTGGCTGCCGCGGGACTGATCTCGTCGTTCGCCGCAACCCGCGCCGCGCTCGCCGGCAGCGTGCTGGCTGCGCTCCGCGCTGAGTAGCGAAGACTTCCGTCAGTGATACACCTCGCGTACCTTTCCCTTCCATACGCGATAGATGTTCACCATGTAGACCCCGACGAGCGCCATTCCGAACACGTAGACGCCGAGCGCGATGCGGAGGCTGCCCGGGGGTGACGCCGCATTGTAGATGTCGAGCCCTGGATGCGGACCGCCCGGCCAGGCAGGCAGCAGGTATGGATAGAGCCCCGCAGCCGCCGACCCGAGCGTTCCCGCGATCAACGCGCTGCCGGCGGCGAATGCGCCGCGATCGTCGTTGCGCTTCCGGAACACCCACAGGGCGGCCGCGGCGCCCGCGGTCGCGAGCGGCACGGCGTTCAGGAACCAGTACTCGCCGAAATTCCTCGTGAAGTCCGGGCGCACGACGAAGCTCGCCGCCACCAGCGCGACGAGAAGCGCCATGGCCGGCCACCAGAGCGCCCGGGCGAATACCCGGGCGCGCGCCTGAATGACTCCCTCCGTCTTCAGCGCCAGCCAGTTCGCGCCGTGCAGCGAGAGCACCGCCACGCTCAGCAGGCCGCCCAGAATCGCGAATGGATTGAGCATGAGGCTGAACGTTCCCTGAAATTCGCCGTTGACGTCGAGGGGCAGGCCCCGCAGGACGTTGCCGACCGCGACGCCGAAGAGCAGGGCGAGCAGCGCGCTGGCCAGCGAGAACGCCACGTCGCACGCGTGCCGCCACATGTCGTGGTCCACCTGGTGGCGGAACTCGATGCCGAGACCGCGCAGGAGCAGCAGCCACAGCACCAGCATCAACGCGAGATAGAAACCGCTGAAACTGGCCGCGTACACGGTCGGGAACGCCACGACCATCGCGCCCCCCGCCGCGAGCAGCCACACTTCGTTGCCGTTCCACACCGGTCCGATGGTGTCGATGAGCGTCGTCCGTTCGCGGGTGCTCCGTCCGATGAGCAGGTGCAGCGCACCCACGCCGAGGTCGAATCCGTCGAGCACGGCGTAGCCGGCCAGCATCAGCGCCAGCAAGGCGAACCAGATGGTGTTGATCATGACCGCACCTCGCCGATGGCCGCGCCGGTGCCGACGCTCCCGGGTTCGTGGTGCATGTCGGGATGATCGGGCCCGCGCTGCACGATCCGCAGGAAGAGCACCAGGTAGAGCATCCCGACCAGCGCGTACAATCCCATGAATCCGAAGAGGGTGAAGTAGGTCATGGCGGCGCTGACGTTCCGTGAGGATGGCGTCGGCGGATCGCATCATGCCGTAGACGACCCACGGCTGGCGTCCCACCTCCGCCACCACCCAGCCCGCGTGGTTCGCGATGTAGGGAAACGGCATCGACAGCATCAGGATCCACAGCATGCCGCGCGACGTGTAGAGCCGGCCCCGCCACAGCAGCAAAGCGGACAGCGCCAGCACCGCAATGAAGATCGTCCCGAGGCCGACCATGATGTGGTACGCGTAGTAGACGATTTCGACCGGCGGTTGCTGGTCCGCCGGGATGTCATTCAGGCCGACGACACGCGCGCGGAAGTCGCCGTAGATCAGATAGCTGAGCACGCCGGGTACGACGATGGGATCGATCAGCTTCTTCTGCGTCGTGTCCGGCATGCCGATGATCGCCATCCCGGCTTGACGCTGCGACTCGAACAGGCCCTCCATCGCCGCCATCTTCGCCGGCTGGAACCGCGCGATGTTCTCGCCGTGGAACGAGCCGGTCGGGAAGAGCGTGACGATCGAGAAAATCAGCCCCGCGATGACACCCACGCGAACGAACGTCCGCCCCCAGACCTCGTCGCGCCTGGCGAGGAGGTAGTAGGCGCCGGTTCCCGCAACGACCATCGATGCGACGATGAGCGAGCCGGAAATCACGTGCGGATACTGCCAGCGCGCGTACGGATTGTTCAACAGCGCCCAGAGGCTCGTCAGTTCCGCGCGTCCGTCGACGATGCGGTAGCCGACCGGGTGCTGCATCCAGGCGTTGGTCGCCACAATGAAGAACCCCGACACGACAGCGCCGAACGCGACCATGACGGACGAGAGCCAGTGCAGGCCGCGACTCACGCGCTGCTCGCCGAACAGGAAGAGGCCCAGAAAGGACGACTCGGCGAAGAACGCGAAGACGCCCTCCATGAAGAGCGTCTGGCCGACCACCGGGCCCGCGTATCGCGAGAACGACGCCCAGTTGGTGCCGAACTGGAACTCCATCGGAATGCCGGTGACGACTCCCGTGGCAAAGGTGATCGCGAAAATCCGCGCCCAGAAGCGGGCTGCGAGTCCGTACACGCGATCGCCTGTTCGCAGTTCGAGCGTCTTCATGACGGCGATGAGCACGCCCAGCCCCATCGTCAGCACGGGAAAGAGGTAGTGGAACATGATTGTGAACGCGAACTGCCAGCGGGCAGCCACAATCGCGTCTGTCATCGGAGGGACCTCGCTTTCGAAGGGTCTTCGAGAGCAGTGTATCGCAGGCCGCGTTTGTCCTAACATACGGCCGAGGGGAATGCCTGATGAGGCGAGTCGCGATCTCGGCCGTGATGGCCATGAGCATGGTGACGGCGCTGTCGGCGGAGAACTGGCCGCAGTGGCGCGGGCCGTCGCTGAACGGCGTCAGCAGCGAGAAGAACCTGCCGGTCCGATGGTCGGCCACCGAGAACATCGCCTGGAAGCTCGCCGTGCCGAGTCGAAGCGGGGCGACGCCGATCATCTGGAACAACCACGTTTTTCTCAACGTGGCGCTTCAGGACGCGTCCGGCGAGCTGGAGCTCTGGGCGGTGGATCGCCGCAGCGGCGACCTGCTGTGGAAGAAGCCGCTCGGCGGCGGCAACAACCGGCAGCGCAAGCAGAACATGTCCACGCCGTCACCCGCGACCGACGGCTCGCACGTCTGGGTGATGACGGGGACGGGGATTCTCAAGGCGTTCGACTTCGCCGGCGCGGAAGTCTGGACGCGGGACATCCAGCATGACTACGGCCGCTTCGGCCTGAACTGGGGCTACGCCTCGTCGCCGCTGCTGCACGACGGCGCGCTCTACGTGCAGGTGCTCCACGGGATGAAGACGGACGACCCGTCGTACCTGCTGCGCATCGACGCGGCGACCGGGAAAACCGCCTGGAAAGTCGAGCGTCTCACCGAGGCGATCCAGGAGTCGCCCGATGCCTACACCACGCCCACGCTGCTGCAGTACGGCGGAACGACGGAGATCGTGGTGACCGGCGGCGATGTCGTCACCGGGCACGATCCGGCGACGGGGAAGGAACTCTGGCGCTCGGCCGGGCTGAATCCCCGCAACATTCCGTCCTACCGCATCGTCGCCTCACCGCTCATCGCCGGCGGGCTGGTCATCGCGCCGACGCGGGAGCGTCCGATGCTCGCGTTGAAGCCGGGAGGCAAGGGAGACGTCACGGCCACGCATCGCGTGTGGAGCTTCGATCTCGGCCCCGACGTGCCGACGCCGGTCAGCGACGGGATGCTGCTCTACGTGGTCCGCGACAACGGCACCGTGCACGCGCTCGACCTGCAGACCGGCGCCATCGTCTGGGGCCCCGAGCGGCTGCGCCCAGGTACCTACAGCGCCTCGCCCACGCTCGCCGACGGGCGCCTCTACGTCACGAGCGAGGAAGGCGTCACGGCGGTGTTCGCCGCCGGACCGAAGTTCGAACCGATCGCGGAAAACGTCGTGGACGAGTATACGCTCAGCTCGATCGCCGTCTCGCAGGGGCAGCTGTTTCTCAGGACCGACAAACACCTGTTCGCCATCGGGCGCGCACGCTGAAGGAGACTGGGGTCTGCACTCCGCGCGGTCTCAGGCGGCCGGTTTGAAGTACAGCACCATGCCGGCGCCGACGGCGGTGACGAGAAAGCCGAGGTAGAGCATCGGGCTGACGGCGTTCTTCGGCGGGTGGACGGCCATCGTGTAGATGACGTTCACGAGCGGAGCGCCGCCGAAGACCATGGGCATGACGTAGGTCGGCAGGCCGCCGGCGCGGAACGAGTAGATGATGCAGACGGCGCCGATGGCACCGAGCGCGCCGGCAACGGTGGCAAACGTGGCGCCGGACATGTTCCAGCCGCGCGAATCGAGCTCACCCTGCGCAGCCATGCCGCCGAGCGGCACGAGGACGCCAATCAGGAAATAGGCGACGCCGACGCAGAGCAGCGCGCGCAGCGGGCTTCCCAGCTTCGTCTGCCCCTGGTGGAGCATCGCTCCGTAAATCCCCCACGACAACACCGCGCCCGCCACGTACGTCAGCCAGTTCATGAATGCTCCTTCGTGTGTCAGCTCCGCCGGACGCCGCCCGGCGGCGCCGCGAGAGTTTACCCCGGGCCATTCGCGATGGAAAGTGCAGTGTGATTCGACGCAGCGCGGCGCGTCCGCTCTTCCGGCCGACAGCCGCTTGTGGCCTCACAGGAGTTACGGAGACACGGAGGTGGGTTCGTGCTGGTTTCGGCAACTCGGCAGGCCCGGGCGACAGCCGGGTTCTTCCGGGCGACAGCCGCGTGTGGCCTCACAGGAGTCAGGGAGGGACGGAGACACGGAGGGTGGGTTCGTGGAGGCTTCGGCACCGCGGCGGGCCCGGGCGACAGCCGGCGAGTTCTTCCGGGCGACAGCCGCGTGTAGCCTCACAGGAGTTACGGAGAAACGGAGGCACGGAGGTTGTCGAGCTGACGGCGGTCCGACGTGGCGTGTTTTCCGCGGCTGACGATTCCGCAGCTGTCGCCCGGGCGTGCCGGGTTGCCGAAGCCAGCAAGATCCCACCTCCGTGGCTCCGTTTCTCCTTTGAGGCCACACGCAGCTGTCGCCCGGGCGTGCCGGGTTGCCGAAGCCAGCAGGATCCCACCTCCGTGGCTCCGTCCCTCCGTAACTCCTGTGAGGCCACACGCAGCTGTCGCCCGCGCCTGCCGCGTTGCCGAAGCCAGCACGAACCCACCCTCCGTGCCTCCGTCTCTCCGTTACTCCTTTGAGGCCACGGCGGCTGCCGCTGATTCAGATCACATCGCCGCTCTATAGATTTCCATCGCACCCGCGGCATCGAACGGGCGCGGGTTGAACGTGCCGGTCCACTGCTGGGCAGCCTCGTCGGCCAGGTCGGCCAGGTCGGCGGCTTCTACGCCGGTGTCGGACAGTGACTGCGCCAGTCCGCCCGCGCGAGCGAGATCTTCGAGCCTGTGGGCGAGCGCTTCCGCCGCGCCCTCGTCTCGCGCGCGCCTGCGCGGAGCTCCAAGGAGCGTCTGATACCGGTCGAGCGCCACCAGCCCATTCCACCGGACAACGTGCGGGAGGAGGATGGCGAGCGCCTGGCCATGCGCCATGTCGAAACGTGCAGTCAGCGGATTCGCGCACGCATGGGCGGCGCCGAGCATGGACTGCTCGATCGCCATGCCGGCGAAGTGCGAACCGAGCTGCATCGCGGAATGCGCGTCCGGGTCGGCCGGCGTCTGCAGAACGCGCTCGAACGCGTCGTTCAGCAACCGCCAGGCCTGGAGCGAGAAGGTGTCGGACATCGGCGTCCGGCGAACGGTGACGGCAGTCTCGACGGCGTGCGCGATCGCGTCGAAGCCGGCCATGGCCGCGACATGGCGCGGCGCCGTCATCGACAGTTCGGGATCGAGCAGCGCGATGCGCACCGCCGCGGACGGATCGCCGCACGCCATCTTCATGTGCGTCGCGGCATCGGAAATGACGGCGTAGCTCTGCGCCTCGCTTCCGGTGCCGGCGGTCGTCGGCACGCCGATCATCGGGAGCAGGGGAGCCGCGGCCTTGCCGTAGCCCCGATAGTCCGCGATGTGACCACCGTTGGTGAGCAGGAAGTTGATCCCCTTGGCTGCATCCAGCGAGCTGCCGCCGCCCAGTCCGATGATGGAGTCCAGGTGGAGCGGAGCGGCAAAGCGGCATCCGGCGTCGATCATGGCGCTGTCGGGGTTGACGCCGAAGTCGCTGTAGATGGTTGTCTCGATTCCGGCGGCCTCGAGCACGCGCAGCGCTCGTTCAGCATGTCCCGCGTCGACCACACCCGGGTCCGCCACGAGGAGCGTGCGATGGAATCCGATCTCGCGCGCCAGCGGCCCGAGCCGCTGGAGGGTCCCGTGGCCGAAGACAATGCGAACGCGAGGTTGGAAATCGAAGGGAACCATCCTGCAGTAAACTCTACCACCCCATGATGCCGACGCCTTCGCCCGGTCCGTCCCGCAGCCTGTCCCTGACGCAATGGCTCATCTGCGCCATCGCGGCGATTGGCTTCGCCTTCGACACCTACGAGCTGCTGATGCTCCCGCTCATCGTGGGCCCGGCACTTGGCGAACTGGTGCACGCCGTGCCCGGCAGCCCGGCGTTCAACGACTGGGTCGGTATGCTGTTCTTCGTGCCGGCGGTCTTTGGCGGTGTGTTCGGGCTGCTCGGCGGCTACCTCACGGACCGGTTCGGGCGGCGCCGGATCCTGACGTGGAGCATCCTGCTCTATGCGTTCTCGGCCTTCGCGTCGGGATATGCCACGAGCATCTACTGGCTGCTGCTCTTCCGCTGCGCGACCTTCGTGGGCGTGTGCGTGGAGTTCGTCGCCGCGACGGCCTGGCTCGCCGAGTTGTTCCAGGATTCCAGGCAGCGCGAGCGCGTCCTGGGCTACACGCAGGCCTTCGGGTCGATTGGCGGCATCATGGTCACCGGCGTGTACTACCTGGTGGTGACGTACGCGCCGCACCTCCCGGCGATTCACGGCTCGCATACGGCCTGGCGCTACACGCTGATGTCGGGTGTGATTCCGGCGTTGCCGCTGATCTTCATCCGTCCATTCCTCCCGGAATCGCCCATCTGGAAGGAGAAGAAGCAGGCCGGTACGCTCAAGCGGCCGAGCGTCGCGGAGCTGTTCGCCCCGGCGTTCCGCAAAACGACCATCGTCACGACAATCATGTTCGCGTGCAGTTTTGGCGCGGCCTTCGGAGCCATCCAGCACATGCCGCGAATTGTGCCCGGCATCGAGGAAGTCCGGACCCTCGCGCGGCCCGCGCAGCAGGTGGCGGTTGCGGCGGTGCAGTCGTTTCAGGAATTCGGCGGTCTGCTCGGCCGAATCGTGCTCGCGGTGCTCGCGGTGCGGATCGTCGGACGACGGCGCCTGCTGTGGGTGTTTCAGGTCCCCGGGCTGATCGTCGTTCCGATCGTGTTCCTGTTCGCCGCGGATCTCAGTCTGAGCTGGGCGAAGTGGGGCATCTTCCTGGCCGGTTTCTTTACCGTGTCGCAGTTCAGTTTCTGGGGGAACTACCTGCCGCGGGTCTATCCCACCTACCTCCGGGGAACGGGCGAGAGCTTTGCCGCGAACGTCGGCGGCCGGATGATCGGCACGTTCGCGGCCTGGGTGACGCCGCGACTGGCGAGTTCGATGCCGGGAGGATTTGCCCCACGCCAGCTCGCCTATGCGGCGGCGGTCGTCGCCCTCGTCGTTTATTTGGGCGGGTTCATCAGCAGCTTCTGGCTGCCGGAGCCCAGGAAAGAGCTGCTCGATTAGAGAGGGGCGGCGGTCGGCTGTCGGACGGGCGACAGCTACTGTCGAACTGCGATCGGATCGGCTTCACAGGAGGGACGGAGAGACGGAGGAACCGAGGGTGGTTCCGGGCTGATAGTCGGCGACTGCGCCGGAGCGGGCGGCAGCCGGCTGTCGAGCTGCGATCGGATCGGCCTCACGGGAGGGACGGAGAGACGGAGGAACCGAGGGTGGTTCCGGGCTGATAGTCGGCGACTGCGCCGGAGCGGGCGGCAGCCGGCTGTCGAGCTGCGATCGGATCGGCCTCACGGGAGGGACGGAGAGACGGAGGAACCGAGGGTGGTTCCGGGCTGATGGTCGGCGACCGCGCCGGAGCGGGCGGCAGCCGGCTGTCGAGCTGCGATCGGGCCATGGTTGCGGTCGAACTGCGATCGGATCGGCCTCACAGGAGCGACGGAGAACGGGAGGGTGGGCCTGGCCTATCGCGCGCATTCGGGCATGCGGACAGCGACGGCCGGCTGTCGAACTGCGATCGGGCGATAGCTGCTGTCGAACGGCGGTCGCGCGGATGGGGCGGACGGTTGTAACATGGCGCGTGCAGAAGCTACCACTCACCGTCGCCGCTGTTGTTCTCGGCCTCGTCCTCCCGGTGTCCGCCTCGGCCCAGCAGCCGGACTGGGATGCCATCCAGGCTGAGGCTGTCAAGACCATCCAGGCGTACGTCCGCATCAACACGTCGAACCCGCCGGGCGACGTCACGAAGGCCGCCGACTTCCTCATGGACATCTTCGCGCGTGAGGGCATCCCGGCGAAGCGATTCGAATCAGGTCCTGGTCGCTCCATCGTCCTGGCGCGGCTGAAGGGTACGGGAACCGCCAAGCCGATCCTGCTGATGCATCACATGGACGTGGTGCCCACCGATCCGTCGCGATGGCAGCACGATCCGTTTGGCGGCGAGATTTCCGACGGCAAAATCTGGGGCCGCGGCACGATCGACATGAAAGGGCTGGGCGTCGTCCAGTTGATGGCGTTCCTCTCGCTCAAGCGGCAGCACGTCGCGCTCGACCGGGACGTCATCCTGATGGCGTCGCCCGACGAGGAGATCGGCGGGGCGATGGGCGCGCAGTGGATGCGGGAAAATCACTACGCCGAGATCGATCCGGAGTACATCCTGGACGAAGGCGGTTTCGGGAGCCGCGACCTGTTTGCTCCCGGGAAGCTGGTGTTCGGCATTTCGGTGGCGGAGAAGAAGATCATGTGGCTGAAGCTGCGCGCCGAAGGCGTGGCGGGGCACGGGTCGCAGCCGCACGAGAAGAACCCCAACGACCACCTGGTCCGCGCGCTCGCGCACCTGCTGAGCGAGCCGATGCCGACCTCCCCGTTCCCCGTCATCGAGACGATGAAGTCGCGTGTCGGGACGCTGGCGGCCAACAAGTTCAACAACGCGATCCAGCACTCGACGATCTCGATTACGAGCCTGCGGTCAGGCGTCGGCGATCCGCCGAAGGTGAACGTGATCCCCTCGGTCGCAGAGGCCACGCTGGACTGCCGCGTCCTGCCGGGAACGACAAAGGATCAGTGGCTCGCCGAGATCCGGCGGCGCCTCGCGGATCCTGAAATCGCGATCGAGATCATCAACGAGGGCGAGGACCCGGTCGTGACCACCCAGGATTCGACGTTTTACAAGGCCCTCGAGGCGGCGGTGAAGCGCGCCTATCCGTCCGCGATCGTGACGCCGATGGTCGTGCCGTACGGCACCGACTCGAATGCATTCCGCCCGCGAGGCGTGAAGAGCTACGGATTCACGCCGGTCGTGGTGCCGGCCGAGGCCGTGATGTCGATGCACGGCGACGCCGAGTACCTGCCGGTTGACTCGGTCGGGCCGGCGATCCGGATCCTGTTCGAGGCGCTGAAGGAAACCGCCGGGGCCCGATAGCCATGGCCGGGTTCGTCGCCCTCCTGGTCGTCCTTGTCGCAGCGCTGTACGTCTGCTGGCTGATGCTCCAGCCATTCCTGAACGTGCTGCTGTGGGCGACGGTGCTGACAGTCGTTTTCTATCCGATGCACCGGCGGATCGTTGCGCGCCTGCACGGGCGTTCGTCGGCCGCCGCGGCCTCGACCGTGCTCGTGATTGTCCTCATCCTGTTGCCGGTCACGTCGCTCACGGTGGCGGTCGTCCGGGAGTTGAGCGGCGTGGCGACGCGGCTCAACAGCGCGCCGAACCTGTTGTCCGACTCCTCCCCCGCGATGCACTGGCTTTTCAGTCATGTCGACCAGTACGTGCACGTCGACCGGGCCGCGGCGCAGCAGTTCATCTCGTCCCGCATGCAGGCCTGGGGCGCCATGCTCGCGAGCAGCACGCTCGTGGTGGTTGGCGGCGTCGTCGGGGCCATCGTCCAGACGGGACTCGTCGTCTTCACGATGTTCTACCTGTTCCGGGACGGCGACCGGCTGGGCTACGCGCTCTCGGAAATGCTGCCGCTCGAACGGGTGCAGACGAGCGAGATCGCCGCCCGTACGCGTGACGTGATCGGTGCCACGGTGTACGGGGTGATGGTGATCGCGCTCATCCAGGGCACGCTCGGCACCATCATTTTCTGGGCGCTTGGGCTGCCGTCGCCACTCCTCTGGGGTGTCGTGATGTTCTTCCTGTCGATGATCCCGTTCGCGGGTTCATTCCTCGTCTGGGCTCCGGCGGCGGTGTACCTCGCGCTTGCCGGATCGTTCGTGAGGGCGGCGGTGCTCGTCGGCTGGGGCATGATGGTCATCGGCACGATCGACAACTTTCTGTCGCCGCGTCTCGTGGGCAAACGCGCGCGCCTGCACCCGCTGCTGATCTTCTTCGCCGTGCTTGGCGGTCTCCAGTTGTTCGGCGTCCTGGGTCTCGTGCTCGGTCCGGTCGTCGTGGCGATCACGCTGGCCCTCGTCGAGATGGTGCGCCAGGCACATCGGCCGCCATCCGGAACGTCGACGGAGCCAGCGGTGCGGCAGGAGCAAGGTTCGTCTGGCAGGGAAAGGTAGAGCGCGGCGCGGATCCCCCGGCTAGGCCGAGACCTCCACGATCGCCTCCAGGTGCGCCTCTCCCTTCAGCGAGTTCGTGATGAGGCAGATCTGCTCGGCGCGCACCATGGCGGCGCGAGCCTTCGCCTCGTCCGTACCCGGCGGGACCCGCAGCGTCGCGCGGACCTGAAACCCGGTGAACTGGGTCACCTTCTCGACGCGGTCCAGCGTCCCCGACACCGCGCATTCGAGCCCGTCCCACGGCAGTTTTGTCGCTTTCGCGATCGCGCGGAACGAGAGGATGAAACAGTCGGCGACGGCCGCCACGAGCAGCATCTCCGGCGACCACCGATCGCCAGGTCCGCCGAACTGCGTCGGCGGAGCCGACATGATGGGCGGAAGCGCCGCACCCTCGAGGATCGTGTCGCCGTCCGGGCCGCCCGCCGCAGTCACAGAATAGAGATGAGGAAAGTCCTGCATCCTCCGATGATAACTCCGCCGGCGACACGGGCACGCGGATTCCAGGGATCCGCGTGATTCGGGCCATCAGTGGACGACAACGGTAACGAGCCTGGAGATATTCGGCTACCGGATCGCGCCGCTGTCCACGTCCTTGATGAACTTCACGAGGCCGGTCATGTAGGTCTGCTGATCGTCGTAGTTCGCCAGGTGGCTGCCGTTCGGGCAATACAGGTAGTGCCCCTTCGGCATCTGCTGCGCCATCCACTCCATGTGCTTCGGATCCATCGTGTCGTACTGCGCGCCGATCGTCAGCGTCGGCACGGTGATGTTCTTCAGGTCCGCGGTGCGATCCCAGTTCGCCAGCTTGCCGCTTGCGCCGAGTTCGCTCGGGCCCTGCATCGTGACGTACACCTTCGGGTTCATGTGCTTGAACGCGCGGTTCACCGGGTCGGGCCACTGGTCCGCCGGCATGCGCAGGATGTGCTGCTCGTAGAAGTTTGGAACGAGCAGTTCCATGTAGTGCGGGTCCTCGTACTTGCCGGCAGCCTCGAGCTTCCTTATCTCGGCCAGCACCTTCTGATCCATGGCCGGCATCAGCACCTTCGCGGCGTAGTCGTTGTACTGCGGGATGCTCGCCATCATGTTCGAGATGATGAGCCCCTTCAGATGGTCCTGATGCTTCAGCGCGTATTCGATGGCGAGCAGGCCGCCCCAGGACTGGCCGAGCAGGTAGAAGTTGTCCTTGTCCAGTCCCAGCGCCTGCCGCACCTGTTCGACTTCGTCCACGAAGCGCGGCAGCGCGAGCATCGCGTCCGACATCTCGGGCTGGTCGCTGTAGTACGACCCGAGCTGGTCGTAGTAGTAGTACTCGATGCCCTCGAGCGGCAGGTAGCTGTCGAACGCCTCGAAGTACTCGTGCGTGACGCCCGGCCCGCCGTGAAGCAGCAGCACTTTGATCCGCGGGTTGTTCCCGATGCGCTTGGTCCACACCTTGAAGGACCCGGCGGGAGTCGTGATCGGGATCATGCGGACCCCGCCGGCCAGCGCGTCCGGCTTGCCCCGGTAGTCGAGGTACGCCGGCTTGTAGACCGGTTGCGCCTCCGACGGCGGAGGATTCGATGGCGCTTCAGCGGTGCAGGCGGAGAGTCCGAGCACGACCAGGCAGAAGACAGCGAACTTGGACATGGAATCTCCCTCACGAGTGTCGGCCGTCAGGGACCGACCCAGGGCAATTCTACCCGAGACAGAACAGCTTGCCGTCCACCGTCCCGAAGACCAGGCGGCCCGCGGCGATGGCGGGCGACGTGTTGATTGGACCGCCGGCTTCGAACTCCTGCACGCTCTTGCCGGTGGCGGTGTCGAGCACGTACAGCTTGCCGTCGTTCGATCCGACGTAGAGCCGCCCCCCGGCAAGCGCCGGAGATGAATCGACCCTGGCGCGCGTCATGAAAGTCCACGCCGCCTTGCCGGTCCGCGCGTCGATGGCGTGCACCATCTTGTCGCGTCCGCCGACGTACACGCGCCCGTCGGCGAGCGCCGCGGACGAGTAGAACGGGAAATTGCGCGTCGGGTGCTTGTAGGTCCAGAGGATGCGGTGCGTCTTCAGGTCGACGCCGAGCACTTCGTTCTCGTACGTCCCGTAGTACGCCTTCCCGTCGAGAATCGCTGGCGACGCGCCCGTGTAGGCGCCCGACGACAGCCCGAAGATCTCCTTGCCGTCCGCCACGCGAATCGCGTGCAGGATTTCGTCACACCCCGTCACGTAGGCCACGCCGTCGGCCACCGCCGGCGTCGCGTGGACGTAGCCTTTGGTCTGCACCTTCCAGACAAGCTTGCCGTCTCTGGCGCCGAGCGCGTAGAGGTTCGTGTCGTAGGATCCGACCAGCACCCGGTCGCCCACGACGACGGGCGACGACTTGACTTCGGCGCCGGTCGTGAAGGTCCAGACCGCCTTGCCGGTCGCGGCATCCACCGCGTGGACGACGCCGGCCAGGTCGCCGACGTACACCAGCCCGCCGGCAATCGCGGGAGACGATTCGCCGATGCCGTCCGGTGACGCCCTGTACTTCCACTTCAGCGTGCCGTCGGCCAGGTTGATGGCGTGGAGTTCGCCGTTGCCCGAGCCCACGTACACTACGCCGTCGGCAATCGCCGCGGACGACTCGATCGCGTCGCCGGCGTCGTAGGTCCACCGCACCTGCAGCGTTGGCGGCAGCGTCGCCGCGGTCGTGCCCTTCAGGGTCGCCGATCCGCGGAACTGCACCCAGCGATCCGCCGGCGCCTGCGCCGAGACGCTGACGAACGCCAGCAGCGCGGCGGCGGCAGAAAACACGAATCGTTTCATGACTGGGCGCACGGTCGCCTGCCGGCTCGTTCGCGCGAGCCGAGTGCGGCGCTATTTGTCCGCAAGCGCGAACAGTTCGTTCCGGTTGACGATGAACAGCGTGCCGTTGGCGGGCACGGGGGTCGAATAGACGGAGCTGCCCATGTTGCTCTCGGCGATCACCTTCAGCGTCCGGTCGGCCGCGAGCACCGTGACGTCCCCGTCCTCGTCGCCGAGGTAGACCTTGCCGTCGATGACCATCGGTGAGCCCCAGATCGCCGCGAACATGTCGTGCGTCCAGAAGGGCTTGCCGGTCTTGGCGTCCAGCGCGTGCAGGAACCCGGAAAAGTCCGGATAGAACAGGATGCCGTTGTAGACCGACGCGGTCGAGATGGAGCGGCGGATCTTGTCGTAGTGCCAGATGCGGCCCGTCTCGGTGATGTCGCCGCGCTTGCTCGGATCGATCGCGTAGAGATGCCCGACGCCTTCACCATGCTCCGGGTCCTGGCCGTTGGCGATATACACGACGCCGTCGTGGAACACCGGCGTGCTGATCACCTCGTTGCGCGTCTTCGGCCACACCGAGTCCTTGGGGTTGAGATCGAACTCCCACAGCTTCTTCCCGGTGAGCGCCTCGAACCCGCGCACCCAGCCGTCTCCCTGACCGACGGCGACCTGCACGGTGTCGCCGACCTTGCCGATCGACGGCGACGACCACTGCCCGTGCAGGATCTTCTCGCCTGGGGTGGCATCCTCCCACACGACCTTCCCCGTCCTCTTGTTGACCGCGATGATCGCGGGCGCTTTGGGCGACGGGATGTTCACGTGGCTCTCATCCTGGCCGTTCGACGTGTTGACGAAGATCAGATCTCCGTAGACGACCGGCGACGCGTTCGCCATGTTGTGCTGCTGCACGCCGAGCTCCTCCATCATGTCGAGCCGCCAGATCACGTCCACGTCGGTCGGCTTCGTGGCCTTCTCGTCCTTCACGAGCCCGTCGTTCGTGCCGTCGCGGAACCCGTCGAGGTCCACGGCCATCAGCTCGCCGCGGTTCGACATGTAATAGACGACCCCGTCCTCGACGAGCGGCGACGAGCAGATTCCCTGGTAGGGCCAGTCGTTGGCGCGGCCGGCGGCAAGCTTGTCGTGCACCGCCTGCCACATGAACTCGCCGTCCGACTCGCGGAAGGCCATGAGGATCCCCTTGTCTCCCTTGACCTCCGGATCGCGCGGTGCCTCGTTGTTGGTGCCGACGAAGACATAGCCGCCGGCAACCACCGGGTTGCCGTAGGCCTGCGAGCCGAGCTCGGCGACCCACTTCACGTTCTTCTTCGTCTTGACGTCCCAGCTCGTCGGCAGCCCCTTCATCTCGGACACCATGTTCCGATCCGGCGTGCCGCCCCACATCGGCCAGTCGCCGCTGCCGGGATCGGATTTCGCGACGAGGCTGCCGGCCGCGGCAATGGTGACGACGGCGACGGTGATCTGTTTCAGCATGGCTATTTGTTCTTGTAGACCTTGATGTTGTCGTAATAGATGTCCGAGCCGCCGCCCGGCTGCGAGGGCGCGTCCGCGTACAGGCCCGGCGCGCCCTTCACGCTGCCGATCGGATCGATGCGCTCGATCGTCCAGGCTGTGGGTTCCGGTTGTCCTTGTTCCCAGACCTTGCCCCGGGCGCGGACCTTCCCCTCACCCATCCCCTGCACTTCCAGCTTCATCGTGTACCACGTGTCGGTCTTCCACGGGAAATCCACCCGCACGGTGCGCTGCACTTCGGGCTGCCACGGCTGCAATTCGAGCCGCTGATGGTTGCCGAAGAGCACCATCTCGTAGCGCTGCGCCACGACGCCGACGTCGCCGCGCTGGCGGCGCTTCTCGATCTGGCGCACGTCCGCTTCGATCGTGTAGTCGCTCAGGTCCGGCCCGCTGAAGAACGGGCGGCACCGTTTCGCGAACGCGAACGGGTTTTCCGTCAGCTTCGCGAGCGCCTTGTTGCCGTCCACCTCCTTGATGGTGAACTTGCCCGTCGTGTTGACCCACTCGGCAGGCACGTTGGCGGCCGTGTCGAAGTTCCACGACCACGGCAGCGGCGGAAAGACGCGGATGCCCGCCGCGCCGCTGACGGCGCCGGCGGTGGCCTTGACCACCCCGGCCTGTGCCACGTTCGCCGCATCGGCGGTGAAGGTGCCGTTGGCGAGCGTGCCCTTCAGGCCTTCGAGCGTCCACGTGGCCTGAGGCGGAGTCGCGAGCGCCACGCCGTGTTCGTCGAACGCCCGGATCGTCAGCTTCACCGATTCGCCGGGTTTCAGCACCACCTGCGTCGGCGTCACGAGGATCGTTGCCGCCGGAGCGTTCGACGTGGCTGGCGACGGCGCCGCCATCGGCGTGGACGTCGATGCTGACGCGGGCGTCGTCTTCGGGCCGATCGCGTAGGTGGCGTCCATCGACGTGAGGTAGACGCGGCCGCGCGCCACCGCCGGCGACGCGATGATGTGCTCCGGCTCGCCGTCGCTGCTCGGCGGCAGTTCGTCTTCGTCCACGATCTCCGCGCCGGCGGCCCCCACCTTCAGCACGTAGAACTTCCCGCTCTCCGTGCCGACGTACATCTTGCCGTCGGCCAGCACCGGCGACGACTTCTGGACCGTGCCGAGGTTCTTGCGCCACGCCAGCGACCCGTCCTTCACGTTCAGCGCCAGCAGGACGCCGCCGTTGTCGACGATGTAGATGCGTTCGCCGTCCGAGACGGGCGACGCGTACCCGGCCTGGATGTCGCGCACGATCCAGCGCGCGTCCTTGTCGGTCAGCGCGCCATGGAGGTTGGCCGGAAGCGCCGCGACCATCCCCATTTCACTCGAACTGACGTTTTCCTCGCTGTGCGTGACGATGACGTCAGGCCCCACCATGAGCGCGGACGTGTTCAGGCCGCGCTTGCTCACGGGCCAGCTCCATACCCGTTCGCCGGTAGCGATCTTGAGCGCCGAGCATCGCGCCGTCGCTGCCGCCGGTGATGAACAGGCGCGTGCCATCGATGACAGTGACGTACGGGTTCGCGTAGATGGTGTCGGTCGGCCGCCCTTCCGGCGCGCTCACCCAGAGAATCTGGCCGTTGGACTTGTCGAAGGAGATGAAGCGGTGCGCGGGGCCGGCGGTCTGGCCCCAGCCGAAGGTGAGGCCGCTCACGATGACCTGATCGCCGTCGACGATCGGCGTGGACATGCGGCCGCCGTGGGTCGTCCACATCCCCAGCTCTTCGTTGAGCGAGCGCTCCCACAGCAGCTTCCCGTCCTTCGAGAGCGACATCGCCACGCCGCCGCCGCTGATCGCGAAGACGTTGCCCGTGGCCGGATCCACGACCGGCGAAGACCAGGCGAGGCGGTGCGCCGGCACGTCGCTCGCGAACATGTTATAGCGGTGTTCCCAGATCAACCGGCCCGTGTCGGCGTTGAAGCACATGACCCGTTCCTGCTCCATGGCGCCGGAGCCGGAGGTATTCTGCAGGTACAGGTGATCGCCAAACACCACGGGGCCTGAGCGCCCGCCGTACGGAATGCGCCACGCCAGGTTTTCGCCGGCGGGCGACCACGTCGAGACCAGATCTGTGTCGGCGGACACGCCGGTCCGCCGGGGCCCGCGCCAATCCGGCCAGTCGGCGCCGCGCACGATGGCGGCGGCGGGAACCAGCAGCGCAACGAGGAGCCAGAGGACGAGGTAGCGGCTAAGGTGGGCTTTCATAAGTGCCATACAGGATAGGTCGGACGCGCCGCACACTCAAGCCGTTCAGACGCGAAAAGTGGCTCCGCGGTCGCGGCCAGGCCCATCGGTCCCGCAGCTTGTACCTTGCCGGGCCGGGACGCGGCGGGCGCGGCATATAATCCGGGCTGTCGCCCGTCGTCAACCATGCAAGGAGTCTCACACCGCATGACCCGCACCCATCGTTTCGCCGTCGCGAGCGCCGCTGTCATGCTCGCCGTTGGCACGGGCGTCTCCGCCGAGAACTGGCCGCAGTGGCGCGGGCCTGGCGGGCAGGGCATCTCGAACGAGACGCAGTTGCCGCTCGAGTGGGCGCCCGACAGGAACATTGCGTGGAAGACGGAACTGCCGAGCGGGCACTCCTCGCCGATCGTGTGGGGCGACCGCATCTTCCTGACCGCCGCGATCGAGGGCGAGGTGGTCCCGGGCGCCAAGGCCGTTGCGCACACGCAGGGCGGCCAGCCGTTCGTGCATCCCGACAGCGTGTCGGCCGACCGGAAGCAGACGCTGCAGGTCATCGCGCTCGACGCGAAGACGGGCCGGCAGGTCTGGGAGCGGGTCGCTTACGAGGGCACGGTCTACGACGCACGCCATCGCCGCAGCAGCTTCGCGGGCCCGACCGCGGCCACCGACGGGCAGATGGTGTACGCGTACTTCGGTCCGGAAGGCCTTTATGCCTACGATTTTTCAGGCAAGCTGGCCTGGAAGGTCGTCGAGCACTTCGCCACGCTCGGCCTCGGCACCGGCACATCGCCCGTGCTCTTCCAGAATCTGGTGATCATCCAGCGCGACGAAGACAACGGCGACAATTCCGTCGTCGTGGCGTACGACAAGAAGACGGGGCGGGAGGTCTGGAAGACGAAACGCGACGTCGAAATCAGCTGGGGCACGCCCGTGCTCGTGCCAGCGGGGGACCATACCGAGCTCGTGACCAACGGCAGTTCCGCGATCGTGGCGTACGATCCGGCCACGGGAAAGGAACTGTGGCGGACGAAAGGCGTCGAGAGCAATGCCATCCACACGCCGCTCATCAGCAAGGGGCTGGTGATCGTAACGGCAGGCTTTCCGGCGAAGAAGATCATCGCAATCCGTCCGGGCGCGGCCGGGGAGGGGACGCGCGTCGCGTGGGAATACGCCAAGGGCACGGGGTACGTGCTCTCGAACATCGCGTACGGCGACTACCTGTACCTGCTGACGGACAACGGTGTCGTGACGTGCCTCGAGGCCGCGACCGGCGCGGTGAAGTACGAAGGCGGCCGTCCGCCGGTGCCGACCCACTTCATGGGATCGCCGGTGGCGTTCAACGGCATGATCGCGATGACGAGCGAAGACGGGGAGACGTTCCTCCTCAAGGCGGGTCCCACCCATTCAATCGTCCGCACCAATTCCGTCGATGAGCCGGTCTATTCGTCGCTCGCGATCGCCAACGGGCGAATCTACATTCGCGGCGAGAAGCACCTCTTCGCGATCGGCAACTGACTGGGCGCCGCCGGCACGCTGAAAGAGCGCGCGTACCGCCGGGACGCTGAGGTTAGAAGAGCGCGCGCACGCCGAACTGCAGCCGCCGCGGGCTGCCCGCCGACAGGATCTTCCCGAACGTCGGCGATCCGAGGAACGCGTCCGGGAGATCGAAGTTCGCCCGGTCGAAGATGTTGAAGGCCTCGAGCCGAAGCTGGAGCTGCCCCGTCGTGCCGAACCGGACAAGCCGAACGAGGGCGACGTTCAGGTTCGCGTAGGCAGGCCCCTCGAGGCTGTTGCGCTTCGCGTCGCCGAACGATCCAAACGGCGGCATCGTGAAGGCCGCCGTGTTGAACCACATGTCCGGCGTCGGGTTGGAGAGCGTCGGATCCCCGGTGACGTTGGGCCGGTCGTTGTTGCCGAACCCGAGGTTGGAGCGCCCCGTGTTGCTGTTGTCGATGTCCGGCAGCAGCGCGACCGTGAAGGGCCGCCCGCTCTGCGCCGTCGCCACTCCCTGCAGTTCCCAGTTCGAGAGCAGCGTCGTGATCCAGCCGCGCTCCGCCAGGAAGTGGTCGGTCCCGAAGGGCAGCGGATACGAAAAGCTCGCCGAGAAACGGTGACGGATGTCGAACGCGGAGCGCCCGCGTTCGGCCGCCGGATCCAGGCTGTTCTGCGGAAAATTGGGATCCCCCGCGCTCGTGAAGAACCCGGACGCATCGTCGGTGGCCTTGCCGTAGGTGTAGGAAAGCAGGAAGCTGCCGCCCGCCGTCGGCCGCTGCTGGTATCGGATCTGGAGCGCGCTGTAGCGCGACGAGGCGCGCGATTCGATCAGCGTGATGTCGGCGAACGCCGGGTTCGGCCGCAGGTTCAGCGGCGCCGGGCTCGCGTCGGCCTGGTTCAGGTCACGCGCGGAGATGAGGTCGTGTCCGCGCGATCCGACGTAGGCCAGCTCGAGCGAACGGCTCTGCCCGATCTGGTGCTGCACGTTGACGTTCCACTGCTCGAGCCATGGCGTCTGGAGATCGCGCTGGAAGGCGGTCGCCGACGGAGGGATGAACACGGGGAAGAACGCGGGGAACGGATCGGCCAGCGTCAGCGGCGGCAGCCCCTGCGCCGGGAAGTACACGCCGAGGTTGAAGTAGGGCGGGTTGAAGTACAGGCCCTCGGCGGTCGCCAGGGACCCCTGGTTGTAGTAGATCCCGTAGCCGCCGCGGAGCACGTCATGGCCCTCGCGGTCGAGCGTCCAGGCGAACCCGGCGCGCGGCGCCAGGTTGTTGCGGTCCGGCCGGTAGCCGCCGCGCGGCATTCCGTTCGTCCCGACCTGCACGAGCTGTCCGGTGGCCTGGTCGTACAGGTTCGCGCGATTGTCGGCATCGACGGCGGGGGAGTCGTAGTCGTAGCGCAGTCCCGCCGAGATCACGAGGTCGGGCCGCGCGCGCCAGTCGTCCTGCGCGAACACACTCCACGCGTTCGCGCGCAGGTTCTGGGGATTGTCCAGGCGCGCGCCGCCGGTCAGCACCGGCAGCCCGAGCAGCAGATCGGCCAGCGCGTTGCCCGTGTATCCCTGGTCGAGGAACGTCAGGAACCCGCGGGACTGTACGTCGCGGTACGCGTGCTGGCGCACGTCGTTCCATTCGCCGCCGACCTTCACCAGGTGGGAGCCCCGGATCCAGGTCGCCGTGTCGGCGATCTGGAACGAGTCCGACGTGCTTTCCTGCGGCGTCGTGTACTCGTGGCCCAGCGGCGAGTAGCCGGACACGGAGATCACGCTCAGGCCTGCATCGCGGGGGTTCGAGGACAGCGACGGCAGGCCCACGCTGTCATTGCTGACGCCGGTGGCTTCCCCGAAAACACCGATCGACACGCGGTTGTAGCCGAAGCGGACGTCGTTCACGAACGAGGCGGCCGGCGCGTGCGTGAGCGACACCGCGAGGTTCTGCCCGCGCCGCGGCACGTCGGTCCCGAACCCCGGAATGGCGGCGAACCCCGCACCGGCGAACGGCTCGAACAGCGATCGGTCGCTGAAGCTGTAGCGGGCCGTCAACCGCGCGCCCGCCGCGAGCGCATGGTCGACGCGCGTGTCGAACTGGTGGATATCGTCCCGCAGCGTCGGCGACGAGACGTAGTTGGCAAGCGGCGTCGATCGATTAGGGGCCGGGTAGAGCGCCGCAATCGCGAGGCCGATGGGGTTCAGATAGAAGGACGGAATCCGGCCGCCCTGGAACGGCTGCCCGGTGAAGATGTCGAATGGCTGCCGGAAGAGCGTCTGCGAGAAATCGCCCGTGCGCTCGGCGAGCGTCGGCACGTTGGTGACGCGCGTGATCCCTTCCCGCAGCCGCGTCCGTTCGTAGTCGCCGAAGAAGAACGTGCGATCGCGGGCGATTGGGCCGCCGATCGTGCCGCCGAACTGATTGCGGTTGTATTCCGGCGCCGGCTCGTTCTTCGGCGCGAAGTAGTTGCGTCCCGACAGCGCGGTGTTCCGGAAGAACTCATAGGCCGATCCCGACGGCCGGTTCGCGCCGGACTTCGTGATCACGTTGATCTGTCCGCCGCCATTACGTCCGAACGACGCATCGTAGGACGAGGTCAGCACCTCGAACTCCCGGATCGCATCCACCGGCGGACGCACGCCCGGCGTATTGAGCTTCGGATCGACGTTGTAGACCCCGTCGAGCAGGAACCCGTTGAAGTCTTCCCGGCCGCCGTTGACCGACAGTGCGAAGTCGCCGCGGACCGAACTGGCCGAGCCCTGCGGCGCCGGCGCCGTTCCCGGGGCGAGCAGCGCCAGCTCGAGGAAATTGCGGCCGTCGAGCGGCAATCCGATCAGCTGCCGTGTGTCGATGAAGGTGTGCAGCGCCGGCGAGTCGCGATCGATGGGAATGAACGGCGCCGTCACGTCCACCGCCTGGACGAGTTCGCCGAGCTGGAGGGGAACGTGCAGCCAGAACTCCTGGTTGATCGCCAGCGAGGCGCGCGCGACGTACGGGCCATAGCCCGGATGCCTCACGTCGATGCGATAGACGCCAGGGGGCAGTTGAGCGACGCCGAATCGGCCGCGTTCGTCGGACCTGGTCCGGCGGACCTGGTTGGTCGCTTCGTTGGTGATCGTGACCTCGACGTCGGTCAGCGGTGCGAGCGCCGGATCGACCACCGTGCCGCGGATGGCGGCGCGGTGCTCCTGGGCCAGGACGGGCGCGGCACCGATCGTCAGCAGCATCGACAAAACGTAGACGGAGATTCGGCTCATTGGTCGCTTCATGTTTGGATGCTTAGACGCTCAATCGTGCCGTCTGGACCGAGGACAGCCCGGAGGCAAGTCCCCAATAATACATGGCCGGTCCAGTCCCCGCGCACCCAACCCATCCGGCCGGCGTCCGGCCCGGATACCGGTGGTAGTATCCCCCGGTGCATCGAGTCATCACGCTGTTCGTCACGCTGGCACTCGCCTCATCAGCCTACGCCCAGAAGGCCAGGGATATCTCGGATGCGTCGGTCCGCAGTCACATGGAGTTCCTGGCGAGCGACGCGCTCAACGGACGGGGCAGCGGCACGCGCGACGAGTGGCTCGCCGCCACCTACATCGCCGCGCAACTGCGCCGCTGGGGCATCGAGCCCCTGGGAGACGGCGGCGGGTACGTGCAGGACGTCCAAATCGAACGCACCGAGGTGGCCGGGCCGCCGACCCTGACGTTCCCCGGCGGGACGGTGACACACGGCAAAGAGATGATGGTGCAGGGGCTCAGTGCCGCTACGGTGTCCGGTCCCCTGCAGAAGCTCGCCGGCAGTGATGCCGCCACGTCCGGTGCCGTCGTGCTCCTGCCGGAAGGCGGTTCACCGGCGACCCGCGCGGCCGGAACGCCTCCGGGCCCGCCGCCCACGGCGGCGGCCGCTCTCGTCATCACGCTCGAGACCGAGCCCCAGCGCACGAGGCGTCAGGCCGGCTCGGGCCGACCGCTGACTCTGCCCGCGCGGATCGTCGGTGTTGCCGCCGCGCCCTCGACGGGGCGACCCACGTCGATCGCTGTCGACAAGGACACCTATGCGGCGCTCGCGGGGCTTGCCGACGGCACCGTCCTGACGCTCCACGCGGACCTGAAGCCGCCCCAGCTCGCCCACACGTGGAATGCCATGGGCAAGCTGACGGGCAGGGGGCCGGCGCCGGATCGTCAGGTGATTCTCCTGACGGCGCACCTCGACCACCTGGGGAACCGCGCGGCCGCCGGAGCCGCCTCGTCGCCGGGCAGCGACACCATCTTCAATGGCGCAGACGATGACGCGTCAGGGTCGGTGGCGGTGCTGGAACTGGCGGAACAAATGGCCAGGGGGAAGCGCCCGAAGCGAACCGTGATCTTCGCGTGGTTCGGCAGTGAGGAGGCCGGGGGCTTCGGCGCCCGCCACTTCATCGACGCGCCGCCCGTGCCGCTCGATCAGATCGTGGCGAACCTGGAGTTCGAGATGATCGGCCGCGCCGACAAGGCCGTCCCGCCGCACACGCTCTGGTTGACCGGCTTCGAGCGCAGTGACCTCGGCCCGGCGCTGGCGAAACGCGGCGCGAAGATCGTCGCGGACCCGCACCCGGATCAGAATTTCTTCCAGCGGTCCGACAACATCCAGCTCGCGCGCCGCGGCGTGATCGCCCAGACGGTGTCGAGCTTCGGCCTGCACACCGACTATCATCGCGCGTCGGACGAGACGCGAACCATCGACTTCGCGCACATGACCGACGCGATCCGTTCGATGTTGAAGCCGGTCCTGTGGCTCGCGAACTCGTCGTTCCGGCCGCAGTGGCTGCCCGGAAAGAAACCCTAAGGTTAGTCCCGGGGACCATGCGCGGCTCACTTCGGGCCGTACACACTGATGTCACGCGAGAGCCAGCGCGGCGCCGGGTGGACGCGCAGGTAGCGCGCCTGCACGTCCGGCAGCGTGAGCCGCACCGGCGCCACGATCGGATCCTCGAGCGAAGCCGCCAGCGCCGGCCCACCTGTCCAGCCCTCCCACACGGTCGTCCAGTGCTCGCCGTCGAGGGACGATTCAACCGCGAGACGTGCCCCGAGTTCGAGGTGGTGCCAGCGCAGCGCGAAGCCGAGCGTGCGCACCGTGCGGGGGCCGCCGAGAATCGAGCAGGGCGTGTTCGCGCGGCTCGTCCGTGACCGTCGCCGGCAGCCGCTCGCCCGCCGGTGGCTGGCGCGTGCGCGGACCCGCGGGCAGCACGAACATGAGGCCGGCACTCGATACGCCCTTCGCTTCGACGCCAGGAAGGGCTCGCACCAGCCGGCGGTAGTCGCCGCCCGGATCCTCCTGCTCGTGGACGGTGATGATCAGCGGCCGTCCCCGGGCCAGTTCCGTCAGCACGCTCGGATCGCCGCGCTGAAGCGCGCTCGTCAGGATCGCGTAGTGCGGCGGAATGTAGCCGCTGTAGCCGTTGACGAGCGGACGGCCGTGGGTCATCGCGCGGTACATCGCCGCCGCGTTGATGCGCCCGTCTTCCGGCGGCAGTTCGATGACAACCGCGCCCGGAACGTCCGGCAGGAGTACTCGACCCGGCGCGGGCACGAGCGTGATGGGCCGCATCCACCCGTCGGCCGACAGGCCGGCCAGCACGATCGCGGCGAAGACCCACCGATAGATCCGTCGCGACGGGGCGAGACGTTGAAATGCGAGCGCCGCGGCGACGGAGAGGCACAGAACGGCGAGCAGCGCGAAACGCGAGGGCACCCGCAGTCCGCTGAAACCCGGCAGGAAAGTGAGCAGCGTGTAGGGATGCAGCAGCGCGAGGCCGGAACCGTCCGGCGCCGGGCCGAGTGAGAAGGCGTACATCACGGCCGCGCCGGCCGCGTAGAAAGCCAGCGGCGAGCGGATCGCGCGCGCCTCGCGACGCCGAAGCAGCGCGGCGACCAGCCCGGCAACCACCAGCACGACGGCCGTGACGCCGGGAAACAGGTAGTCTTCCTGGGTGTCGGCGGACACGCCTTGCCAGAATGTCAGCATCCCGCTCGCGTGCAGGAACGAGCGGAACGTGGCGCTGAACTGCAACATCTCCCCAGGCGTGCGCGCCAGGCCGAGCGTCCGCTGGACGTGGAAGTAGTGCAGCAGCTCCGGTATCAGTAGTAAAGAGGACGCGATCCAGGTGCCGGCCAGCATCAGGCCCCGCCGGGGCGCACCGCGCCAGTCGACGAACCAGGCCAGCCACAGGGCCAGCAGCACGGGGAAGAACAACAGGGCGTAGCCGTTCGACAGGGCCTGAATCAGCCAGGCCCCCGCAAAGAGCGCCAGCCAACGGCGCCGCCCGTCGTCGAGATAGGCATGCATCGCGAGCAGTGCGAGCGGCATCCACTGCGACGTCAGCATCTGCAGGTGCGCCAGCTGGCTCGCGCGGTACGGCGCGAAGCCGAACGCCAGTCCGCCGCACGCCGCCGCGAGAGTCGAACCCGTGAGCCGGCGCGTGAGCAGGAAGGCGAAGAACCCGGACAGGGCGAACGACAGGATGAACGCGATGCCGTATGACGCCAGCGGATCGATCCCCGCCCACTGCATCGGCGTGGTGAAGAGTGCGATGCCGAAGAGGTGCTCCGACAACGCGAGCGCTCCCTTCAGCGGATAGAAGATCGGCGGATCCCACCAGCGTTCGGTGAACGGCACGGCCTGGGTGTTCCACCAGAGGATCCAGGTGTTCAGCACCGGATCGCCCGGGTCGTTCGGGACCCGCGAAAGGTGAATCCCCAGCGGCCACGTCCACGCCACGGCCAGCAGCAGGAACACGGCGAGCGCCGCCAGGGCGTGGCGCCGTGACGAATCGGACGGAACAGGGTGAATCGGCACGCGGTCCGAACAGGATATCGCGTGCGCGGCCGCCCGCCTGGCGATTACAGTTCCGGGCGTCAACCACCAACACTGTAAACGACCGAATTTGCACGTGCGCCGGCAGAATCGGCCAGAGTGCCCGTTGATCAGGCACTTGCGGAGATCCGGCAGCGATCTCGATTCTGGTCCTGTCGTTGCAAACGGCATGTTCGCCATGTCCAGCCTCGCGATGACGGATCCGCCGGAAGCGCCGCTCTTTTCAGATGGTCTCGGGGAGCGCGTGGTCGCGGCAGATGGCGCGACCGGCGAACTGCTGCAGATTCTGCGGCTCCGCCCCGAGTTGACGGCGGTCCCCTCCTTTGAGTTCGCGCTGCGGGAACGCGCCGCGCGGCTCGCGAACTTCCGTCATGCGTGTTACGCGCGCGTCAGGCGCGTGGATCGCGCGATGGGGTCTACGTCCGGGCTCGCCGTCGTGTCCGATCACGTCGAAGGCACACGTCTGGCCGACATTCTCCGGGTCGCGCAGGAGCGGTCCCTGCACCTCGACATCAACGCCGCGCTCTGCCTGGTCCGGCAGCTCGTGCCCGCCATCGCGGTCCTGCACGAAAACGCCCGCGACGTCGCGCATGGCCTGATTTCGCCCGAGCGCCTGCTCGTCACGCCGAATGCGCGCCTGGTGGTCGTGGAGCACGTGCTGGGCGCGGCCATCGAGCGATTGCAGTACGGGCGGGAGCGGCTCTGGCACGAGTTCCGCGTCGGCCTGCCGCCGAGTGCCGGCGTGCCGCGATTCGATCATCGCGCGGACGTGACCGGCATGGGGCTGGTCGCCCTTGCGCTGGTGCTCGGCAGACCGATCGCTGACGACGAGTATCCGCACCGGATCGGCACGCTGCTCGGCCAGTCGCGCGAGCGGACTCCGCTCGGCGAGGAACGTCCGCTCTCGGCACCGCTCCAGGCGTGGCTCGCGCGGGCGCTCCAGCTCGACGGCCGTCGCGCGTTCGCGTCCGGGCCCGAGGCGCTCGCCGCGCTCGACGATCTGATGGCGGAGGATTCGGCGTACGTCTCGGCCCCCGTCGCGCTCGAGACGTTCCTCTCGCGGTACGCCGGCTCGCTGCTCGAACCGGCACCGCCGGTGCCAGCGCCCTCCTATGCGCTGCCCGAAATCACGATTCTGGACGACGACAACGAACCGGAGCAGTTCGCGCCGGCCCCCAGTGCGCCGGAGCCGCTGGACCTGACCGACCTGCTCGACGTCCGCGAACTGCCCGGCGTCGACCCCGAGGCGTTCGTGGAGGCGCCAGCGCTCTCAGCCGAGCCGGCGTCGTTCGCGTCGGAAGAGGACGGCGTCGAGGCGGCGGAAGCCGGGTCCGGGCGTCCGTGGCTGAAGATCGCGGCCGGCATTGGCGCGCTCGTCGTGTTGGGCGGCGGACTGCTCGCATACCTGCTGATGGGGAAACCGCCCGCGGCGCCGGCGCAGGGCACGCTCGTCGTCCACACGAATCCCTCAGGCGTGGCGGTGTTCGTCGACGGCGTCGAGCACGGCGCGACGCCGGCCCGCGTGATGCTCGCGCCCGGTTCGCACATCCTCGAACTGCGCGGGTCCGGCGTGCCGCGCGTGATCCCGTTGAGCGTCAATGCGGGCGCCGAAGTGTCGCAGTATCTTGAGTTCGCGGAGGCGCCGGCGACGGGGGAGCTTGCGATCCAGTCGGACCCGCCCGGCGCGAAGGTCCTCGTGGACGGTACGCCACGGGGCGTGGCGCCGATCACGATTGCGTCGCTCGCGCCAGGCAATCACGAGGTCGTGCTCCAGTCGGAGACCGCGACCGCGCGCCATACGGTGGCCGTGCAGGCCGGCAGCACCGCGTCGCTCGTCGTGCCGTTGAGCGTGGCAGCGTCCGGTCCTGTCTCCGGGTGGGTCTCGATCAAGGCGCCGTTCACCATCGAGATTTACGAGCAGGGTCAGCTGCTGGGGACCACTGAAACCGATCGCATCATGCTGGCGTCAGGTCGGCACGAACTCGAGCTCGTCAGCACGCCGATGGCGTTCCGCGCCACGCGGGTCGTGCAGGTGCCGCCGGGCAAGGTGATCGCCGTGCCGATCGATCTCCCGAGCGGTGTGATCAATATCAACGCCACACCATGGGCCGAGGTGTGGATTGACGGACAACGCGTCGGAGAGACGCCGATCGGCAACGTCTCGATTCCGATTGGACCGCACGAAATCGTCTTCCGGCATCCGCAGTTTGGCGAGAAGCGCCAGGCTGTCGCGGTCACGCTCGCGGGACCGGTGCGGGTCAGCGTGGACATGAAGTAAGCCGGCCGGACCGCTCGTGAAGAAGAAGGTGTCTCATGAAGAACCGCATCATCCTGACGGTCTGTCTTCTCGTCACGGCCGCCGCGCCGGCGCTGGCGCGGGGGCGCGATGGCCAGGATACGCCGCTCGCCGCCGCGCGTGACCTCTACGCGTCGGCGCGATATGACGAAGCGCTTGCGGTCCTGAACGGCATACGTCCCGAGGAATCGGCACCGGAGCGCAAGTCGGTCGAACAGTACCGATCGCTGTGCCTGCTGGCCCTCGGCCGAAGCACCGAGGCCGAGGAGGCCATCGCGGCGGTCGTCACGGTGGATCCGCTGTTCCAGCCGAGCGAAACCGACGCCTCACCCCGGGTGCGAGCGGCATTCAGCGATGTCCGCCAGCGCCTGCTGCCGGAGATTGCCAGGGCCCACTACACGGCGGCCAAGGCGGCCTACGACCGCAAGGAGTTCGCCGCGGCCGAACAGCAGTTTCGCGCCCTCGTGCACCTGCTCGACGATCCGCAGATGGGTGGGCGCCTGGGAGACCTGCGCACGCTGGCGACGGGCTTCCTCGATCTGAGCGCCGCGGCCGCCGCGCCGCCGCCGGAGCCCAAGCCGGAACCGGTTCCGGAGCCTCCCTCGCCTCCACCCGCGCCGCCCGTGCGCGAGATCTACAGCTCCGAGGATGCCGACGTGGTGCCCCCGGTCGTGATTCGACAGGAACTTCCGCGCGCGCCGGCGTCCGTCACCCTCCAGGCACGCGACAACGGATTGCTCGAAGTCGTCATCGATCAGCAGGGGCGGGTTACCGGCCTGACGCTGCGCCGCTCGATTCACCCGATGTACGACGGGCAGCTGTTGAAGGCCGCGCAGGCGTGGCGCTACAAGCCGGCGACGCTCAACGGCCAGCCCGTCAAGTTCCTGAAGGTCATCCAGATCACGGTCAGCCGGGAATAGTCGTTCCGGTCACTGGTGTGCTGAACGGATCCGTCGGCCCGGAAGGGCAGCCGAGCGTCCGATGGCCGCGCGTCGCGTACCACGGTCGGCATGGGGCGGCTGGGAGGTCCGCGTCGTGGCGGGCCGGTGACATCCCCAGCCGTCAGACCCGGGCAGCGACGAGCAGCCGCCGCGCGTAGGGGACGAGACCGCCGGCATCGACGATGGCCTGGCGCGCGATTGGCAGCGCGACGACAGGAAAACGTCCACCTGTCGTGGTATTGACCACTTCAGTGGGCGTCAAGTCCAGCTCGTCTCCCTCCGACGCAACCACGCCCGGGCAGATGATCGTGCGCAGGCCGAGATTGATCGCGTTCTGAAGAAAAATTCGCGCGAACCCGCGCGCGACGACGATCAATCCGGGGCCGCGCAGGCAGGACGCGGCCTGCTCGCGCGACGATCCGCAGCCAAAATTCTGGCCGCCGACGATCACGCTGCCTTCCGGCACCTGGTGGTTCCTGAGCCGCGCGTTGAAGTCCAGGTCGTCCGCGAACGCAAACTGCGGCGTCTCGGTCGGCAGCACCGTCGCCATGAACCGTCCCGGATAGATCGTATCCGTCGACACGTCATCCCCGAGCGCCATCACCACACGGTTCGTCGTCGCCATAGTCCTTCTCTTTCGCCTTCTGCCTTTTCCCTAAGCCCTGAGCCCTGAGCCCTGAGCCCTGGTCCCTGAGCCCGAAGCCCTTATCCCCGCGGATCCGTGATTTCTCCAGACAGCGCGCTGGCCGCAGCGACCGCTGGCGAGCACAGGTAGACCTCCGAGTTCGGGTTGCCCATGCGTCCCTTGAAATTGCGATTGGTCGTCGAGAGCGCGACCTCGCCGTCGCCGAGCGCGCCCTGGTGCACACCCAGGCAGCAGCCGCACCCCGGATTCATGACGAGGGCCCCGGCGTTCGTCAGGTCGGCCAGGTAGCCGCGGTCCATGGCCTCGCGGTAGATGCGCCACGAGGCGGGGAACACCAGCATGCGGACATCACGCGACACCTTGCGGCCGCGCAGGATTCGCGCGGCGATTTCCAGATCGTCCAGCCGACCGTTGGTGCACGAGCCGATGACGATCTGATGGACCCGCGTGCCCTCGAGCGACGTCACCGGTTCCACGCGGTCCACGGCGTGGGGGCAGGCGATCTGCGGCGCGAGCGCCGAGGCGTCGATTTCCACGACTCGATCGAATGCCGCGTCCGGATCCGAGAACACCATGTCGAGCTCGCTCGTGACGCCGGCCTCGCTCTTCAGGTACCGCGTCGTCTCGTCGTCGGCTGGCACGATGCCGGAGGTGGCGCCGGCCTCGACGGCCATGTTGCACAGCACGAGGCGCCCCGACATGGACAGCCATTCGATCGTCTCGCCGTGGAACTCGATGACCCGGAAGTTCGCCCCCTCGGCCGAGAGATGGCCGATGAGGTGCAGGATGATGTCCTTCGGCCCGACCCACGGCGACAGGTCGCCGTGCACGTTGACCCGGATCGTCGCGGGTACCTCCACGTTGAGCACGCGGCCGAGCGCCCAGACGGCGGCCATTTCGGTCGCGCCGATGCCGAAGGCGAACGCGCCGAACGCGCCATGGCTCGTCGTATGGCTGTCGGTGCCGACGATGACGGCGCCGGGGCGGTCGTAGCCGTTCTCGGCCAGCACCTGGTGACAGATGCCGCCGCCGTCGCCGCGCACGTCGTGGAACTTGGCGATGCCCTGCTCCCGGACGAACTCGCGGATCTTCTTCTGGTTCGTCGCCGTCTTCGAGCTTTCCGCCGGGACGCGATGATCGAAGACGATCGCGATCCTGGCCGGATCCCAGACGGTCGGCGCCAGGCCGGTCGTCCTGAAGATGTCGTGGAACTGGCTCATGACCAGCGCCGCGTTCTCGTGCGACATGGCCAGGTCGACGTCGGGCTCCACCACGTCGCCGACCGCGACCGCCGTCCGCCCGGTGGCCCGCGCGAGGATTTTCTGCGTGATCGTCATTCCGGCCATGCGTTCGCTCCTGTCTCCTGATGCCGTCGTCCTGAGCCGTCCACTACACGACTCCACGCCGGCGCAGCGCCTCGATGTCGTCCGGTGCGTATCCGAGCTCCGCGAGCACCTCGCCGGTGTGCGCGCCGAGCCGCGGCGGAGGGGCGGTGACGGCGGCGGGCGTTTTCTCGAATCTGGCGGTGACCGAAAACACCTTGATCTCGCCAATCCCGTCGGCGGCGACCGACTGCAGCGAGCCGCGGTGCGCGATCTGCTCCGAGGCGAGCGCCTCCTGCAGCGTTGGAATCGCCCCGGCGGGAATGCCGAGCCCGTTGAACACGTCCACCCAGTGCCGGGTTTCGTGCCGCGTCAGCCGCGCCTCGATGAGCGGCGTCAGCGCGTGGCGGTTCGCCTTGCGCTCGTCGCGCTTCTGGAACCGCGGATCGGTCTTCAGCTCCCCGAGCCCGATCGCGTCCGCCAGCTTCTCCCATTGCTCCTGCTGGTTCGCGGCGATGTTGACGTACCCATCCTTCGTCGCGAACGTGCCGGACGGCGCGGCGGTGAAGTTGTCGTTGCCCATCGGCTGCGGCGGCTGGCCGCCGATGAGCCAGTTGGCCGCGACCCAGCCGAGCAGCGGCATGATGGAATCGAGCAGCGCGATGTCGATGAACTGGCCTTCGCCGGTGCGCTCGCGATGGAACAGCGCTCCCAGGATGGCGAGGGCCGCGTTCATGCCGCCGACCGTGTCGCACACCGGGAACCCGCACCGCAGCGGATTGAGGCGCTCGTCCCCGTTGACGGCCATGACGCCGCTCAGCCCCTGAATGATCTGGTCGTAGGCCGGCTTGAACGCGTCGGGGCCCGTCTGCCCGAAGCCGGAAATCGCGCAGTAGATCAGCCGCGGGTTCTTTTCGCGGAGGAGCGTCCAGCTGAACCCGAGCCGCTCCATCACGCCCGGCCGGAAGTTCTCGACGAGCACGTCGGCGCTCGCGGCGAGCCGCCCGAAAATCTCCCGTCCTTCCTCGGTCTTCAGGTTGAGCGTGAGCGACCGCTTGTTCGCGTTCTGCGCGAGGAAGCTCGTGCCCATCAGCTGCGCGTTGAGCGCCGGCACTGCCCCGAGTTTGCGTGCGAGGTCGCCGCCTTCGGGATTTTCAATCTTGATGACGTCGGCGCCGAGCAGCGCCAGATGAACCGTGGCGAACGGCCCCGCGAGCACGTTCGTCATGTCGAGAACCCGGATGCCTGACAGGAGCGTCACGCGATCACCCCTCCCCAGCGCCAGCGTCGGCAGGGCTGGCGGTGGGCCCCGTCCCGATCCCCGCGATCTGCCTTCCGGCCGGGACGACGGCGCCCTGGAGCCGGAGGCCGCCGCGCAGGCCCACGTCGTGGACGGCCATGCCGCAGGTCATACGCCCGCCGCCACCACCTTCGGGATCCGCACGGCGATCGCCTCGGCCATCTGGAGCGTCGAGCTCGTGCCGCCCATGTCGTAGGTCCGCGCCGTCCCCTCGGCGATCACCGCGGCTACCGCACGCTCCACCCGCGCGGCCTTCTCCGACTCGCCCAGCCACTCGAGCATCATCTTGACCGTCAGGATCGTCGCGATCGGATTGACCTTGTACTGGCCGGCGTACTTCGGCGCCGACCCGTGCGTGGGCTCGAACACGGCCAGCTTGTCGCCGATGTTGCCGGAACAGGCGAAGCCGAGCCCGCCGACCATCTGGGCGCACAGGTCCGAGATGATGTCGCCGTAGAGGTTCGGCGCGACGAGCACGTCGTAGCTCAGGGGATTCTTCAGCAGCCACATCGTGATCGCATCCACGTTCGCGTCGTCCACCTCGATCTCGGGGTACTGACGGGCGACGTCGCGGGCGATTTCGAGGAACAGGCCGTCGGTCGCACGAACCACGTTGGCCTTGTGCACGATCGTCACCTTGCGACGCTTCTGCGCGCGGGCGAACTCGAACGCGGCGCGGACGATTCGCTCCGAGCCCTTGCGCGTGTTCACCTTGCAGGACACGGCGTACTGGTCGCCGGGCAGATCCGCGAAGGGCGCGAACGGCTTCGACAGCGTCTTGAGCGTCGAGGCGAGCTCGGGCGGGACCGGGTTGAACTCGACGCCGGAGTACAGGTCCTCGGTGTTCTCGCGGAACACGACGATGTCGATGGCGTCCTTGTAGTTCAACGGATTGCCGGGATATCCCTTGCACGGACGCAGCGACACGTAGAGTTCGAACATCTGGCGCATGCGGACGATGGGAGAGCGGTAGACGAGGCCGGTCCCGCGCAACGCGGGGGCGAGTTCCGCCTCGGCCGCCTTGACGGGCTTCGACGTGATGGCGCCGAAGAGCGCCGCGTCCACCCGCCCGAGCAAGTCGATGGTGCGCTGCGGGAATGCGTCTCCCTCGCGGCACCAGAACTCCCAGCCGATGTCGCCGTCGATGTACTCGGCGTCGAGTTCCACCCGGTCCAGCACCATCCGGGCGGCTTCGAGCACGTCCACGCCGATTCCGTCACCCGGCAGCCACGCAATCCTGTACTTCGCCATGTCGTTGTCCGCTCCGGCTCCCGCTGTCCGCGGGTCGCGTTCAGCTTCGGAGGTGGCCTTGACGCGCCGGCGCACGCGTCGCCGGACTGCCGGAAATCCGGCAGCGAAACCCCCGTTATTCTCGCGTGTTGTCGCGCCCGTCTCCGGGTGGAGCAAGTCGTGAGCCAGCGATGCGCGGAAGAGCGGGGCGCCCGGCGCGAGCCTGTGATACACTTCTAACCCGTTGATGCATAGAGCGATACCCTTCATACTCTCAGCCTCAGCGCTGCTGGCTGGCTGTGCGCACGAGCCACCGCCGCCGGCGCATCATGCCGACGTGAACCTGCGGCCGGAGACGCAGGTCTTCGAGGAGCGCGTGCCGCCCAACGCGACGCTCGAGACGCTTCTGCGCCAGTACCAACTTCCTTCGGATCTCGTCGCCGGAGCCATCGAGGCGGCGCGCACCGTGTTCAACCCCCGGCAGATTCGGGCGGACCGGCCGTATCGGCTCGTGCTGTCGCTCGACGGGTTCCTGCGCGAGTTCGAATACCAGATCGACGCCGATCGATTTCTCCGGATTGTCACGCGGAGCGATGTGGAGCCGTCGGTGCTCGACGCGGAGGTCGTGCCGTACGAGAAGGAGACCGCGGTCGTCGCCATCCGCGGGAGCATCGACTCCGACCATTCGTCGCTCATCGCGTCGATGGACGAGACGGGCGAGCGTATCCAGCTTGCGCTCGAACTGGCCGACATCTTCAGCGGCCAGGTGGATTTCGACAGCGACCTGCAGCCTGGCGACAGCTTCGAAGTGCTGTTCGAAAAATCGACGCGCGAGGGTGAGTTCGCGGGCTACGGCGCGGTGCTCGGCGCGCGGATGACGGCCGACGGGCGCGAGCACCAGGCGTTCCGCTGGGTGAACGCCGAGTCCGGCAAAGCGGCCTACTACGACGAGAACGGGCGATCGCTCAAGCGGTTCATGTTGCGCTCGCCGCTGAAGTTCCAGCCCGCGCCTCGGGTCACCTCCGGGTTTTCCCGCAACCGACTCCATCCCGTCCTTCGCGTCTACCGTCCGCACCTCGGGATCGACTACCACGCCGCCACGGGCGCGCCGGTGGTGGCGGTGGCGAACGGGGTCGTCGTCTCGGTGGGCTGGGCGGGTGGCGGCGGTAACCAGGTGCGCCTCCGGCACTCGGGCGGCCTCGAGACGTACTACCTGCACCTCTCGCGGTTCGGCAAAGGGATCCGCTCCGGCGCCCACGTGGCGCAGGGGGACGTCATCGGCTACGTCGGGATGACCGGCACGGCGACCGGTCCGCACCTGGACTACCGCGTGAAGAAGAACGGCGTCTTCATCAACCCGCTATTCTACCTTCGCAGCCTGCCCCCGGGCGAGCCGATTGCGGCCGCGCGGCTGGCGGACTTCAAGGCCTCCCGCGACGGCGTCCTCTCGCAGCTCTCAGCGACCCTGACTGCCGAAGGCCCGCAACGGAAACCCGACGCCGTCAAAGCGGTTCGCTGATTTCCCCGGAATTTTCGTCGAGCCGGCGGCACGCAGGATGCTTAGCTGGACCTCCTGCCGGGACTTCGCCCGGCCTTCTTTCGCACTAAGATATCCCGATGGCTGCCATACATCCGTTCCGCGCCTTGCGGCCCGCAGCCGGCAAGGCGGCCGCGGTTTCCTCCGTCCCCTACGACGTCGTCAGCACCGACGAAGCGCGCGCGCTGGCGGGCGCCGATCCGTTGAGCTTTCTCCACGTCACCCGATCCGAAATCGATCTGCCGGCCGAGACCGATCCGTACTCCGCGCAGGTGTACGAGCGGGCGCGGCTGAACTTCCAGGCCCTTCGCGATCGCGCGGCGCTCGTGATGGACGACGAGCCGGCGCTGTACTTTTATCGTCTCCGAATGGGATCGCACGAGCAGACCGGGATCGCCGGCTGCTTCTCGGTCGATGAATACAACCGCGACATCATCAAGAAGCACGAGCGCACGCGGCGCGACAAGGAAGACGATCGCACCCGTCACATCGTCAGCCTGCGCGCCCAGACCGGCGTCGTCTTCCTGACCTACCGCGCGGCCGCGGACGTGGACGCGATTGCGCGGCGCGTCATGGCGGCGGCGCCGCTGTACGACTTCACGGCGGCTGACGGCGTCCAGCATACGATCTGGCGCGCGGACGCCGGCGATACGCGCGCGCTCGTCGAGGCGTTCGGGCGCATCCCGGCGCTTTACATCGCCGACGGCCATCATCGGGCCGCGAGCGCCGCGCGCGCGCGCGCCGAGCTGGCGGCCGCCGCTCAGGCGGACGCCGCGACCTTCATCGCGGTCGCGTTTCCCGACAACCAGGTGCAGATCCTGCCTTACAACCGGATCGTGAAGGATCTGGCCGGGCAGTCGGCCGAGCAGTTCCTGGCGGCGTTGCGACAGCAGTTCGCGGTCGTCGACGGGCCGGCCACGCCGCGGCGCAAGGGAGAAGTCGCGATGTACCTCGGCGGCCGCTGGTACGCGATCGACCTCGGCGGCGCGGCGCCGGCTGACGGCTCGCGCGCCGGCAGCCTCGACGTGGCGCTGCTGCAGCAGCACGTCCTCGAGCGGCTGCTGAAGATCGGCGACATTCGCAGCGACAAGCGGATCGACTTCATCGGCGGGGCGCGCGGGACCCGGGCGCTCGAACAGGCCGTCGACAGCGGACGGGCCGCCGTGGCCTTCTCCATGTTCCCGGTCACGGTCGAGGACCTCTGCGCCATTTCCGATACCGGCGGCATCATGCCGCCCAAGTCCACGTGGTTCGAGCCGAAGCTGCGCGACGGCCTGCTCGTCCATCTGATCTGAGGGGGCTCGTATGAAAGTGCTCGTTGCGGACAAGTTCGAGAAATCAGGCCTCGATGGGCTGCAGGATATCGGTTGCGAGGTCGTCTACAACCCGGACCTGAAGGAGGACTCGCTCACGGCGGCGGTGCGCGACAGCGGCGCGGACGTGCTCGTCGTGCGCAGCACCAGGGTGACCGAGCCGATGCTCGACGCGGGGCATCTGTCGCTCGTGGTGCGCGCCGGCGCCGGGTACGACAACATCGAGATGGAGGCCGCCTCGAAGCGCGGCATCTACGTGGCGAACTGTCCGGGAAAGAACTCCGTGGCGGTCGCGGAGCTCGCCTTCGGCCTGATCCTCGCGCTCGATCGGCGCATTCCCGACAACGTGGCGGACCTGCGCGCGGGCAAGTGGAACAAGAAGGAGTACTCGAAGGCGCGCGGCCTGCACGGCCGCACGCTCGGCGTGCTCGGTTTCGGCAACATCGGCCAGGAAATGGCGCGGCGCGCGCAGGCGTTCGGCATGCACCTGGCGATCTGGAGCGAGATGGGCGTCGAGGTGGATCGCTCCGGGCTCCCGATCGACATGCCGCTGCTCGTGCGCCTGCGGCCTTCGTCAGGCTACCCGGTCGAGCCGTTCGCCGAGGTGTGCCAGACGCCGCAGGAAGTGGCCGAGCGCTCCGACATCCTCAGCGTCCACGTCGGGCTCAACGATCGCACGCGCAAACTGGTGAACGCGGACGTGCTCAACCGGCTCAAGCCGGGGTCGTTCTTCGTGAACGCGGCCCGCGGAGAAATCGTCGACTACGACGCGCTGGCTACCGCGGTGAAGGAGCGCAACCTGCGCGTCGCGCTCGACGTCTACGCGAAGGAGCCGTCCAGCGCGCAAGGGGAGTTCGACGACCCCATCGTCCAGCTGCCGAACGTCTACGGCACGCACCACATCGGCGCATCCACCGATCAGGCGCAGGACGCGATCGCCGCCGAGACCGTGCGCATCGTCCGCGGGTACCAGGAGACCGGCCGCGTGCAGAACGTGGTGAACCTCTCGCGCAAGACGCCGGCCACGCACGTGATGGTCGTGCGGCATCGTGATCAGCCGGGCGTCCTGGCCAGTGTCTTCGACGTGCTGCGTGAGGCCAGTGTGAACGTTCACGAGACCGAGAACATTGTCTTCGCCGGCGCGCAGGCAGCGGTGGCCCGGATCAACCTCGACGGCGAGCCGGCCGACACGCTCGTGCATCGCATCAAGGCGAGCAACCCGCACATCTTCGACATCAGCGTGGTGCCGCTCGGCGCGCCGGCGGCATCGTACCAGCTCGCGAAATCGCAGAGCACCTGGTAAGGAGACAGACATGGCCACCACTACGTCCCGTATTTTCAACTTCGCCGCTGGTCCCGCGGTGCTGCCGCTCGACGTGCTCGAGCAGGCGCAGCGCGATCTGATCGCGCTGCCGGGTGTCGGCATGTCGATCCTGGAGATCAGCCATCGCTCGAAGCCGTTCGACGAGATCATCCAGGGCGCCGAAGCGGATCTGCGCACGCTCGCCGGGATCCCCGACGGCTATCACGTGCTGTTCCTGCAGGGCGGCGCGAGCCTGCAGTTCTCCATGGTGCCGATGAACCTGCTGCCCGCCGGAGGCTCGGCCGACTACGTCGTCACCGGCGTGTGGTCGCAGAAGGCGGTCAAGGAGGCGAAGCGTGTGGGCGGCGTCAGGATCGCCGCGACCACCGAAGGCGACAGCTTCAAGCGGGTGCCGAAACAGGCCGACCTGCAGCTCGACGCGAACGCCGCGTACGTCCACTACACGACGAACAACACGATCTACGGCACGGAATGGCACTACGTGCCGGCGACCGGCCCGGTGCCGCTCGTGGCCGACATGTCGTCCGACATCTTCAGCCGCCCGGTCGAGGCGTCGAAGTTCGCGATGATCTACGCGGGCGCGCAGAAGAACCTCGCGCCGGCCGGCGTCACCCTCGCGATCATGCGCGACGACATGGTCAAGCGGACCCCCACGACACTGCCGACGATGCTGCAGTACGCGATCCACGCCGAGAACAAGTCGCTGTACAACACGCCGCCCGTGTTCCCGATCTACGTCATGCGCCTCGTGCTCGCCTGGCTCCTCCGGAAGGGCGGCCTCGAGGCCATCGAGAAGCAGAACATCCGGAAGGCCGAGACGCTCTATCGCGAAATCGACCGCACGGGCTTCTACCGCGGCCACGCCGACAAGGACTGCCGCTCGCGGATGAACATTACGTTCCGGCTGCCGAGCGAAGATCTGGAGAAGAAGTTCGCAAAGGAGGCGACCGCGGCCGGGATGGACGGGCTCAAGGGCCACCGCTCAGTCGGCGGCCTGCGCGCGTCGATCTACAACGCCTTCCCGCAGGAAGGGGTCGACGCGCTCGTCCAGTTCATGCAGGAATTCGAGAAGAAGAACGGGTAAGAGGCTTGGGGCCTCGGGCTTGGGGCTTGGGCCCCAGGCCTCAGCCTCAACCCTGAAGCCCGAAGCCCCTTACAGAAGTCTTACAGAGCCCCTCCGCCGATCCTGCTACTGTTGCTGCTCTACAGCCTGAGGAGCGCCGTGAGCACACAGAGCCCGACTGTTCGTCCCGAGTATGCGGTCCGCACCACCAACTGGGTGACGGCTGTCTTCATGGTGCTGTTCCACGTGGGGGCCGTCGCGGCCTTCTTCTACACCACGTGGACGAACGTGATTGTCGCGATTGCGCTGCACTGGATCGCGGTAGGGTTCGGCATCAGCCTCGGGTATCACCGCCTCCATACGCACCGCGGCTACAAGACGTCGAAGGCGTTCGAGTATTTCCTGGCGCTCTGCGGCACGCTGACGCTCGAAGGCGGCCCGATCTTCTGGGTGGCCACTCACCGCGTCCATCACCAGCACTCGGACCAGGACGGCGACCCGCACTCGCCGCGCGACGGCGGCTTCTGGTCGCACATGGGCTGGATCCTCTTTGGCGACACGCACCACAACAACACCGAGTTGATGTCGAAGTACGCCCCCGATCTCGGGCGCGACCCGCTCTACCGGTGGCTCAACACCTATCACTACGTGCCGCTGACCGCCCTGGGCCTGATCCTGCTCGCCGTCGGCGGCTGGGGCATGGTGTTCTGGGGTGTGTTCCTGCGCGTCGTCTTCGGCCTGCACGCCACGTGGCTCGTGAACTCGGCGACGCACATGTGGGGCTCGCGCCGCTTCGCCACGCGCGACGATTCGCGCAACAGCTGGTGGGTCGCCCTCCTGACGTTCGGCGAGGGCTGGCACAACAACCACCACGCGCACCCCGTGTCGGCGCGCCACGGCCTCGCCTGGTACGAGTTCGACATCAGCTGGCTCACGCTCAGGGTCTTCAACGCGATCGGCATGGTCCACGACCTGAAGGTCGCGAAGGTCACCTCGCGCGTGCCGGTCGAAGAAGCAGCCTAGAGCCCCGGTCCGGGTCGCGGCGGGCTGGAGTCGCCGCGGCCGCCTCGCGGCTGGCTCCCCGCTGCGCGGTCCTGTATTCTCTATTCATGATCTCCGGCCGTCGCCGATCGGCCATTTTCTTCACCGTCCTCGGCATCTGCCTCGTCGCTGTCGCCGTCACGCTGAACGTGAGCTGGGTCGTCCTGAACTGGCGCACGGGCGTGCTGGCAGTGCTCGGCGGCATCTTCTTCCTCGTCCTCATTGCCGGCATGGTGCTCAACACCATTTTTCTCGTGCGCGAGATCCGGCGCAACGAGCAGCACGACTCGTTCATCAACGCGGTTACCCACGAGCTGAAGACTCCGGTCGCTTCCATCCGGCTCTACCTCCAGACGCTTCAGACACGCGAACTCGACGAAGCGAAGCGGCGCGACTTCTACCGGATCATGCTGGAGGACAGCGACCGGCTGCTCCACACCATCGAACAGGTGCTGCGCGCCGGCAGCTCGTCGTCGCGGATGCGGCGCGGCGCCAGGGCGCGGGTCGACATGGGCGAGATCGCCGCCGAATGCGTGGAACTGGCGCGGACGCGGTTTCACCTCAGCCCCGACGCGATGGTCTACGAGGCGGGACTGGAGTCCGGCCGCGCGGTCGTGATGGGCGATCCGGACGAGTTGAAGGCCGCCGTGTGGAACCTGATCGACAATGCGATCAAGTACTCACCGTCGTTCCTCCGTATCCAGGTGCGGCTGGAGGAGTTCGAGGGCGGACGGATCGCCGTGCGCGTGCGCGACCGCGGCACCGGAATATCGCCGACGGAACTGAAGCGGATCTTCCGCCGCTTCTATCGCGTGCCGACCGCCGTGGCCGTGCGCGCGAAGGGCAGCGGCCTCGGCCTGTTCATCGTCCGCTCCGTCGCCAGGAAGCACGGCGGCCGGGCATTCGCGGAAAGCGAAGGCGTCGGGCTCGGCAGCACCTTCACGCTGCTGCTGCCGCGGGCGCCGGAGTCCGCCGGGGCGTGAGCCGCATGCAGCGCGTACTCATCGTCGAAGACGAGCAGCACCTGGCCGAGGGGCTCCGCTTCAATCTCGAGGCCGAAGGCTATTCCGCCGAGATCGTCGATACCGGCGAGGCGGCGCTCGATCGGCTCGTCCGCAAGCCGTCCGGCGGGTTCGATCTCGTCGTGCTCGACGTCATGCTGCCCGGCAAGGATGGCTTCGCCGTGGTCTCGGAGCTGCGCGCGGCGCGGCAGTTCGTGCCGGTCCTGATGCTCACGGCCAGGGGCAGGCCCGAAGACGTCCTCGAGGGCTTCGCGGCCGGCGCCGACGACTACCTCCCGAAACCCACGGAACTCGCCATCCTGCTGGCGCGGATCGACGGACTGCTTCGCCGCTCCCAATGGCTCAAGCGCGCGCAGGATCAGTTCACGTTCGCGGGAAAGACGATCGATTTCGATTCGCTCGAGCTGCGCGTCGGCGATCGAACGCTGCCGTTGACGCTCATGGAGGCCAACCTCCTGCGGTACCTGATTTCGCACGAGGGCAAGGCCGTTTCGCGCAAGGCCATGCTCGAGGACGTCTGGGGCGTCCGCGAGGACACCGACACGCGCGCCATCGACAACTTCATCGTGCGACTCCGGCGCTACATCGAGACAGAGCCGTCGCGGCCGCGCCACCTGCTGACGATGCGCGGTGTGGGCTATCGCTTCATCGCCGAACCAAAGTAGCTATACTTCGACGATGGCCCCCGGCGCGCTCGTGCTCCTGCTGGTTCAGCTCGTCGCTGCACAGATGACGATCACCGGCACCGTGCTCGACGTGACCGGCGCGCCGGTGGCGGGCGCGCGAGTCGTTGTCGCGGGCGCCACGAGCGAGACCAGCACGGCAGCCGACGGCACGTTCGCGATCGCCATCACGGCCCTGCCCGCAACCCTGATCGTGAGGTCGCCGGGATTTGCCGATCGTTCCATCCCGGTTGACTCCGCGCGCACGTCACCCGTTCACGTTGTCCTTGAGCCGCTCGGTATCAGCGCCGAGCTGACCGTGTCGGCGTCGGCGGACCGGGCGCGCATCTCGACCCCGGCGGCCGCCACCGTGCTCGACTCGGCGGCGCTCGGGTCCGCACCCGCCCTGGCGCTGGACGACCAGCTTCGGACCGTGCCGGGGTTCAGCCTGTTCCGCCGTTCGTCGTCGCGCGTCGCCAATCCGACGACGCAGGGGGTGACCCTGCGCGGGCTGGCGGCCTCGGGCGCGAGCCGGGCGACCGTCTTCGTGGACGACGTGCCCCTGACCGATCCGTTCGGCGGCTGGGTGTACTGGGACCGCGTGCCGGCTGCCGCCATCGAACGGGTGGAGGTCGCGCGCGGTGGCGCGAGCGACGTCTACGGATCCGATGCGATGGGCGGCGCCATTCGGATCGAGACGTCCTCCTCCGGCGCGCGGCTGATCGCCGAGGCCGGTGAACAGCGCACCGGCCGTGTGTCCGCGTTCGCCGGACGCACGATGGACGCCCGCAGCCTCCGCGGGGGCGCGGAGCAGTTCACGACCGACGGCTTCGTGACGGTCGCGCCGGAATCGCGCGGCCCCATCGACACCCCGGCCGACTCCAGGCACACGGCCCTCTTCGCCGCGGCCGCGGCACCCCTGCTGGGCGCTCGCGTCGAGGCGCGCGGCGGGTACTATTCAGAGCACCGCGGCAACGGGACGCCGTTCCAGACCAACGCGACGACCGGCCGGGACCTCGCCATCAGCGCATCCGGCGCGGCGTTCGACGGGTACTGGACCGTCCGAGGCGTGTTCACGTCCCAGGACTACGACCAGACCTTCAGCGCGGTCTTTGCCGCGCGCGACGCCGAGCGGCCGACCAGCACCCAGGCCGTCGCGTCGTCATCGCAGGGCGTCGGGCTGGAGTGGGCGAGGTCGCTGAACGCCTGGACTTTCGTCGCGGCCGCCACGGGCCGCCGTGTCCGGGCGGACCTGGCCACCGGGACGCTCCCCAACCCGTCGGGCTCGCCGCCGAGCGTGACGTCCGCCGATCAGCGAACCGGGGCGGTGTCGAGCCAGGCGTCATGGGCGCTGTCTCCCCGCGCGACCTTCGGCGCGGGCCTGCGTGCCGAGTTGCGGACCACCACGGCCGACTCGGAAGCGCAGGCGACCCGCGTCGGGTCCTTCGTGCCGCGCGTGTCCTTCGCCTTCCGCGCGACGCCCTCCGTCACCGTCCGCGCGTCGCTGCAGGACGCCTACCGCGCCCCCACGATCAACGAACTCTATCGGGGGTTCCGGGTCGGCAGCGTTCAGACGCTGCCGAATGCGTCGCTGTCGCCGGAGCGATCCTTCGGCGGAGACCTGTCGATCCTGGTGACGCGGGGCCCGGCCGTGATGCGCGCGACCGGGTTCTTTGCCACCGTGAACGACGCGATCGTGAACGTCACCGTCTCCAGGACCCCCGCGCTCATCCTCAGGAGACGCGACAACGCCGGACGCATCCACGCGGCGGGTCTCGAGATCGAATCCGATGTCCGCGTTCGCCGCGGGCTGTCGGCAACGCTGTCCGGCACGTTCGGGTCGTCGACATTCGGCGGTGACGGCGAGCTGGGCGGGCTGCGCGTGCCCCAGATCCCGCGCGTGCAGATGGCGGCCGGCCTGCGACAGATCTGGACGCACGCGAACGTGTCGGTCGACTGGCGCTACACCGGCCGCCAGTTCGACGACGACCAGAACCAGTTCGTGCTGAAGCCGTCGGCGATCACCGATGCGCGGGCTGCCTGGACCCTGCGTGCGGGCCTGGACGTATTCGTCGCCGTCGAGAACGTGTTCGACATGGAACAGGACGTGGGACGGACACCACTGCGGACGATCGGTCTGCCGCGGACGGCGAGAGTCGGCGTGCGACTGACGACGAAATAGCCACGGATTACACGGATTGCACGAATGCGGCCGGGCGGAAGCGGCCCGGCATCCCGCGTCACGTGATCGGCACAGTGCCTCCCTGTTCATCAGCCATTGCCAGTCCCTACGCGGCAAGCGAAAATTCCCCAAGTGCGGTTGGAGAACGTCATCGAGGATTTAATAAACACTGGGCGACGTACCGGGAGCATGACCTCATCTGTCGGCTCGCCCCGCAGTCGCCCACAGCCGCCAGGCCGGCAATGCGACGAGGCAACACCCTCTCCGGTTGCGGCCAAACCTGCCACGTTCCCCAGTGACCTCCCCTGTCACACGGGTCCGCTATCGTGCCCGGCATGGGCACACCAGTGTCCCTTGATCTCACGCCGCCCGACCTGGTCGATGCTACCCACGCACCGATGGTCGTTCCGTGCCCCGCCGCGGGTCCACGCCAGAAGCTTCTCGACCGGGTGCGACACGCGATCCGGACCCGGCACTACAGCCGGCGGACGGAACAAGCCTACGTCGACTGGATTCGCCGGTACATCGCGTTTCATCGAATGACACACCCGGCCCAGCTGGGCGCGTCAGACGTGTCGCAGTTCCTCACGTGGCTGGCGGTTGATCGTGGAGTCAGTGCGTCGACGCAGAATCAGGCCCTCAGCGCGCTGCTCTTCCTGTACACGCGCGTCCTCGCAATCGAGATCGCGGCGATTCCATCGGTCGTGCGCGCGCGCACGCCTGAACGATTGCCCGTGGTGCTCAGCCGGGAGGAGGTCGTCGCGATTCTGGCGCACCTCGTCGGAGTGGCGCACCTGTTCGTCATGCTGCTCTACGGCACCGGACTGCGGCTGGAGGAGTGTCTCAACTTGCGGGTGAAGGACGTTGATTTCGATCGGCACCAGATCATCGTGCGTCAGGGAAAGGGCCAGAAGGATCGGACGACGATGCTGCCGGCGTCAGTGAGGGAGTCGTTAACCAGGCACCTTGCGGACGTGCAGCGGCTGCATGCGCGCGATTTGGCGCAGGGCTTCGGTCGCGTCGTTTTGCCGTGTGCGTTGGACCGCACGTTCCCCGGTGCGCCGACCGAATGGCGGTGGCAGTTCGTGTTTCCGGCGACGCGGATCTGCCGGGATCCACGATTCGGGCCGCCGTCGCGGTACCACCTGCATGAATCCGTGATTCAGAAGGCCCTGGCGCACGCCGCGCGGGCGGCGGGCATCACGAAGCGCGTGGGCCCGCACACGATGCGCCACTCGTTCGCGACGAGTGTGCTTGAAGCGGGTTACGACATTCGCACGGTGCAGGAACTGCTCGGGCATCGAGACGTCAGGACGACGATGACGTATCTCCACGTCATGAACCGTGGCGCCTTGGGCGTGAAGAGCCCCATGGACCGACTCTGAGTGGATACGCGCGAGGCTCGCGCGTATCCAGCGGAGCGCCCGATCGCGCTGGCTGCCCGGAAGTTCATGCCGACGCACCGTTTCGTGGCAGCGGCCCCCCGTCGTTCACTCCGGGATACGCGCCGGGGGCCGCGCGTATCCGTCCCGATCGGCGATCCGACCGGAGACTGCCGCGATCGGCTTCGCGCGTATCCACGCCGTCTGGCGACCGGACTTCTGCTAGAATCGCCCTGGATTCTGGGAGACTGCGAGCGTGACGACCGGATCAGCACGAGTGGGGGATACGCGCCGCCTAGCGGTCTACTTGTAGTTAGGCAGACAAACAACGAACTGCTGATGCAGGACACTCCGAAGCGACTGAAACGCCTTGTTCGAGAATGGGCGGCCGTCGCCCACGACCGCGAGCTGAGCAAGGCTCTCCTCGATCTCAGGGCGCATTTCGAAGCTTGGCAGCGGGGCGACATCACCGCCGCCGACCTCAACGATCTGATCCATCAGTTTCATCAAGCCGGCTCTCGGGAGATTTGGAAGAGGTACGCGACGAATCATCTGGAGCCGGCGATTGGGTTTGCCGTGGCGACCGGAATTCTTCAGCGGGAGGAGATCCCTCCAGAGCTTCTGCAGCACGTCGCGGGCTTGATTGAGTTCTACGAGGCAGAGCACTCGGCTTCATAGCCCCTGCCTCCCGTCGGCTGTCCAGACGGAATCCCTCGCGGATGTTCCTCTCTCGTGTCGGTCCCGGACGTGCCGCGCTTCGGGGGGCCGATTCCCGGCCCGTGGGACTATACTGGCCCCGTGGTTTTCGCGTGGGGTTCCGGCAAGGCTGCGGCCAATCTCAAGAAGCACGACGTCGACTTCCGAGAGGCCGCCACCGTGTTCGACGATCCGCTTTCGACAACATTTCCGGATGTCGATCACTCAGCCGCAGAGCGGCGGTTCGTGATCGTCGGCACCTCGGCGCGTGGACGCGTGTTGGTCGTCGCGTACACCGATCAGGGCGAGACCGTGCGACTTATCAGCGCCAGGCCTGCGACACGGCGCGAGAGAACGTTTTATGAAGAAGGCTCATAACACTCTGAACGATGACCTGCGGCCCGAGTACCGACTTTGCCTCCATGAAAGGCGGCGTTCGTGGCAAGTATGCCAGGCGCTTTCGCGAAGGGACGAACATCGTCCTACTCGACCCGGAAATGGTCGAGGCTTTTCCTACCGAAGACGCCGTGAACGAAGCGCTTCGTGGGGTTCTGAATACCACTCGGGCCGTGCGCCGTGGAGGCGGGCTGCCTAACAAGGCGCTGCAGCCGACGAGCCGCAGCAAGGCGAAGAAAACGCGTTCGCCACGTCCGGCTCGCGGCTGACCGCCGGCCGTTATGCCGACTCCGGAGGAGTAGATGGTCGGCCCGATCGTCTCGGCCCTCCATCTGGCCTCGGTCACGCTCGGCTTCGACACCTCATGAGTGGCAGGCTGTCTCGTCATGACCGGCGTCCTTGTCGACGTGGTCGCCCACGTGTCAGGCGTGGTGTGTCCCGACCCGGCGTGCCACCCCGTCACGTCGGGTGTCGTGTCCTTACGCGCCACCCGCCGAGCGTGTGCCGCCGCCGCTCGCGCGCCGACGGCCCCTCGATCGACGACCGCCCACGCACGGGGATCCCCCTTCCAGCTCCATAGCCGGCCGCCGCGTCAGCGGCTTCCTTCAAGTCTCGTTATCGAAAGTGCCTCGGCATCCGCATCGGGCTGCGTGTCCCGCCTCTCGCGCCGAGGCACTTCCGATGAACGCTAACGACAAGGCAGGACCGATCCGGCCACAAGAGTCTTCCACCGGCGGATTTACTACGGATGTCGGTCTAGTCCGCCACCGCCGAAAGGCGACCGGGATGTGAGCCATCGTGCCGAAGGTGCGTCTTCAGTTGATCACGGTGTACAGCGAACGACTGCCGTCTGACGCAATTAGCTGAAGGGGCAGCACCCGTTGCGCATAATCGACGAGTGCTGGTGATGCGGTGGCACTATTGAGGACCACGAACGCGATGTGGTCCGCGCGCAACTGACGCGCCGCGACTGCGCGATCGGGCAGAGGTGGACCCGCCTCCCCGTGCATCGAAGGCGACGACAGCCTCAGCAAGGCCGACAGAAGTGGATCATGGTCATACGCCGCCACGAGCGACGGCGAGAGCCGTGCCACGAACCCGCCGACGAGGGGCCGTTCGTGGATGGTCTGATAGAAGAGCGTGCGATCGTCCCAGGTGCCACGCTGCCCGAAGCCGTCGCGGATTCCGAGGGGCAACTCGCACACGGCGCCCGGTTCCGGTCGTTCGCGCAGCGTTTCGTAGAGGCCGGACCTGCTCAGCGGCGTCAGCGGAAACGGAGCGGGAATGAAGTCCACCGCGACGGCCAGCGCCGCCATCAGCACCACAAAGTGCGGCCGCCTTGATCGACGGCGCCATTCACTGAGGGCAATCGCGCTCACGACTCCGAGGGCCAGGTACGAGACCACGATGGCGCGGCCTGGGATGCGGACATTTGAGAAGATCGGCAGGTAGCGGAACACAGCGTCGGGCAGGGGCATGCCGGTATTGATCCCGAAGACCAACAGATGAGGGCCCAGGGCCCAGACGAGAAAGACAACGCCCACCGCGGTCCAGTCGCGCAGCGCACGGCGCCTGCGTGGTCGCATCTCGTGGAGCGACAGAGCCGCCCATCCGGCGAATACCAGTGGCGCGACACGAGCCAGCCGACCGACTCAATGGCGTCCATGCCGAGGTGTGCATAGGCGGCTCTGATCGTCGGCCCGAACCATCCGTGATACGGGTTGCCCAGGAGCCACGTGGAGACGTCGACGCCTGGTGTCCCGCTTCGCCAGAACACCCTCGGGGCCACGGACTCGCCGCGGAGCATCAGGAACGCGCCTCTCCACACGAGGGGCGCCGCGGCCATCAGCGAGAGGCCTACGACCACCAGCGTGGCGCGAACCAGGCGCCGACCTGTTGGCGCCGGCGCAGGCCGGAAGTGGATGTGGGGGCGTGTCCGTGACCAGATGAAGAGGGCGGCCAGAACCCAAAAGCCCTGCAGCGGATTGAACAGGTCTCGAGCGGAGATGCGGACGGGGCCGATCGTCATCGCGAATCCGCCGGTCACGCCAATCACGGTCACCAGGACGATGTCGCAGACCATCAGGGCCAGAACCACACGGGAGACGCGGCGTGTGCTCACGCTGGGTGCGCGCCGTGTGACGGACCACTCACCGGCCCCCAGCACCACAAGGCAGACGAGCAGGACGGCCTCATAGACCATGTAGTAATAGTCGACGTAGGCTGTCAGCCCGAGGAGCAGGCCGGCGACGATCGCCCACCGAAGTCCCCCCGACCGAACCATCTCGACGGCCGCCGCCGCGAAGAGCGCGAGCGTCCACACGTTGATCAGGTCGAAGTGCCCATTTAAATGGGCGGCCACGTACGGCGATCCGCCGAACACGATCCCTGCGATCAGCGAAGCACCGTGATCGCCCGTCACGCGCCAGGCCACCAGCCACCCGGCATAGCCGTTGAGGAGCAGCGCGAGAAGAATCATCCAATCTTGCGCCGATACGATTGAGAGCCTTCGCAGCACCGTCGCCCCGACAAACGCCGGCGCGGCATCGTGCGTGTGAAGAGTCAGGTCGACGCCCCAAGGGGCAAAGAGGTAGTCGTGTGAAAGAAGCTGGAACCCGAGGACAACGCGGTGCGCATCCACCAGAAATTCCAGAGGAAGTCGACGTTGTCGCCGGGTCCTGGCCCCGGCAGGTGGGTGCCGATATGAAGGGCGAGTGGCCAGCTCCACACGACCGCGAGGAGCCCAAAGGCGAGTATCGCGCCTCCGTGTCTCATAACGGTTCGTGCGTGTGACGATGTGGAGAGTGCCTTAGCGATCACGTCAGAATGCGCCCGACGTTATCACGGCTTCGCACTGAGAGAGAACGGCGGGCGGATTCTGGCGAAGGCCTCGTAGGGTCGGTGTACCGCGAATCGGCGTCCAGGGAGGAGACGAGCTCCGAACATGCGGGCGCGTCGTCGACGCCGATCCCGTCGTCCGATCTGTCGCCCCAGTCCGTGCCAGCCTCGGTACTCGGCTGCAAGCCGCGTCTACACCCGATAAACGCCGCACTGGTGACCGGAGCCCCGTCAGATCGCCGCTTCGCGACTACACCGGATGAGCAGCGGACTGCGGTTCGACGAGAATATGGAGAATCCGCGGGCGCACGTCATGCGCATGCTGCTCGACGTCGGTGATGCAGCCGCGCTCGCGACGAAGCAGGAGTTGATCGCGCCGCCGGGCACGCGGTGGCAGTACCGAGCGGCACGAGCAACATCATCGCTCGTGTCGTCCGCAACACGCTAAGGAACGACTCCGAGTCCCTGCTCTTCCCTCGGCAAGCCCTGTTCGATCGCATAAGGGATGGCCGGGGCCGTGCTCGAAACCGACGCGGCCGGCACGTTCGTCGTGTCGTCGTACATGCGAGACGTGCTCGCCGCTCTTGACCAAGTCCCGAAGTGAGGGCAGGTGTTCGATCGGCGGCTGAGCCGCCTCTTCAGCCGGCGACCGGCGCAGGCGCTGCGAGTCGATTCGAAATGGTGGTGAACGCCGCTCGCGGCCGACCGCACCCGTCAGTAACGATCAAGGCCGCCGGAGCGGCCGTTTCGAAAACAGCCCACCCGTCCGCAGCGTCTTACGCGACGCCCTTGCGCGCGTGCTCGGCCAGCACCTCGTTGATGAGGGTCTGGTAGCCGACACGCCGGCGGCGCGCCTCCTTGCGGAACGACTCGAGAACGCCCGGATCAACGCGAATGGCGATCACCTGACGGGGTTTCTTCCCGATCGGCGGCCGACCCACGCGGCGCATGACCGCCAGCTGCTCCGGCGACGAGTCCGGAATATCCGAAGAAGTCAATCCTTCGCCGCGTACGCCGCACGCTCGCCGCGGCTCGCCCGCCGCGCGCTGATGATCCGGATCGCTTCGGCATCGCCACTTCTCCTGAGCGTATACGCCGCCATGAGCACCTGTCCGTCGGCGGCCCGTCCAAGCCGGCGGGATCGCGATTCGCCGACGCCGCACGCATCGACATCCGATACATCTGCTGCTATTGGGGCACGGAGTACGGAGTGATCTACTGCGACTTTAGAAACTCCGTTGCGAACAGCATGACACTTGGAGAGCCGAGGATGTTCATGTGGGTCGTGTTCGGAACGATCGCCAACCGGCTGGCGGCTCTCAGCGACCCGTCAAGGCCCGCGTCGCGTTGTCCGCCGCCCAACAGCTTGTAGAACTCCGCGATGTGCTCGGGGCGAATCGCGTCGGCATCCGCAAACACGAGCAGCGTCGGTGCTTTGATACCAGCCACGGAGGCCGACCAGTCATAGCGTCGATTGGCCAGTTCACCAGTTTTCCTGAACATGCTCTCCCAGTTCACAGACGGATAGAGGGTGGCGAGCGGCGACTTGCTCACGTTGGCCGCGATCATCGGTGCCGCCGCAGGCATCTGGGCGAACGCCTGCAAAACCTCCGGGTAGTAGCCGTCCGAGCGAAACGCGGCCGAAACAACGATCAACTTGTCGACAAGTTCGGGATGGCGGATGGCGATCTGGAGCGCCACGAGACCACCACTCGAGTACCCCATCACACCAGCCTTCTTGATGCCGAGATGCACCAGCAGCGCGGCGACGTCGTCTGCGAAGGCTTCGTGCGACCACGGTCGGCTGGCGTCCTTGCTCAAGCCATGACCCTGAACATGTGGCGCGATGACTCTGTGCGTCTTTGCCATCTCCTCCAACGGCGCACCGAACATCTCGGCCGGACTGACGCCTCCATGCAGCATCACGAGGGGTGGACCATCACCGTGGACCTCGTAATACAGCTCGACGCCATTGACGTTGGCATAGCCTTTAGAGTCTGGTGTGCGCAAGGCTTGTTCTCCCGCGATCGTCGCGTGCGCGGCCGCGGCGGCACACGCCGCGGCGACGAGGACGACCACCCTGTGACTACGTAGTCTACTCATGTGACGACCCGCGATATGGTTGGCTGCGTCATTTTGTCGTTGTAGATCCCAGGCTGACGAGAAGTTCGTCGAGTTGGTCGAGCGCCTCAGGCATCGCGCCCGTCGATCCGGAGGCGGCGTCAAGCGCTTCCTTCGAGGGATAGAGATCGTGCACCACCACCAACGTTCTGCCGGCGATTTCATCGAAGGTCACCGTGGTGACGGTCATGCCGCCATCGCCTTCCTCGTTCGTCCAAACGAGACGCGAATGGGGTATCACTTCCAGGTACGTGCCGAAGAACTCCATGGTCGAATCCTGGTGGCTGAAGACCAAACGGTACCCGCCTCCAACACGAACATCCATCTCGCAGGAAAGCAGGGTCAGACCATACGATCTTGGCACCCACCACCTCCTGAATAGATCTGCCTTGGTCCACGCCTCGAACACGAGGCGCGCCGGACCGTTGACGGTTCGTGTGACGACGAGTTCGCGCTCGGACCTCCGTTCCACCGTCGTGTGGTTCTTCGTTGGGGCGGCTTCACTTTCTCTTCTTTCGTCCATCGGCTCTTTCCTTTCGTTTCAATTTCTCGACAACCTTGTCCAACTCGTCAAAGCGTGCGCTCCAGAGCTGGCGGTACCTTTCGATCCACTCCGCCTCTTCTTGCAGACCGCGTAGGCCGAGCCTGCAGGTGCGCACGCGTCCGACCTTCTCCGTGGTGACGAGCCCCGCCTGCTCCAGGACGCCGACATGTTTCTTCATGCCCGTGAGGGTCATGTGGAACCTCTGGGCAAGCGCCGTGATCGAAGCGTCCGCACGCCCGAGTTGCTCCAGAACACCGCGCCGGGTGGCGTCCGAGAGTGCTCCGAACGAGACATCGAAGTTGGCCTGGACACACTGAACCATATGGTTCAGTGTACAAGATGGAGCGATGGCATGCAATGGGAAGCTGGAGCGCCTGCTGCGTTGTCGGCGGTCCATCTCACTCACGATCAACGTCGATCAGGCGAGGCAGGCGACGACTCCCGGCCAGCCCCTACGGCCCAGCTTCACGGTGGCCAGATCGATCAGCGTGCAGGCCCTCATCGACGGCGAGCCGGTCGGCCAGGCCACCGCGCCGCTGATCGTGCCTTCCACCTTCCTCGACCCGGCGCGCGAGGACGGGTACCCGTGGGGACCGAACTGCAGCTGGATGCCGGCCGCCGGCGGAGCGATAGGCCCGGCGGGGAGCCTGGTCATACAATCCTCGCCATGGGACTCCTGACCTTCGCCACCAACGTCACGCTGGACGGATGTGTCGACCACCGCGAGGGGATCGCCGACGACGAGACACACGACTTCTTCACCCGCCTCATGGACGAGAGCGGGGCGATGCTGTGGGGCCGCGTCACCTACGAGATGATGGAGAGCTACTGGCCGGCCGTCGCTCGCGGGGCAGAGGAAGCGCCGCCAGCCATGCGCGAGTGGGCGGTCAAGCTGGAGGCCAAGCCGAAGTACGTGGTGTCGTCGACGCGCAAGGACTTCCCGTGGACCAACAGCCACCACATCGGCGGCGATCTGCGCGCGGGCGTGCAGAGGCTCAAGGACGCGACTCCGAAGGGCGTGCTCCTCGGCAGCGGCAAGCTCGCCACCGAGCTCGACCGGCTCGAGTTGATTGACGAGTACACGTTCCTCGTTCATCCCCGGCTCGCCGGCCACGGCCCGACCCTCTACCAGAGCGGTCTGCCCGCGACGCGGCAGCTCGAGCTGGTCTCGGCGAGGCCGCTCCGCAGCGGCGCGGTGGCGATGCACTACCGCCGCGCCCGCTGATTCAATCGGAGGCGTTCGCGACGAGCGGTTCCAGCCCCCGCGATAGAGGTTCACCGCGTCAAGCCACTGCTGGGCCGTCCGTTGGACCTCAGCGAGCGGATCGCCCACGGAGACGCCGGCGCCTTGCGGCAGCTCTTGCAGGACGAGCAGCAGGACGCACGTAGCCATCAGGCCCTCGGCCGGGCGAACTCACGAAGTGCAGAAATGGAGTACCGAACGGCCTGGATGTGATAGCGGATTCGTGCGCACTTCGTCGAGATCCGGTTTCGAGTTGATGGCATCGCATGCCATCCGCTGACTCCGTCGTCACCCCTCGAGATCGGTGTAATCCGTGTAATCCGTGGTCGTGTCCGGATCCGTGTAATCCGTATGCGTTAGTGACTCGGCACGCGCCGCGGCCGGCGGCGACGACGGCGACGGAATGCCGGGGGGGGGCCGGCATCGGCGGCCATGTCGTGTTCGTGTGGCTGTGGATTCGCTGCCGCCTCGGCCTGCAGGGCGCGCCAGTGCGCGACGACGTCCGGCTGATCGCCGTGGATCTCGAGCCAGGTGAGCGCTTCGTCGAGGACGGCGCGGTGCAGCAGCCCGCGCTGCGAACGCGGACCGGCCCGCAGGTCCAGCAACCGCGGCTGCAGCGACAGGATCTGCTGGAGCCGATCGACGTCCCGCCTCGAGATCGGCAGCATACCGAGTTCGACGCGGCGTTCAAGCGCGTCAGCCGAAAAACGCCCCCGTCCGATCAGTCCAAGCGGGACGAGCAGCGCACCGGCAAGGATGGCGCTCGTCAGCGAGTCGGGCGCCCCCTCGAATCGCGCGCGATAACGATCGATCGCGGCAATGGACTGCCAGAGCGGTCCGGCTGTTCCCACCGTCATTTCCGGCGCCATTTCCCTCAGGAGGCCGGTGGCGCGCAGTTGCCGGAACGCCTCCTCCGCGTGACCCGACCGCAGGATCTTGTAGAACTCCTCGATCAGGCGCGCCGGCGCGCTCTGCGCGATCTCGTGGGCGTGCGTCGAAATGGCGTCGAGTACCGGTTCGTCGATCGTGAACTGCAGGCGGGCGGCGAGTACCGACCGCGCGCAGCATCCGGACGGGATCCTCGAGGAACCGCACGTCGGGATCGCCGATGCAGCGGATGAGCCGTCGATCGAGATCCTGCAGGCCGCCGACGTAATCGATGATCGCGAACGTCCCGATGTCGTAGAAGAGCGCGTTGACCGTGAAGTCGCGGCGGAAGGCGTCCTCCTCGGGCGTGCCGTAGGAGTTGTCGCGCTGAATGATGAGTTCGTCGGTCCGTCGACGGCCGCGGCCATGATGGGGCTCCGGCAGAACGGGCTCGGCCGGCGGCACGATGTCGTCCGGGCCGGCGGTCGCGGCTTCCATTTCAGGCGTCGTCGGCGACGCGTCGACCTGCCGCCGGAACGTGGCGACTTCGATTGTCTTGGTTCCGAATTTGACGTGCGCGAGCCGGAACCGCCTGCCGATGATCCAGCAGTTCCTGAACAGCTTCTTGACCTGGTGCGGGTGGGCGGACGTGCCGATATCGAAGTCCTTCGGCAGGCGTCCGAGCAGCAGATCGCGGACGCTCCCTCCGACGAGGTATGCCACGAAGTTGTGCTCGTGCAGCCGATAAAGGACCTTCAGCGCGTCTGGATCGACGTCGCGGCGGGAGATCGTGTGCTCAGCCCGCGGGACGATGGTCGGTTCCACCATCGGGGCTGAATTATAGCATCAAACAATGGGGCATCATGACTAACTTGCTGACTGGACGCAATTTAGGGGGTTGGCTCAGCTGTGCTACCATCGGACTATGCGCCCGGTTCTTGCCCTCGTGGTGGTCCTGCTGACCCTGTCCGGAGCCGCCCAGGCAAGTGACGCGCTCGCCGACGCCCGCCGCTTCTACAACCTCGCCGAGTACGAATCGGCTGAACGCGCCGCCCGCGAAGCGCTGGCCACGGCGCCCGACGCGGCGCGCGTGGTACTCGGCCGCATCCGCCTCGAACGGTATCGCGCGTCGGCCGATCCGGCGGATCTCGACGAAGCGCGCCAGGCGCTCCGCACGGTCGACCCGCGCGCGCTCCAGCCGACCGAACGGGTCGAGCTGACAATTGGTCTCGCCGAGGCGCTGTACATGGAGGATCGATTCGGCGCCGCCGCGGAACTCTTCGAGGGCACGATCGATGCCTCCCTGGCGCTCGGGTCGGCGGCCCACGAGCGCGCGCTCGACTGGTGGGCGAGCGCGCTCGATCGGCTGGCTCGGAAGCGGGCGATCGGTGAGCGTGCGCCGCTTTACACTCGCATCCTCGACCGCATGGCGGTGGAGGTCGCCGACGATCCCGGTTCCACGCCGGCCGGCTACTGGCTGGCGGCCGCCGCACGCGGCGCAGGCGATCTCGACCGCGCGTGGGCCGCGGCGACCGCCGGGTGGGTCAGGGCGCCGCTCGCCCGAGACCGCGGCGCGGCGCTTCGCGCCGATCTCGATCGGCTCGTCGTGCAGGCGCTCGTGCCGGAGCGCGCCGCCCGCCTCGCCGCGAGCGACCGCGAACAGACGATCGCCGGGATGCTGAGCGAGTGGGAGGCCTTCAAGACGAGCTGGACGCGGTAGGCGCGAACCCTCGCTAGCTCTTTGCGTCCTTCCAGTTGTCGCCGATTCCGACATCCACCGTCAGCGGCACATCGAGGCTGACGGCGCCTTCCATCAACTCCCGCACCCGCTCGGCGGCCTGTCCGGCGAGTTCGCCCGGCGCCTCGAACAGCAGTTCGTCGTGCACGGTCAGGATCATGCGCACGCGGCCGTCCAGTTCTCCGGCGAGCGCCGCGTGCACGTCGATCATGGCGCGCTTGAGGATGTCGGCGGCCGTCCCCTGGATCGGCATGTTGACGGCGACCCGCTCGGCTGCGCCGCGGATCTGCCCGTTCCTGCTCGTCAGTTCGGGGACGAGCCGTCGTCGGCCGAACATGGTCGTCACGACGCCAGTCTCTCTGGCCGTCGCCAGGAGCTGATCGATGAACACCCGGACGGCCGGAAACCCGGCGAAATAGGCGTTGATGAAATCCTGGGCCGCCTGCTGCGTGACGCCGATATCCCTGGCGAGCGTGAACGCCGTCTTCCCGTAGAGCAGGGCGTAGTTGATGATTTTGGCCCGGCGGCGCAGCTCGTGCTCCTCCAGCCCGCTGTTCGAACCGAACACCTTCAGCGCCGTGCGATCGTGGATGTCCACGCCGCGCGTGAACGCGTCGACGAGCGCCTCGTCCTTCGAGAGGTGCGCCAGGACCCGGAGTTCGATCTGCGAGTAGTCGGCCGAGATCAGCACGTGCCCTGGCTCGGCGATGAACGCGCGGCGGATCTCGCGGCCGAGCTCGGTTCGAATCGGAATGTTCTGGAGATTCGGGTCGCTGCTGCTCAGGCGTCCAGTGGCGGCGACGGCCTGGTTGAAGCAGGTGTGCACGCGTCCCGTATCGGGATTGACGAGCTGCGGCAGCGCGTCGATATAGGTGCCTTTCAGCTTCTGGAGCGCGCGCCACTCGAGAATCAGCCGCGGCAGGTCGTGCGCCAGCGCGAGCTCCTCGAGGACTTCGACCGCCGTCGATGCGGTTTTCGTCCTGGCGTTGCGCTTGAGCGTCGGCAGCTGCAGCTTGTCGAACAGGATTTTCGACAGCTGCTGCGGTGAGTTGATGTTGAACTCCTCGCCGGCCATCGCGAAGATCCGGGCGCTGCGTGTCGCAAGCTCCCGGTCGACGCGCTCCGATTGCGCCCCCAGCGCCGCGCCGTCGACGCGGATGCCCGCGCGCTCGATCGCCACGAGCACGGGGATGAGCGGCAGCTCCAGGTCGCGATACACCGCGTCCAGCCCCTCGCGTTGCAGCAGCCCGCGCAGCGTCCCGGACAACTGCAGCGCGATGTCGGAGCGCTCGCCGGCAAAATCGAGCGCGGTCTCCGCCGGCAGCGTCGCAAACGGGATGGCCTTCGCGCCGCGGCCGCAGATGTCCTCCTCGCGCAGCGCCTTGTAGCCCGCGTGTTCGAGCGCCAGCTCCTCGAGCGGATGCGCGGAACGGGTGGCGTCGAGCAGGTAGCTCGCGAGCATCGTGTCGGTCTCGAGACCGTCGGGGACGACCCCGTGACGCTCGAGCACGATGGCGTCGAACTTCAGGTCGTGGCCCACTTTGGCAATCGCCGGATCCTCGAAGACGCTCTTGAGGGCGGCCAGCGCATCTTCCAACGGCACGGCGGCGCGGGCGTCCGAGGGTTCACCGAAGAGATCCCCGGCCTTTGCGTTCCCGCCGAGCGGCACGTAGCGCGCCTGCCGGAGACGTATTGAGAACGAGAGTCCGGCGATCCCCGCCCGCATCGCGGACGGCGCATCCGCGAGCACCCGGAAGGCAAACCGTCCCGCCGCGCGCAACTCGGCGGCCAGCGCGGCGATGCCGTCGAGCGTCGACACGACGGCGTAGTCCTTGCCGACGGTCTCGGCGGTCGGCGCGTAGTCCATGACGAGGGTGCGGAAGCCGAGGCGCGTGAACAGCTCGAAGCAGCGCTCCCTCGACGCGCCTCGATACCGGAGCGTCTCGGGCAGGAACTCCACCGGCACGTCCGTCCGGATCCGCGCCAGCTCGCGGCTCTGCCACGCATCGCCGGCATGCCCGAGCAGCCCTTCGCGATAGCGCTTGTTCGGGATCTCGGCCGCGTGCGCGAGCAGTGCCTCGAGATCGCCGTGGGTGGAGATGAGCTCGCGCGCGCCTTTTTCGCCGATGCCGGGCACGCCCTTGATGTTGTCGATCGCGTCACCCATCAGCGCGAGCACGTCGACGACCTGGGCCGGCGTCACGCCGAACTTCTCCTTCACGCCGTCCGCGTCGTACCACGTGCCTTCGTCGCGCGGGTTGTACACCGCGAGGCCGTCGTGGACGAGCTGAAAGAAGTCCTTGTCGCCGGTGACGATGGCCACCTCGAATCCCTGCGCGGTGGCCTTCGTCGCCAGCGTCCCGATGACGTCGTCGGCTTCGAAGCGCTCGTAGGTGAGGATGGGGACGCCCATCGCCTCGCACGCCTCGTGCACCCACGGGATTTGCTCGGCGAGGTCCGGGGGCATCGGTGCCCGGTTGGCCTTGTAGTCGGTCACCATCTCGTCGCGGAAGGTCGGCCCCGCCAGGTCGAAGGACGCGGCGATGTACTGCGGCTGGTGATCCTGGATCAGCTTCCGCAGCATCGTCACGAAGATGTAGACCGCATGGGTGGACCGGCCGCCGGGCCCCGTGAGGCCGGACCCTCGCATCGCGTGATACGCGCGGTACATCTGCGAGCTGCCGTCGATCAGGAACACGCGCGGTGGATTCGGCATCAGGATGAGAACGGGCGAGAAGACGCGCGAGAAAATGAGTATATCATTCGAGGAATGTCGCGACGCTTGCGTGCGGTACTGCTCGCCGCGGTGCTCGTCGCCGCCCTGGGCTCGGCTGCGTGCAACCAGGCGTCGAGCCTGTTCGGCAAGCAGTACCGAATACGAAGAAGACCTCTACGTCGACCTCGACGGGAGCGCCACGCTGGTCGTGAACGCGTCGCTTCCGGCTCTGGTGGCGCTGCGCGGACTGGCTATCGATCCGACCCCGTCCGGTCGCATCGACAACGAGGCCATCCGGGCGGCATACCAGTCGCCGATCACCGAAGTGATCCGCGTGAGTCCGCCGTGGCGTCGAAAGGGGCGTCGCTTCGTGCAGGTGCGGGTCAACGTCAGCGACATCCGCAGGCTGCACGACGTGCCGCCGTTCTCGTGGTCGCGCTACGGCCTGACCGCTGAGAACGGCGTCACCGTGTTCACGCAGCACGTCGGCGCGTCAGCCTTCCGGCCCGGGACGCTCCAGAACGTCGGATGGGACGGGTCGGAAATCGTCGCGTTCCGGCTGCACCTGCCGAGCAAGGTGCGCTGGCACAACTCGCGTTCGCTCGAGACAAATGAGCCGCTCGACGTGGGCCGCGGGAACATCCTCGGCTGGGAACAGCACCTGTCAGATCGGCTCGACGGCGTCCCGCTGGACATTCGGGTCGAAATGGAGAGTCAGTCGATCCTCTACAGGACTCTCTGGCTGTTCGGCGGCGCGTTCCTCGCCGCCGTCACGCTGCTCGTGCTGCTGATCGGGTGGGCCATCCGCAAGGGCCGCCGTCAGGCGGCTATGACGACGACGGCGCCTTGAGATCTTCGGTACGCTGCTCGCCGTCGCCGATCGCGACCTTGACCGCGGACTCCCTGACCTGTTCGAGGAACGCCGGGTCGAACCACTCGCCCGGCTCCACGTCGTCCACCGCGACCACGAAGTAGTCGCCCGCCGGCACCATGTCGAACCGGTACGCGCCGGTCTTGTCCGTGCGCGCGGTCACGATCTGCCGCGACTGCGGCTGCCAGAGCCGGTCGTCCTGGGGAAACGCGATGACCGTGAGGCCCTCGACGGGGAGGCTCTTGCGATCGCGCACGAAGCCGGCCAGCGACGCGATCCGGTCGGTGAAGATGACATTCAGTCCGCTGATCGTCTCTCCCTTGACCTCGAGGGCCTGGTCCGTGACGTCGCGGCCATCGAGGTAGACGCTTTTCATCATCCAGCCGCGCGGCCCGTTCGCGCGGATCGCATAGCGGCCCGGGAACACGCTGCCGAGCGCGAATCGGCCGTCCGGCGACGGATCGCCGGGGCGTCCGCCACGTCCCCCGGCGCCGACCGAATCGAGCGGCGCGAGATTCACGCGGAACCCGCTCAGCGTGGTCGGCACGTTCGAGCCGGCCGCCTCGAGCGTGATGGTGCCGGTCACGTCGATGCCTGGAACCGGCGTCAACGCCACCATGACCTCCTCGCTCGAGACGAGCAGGGACTGGATGGCCACCTTCGGCTCACCCGTGCCGGCATCCGCGCGCGCCATGATCGTGTACTTGCCTGGCGTGACGTTCGGGATCGCGAACGTGCCGTCGCCCTGCGTCTGGGTACGCAGGTTCTGGCCGCCGAGCAGCGCGCCGCCGAGGCCGCCAAGACCGCGTCCTCCACCGCCGCCCCGCCCGCCGCCGGCCGCGATGCCGGTGTCCGACACCAGGAACACCGTGGCGGGTCCGCCGGAAACGACGCCGCGCACCGTGGCGAAGGGCACGACCTGGATGGAGAAGTTGATGCCCCCCATTTCCTGCGACGGCGCAAGCCTGAGCCGCGACGCGTCGCTGGCCGAGACCACGCCCGGGTAGTAGGTCGGCGCATAGCCGGTCGGGTCGGCCGTCTGTTCGGGGGCCGCGCCCGGGGCGACGAGCTGGGCGAACTGGGTGATGATTCGCTCGAGGCCGCCTGCCGTGGCGCTCACGAAGTAGTCTCCGGGCGGCAGGCCGTAGACGCGGAACTGACCGCGATCGTCGGTCTGATCCGGCGTCCCGGCCGGAGCGAGCTGCTTTTCACCGCGGACGTACTGGGTGCGCAGGACCGTGACGATCGCGCGTGCGAGCGGCTCGCCGTCCTCGTCGAAGACGTGTCCGGTGATGACGCCGCCGCGCGCCATCCGGACATCCGCGTCGGTGACCTGCTGGTTGTCGGCCAGGTTGATTGGGGTGCCGTTCGGCAGGGTGCGCCGCTGTCCGAAGGCGCCGTCCACGAAGCCTGACTTCGTGACCGTGACGCGGTAGTTGCCGGCCGGCAGCTCGGTGAGGCTGAAGCGCCCCTGTTCGTCGGTGGTGGTGGCTCGCGGCTGCCCGCCGCTCGTGACGATGACCCGGGCCCGCTTGATCGGACGAGCCGTATCAGCGGCCAGGACGCGCCCGGCGATCACGCCCGTGCCGGTGGGCAGCGGCCGCGCGTCGCGCGCGGCCCCGCGCCCGCCGCGCTGGCCCCCCCGCCCGCCCTGGGCCGCGGCCGGCAGCGTCAGCGCCAGGCCGGCCACAGCAACCACGAGAATCCCGGAAGCGCGTTGGAGCCACGTCATCGCCTGAACCCCCCACCTGCAGTTGGACCGCCGGCTGCTCTGGGGAGTTTAACGTCAATTGCTCTTGACCTCGGCGTCGGTCTTGAGCGCGTTGGTGACCGACAGTTCGCCGAGGCCGGTCGCCAGCGAGCGGGCGAGCATCCGCTCGACGTTGTTGTTGACCACGCCCGCGAGCGTCACATGGCCGCCTTCGACGATGATGTGTATCGGCGGGTTGGCCATCGAGGCGTACGACCAGAACGACGAATTGCCGTAAATCGCGCGCGCCACGCGGTACCTGATCTCGTCGTCGTATTGCGACACGGGCAGGACGCCAATCCCGTTCTGCACCGACTGGACCCCGTCGATCTTCGCGACGCGGCGCTCCAGGTCCTTCTTCTTGTACGGCATCGTCACCTTGCCGGTCAGCGTGACGACGCCGTTCTCGACGCTGGCGCCGATGTCGTCGAAGATCGTCAGTTGGGTGTAGCGATTGACGGCCTGCGCGATGTCGTCCGCGAGGCGGACGTCGCGCCGGTCCTGGGCCCGTGCCGGGCCCGCCAGCAGCAGCAGCGCGAGCACCCCGATGAGCGAATACGTGGCTTTCATGATCTGAACCTCCGGCAGGCGCGCCGGATTGCCTTCACCCGTGAAAAGGCAAAGGTGGTGCCAGGTTCGACACCTCAAAATCCCCACGGTTTCAGCTCGATCGGTCCCGGGACCGGCCGGGATCGGCCACGTCAGGGGACAGCACGCCCGGACTCAGAGGGCGACAATCGTCAGGATGCCGGCGCCGATGAGCAGGAGCTGCCGCAGCGGGCCTCCTTCGAGTCCGCCGTGGTGCAGGTCGGGAATGAGATCGGCCATGGCCACGTAGAGAAAATTGCCGGCCGCAAACGCCAGGACGTAGGGCAGGAGCTGCGGCACCGACGTGGTGGCCGCCATCATGACGATCGCGCCGAGAATTCCGCCGATGCCGGCGAGCAGATTCAGCGTGAAGGCGCGTCCGCGCGAGAACCCGGCGCGCAGGAGGATGGCGACGTCCCCGACTTCCTGAGGGACTTCGTGCGCGGCGACCGCGATGGCGGTCGTGATGCCAAGCGGAATCGAAGTAATCACCGCCGCGGCAATCACCGCCCCGTCCACGAACGTGTGCAGCGCATCGCCGACGATGACGAGGGAGGCCGCGCTGCTCGTATGGACTGCGCAGTCGTGCGTGTCATGGCAGTGCCGCCACAGCACGAGCTTCTCGAGCACGAAGAAGGTCAGCACGCCGGCCAGGAGCGTGCCGAGGGCCAGCGTCGGTTTCAACTCCGCGAGCGCTTCCGGCAGCAACCCGAGCAGCGCCACCCCGAGCAGCGTGCCGACCGCATAGCTGATCGCCCAGGGAACGATCTTCTCGCGAAGATTGTCGCCAAGGAGCAGAAACGTCGTCGCGGCAATCACACCCCCAAGACTGCCGAGTACGCTCAGACCGACCGCGACGCCATAAAGCCGCACGCGAAATCATAGCGCAGTCGCCGCCCGGAGGTCGCTCGAAAGCCACAGTCCGACTAACGACTAACGACTAACGACTAACGACTAGCGACTAGCGACTGCGATTAGTGACCAGCGACCAGCGACCAGCGACTATCTAAGGTGTCGCGACGAATCCGCGGCGCGCGCGCACGCGGTACGCCGGGTTGCGCACCTCGACACGAATCGTGTGCCAGCGCCCGTCCTTGACGCCCGTCGAGGCGTATCCGATGTAGTACCTGCTTGCTCAATTCGTCGGCGATGCCCGCGGTGGCCGGGTCGAGGTCGCGCGGCGACCGGATGATCTCGGTGCGTCCGCCGCTGTCGTCCGTGATGTCGCGCAGCGCGGCGACGTTCACCCGCTCGTCGCTGCCGCTGCGCGAGCCATAGGTGCCGCGCGGCTGTGGCTGCGGCGGCCGCGGGTTGGCAGGCACGCCGGGCGGCAGCGGCGCGGGCGGGTTGCGTCTGCCGCCCGGCCGCGGGAACGGTGACGGGATCGGCGGACGCGGTCGCGGCCGCTGTCCCGGCGCGGCTCCTCCGGCGGCCACCGGCACCGGCGCGTACGTGACGCCGCCCTGCGCGTCGATGCCAATCGCGTACACGAGCACTTCGGTTTCGTGAATGAGCTGCTTCAGCTCGGCCACGTCCGTCCGGCTGGCCGTATCGTTGCCGTCGGAGATGATGACGAGCGCCTTCTTCCGGTGCTTGCCCGACTGCGCCAGCGGAACGGCCTCGGCGACCGTGTCGTAGAGCGCGGTGCCGCCGCGCGGCTGGAGGCGCGCCAGCTCGTCGCTGATCCGGCGGCGATCGGTCGTCCATCCGTCGATCAGTTCCGGATTACTGTCGAACCGGTACAGGAACACTTCGTCGGATGGATCCAGCAACTGGTAGAGAAAGCGGTCCAGCGCGTCGCGCGCGGCCGCCATCTTCTCGCCGTCCATGCTGCCGCTCGTGTCGAGCGCGATCCCGAGGCTCACCGGCACCCGCTCGCTGTTGAAATGCGTGATCGGCTGCGGCTCGTCGTCCTGGTAGACGCGAAAGTCCTCCTGCCGCAGGTTCGGCACGAAACGGCCGTTCTGGTCGATGACCGTCGCCGTGACATTGATCAGCTCGACCCCCGTGCGAAACCGGAAGGACTGCCGGGCATCCTGCGGCTGCTGCGCCCGCGGCCGGACCCCGAGCAACAGCACCGCGGCAACCACCGTTGCGACAATCAGCGGAAGTTTGTAGTGCATGGCTTCAATCCGCGGTCCCCAATCAGCATTCCGTCAATCCGCAATCCGCAATCCGAACCCGCATCCCAATCAGCAATCAGCAATCGCGCAATCCGTCAATCCGTCAATCGGCAGTCCGCAATCTGCAATCTGCAATCTGCAATCTGCATCTTCAGTCTTTCCGCCTCCTGTCCACGTGGCCAATGACGCCTCCGTCCGCCGCCCGGAACCCCACGCGGTAGCGCGCCACCGTCCCCGTCACCGGGATCGTCACCGCGAACGGCGACTGGTCACCGGCCCCGAGCGACGTGGAGTCGAGCGGCGCCCGCCCTCTCGCCAGCAACGAGCCGTCGGGGCCGAACGCGACCGCGGTCGCCACGACGTGCGTGAGCGGCGCCCCGTCCCGCGGGTTCTCGACGACCCCTGTGACGGTCAGCTGCTCTGGCGCCTGCACATGCTGCAGCGACAGCAGCTCCAGTGGCCGGGGCCGCGCGTCCGCGGCCGACACACGGTCGGGGGGGCCGGCAACGCGCGATGTGCCCGTCGCCAGCGCCCAGCCGGACGCCGCCACGACGATCGCCAGCGTCACGGCAATCGCCAGGCGGGCGCTCCATGGAGACGTGCGCGGCGCTTGCGCGAACAGGTCGCCGACGCCGGCCGGCGTGCCCGCGGGATCAGGCCGCAGCCGGAAGTCGTCGGCCGTACTCACGGCCCGGAGCGGCAGTTCCACCGGCAGAACCGTCTCTTCGATCCGTCGACCGAGGCTCGGGGGCGGGGAGGCCAGCCTCGCGACTTCCGGATTCGACCGCCACGCCGTGTCCGTCGCCGAGGTCAACCGACGCCAGCTCCGCCAGCGCCGCGATCCGGGCATCCGAGCGATTGCGTTCGTCGCCGAGAAGTTTCGTCACGATGACAGCCATGGCGGCCGCCATCAGGAGCGACAGGGCGGTGACGGTAATCAGCAACATGTCCATAAGGTCATCTCAGTTTGAATTCGACCGCGACCTCGACGATGACATCGACCGGCGACCCGAGCCGGCGCGCCGGTGAGAAGCGCCACTGGCGCACGGCGTCGACGGCACGCTGGTCGAGCCCCGGCGTCGAGTCCTTCCAGAATTCTGACGCTGCCAACGGCACCATCGCTGCGCACCACGATTTCCAGGACGACATCGCCTTCGATGCCGCGCCGGCGGGCCGCTTCGGTGTAGTCGGGCTTGACTTCGCGCAGAAGCCCCGGCGCGACGATGCCGCTTCCTGGCCTGTAGGGACCGCCGCCTGTTCCGCCGCCGGAGCCTGGGCCTATTCCGGCCCCGTCGCCTTCTCCGATGCCCGTGCCGTGACCGGTGCCGGCGCCGCCGCCAGAACCGGGGCCGTTGCTTTCGGCGGACGACTGCCGATTCGGTCAGGATTCCTGCCCGATCCTGCGCGTCGGCCGCCACCGCCGCGACCGCGGCCACGACCTGCGGCATGGGCGCCGGCGGCGCGGGAGGCGGTTCGACCGGCCGCTCAACCGGACGCGGCCGCATCGGAGGCGGCGGCCTGCGGACCGGCTCCGCCTTCGCTTGTGTCTCCACGACGCGACGCGGAGGGGGCACGGGGCTCCTCAGCGCTTCCTTCCCCTTCATTTGGGCTTTCGGTGGCGGCAGCGGCTGGTGGAGCCCGCCCCCGCCGCCTCCGCCGCCCGGCCCCGGCGTTGGAACGAACACCAGACGCATCGCGTCGAGCGCCGCCGGGATTTCGCGAGGAGCACTCGCCAGTCCCATCGACGTCAACACCGCGATCGCCGCCAAGCGCCGCCGCATGGAGCGTCCCGGAAGCGGCCAGCGCTCGCCCGCGGGCTCCGCACGGGTGGGCGGTGTGGGTGGAACAGGGGAGGGGCTTCAGGGCCCGCACTGCTGTCCGCGCAGCGCGTGCACCGCGCGGACGGCGTCGGCGGGTGCCAGGAAACGCCCGTCAATCGTCGGAATCCGTCCCTGCTCCACCAGCGCCCGGGCCTCGAGAGGCGAGACGCCGGCCACCCGCGCCACTTCGGCCACGCTGTAGACGTCGGGGGGAAGCATCCTGCTGGTCATGAATCCGGATCCGGACGGACGAAACCTTCGGAGTGCAGCGCAAAACCCTTGCCGCGCCAGCTCGCCGCGGGCAGACCGTCCCGGCCGGTTTTTCGGCCGTTCGCGACTGAACCTGTTGGGCAGACAACTCCGGGCTGTGCTCGGGCAGGGACAGCTGCCGCGGAACGTGGACAGCCCGCGGGCGACGTGCCCAGCCCGTCCGCCCGAAGTCCGAGCGCCGTGCCCCGAGCCGCCTCATGTGCTACAACCCTAGGCATGTCAGATCAGCAGCACGTCATCATTACTGGAGCATCGAGCGGCATCGGCCGGGCCGCGGCGCTGCGCTTCGCGAGCGGCGGCGCGTCCGTTCTCGCCGTTGGCCGCAAGGAAGCGGCGCTCGCCGACATCGTGGCCGCAATCGAGCAGGCGGGAGGCCGGGGGGCGTCACTGGCAGCGGACGTGACCGCCGCCGACGCCCCTCGACAGATGGTCGATGCGGCGCTCGCGACGTTCGGACGGCTGACCGCCGTGGTGAACGCCGCCGGCATCATCGGATCGGGCACGGTGGAAACCACCACCGACGAGCAGTGGGACGCGATGATGGACATCAACGTGCGCGCGCCGTTCCGGCTGATGCGCGCGGCGGTGCCGGCGCTCGCCGTCTCGCGCGGTTCGATCGTCAACGTCTCGAGCGTGACCGGGTTGCGGTCGTTTCCTGGCGTGCTCGCCTACTGCGTCAGCAAGTCCGGCGTCGATCAGCTCACGCGCTGCGCGGCACTCGAACTGGCTCCGAAAGGTGTGCGCGTCAACGCCGTCAATCCCGGGGTCGTCATCACGAACCTGCACCGGCGCGGGGGGATGAACGAGGAGAATTACTCGGCGTTCCTCGAACACTCGAAGGCGACGCATCCGCTCGGCCGGCCCGGCGACCCGGGGGAAATCGCGGAGCTGATCTACTTTCTGGCGTCGCCGCAGGCGGGGTGGATTACGGGGGAGACGATTTCGATCGACGGCGGACGCCATCTCACCTGTGCGCGGTGACGTTCTCCTTGACGCCTTCCACGAAGGTCAACCCGTCGCGCTCCGCCACCGTTCTGACGGCGCGGAACGCGGCGCTCTCGAGCGCGCGGACCGCGTCGTAGTCCGGCTGCGCGGCGCTCTTCGAGAGCAGCGCGCCGAGGCCGCTCCGCCGGGCTGAGTCGATCACGAGGCAGCGCCCGCCGGGCCGCAGCGCGCGGACGAGTTCGCCGACCGCGCCGCTGCGGGCCGACGGATCCAGCGTGGCGAGCGCGTCGCGCACGATCGCCACGTCGAAGGCGCCGTCGTCGACCGGCAGGGAGGTGAACGGGGCCGTCACGGGTTCGATGAGCGCGCCTTCGCGCGTCGCCACCGTGGCGGCGCGCTCGGTGCGGGCCGCGTCCGCGTCGACCGCGCACGCGCGCCCCGTCAATCCCGTCTTCACGGCGAGCTGCGCGATCAGTTTCGGATCGCCGCAGCCCAGGAACAGCACCCGGTCTCCGAGCTTGATGCCGGCGATCGAGACAGGCAGTTGTTCGAGGGAAGACTCGCGGAAGAATCGCATCGCAGGATTGGATCCCGCCCACATGATATAGTTCCCGGTTGTGAAAAACCCGCTGAAAATCGCTGAACCCAGGGGGAAACTCGGTGTCCTCCTGGTTGGTATGGGTGCGGTGAGCACGACGACGATCGCCGGCGTGCTGGCCGTGCGCCGCGGCCTCGCGAAGCCTATCGGTTCGCTCACGCAAATGGGCACGATCCGCCTCGGGAAACGCACCGAGGGCCGCTCCCCTCTCATCAAGGACTTCCTCCAGCTCGCCTCGCTCGACGACATCGTGTTCGGCGGCTGGGATATTTTCGAGGACAACTCGTACGAGGCCGCGAAAACGGCCGGCGTGCTCGAGAAGGACCTGCTCGACCAGGTCCGTCCCGAACTCGAGGCGATCAAGCCGATGTCGGCGGTCTTCGACCGCCGCTACGTGAAGCGACTGGATGGACCCAACGTCAAGAAAGGCAAGAACAAGAAGGACCTCGCCGATCAGCTGATCGAGGACATGCGGCGGTTCAAGAAAGACAACGACTGCGATCGGCTCGTGATGATCTGGTGCGGCAGCACCGAGGTGTACCTGACCGAGACGCCCGCCCACGCGACGGTCGCCTCGTTCGAGAAGGCGCTCGAGGCCAGCGACGATTCGATTCCGTCGAGCATGATCTACGCGTATGCCGCCATCAAGGAGGGCATCCCGTACTCGAACGCCGCCCCGAACCTCAGCGCCGACGTGCCGGCTCTGCTCGAACTTGCCGCCGCGACCGGCTCGCCGCTCTCGGGCAAGGACATGAAGACGGGCCAGACGCTGATCAAGACGATCATCGCGCCGGGGCTCAAGGCGCGGCTCATCGGCGTCAACGGGTGGTACTCCACGAACATCCTCGGGAACCGGGACGGCGAGGTGCTGGACGATCCGGAGTCGTTCAAGACGAAGGAGGAGAGCAAGAAGTCGGTGCTCGACTACATCCTCCAGCCGAATCTCTATCCGGAGCTCTACAAGGACCTCTGCCACCTGGTCCGCATCAACTACTACCCGCCGCGCGGCGACAACAAGGAAGGCTGGGACAACATCGACATCTTCGGCTGGCTCGGCTATCCGATGCAGTTGAAGATCAATTTCCTCTGCCGCGACAGCATCCTGGCGGCGCCGATCGTGCTCGACGTCGCCCTGTTCTCTCGACCTGGCGAAGCGCGCCGGGATGAGCGGGATCCAGGAATGGCTGTCGTTCTACTTCAAGAGCCCGATGCATGCGCCGAACCTGTACCCGGAGCATGATCTGTTCATCCAGCTGATGAAGCTGAAGAACACGCTGCGCTACATGGGCGGCGAGGAGCTCATCACCCACCTCGGTCTGGAGTACTACGACTGATGGACTCAGCCAGGCTGCAACCGGCACTCTTCGGCGGACTCTTCATCGGCGTGCTGTCCGCACTGCCGATCGTCAACGCGGGGAATTGCTGCTGCTGCCTCTGGGTGATTTCAGGCGGCGTGCTGGCGGTGTACCTCCGCCAGCAGAATTCTCCGTTCCAGGTGCAGTCCTCTGAGGGGGCGCTCGTGGGCCTCCTCGCGGGAATCATCGGTGGGATCGTCGCGGCGATCATCTCGATCCCGATGGCGGCGATGACCGCGTCGTTCCAGGCGCAGATTCTGGATCGCGTCCTCTCGGCCAACCCGGACATGCCGGTCGAGGCGCGGGACATGATGCGACGGCTGGCGGCGGGCTCGGCTCTCCGCGCCGCTGGCGCCGTCATCGGCCTCGTCATCGACGCGGTCTTCGGCATGCTCGGGGGCCTGCTCGGTGTGGCGCTGTTCAAGAAGAACGCGCCGCCTCCGCCTCCGCCGCCCGGGACGGTCGAGGTCCTGCCGCCGCAGTAGCGCATCAAGAGCGGGCACGTTCTTCCGCGGCTCGCATGGGGGGCAGACACCTTCTTCGGGAACGAGGTGCCGGTCCCCCTTTTCATGTACTCCTCCCGCCCGATCGGGTCCCGTCTTGTGGCAGCGATTCCGGGCCTACACAACCTGTTGTTGTGTGCAGAAGTGTGCGATTTTGCGCCGATCCGGCCAAGGTGTGTGGTAAGCTCCTGCCAGATAAGGACTTACTTTTGATTGAGCGGTGGTCCTGGCGGGGTCTGGCAGGGGCGCTGGCGCTCGTAGCGTCCGGCGTGGCGGTGTCGGCCGTCAGCCCGCCCTCTCGGCGCCTGACGCTCCCCGGCGCCGGCGGCGTCATCAGCCCTACCCCCCGGTCCTTTCAGAGCGGCCCGCAGCAGCCGTTGCCACAACTTCCGGTCACCCGCCTCGACGATCGACAGCCTCCGGCTGACCTCGACGGGCCACAGAGCGTGTCGCTCACGCTGGCTCAGCCACTGCCGCTGCGCGACATGCTGCTCCTGCTCGTGCGCGGCACGGCCTTCAGCCTTGTCGCCGACGAGCGCGTCGATGGCACGTTTTCCGGCGAGCTGAAGAACCTCACGATGCGCCAGGCGCTCGAAGCGGTGCTCTTTCCGCGCGATCTCGACTACGACGTGCAGGGTACGCTGATCCGCGTCTATCCCCGCAAGCCCGCGACGCGTCTCTTCGATGTGAACTACCTCAACGTGCGCCGCTCGGTCGAGCGCACGACGGGTGGCACCGCGCACGTGGGCCGCGGTCCCGATCTTCGGGTGACCACGAGCATCGACGCCGATCTGTTCGACGAGCTCGAGCGAGGCGTCGAGCGCATGCTGTCGCCGGGCGGCCGCGCGCACGTGGACCGCGTCGCCGGTCTCGTGCAGGTTACCGACTTCACCGATCGTCTCGATCAGATCGGCGTCTACATCGAAGCGGTGCAGCTGCGCGCCACGCGTCAGGTGCGTCTCGACGCACGGGTGCTCGAGGTCACGCTGAACAGCGCCGCGCGCCCTGTCAACTGGACCGACGTCGCCGCGGGCGCCGGTGTGGGTTCCGCGGCTCCGGGCGCGGCCGGGATCCAGGTGCGGGATTTCGATGCACTGCTCAGCGCAATAGCGACCCAGGGCACCGTCCGCCTCATCGCCGCGCCGCGCCTGCTCGCGATGAACAACGAGCCTGCCGTCCTGCGCATCGGCACCGAAGCCGTGTACTTCGTGCCGCTCGCAGGCAACGGCGACGCGCAGCCGGCGCCAGCGACGACGCTGGAGGGGCTGACGCTCATCGTCACGGCGCAGATCGCCGCCGATGGCATCGTCCAGCTGCACGTGGCGCCCACCTACGCCGAAGCCTCCGGCCAGGCGAAGGGACCGCGGCGCGCCGCGGCGCCGGTGCTCGACGTGAGCGAGGCCGACACGCTCGTCCGGGTACGGGACGGTGAAACCGTGATCCTCTCGGGGTTCCTGAAGGAGGGCACCCGGACGATCCCGGGGACTGGATTCGCGGGGTTCTTCGGCGCCGAGTCGCATCAGGCGGTCAAGAACGAACTGGTCATCCTGTTGACGCCGACGGTGGTCGCGCCAGGGACCGCTCCGGCTTCGGAATCGAAGTAACGCACAGGAAGAGGAACCCGATGCACGAGGAATACTACGGCTTCTCGGAGAAGCCCTTCAGCCTGACGCCCGATCCGAAATACCTCTACAAGAGCGAGTCGCACGCCAACGCGTTCGACCTGCTCCAGTATGCGATTCGCCGGCGCGAGGGCTTCGTCGTGGTGACCGGCGACATCGGCACCGGCAAGACGACGCTCTGCCGCGCGATTCTCGATCAGCTCGATCGCCGGACGTTCACGGCGCTCGTGCTGAACCCGTTCATCACCGAAGAGGATCTGCTGCGCATCATCCTCCAGGACTTCGGCGTCGTCTCGCGCGACGAGATCAAGCGGGGCCGCCTTGCCGGCGTCACCAAGCAGGAGCTGATCGACACGCTGAACGAGTTCCTGCTCTCGCTGCTGCCGCTCCGGGCCGGCGCGCTGCTCATCCTCGACGAGGCGCAGAACCTGCCGCCGCAGGTGCTCGAGCAGATTCGGATCCTCTCGAACCTCGAGACCGACAAGGAGAAGCTGCTGCAGATCGTGCTCGTGGGACAGCTGAACCTCCAGGAGCAGCTCCGCGCACCTAATCTCCGGCAGCTCGACCAGCGCATTTCGATTCGCTACGAGTTGAAGCCGCTGACGGCGGAGGAGACGGCGGCGTATGTGGCCCACCGCCTCACGATTGCCGGGGGCGGGGCGGTCGTCAGCTTCGCGCCGAAGGCGCTGGAACTCGTCCACAAGTACACCGGCGGCATACCCCGGCTCGTCAACCTGTTGTGCGATCGCGCGCTCCTCGGGGGCTATTCGGCGCGGACCAACCGCATCACGCCCGAGATCGTGACGGCGGCGGCCGCCGGCCTCGATCTGGTGAAGCCGCGACTGGCGATCGGCCGGTGGTTGCGCCGCCGTGCCGCGGCGTTTGCCGCCGGCGCGGCGATGATGGCGGTCATTGCCGGCGGCGTGGCCTACGAGGTCATCTCCGTCCAGGCCGGGGCCACGCCCACACGCGAGGCCGCGGGCGCGGAGTCCGCGCCACGCGAGACCGCCGTGGCGCCCGCCGCCGCCGCGGCGCTCGCCTCCGCGGATCTGCCGCCCGCGCCGGTGGACGGCGGGGGGGAGCGCGCAACCGAGCCGAATGCGCCGGCACCGCAGTCCACGTCCGGCCGTGTCGGCGACGCGCAGCCCCAGGGGGCCGGCGTCCGGCCGACGTATTCCGTGCTCGTTGGATCGTTTCGCCAGCCGTCTGAAGCGGCCACGCTGTCGCGGGAGCTCGAAGCGCTCGGATTCCAGGTCCGCACGTCGCGCTTCGAGTCGAGCGAACGCGGGGCCTGGCACCAGGTGTTCGTGGGCCCCTACACTGACCTCGAAGGGGCGCGCCGCGACGAGGCGCGGGTTCGCGAGATGCCCGGCTACAGCGACGCGCGGTTGATAACGCGTTGAGCCAGCTCTTCGACTCCCTCCGTCGCCGCCGGGACCCGGCGTCCGCCAGCGGCGTGCGCCGCACGGCACACGGCGATGCCGTGCTCGCGACGCTGGGCTACTGCGCCGCTCAGGCGCGGGCCGCGCCTGCGGGCCGTGGTCGTGCCTGTCGTGGTGGCAGCGGGCGCTCTGGTGGCTCTCCTTGCGGGATGGCGTTTCTTGTCCGGTTCAGGCGTCGTGACCCCGGCGACGTCATCGCCGTGGGCCGAGGCGGCACCGGGGCCGCGGCCGCGCGGGCCAGCCGCGCCGCTGCAGGCAGCGCCCACCCCACCGGCCGGCGTAGCGTCCGGTTCGGTGGAGCCGCACGCCGGCGCAGCGATTCAGGGTGCGACGGCGGCGAACGAGCCGGCGCCAGGCCCCCAGACCCGGTCGCTCGCACGCGCGCCGGTCACGCAGGCCCGGCTCGGTGCTCCAGAAACGCGCACGGCGGACGCACCCCGGGTCTCATCGAGCGCGCCACCGGGCGTCGCCGTGACGCGTGTGGAACGGACGCCGTCGCCCGCCTCGCGGGATGTGGCCCCGGCGACTCCGGCCGGCGCGCCAGCCGGGGATCACGCGCCGAATGCCTTCGACCTCGCCCTCTACTATCACCGCGCCGGTGATTTCGAGAACGCACTGGTCCAGTACCCGGGCGCTCCTCCAGGCCAACGAGCTGAACGCACAGGCCCACAACAACCTCGGGCTGCTGTATCAGGAGAAGAACCTGCTGGACGACTCGGCGAGGGAGCTGCAGCGGGCCCTCTTCATCGATCCCGGCTACGCGTCCGCGCACACCAACTACGGCGTCACGCTGCTGCGTCAGGGGAAGCTCGACGCCGCTGCCGCCGAGTTCCGTTCCCTTCTCGCGCGCGAGCCCCGGGACGTTGACGCCATGATCGACCTTGCGCTCGTCCACCAGGCCGCAGGCGAGCCCGAACGCGCGAAGGCGCTGCTGCTCCAGGTCCTGTCGATTGCACCAAAGAGCGCCGCGGCGCATTACAATCTCGCCGTGCTCTACGACGGAGCGGGCGAGCCAGCCCGCGCGGTCGAACACTACCGCGCCTTTCTCGAGACGGCCGGCGCCGAATACGCCGGGCGCGCTCCGGCGGTCCGCAAGCGGCTCGCCGCGCTCGCCAGGTAGCCGGTCAACCATCACCTCGGTCCGACGGATGACGCCATGGACGAAATCTCTGCGCTGCTGAAGGAAGATCGCCGTTTCCCTCCCTCCGAGTCGTGGAAGACGTCGGCGATTGTCACCGATCCGGGCGTCTACGAACGCGCGCTTGCCGACCCCGAGGCCTTCTGGGAGTCGTTCGCGCGCGAGCTCGAGTGGATCGAGCCGTGGCACACCGTCCTCGACTGGCAGTCGCCGCACGCGCGCTGGTTCGCGGGCGGCAAGATCAACGCGAGCGCGAACTGCCTCGATCGGCACGTGCGCACGCCGCGGCGCAACAAGGCCGCGATCATCTGGGAAGGCGAACCTGGCGATCGGCGCACGCTGACCTATTGGGACCTCTACCGCCAGGTCAGCGCGTTTGCCAACGTGCTGAAGTCGCTCGGTGTCCAGCGCGGCGATCGCGTGGCGCTGTACCTGCCGCTCATTCCCGAACTCGCGATCGCCATGCTCGCCTGCGCGCGCATCGGCGCCGTGCACAGCGTGGTCTTCGGCGGGTTCAGCGCCGAGTCGCTGCGCGACCGCATCAACGATGCCCAGGCCGTGCTGCTCGTGACCGCCGACGGCGGGTATCGCCGCGGGCAGATCGTCCCCCTCAAGCAGATGGCCGACGAAGCGCTCGAGGGCACGCCATCCATCAAGAACGTCGTCGTCGTGCAGCGGCAGCCCGGCGCCCCCATCCCGGTCGAGATCGTCGAAGGGCGCGACCACTGGTATCACCGGCTCATGCAGCGCGCCTCGCCCGCCTGCGAGCCCGAGGCGATGGACGCCGAGGACATGCTCTACATCCTCTACACGTCCGGCACCACCGGGAAGCCGAAGGGGATCGTCCACACGACGGCAGGCTATCTCGTCGGCACATATGCGACATCCAAGTGGGTGTTCGACCTGAAAGACGACGACGTCTACTGGTGCACGGCGGACATCGGATGGGTCACCGGCCACAGCTACGTCGTCTACGGTCCGCTGGCGAACGGGGCGACGGTTCTGATGTACGAAGGCGCGCCCGACTGGCCGCACAAGGACCGCTTCTGGGAGATCATCGAGCGCCACGGCGTCACGATTTTCTACACCGCCCCCACGGCCATCCGCGCGTTCATGCGATGGGGAGCCGAGTGGCCCGCCAAACGCGATCTGAGCACCCTCAGGCTGCTTGGATCGGTGGGTGAGCCGATCAACCCCGAAGCGTGGATGTGGTACCACGTGAACATCGGCCACGAGCGGTGTCCGATCGTGGACACGTGGTGGCAGACCGAGACCGGCATGATCATGATCACGCCGCTCCCTGGCATCACGGCCACCAAGCCCGGATCGGCGACGCGCCCGTTCCCCGGCATTGCCGCCGAAATCCGCGACGCGCGCGGCCAGCGCGTCGAAACCGGCGGCGGCCTGTTGACCCTCACGAAGCCCTGGCCCGCGATGCTGCGCGGCATCTACGGCGATCCCGATCGCTTCGTGACGCAGGTACTGGAGCCGCTGGACCGACGGCACGTACTTCACCGGCGACGGCGCACGGCGTGACGACGACGGGTTCTTCTGGCTGCTCGGCCGGGTAGACGACGTGCTGAACGTAGCCGGACACCGGCTGGGCACGATGGAGGTCGAAAGCGCGCTGGTCGATCATCCCAAGGTCGCCGAGGCCGCCGTGGTCGGCCGCTCGCACGACATCAAGGGACAGGCCGTGGCGGCATTCGTGACGTTGCGGGAAGGCTTCAAGCCGTCGGATGAGCTCGCCGAGGAACTCAGGGAACACGTCGTCCGCAAGATCGGCGCGATTGCCAAGCCCGATCTGATTCTCTTCGCGGCCGATCTGCCGAAGACGCGGTCGGGGAAGATCATGCGGCGGCTGCTCCGCGACATCGCCGAGGGCAAGGCGCTCGGCGATACCTCGACGCTGGCCGATCCGGCGGTGGTCGCGCGGCTGAAGGCGGAATACGAGACCGAAGGCTGATCGGTCGCCGCGCGCCGGCTCAGCTTGAGTTCGCGGGCGGGATCGTTGCGATAATGAAAGCGTTCGCGCGTGGAGCGTCCCGCGTGTCAGGAGGAGCCGTCAGCTCCGGACAGCCATGCCAAGCACCACCGGTATCGAGCTCGGTCCCGATTTCTGCGTCCTGGCGGGCGTACGGGTGGCCCGTCTGGGCCCGGAAGTCAGCAGCGTAGCCGTCGTCGGCCCATCGGCGTGGCCCGGCCAGGATTCCGGCCTCGCCAGCCTGCTGGGTTCGATCCGGCGTGAGAAGGGGTTGCCACGGACCGCGCGAGTCGTGGCCTGGCGGTTGCCGGAAGGCGCGCACCCCGAAGACCCTGTGGCACGCGCGACGCTTCAACCGCTCGTCGCGGCCGGTTTTCGCATTGACGCACTCCTCAGTCCCACGCAGGCGCTTGCGCACCTGGCGAGGCTCTATCCGCCGGGCGGCGACGGCGCGACGGCCTGGCTGGCCCTGAACACGTCGGGCGCGGCGATCGCCATCGTGCGCGGCATCGACCTGCTGTACTCGCGCACGTTCGAATGGTCTTTCAACCAGGTGCCGTCCGATTCCCGGGCCGAGTTGCTGCTGCGCTACTCTCTCGTCGCCCACCTCGCGCCCGAGGTGCAGCACGGCATGGCGGCGGTGGAGGCCACCGAGCGGGTTCGCGTGGACCGTGTGGTCACGTGTGGAAACCTGCCCGATCTGCGGTCGCTGACCATGCCCCTCATCGAGGAGCTGGATCTCGAGGTCGAGACCCTGGACTCGGCACACGGGCTGCGCGCGAGTGTGGCGGCGAAGATGGACCGCC
>CAWFPR010000027.1:0-194684 GCA_963817635.1 uncultured Acidobacteriota bacterium | reverse complement strand
CGCCGTGCTCATCTCCCACTCGCGGCGAAGCACGCGCAGGATGGCGCGCGCGTTGCGGCTCAGCCGGTAGGCCTCGTCCGAACGGCGCATGCCCCACGCGGCATGGAAGTACGGGATCATGCGCGGCGCGAGGAACATCGCCTTGCCGCGGGCGAGCTTGGCGTAATAGACCCTGGCGCGGGCGATGATCTCGTCCTTCAGGACCCACGCGAGCGACGCTTCGGGATCCTTCTGCACGTTGCGCGGCATGACGGCATCGCGCCGGCCGCAGACCGCCACGTACAGCGACGGACCAGGCCGCCGCGAGTCGGTGAGGCAGGCGGCGAAGCCGACCTGCTCGATGAAGCGCTCCGCGTCGAAGGCGGTCTCGACCTGCCGCGTGCCCTCGCGGCACCAGCGCTCGTCGCGGTACTCCTCGATCTCGAGCGGAATCTGCGGACGCATGTCGTTCAGTCCGACGCGCGTACTGCCCAGCGCAATTTCGCGGCCGAGGCGCGCCGGTTCGCGAAGGTCTCGATCTTCCCGGAGCGGATCACCTGCCTGGCGATCGAGGCATAGATGCCCGTCCGATGTCCCGCCTGGAAGGCCTTCTTCACGCGTCGATCCTCTCCTGAGTGGAAGGTCAGCACGGCGACGCGGCCGCCGGGCGCCAGGCACCGCGGCAGCGATCGCAGCAGCGCCTCGAGTGCGCCGAATTCGTCGTTGACCGCGATCCGCAGCGCCTGAAACGTGCGGCGGACCGAGTTCTTGACGTCGCTCTTCGTCAGGTGCGGGACTGCGCGGTGGAGGCCCGTGCGGACGGCGCGCTCGACCGCGTGCGTCGTGACAGCTGGCGACTGCTTGAGCAGGTCCGCGATCAGCCTGGCGTGCGGCTCGTCGGCGTTTTCCGTGAGGATCGCCGCGAGCGTCTCGACGTCGAGCTTCGCGATGAGTTCCGACGCGGACTCGCCGGCCGACGGGTCCATCCGCATGTCGAGCGGGCCGGGCACTTTGTAACTGAAGCCGCGATCGGGGCTGTCGCGCTGCATCGAGGATACGCCGAGATCCGCCACGATGATGTCCGCGGCCGCGAGGCCTTCCGCGGCAAGGACCTGCGGCAGTTCCGCGAAGGTGTGCTGCCGCGCCACGAACGTGGGTGCACTGAACCCTTCGGCTCGCAGGCGGGTCTCGGCGCGCGGCAGCTCGAGCGGGTCAACGTCGAGGCCAATCAGCCGGCCGCCGGGCTGCACGCGCTCCAGGATGGCCCGCGCATGTCCGCCGCTGCCGAGCGTACAGTCCACCGCGACCTCGCCGGGCGCCGGCCGGAGGCATCGGAGCACCTCATCCACCATGATCGGCCGATGCACGTCGGCTGGCGTCCTGTCGGAAACGAAGGCCATGGGAAGCAGAATGATAGCGCACGCGGTCCGGCGCGGCGTCCCCGTATAATCAATCGGGTACACGTCAACGAGCCCGAGGAGCGCAAGGTGAGCGAGCAGGACGAAGATTTCGCCGCAATGTTCGAGGCTTCGCTGAAGGCGAAGCGTTTCGAGAGGGACAGACGATCGAAGGCACGATCGTCGCGATCGGTCCGGAAGTGGCGTTCGTCAACGTCGGCGGCAAGGGGGAGGCCGCGATCGATATCGGCGAACTGAGAGACGGCGACGGCGCACTCGAAGTGGCGGTGGGAGACCGCATCCAGGCGATCGTCGTCTCGACCGCGGGCGGACTGGTGCTCTCCCGCAAGCTCGCGCGCGGAGCCGCGACCGCCCGGCAGCTCGAGGACGCCTTCCACTCCGGTTTGCCGGTGGAAGGCAAGGTCGAAGGCGAGGTCAAAGGGGGCTACGAAGTGCGCATTGCGCGCCAGCGAGCCTTCTGTCCGTTCTCGCAGATCGACATCGTCCGGACGGAGCCGTCGGCGCACGTGGGCAAGGTGTACGCGTTCCGGATCACGGAATACAAGGAAGGCGGGAAGAACCTGATCGTCTCCCGGCGCGCCCTGCTCGAGGACGAGCAGCGCGAGCACGCCGCCGCGCTGCGCGAGTCGATTGTTCCGGACGCCGTGCTGACGGGCCGCATCGCATCCGTGCGCGACTTCGGGGCGTTCGTCGATCTCGGGGCCGGCGTGCAGGGCCTGCTGCACGTGTCGGAGATGGGATGGTCCCGCGTATCGGATCCGTCGAACCTGCTGAAGGTCGGCGAGGAGATCACCGTCAAGGTCCTGCGCGTGGACGGCGAGAAGCAGAAGATCTCGCTCGGACTGAAGCAGCTCACCGACGATCCGTGGGTGAAGGTGCCGGACACCTACAAGGTCGGGCAGGTGCGCAGGGGACGGGTCACGCGCCTGGCGGACTTCGGCGCGTTCGTCGAGTTCGAGCCGGGCGTCGAGGCGCTGGCGCACGTCTCGACGTTTGCGGCCGGCGGGCGATCCGACGCATGGTCGAAGGAGGTCCAGGCCGGAACGAGCGGCGCGTTCGAGATCCTCAGCGTCGATTTCGACAAGAAGCGGATCGGCGTCGCGCTCGCGCCCGAGGGATCGTCGCGCGCCCGCGCGGTAGCCTCCGCGTCGTCCGGCGAGTCGGATGCCGCCGACCACGAGCATCTCGAACCGGCTACGGGCTTCGGCTCGCTCGCCGACAAGCTTCGCGGCGCGCTCGAGCCACGGAGGAAGTGAGGCCGCGGGGCTGACGACGAACCAGGCCGACGCCTCAGATCGGGCGGACGTCTGACGGGGCGAGGCGTTCCAGCAGCCGCTCGTCCGCTGTCGCGAGCTTCCACCCGCGCAACCGTGCGTGGCCGGCGAGCAGCCGATCGAAGGGGTCGCGCGTCCAGGTGAACTCGCAGGCGGCGGCGAACCAGCCGGCCGCCGGCGGATCGTCGAGTTGCCAGCGCCCGTCACGCGCGAGATCCGCGGATGACCGGCCAGGGGCCAGGCGCAGGCGTCCCGCCTCGGCGAGGAACTGGATTTCGAGCACGCTGGCGGGTGAGATGAAGAGCCGGGGCAGGCGCGCCAGATCGCGCACGCGCCGGTGCCCCTGCGCGATCCAGATCACGGCGTGCGTGTCGAGCAGGATCACCGCCGCTTCCGCCGCGCGGAGAATACCGACCCGGTTTTGCCCGCTTTCCAGGTCCACTGCCCATCCATGACGGCCGGATCCACGAAGTCGAACAAGGCCGGCCCGGGCTGGCTGCTGGCTTTGGCCGCTTCGGCCACGAGCCTGAACCGCACGCCTTTCCTGTCGATCACGACCTCGTGGCCCTGCTCCGCCTGGTCGAGCAACTCGCCAAACCGCGCCCGGGCCTCCGCGACCTTCATATGAGACATGACTTGTACATTGTACACCATTTGGGTGGACCAGCGCCGAGCGCCGAACGCCGAGCGCCCACCGCGGCGGCGCGTATAATCACGTCGCCATGATTACCCGACGCGACTTCGTGAAGAGCGCCGCGCTGGTGGCGGCTACGCCATCGGTGGCGCGCTCGGCCGACATCCTCGTCCAGCGCACCGTGCGCCCCGTCGTGATTTCAGACTACTCCGGGTGGGAGTTCACGAACGGCGGCACGGAAAACGCGGTCTCGCGCGCCTTCCGCCTCATCACCGAGGGCAAGGACGTGCTCGACGCCCTGATTGCCGGCGTCAACATCCCCGAGAACGATCCGCTCGAGAACGGCATCGGCTACGGCGCGCTGCCGAACGCCGACGGTGTCGTGCAGCTCGACGCCTCGTGCATGCACGGCCCGAAGAAGCGGGCCGGCGCCGTCGCGTGCATCGAAGGCGTTCGCACGCCGTCGCTCGTCGCGCAGGCGGTGATGGAGAACACCGACCATCACCTGCTCGCCGGCGCGGGCGCCACGGCGTTCGCCCGTGCGATGGGCTTCAAGATCGAAGACGATCTGAACACGCCGGAGTCGCGCAAGCTCTGGCTGGAGTGGAAGCGCCGGGTCGATCCCGAGCACTATCTCGATCCCAACGGTCCCGGCAGAACCGCCATCCCGAAGCACGAACGCGATCCCGGCCTCGAGGCAGGCCTGTCGATGGTGCGCGACGGCCTGATCCGCGAGGGCAGCTTCTGGGGCACGATCAACTGCGACGGCATCGGACCGAACGGCGACATCTGCGGCGTGACGACGACGAGCGGTCTCGCGTGGAAGATTCCCGGCCGCACCGGCGATTCGCCGATCCTCGGCGCCGGGCTCTACGTGGACAACGAGATTGGCGCCGCGGGTCCACCGGGCGCGGCGAGGCGAATCTCTACAACCTCTCGTCGTTCCTGGTCGTCGAGTCGATGCGGCGCGGCATGTCGCCGAAGGACGCCGGCATGGCCGCGCTCCAGCGGATCAAGGCGAACACGATCGAGCGCCGCCTCCTCAATTCGAAGGGGAACCCGAACTTCAACGTGCGGTTCTTCGTGCTCAACAAGCGCGGCGAGTACGCGGGCGTGGCGATGTATCACGCCGGCGAAACGAAGTTCGCCGTGTGCACGGAGAATGGCGCGCAAGCGCCGGAACTCGAGCCGCTGCTGGCCGGCGCGCCGGAGGAGTAGGGCTCAGGGCTCAAGGCTCAGGGGGCTCAGGGCTCAAGGCTCAGGGCTCAGGGCTCAGGGCGCAGGGCGCAGGGCTCAGGGCTCAGGGTTCAGGGTTCGAACTGGCGTAAAGTGAGAGCATGACGCGCGCGACACGCTTTCTCGCCTGCGGGATGCTGGCGGCCTTCCTGTTCGGCGGACCCCAGGTCGTCGCGCAGCAGCAGCCCGTCTTCCGCGCCGGCAGCGAGGCCGTCCGTGTGTTCGTCACCGTCACGGACCGCGACGGCCGCCTCGTCACGGACCTTACACAGGACAACTTCGAGATCCGCGACGAGGGCAAGCCTCAGGCGATCACGCACTTCGACAACACGCCCCAGCCCATCCGGCTCGTCGTCATGCTGGACGTCTCCGGCAGCATGGAAGGCAACCTGCCGCTGCTGCGTGGGGCCGCTGCGCAGCTCATTACACGGCTTCGGCCCGATGACGGCATGCGCGTCGGATCGTTCGGGCACGAGGTCACCATCAGTCCGGCGTTCACGCGCGACCCCGACGAACTGGCCGCGGCGGTGCCGGACCAGATCGCGCCTGATGCGCCGACACCGCTCTGGCGCGGGATAGACGAGGCGATGGACACGTTTGACAAGGAGGACGACCGCCGCAAAGTGATCCTCGTGCTGAGCGACGGCAAGGATACCGGGCCGTTGAGCTTCCGCCAGCACGCCTCCAGCCAGGCGGACGTGATCGACCGCGCGCGAAAAGACGATGTGATGGTCTACGCGGTGGGGATGCGAAGCCGCGGCGCGCGGCCGATGCAGCCGGGCATTGGCGCCGGCGGCCTGCGCGCGATGATGCTGGCCGACCTGCCCGATCCCGGACTCGCCCGCGTGGCGGAGGAGACCGGCGGCGGCTACACGGAGATCAGATTCGGTCAGGATCTCGGCGAGGCCTTCGCGGCAGTCGCCGACGAGTTGCACACGCAGTACCTGCTCGCCTTCGCGCCGCCGAAGCGGGACGGCAAGGTGCACGACATCAGCGTGAAGCTCTCGCAGGGCGGCATGAAGGCGCGCGCGCGAAAAAGCTACGTCGCGCCGAAGGGATAGATCCGGGCCATGCACACCTCCGATCTGCGGCACGCGTTCCGATCGCTCCGCCGTACGCCTTGGTACGCCATCACCGTCGTCGGCGTCATTGCTCTTGGCATGGCACTGGCGACGACAGTCTTCGCCGTGGTGGACGGCGTGCTCTTCAAGCCGCTGCCGTATCCCCGGGTGAGCGAGATCTTCGGACTGTCGCCCGACGTCGCCGCGGCCGGCGGGACCAGCCGCGCTCTGAGAACGGTGTCGCCGGCGCATCTTCAGGCGTGGCGCGAGGCCGTGCCTGACGCGGTTTTCTCGGGCTTCAACACAAGCGGCGTTGAACTGACGCTCGGCGACGACCCGGTGGAACTGGCGCTCGTGGACGCCCGGTTTCTCGACGTGCTCGGCCAACGGCCGCTCATCGGCGGGTTCCGTGCCGAACACTTCGGACCGCGAGGGCCGGTGCAGGCGGCGCTGATCACCTTCGGCCTGTGGCAGCGCGCCTTCGGTGGAGACCCCGGGGTCCTTCTCGGCGTGACGCGCGCGCTGATGCCCATGTATGCGATCCCCAAGATGCCTGCCCTCGATGCTCGCGTGATCGGCTTTTGCGCGCTGGCGTCGTCGCTGGTCGTCATCGTACACTCTGGCCGGCCCGATCGACAGCCACTCAGCCTGCGGCCCACCCTTGCCCAGACCGGCACGATGGGCGTGCGATTCGCACCAGTCCTGGTCTGAGCGGCCCCGGCGCTGACGATACGGAGGTCGCGGCGGTCGAACCGGCGACTATAATCCCCGAGGGAGCCCTGCACAGACACATGTTTACTCGCGTTGAGGCTCGGAGATTCCGCTGTCTGAAGGCCATCGACCAAGAGGTCGGACCGTTCCGGGCGCTTGTCGGCCCGAACGGAAGCGGCAAATCGACTTTCCTGGACGTCATTGCGTTTCTCGGGGATCTCGTGAGAAACCGTGGCGAGGTCCGCAAGACCGTCTTTGATCGAAGCTTCAACTATCGAAAATTGCTGTGGCTGGAACAGGGGGCCGACTTTCAGCTCGCCCTAGAAGCGAGGATTCCGGGTGATATCCGAAAAGCGATGTCGGAGGATAAGCAGAGGTTCTCGCACGTTCGCTACCAGATCCAGGTTGGTTTGGGGAACTCGTCGGAGCAGGTCGGACTGGACCATGAGACACTCTGGCTTTTCGAGGAGGGGCGGAAGCCAACGCAACCTCGCTTGGAGTTCCCGCGTCCTCCGCAGCTGCCCGAGTCCCTTCTGGTCGCGTCGAGCAAACGCAGAAAGGCCGCGATCACGAAGAAGGCTGGTGGCAATGACAACTACTACACCGAAGGCAAGAAATCCTACATGCCGTCGTTCCGGCTAGGCCGGGGCAAGTCAGCACTCGCGAACGTGCCGGCGGATGTGGAGAGCTTTCCCGTCAGCACGTGGTTTCAGGGATTGTTGGAAAAAGGCGTTCAGACTTTTGCCCTCAACGGGTTGGCCATTCGGCGACCCAGTCCACCGGGCGTGGGTGTGCAGTTTCTACCCGATGGCGCCAATCTTCCATGGGTGGTTGATGGCCTCCGCAAGAACCCAGGCGCGTTTCGGCGCTGGCTGGAACACGTGAGAACAGCCCTTCCGGACGTTCGCGATATCGAGACTGTCGAACGTGAAGAGGATCGCCACCGTTACCTAGTGTTGACGTACACAAACGGGGCTCGCGTGCCCTCCTGGCTCGTGTCGGATGGCAGCCTGCGATTGCTGGCGCTGACGATTCCAGCATATCTCTCAGATCTGACGGGGACGTTTCTGATTGAGGAGCCGGAGAACGGAATTCATCCGCGTGCCATTGAGACTGTCGTTCAATCGTTATCCTCGATGTACTCGGGCCAGGTTCTCCTTGCGACTCACAGCGCAATCGCGCTGAACATGGTTGACCTGCACGACGTGCTGTGCTTCGGCAAGGACGAATCCGGAGCCACGGACATCGTCTCAGGCGACGAGCACCCTGCTTTGCGCGACTGGAAGCGTGGCGAGCCTGATCTTGGTGCGATGTTCGCGTCCGGCATACTCAGCTAGGTCATCCGCCGGATGCGCGATCTCATTCTCCTCGTGCCGGACAAGAACACGGAATTCGTGGTCCGCGGCGCTCTCGCGCGGCCCGAAGCATTGGGAATCCGGAAAATCGACTTCGAGGTCCTCGTGGAGCAAGGGCGCGACGGTGGCGTGCGGCGGCGTGGCAGCCAGATCCTGGGAGTTCAGCACGCTCGGTTCTCTCACGCGCTGCTACTGTTGGACTACGAAGGCTCTGGATCCTCTGTCGCAGCGGTTCGGCTCGAAGCCCAGTTGGATGCTTCGCTGTTCCAACAATGGGGCGATCGCGCCAAGGCCATCGTCGTTGAGCCAGAGATGGACGTCTGGATGTGGGGGGCCGAGACCCACCTTCGTTCCGCGATGGACTGGCATTTCGTCGAGGAGATTCGGCCGTGGCTGGTGTCTCAGTCCTTCGCCTTTTCGGCTGACGGAAAGCCCGTTCGACCGAAAGAAGCCCTTGAAAGCGCATGCAGGCGTGCCCGGACTCCACGGTCGTCGGCCATCTACCGACATATCGCACAGAGAATTAGCCTCACGCGTTGCGGGGATGACTCATTCCATCGGCTTCGAGCTGCGGTAGTGCGGTGGTTTGGCGCCCGCCCGACCTAGCTCTCGTTGGGCGAGAATAAACCAGCGCAGGTCGGCTGCGAGACGGCGCATGGACTCGTCGCGTCAGCTACGCCGCCCGCGGACCGCGCAGCACCCTGACCGGCAGCATCACGATGCCGCGGATCACCCCCAGCACCCCGTCAACCGCGATACCCACGATGCGGAACGGCAGCAGCAGGAGCCACACGATCGGGTAGAGGACCAGCGCCAGCAGCGCCAGCGGCCAGCAGACCACGAGCAGAAGGCACCAGAGAAGAAAAGTAGTCACACTTGGGAATACGAGTGCCGCTGAGATTGGTTCGGGGCGTCCGGCGCTAATCGCAGGGCCTGCAGCGGGAGGCGAGCAGACCCGTCGCCTCCGAAAGATCGATGTCCGCGACGAGCAGCCCGGCCTCCCGTAGGGCTGCCACGCCAGCGGCGTCCCGTCCGGCCGCACGACGGCCGACGTCGTCGGAGATCCGGCGCTGGCGTAGTTCACCGTCGCGAAGAAGCAGGTGTTCTCGGCGGCGCGGCAGAGCGCGGCCTTTTCGTGGAACGAATTGGCGGGATCCGCGAACGTCGTGGGCCGGTAGCCGCCAGGCTCGGCCTCGTGGAAGTGCGGGTGGAAGACGACCTGGGCGCCGCGGTGCGCGGCCCAGCGCACCGTCTCCGGATAGCGCCAGCCCTCATGGCAGATGGCGATGCCGAACGTCAGCGTACCGGCCCGGAATATCCGTCGTCCGCTCGCCGGGGGCATAGGTGCCTTCCTCGGACGGGTCGATCTGCACCTTGTCCTGGAACCCGGCGAACGTTCCGTCCCGATTGATGACGAGCGCCGAGATCAGCAGCCGGTCGTCCACGACGCGCTCGGTGCCGAGCACCACCACGAGATCCGCCCGCGCCGCCGCCGCGGCAATTGTGGACCATGCGCGTTCGAGGAATACCGGATCGGGCGGCGGCACGCGCGACCCCGCAGTGCGGTAGCCCGGCACGAAGCATTCAGGAAAGCACAGGATGTCCGCGCGCTCGGCCGACGCGGCGGCAATTGTCTTCTCCGCCTGCGCGACGGCATCGTCGGGCGTTGCCGGAAACGGGATGTTCGCGAGCGCGATTCGCGACGTGCCCATCCGACGCTAGCTAGCTGCCGCCCACTTTCCGCGGCGTCCGCGAGCGCGGCACGAACCCGCGGGACGTGGTGGCCTTCCAGGGCTGATGCGTCTCGACCCGGGGCCTCCGCGCGGGCTCAGCCGCCGGCTCGTCCGGTGACGGAACGGCCGCCTCCGCGGCGGCTTTGGCCCGGGCAGCGGAGGCCTCCCGCTCGTCCTTCTCGAGACAGCACTGTTTGTGACTTGCGCCCCGAACCGCAGTGGCACGGTTCGTTGCGACCAGGTCGTGCGCTCGTCGAAGCAGGCATGACAGAGAGTGTAGCGTACGCGAAGAGCGAAGAGCGAAGAGCGAAGAGCGAAGAGCGAGGAGGAAGAGCGAAGAGCGAAGAGCGGAGAGCGGAGAGCGGAGAGCGGCAGCACGCGGAGCGCGGAGTGCCCCCCGCTCAGCGGACGAAGAACACCAGCCGCGGGAAGTCGAACTTGCCCGCCACCGCGTCGATGATGTTGATCTGGCACGTGTAGAGGCCCGGCTTGAACGAGTCGGGCGGCAGCTCGAACTGGAAGAGCGAGGCCTTGCGGTCGGGCGCATCGATTTTCGTCCGTTCGACGACGGGCGTTTCGAGGACCTTGACCTTGCCGCGATAGAACGCGAGGCTCGTGCGGAGTTCCGGCGCGGCGCCGTCCGTGGTGGCGGGCTCGTACACCTCGTAGTAGAAGAACAGCTTCTGATCCTTGTCAACCACGTGCGTCAGGTTCGGCAGCAGCTGGACGCCGTCGCGCACGAGCGGGTTGTCGGTCTTGCCTTTCGACGCCGCCTCGAGCTGGGTGCTGAGCACGACCGAGCTGACCTTCATCGGCGCGGTCTTCAGCTCGGGCACGTTGATCGGCGCCTGGAAGCTGCCGATCTGTCCGTCCGTGTTCTCGCGCGCGACGACCTTCACCGAGAAGCGTCCCGGCGGCAGCGTCACGCCCGACTGGTAGAGCACCTGCTTGCCGGCCAGCGTCTTGCCGGTGCCGGGCGGCAGCTTCAGCGTCTCGCGGAACCGCCCGACCGGGCGGCCCTGCTCGTCGAGCACCATGCCGAGCACGTCGAGCGAGACGGCGTCGGTGGCATTTGCGACCGGAATGGCGGAGCCCGGCACGGTGACCGACACCGGCACGTAGTACTTGTCGGGGGCCAGGCGGAACCAGCCGGCGGTCACGAGCACCGGGAGATCGGTGGATGACAAGGCCGAGAACATCTGGTCCTGCAGCTGTGACTCGCGGTCGTTGCGCGACGTGTGGGTGAAGTCCCGCTCCGCGTAGTAGCCGGAGCGCGCCTCGACCTTGTAGCCGTCGTGCTTGACGCGCACCTGGATCCGCCGGAACTGGCCGTCCTTCGTCGGATTGGTGGTGCTGTAGCCGAGCAGGTAGTAGGCGGACATATCCACCTGCACGCGCGCGAAGGCCTCGCCGAAATCGTTCGAGTCGGTGAACGCGCGGCCGCCCGTGTCGGCCGCGAGCGATGTCAGCGTGTCCTGCGACGAGGCGAGCTGCTCGAACTGCTGCCGCATCCCGCGGCCCGAGAACATCGCGTTGCCGCGACCGCTCGCCTGGCGCGCGTCGCCGCCGGGCACGACGGCCTGGAGGCCGCGGGTGTCGATCGGATAGAACGACACGTTGGCGCGCACGGCGGCGTTGATCGCCGACCGCAGCTCGACCTGATTGTCCTGGCCGCTGCGCTGCATGCCGGCGCTGAAATAGATGATCGCCTTCTTCTGCTCGATCGGCGACAACGCCTCGGCGAGCGTGCGGAGCGCGCGCAGGCGCACGTCGTTGTTGAACATGTCCAGCTCGGCGGCCGCGGCGACGGTCTCGTCGGTGGACGCGGCGGTCTGCTCGTCGGTCGCGAGCGTCGCGCCCGCCGGCGCTTCGGTCGCCAGGCCATCGGTGTAGGCGAGCGTCGCGAGCGCGAGCGCGACCTTCGTCCGGTCCGCCGTGAAGTCGGTCAGCACCGACAGCGTCGTCCCGACGGTCGCGACCGCCACCAGATCCGCGGCGCTCATTTTCTCGCTGACGTATTTCTGCGCCGATTCGACCGCGCGCTCGACGTCCTCGGGCTGCATGGAGCTGACGTCGAAGACGAGCGTGATCAGCCGGCGTCCGGCGAGCGCGTCTGACGTCATCGCCACCGGCGTTGCCGGCGGCTCGGGCGCGGCTTTCGCCGCGGCGGACGCCGCGCCGCGCGATTCCTCTCTCATCTTCGCTTCGACACCGCCAAGCAGTTCGGCCGTCTCGATCGGCGCGACCGGCTTGCTGGCGATCTCCTCGAAGCTGAAGGTCTGGACCGACTGGGCCCGGCCGTCCTCGCGGATCTCGAAATCGGCAGCCGTGAGGCCGCGCACGACGGCGCCGGACTTGTCGCGCACGATGACGTCCACGGAGATGACGTCGCGGCTCGTGCGGAACACGGCCCGCGGCTGCTGCTGCGCCTGCTGCGTTTGCTGCGCGGACGGGGACAGCTCGGTCGCCGCGCCCGCGATCAGGACGACGACGGCACCGGCAATCAGGCGAATGAACCTGGTGTGCATCTGAGGGTCTTCAGAACCGGAAGCGCAGATTCAGTTGCGTCGAACGCATGGGCCGGACTGACAGGACCTGCCCGAACGTCGGCGAGTTCACGGTGGTGTCCACCGCGCCGTAGTTGACGAGGTTCAGCAGGTTCGTCGCGTTCAGCTGGATCGTGAGCGCGCGCGTGCTGCCCAGCCGCACGTCGCGCGCGAACTGCGCGTTGAGCATCTTGCTGCCCGGCCCGATGATGATGTTGCGTCCCGATGTGCCGAACGTGCCGGGCGCCGGCACGCCGAACGCATCGGTGTTGAAGAAGCGGTCGATCGTCGGGTTGGCGAGCTGGATTGCGTCGCCGTTGTAGTTGGCGCGCAGCGTGCCGTTGGTGCCCTTCGCGACCTCGCTCGCCGACGCCTGCACGCGCGCGGTCAGCGGCGTGCCGGACTGCCAGGTGAAGTTCGTCGTGAAGCGCCAGTCGCGCAGCAGCGAGGACCAGAGGCCGCCGCCCGACAGCCAGGGGCGGTTGGGTCCGAACGGCAGCTCGATGTTGAGGTTGGTGGAGAGCTGGTGACGCCGGTCGAAACTCGAGAGGCCCCACTCGGCTGCGAGATTCTGATCGTCCTGCGCGACGACCGTGCCGCCGCCTCCGATGGACGACGCGTTGTCGCGCGATTTCGCCAGCGTGTAGCTCGCCCCGCCGCCAATCCCCTTCACCGGACGCCGGTTGACGCGGAACGTCGCCGCGTGCAGCACCGACGATCCTTCCGAGGTCTGCCACAGGAACGGCTGCACGCCCTCGATGCGCAGTCCGTCCGGACCGCGGTTCGGCGCGCGGACGATGTCGAGGCTCGAGCCGCGGATTTCGGTATAGCCCGCGCCGACGTTCCAGGCCTGCCGCCAGTCGCGTGAAATGTCGGCGTTCCACGTCTGCACCAGCCCGAGCGCGTAGTCGAGCTGCACGCCGTAGTTGTTCGCGGTGTCGGTCGGCGAGGCGGTCGCGAACGGAGCCGACAGGGCGAGCGGCGTGGTTGCCCGCGCCAATCGCGGTGTTCGTGACCGCGAAGGGGGGCTGTCCGACGAGCTGACGCGCGATCGACGAGTAGGATCCCGCGTTGTAGCTGATCCCGTATCCGCCCCGCACGATCGTCCCGGGCTTCACGCGCCAGGCGAATCCGACGCGGGGCGCCACATTGTTGGTGTCGGTTCGCAGCAGGCCCGCCGGGAAGGCGCCGGAATACGGGCCGGTGCCGCCCGACTCGACGGGGGCGACCGCCGTGAAGCCCGGTGCCGCATCGAGATTCACCATCTGTCCGTGCGATTCGACGAACGGCCGGATCAACTCGTAGCGCACGCCCAGGTTGAAGGTCAGCGTGTTGCTCTTTCGCCAGTCGTCCTGCACGTAGGCGCTCATCGACTTGCCGGTCAGCGCCACGTTGCCGGGTCCGTACTGCACTGTCGCCTGCTGCGGAACCCCCAGGAGGAAATCCGCGAAATCGAGGCCGCCGCTCCGGACGATGGCGGATCCGCCCGACGCGTACAGGCCGGTGAACACGAAGGCGCCGCGCGCGTTGGTGTCGGTCTGGTTGTTGGAGCGGTCGAGGCGCACGTCGCCGCCGACGCGCAGCGTGTGCTTCGTGAACGGGCGCGTCCATCCGCCCGCCACCGTCAGCCGCGTGTCGGTGCGCCGCGACGGCGCCAGGTCCCGCACGCTCGACAAGCTGGAGAACGACAGTTGCGGTACGCCCCAGTCGAACGGATCGGTCGACACGCCGCTGATGCCCGCGAGCCCTGCGACGTCCTCGGTGAAGGCGTACTGGTTGATTGCGTGCGAGTTGGTCCGCGCGTAGTTGACGTTGACGTTGACGAGGTTCCGCTTGTGCTGGATGTTGAGCGATACAGGGGCGGACAGGCTCGAGCTGGTGTTCAGGCCGCCCAGGGTCGGGAAGACGTTGTTCTGATCGCTGTTATTGCGACGGTATTGGAACTGGGCGTTCATCAGCACGCTGGTGCCCTGGCGCCCGCCGCCGCGGCCCGGCCGCCCGCCGCCAAAGCCGCCGCGTCCGCCCCCGCCTCTGCCGCCAGCGCCGCCCCGGCCGCCCGCATTCGGCGTGAAGTTGTGCGTCACGCGGAGATTCACGTTGTCCGAAACGGTCGCGTTCGTCGTGACGTAGTGGAAGTTCCGCGCCGAGCCGTCGAGGTTCGGGAGGGGAATGAACCGCAGCAGCGACAGCGAGCCGGCGCTCATGCGCGACAGGGGAATCTGATTGCCGGCAAACGGCAGCCCGGTCGCCGGATCGTAGAGCTGCGTGCCCGCCGAGGAAAAGTCTCCCGCGCGCATTGCCGCAGTGGGAACGGTCGCGTACTGATCGAACAGGTCGCCGCCCCGGTTGCCGCTGTAGCTCGCTGAAAAGCTGGTCGTGCGCGAGGCGTCGAACAGGCCCGGGATCTTGACGGGGCCGCCCACCGTGAAACCGAAGCCCTGGCGGTTGTACGGCTTCTGCTGCGCCGCGGAGCCGGGGCGCAGTTCGTAGGGCGCGCTGTCGAGCGCCGAACCGCTGAACGAGTAGTTGCTCTGCATGCTGTAGGCGCGCTGGCCGCGCCCGCGGCCGCCGAGCACGAACCCGCCGGGGCCGCCGCGTCCACCGCCGCGTCCGCCGCCGGGGCCGCCGTCGCGCCCGCCTCGCCCGACGCCTCCCGGACCGCCAAATCCTCCCTGCGCTCCCGGTCCGAAGCCGTCGGCGAACTCGCCGGTCGTCGGATCGAATTCACCCCGTCCGATCGCGCCCATCCGGTCGTTCATCATGCCGCGGTCGAGGCTCGCCATGTTGCCGTTGATCGCGAGCGCCTGGGTCGGGCCATCGGTGGAGAAGCCCGGCGGCAGCAGCAGCCTCGCGGCGGTATCCGACTCGGGCGGATTGACCTCGAGGCCCACTGCGGCTGTCGCCTGGGTCTGCGCGGTGAGCGTCTCGAATCGCTGTCCTGCCGGCGCGCCCCGCTGAGGCTGGCCCTGCGGCGCGGCCGCCGGCGCGGCGCCGCGCCCGGCGCTCGCCTGGACCGGGGCCGGAACCTCGCGCGGCACGAGCGCGAGCGGCAGATCGACCGTTCGATCGCACGGCGATCCGTCGATCGCCACATCCCGTTCGATCGGGCCGAAGCCGGTCAGCTCTGCCGTCAGCCGGTAGCTGCCTGGCGCGACCGCCACGTGATACGTGCCGTCCGTGTCGGTGGACGTCACGGCCTTGACGCTGCCCGACACCGCGAGCACGATCGACACGCCTGGCAGGGGCGTCGCCGCACTGGCGGCCTTGCCGCTGACGCGGCAGGTGCCCGGCGCGGCAGCCTGCTGCGCATCGAGCGAGGGCGTCAGCGGCGCAGCGAGGGCGGCGCCTGCCGCCGCAATCAGGGCGACTCGCGCGAGTCGCTCGCCGACGTGGCGGGAGGATCGGCTGGAGCGGTATGTCGTCACGATAATGCTCATACGGCTGAGGGAACGGCTTCGTTTAGGAAACGCCGCCGTGTCACAGTAATGACACGCGGCTATGCCGTTGTGAATACGACGCCGGGGTCCTGCGGGCGGGCGGGCAGCACGATTTCGAACAGCGCGCCCCCTTCGGGGAGGTTGGTGGCGCTGACGCGGCCGCCGTGGCGGGTCACGATGGCCTGGACGATCGACAGGCCCAGGCCACTGCCCGACGGACCAGCCATGCCAGAGCGCGACGCATCGACCTTGTAGAAACGGTCGAACACGCGCGCCAGGTGCTCGGGAGGGATGCCCGGTCCCGTGTCGCGAACCCGGATGCGCACGCCGTCTCCATCCGGCTCGGCGAGGAGCGTGATCCGCCCGCCCGCCGGCGTGTGGCGGATGGCGTTGGCGGCGAGGTTCTGGAGCGCCTGCTCGAGGCGCGAGGCATCCCCCCAGGCCGGCGGCGTCGCGGGAGAGACCTGCACGTCCATCGCGATGCCGCGTTCCTTGAGCGCGCGCTCGTGGCGGTCGGTCACCCGCTTGAACAGGTCCGGGATCTGCACGGCTTCCGCGCGCAGCGTCTCGCCGCCCCCCTCCAGCCGCGCGAGATCCAGCAGGTCGCCGATGATGGCCTCGAGCTTGTGCGTTTCCTGCTCGACGATGTCGAGATAGCGGCGCCTCGTCGGCTCGTCGATCGGCACCTCCGGCATCCCGAGCGTTTCGACGTAGCCGCGGATGGCCGAGAGCGGCGTCATCAGCTCGTGCGACACGTCGGCCAGCAGCTGGCGCCGCGTGCGGTCCGAGGTCGCCAGCGCCTTCGCCCGGCTGTCCAGATCGGCGGCCATCCGGTTGAACGTCCGCGCCAGCTCGCTGACTTCGTCTCCGCCGCGCTCGTTCGCGCGGACATCGGTCCGGCCTTCGCCGAGCGCGTGTGCCGCCTGTTCGAGGTTGCGCAGGCGGTTGTGGGCGGGACGGAAGATGAACAGCGCAGCCAGCGTGGCCCCGATGCCGAGCAGCGCCGCGCCGAGCCACGTGAGCGTCGGACCCAGCTCGCGGAGCGCCAGGAACACGGGCGGTGGCGACGATGGCACGCTGACGAGGCCGAGCTGAACGCCATTGACGACGATGGGCGCGTATTCGGCCGGCGTCCGCGGTCCGCCGCGGCGGCCGAAGCCGTCCGGCGGGCCGGTCGCCCGGCGCATCCGTTCGATCGCACCGCGTTCGAAACCTGGCGGCAATATCGCCGGGCGGCTCGTCCCGTGCCGCCCGTCCGCCAGCACGACGACGAACGGCTGATAGACCTGGCGGAACCGGTCCGGCAGGTACGTCATCAGATCGAGGTCCGGGTGCCGGGCGAGCTGCGCCGACACGATGTCGGCCACCTGCTCGGCGAGCTGCGCCGGCGTGCGTTCCGACGATCCGACGAAGCGATCCGTGAGCCAGAGGAACAGCAGCCCCTGCGCGAGCAGAAGGACGGCGAGCATCGCGATGAAGCCGAATGCGATGCGCCAGTACAGGCTGCGGTACCAGACAGGATTAGACATCGGCGAACTTGTACCCCGTGCCCCAGACCGTCAGGATGTACTGCGGCTCGGCCGGGTCGATCTCGATCTTGCGGCGCACGCGCTTGACGAGCGTGTCCACGCTTCGTTCGGTGATGTGCGTGTCGTCGCCCCACACGCGGCCCATCAGGGCCTCGCGGCTGAAGACGATCCCCTTGTTGCTCGCGAGGAGGTACAGCAGCTCGAACTCGTGCGCGGTGAGATCGATCTCGCGATCGCCCAGCCGCGCGTGGCGGCGCGCGGGATCCACGATCAGGTCGCCGGCGACCACCGCCGCGCTGTGTCCCGGCGCGCCCGACGGCCGCGTCCACCGCCGGCGCAGGAGCGCCCGCACGCGCGCGACGAATTCGCGGATGCCGAACGGCTTGGTCAGGTAGTCGTCCGCGCCGCTCTCGAGGCCGAGCACCTTGTCCGACTCCTCACGGCGGGCGGTCAGCATCAGGATCGGCACGTCGCCGTTGCGGGAATCGCGCCGGATGGCCCGGCACACCGTGATCCCGTCGAGCCCCGGCAGCATCACGTCGAGCACGATGAGATCGAACGGCTCGGCTTTGGCGAGCGCGAGGCCCTCGTTGCCGTCGGCGGCTCCCACGCCCGTCAGCCCCTCGAGGCCCAGGTGCAGCACGACCAGGTCGCGGATGTTCTGGTCGTCCTCGACAACGAGCACGCGTCCGCGCGAGGCTGGCTCCGGGCCGGGGTCCTGATTCTGGGTCACGAGAACAGTGTAGCGCCGCGCGCCCGGGCGGGGCAGGAAGCCATCGATTTGTCACACGGCGGACGCAGCCTCGCCATAGAGGCTGCGTCTACGAAGTGCAGAGGCACATCATGAAGCACAAAGTCGCACTCGTCATCGCGCTCGCCGTCCTCACGGGACTCACGGCTGGCGCGTTCTATTCCCGCCGGCCCGCGGGCGAACCGGCGATTGTCACGAGCGAGGTCACGCGGGGAGCCATCGTGAACAACATCTCGGCCTCCGGCACGCTCGAGCCGGTCACGACGGTCGAAGTCGGCACGCAGGTTTCGGGCATCGTCGAGTCGATGAACGCCGACTTCAACTCGATCGTGAAGAAGGGGCAGGTGCTCGCGCGGCTCGAGCCGTCGCTCTTCAGGAGCGCGGTCGAGCAGGCGGAGGCGAATCTCGTTCGCGCCGAGGCGGACCAGCAGCGCCTGCAGGTTGGCCTGGCCGACAGCGGCGTCAAGCTGGAACGCGCGCGCCAGCTCGCCGCGCGCCAGCTGATTCCGGACTACCGATCTCGACACCGCGTCGGTCAACCAGGAGTCGTTCGTCGCGCAGGTGCGATCCGCGGCGGCTGCCGTCACGCAGGCGCGCGCCTCGCTCCGGCAGGCGCAGGTCAACATGGAGAAGACGGTGATCACCTCGCCGATCGACGGCATCGTCATTGCCCGCAACGTGGACGTCGGCCAGACGGTGGCGGCAAGCCTCCAGGCACCGACGCTGTTCCTGATTGCGGCCGACCTCGCGGAGATGCAGGTGAGCGCGAGCATCGACGAGTCCGACGTGGGACAGATCGCTCAGGGGCAGCACGTGACCTTTACGGTCGATGCCTATCCGCAGCAGCGCTTCACGGGCACCGTGGCGCAGGTGCGGCTGAACCCGACGGTGGAGTCGAACGTCGTGACCTACGCGGCGATGATCAACGCGCCGAACCCGTCGCTCGAGCTGAAGCCCGGCATGACGGCGAACGTGACGGTCGAGGTGTCGCGGCGCGACGACGTCCTGCGCGTCCCGAATGCCGCTCTGCATTTCCGTCCGACCGACGAGATCGCGACCCTGCTCGGGCTCAAAACCGCCCCGGCCGGCGCGGTGGGCACGTCCGGCGGATCGCGGAAAGCCGCGTCCGCGGTCTGGGTGCAGGCGGACGGCGCGATCCGCGCCGTGCCGGTCCGCACGGGCGTCAGCGACGGCGTGAACACGGAACTGCTCGATGGCGCGCTCGATGCGGGCGCCCTCGTGGTGACGCGCGTCACGCTGCCGGGCGGCGCGAGCTCGTCGGCCACGACGTCGGCCAGCAGTCCGCTGATGCCGTCGGGCCCGCTCCGCCGCTGAGCGCATCGCCACACGGGCCCACGGCAATCGCTTCGTGTCTCTTCGTGGCAAGGCCGTCGGCTCGTGCGGCTCGACCGGTTGATACCCGTGCCGTCGCCGGTGACGACCCGCGGTGGTGATGTCCCCCCGGCGCCACAGGTGTGCTCCCGCGATGACGGCGCGCATGCGCCGGATCGCGAAATCAGGCCGGAATCAGGACCTCGACCATGGCATCGTCATTGCTCCACACACAGGTGCCTGCCAAATCGGAGGGTCCGGTGACTCGGAAAAATCGGTTCATCATTTTCGCGGCCGCGGTGGCTCTGGCGGTCCTGACGGCGTGGCCGGCCGAGGCGGCGCCGCAGCGCCGCGGACACGTGGCCAGCAGGCCGGCCGGCCGCACAGCGGTGGTCGTCTATGGCGCGCCCTACTACCGCGGATACTATTCGCCGTTCTACTCCCCCTACTCCTGGGGCCTGGGCGGTTGGTACGGCTGGGGATATCAGTACCCCTACCCGCCGTACTACTATCCGCGCTACTACAACTACGAACCCGGCTCGGACCTGCGCATCCAGGTGCAACCGAAGCAGGCCGAGGTGTATCTGGACGGTTATCTGGTCGGGACCGTTGACGATTTCGACGGCGTGTTCCAGCGGCTTCGCGTGCCCTACGGCGAACATGAAGTCTCCATCTACTCCCAGGGCTACCGGACCATTCAGCAGAAGATGCTCTTCAGGCCCGGGGAGTCGTACCACATCAAGGACGTGATGCAGCCGGTGCCGGCCGGCGAGGCGCCGGAACCGCGGCCGACGCCGAGCGCCACCGAGCCGGCCGAACGGGGTCAGCCGCCGATGTACGGACGGCCTGCGCCACCAATGCGCGAACGGGTCGAACCCGACATGCCACCGCCTGCCGAAGCAGCGTCCGACTTCGGGACGCTCGCGATCCGCGTGCAGCCGGCAGGGGCCGAGATCCGGATCGACGGCGAGCGCTGGCAGACCCCCGAGGGCGAAAGCCGCCTGCTGGTCGATCTCGCCGAAGGCACGCATCACGTCGAGATCACGCTCGACGGGTACAAGGCGTATAGCGCGGACGTCCAGGTTCGGCGGGGCCGCACGTCGCCGCTGAACGTAAGTCTTCCGCGAGGTCAGTAGCTCCCGGCAGCAGCCAGCTTCCAGTCTTCCAGCCGTCCTCCTCCGCGCTGGAAGCTGGAAGCTGGCAACTGGCAGCCGATCGTGATATTCCACCCGCATGGGTTACTCACGATTGGCGCTTCCCGCCGCGGCCCTGCCGCTGCTCCTGGGATCCCTCGCCGCACAGGCGCCGACCCGCGCCGACCAGTTCTGGCCCGAGTGGCGCGGTCCGCTCGCGACGGGCGCTTCGCCGACCGCCACTCCTCCGCTCGAATGGAGCGACACGAAGAACATCAAGTGGAAGGTCGAGATTCCCGGACGCGGATCGGCGTCGCCGGTCGTCTGGGGTGACCGCCTCTTCCTGCTGACCGCCGTGCCGGTGGGTGTCGCGCCAGACGCGTCGCACGCCCCGCGCGGCGCGCAGCCGGTGCCGCACAAGTTCGTCGTGCTCGCGATCGATCGGCGCACGGGCAGGACCCTCTGGGAGCGCGTCGCACGCGAAGAGGCGCCGCACGAGGCATCGCACCCCGAGAACGGCACGTGGGCGTCGAGTTCCGCGGTGACCGACGGCGAGCACGTAATCGCGTCGTTCGAGTCCGAGGGGCTGTACGCCTTCGACATGGACGGCCGGCCGGTCTGGCAAAAGGACCTTGGCGACAAGCGGATGCGCAACCAGTTCGGCGAGGGGAGCACGCCCGCGCTGCACGGCAACCGCCTCGTCGTGGTGTGGGACCATCAGGGGGAGTCGTTCATCATCGCGCTCGACAAGCGCACCGGCGAGGAGCTCTGGCGCCAGAAACGCGACGAGATCGACTCCTGGGCCACGCCGCTCATCGTCGAAAGCGGCGGCCGCGCCCAGGTCGTCACGGCCGGCATGAACCGCGTGCGCAGCTACGATCTCGAGACGGGCGAACTCGTGTGGCACGCGCCCGGCCTGACCATGAACCCGATTCCGTCGCCGGTGGCGGGCGACGGCCTCGTCTACTTGACCAGCGGATTCCGCGGGAACAGCCTGAAGGCCATCCGGCTTGCCGGCGCGAAACGGGGACCTCACCGGCACCGACGCCATCGTCTGGACCCTCAATCGCGATACCCCGTACGTGCCGTCACCGCTGCTGTTCGGCGGCATCATCTACCTGCTCAAGACAAACACCGGCATCCTGTCGGCCTACGACGCGAAGACGGGCGCACCGCACTTCCAGCTCCAGCGGCTGGAGCATGCCCCGGAGGTCTTCGCCTCTCCGGTTGGCGCGGCGGGCCGCGTGTACATCACGGCGCGCGACGGCGTGACGGTGGTGATCAGGAATGCGCCGGCGTTCGAGGTGCTTGCGGAAAATCACCTGTCCGACGGCTTCGACGCGTCTCCGGCGCTGGTCGGAAGCGACATCTACATGCGGGGATACAAGTACCTGTACCTGCATCGGAGAATAGGGTCAGTCGGGGGGCTCGCTGCGCTCGCGGGTCGGTCACGGAGGGCGGTGCGCATGGGATGGTTTTCACTGCTTGTGGCGAGTGTGCTGGCGCTTGGCGGGCAGGCCGCCGCGCCCGCGAGCGCTCGGGTGATTATGCTCGGCACCGGGTCGCCCGTCCCGGATCCTCAGGCGCAGGGGCCGGCCACGGCGATCGCCATCGGGTCGCGGCTGTTCCTTGTCGATGCCGGCGCGGGGGTGACGCGCCAGCTCGCCGCGGCGGGATTCCCGCGCATCAAGCAGGTCGAGGCGACCTTCATCACCCACCTCCATTCCGACCACACCCTCGGCTATCCGGATGTGATCTTCACGACCTGGATCATGGGACGCCGCGAGCCGCTGCTCGTGTTCGGTCCTCCGGGCCTGAAGCGCATGACGGATCGCATCATGGACACATGGCGCGAGGATCTCGACATCCGGATCAAGGGCCTCGAACGGGAAACCGAGGCGTGGCTGAAGGTCGATGCGCGTGAAATCGCGCCCGGCGTGATTTACGACAAGGAAGGCGTGCGCGTCACGGCGATTGGCGTGAAGCACGGCGACTGGCGCGCTTTCGCGTACCGGTTCGATACGCCGGGGAAGACCATCACGATATCCGGCGACACGTCCCCGACAGAGGCGCTCGTCCAGGCGGCGAAGGGTTCCGACGTGCTGATTCACGAGGTCTACGACGCCGCGCGCGTCAAGCCCGAGAACCGGCCGGGCGGGGAATTCTGGCCTCGAGTACATGCGCGAGTTCCACACGTCGAACGTGGAGCTCGGCCGGCTCGCGGCGCGGGTGCAGCCCGGATTGCTCGTCCTGTACCACGTGCTGCGCATGGGCGGCACGGACGAGGAGCTGCTGGCGGGGATCCGCGAGGGCGGCTACGCCGGCCGCGTTGCAATCGCGCACGACCTCGACGTCTACTGACTACGCGACCGTGACGCCCGGCGCGGCCTCCGGCGCAACCACCTGGGCGCGCCGCTCACGATAGAGTTCAACCGGCGTCATGCCGCAGATGTCCTGACACTCGCGAACCAGGTGCGATTGGTCGAAGAAGCCCGTGTCCGCGGCAATCCGCGCCCAGTGGGGACGCTCCACGCCGTCGGCGGCCGCAATCGCGGTCACGAATCGCGTGGTCCGCGCGAAGCTCTTCAACGAAATCCCCACCGCATCGGTGACAAGGCGACGCAGGTGCCTGGCCGAGAATCCGGTGCGGGTCGCGATCCTGTCTACAGGGCAGCATCCGTGCGAGTCGCGCACCAGATTGAGCGCGTCGGTCACGACGGCGTGACGCAGATCCGGCACATCGTTCCTCCTCGCCACGAGCGCGGCCCGCAGCGTCTCGATCGCGCCGCCCGCCGATCGCGTGCGCGCGAGGCTGTCGAGAAGCTCGCGCGCGAGCACGGGGACGACGCAACCGAGATCGACGTCGGCGTCCTGGTGTTCGTTCGGACGCACGCCGATCAGCGGCTCGACCCACTCGACCTTCACGCGGACGGCCGCGATCTCGCGGCGTCGATCGTACGAGAAGACTGTCGGTCTCGTCTTCTCTCCGACGAGGAGCACGCGTGCGTCCGACGGCGCGCCGGTGGCGTCACGACAGCAGGAGAAGGCGATGCTCAGCGACGGATCCGGCAGGACGCGGTGCATGGCGCCTTCGGGCCGCGAGAAATCCCGAGGGAGGGCATAAGTCCAGAAGTTCTCGATCGCGTGCGCCAGGTCGGGCGACGGTTCGTACGCCGAATAGCCGCCAACCCGGTGGCGAAGGACGAGTGGCGCCGTTGCGGGAGACAACATCGCTGGTGTTCTGCGACACCAGCGTAGGACCTGACTGCCAGCTGGGCCGCCGATTAGTGGCGGACCGCAGCCGGCTGGGACGAAGCGCGGTCTCCGGGTGTCTGGCGGCCGCGGGACCCGCCGTCCGGGAACAGGGCCCGCAGCCCGGCGATCGATCGCTCCGTCCAGAAGGGCAGCAGCGATCCGTCCGCCCGTTCCCCTCCGCTCACCGTGTACCCGCGCGCGGCGAGCCGGGCGTGAAGCGCGCGGCTGAACCCGGGGACATCGAGCAGATCGCTGCTCCGATGGGGGTCGTAGCGGCCCCAGTCCACATAAAAACGCTGGGTCGTGGTCGTGGACCGATCGACGAGCGCCAGCAGCTGCTCGCCGCCCTTCGACAGGGGGAACAGCGAGTGCGCAACCGCGCCGCCGAACAACTGCGGCAGGCGCAGCGCCGCCTCCACCGCCGCAAACCCTCCCTCGTCCGCTCCGAGGATCACGCGCTGGCGGGAATCCGCCATCGTCCGGAACCGGCCGTCGATGAGCGGTACGATCTGGGTCTCGAGCATGTGGATGTGCGCGTCGCGAAACGTCCGCGCGTACTCATAGGCGTTGGTCGATTCGACGAACACCGCGATCATCGGAGGCAGCGTCGAGCCGATTTCCCGATCGATTGCCGCGTCGAGCCGCCCGTCCTTCAGCATCTGGGCACCGTAGAGCACATAGACGGCCGGATAGCGGCGCGCGCCGGATGTGTCGTACCCGGGCGGCAGGTAGACGTGGACGGGACGCTGGCCTCCCCAGCGCAGAGAACTGGATGTGACGACGGGATTGTCGATTGCCAGATCGACGATGCGGCCGCCGAGCGGCGCCGGCGGTGGAGGCAGGGCCGCGGCCTTCGGCATCAGCAGCACCGATGCCTCGCCGCCGTAGTTCAACGACGCGGCCCGGATCGGATTGCGCGAATCCGGCTCGGCCTGCCCGAGGTTGCGGATGAACTGATACGCGATACGTGCATCCGGCGCGAGCGTGAAGGAGGCGTAGTAGAAGTCCGTGTCCGCGACGCGATGCATCGGCAGCGAGTGCCCGGTCTCCAGCATGTCGCCGACCACCACCAGGTCCGTGGCCTGTCCGCGGTAGACGAAGTGGACGGCGGAATCTCCCTCGATGACCGGAAACGATGCCTGCGCCTCGAGCCACTTCGAAATCGCCGCGTCGCGATCGGCCGATCGCCGCACGTCGTCAATCCACCTCGCGAACTTCGATCCGGGCAGCGTGCCGGCGCCGGCGTCGGCGGCCGACGGATCGGTCGCCCGCGAGGAGGGGACGATGTCGATGGCGGCGATCCGGTCGTACGAATCGCGCGCGTAGACCCGTCCGCGCGCGAACGACGGGGGCGTCCAGACCAGCCGATCGAAGACGTCGAGCGAGGCCTCTTCGACATAGCCCGTCGCCGAGGCGGCAGCCACCGAGAGGCGCCCCTCCTTCGTCAGCACCACGAGGTGGTCGTCCACGACGATCGGAAAGCCGTCCCCGGGCGCGCGCGAGCGCCACCTGAAGGCGCCGCTCTTCGCGTCCACGCAGCTCAGAAACGTCCCCGAATACCCGAACACCAGCCCGTCGTAGGTGACGGGCGTGGCGTAGTTCAACTTCAGATCACGTGTGGACCAGCCGACCGCCGGCGCGCCGGACGTCCGCAGGAGGATTGACTCGTCCGGCCGATACGTCAGGAACAGCGCATCCGGGCCCAGCACGACCGGGTTGATGATTTTCGCGAAGAATCCTCGCCCGCCGTGCTCGTAATGCCACAGCTCGCGTCCCGTCCGCGGATCGAGCGCGAAGAGATACTGGTCGCCGCCGACGACGATGCGGTCGGCGCCGTCGATACGGGCGAGCATCGGCGACTGGTAGCTCGCGACGTCCGAAGCGGCCTGCCAGGCGGTTGCGCCGGTCCGCTTGTCGAACGCCGTGACCGCGTTGTTCGACGAGCCGCCCGTCAGGACGATGACGAGATCGCCGGCGATCAGCGGCGAGGAGGTGAAGCCCCAGTGCGGCTCGATCGCGCCGAGTTCGTCCGCGATGTGCCTCGTCCACAACGGCCGGCCGGTATCGATCCGCACGGCGACCAGCGTGCCGTGCGGGCCGAGCGCATAGGCGACCCCTTCGTCGATCGCTGGCGTCGAGACGGGTCCGCCGGCTGAACCGTCCTTCCCGGGAAACGCCGCGCCGAGCGGGACCCGCCACTCCTCGACGCCCGTATCGGCCGCCAGACTGGCGACGAAATCGCGTGTCCCGTCGGAAAAAAGCGTGACCGCATGGCCCCCGGCAACCGCGATACCCGAGTAGCCAGCCCCCAGGGATCGCGTCCACCGGACGCGCAGTTCGAATGGCTTCGCGAGCAGGTGGCCCGTCGTGTTGGCCCTGCCATCGAACGCGGCCCCCCGCCAGCGCGGCCACTCCTCGGTCGGTGCGGACGGTGTCTGCGCCAGCGGCGCCGCCAGCGCGGTCGCGGCTGCGGCAGCGATGGCCATCGAGACGAGGCGAAATAGTCGCGGCATGGCGCCATCGTAGGGGCGGCCGGCGCCGGGCGATTGGATGTTTCGGACATCTGTACCGATTGCCGCGGGAACGCGGCCGGATGGCCACTGGCGCTATGATGCGGCGATGCGATCGAGGCTCATTGGCATCCTGGTTCTGGTGGTGGCGGTTTGCTACCCTGTCGGCACAGGCGCCCGACGCGCCGGCGCGCGCCGGCGCTGTGCTTCCTGCCTGGCGTCCCGGAGAACTGGACATTCACCAGATTGCGACGGGGCGCGGCAACGCCGCGTTCTTCCAGCTTCCCGACGGCACGACGATGCTCGTTGACGCGGGGGACGCGGGAGAGACGGCCTACGCGGAGCAGCGTCCCGACAGCTCGCGCACGCCGGGGCAGTGGATTGCGCGCTACGTGCGCCAGATGATGCCGTCGAGGCCGCCAGAGCTCGACTATGCCGTGCTGACCCATTTCCACCCGGACCACATGGGCCGCATCACCGGCCAGGAGCCGCTGTCGAAGTATGGCGACTACCGCCTGCGCGGAATCACGGAGGTCGCCGACGACATTCCGGTGCGTCGCCTCGTGGATCGCGGATGGCCAGACTATGCCTATCTGCCGCCGCCGGCCGATGCGATGTTCACCAACTACCGCCGTTTCGTCGCCGCCGCGACCGCCGCGAAGCGCACGGAGATGATCGGCGCGCAGGCGGGGAGCACCACGCAGATCGTGCCGTTGGGGAAGCCGCTTCCGGTGCCCGTCGAGGTGCGCATCGTGTCGGTGAACGACCGCGTATGGACCGGCGAGGGGAACGCGACGAAGGTGCGGTTTCCCCCGCTCGCGGACATTGCCGTGGCCGGAGGATCGCCCCACCGAGAACATGTGCAGCATCACGCTGCGCATCAGGTACGGCCGGTTCGACTACTTCACCGGGGGCGACATGCCGGGCTATCCCGTGCCGGGCGCGCCGGCGTGGCACGATCTCGAGAGCGATGTCGCCCGCGCGATCGGGCCGACCGACGTCCACGTGGTGAACCACCACGGCTCGATCGAGGAGGAGAACCCGTTCTGGCTGGCAACGCTGCGCTCGCGCGTCATGGTGCTGCCCGCGTGGGCGCCGACCCACCCGTCGGCCGGCGTGCTGAAGCGCATGCTGTCGAAGCGCGTGTATCCGGAGGACCGCGACATCTTCGTGGTCTCGTTTCGCGAGGTGACCAAGGCGTCGATTGGCGCGCGTGCGAACCAGGTCGCGTCCGACGAGGGGCACGTCGTCGTGCGCGTCGAACCGGGAGGCGATCGCTACTGGGTCTTCGTGCTCGACGACTCGGCCGAAACCTATCGCGTCCGATCGGTTCACGGGCCGTATCAGTCGAAGTAGGAGGGTCACATGACGGTTCGCGAGCAGCTGCTCGCCGCACTGGACCAGGCGTACAACCGCCGGTCGTGGCACGGGACGAACCTGCGGGGGGCGATCCGCGGTCTCACGATGGACGAGGCGGCGTGGCGGCCCGCGCGGGGCCGCCACAACATCTGGGAACTCGTCGTGCACGCGGCCTACTGGAAGTACGCGGTGTGGCGGCGGCTCACCGGGAGCAGGCGCGGCGGCTTCCCGCTCGAGGGCTCGAACTGGTTCGCCCGTCCCGGGCGCCGGACCGAGGAGGCCTGGCAGGGCGATGTCACGCTGCTCGCCAGGATGCACCGGCAACTGCGCACCGCAGTGGAGGAGTTCCCCGAACGGCGGCTGTCCTCGCGCGAGGCCGGCAGCCCCTTCACCTTTGCGGCGCTCGTCACCGGCGCCGCCGCGCACGATCTTGTATCATGCGGGGCAGATTCAACTGCTGAAGCGACTGCACATGGAAAATGGGAAATGGAAAATGGGAAATGGGAAGAGTAAGCAGCAACCGCGAATGGCGAATAGCGACTCAGAACCCGAACGTTCGCGTGTACTTCACGATCAGCGCCCGTGAAAGCGATCGTGGCTGTGTGAACTGGTCCTGCCCGGCGGGGGCGGTGTCGAGCCCTTCGTTGTAGACGATCCACAGGTCCGTGCCCTCGCTGACGCCATAGCGCAGGCGCAGGTTCAGGTCGACCCGATCCGTCGTCGAGTTGTACTGCACGAACGCGTTGGCCGAGGCGCGGGCGTCGAGGGCGGTGCGGATGCGGAGGCGGGCGAGCTGGATGTTGACCTGCTGATTGCGGACCGGGAACCGGAGCGCGGTCAGCTGATAGTCGCCGCCGATCTCGAGGTGGCGCGACGCGTTCCACGTCGGGGTCAGAATCACCTGCGTGCGGCGCCCGTCGAAGTAGGATCCCGCGCGGAAGTCCACGTTCGTCCGCAGCTTGCGGCCCGTTGCCATCGTCCCTTCGATCTGCAGGTCGGCGAAATCATAGATGCCGGCCGGGATCGTCACCTCGCCGCCGATCGCGAACGGCTCGAGGACGTTCTCGTGGAATGCCTTCGGCTCGACCCAGCCGCCCCCGCCCGCCTTCGTATCCCACTCCAGCCAGACGGCATACTGCCCGGACTCGAGGGCGCCATCGCTGTTGCGGAAGGTCGAGAAGGCGAGCGCGCCTGGATAGACGCGCCTGAAGATCCGGCTGCCGTCGGTGAACAGGAACCAGTTGCCGGCGGCATTCGCGGTCGTGAAATTGCGCCGCGGGAGGAACCCCAGCTCGGGGTCGTAGCCATCTCCCGCACGCGTGTACTGCAGCGTGTACGACAGGCCGCGGCCGGTGCGCCGTTCCCATTTCGCGTCGACCAGGCTGCGCGCCGCAAGGTCGGTGTTCCCGGCTTGCCGGTCGTCGAGGGTCGCGGCCCACTTCATGGTGAGGTACTCGTCGCCGGTCATGCGCACGGACGTGTCCGCCCCGAGGGCGAGGTTCTGGTGCCCGCCGCCGCTGTAGGACGTCAGCATCATGCCGGCCGTGGAGTACTGATTGAAGATCGGCCGCCGCAGCCGCAGGACGCCGAAATTCTCGCCCGGGCTGCTCGTGGTGCGATCCGTCTGGACTTCCAGGGCGCCGACATCCCACGCGCCCGCCCGCCCCACGACGCGCGCACCGCCGAGGATGCGTACTGGCGTCTGGTCCTGCGCAAGGCCGATGCGCCGCGAGTTGAAGAGCCGGGCGCCGCCGCTCGTCACGAAGTCGAACAGGCCGCTGCCCTCCTGGAAGAACCTGCGGTGCTCGGGGAAGAACAGCGGAAAGCGGTCGAGGGCGATCTGCTGCCCGTCTGCCTCGACCTGGGCGAAGTCGGTGTTCGCCGTCAGGTCGAGCGTGAGGTTGCCGGAGAGCGGATACCGGACGTCGAGCCCCACCTCGCGCGACGTGTCGCGGACCGCGTCGGGACCTGCGACGCCGGCGACCGAACGGTTCGCACCCGCCAGGATGTATGGCGTCACGTAAAGCGGCGTCCGGCCGCGCACACCGTCCAGCGACACGTCCTGCGCGAGCGACGGCTGGCGGAACGGGAACGCGGGGTCGATCGCGGGAAACGTGACGCGCTCGCCCAGGCGCGACACGAGCCGCGTCACGGTCAGGCCCATCACCGCGCGGCCGCGGGCATCGGCATGAAAACCGATGGTGGAGAAGGGGATGCGGACCTCGGCGAACCAGCCCTCGGCGGTCACTCTTGTCCGCGCGGTCCAGAAGCCGTCCCAGTTCTCGTTGAGCGTCGCCCCGTCGTCGGACACGAGCTCATCGAAGCGCATGCCGGCCGGCGTCGTGCCGAACCACTTCGCGTTGCGGTTGTCGTTGAAGGCGTCGATGTAGATCGCGAACGCGTCGTCGCCGTTCCAGCGGTCGCGGTACAGCGAGTTGATGCGGATGCCGGAGGGGTCGGTGTCGTAGAACCAGCCGGCCGCATAGAAATACTCGTCGTCGTAGGCGACGCGGATCTCGCTGCGCTCTGTCGGCGCGCCGCGGAACACCGGCGCGTACATCGTGAGCGGAAGGGCCGGGATCTGCTGCCACGCCGGTTCGTCCGGCATCCCGTCGATGATGACGGGCCCGGGAAGACGCGTCAGCGGCATCGGCCCCTCCTGGGCGAAGGCGGTCGGGGACGAGGAGACGAGCAGCGCGCAGGCCAGGACACCGGTGCCGGGGAGACGCATGCCGTCAGACTACGCGGGCGCTTCCGGCGCCAGCTTGGATCTTTCGGCCACGCCGTCCCTGGGGTCTGACCCCACCCCCAACGCCGGGGTCTGACCCCACCCCCGACGCCGGGGATGCTCACCGTTCGTTGCGCTAGACTGCCGTATGCAGTCATTGATTGTCGCGCTCTGTGCGATGCTGTCTCTCTCGCTGAGCGGTCAGGGACTGACCGCCGGCGCAGTTACCTACGATCCAGCCATCCCCACGCTGAAGGCGGTCGTCGGGCACGAACCCGGCGAGGCGATCACCACACCCGACGAGATCGGGCGATACCTCGAGGCGCTGGTGAAGGCCGCGCCCGACCGCACGCGGCTCGTGACATACGCGACGAGCTGGGAGGGGCGGCCGCTCCAGTACCTCATGGTCGGATCGCGCGAGCGGATGGCGCGGCTGGATGACATCCGCCGCGGCATGCAGGCGCTGGCGTCCGGCGCCGCCGACGCGGACCGCCTGATTCCCGATCTGCCCGTCGTCGTCTGGCTGCTGCACGGGATCCACGGCAACGAGGTCACCTCGTCGGACGCGGCGCTCCAGGAGGCGTATCACCTGCTCGCGGCGCAAAACGACGCGGACGTCGATCTCACGATGCGCGAGGCGCTCGTGATCATCGATCCCATGCAGAACCCTGACGGCCGGCAGCGGTTCGTCACGCAGAACCTGCTCGGACGCGGGCCCGAGCCGGATCCGAACCCTCAGTCGGCCGAACACGACGAGCCGTGGCCCGGCGGCCGCGTCAATCACTACCTGTTCGACATGAACCGCGACTACTTCTCGATGTCGCAGCCCGAGACCGCAGGGCGTGCCCGCGTCATGCTCGAGTGGTACCCGCAGGTGGTGGCCGACCTGCACGAGATGAGCGGCAATTCGACGTACTATTTCGCGCCGCCGGCCGATCCGTTCAACCCGTTCATTCCCGAGGCGCAACGACAGTCGCTCGAGATGTTCGGGCGCGCGAACGCGGCCGCATTCGATCGTCGCGGGTTTCCCTACTTCGTGCGCGAGACGTACGACGCGTTTTATCCGGGCTACGGCGATTCCTGGCCCGGCTTCCACGGCGCCGTGGCGATGACCTTCGAGCAGGCGTCTCCGCGCGGGCTGGTGTTTCGCAGGGAGGACGGGACGCTGCTGACCTACCGGCAGGGCGTCACGCACCACTTCACCGCGGCGATTACGACGGCGCTGACGGCCGCGCGCAACCGCGAACGCCTGCTGCGCGGGTTCCTCGACTACCGTCGCAGCGCCACGGCGCTGGCCGAGAAGGGAACGCGCGAGTACCTGATTGCGCCGGGGAAGGATCCGTCGCGCGCCGAACGGCTCGCGCGCCTGCTCGTGGCGCAGGGGATCCAGGTCAGGCGCAGCGAGGAAGCGTTCCAGGCCGGTTCGCAGCCGATGCCGCGTGGAACCTTCATCGTGCCGCTCGGGCAGCCGGCGGGCCGGCTCGTGCGCAACCTGCTGGACCCGGACATCAAGATGGACGAGGCCTTCCTGAAGGAACAGGATCGCCGCCGCAAGGCGCGGCTGCCGGACCAGATCTACGACGTCACGGCCTGGAGCCTGCCGCTGATGTTCGACGTGGACGTGGTTGCGAGCGACAAGGCGACCGGCGTGCGAAGCGTGGACGTGCGCGCCGACGAGCGCGCATCCGCCCTCGCGCCGGTGCAGGCCGGGACGCTTGGCTTTCTCATGCCGTGGAGCTCCGGCGCGGCCGCGACCGCGGCCGAGGCGCTGCGCCAGGGCATCCGGATCCAGACTTTCGACGAGAGCCTCACCCACGCCGGCCGCACGTATGCGATCGGCACCGCGTTCATCCGGTTCTCGGAAAACCCGGAGGGCACGGCGGCGAAGGTGCAGCAAATCGCCGGGCGCCGCGGCGCTGAACTCGTGCCGGTGTCGAGCACGTGGACGGACGAAGGCCTCTCGCTCGGCAGCGGACGCGCCGCGCGCCTGAAGGAGCCGCGCGTGCTGCTCGCGTGGGACGCGCCGGCGTCGACGTTCTCGGCCGGATGGGCGCGCTACGTGCTCGAGCAGCGGTTCGGCCTGCGCGTGACTGCGATGCGCGTCTCGACGCTCGCAGAACTACGACATGCGGGACTACGACGTGCTGGTACTGCCGTCCGGCACCTACAACTTCAATGACGACGCGCTGCGGAGGCTGAAGGACTGGATCCGGAATGGCGGGACGCTGATCACGCTTGCGGACGCATCACGATGGGCCGCGCGCGACAAGGTCGGGCTGCTGTCCACCGATACGCTGCTGCGCAGCGGCGCGCCCGAAAAGGAGGCGCCACCGGGGCAGGCCGGCGCCGCGCCGGCCGTCAAGCCGGAGGACACGTCGAAGCCGTTCGACTTCGAGAAAGCGATTCAGCCGGACAAGGAGGCGCCGGAGAACCTCGCCGGGGCCATTCTGCGGGTGACGCTCTATCCGTATCACTGGCTGACCGCGGGCCTCGACGGCGAGATCCAGGCCGTGGTCGAAGGCTCGCGCGTCTTCGCGCCGCTCAAGCTCGATGCCGGCGTGAACGTCGGCACGTATGCGTCCGCCGACACGCTCGTGGCCGCCGGCCTTGTGTGGAAGGAGGCGCAGCCGCTGCTCGCCGGGCACGCCTACCTGATGCACCAGCCGATGGGCCGCGGCCACGTGATCGCGTTTGCCGAGGATCCCAACTACCGCGCGTATGCGGAGGCGACCGAGCTGCTGTTCATCAACGCGGTGCTGCTCGGTCCCGGCCACTGAGCGCGGATCGCGCCGCCCGCGGCGCCGCTGCCTTCGCGCACGGCGATCGTGTCGATCCGGCGGCCGCCGTCATTACTGGCGCGACACGAGGGCGTTGGCCTCGGCGGCCGCTTCCTGGACGGCGGTCAATCGTGGCCGTGAGGCGCATGCCCGCCAGCGCGGGGTCGCGCGACGAGGCGGGGTCCGGCAGGCCGACCGGCGAGTGCCCGGTGAGACGCTCGAAGAACACCAGGGCCGCGATGTAGGTGCCGAGGGGCGAGGGGTGGAAGCCGTCGGGGCCATACAGGCCCAGCGACTGATCGCGGCGCCAGGCGGCGCGCCACGCCTCGCCGACCGGCACGAGGAGGCCGCCGACGTCCGCGGCCGCGTGCGCATACGAGGCCGTGACCGCGTCGAAACTGCCGAAGCGCGCGAGCGGCGGCCATACGCTGTAGAGCGCCACGCTCGCGCCGTGCGCCCTGGCTTCGAAGGCGAACTTCTTCGTGTAGGTGCGCAGGACAGATTCGGATTCCGGCAGCGACGTCGGGCCCTGCTGGAGCACGACGTACGTCCACCGGCCGTCGCGAATCGCACCGACCGCGCGACCGTCGTTCCAGTGCTCCTCGAGGCCGAAGTCCGGCAGCGCGATCGCGCGGCAGGTCACACGGCCCTTCACGCCTGCCTGCGCGGCCACGGCTTCGATCATCGCCGGCAGGTCGTTGACGTACGTCAGGCTGTTGCCGACGAACAACACGCGAACCGCCGGCGCGTCGTCGGCGGCCGGAGCCGCCGCCGCGAGAAGAACCGCGAGCACCAGCGCACAGGCGGAGAGCCTTCGCATCGTGCCGTTACTGTATGGCAGCGAACCGGCAGGGCGGAGGCCGTGTGGGACGAACACGCGCCTGGCCAGGACGAGCGGCCCGCCCGGTAGATGAACTGGTCTGGGCGCGGCGGCACGGGCTCTCGTCACACGTCCGGTCCCCGCGAAAAGGCGCGCGGTGGGCTTGCCTGTTGACTGCGCCGCGGCATCTCTTGTAGAACATCTACAAGGAAGGCCGGAACCTGCGTGTCGCGGGTCATCGTGCCCCAGGGTGACGCATGCGACTGCTCCGATCGTCTGTCGCCGTGGTGGCTCTCACCGCGCTCGCCGCGGCTCACGGGCACGCGGCGGCCCCGCGCGACGCGCTGCTCGTGGACGCCGCATGGCTCGCGCGTCATGCTGCGGACGCAGATCTGGTGCTGCTGGAGGTCGGACCGAGGTCCGCCTATGACGCCGGCCATATCCCGGGCGCGCGGTTTGCCGCGTATCAGGACCTGGCGACGGACGACCCAGCCACGGGGAACAACCTCCAGATGCTGCCGGCTGCCGGTGCTGCGGGAGCGGCTCGCGGCGCTCGGCATTTCCGACGCCTCGCACGTCGTTGTCTATTTCTCCCAGGAGTGGATCAGTCCGGCGACCCGGGTGATGTTCACGCTCGACTACGCTGGTCTCGAGCGCGTCTCGCTGCTGGACGGCGGCGTCGAGGCGTGGACGCGGGCCGGACATCCACTTACGGCCGACGTGCCGGCTCCGCGCGCCGGTCACCTGGCGCCGCTCGAGACGAAGCCCCTGATCGTCGACGCGGCATTCGTCAGGGCGCACCTGAACACGCCGGGATTTGCGATCGTGGATGCCAGGACCCCGGGGTTCTACGACGGGACGCAGACGGGCGGCCGGCCGGACCACCGGCACAAGACCGGCCACATTCCCGGCGCGCGCAGCGTGCCGTTCAGCGAGACCGTTGACGCCCGAGTGTCGCTGAAGCCGGCCGGGGAACTCGCGGCGCTGTTCACGACGGCCGGCGTGAAGCCGGGCGACACGGTCATCGCGTACTGCCACATCGGCCAGCAGGCGACCGCGACGCTCTTTGCTGCGCGGACGCTCGGCTTCACCGCGCTGCTCTACGACGGGTCGTTCGAGGACTGGTCGCGGCACGCCGACTACCCGGTCGAGAATCCGTCGGCGCAGAAGCTGGCAGGCCGCTGAACATGCCGGCCTGATGGAATATGGGAAAGGGTAAATGGAAAGGCTTGCCGATCTACTTCGCGACCGACATTTCGATTGGCGTCAGCCGCGCGTTGGCGTAGCTCGCCCGGCACTCGAACTCCTGCCGGACGTTGTAGCCCCCGCCGGTGCCCATGCTGCTGACCCCGGTTGACCCCTCGCTCGATCGGTAGACGTCCACCATCTGTTTCGGCAGCCACAGATCGAGCGCGCTGTCGTGCGCGTAGGTGACCGTGATGCGCGCGGTCTCGGTCGCCGACTGCATCGACAGCTCGGTCTGATGAATCCGGCCTGTCGCAGGGTCGATCCACAGGCGGCCCGACGCGAGGGCCTTTCCGCGCGTGCTGATGATGTAGGCGGCCTCGCGGTTCTTGGACTCCTGGAAGCTCAGGCCCACGGTGTCGGTGTCGTCGAACCGCTTGTGGCCGTCGATCTTGAAGGTCACGCGCGGCTGGTTGACCGGTGTCAGGAACTGGAGCGCGAGCGTCGGATCGTTGAGCGTCGCGACGATATCCGCCTTCATGTGGCGGAACGACGCGGCGGCGTACGCCTGCGCCTGTTCCCAGGCTGCTGCCGTCGGGCTGGCGAGGAGCGCCGTGATACGCGGCGTGCGCTCGCGCAGCGGGTTGTTGTCGATCGCGTACGCGTCCCGGAGCGCGACCACCCGGCCGGAGAGATTCAGCAGCACGACGTCTGAGCTGAGGCGCTGGGGCGTCGCCATCCGGCCGCTCGACACGTCGATGATCGTGTATTGCTCCTCGAGCGACACGCCTGAGACCTTCGGCGCGTAGGCCGCCAGGTACTCGGTGCCCGCCCGGAGCACGTCGGCGACCACCGGCCCCTTCTGCGCAGCCGCCAGCGCGCCAAGCGCGGCGAATCCGGCCAGTCCGGCTCCGACGGTGCGACGAATGGTCACGGGACACCTCTCGGGTTCGGGGGGCATGCCAGGCGTGGCCCCGAGAGGATAGCCCAATCGCCCGATCGGCTCAAACGGCCAGTCTGGCGCCGGCCGCCAGAGCGCACCGTCACTGATCCGACAGCGCGATGAGCGGATCGATGTGTGCCGCCCGCCGCGCCGGCACCGCGCACGCCAGCAGCGCCACCGTCCCGAGGACGAACGCCACCCCGGCGGTGACCTGCGGGTCCATCGGCCCGACGCCGAACAACTGCGACTCCATCGCGCGTCGGATCGCGAACGCGCCAGCGAGGCCCGCCACGAGGCCGACGCCGACGAGCACCAGTCCCTCACGCACGACCATCGTGAAGATCCGCCCGGTGTCGCTGCCAAGCGCCATCCGGATGCCGATCTCACGCCGGCGCTGCGACACCTGGTAGGTCAGCACGCCGTACAACCCGACGGCCGCGAGCAGCAGCGCGATCGCGCCGAAGAGCGACGCGAGCAGCATCGGCGTCCGGCGGTTGAGGAGCGACGCATCCAGGCGTTCCTGCATCGGCCGCACGCTGTAGAACGGCAGCTCGGGATCGATGCCCGCCAGTTCGCGCCGGATGGACGACACGAGCGTGTCGGGCTGCCCGGCGCCGCGCACGACGAGCGTGACCGTCCGGGCGGAGTCCTGCGCCATCGCGAAGTAGTAGCTGCCGACCGGCGCTTTTTCCGTCAGGCCGGTCATGCGCACGCTCCCCACGACGCCGACAACGGTGTAGAACTTGCTTTTCGGTCCGGGCCCGTCCTTGAGCTCTCCCGCCGAGTCAGGCTGCCAGAGCCGACGCCCGATGGGATCGTCCGTCCCCCAGAACCGCGCGGCGAGCCGGTCGTCCACGATGACCGCCCGGGGGGCCTGTTCGACGTCCGACGCCGTGAAAAAGCGTCCGCGCAAGAGCGGGACTTTCATCGCCTCGAAATACCCCGGCGTGATGCGGGTCTGAAACGGCGAAATGAGCGACTCGCCAGGCTTCATCACGTAACCTTCGGCGAGAATCACGCTGTCGCTGTAGTTACCCGAGAGCGGCAGGTTGCTCGTGAGGCCGGCCGCCTGGACGCCGGGCAGCGTGCGCACGCGCTCGAGCAGCCGGTTGTCGAAACCATTCAGCGAGGCATCGTCCGCATATCGCGCCGACGGCGGGCTGACCAGCCCGGTCAGGACCTGCGCCGGGTCGAACCCCGGGCGGACTGCGAGAATGTGCCGGAAGCTGGCGAGCATCAGGCCGGCGCCGATGAGCAGCATGAACGCGAACGCGATCTGCGCCGTCACCAGGACCCGCCGCGTCGCCCGCGCCTTGCGGCTGGAGGTGCCGCTGCGCCCTTCTTCACGGAATGCCTGGCCCAGGTTGAGGTTGCGGAGATTCAGGACCGGCACCAGGCCGATGAGCACGCCGATCGCCAACGCCAGCGCCGCGGTGAAGGCCACGACGCTCCCGTCCATGACAATCGGAGTGCCCTGCGGCGTCTGCTCGACTCCGAACGCCACGAGCATGCGGAGCCCGACGTCGCCCAGGGCGAGACCGAGCGCAGCGCCCACGAAAGTGAGGAGGACGGTCTCGGTCAGCAGCTGCCGGCCGATCCGGCCGAGACCCGCGCCGAGGGCGTGACGCGTGGCCAGCTCGCGCGTCCGCGCCGTGGACCGCACCAGCATCAGGTTCGTGATGTTCACCGCGCCGATGAGGAGCACGAAGGCGACGCCGCCCCAGAGGAGCATGAGCGTGCCGCGGATGTCCCGCACCAGGTAGGCCTGCAGCGGGACGACGACGGTGTGGAAGCCGGCGTTGATCAGGATTTCCTTGAAGGCGGGAAAGCGGTCCAGGTTGCGCGCGTTCAACGCGTCGATTTCCTGGCGGGCCTGCTCGAGGCTCGCGCCGGGCTTCAGCCGTGCGATGTACGACCAGTTGTTGCTGTGCCGCGAGTCGTCCGACTTCTCCTCGGCCGTGAAGGCGACCGGCAGCCACAGCACGATATCGGGGTCCAGGAACGAGAAGCCCTGCGGCAGCACGCCCACGATCGAATACGGCTCACCGTTGATCCGCAGGTCCTTGCCGATCGCGTCGTCCCTGCCGCCGAAGAACCGCTGCCAGGTCGCGTAGGTCAGGACCGTCTTGTGGGTCTTGCCGATCTCGCCGTCTTCCTCGACGAACAGGCGGCCGCGGAGGGGATGGGTCTGGAGCAGCCGCAGCAGCGACGGCGTGCCGGCCATCGCGGTGACGCGCTGGGGGGCGCCTTCCTGGCCGAGGGTGACGCCGCGCGTGTTGTAGAGCGCCTGCTCCTGGAAGACGTCCGTTTCGCGAAGCCGGTCGTAGTAGTCGGGAACTCCGGTCGAGCCACGGTCCGAGACCCCGGCACCCGGGTACGAGTTGTACATGTGGACCAGCTGGCGGGCGTCCGGCACCGGGAGCGGCTGAAGCAGGACCGCGTTGACCACCGCGAAAATCGCCGCGTTCGCCCCGATGCAGATGCCGAGCGTCAGCACCGCCGTGAGCGCGAAGCCCCTTGTCCTTCCAGAGGACCCGAGCTGCAAACCGGATGTCCTGGATCAGCCGTTCCATGAAGCCACCTCGAATCTACACCGTTTACGTGAGAACCGGCCCGCGCGTTCGGGAATATTCGCATACCTTGACATCCGACAATCGAATCGGCGACTCTATTGTCGAACGGCAAAGTATTCGGGCCGAAGCCCGACGCACCGCCGACCGCCGAACGCCGGGCACCGAGCGCCGAGCACGAGCGCCGAGCGCCGACCCCCGAACACCTATGTCACAGAAACCCGACCTGCTCCAGGGGACCCTCGACCTGCTGGTCCTGAAGGCGCTGGCCCACGGCGCGCTTCACGGCTGGGCCATCTCGAAACGGATTCAGGCCCTGTCGCGGGATGTGCTCAGCGTGACGCAGGGATCGCTGTACCCGGCGCTGTATCGTCTCGAGGACCGCGGCTGGATTGCGGGCGACGAGGCGCAGTCGGCCGAGGGCCGCCGCATCAAGATCTACCGGCTCACGCCAGCCGGACGGAAGCAACTGGCCGACGAGGTCGATGCCTGGCGCGCATTCTCGGCTGCCATGAACCACGTGATTCGCGCGACGTAGGGAGGAGCCGATGCACTGGATGACCCGCATGCTCCGTCGGGTGCGGCCAGATCGCGCGCCGCGGCTCCGTTGAACGCTCGATGAGCGCCGAATTCGCCCATCACCTCGACTGCGAGATCGCCGACCGGGTCGCCGCCGGGATGTCGCCGGACGACGCCCGGCGCTCGGCGCTGGCGGATTTCGGAGGCATCGAAGCGATCAAGGAGCAGGCGCGCGATGCCCGTGGAGGACGCGGGCTGGAAGATCTCGTGCTCGACGTGCGCTACGCGGCGCGGGTCCTGAGGCGCAACCCGGGCCATACCCTCGCGGCCGTGCTCACGTTCGCGCTCGGAATCGGCGCCGTCACGGCGATCGTGAGTCTCGTCTACGGCATTCTCATCCGGCCCCTGCCGTATGCGGCGGCCGACCGGCTGGTCGTCGTCTGGGAGCGGAACATCCCGAAGAACCGCAACGACAACGTCGTGTCGCTGGACAATTTCGAGGCCTGGCGCGACCGGGCGCGAAGCTTCGCGTCGATGGCGGCCGTGGTGCCGACCTCGATCACGTTGCCGGGCGCCGACGCGCCGGAACGGCTGGTCGGAGCCGAGGTGACGGCCGCCTACTTCCGCACGCTCGGCGTCTCACCCGCACTGGGGCGCGATTTCGTCGAAACCGACGCGCGCGACGGGCTCGCCGTGATCCTGAGCGACAGCCTCTGGAGGCGGCGGTTCAACGCCGATCCCTCCGTGATCGGCCGCGCGGTCACGATGTCGGCGAAGTCCTACACGATTGCCGGCGTCATGCCGGCTGGGTTCGACCCGCCGCAACTCAGGATGGCTCGGGCCGCAGGACCTGTGGTTCCCGCTGGTCGCGTCTCCGCAGACGCGCGCGTACGGGCGGTTCCTGATCGTCATCGGACGCCTGGCCCCGAACGTCTCGCCCGACCAGGCGCGCGTCGAAATGGTGAGCGTGGCGGCCGGGCGCGCACGCGAATCCGCCGGCAACGAGGGCTGGTCCGCCTCCGTCGTTCCGCTCGCTGAAGAAATCACCGGGAACGTGCGGGCGTCACTTCTCGTGCTGCTCGGCGCCGTCGGACTCCTCCTGCTGATGGCGGTCGCGAACGTCGCGACCCTCACGCTGTCCGGCATGACGCGGCGCGCGCAGGAACTCGCGGTCCGGCGGGCAATCGGGGCGACCGACCGGCGCCTCTTCCGCCAGCTCTTCACCCAGCACGCGCTGCTCGGCGTGCTCGGCGCGATTGCCGGCACGGCCGCGGCAGTTCCCGGCGTCCAGCTCCTCGTCGCGCTCCTCCCGCCGGATGTTCCGCGCCCGGGCGCCGTGGCCGTCGACACGCCGGTGCTGCTCCTGTCGAGCGCCATCGCGATGAGCGCCACGCTGCTCTTCGGGTCGCTCGCGGCCTTCCGCGGCAGGCGCACCGGCGCCGTCGCGAATCTCGCCGGCGATGCTCGTTCCGGCCGCACGGCGACGCAGGCCGGCAGCGGCGTGCTGGTGGTGGCCGAAATTGCGCTCGCCTGCGCGCTCGGCATCATGGCCCTGCTCACGATACGGAGTTTCGCCGAACTGTCCGCCGTCGATCTCGGGTTCGCTCCGCGCGGGGTCGTCGTCGGACGCGTGGCCCTGCCAGGCACCTACGCCACGCCCGAGAGCCAGCTCCTCTTCTACGAACGCCTCGTTGATCGGGTACGCGCGCTGCCGGGCGTCAAGGCGGCAGGGATCGTCAGCACGCGGCCGTTCAACGGCATGGGACCAGCGACTACGGTGCGCGACGCGACACGCGCGCCGGACCCGAACGGACAGGATCCCGTCGCTGACGTGCGCCTCGCCGGCGACAGCGCGCTCGATGCGCTCGGCGTGTCGCTCGAGCGCGGGACGGACTTCGGGGCGGGCGACAACACGGGCCCGGCGCGCGCGCTGATCAGCGCCACGCTGGCTCACACGCTGTGGCCCGGCCGGGACCCCCTGGGCCGGACGCTCGCCGTCGCGATGTACGGCGGGCTGACGGTCACGGTTGCGGGCGTGGTCCATGACGTGCGCCTCTTCGATGCGCGAACGCCGCCGCGGCCTCTGGTGTATCTGCCGGCCGGCCGTTTCCCCGACAGCGTGCGCGACCTCGCCGTTCGCGTGGACGGCGATCCAGCCGCCATCGTCGCGTCGCTGCGGGCGACCGTCGCGTCGATGGACCCGTCGCTGCCGCTCTACGCCGTCACCGAGTTGTCGACGCTCGTGGATCGATCGAACGCCCGCGACCGTCTGACGATGTGGCTGCTCGGCGGCTTCGCCGTCGTGGCGCTGCTGCTCGCCTGCGTCGGCGTCTTCGGGGTGCTTGCGGGCGACATCGCGGCGCGGCGGAAAGAGATTGGCGTCCGGCTCGCGCTCGGCGCGCGCGAATCCGCCATCGTCCTCCTGCTGCTGGGCCGCTCCGCACGCCGGGTGATCGCCGGTCTCGCGACGGGCGGCGCCATCGCGCTCCTGGCGGGGCGCGGCATGCGGTCCGTGCTCTTCGGCGTCGCCGCCGCCGATCCGTTCTCGTTCGCCGTCGTCGGCCTGCTGGTCGCGGGACTGGCGACTGGCGCCACGCTGATTCCGGCCTGGCGGGCGCTCAGGCAGGCGCCGCTGGCGACCCTGCGGGAGGGATGAGGCGCCCGCCCCGCGGTGGATTAGACTTCAGCGGAACATGTCGGCAGGCATCGCGGCGCTCATCGCCCACGCGGCGTTCTGGGTCCTTCTCGTGTACGGATGGTTCTGGGACGAGCTCGGGCCGCGCGGGATCGCCGCATTCCTGCTGGCGTGGCTGGCCGGTTTCTTCGGGCTGCCGCTCATTCCCTACGCGAGCGGGATGTTCCCTTCCTTCGTGGCCGTGCTCGACGTCATCCTGGTGTTCATCATCTTCAAGGGCGACGTGCGACTGACGTGACGATCGGGCCGCCGCGCCGGCTCATTTCATCCAGTGCGTGAACAGGACCGGCGATCCGCCGGTCGTATGCCCTTCCAGTCCCTTGACCGCGCCATCCCGCTTGCGGACGATCCGCAGCGTGTACTGCGACAGCAGGCTGTTCGCGACCGTCCGCAGCTGCGCATCGAGCCGGTTGGCCTGGATGGCATTCTGGCGCAGCCCGCCGCTGTCGGCGGTCGCGCGCGTCCACACCACATCGCGGTTCGTGAGCGGCTGGTCGGTGGCGCGCTGTACCGACACGACCCACAGTGTCGCGCCGGATTTGCGCACGAGGTTCGCGACATCCTGGGGCATCTGGCTGCTGCCCTCCGCGGTCCCGATTCCGAGACAGACAATCGCGCGCCTGGGAGCCGGCATCGCGGCGATCTTCCTGGCGGCGGTGACGACTCCCTCCAGCATGGCGCTGCCGGTGGGCGTGCCCGAGGCGATCACATCGATGCCCTTCTGCAGCACGTCGCGGCTGGTCGTGAAGTCCGTCACCGGCGTCGCGGCATTCGCGACCTGATACAGCGCGAACTCGGTGCCCGGTTCGCGTTCCTGCACGGTGGCTACGAACGACGTCAGGGCCCTGCGCAATTCCGGCGTGGACGCCGCCGTGCCCTCGGGCAGGGACGTATCGACGACGAGCACGATCGATAGTGGGTCGTTGGCCGGCACCGCCTCGGTAACCTGGAGGGACTTCTTGTCCTCGGTCACGACGAAGTCGGCAGGCGTGAGCCCGGTTGCCGTCTTCGTTTCGTCGGCGACGACGGTGACGAGCACGAGCTTTTCGCTGGGGGCGGCGGCGACGGCCGCCACCGTCGCCGCCGCGGCCAGTGTCAGACAGAGCGCGCGCGCGAATCCTTGCGTCCTCATCGTCCGGGCTCCTGGCGCGGCCCATTCGGGACGGCGGTCGTGTTCAGCGTTCCCGGGGCGGGCTTCAGCCCCATGTTGTACATGATGAACGCATAGATATCAGCGGTCGTCTCGAGAGCCTTGGTCAGGCTGACCGCGCCGTGCCCGGACTTCGTGTCGATCCGGATCAGGATGGGCGTCTCGCGGCTCGCTTTCGCCTGAAGGGTGGCCGCGGTACTTGAACGAGTGCGCCGGGACGACCCGGTCGTCGTGGTCCGCCGTCGTAATCAGCGTGGCCGGGTACTTCACACCCGCTTTGATGTTGTGCAGCGGCGAGTATGCATAAAGCGCCTTGAACTCGTCCGGGTTGTCGCTCGAGCCGTAGTCCGCGACCCAGTTCCAGCCGATAGTGAACTTCTGGAACCGCAGCATGTCCATCACACCGACCTGCGGAATGGCGACCTTGAAGAGGTCCGGCCGCTGGTTGATGACGGCGCCGATCAGCAGGCCCCCGTTCGAGCCGCCCTGAACCGCGAGCCGCTCGGTCGAGGTGTACTTGTTCGCGATGAGCCACTCGGCCGCCGCGATGAAGTCGTCGAAAACCGTCTGCTTCGTCAGCTTCATTCCCTGCTTGTGCCACGCCTCTCCGTACTCGCCGCCGCCGCGGATGTTGGCGTTGGCGTACACGAAGCCCTGCTCGAGCAGCGCGAGCCGCGCCGCGCTGAATGTCGGGGACTGGACGATATTGAAGCCGCCGTAGGCGTAGAGGAGCGTCGGATTCGTCCCGTCGAGCTTCAGCCCCTTCTTGTATACGAGGAACATCGGGATCTTCGTGCCGTCCTTGCCCGGATAGAACACCTGCTTCGTTTCATAGGCGGCTGGATCGTAGGCCGGCACTTCGGACTGACGGAAGACGGTGCTCTTCTTCGTCGCAATGTCGTAGCGATAGATTGTCGGCGGCACGCTCAGCGAGTTGAAGCTGTAGAACACGAAGGTGTCGTCGCGGTTGCCGCCGAACCCGCCGGCTATGCCGGGGCCGGGAAGTTCGATTTCGTTCTCGAGTGTGCCGTCGAGGCTGTAGACGTACGCGTGCGTCGTGACGTCCTTGAGGTAAGTCGCGAAGATCCTTCCGCCGGCGGTGCTCACGCCCTGGAGCGGTTCGGCCCGCTCAGGGAGGATCGTCTTCCAGTTGGTCTCTTCAGGCTGTTTCGGGTCCACCAGAACGACGCGGCCGTTTGGCGCGTTGCGGTTGGTCTCGACCAGGAGCTTGTCGGCGAGGTTGTCCACCACGCCGTACGAGTCGTTGCCGATGGTCCGGACGACCGGGTTGAACTCGCGCTCACCCCGCGACAGATCGCGGGCGAACAGGGCATTCCCGTCCGTGCCCTTGCCGCGATCCGAGACGGTCAGGAGAGCGAAGCGCTCGTCTTCGGTCGTCTCGACGGTGTTGAAACGCTGCGGGTTGGCCGCGTCCTGGAAAATCTGCCGGTCCTCAGACTGCGGCGTCCCGACCTTGTGGAAGTAGACGCGGTGATCCTCGTTGATGGAGGCCTTTTCCGTCCCTTTCGCCGGCTCGGGGTACCGGCTGTAGTAGAAGCCGTCCTGCTGCCACGCGACGCCCGACACTTTGACCCAGTCGATCGTGTCAGGCAGGATTTTCTTCGTCGCCAGCTCCATCACTTTGTACTGCTGCCAGTCGGAGCCGCTGGTGGAGATCCCGTAGACCGCGTACTTCGCGTCGGCCGACGGAACGAAGGTGCCGAGCCGCATCGTGCCGTCCTTCGACCACGCGTTCGGATCGATCAGGACGTCTGGTGTGCCGTCGAGGCCCTTCTGGATGTAGAGCACGCTCTGCGCTTGCAGGCCGTCGTTCTTCAGGAAGAAGTAGTAGGGCCCCTTCCGCGACGGCGACGAGTACTTCGGATAGTCGTTCAGCGCCCTCACGCGCGCCGTCAGGGCATCGCGGTAGGGGATTTTCTCCAGATACGGGAAGGTCACCTTGTTTTCGGCCTCCACCCAGGCCGCTGTTTCGGCCGAGGCGTCATCCTCGAGCCAGCGATAGGGATCGGCGACCTTCGTGCCGTGATAATCGTCGACCTGGTCGACCTTTTTGGCGACGGGATACTGGAGCCCTTGCGCGAGGAGGGTCGCGGCTCCGGACAGGGCGACGACGAGGGTGAGGGCGCGGCGCAGGCGATTGGTCATCTTCGTACTCCTGGTGCCTGATTATGCCACCGGCAGTCTCGGCCGGCGGCCGGCCAGTGACGGAAGGCGTGCCCAGCACTGTCAACAGCCCACAGGTACAGCACGAGCTTCTACCGCCCCATGATGCACGTGCTCTATGCCATCGTGTACGCGGCGGCGGGCGCTCACCCGTGGGCGTTCCATCTTCTCAATGTCGCGTTTCACATACTCGCGGTAATCGGCGTCTATGTGCTCGCCCGCGCGGTACTCGTTCGCTGGGGCGACCCTACGCACCATCCGTTCCTGCCGCTCGTCGCGGCGATCGTCTTCTCCGTCCACCCGGTCCATACGGAGCCGGTTCTGTGGGTCGCGGGGATCACGGACCTGTTGGTGACGCGGCGTTCGGCGTGCTGGCGTTGATCGCCTACGTGCGCGGGTTCCGCAGTGCCGCGTTCGCGCCGGTCGCGGGGGCGCTCCTGCTGGTCTCCCTGCTCTGCAAGGGAACTGGAGCCGTGATTCTGCTCCTGATGATCCAGTTCGAGTGGATTGAAGCACAGGCCGACCGATCATCGACGCCGAGAGCTGCCGCGTTGCGTTTGGCACCGGCCTTGGCGATCGCCGCTGACCTCATCTGCATCGCCGCTGACCTGCATCGCCGCTGACCTTGACATCCCCCGCGGCTCACGCGCAGAATGCGCGCTCCGCTGGCCACGATCGCTCCGGGCGCTCTGACCTGCTGAGTTTCAGGGAGGACGGGATGCGAATCGTTCAGGGCGCCTTCGTGGTCGCGCTCGCCGTGCTGTTCGCGCACTGCAACGCGACCGATCTCGGCGGCTGCATCGACGAACTCGCGACCGGGCCGAGGCCGATCGCCAGCGCGCGCGATCAACGATTCGAGGGGAAGGTCCAGGAGAGCACCGCCCGCTGCCGCGGCGGCGAGGCCGCGCTGAAGTTCCGCGGCACGCCGTGGGTGGACTGGCGCAACTACTACGGCACCGGCGACCAGACCTCCCTTGGCAAGCCCACGCAGAACCTCAGGGGCGTCGGCGGCGCGCTGATCGATCTCGAGTACGAGCGGATCGAGCTAATCAAGTTCAACCTCTTCGACAACAGCGGCACCTTCGAGGCCTACCTCGCGGGACGGCACGGCACCGATGGTCCGGCGCTGAAAGTCTGGCCGGAGATGCGCCTGCCAGCCTCGGACCCGAACTACGCGGCCGTGGGCGGCGCCGGCGACCAGCTCTGTCGCGGCGCGCTCATCCGCGGCCGCACCCTGACCGGTATCTGCAACGACATTCGCAATCCCCTGATGGGATCGGTGAATACGCTGTTTGCCCGCAACGTGGAGTTCGAGGAGACCTTCCCGGAGGACGGACTCAACGACCTGACGCGCAACCGGCACGGCGACCGGCTCTCGCTGATGCGCCCGGATCCCCAGGTCATCAGCCGCAAGCTGTTCACGCGCGCCCAGTCCGATCCCGGCGGCCTGCGCCGACGGCTACGGCAAACCGGGCTACTCGAAGGACGCGAACTGCGACTACAAGAAAGCGCCGTTCATGAACGTCATCGCGGCCTTCTGGATCCAGTTCATGACGCACGACTGGTTCTCGCACCTCGACGAGGGGCACAACGCGCCGGAATACATGGCCGTCGGTTGCGCCTCGCAGAAGGTCAACGGCGTCGAAACCCCGCTGACGCCTGAACAGGCGGCCCGTCTGGGATGCCGTCCCGGCGATACGATCGACAGGACGCTCGTGGCCGACACGTCCGCGCCGGCGAACTTCACCCACGACGGCCGCACGTACACCGCCCGCTCCTCCCGGACGTTCCGGAACACGAACACGGCCTGGTGGGATGCCTCGCAGATCTACGGCTACGACGAGACGTCGCACATCCGCGTCAAGCGCGACCCGAAGGACCCGGCCCGTCTGCTGATGGTCCAGTTGCCCGGGGCGCACCAGCGAGGGCGATCGTCAGGGCTACCTCCCGCTCCTGCTCGATTCCGACCCGAAGCTCCCCGAGTGGACGGGCCAGGAGTCCGCAGCGTTCCCCGACAACTGGACCGTCGGGATGAGCTTTCTCCATACGGTGTTCTCGCGCGAGCACAACCTGTTCGTCGACGAGTTCCGCCGCCGCGCGGAGAGGACACCCGACGCGGATTCGGGGCTGCGCAATCCCGATGCTCCCGCGCGTGTGATCCGATACCGGGACGTCACACCCGACGAACTGTTCGCGGCCGCGAGGCTCGTCGTCTCGGCCGAGATCGCCAAGATTCACACGATCGAATGGACGCCCCAGCTGCTCTACGACGAGCCGCTCTTCAAGGGCATGAACGGCAATTGGAGCGGCCTCTTCAGCAAGGACACCGGTCCTGACCGATGCGCTGGCGAGAACGGTCAAGCGGCTCGGGACGTCGCCGGCCGCCTACAAGGCGAACGAGCTCTACTCGGTCCTGGCCTCGGGCCCAGGGATCGTCGGCCTGGGCAGCCAGAAGCCAGGGTGGAACGTGGCGAATCCCGACGACGTGAACGGCGGGACCAACCACTTCGGCTCGCCGTTCAACTTCCCCGAGGAGTTCGTCAGCGTCTACCGGCTGCACCCGCTGATGCCCGACCTGATCGAGTACCGCGACATCTCGAATCCCGACGCGATCGCGAGCAAGGTCCCGATCGTCGAAACCTTCCGTGGCCTCGCGACGCCCTTCATGCGCGAGCACGGTGTGGCGGACTGGGCGCTCAGCATGGGACGCCAGCGCCTCGGGCTGCTGGCGCTGCAGAACCATCCGCGCTTCATGCAGAACCTGAAGATGGGCCGCCTCAAGGGCCCGACGCAGCAGATCGACATCGCGGCGCTCGACATCATTCGCGACCGCGAACGCGGTGTGCCGCGCTTCAACGAGTTCCGCCGGCAGTACGGCCTTCGGCAGCTGACCAGCTTCGACGATTTCGTGGACGAGCACCTGCCGCCGGACTCACCTGAGGCGAAGGAGCAGGCGCGACTCGTGGCGACGCTTCGCGAGGTCTACGGGCAGCATCGCTGCGACCAGTCGAAGATCATCACGCGCGCGCAGCGCAATCCCGACGGATCGGCCATAAGCGACTGTCTCGGCCATCCCGACGGCTCGATTGTGGACAACATCGAGGATGTGGATACCGTCGTCGGGTACCTGGCGGAAACCACCCGGCCGCACGGCTTCGCGATCTCGGAGACGCAGTTCGTGGTGTTCATCCTGAATGCGTCGCGCCGGCTCTTCAGCGATCGCTTCCTCACCTCCAGCTTCCGCCCGGAGTTCTACACGACGCTCGGCATCGACTGGGTGATGAACAACGGACCGACGCCGATGTTCGAGCCGAAGCCGGTGAACGGGCACGAGCATCAGCCGGTCTCGCCGCTGAAACGCGTGCTGATGCGCACCATTCCCGAGCTGCAGCCGGAGCTGGCGCAGGTCGTCAACGCGTTCGATCCCTGGGCGCGCGATCGCGGCGACTACTACAGCCTCGCGTGGAAGCCGAGGAAGGGCGCCGAGAACGACGAGGCGTTCAGGAAGTAGCTGCGACGACGGCCACGCGTTGACGACGGCGAGCTGGTACGACAACATCCTCCGGCTCGAGTACCGGCGAACGTTCTGAAAGGGGCTTGGGGCTTCTGGCTTGGGGCTTGGGGGCGTGATTGCCGATTGCCGATTGCCGATTGCCGATTGCCGATTGCCGATTGGCGGATTGCCGAGTGCGGAGCGCCAAGCGCCGGGCGCCGGGCGCCGAGCGCCGAAAAGGAGGCTGTGATGGCGAAGCGGGCGTTGCTGATCGGCATCAACCGGTACCAGATACCGGGCGCCGATCTTCGGGGATGCGTGAATGACGTGAACGACCTGCGTGACGCGCTCGTCGAGTTCCATGGGTTCAAGAAGAAGGACATCACCGTGCTGACCGACGGCGCGGCGACCAAGAAGGCGATGCAGAAGGGCATTCAGGCCCTCGTGCGCGGTGCGAAGAAGGGCGATGTCGCCCTCGTGCACTATTCCGGCCACGGATCCAACGTGCCAGACGACAACGGCGACGAAGCCGATGGGCGCGACGAGATCCTGTGTCCGACCGATCTCGACTGGGACGATCCGCTGCGCGACGACTGGCTGCGCGCGACGCTCGACGGCCTGCGTGCGGGCGTCAGTTTCACGGCCATCATGGACTGCTGCCATTCGGGCACGAACACCCGCGCAATCCTCCCGCCCGACGCGCCTGTCAAGGAGCGGTACCTCCCGAGTCCCTGGGGTCTGAAGGCCGTCGAATCAAGGCGAAGCCTGCCAAAGAAGGTGTCGACCAGCCTGCGGCGCTCGTCACGCTCGATCCGCAAGTTCAGGGACATCGTGCAGGCGGACCTGCCCGAAGTGCTCATCGCCGGCTGCCGGGACACGCAGACGTCGGCCGACGCCTTCATCAACGGCCGGTACAACGGTGCGCTCACGTATGCTCTCGTTGACGCGATCCGCAGCAGCAAGGGACGCCTCACGTATCGCGACCTGCACGACCGCGCGTCGGCCGTGCTGAAGAAGAAGAAGTTCGATCAGGTGCCGCAGCTCGAAGGACGCACGAGCGCGTTCGATCAGCCGCTGTTCACGGCCTGAGTTCACGCATGTCGAGGCGCCCCGCTCGCGGGGACGTCACGGCCCGCAGGAGGTCGAAATGACCGGCAAACGCTTGACGGTGGTCCTCTATGGCTGCGACCGGAATCTGTGGCGCGGCGGCCCGTTGAAGATCCGTGTGTTCGACATGTTCGCGGCAGGCGGGCCGCGCATTCTGTCGCAGGGGCAGACGAGCGAGTCGACGGTCGAACTTCGACTCGACCTGCCGTTCGACGCCGGCCAGGTCTACGGCCTCACGTTCTCGGCCCCGCGTCACCGTCCTGCGTGGCACCTCGTTCGACGCCTGGACTTCATGCGGGTTCCGCAGAACCTCGAAGCCGACGACGTCGTGCTTCGGCTGATGCTGGTGCCCGATTCGCCGGAAACCACGGACCTGCCGAAGGGCTTCGGCCGCCTGAAGCAGCTCGCCTCGCCGTTCACGGCGCCGCCGGGCCTCGACGCCGGGACATATCGCACGCTCGAGGTCGCCGCCATGATGGCGTGCCTGAATATCGAGGCCAAGCTGCGCGAGACGTTCATCGACGGCGCGCCGTTGCTGCCGTTCGTGCGCGGCGTGCGGCACGTCGCGGTGGACCGCGTGTTCCTGTTCTTCGACGCCGGACTGAAGGCGCGGATGCCGCGCGCGGGCGATTTCGCCGCGGCGCCGGGTCACGGCGCGCCGGCCGGGCTCGACGATCTGCCGGCGCATCCCGACAGCTGGAAGCACACGCGTTTTGCCGAAGGGAACGTCCAGCTGTCGTTCTCCAGGGACGCCGCGCCGTGGGCGGGCGATCCCACGGTGCTGGTTCACTCAGCCGACGTCGACATCGATCTCGGGCGGGGACTGGCGCATGTGAGCGAGTGGCTGGACAACAACGTGTTCCGGCCGGGACACAAGACGAACCAGGCGCTGGTGTACGGGTTGCTCTACGCGCAGGGCATCCTCCCGTGCTACACGCTCGATCCGGCGCCCGCGACGACGGCGCGCGCGATCACGCGTCTCCGGTCGATTCGGACACCGCGGCCGCGCCGGAAGACGCGGCGAGCGCCGTCGCGACGGTCCGCCGCGGCCCCGGTACGGAAGAGGAAATCCAGGTAGGTCGTGCCCCTCCAAGTAAACTCGCCAGGCTGGAGCGCCAGGGGCCCGGGGGCCACGCGCGGTCGCGCCCGAGATCGCGCCGCCGGCCTGCCGGGATTGCCCCCGGAATTTCTGACCGGCGAGTCCCAGCTCATCGAGGAGGTCGTTCTCGAGTCTCCTCCAACGGCCCGACGCGGGCTGGCCGGACCCGAGGGGCTGGACGTCACCTGCGACGTGGGGCCGGGGCAGACGGCCATCCTCGCGCTGCGTCTTCCCTCGGGGGCGCTGACGTTTCACCTGCCGGCGGACGGGGCGCGCCGGGCCGCGCGTGGATCGTCCCGCGCGCGTTTCCGGGTGCCCCTCCGTCCGAACACGACGCGCGGCATTGCCGGCCGGATCGTGAAGGCCATCGTGATCAAGATCGCCCAGCGCGCTGCGGACGAGGCCGTGAGCTTCGTGCTGCCCCGCCTGGCCGAAGCGCTCGAAGCCGCGGTGTGGAACAAGCGGGGACTCCAGGAAGGCTGGGTCAAGGTCACCGGCAACGCGCTGGCTGCCGGCGTACTCAAGCGCACCGAACCGCGGGCGCCGGAGCGCTCGCTTCTCCTGCTTCACGGTCCGTTCTCGGATGCCGCCTCCACCTACCGCGCACTGGCCGGGTCGGCTTTCTTCGAGCGCGCGACGGAGTTCTACGGCGACCGCGTGTTCGCGTTCAATCACTTCACCATCAGCCGCACGCCGGAGCAGAACGCCCGCATGCTGCTCGAGGCGCTGCCGAAGCACGGCACGACGTTCGATGTCGTTGCACACTCGCGCGGCGGTCTGGTTCTTCGGACGCTCGTGGAGCGCGCCGGCGCCTTTGGCGATCTCTCACGCCGGTTCACGCTGGGCCACGCGGTGCTGGTCGCCACGCCGAACGACGGCACGCCGCTCGCCACGCCGGAGCGCTGGAGTGAGACGATCGGATGGATCGCGAATCTGCTCGAGATGTTCCCCGACAACCCGTTCACGTCGGGGGCGGCCTTCGTCGCGAACGGCCTGGTCTGGCTGGCCAGGCACGCATCGGGCGATCTCCCGGGCCTCCACGCCATGGACCGTGACGGAGACGCGATCGCCGGGATCCAGGATCCTCCGGGCCCGCCGGCCGGCGCCTACTCGGCACTCGTGGCGAACTACCACCCGGCCACGACACTCGATCGCCTGCTCGATCTCGGCATCGACCAGTTTTTCGGCGGGGCCAACGACCTGATGGTCCCGGCCGAGGGCGGGTGGCGCATCGATCGGTCGGCCTCTGCCTTCATTCCGGCCTCGCGCATCGGCTGCTTCGGACCGGGCGGCAACCTGCCGTCCGATGCGGTGACGCACTTCAGCTACTTTTCCCAGCAGGCGACGATTGATTTTCTCGTCAACGCGCTCTCGGGCCGCGCCCAGGGGTTGAACGCCGTGAACCCGCGCACGGCGCTGCCCGACCGCCGGTTCGTCCGGGGTGGCATGACCGATGGTCCCGCCACCGCTTCGGGCGAACAAGGTCGCGCCCGGGCGGCTGCGCGGCCGTCCGCCAGACGAGGTCCGGCGCCAGACGAGCCGCTGCGGATAACCGTCACCAACGGCGACCTGACGTTCGAGCCGGAAGCGCTCCTGCTCGGTCACTATCACGCGATGCGGCTGACCGGCACCGAAGACGTGATGAACCGGGTGATCGGCGGCGCGATGGCGCACTCGCTGCGCCTCGGGGTCTACCCGGTGACGGTCGGCACGAACCAGATCTTCGTCAACACGCGGGCCAACCTCGAGCGGGGCACGTTCGTGCCGCGGCCCAGGGCGGTCATCGTCGTCGGCCTCGGCGAGGAAGGCAAGCTGCGTGGCGCGGACCTGTCGCACTCCGTTCGCCAGGCCGTCATCGCGTGGGCCCAGCGGCTGGCCGAGACGAAAGGCCCCACGCCGCGATACTTCAGGCTCGCCACCACGCTCATGGGCAGCGGAGGCTCGAACGTCTCGGCCGGCGAGGCCGCACGGCTCATCGCGCAGGGCATCTGCGACGCGAACACCCAGCTGAAAGAGACGCACGATCGAAGATGGCCCCGGGTGAGTCACCTGCACGTCGTCGAGCTGTACCTCGACCGCGCGACCGAAGCCTGGCGGGCCCTCCGACTGCAGGAAGCCGCCACGGCGGGGCGTTATCGTGTCGATGACACGGTCAAGGAGGGGACCGGCCCCCTCGAGCGTCCGCCTGATTCCGGGTACCGCGGAGCCGACTACGATTTCATCAGCGTGGAAACGCAGGACGGGACGAGCGACGAACCGTCGATTGCATTCACGCTCGATACCCGGCGCGCGCGAAGCGAAGTGCGCGGGCAGCGCACCCAGAGCGCCCTGCTCCGCGACCTCGTCAAGACCGCGTCGAATGATCAGAACCGCGATCAGCAGATCGGACGGACGCTCTTCAACCTGTTGGTACCGGTCGAACTCGAGCCGTATCTGGCGGGCAGCGGCGAGCTGCAGATGGAACTCGACGCGGGGACCGCGCCGATTCCGTGGGAACTGCTGGATTCGCGCACGCCGGGCGAGCCCGGCGACGAGCCGTGGGCGATCCGCGTCAAGCTGCTTCGCAAGCTGCGCGTGGAGCGATTCCGGGAAGCGGTCATCGACGCGGATGCCGACGACTGCGTGCTCGTGATCGGGGAGCCTGAATGTCCGCCCGAGTTTCCGCGACTCTTCGGTGCACGGGACGAGGCGATTGCGGTCTGCGCCCGGCTGACAGCGCCCGGTGCGCTCGGGCGGAATCTCGTGACGTCGCTCATCAGCGACGAGCCGTCGCGGCCCGGGTCGAACGCCCGGACGATCGTCAATGCCCTCTTCGAAAAACCCTGGCGCATCGTCCACGTGGCCGGTCACGGCATGGCGCCTGCGCCCGGCAGGCCCGGCGGCGTCGTGCTGTCGAACGGCAGCTTTCTTGGTCCGGCCGAAATCGGCAAGATGCGCGTGGTGCCCGAACTCGTATTCGTCAACTGCTGCCATCTGGCCAGCGGCGATGCCGATCAACTGCTGCGCTACGATCGCGCCGAGTTCGCGTCCAGTGTCGCAGGGGCGCTGATTGCCATCGGCGTGCGGTGCGTGATCGCCGCGGGCTGGGCAGTGGACGACGATGCGGCGAGCGCGTTCGCCGAGGCGTTCTACGCATCGCTGCTGCGCGGCAATCGCTTCATCGCCGCCGTGGGCGACGCCCGGCGCGCGGCCTACGAATGCAATCCGGACGTCAATACGTGGGCGGCGTACCAGTGCTATGGCGACCCGGACTGGATGTTCCTGAGGCAGGCTCCCGACGCCAATCGCGCGCCGTCCGCCGCGGCGGCTGACTTCTCCGGCGTCGCGTCGGAAACCTCGCTGCTGCTGGAGCTGCAGCGCAGCGTCGTGCGCTCGAAGTTCCAGGGCAGGGATCCGGTGGCTCAGCTTTCCGATCTCCACGAGCTGGAGAAGCTCTTCGGCGATCGCTGGGGAGGGAGCGGGAAGGTGGCAGAGCGCTTCGGCGAGGCGTTCGTCGAGGCGGGAGCGATCGAGGCCGGTATTCAATGGTACGCGCGCGCCGTGGCGGCGCCCGACGGCACGGCGTCCATGAAGGCAGCCGAGCAGCTCGCCAACGTGCGCAGCCGCCTGGCGTGGGAGCTGGTCGACGCGGCGCGGCAAGGCCTCGACGAAGCGGCGAATCACGGCGGCAGGCGCGCGGCCGGCCGGCGAACCGGGAAGCCCCGAGGAGCCGCTCGACGATCGGGCGCCGACAGGGAACGCTCGATGCAAAAGGCCGTGGCACGCGCTGACGAACTGATTGCGCAGGCGCTCGCGCTTCTGGGCACGCTCGAGGCCCTTCAGGACACGATGGAGCGGGCCAGCCTCGTCGGTGCCGTGTACAAGCGAAAGGCGCTCGTCGATGCGGCTGCCGGAAGGCATTCCAGCGTCGGCGACGACCTCAAACAGATGAAGGCGTGCTACCAGCGGGCGCAGGCCATCGGAGCAAAGGCCGGCGAGCGGGATCTGTACTACCCGGCCGCAAACTGCCTGGCCGCCGACGCGGCGCTGAACGCCGGGACCCGTCGATGGCGCGGTCTCGATCGGAACTTCGCCGGCGTCGTGCGCCAGAGCCTCGACGCGCGCAACGCCAGCGACGCGGATTTCTGGAGCGTCGTGGGCGACATCGAGCTGCGGCAGCACGAAGCGCTGGCGGCGGGGAAGCTCGCGCGGGCGCGCAAGGAACTCGACGAAGACTACCAGGATCTGTACAAGCGCCTGCCGGCGACCCGGATGTGGGCGTCGGTCTATGACAATGCGTGCCTGATCCTGCCGTACTACGCGGAGCGCGTCGCCAAGGGGGAACAGGCCGCGGCCAACGGCCTGCTCGCCATTCTGAGAAAATTCGCCCACCCGGGCGCGGAGACTCCGGATGCTGAGTGACGTCGCCGCCGGCCGGCGCGCCGCGGCGATCGACGACGTCGTCGCCATCATGACGGCGCTCGATCAGGAATGGACCAATCGCGACGGGCTGTGGTGGTTCAACCACCTCTACCTTCGGGTGACGCTCGCCGTGCGCGCCGCCGTGACGACGACGACCTACCGCGATCCGGCGTTCCTCGCCCAGCTCGACGTGTCGTTCGCGAATCTCTACTTCGACGCGGTCGCGGCCGATCTCACCGGCGCGTCCGCGGTGCCTTCGGCGTGGCGCCCGCTGTTCGAATGCCGCCGCCAGCCCGGCATCCTGCCGATCCAGTTCGCGCTGGCCGGGATGAACGCGCACATCAACCGCGACCTCCCGGCGGGCATCGTCGCGGCGTATCTGGCGACCGGCGGCGCACCCGCGGAGAGTGGTGCCCGCTACGAGGACTTCTGCACGGTGAACGACCTGCTCGAGGCGGTCGAGGCACAGATCAAGCCGGAGTTCGCGACCGGGGTCGTCGCGCTCGTCGATGCGGCCGGCGGCGAAGCGGACGACGCGATCGCGATGTGGAACGTGCGGGCCGCGCGGCAGGCGGCCTGGACACACGCCGAAGTGCTCTGGGCGCTCCGCGACACGCCGGCGCTCCACGACACGTTCTTCTCGCGGCTCGACAGCTTCACCGGGTTCGCCGGCCGCGGCCTCCTGCTTCCGGTCCGTCCCCGCCTCGCCTGAGTCCCGTCGTCCTTTGTCCCGTCGCCAGTCCTCGCGCGGTGAAGTTCCGGGCGGCGGGGCGAGCGGGCTACACGAGTTCGTCCACGCGCAGCCGCACGGCGGGATCGCCGATCACGATGAACCCGGCGGCGTCGTTGCGCTGCGTCCAGGTGGACACGAGTTCGACGTCGTCCACGGGCTGACCCTGATACGCGGCGGCGAGCACGCGCGTGAGCACGTTCGAGACCGTGGCGGTCAGGTCGTTGAATTCCTGCACGGCGGCCCCCACGGGCTTGCCGGTGAGCAGCAGGGCGATCGCGCGCTGGAAGGCGCGGATCTGCGGACTCGGGACGCCGCCGGTGATCGACGATCCCCATGCGCGCTCCACGTGTGCGATGCAGGCGAGGGCGCCCCCTGCCGGATGCGCGAGCAGGCGCCGCGGCAGCGCGGCGATGAAGGGTCTCGGCGCGATCGGCTTCGGGGCCTGTCCCTGCTCGACTTCGTACACGTCGTGCAGCGGCGTGCCGCCGCCGTAGCACGCGAAGTGAAACGTGATGAGCCCTTCGAGGCGGGCCGTGTCGGGAACGTCGCTCGCTGCCAGATAGTGTTCGGCCGACACACCGCCGAATCCGGGCCAGTCCTGGCACAACAGCGCACCCTGCGCGGCGAACTGGTGCGGGTCCCCGTTCGGCCACACCATGCCGTGCCCCGCCGTGAACAGCAGCGACGGGCGGGACCGGGCCGCGGTGAGGATGTCGATCAGCGCCTTGCGAGTCGCGTCGCCCGCGATAAGTTTCTGCTGGCGGAACCCCAGCTCCGGCGCCACCGCCGGCTCGGGCGGCGTCAGGCCGCGCGCCGGCAGGCCGTCGACCAGCGGTCCCACCAGCCAGTCCGCGCTCAGCATGGTCGCGTCGTCGAAGGCGTGCCGCGTCGCGAAGAACACGGCTTCCCGGCCGTTGGTCACCGACTGCGCCGTCTCGTACCGGATGACGCTGTCGCCGTAGCGCGCGTACTCGTCGGGCGTGTCGAAGTCGAGCAGGCCGACCGAGTAGTCGGAATCGATTTCGTGGGTCACGTCGAAGGCCACGCGTTCGGGCGAGCCGACCCAGAGCAGGTAGGTTGGCACACGCGTGGGTTCGTTGTTGTGCCACGCCACGTCGTGTCGCGCCAGCCAGGCCGTGGCGGTTTCTCCCGGCAGATAATCCAGTTCCTTCACCCGGGCGTCGTCGCCCACCTGCCGGCGTCGATGGTCGATCAGCGCGCGAAGCGCCTGACGGACGGGGGCCGGTTCGTCTCGATGAAAGACGATGCCCCAGCCGGCGCGCTTGACGTCGAAGGGGTCGACGCCCCACGGCAACGCGCGTTCGAATGCCGGCTGGTTCAGTTTGCGCCCGCGTTCGACGAGATGTCCGGGAGCGACGTCGGCCGGCGGAATGCCCTTGATTGCGCGCGCCAGATCCTCGAGCGCGATGGGCGCGAGATCGTACTGCCCCGTCACGCCGTTGATCCCGTTGGCGATGATGCCGGACTTCACACCCGCGCTAGACACCCTTGACCGCCTCCCACATCGCGTGCGCGACTTCCGGTTTGGCGATGTCGCTGTGCGCGCCCGACGCGCCCGTGCCGTCCTTGATCACCGCGGTGCACTCCAGGTTGTAGATGTGCCCGGGCTGGAATCCGTACTTGTGTGTCGCGTCGCCGACGGGCAGATCGTGCCGCTGGAGCCCGGGCCCCTGGATCCCGAATGCGCCGAGGCCGCCGTATTTTGGGAACTGGCCCGCGGCGAAATCGACCTGGAGCACGACGCCGGCGGCAATCGGGTAGAACCGCCCTACCGCAGTGTCGCGCTTCGACTGGGTCGTGACGATCGATCCCGACACCTTGTTCTGATCGATGATCGTCCTGAAGTACCCGGCTTGTTGACGTCCGGAATCGCGTTGCAGAAACCCCACAGCGACGTCGCGCCCTGCACGAGCATGAGCGAGGACACTGGGCGGGGCAGCACGCCCGTGCCGTTGGGCCCGTTGACCATGCTGGCCATGACGATGCAGCCGAAACTGTGGCCCATCAGGTGAAACCGCACGTCGCGTCCCGCCGGCACGGCGTCCATCATCTGCTTCAGCAGCGAGCAGCCGGCGCTCTCGCCCAGCTTGCGCGCGCGGTTCTTCATCTGCCAGAACGACAGCTGGCGCAGCGGCGACAGGACGCCCGACAGGCTGAAGCCGCCGAACGACGTCATGCCGGGCGAGAGCTGCCGCGCCGACATGCGCGCGTTGCGAAAGGCGCGGTTGGCGTCGAAGGGCTCGCGATCCATGCCGTCTGGCGCGGCCGGCCCTTCGCCGACGAGCCCCGCGTCTTCGGTGAGCACGCCGTACGCCTCGACAATCTCGGGCGGCAGCGTGTCGACGCCGGGGCCGGCACTCATTGCATGAGCGATGATTGTGTTGATGGCCGCGCGCGCGCGCGGCGTGTCGGCGATCCGGTCGGCGTACTGATCGACCATCGCGGAGATCGCGGGCGCAACCGACGCGCTCGAGGCGGGACCGCCGGCGCCGGGCGCCGCGAAGGACGCGGCGCCCGCTCCGAATTCTTCCTCACCCCAGGGCTGGCTGGGCCAGTGGAACCCGACGATGAGCGGCTTGAACCCAGGGCGGCGCGCGCGAATCTCGGCGCGGTCGGAGGCACAGCCGGCCATCGCGCCAATCCAGCGGTCGTACTGTTCCTGCGCGGCCGGGATGTCGCCTTTCCAGCCGTGACTCATGACGAAGACGTCCGTCACCGATTCGTCGCTGATCGCCGCCGTTACCCGTTCGCTCATCACGCCGTCGGGATCGTCCTGGCGTTCGCGCCCGTTCTTGTCGAACGACGCGAGGTAGTAGATGAGATCGCTGCCCTGCAGGTGTTGGACGGACATGACGCTGTTCTCCCTGGTGCTGCGTCCATCGCGGACGGAGGACCGATCGCCGCTGTTGAAGGGGACGGATTCTAGCACGTTGGTCGAACGTGCGGACCGCGGACCGTAAGCTCATCCTTGTATCGGTGCCGTCCACCAGCTTGTCACAGCGATGTCGTGTTAGCGCGTTACGCTCGTCGCGTCTCGGGTTAGACTCGTGCGGTTCGCCGGTTGGTTTGGACGATGCGTGCAGGCGATCGCCGCGCGCCGTCAGCGGTTGGGACAGCGATGCAGATCACGGTTCAGTTGACTCCCGCCGCAGCGAGGCGCGCGCGCGGCACTGGCGGCCGCGGTGCGGCCGCGGCCGTGCTGTCCTGGCTCGAGCGTCCGCTCCAGCCGGTGCACCCCACGACACAAGACGCCACTCTGACGACATTCTTCAGCGTCATCGTCGACGATCGCGAGGAGGCCTCGCGCCTCGTCGCGCGCCTGCTGAACGATCCTTCGGTCGAGGCCGCCTACGTCAAGCCAGGTGACGAGCCCGCGTAGCCTCACCATTCATCACACCTGCGAAAGAGGGAGGACCTATGGCGAAGAAATCCAGGGGAACGAAGCGTGCGCAGGCATCGAAGCGCACGCCGCCGGCCGGCGAGGGCGCCGAACTGATCGTCGTCGCCCGATCGTCGGCCGGCCTGCGCGTACGAGCCGGCGGCGCTGAGGTCAGTTCGCTCGGCGGCGCCGACGTGCGAGGTCTGGCCGGCATGCTTGCCGGCGGTGTGAAGCTGGTGCCTCTGTTCGGCAGCGAGGACCGGGTGATGGCCCGTGCCGCCGCTGTCGCGGCGGAGACCGGCCGGAGCGGGCCCGACCTGTCGGTCTTCTACAAGGTCGATGCGCCAGCGTCGCGCCTGAACGCCCTCGCGGCGGAACTACGGACGCACGAGGCGGTCGAAGCGGCCTACGTCAAGCCGGCTGCCGAACCTCCCGTGATCAACGACGTGCCGCCGGATGCCGCCGACGCGCCCCCGATCACGCCGGACTTCGTCGCGAGCCAGGTGTATCTGGGCGCCGCACCCGGGGGGATCGAAGCGCAGTGGGCGCAGACCCGGCCGGGCGGCAAGGGGGACAACGTCCGGATCATCGACGTCGAGGGAGCGTGGCGCTTCTCTCACGAGGACCTGATGCAGGTGCAGGGAGGCGTGGTCGGGGGAACGCCGAGCACCGACATCGCCTGGCGCAATCACGGCACGGCCGTCATCGGGGTGTTCGGCGGCGACGAGAACAGCTACGGCGTGACCGGCATCGCGCCCAACGCGAACACACGCGCGATCTCGATCTTCGGTCCGGGCCAGGGGTCTGCCAAAGCGATCCACGACGCCGCCGACCTGCTGAGCGCGGGCGACATCATCCTGATCGAACTGCATCGCCCGGGCCCGCGCCACAATTTCGCCAACCGCGCCGACCAGCTCGGCTACATCGCGGTGGAGTGGTGGGAGGACGACTGGGCGGCAATCAAATACGCCACGAACAAGGGCGTCATTGTCGTCGAGGCCGGAGGCAACGGAGCCGAGAATCTCGACGACGGGCTCTACAGCGTGAAGCCGGCGGGATTCCCGGCGGCGTGGACGAACCCGTTCAACCGCGCCAACCGCGATTCCGGCGCCATTCTGGTCGGCGCCGGCGCGCCGCCACCCGGAACGCATGGACGCGATAACGGTCCCGACCGCTCGCGCCTCGACTTCTCGAACTACGGCGCGTCGATCGACGTGCAGGGCTGGGGCCGCGAGGTGACGACCTGCGGGTACGGCAACCTGCAGGGAGGCGCGAACGAGGACCTGTGGTACACGGACACCTTCAGCGGCACGTCGAGTTCCTCACCCGTCGTCGTCGGGGCGGTGGCCTCCACGCAGGGCAACCGGAGAGCGCAGGGGCAGGCCGTCTACACGCCGGCCCAGATCCGCAACAAGCTGCGGACGACGGGGTCGACGCAGACCGACGCGCCGGGCCGCCCGGCGACGCAGCGCATCGGCAACCGGCCGAACCTGAAGCAGCTGATCGGCGGGATCGTCAAGCCGGTGAAGGAGATCGTCAAAGAGAACAAGGAAATCGTGAAGGAGATCTCCAAGGAGAAGGAAAAGGTCGAAATCAAGGAAGTCAAGAACGAGAAGGCCGAGGTCAAGGAAGCCAAGCAGGAGAAGAACGAAGCCAAGGAGCTGAAGAACGAGAAGGTCGAGACCAAGGAACTCAACAAGGACGTCTTCGAGAAGCAGTTCGACAAGCAGATCGAGAAGCAGCTCGAGAAACACCTCGAAAAGCAAATCGAGAAACGCACCGAGAAGCTCGGCGAGGCGGGCGGCGGCTTCGGCGGGGCCGTCAGCAGCGACCTCGAGGCGAGGCTCGGGGCGCTCGAGACGGCGGTGTCACAGCTCACGCACTTCATCGGCGGCGAGCTGAGGCCGGATCTGAGCCAGGGCGCGCTCACGGGCGAAGCCGACGTCAGCGGGATGAGGCAGCGGCTCGAGAGGAAGGGCGCAGCCGCGAAGAACGACAAAGACAACAAGGACACCGAGAAGCCAGGCGAGCGGTGACGCGTGTGGCTGCTGCTGTGTTCCCCTGACGATTCCGCCGCGCTCTGGGCCGCCTCGCGGCTCAGGGTGCGCGGAATCGATCCACTGACGGTGCTCACTCCCGAACTCCTGCACTACAGCTTCGGGTGGGAGCACCGGCTTCACCGCGACGGCGGCTCGTCGATCGCCTTCACGCTGGCGGACGGTCAGCGGATCGAGGGGCGCGCGATTCGCGGCGTGCTCAATCGCATCGCGTTTCTGCCGCTGGCGCTCGTCGAACGGCTGGTGCCTGCGGATCGCCTGTACGCGCTCCAGGAATGGACGGCCCTGCATATTAGCTGGCTGTCCTCCTTGAGGGTGCCCGTGCTGAACCTCCCGGTGATGCAGGGGTTGTGTGGTGCGTGGCGCCACCAGTCCGAATGGGTGTGGCTCGCCGGCCAGGCGGGCCTCGAGGCACCACGCTATGCGCAAGGCGCGAGCGCGTCGAGCGACGCGCCCGCCGTGGCGGACGGCCGCGCCGTGCGAACGGTGATCGTCGTCGACGGGCGGGTGGTCGATACGCAGTTGCGCGACGACCTGGCGGACGGCTGTGCCCGGCTGGCGGCGCTCGCGCGGACTCGCGTGCTGGGCGTCGATCTCGACGCGCAGACCGGGACCTTCCTCACGGCATCCCCGCGGCCGGATCTCCGGCTGGGTGGCGACGGCGCGATCGATGCGCTGGCGCACGCGCTGCGGGCGGTCCGACCGGCATGATCCTGCTCTGCGGCATCCCGAGCGAATCGCCGCTGGCGCTCGTGCGCGAGCGGCTCGTCGAGCTGGATGCGCCACACTTGGTGCTGTCGCAGCGTCGGTTCGAAGACATCGCGTTCCAGTTCGAGATCGGCGGCGGCTCCGTGTCGGGACACCTGACGATCGACGGGCGGCGGTACGGTCTCGACGAGTTCCACGCCGTGTACACCCGCCTCATGGACGATCAGAACCTTCCGGAGCTTGCCGGCGAGCTGCCCGGATCGCCGCGGCGCTCGCGGGCCCGCGCCTGGCACGATGCCGTGAGCCGGTGGTACGAGATCGCGCCGATCCGCGTCGTGAACCGCACGGCGTCAATGGGATCGAACGGCTCGAAGCCCTTCCAGGCGCAGGCCGTCACGCGGCGCGGCCTGCTCACTCCCGAGACTCTGATCACCAGCGATCCCGATCTCGCCCGCGCCTTCGTCGCCGAGCACGGGCGTGTCATCTTCAAGTCCCTCAGCGGCATCCGTTCGATCGTCCGCGAGGTGGGTGACGACGATCTGCGGCGCCTCGATCACATTCGCTGGTGTCCGGTGCAGTTCCAGGCGTACGTCGACGGGCGGAACGTTCGCGTCCACACCATCGGCGACGAGGTGTTTGCCACCGGCATCCTCACCGAGGCGACCGACTACCGCTACGCGCACCGGCAGCGCGGAGAGGACGCCGTGCTCGAGCCGGTGGAGATCTCGGGCGACCTGGCCGCGCAGTGCGTGGCGCTCGCGCGCGACCTCGACCTGCCGTTTGCCGGCATCGATCTGAAGGTCACCCCGGACGATCGGGTGTACTGCTTCGAAGTGAACCCGAGCCCCGCCTACAGCTACTACGAATCGCACACCGGTCAGCCGATCTCGGCGGCACTGGCGCGGTATCTCTCCGCCGAGTGAACGCGCCCGTCGAGCACGAACGACGCGGACGCCGGACTACGGCGCCATCATCGTCCGGCGCAGGTGCACGATCACGAATTCCGCGGGCTTCAGCGGCGCGAACCCGACGGCGATGTTGACGATGCCCGCATCGATGTCGGCCTGGGTCGTGGTGTCGCGGCCGCACTTCACGTTGTACGCGGTCGCGGGTGTGGACCCGGCGAAGGCGCCGTCGTGATACAGGCCGAACATGAACGCCTCGACGCTTGCGCGGATCCGCGCCCACGCCGGTTCCGCGTTCGGCTCCAGGGCGGCCCACGCCGTCCCGCGATCCACGCTGGTTTCGATGAGCAGTGCGAGCCGTCGCACGGACAGGTACGTGAACTCGTCCCGGGCTTTCGGGTCCGCCAGGGTGCGGGCGCCCCACAGGACAGGGCCGGCACCCGGAAGCCATCTGAGACAGTTGATCCCGAGCGCGCCGAGCTGCGCCAGGTCGCGATCGTTCAGCGTGACCGAGAGCCCCTGGATGCCCGAAATCGCCGCCTCGATTCCCCCGGGAGCCTGCCAGACGCCCCGCAGCCGATCCGCGCGCGCGATGACGCCGGCCACCGCGCCGCAGGGCGCTTCCGGCCATTTGTCCGTCGCGTGGCGGAGCAATCCCGGAGAGTAGACCGCCGCGTCGTACAGGCGCGTACCGTCGAGCGCGGCGCGCAGCGCGTCGACGGCGCTGATGATCATGGCCGCACCCGCGCCCGGCCGTCCGGCAAGCCGGGCCGGCGCATCGATGAGAAGCACCGCACGGCACTCAGTGCACAGGCCGATGGCGGTGGCCCAGACTCCCGGACTCGTGTCGGCATCAGGTGCATCCGGGGGAATGCTGAGCAGGTTGAACTCCACGCGGCGCAGCGCATGGAGACCCGTGTTCACTCCGTCGCCCTCGAACGTCGCGGGGTCGAGACGGGCATCGGGCGGTCCGCCCTTGTTGATGAGTTTGAGGATGACGGCTGAATCCCCGCCGTTCTCGAAGCAGGCGCGCACCGCCAGTGTCAGCGGATATTCGGGTGATATGGCGCCGAAGTGCCGCTCGAAATCGACCAGGCTGGTCACCGAGACCGGAACGCCCGGGCGGCCCTGCGGCGTTCGACCGGCGAACGCCGCGAGCGACGTCTGGACACGCGGAATCGCGTCACCGTCGCCGGGTCCCTTGTCCATCGTCGTCTCCGGCATGGGCGGGCCTCACTCGGGTTGAGTGGTCTCTTCCGGCCGCGCGTTCGAGCCGGAACCTGAGCCCCGGCCGTGCGGCATTCTGTCACGGTCTCGCGGCGCCCGTCGATGCCGCCGCATCGCGGCCGGCGTCGAGGCGGTCCAGGGGACTGGATACAAACGCATCCGGCACGGTCCGAGTCGTGAGAGGATGCACGTCACGGGAGAAGCAGTGGCTGGGGCTCATCTTCAGTGTGCCGGCCGGCGTGGCCGGCGCTGGGCAGAACGATGCCGATGACTGATTTCGAGAAGCAGGTGAAGGCGGCTCTCTCGCGGATCGAGGCGGGCGATCGCGCGCTCGCCGAGGAGCTGCGATCGGTCAGGGCATCGCACGAGGCGGCGTCGGCCGACGCGAGCGCCGCGTTCCTCGAATCGGCGCCGCAGGATGGCCAGCAGCTTCCGCCGCAGCTGGCGCTCGAGACCATCGTGCTGCGGACCGGCAGGCCCGTCCTCGCCGTCGTGCAGGGCGCGGCGCGCCTCGAGTTCAAGGACAGCGCGAGCGAAGTCTGGCGAAGCCGGCTGCAGACCGCCGCCGGCGCCCTGCACGACGCCACCGCGGCGGTCGGACGGATCGATCTGCGCGGCCACCCCGAACTCCAGTGGGTCGGTACCGGGTGGCTCGTGGACGACGACACGGTCCTGACGAATCGCCATGTCGCGCGCGAGTTCGGGCGCGGAACCGGCGAGCAGTTCACCTTCACCAGCGGGATCGCCGGTCCGATCCGCGCGTCGATCGATTTTCTGCACGAAGTGGATCGCCGCGATCAGTTGACCTTCCAGATCGTCGGCATCCTGCACATCGAGGACGACGATGGACCCGACATGGCGTTGCTGCGGGTGGACCGGACCGGTAGCGCCCAGCCGCTGGCCAGCCCGATCGCACTCGCGCCGGCGGCGCTGTCGGAGGGGCAGCAGGTGGCCGTCATCGGCTATCCGGCGCGCGACAGCCGCATCCCCGATCAGAAGCTGATGCAGTCGATCTTCGGCGACGTGTACGATCGGAAGCGCCTCGCGCCCGGCCAGATCACCGGTATTCAGCCAGGCATGCTCCTGCACGACTGCTCGACGCTCGGCGGCAATTCCGGGTCCGTCGTGCTCGACCTCACCACGGGACAGGCCGTCGGGCTGCACTTCGCCGGGCGCTTTCTCGAGGCAAACTACGCGGTGCCCGCCTCCGTCGTCGCGGAGCGAATCGACGACGTGCGGCGCCGCGTGCGGCGGCCGTCGGGCGCGTCGTCGACGGCGGGTTCGCCAGTGGTTCCGCCCACGCCGTCGCTGGTGGACGCCGCGGCCACGCAGGTGCTCCAGGTGTCGCAATCGGGGGTCGTCTGGAACATCCCGCTGCGCATCCGCATCGAAGTCGGGCCGGCCGCGCCGGCCGGTGCGTCCGTTGCGCCCATCCAGATCCCGCCGGCCGAGGGAGACGATGCCGAGACCTTTGTCGAGGGCGTCCCCTCCGACTACATCGGCCGGCTTGGGTATGATGCCGCGTTCATCGGGTCCGCCGTGCCCCTGCCGGTCGTCGTCGATCCGGCCGATGTGCTCGAGTTCGACGTCGAGGGCGCGACCGAACACGTGCTGAAGTACCAGCACTTCTCGGTGGTCATGAGCCGGTCGCGGCGCCTCTGTTTCCTCAGTGCCGTGAACATCGACGGCAGCCTCACGCGCAAGAAGAAGCGGCCGGCGTGGCGTCTCGATCCCCGCATCCCCACCGCGCAGCAGATCAGAGACGAATGCTACGGCAACACCCCGAAGTTCAGCCGCGGCCACATGACGCGCCGTGAGGATCCCGTCTGGGGAACGGACGACGAAGCGTCGCTCGGCAACGACGACTCGATGCACGTCACCAACACCGTGCCGCAGATGCAGCCGTTCAACGCCGGCATCTGGCTCGGGCTCGAGAACTACGCGCTCGAGCACGCGCGTCAGGACGACATGCGGATCTCGGTGTTCACGGGCCCGTTCCTGCTCGGCGACGATCCCGCGCAGTTCGGCGTGCGGATCCCGCGGTCGTTCTGGAAGGTGATCGCGTTCATCCACGACACGACCGGCGAGCTGTGCGCCACCGGCTACACCATGTCGCAGGAAGCGTTCCTGACCGGCCAGGAGTTCGTCTTCGCGCAGCACAAGACCGCGCAGACCTCGATCCGATCGATTGGGCAGAAAGCGGGGCTGTCGTTCGGCGATCTCGTTTCCGTGGATCCGTTCATCGATGTCGAAGAGGGCGTGGAGTCGTCGCTGTCGGACTTCAGCCAGATTCGCTTCATCCGGCGTTGAGGGCGGCCATGGGATTGCCCCGGGCAACGGGACACAAGAGGCGCTCGAGCTGCTCGCACCTGTGCGCGACGTTCGCTCGAGCCGGAACGGGGTGCACATGAAGCGACTACTCGGCGTGGGGATCGTCGCTGCGGCGCTTGGCGCCTGGAGTGGCGTCCGCGCCTGGCAGTCGAGCCCGGTCGCGACTGACGTTGAGGCGGGGCTCGCTCTGGTGATCAGCGTCACCCTCGTTCTGTGCCTCTGGGTGTGGTACCGGGCGAGGCCCGGGTCTGGCGATGCGATGGTGATGCCGCTTGTCGCAGTGATTTCCGCTGGGATGCTGGTGGGAATTCTCCCGAGGGTCATCTGGCCGACCGCCGACGGCATTCACCTCGCCGGCTCAATCGCGAGCATGATCGTGACGGCGGGTGTGCTCATTGCGCAGATCCGGCGTCGGCGAAGCCTTCGTCGAGGCGCAGGGTCTGCCTGACGTGCGCGGCGGGGCTCGGTGTGGCGGCCAAGCCGCGTTTCGCAGCCCACGGCGGCGGGTGCGATCCTGAGCCGCCGCGGCTGAAGCGAGTCTCCAGCGAGGCTCGCGCCTCAGCCCCTGCGGCTCCGCCTCGCCAGGCGATAAGCTTGATCACGCCGCGCTGACGCGCGGACGGCCTTGACCGAGAACTTGACTCAAATGCTCAGAATCGAGCCGGTCAAGGCCTCCAGAGGCGTCTTGCGCTTCACGAAGGTCTCCTTCCCATCGACACACGCCCCGGGACCCCGGATTGCGATGAGAGGCGCTCTCCCTCGCGAGCCCACGGCGCGTCGCCGGCGTGTCACCAATGGCGATGTCGCGAATCAGCGACCAGGCTCCAGTCTCCACTGGAGAGGAGTTTCAGGCGACGGGCCGTGAGGCCCGGGCTCAACTCCAGCGCAGCAAGCACGGCAGGGAGCCGGCGCACGAGCCGGGCGCATTCGATCCGCGCGTAGGCGGCGTGCTCGGACAGGCCGAGTGCACCCGTGCACCAGGTGAACATCGAGGCATAGCCCTGTCCGAGATACAACCGGCGCGCATCGACTTCGGCGAGGTGCGCGATCAGCCGCGCCGTCGCGGCGCGTTCCTCCGCCGCGAGGTGTCGCACGGCCTCCACGAGGTCCCGGTCGGAGAGGGAAGCGGGAGCATCCGTCATCATACCCATTTGTAACATCGTCATGTTCGACGCCCGAGGATGGGACGACGTGCGCGCGGCGGCGCCGACGAGGCGTGCGGACGGGCGATCAGCCGTCCGTCGCGCCAGCGGGCATCGTCGCCGCTCGACGCGGCGATCGTCGTCGCGACGTGGACCGCGAGCGATCGTGCGCGAAAAAGCTGTCAAGCGAAATCGTGCATGCGGGCGAGAAATTTTCGAAGAAGTTCCGGCCCAATCCGCCGAATCCGTCAGGAGGGCGCGGAGCGGCGGGACGACGCGCTGAGCGCCGACTTTGCGCCGTCGCGCACGGATGGCGTGAGCCGCGTCATCCTGGTGGGGAGACAGAGGAACCGCAGCCCGTGCAGCACATTCTCGGCTGCCGCTCGAGAGTCGTGAGGGGCACCGTGCCAATCCCGTCATAGAGATGCGCTTCCAGCACGGTCGTGTTCTTCGTCGTTCCCGCGCGGATGTCAAACGTCCTGCCAATCAGGACGGAGGGCGCCGCCTCATGCCGGATGTAACTCCAGATGGCGGCACTCGTCGCGCTCGCGGCCGCGCTGGTCCAGCTCGCGCTCGGTGCGTTGTCCGATCGCGCGCCAGGACGACGTTGACGCGCACCGGTCGCTCGGACAGATTGACGCACTGCGGTGGAACGCTGTCCGGGCGCTGCCGCATTTGATGCGTGCGGCGGACGCCATCGAGGCCCCCCCTCGTCGCGCGGATTGCGGCGAACCTGGCGGGCTCTCGGGATCCGCTGGTGGGCGCTCGCGGCACACGCTGACCTGTGCAGAACGCGCGGCCGTGCTGACCGGCCGGCGTGATGGCTCGACATCTGGCCGCAGCGCTGGGGCTGTGGGGACGGCTGGCGGAAGCGGCCGCGACGGCGCCCGAAGCGCTCCCGCTGGCGACGGTACAGGGGCCAGGGCGCTCGCGGCGGAACTGGCGCAGCGGGTGCTGGCGGTGAGCTGCGGCGTTTCGCTGCGGTGACACGCCGTGTAGCTGGGAGGGGCGACGGTGTTTCGGCCCGCCGGTAGCGCGGCGCCGGGGAACGGTACCTCTGTACCCCGGTCAGCTTACCGCACCGCACGCGGCTCAACGCCGTCGGCTCACAAGGGGGCGGAAGTGCTAGTCTGTACGCACCGAGACAGATGAGCGAAGTGCGCGAGTCGCCGTGAGCCGCGGTAGGCTGACCGGAGGCGCGCGGCGGTCGACTTCAATACTCGTTCGGCGGACGGAATCGGAATCGGACTGAGCGAAAAGCAAATCGGTCGGGCGGTGTCAGGTGAGGCCCGCCTCGGAAGGTAGAAAGAGTCCATGACGAAGAACTCGTTTCCTTTGGCGTTCGGCTTTATCCGCTGCGGCCGTTCTGCTCACTGTCACGGGCCTTATCGGTTACACGTTCAGCCGACAGGTGGGACACTACTGGGGGCATTGGACTGAAGGGCCGGTTCTCTCGCAGGTCATCCTCGGGTTGACGTGCGCCGTCGTCGCCGCCGTCTATTGGCGCAAGGTTATGCACTCGATATCAAAGTAGTCCATTATTCCGCCTCGACATGTCAGAAATGATGGACTCAGCGCCGGCTTGGCGAACCGACGCCGGCGGGCGTCGATCCGGACAGAGTCCGATCCGGACGGAGCACGAACACGACGACGAGGAGCACGCACCCAACAAGGCGCTGCACCCGACTCGCGCGGGTGTCATCGGGCGCGCCCACGGGTGAGCGCTGACGTTGATATGGCCTGCTCGACCGAATTGGTTTCGAATGCCGAATCCGGCTACAGTGATGACATGGCGCCAGCGCTGACCCGGCAGCAAACAACCGACCTGCTCACCACAATCGAGCCGGCGATCCGCGCGCTCGGGGTCTCTCGGTTGGCGCTCTTTGGCTCCGTTCTCCGGGACCAAGCGCGTCCGGACAGCGATGTCGATCTGCTGGTGCAGTTTTTACCTGGGGCAAAGACCTATGAGCGTTTCCTGACACTCTCCGAACTTCTCGAGCAACGGCTCGGCAGGCCGGTGGAACTCGTGACGATCGATGCGCTTTCCCCCTTCATCGGTCCGCGCATCCTGGCGGAAGCCCAAGATGTCCTTCGAGCCGCGTGACTATCTACGCCACATCGTCGCCGAGGCGGACTACCTGCTCGAACGCAGCGCCTCGTTGACGGCCGAAGCGTTTATCCGGGACGAGACGCTCCATCGGGCCTTCGTGCGTAGCTTGGAGATCATCGGCGAAGCCGCAAAGAAGGTGCCCCAGGAGTTTCGGGCCCAGTACCCGCTCGTCGAATGGCGTGCCATGGCCGGCATGCGCGACCGGCTCATTCACGACTACTTCGGCGTCGACTACGACTTGGTGTGGGATGTGGTACGCAATCGGGTGCCCGACCTGCGCGCTCAAGTCGCGGCGATTCTCGAGGCCTGACCGGCCGCTGCAGCCGACAATGATGCGCCAACATCTGACTCGGTCCGGACCGAGTTGCCAGATCGCCGCTCGCGGCTGAGCGGCATGACGCTAGCCAGGGGATTCATGATGAGTTTAACGTCGCGGGAGCAGAAAATCCTACGAAGCGTCGGACTACGGCAGCAACCGACATGGCGGATCTGGATTCCGGGGATTCTGGGTTGTGTCGGCTGGTGTATCGCCGCAGTGGCATCGCTCGTCGGAAGCCCCAAACCCGACGTCCGCGGTATTGCCTATGCCCTGACGATGGCCGGCTTTCTCATGATGCTTTCCGCAATGCTTGCAGATCGTCAGCAGCTTCTGTCGCTGATTGCCAAACTCCGTGACGCCGACGATATTGATGCAAGAGTCAAATGACAGGTGGCATGAGAACGGAGAGTCGTTGTGGAAACAAGCAAGCAGTCCTTCGCGGCGGGTGCCGTTGATTCGAAGCCGGATGGCTTGATGCACTCGGAGACACGGCGAGTCTAGCCGTGGCAATTTGGCTCTTAGCCTGACTGGCAAGCCGTTGCAGCCGACCTTCGCGGGCTTCGGGTGTAGGCTACGGTCATGTCCCGGGTGCCTCCCCTGAAGTCGCTGTTCTGGTCTGCCTGGCGGGCACCACTGGTTGTCGTCTGTGGCAGGAAGACCCCAGCTGCCAAATCAACATCATCTCGTCCACCGTCATTGCGGCGTATTGCGGACACCACGCGGGCGACCAGGAGGTGCTCGACGTCCTGATCGCGTGGCGCGGTGAACCGGGGTGGTTCCAGCGTGGCGGCCACAGTGCGAGCGGTGGGAAGCGCGTCTTTGGCGCCTGGACGAACGGTCAGGTGTCGGAGTACGTGACTTACGGCGACGTCCGGATCGCGTTCGATGCCGACTTCGACGCCGGCACCGTGGCGACCGGCGGAGTGACTGTCCCGCTCGAACACGTCAACGCGATTCTGATCGACCAGGCCGGGGGAAACGTCCGCGGGATGCCGAGGACGTGGATCGAGCCCCGTCTGCCGATGGGCGTAGACGTGAACCTCGTATTGGCCCAGCGCTCGCGCGAGCTGCGTGAATTCCTGCGCTGCGACGTGCCGATGCCCGCCGTGTCACCGGATTCGATGCGGTCCTTGCCTGCAATTATCACCGTCTGCGAGAAGCTCGCGCTCGAGCACCGCTGACGAGCCCGGCCCTGCCGCTTCACGGTGGATCAACGCTCGATGTTCAGCCTCCACCTACGTTCCCCTGCGACTTTGGCCGTGAGCGAAGCCCGAGCGGGTTAGGCGCAGGGGGCCACCTGCTGGCTGAGTCACCGGCGCCTTGAATACGCAGCTGACGGGCATTGCGTGCGACGGCGGCCGATGAGAACATGAGCGCCAGCGGCTGAGCCGCGACCGGCAGCCGCCTGACGTGCATGAAGGGCGACGCGGCGATCCCGGCGGCGGCCATCCTGCCGGGTCGCGACAGCGCAGGAGGCGAGCGCGACCCGCGTCGGTCCCGGTCATTGCTCGTGGCGGAATTCGCCCGGTCGTTGGAGGAACCTATGGGGTGGATGAGGTTTCTGTTTCTCGGTGACGTTGGCCAGCAGATGGATCTCGACACGCAGGCCGAACAGCTGCGGCAGCTTCGAGAGCAGGCGGCGGTTCGCCGTCGCGGGCTGGAGACGCGTGACCATCAGCTCGACGAACTCCAAGCCGAGCACGACCAGCTGAAATTCGCCGTTGCCGGATTGGTTCGAAGCCTCGTCGCCAGGAACGTCCTGTCACGGGAAGAAGTGGCGCAGATCATCGAGGCGAGCGGCCTGCCCGGCGAATAGAGCCGCTGCGCCGCAGCCCCAAAGGACCGACATGCCGACACCAGCAACGTTAGCCGACATCGCCGGCACGCTGCCCGACGTCCTCGCCCGGTTCGACTGGGAGGCCGCTGGTGCGCTTTGCCGCGAGGCCATCGCGCGGATCGACGCCGCCGGCGCGGTGGACGACGCGGCGGCGGTGCAGAAGATGCTCGGCGGCCTGCGGCGCAAGCGGCAGTTCGACCTGATGGAACGGCTGGCTGACGTGTGCCTGATGGCCGGCCTGCGGACCGCTACCATCCGTCGCCAGTATGCGCAGGCCCTCATCGAGCAGGGCCGGTTCGCCGCCGCGGAATTCGTGCTGCAGTCCAGCCTCGACGACCCGGCGACGTCCCCGGAGGAGCGCGCCGAAGCGACCGGGCTCATCGGGCGCATCTACAAGCAGCTCTATGTCAACCCCGCCACCGGCGCCGCCGGCCAGGCGGATCTGCTCCGCCGCGCGCTCGGGGCCTATGCGAGCGTTTACGCACAGGATCCGGCGCAGCACTTCTGGCATGGCATCAACGTGGTCGCGCTGCTCGCGAGGGCCGCGCGTGACGGCGTGCAGGTCAGCGCGGGCCTCCCCCCGTTCCAGCAGGTGGCCGCCGGTGTGCTCGCGACGATCGACAAGGACGGCGCGGGGCGGACGCTCGCCGCCTTCGAGCACGCGACGCGGCTGGAGGCGCTCATCGCCCTCGGACGGTGGGACGACGCGCAGGCCGCCGCGGCGCTCTATGCACGGTGTCCAGACGCGGACGAGTTCGAGCGCGGAAGCACCGAACGCCAGTTGACCGAAGTGTGGCAGCTGAACGAGCACGAGGGAGGCGGCGCGCGCGTGCTGCCGATCGTGCGCGCGGGCCTGCTCCGGGAGCGCGGCGCGCACCTGATTGTCCCGGCTGACGCGACGCGCCGCCAGGATGAGGCCGGCGGGAAGACGCAGGCTGGCCCCGCGCTCGAGGCGCTCCTGGGCGCCGACGGCTTCGTCACCTACGGCTGGTATCAGAGCGGCCTGTCGTGCTGCGCCTCGGTGGCCCGCATCGAGACCCGCGCCGGCCGCGGCTTCGGCACCGGGTGGCTGGTCAACGGCGGCGACTTCGGCGCGAAATGGGCAGGGGAGACGCTGCTCATCACCAACAAGCACGTGATCAGTCCCGCCGTGGACGGCCGTCCGTACATGCCCGCGCCGTCGCGACAGGCGCTGCTGCCGCTCGACTCCGTCGTGTACCTGCAGGTACAGGATGTGCGGGTCGACGTCGCCGAGGTCGTCTGGACGTCGCCCGACCTGGCGCTCGACGCCACACTCGTCCGGCTGAGCCGGGTTCCGGAGGGCGCTAAGCCGCTGCCGCTGTACCCGACGACGGTGTCCATGAGCGATCCTCCCTCACGCGTGTACGTCATCGGGCACCCCGACGGCCGCGATCTCGAGTTCTCGCTCCACGACAACGTGATGCTCGCGTGCGACGAGCGCCGCCTGCACTATCGGGCGCCGACGGTGGGCGGCAGTTCGGGCAGCCCGGTGTTCGACGCCGAAGGCTGGCGCGTGGTCGCGCTCCATCACGCCGGCGGCCGCGGCATTCCACGACTCGACGGCCTCGGCACCTACGACGCGAACGAGGGGATCGCGATCGGCGCCATCACGCGCGCGACGGGCAGCGCGCCCTGACGTCTCCCGGACTCACCTCAATCACCTTTACAGCCGGGCCGCCGGCGTTTACCATGCGTCCACGCCAACGCGATCGACACGGCGCCGAGGTGTGTCAACGGCGTCTCGTGCGCGGCATGCACCCGGTTCCCGGAGAGTCGAGTCGGCCGATCCCCATGGACGGACATGAGCCCTGATCCTGGCGCCTCATCGGCGGATCCCGCACCGGTCGGGCGTGACGCCGATCGCGACGCTACATCCGCGTCGTGAATCACGGCACCGACTCCTGGGCCGGGGACCGGATTTCCCTCACTGTGGACGGCGAGCAGGTGCTGTCGAACGTGGCGATGCGGCCGCGCCGCGGCCCCGATCCGACGAGGGGGTTCGAAAAGTTCAACCCGAGGAACTGGGCGCAGCGCACCTTCTGGGAAACAGAACTGCAGCCGCTCCGCGGCGCGCGGAAAGTGTACTGACGGACCGGCGGAGGAGGAATGGCCAACGCGCTCGACTACAGGAGGATCTGTTTCGTGATCATGCCCTTCGGCGAGAAGGAGATCGTCAACGAGAAGGGTGAGCAGCGGATCGTGAACTTCGATGTGATTTACGACGGGATCTTCGAGCCGGCGCTTCGAGCCGTGACGCTGCCGGAAGGCGGCAGCCTCGTGCCGCGACGGACGGACAGGGACTTCTTTTCCGGGTCCATCAGTCAGGAGATGTTCGAATACCTCGAATATTCGCGGATGGCACTCGCGGACATCACCGGGCTGAACCCGAACGTGTTCTATGAGCTCGGCGTGCGCCACCGCGCCCGGCAGGCCGGCACCGCCATCTTCCGCCAGTTGCTGGCGAAGATCCCGTTCGACATCAATCAGATCAAGGCCTTTCCTTACGAATACGAACCCGCGGACCATGCCAAAGACTCCGCCGGACTCATCACGCGCGTGGTGACGGAATCGCTCGAGCAGAACCGGATGGACAGTCCGGTGCAGCTCGCGCTCCTCGTGCAGCGCCACGAGCATTCGTTCATCGAAGACGACCTGCGGGATGCCGAGAACGCGCTGCGTGTCGGTGACCGCGCGAAGGCCATTGCCGCGTACACCAAGGCGGCGGCCGAGGATCCCGGCAACAATCTGGTGCATCTGCGGCGGGGACTGCTGCTGAAGGACCTCGGCAAATGGGAGGAGGCGCTCGACGCCTTCAACCAGGCGGTCGCCACGGCGCCGGGCTACGCCGAGGCGCATCGCGAGAAAGGTATCGCGGAGAACAAGCTGTTTCACCGTGCCGGCCAGTCCGCAGGAATGCCGGATGGGCTCGCCGCGCTCGGGAAGGCCGTGGAGCTGAATCCCGATGACTACGATGCGTATGCCTCGCTTGGCGGCGCGCTGAAGCGGGCTGGCAAACTGACCGAGGCGCTGGCGGCCTACGACCGGGCGACCGAGGTGTCGCACGGCCACTCGTACCCGCTGCTGAACGCCATCACGCTGGCCGCCCGGCTGAAGGGCGCGCTCGACATCGACGCAAAACGGAAGTTCCTGCTCGGACGCGCCGAGAAATCGCTCCGCGCGCAGGTGGCGAGCGAGCCGCCGTACAATCCGCCGTGGAGCTTCTTCGACCTGGCGCAGGTGCGCCTGTTCGCCGGCGATCGGGCGGACTTCCTGGCCACCCTGCAGCGCGGAATCGAGAACGCGACACAATCCTGGCAGCTCGACACGTTCCGCGACAGCCTGACGTCGCTGCTCGACGCCGGCGTCGATCTTCCCGGCCTTCGCGACGGGATCGATGTGCTGAAGCAGGCCGCGACCTACCTGGCGTGAGGCCCGCGATTCTGGAGAGGACGAGCATGGCGAAACGAACCACGGCCGCGCGAGCGGCGCGCGGATCGCACGGGACGAGGAAAGCCGGCGCTTCGAAAAAAGCGGGCGGCCGGAAGAAGGCCGGCGGGCCGAAGAAGGTAGTTGGCCGGAAGAAAGCCGGCGCGTCGAAGAAGGCGAGCGCCCGGAAGCCATCACGCAGTCCGGTGACGCAAGCTGCGCGGCCCCGCGACGCCGGGGGCATCCTCGTCGAGAAGGTCGTGCCGCGCGATCTCTCTCGCCGCGTGCTCCAGCCGCCGCTCGGCGTGACGGTGACCGAAGGCATCGACGTCTCGCATCACAACGGACCAATCGCGTGGCTGGACGTCGCCGCGGCTGGCCAGCGCTATGTGTTCATCAAGGCCAGCGAAGGCGTGACCGTTGTCGACACGCGCTTCGCCCTCAACTGGGCCGGCGCGCGGGCTGCCGGCCTGTTGCGTGGGGCCTATCACTATTTCCGGCCGAAGTCCTCGCCGATCGGCCAGGCGGATCACTTCTTCAGCGTCGTCGGCGCGCTCGATCGATCCGATCTGCCGCCCGTGCTCGATCTCGAGGAGCGCACCGGGTGGATCGGCACGCCCGCGTCGCGTCTTCAGCTCGTGCAGCAGTTCCTCGATCGCGTCGAGTTCCTGTTCAAGCGCCGGGCCGTGGTCTACACCAGCCGGAGCTTCATGAACGAGTTTCTTGGCGGCTCCAGGGCGCTCGGCGGACATGCGCTCTGGGTCGTCGACTACGGCCAGACTCCTCCGCGCATGCCTCCGGGCTGGACCGGCTGGACGCTCTGGCAGTACGCCGAGCAGGGGCGCGTCGCAGGTGTGGCGGGTGCGGTCGATGTCGACTGGTTCCGCGGCGACCTGCAGGCACTGCATCGTTTCGCCAGCAGCTCATCGCTTCCGTAGAGGCGTCCATCCCATTTCCGTCGACACGACCGGGGCATCGCGGGATGATGCATGCCTGAGGAGACACTCTGGCCATGTCCGAAACGTTTCAGGAATACGCGCGGCGGCTGCTGTCGCTGTCGAAGGGCGCCGACCCGCGCGAGATCCTGTCGTCTACGCCGGCGCGGATAGGCGCGCTGGTGGCCCGCCACTCGACCGGGCATCTGCAGTCGCGTCCGGCGCCGGAACGCTGGTCCGTGGCGGAGATCGTGTCGCACCTGGCTGATGCCGAGCTCGTCTTTGCCTACCGCGTTCGGCGGATCCTGGCCGCTCCTGGCTCGGCGATCGAACCGTTCGAGCAGGACGACTGGGTGCGGTCGCAGCACGCCGGGACGAGTGACGCGCATGCGTCGCTCGCTCTGTTCACCGCGCTCCGGCGGTCGATGCTGGGGCTGGTCGGCCGGCTGAGCGAGGAGGAGCTCGACAGCTACGGCGAACACGCCGAGCGCGGGCGCGAGAGCGTCCGCTACCTCCAGTCGCTCATGGCCGGACACGATCGCAATCACCTCGCGCAGATCGAAGCCATCCTGAACGAACCGGGTGCCGCGGCGTTCACGCCGGCGCCGATCAAGCCCGCGATCGACCTCGGCACGCTCGAGCAGGTGGACGTGCGCGTGGGCACGATTCGCGCCGCGGCGGCGTTGGCGGGCAGCGATCGGCTCGTCCTGCTGTCGGTAGACTTCGGCGACCGCACGCGGTCGATCGTCGCCGGCATCCGCACGGAGCGCCCGTCGATCGAGGCGATCGTCGGGATGCAGGCGCTGTTCGTCGTGAACCTGGCGACCAGGACCATTCGCGGACAGACTTCAGAGGGGATGCTGTTCGACGCCGGGTTCGCGGATGGTGCGCGTCCGGCGTTCATCCAGCCGGAGTGGCCCCTGCCCGACGGCGTGCGCGCCGGCTGATGCCGCGCGCACCGCGAGTCTGCTCAGGGCCCGTCCGGAAATAACTGCGCCATTCTGGCGGGCGATGCACTCCCGCCTCGCGGCGTTGCTCGTCGGTCACATGCGCCCGGCATGCCGTGATAGGAGGGCGGCTGCCGCCCCGAGCTTCAACCTAGCTTCGACCAGGGTTGAAGCTGGGTCGAAGCCGGTCGAAGCTGGGTCGAAGCTGGGTCGAAGCTGGGTCGAAGCTGGGTCGAAGCTGGGTCGAAGCTGGGTCGAAGCTGGGTCGAAGCTGGGTTGAAGCTGGGTTGAAGCTGGGTCGAAGCTCCTTTTGGGGGTCGCACGGGCGATACGGGGTGTCGCGCGCACGCGACGCCGCGCGCAGCACCCGCGCCTCCGCACGCCACACGCGTGCCTCCGCGCGGCCGATTGACGCGGCCCGCAGCTTGCTTCAGGGCTCGCATCACCCGATCTGCCGATATTTCGGCACGCCAGCAGGAGCACACCCATCATGTGGCGCGATATCCGGTACGCTGCCAAGGGGCTCGCGCGAACCCCAATCTTCACGCTCTCCGCGACCCTGGCGCTCGGCCTCGCGATTGGCGCCAACGCGACGATCTTCGGCCTCATCGATGCCCTCTGGCTCCGGCCGCCTGGCGTCGCACACCCGGGCCGCCTCGTGCGCGTCTTCGCGACGACGGCCACCGAGCGCGAAGGCTCCTGGTCGTATCCCGAATACCTCGCGCTTCGCGACGACTCCACCTCGTTCTCCGGCGTCGTCGCCAAGGGATCGCGCGGAGCGACGATGGCCGCCGAGGACGGCACGAACAACCTGCTCCTGGTCAACGTCGTCTCGATGAACTTCTTCAGCGCGCTCGGCATCGCGCCGGGCCTGGGCCGGCTCTTCGCGCCGGGTGACGAACCGTCGCTCGAGAGCCAGCCGGGCGTCGTGCTGGGCCACGCGTTCTGGCGCAGCCGCTTCGGCGCCGATCCCCGCATCGTCGGGCAGACCATCCGCCTCGGCCGCAGCCATCCGATCGCCGTGACGGTGCTCGGCGTCCTGCCGGAGACGTTCCGGGATCTCGATCCAGGCGGCGATCGCGACCTGTGGCTCCCACCCGCGACCTGGACCCGCCTGACAAACCCGACCGAGTTCGAGGGGCGCGCCAACCGCTGGTTCGAGATCGCCGCCGTCCGCAAGGACGACGTGCCCGTGGCGACGGCAGACGCCGAGGTCGCCCGCCTCGCCGCCAACCTCGCCGCCTCGTTCCCCACGACGAATGTCGGCCGCGGTGCGCGCGCGATCGCCGACCTCGACTACCGTCTGGACAACGGCGGCGTCAACGCGGAGGCCCTGCTTGGCCTCGTGCTGCTCGTCGTGCTCATCACGTGCGTGAACGTCGCGAACCTCCTGCTCGCCCGCGGCGCGGCCCGCACGCGTGAGATCGCCGTCCGCGTGGCGCTGGGCGCCGGTCGGTTCCGACTGTTGCGGCAGTTGATGACCGAAAGCCTCCTGCTCGGCGTCTTCGGCGCCGTCGCGGGCTTCACGATAGCGCTCTGGACGATCCGCCTGATGCCCGCGCTGCTCGGCGCACCGCCGGGATTTCGATCGTTCACGGTCTTCCAGGTGGACGGCAGGGTCCTGCTGTTCACCCTCGCCGTCACGATCGTGACCACGTGCCTCTTCGGCATCGTGCCGAGCTGGCTGTCGGTGCGGGCCGATGTGGCGATGCTGATCAAAGGGGGGACGGGATCGGTCGACGCACGGGCTGAGCGGCGGTTCCGACAGGCGCTGGTCACTTCTCAGATCGCCATCTCGGTCGTGCTGTTGTGCGGCGCCGCGGTGATGACCCGCAGCTTCGCGGAAACGAAACGCGCCGACATCGGCGTGACGCGCCGGCCGCTGCTTTCCGCGTGGGTGACGCTCGAAGACTCCACGCCCGCGGCGATTCGTGAGGCCCTCGATCACCTTCGCCGCACGCCTGGCGTCGTTCACGCCGCCGTGGCCATCCGGGCGCCGCTCAGCCTGTCGGGTGGCGGCCGGGCGCGCCCGATGTACTTCCCCGACCAGCCGCCGGCGTCAGGTGAGGGGCTGCGACAGATCAAGTTCAACGCCGTGAGCGCGGACTACTTCGAGACGATCGGCACTCGCGTCGTCGCCGGGCGCGTGTTCACGCCGGCCGACGAAGGGCCGGGTGAGCCGGTGGTCGTCGTCAGCCAGCAGTTCGAGCGGCGGTTCTTCCCGGGCGGCGCGCTCGGGCGCCGCGTGCAGCCAGGCGGCGCCGACGCACCCGTCCACAGGATCGTCGGTGTCGTACAGGACGCGGTCATCAACCGGATCGGGGAACCGGTCGAACCGTACTTCTATCTTCCGTTCTTTCGCGGGGACTTCGGCGAGGTCTCCTTCCTCGTGCAGACCACCGCAGCCGCCGGCGCTTTCGCGCCAATCGTCAAGCAGACGCTGAGCGGCGTCGACCCGAACCTCGAGCCGAGATTCCTGATTACCATGGGTGAGTACCTGGACTACTCGGCGAGCGACTACCGCGCGACGACGGCCCTGGCCGGCGCGCTCGGCATCGTCGGGCTGCTGCTGACCGTGCTGGGCGTCTACGGCGTCATCGCCTACCGGACCGGCCGGCGCACGCGCGAGATCGGGATTCGCATGGCGCTCGGCGCGCGGCGCGGCGACGTGCTGCGCCTCATCGTTCGCGAAGGGGCCGGCGTTGCGCTCGCCGGCGTGGCGATTGGGATAGGCGCGGCGTTGCTCGCCACGCGTGAGATCGGATCGATGCTCTTCCACGTCAGCGCCTGGGACGTCCCGTCGTTCGCGTCGGCGGCTGCGATCGTCTTCGCACTCGCGTGTGTTGCGACCGCGGTGCCCGCGCTGCGCGCGACCAGAGTCGCGCCGTCGAGGGCGCTGCGGGACAGCTGAGACTTCCTTTGTCCGGCGCTCCGGCGGTAAACTGCGGTATGGCGGACTTCGACGATCTCCGGCTCGACCGTCCGACTGAACCAGCGACACCGCGCCCGCCGCGGCTTCCGATGTGGCTGCCGATCGTGGTCGGCGTCCTCGCAGTCGCGGTGTTCGCGTGGTGGTACTTCGGCAGCCGCGGCAAGTCGCTGCCCGTGAACGCACCGGTCAGCGAATCGGAAGGGGTCGTACAGCCTCCGGCGGCCGCGCGCAATCCGGCCGAGCCCGGCGAGGCCATCGACCTGCCGCCGCTCGACGAAAGCGACGCCGTCGTCCGCTCCCTCGTCGAGCGCCTCTCGTCGCATCCGCAGGTGGCCGCCTGGCTGACGACGGATCACCTGATTCGGAACATGGCGGTTACGGTCGCGAACATCGCCAGCGGAGAGACGCCCGCAAGGCACCTCCGCGTGGTGCGCCCCATCGGGCCCTTCGCCGTTCGACAGTCCAATGGGGAGACCTGGCTCGACCAGGCCAGCTACCGTCGCTACGACAATCTTGCCAGCGCGGCCGACAGCCTCGATGCCCGCGGCGTCGCGCGGTTCTATGCGACCGTGAAACCGCGGCTCGACGAAGCCTACCGCGATCTCGGCTCGGCGGAGCCCGAGTTCGACACGACGCTCCAACGCGCGATCGTGGCACTGCTGAAGACGCCGATCGTGGACGGAGACATCCGGCTGCGCGCCGACAGCGTGTCGTACAAGTTTGCGGATCCCGCGCTCGAGGGGTTGTCGAAAGCGCAGCGGCAGTTCCTTCGGATGGGCCCGCGCAACATGCGCACCGTCAAGGCAAAGCTGCGCGAGGTAGCCGGCTACCTCGGGATCCCGGATAGCGCGCTGCCGGCGGCGGAAACGTCCCGCTGAAGCCGGGGCTGACGTCCGGTTGAAGCCGGACGCTACTTTAGACCTTCGACCGGCGCCACCCGCGCGGCGCGCCGTGCGGGCGCGAGACACGCCACGATCGTCGCGACGAGCAGCAGCCCGCCCGCGGCCGCGAGCGCGACGGCGTCGGTCGTCTGCGTTTCGAACAGGACGCGTTTGAGCAGGCTGCCGGCCAGTTGAGCCGCGCCAAGCCCGACGACGATGCCGATGAACGTGAGCGTGAGTCCCTGTCTCGTCACGAGCGCCGCGAGCGCCGCCGGCTGCGCGCCGAGGGCAAGACGAATCGCGAGTTCGCGCCGGCGTTCGTTCACCACGCAGGCCAGCAGGCCGTAGACACCGACTGCGGCGAGCACGCCGGTCAGCAGCGCGAACCCCGTCAGGATGAACATCAGCAGCCGTGGTGCCGCGGTGCTGTCGAGCAGCCGCTCGCGCATCGTCTTGATCCCGCTGACGGGCAGCGTTGGATCGAGTCCGCGAACCGAGCTTCGCAGGGCCGCCGTGACGGTCGCGGCATCGGCGCCGCGCGCGACGACCGACATCGCGCGAAACGGAAACTGCCGCGCGGTGTGATACACAACCGCCTCGGGCGGCTGGCCGAGCGGGACCTGGTGGAGGTCCGCCACGACGCCCACGATCCGGAACGGCACGCGCCCGGGGAGGTTGCGTCCGAGCGGACCGATGTTGACCGAGGCGGACACGAGCCGCTTGCCGACCGCGGGCTCACCCGGGAAGAAGCGCCGCGCGAACGTCTGGTTGACGATTACGACCGGCTCCGTGTCGGCGCGGTCCGTGCGCGCGAAGGCCCGTCCGGCGACGATCGGGGCACGGAAGGCCTCGAAATACCCTGGCGTGACGCTGACGTGCTGCACGACGGGTGCATCGTTCGGATTGGCAACGGGCCGTCCCTCGATCCCGAACGTCAGCCGCCATCCGATCTCGAGCGGCAGCGCGTTCGAGGCGCCGGCCGCGTCGATGCCCGGTTGACGACCCAGCGACTCGAGCAGCGCGTCGTAGAACTGGTCAACCTTGACCCAGTCGGGATAGCCGGCGCCGGACACCTGGAGTCCGCCGGTGACTACGCCGTCGGTCACGATACCCAGCGGGGCGGTGATCATCCGCGTCACGCTCCGGACAAGCAGGGCGGAGGCCACGAGGACCGCGCACGCGAGCGCTACTTCCGCGACGACGAGTATCCGGTTCATCCGATGGCCGCGAATGCCGGTCGCGCCGCGCTCGCCGTCCTTCAATGCCTCGGCTGCGTCCGTCCTGGCGAGGATGAGCGCGGGCAGCAGGCCGAAGACGACGGCCGTGCCCGCCACGAGGCACAACGCGAACGCGAGGAGGCGCACGTCGATCGTGACCTGCGCGAGGCGCGGAATCGCGACCGGCGCACCGGCGATCGTGAGTTTCAACATCGCCACGGCGGCCGCGCCGCCTGCCGCGGTGCCCGCCGCGGCAAGGAGAAGGCTCTCGACCAGCATCTGGCGGATCAGCCGCGCGCGTGACGCGCCGAGCGCCGCGCGCACCGCGATCTCTCTCGCGCGCATCGTCGCGCGGGCCAGGAGCAGGCTGGCCACGTTCAGGCACGCCGTCGTCAGCAGCAGCCCGACGGCGCCGAGCAGGACGAAGAGCGCCGGCCGGTAGTAGCCGAGCATGTCGTCGAGCAGCGGCACCGGGCGCGCGAGCCAGCCGCGGTTGGTGGCCGCGTACTGTTCGCCGAGCCGTGCCGACAGTTGCGCGAGCTCGTGCGTGGCCTGTTCGGCGGTCACGCCCGGCTTCAGCCGCGCGACCGCTTCCATGAAGTGCGCCGATCGGCTGTGCTGTGTCAGATCCCATTGAAGGCGCAGCCAGATGTCCACGTCGTCCGGGAAGTTGAACCGCGGCGGCATGACCCCGGCGATCGCATAGTGCCCTTCGTTCACGTCGAGCAGCTTGCCGATGATGGCGGGATCGCTGTTGAAGCGCGAACGCCAGAGCCGATCGCTGATGACCGCGATCTGGTCGTGCGAGAACAACGGCCCGTTCCGGGGAAATCCGGCTCCGAATTGCGGCGAAACGCCGAGCACGTCGAAGAGGTTCGCGCTGGTTTCCACCGTGCTCACGCGGACCGGCTCGGTGCCTGGCAGCGCGAGGTTGATGACGGGCCGCCACCAGGCCGCAGCGTCCGTGAACACCGCCTGCAGCCCGCGTTCGTCCATGAACGTGACGGGAGAGATTGGCTCGCGCGGCAGTGCCTTTTCGGCATTGCTGTCCCAGATCGACACCAGTTGTTCGGGCTGCCGGTAGGGAAGCGGACGGAGCAGCACCGTGTCCACGATGCTGAAGATCGCCGTGGCCGCGCCGGCGCCAAGCCCGAGCGTCAGGATGGCGACGGCGGCAAACGACGGCGAGCGTTTGATTTGGCGCCACGCAAAGCGCACATCGCCGCCGAGGCCGACCAGGCCATGGCGCGGCGGTTCCACGCGGGACTCCGGGATGCGCGTGCGCGATCGCGGCACCTGCGAGAGGCGCGAGTCGGCGAGGGCGTGCTCGGCCGCACGGAGCGCGTCGGCCTCGGAGCGTCCCGCGTTCATCGCTTCGAGGTAGATGTCCTCGAGGTGCGTGGCCAGTTCGTCGATCGTGTGGACCGGGAGATCGGGAACTCCGGTCGCGCGAGCGTGGCGGATGACGAGGGCTTTCCAGTCGTGTCGGGCCATGCGGTGTTCCTCGAAGCGATCAGGCGTAGGAGACGCCGGCGACCTGGCCGAGCGCCGCGACGAACCGGCTCCAGTCCGCGCGCTGTTCCGCCAGCATTTTCCGGCCGGCCTCGGTGATGCGGTAGTGGCACCGGCGCCGTGTGCCGGCCTGCTCGACCCACCGCCCCTTGATCCAGCCGCGATCCTCCATGCGGTACAAGGTCGCGTAGAGCGACGCCAGCGTGAACCGCAGGTCGCCGCCCGAGCGTTGCTCGATCAGCTTGGCGATTTCGTAGCCGTGATGGCTCTCGGCTTCCACGATCGAGAGAATCACGACCTCGGCGCTGCCCTTCTTGGCTTCCTCGATTGCCCGGCGTACAGGCCATGTGCTCGCCCCCTATATGAAGGACAACTGTATATCAGCTTTGGACGGCGCTCGAGCCCGAAAGGTTGGCAGCAACGGTGCGGATACTACCTGGCGGCCCCGATGCTGTAGAGGCGGGTCGCGGTGCGAATGTAGAGGCGTCCGTTGGCCGCTGCCGGGGATGCCTGAATGGGTTCGTCGAGCGTGTTGGTGCGCAGCAGTTCGTACTTCGGGCCGGCGGCGACGACATACGTGTCGCCCTGCTCGTCCGAAATGAGGAGCTTGCCGTCGAAGGCAATCGGGGAGCTCGAGAAGCGTGCGGGCGTGGGCGGGCGTGCGCCCTGGTACTGGACCTCGCCGGTCCGGATGTCCACGCAGGTGAGCAGGCCCGCGTCGGTCAGGATGTAGGCATAGTCGCCGTAGGCGATGGACGAGGGCGTATACCCGGTGCCGCGGTCCCGCTCCCAGACGACCTGTTTCGTGCCGGTGATATCGCCGTGCCCACCGAGCCGCACCGCGACGGCGCGCTTCTTCGGCGAGGCCGCCGAGGCGACGACGATGTCGTGGGCGACGATGGGTGTGGGCACCGTCCAGCCGCCGGTGCCGAGGACACGCCACAGCTCCTTGCCGGTGCGCGGCTCGTAGCCGATGACGAACTCGCTGCCCGACGCCACGAGCTCGGTCGTCGTGGAGCCGCGGGCGATCACGGGAGACGACCAGCTCGCCTGGACCTTGCGCGGCGTGCGCCACACTTCATGTCCGTCGTGTTTGTCGAGCGCGACGATGAAGGAATGTTCGCCCTCGTCTTCGTCGCACTGGAGAATCACGAGGTTCTCGAAGAGGACGGGTGAGCTGGACGTGCCGAGCCCCAGCGTCGGGATCTTGCCAAGTGATTTCTTCCACTTCAGCGTGCCGGAGAAATCGTAGGCGTACATGCCCTCCGATCCGAACCACACGTAGACGAGCTGGCCGTCGGTCGCCGGGGTCGTGTTGGCGAAGCTGCCGGCCTTGTGGCGCGAGTCGTAGGTCGGGCCGTCGTAGGCGACGCGCTCCCATAGCATCGTGCCGGTGTCCGCATCGAGCGCGAGGACCTTGAGTGTCTGACGCCGGTCGCCCGGCACCGCGTCGGGGTGGACGAATGGTTCGCCCTCGAGCATGTGCTTCGCGGGGCCCGCGCCGGGGATCACGTCTCCCTCGATGGCGGTGGTGAGGAAGACGACCGAGTTCCACACGATAGGCGACGAGAAGCCGCGGCCCGGCACCGGCGCGGACCACAGCACGTTGGTCGTCCGGCTCCACTCGATCGGGAGGGTGCTCTCGTCGGAAATGCCCTGGCCGTCCGGTCCGCGCCACTGCGGCCACGTGGGGCCGAAGGCGGCCAGGGACGAGCCGAGCGCGAGGGCGGAGATGGCGGTCAGGGCGAGGCGGATCGGGGTGCGATGTGCGGACATGGCGAACGTGAGCGTAGCACCGGCGCCGCTTGCCGTGGATCACATGGGACGAGTGGTCTGCCCCCCGGGCCAGACCGGCGCTTCTTGGGGCCTGACCCCACGTCCGCCGGGGTCTGACCCCCAATCACCGCAGGACTTGTTCGCCCTCCGCGGCCTGCATCTGACGCCTGACCATGCCGCAATACACGCCGCCGCGGGCCATCAGCTCGTCGTGCGTGCCGCGCTCGATCACGCGCCCATCGTCCATCAGCAGAATCAGGTCCGCGCGGCGCACGGTCGAGAGGCGGTGCGCGATGACGAACGTCGTCCGGCCGGCGAGGAGCGTGGCCATCGACTCCTGAATCAGCTGCTCGCTCTCGGTGTCGAGATTGCTCGTGGCCTCGTCGAGGATCAGGATCTGCGGCGAGGCGAGGATCGCCCGGGCAATGGCCAGCCGCTGCTGCTGACCGCCGGACAGCTTCACCCCGCGTTCGCCGACGAACGTGCCGTAGCCCTCCGGCAGCCGGACGATGAACTCGTGCGCGTTGGCGCGGCGCGCCGCATCCTCGATCTGGGCGTCGGCCGCGTCGTGGCGCGCGTAGGCGATGTTGTCGCGGACCGATCCGTCGAACAGGAACACGTCCTGCTGCACGATCGCGAGCAGGTCGCGATACGAGCGCAGCCGGAAGGTGCGGATGTCGACGCCGTTCAGGAGTAGCCGCCCGCGGGTCGGATCGTGGAAGCGCGCGACGAGGTCCGTGACGGTCGTCTTGCCGGCGCCGCTCCGGCCGACCAGCGCCACGACCGTCCCGCCCGGCACCGTCACGTTGAAGTCGCGGACGACCGGCTGCCCCTCGCGGTACTCGAACGTCACGTCGTCGAAGCGTATCTCTTCGACGACGCGCGGTGCGTCCACGACGTCAGGCGCGTCGGGCTTGTCGCTCTCGAGCGCGAGCACCTCGAACACGCGCTCCATGGCCGCGAGCGAGCGCTGGAGTTCCGAGAAGGAGTTCACGAGCTGCCAGACGGGACTGAGCAGCAGGAACGTGTACCACTGGAACGCCATGATGTCGCCGATCGTGGCGCGCCCGGCGATGTTCAGGTAGCCGCCATACCAGACGATCACGACGTTGACCGCGGCGAGCAGCAGGCTCCATCCCGTCCACAGGACCATCTCGCGCCGGTGCGCGAACAGCTCCTTTCGCAGCACCGTGTGGCGCCGCACCATGTACTCCACCACCTCGCGCACCTCGCGGCCGAACGCGCGCACGACGCGGATCCCCGAGAACGTCTCACCGACGCGGCCGTCGATCCGCTCGGCGTCCTTGCGCACCGACCGGTAAATCGGACGCACCCGCCTGGCGAAGAAGACGCTCGCCACCATCACAGCCGGCACGATCGCGAGCGCCGTCAGGGCGAGACGCCAGTTGAGCGACAGCAGCACGACGATGGCGACGACCAGACGAATGAACGAGATCGACGGCGAGATGATCGCCATCTGCATCAGCCCGGTCGTCGTGTCCACGTCGCCCGTCAGGCGCGACAGGATGCCGCCCGTCTTCATGTCCCACAGCCTGGGCAGCGGCAGGTGGAGCAGGCGATCGAACAGCGAGTGCCTGAGCGACAGCATCACACGGACATTCAGCAGCCGCTGGCGGTAATCCTTGAGCGCGTCGATCAGGTTCGAGATGACGATGACGGCGAGGAAGGCGGCGCCGGCCAGGTGCAGGCGCGCGAGGCGCGCCCCGGTGTCGAGCGCCGTGTTGAGCAGGACACGGTCGATCATGTACCGCATGAAGAGCGGCTCGACCAGCTGGAGTCCCGCGGCGACCAGCGCGAGCACGAACACCGCCGCCACCTGGCCGCGGTGCGGCTTCAGCCAGCGGACGTAGTCGCGCAGCGACTCACGCCGTCTGCCGGGCGCGGCAGGGCTCCCGGCCGTGGCAGGTCTCCCCTCCGTCTTCCCGTCGCCATCATCCAGACGCCGGAGATGGTAGTCCTCCACGAATTTCCGATACCGGTGACGGGAGGAGGGGGCAGGGGCCACAGACGGGTGATTCTACGGGGAATCGGGCGCGGCGGCGCGCGGAAGTTGAAGAAGCGCCGGCCGGGCCTCAGCCGGCCCAGCGTCGGCCCGCGGCGGTCCACCGCCAGCGCGAGATCCGCCGCCCGGCCAGATCCACGACGGGCGCGGCCATGAGGATCAGGGCCACCAGGAACAGCGGCCACTCGAACGTTGCCGGGAGCACCTGCTCCACGGCGGTTCGGCCGTGAGGAACCGCCCGCAGGGCATCCGCCATGAACGTGAACAGGGCCAGCGCGATCCCGATCCAGCCCGACGCGTGCAGCGCACGCGCGAGCGGCGTTGCGGAGGCCGGCCGGGCGCCCTGCGTGACGAGCGTGCCCCAGGCGATCATCAGCAGCGCGATGCACGCGGGCGCGAGGACCGGACCCCACCACGGCAGCGGCAGCAGGAACAGCACGTCCCAGTCGAAGAGTGACGTGGGCCAGCCCGACATGACGCGAAGGAACAAGTAGTAGAAGACGTCCCAGACGCCGAAGGCGATCGCGCTGTACCCGATGCGCCGGGGCCACGTCCGCGCCGCGAGCACGCCGACGACGGCGAGCATCACCAGCGTGGCGGCCTCGCGCACGAGTTCGACCTGGCCAAGGATGCCGATCATCGGCAGCGGGTTCGCCTGGTGGGGCTCGATGCGATCGACCAGCACACGGAGGTAGTACACGGTCGCTGCCTCGACCCACGCCATCGCGACGGCGAACGCGGCGACGAGCAACCAGCGGGTTCGACTCGAGATCGTTCCGTTCATCGGGCACACTCCGCGGCGCCGACCCGATCGTGGCTCATCTCGGCGGCGAAATGCCGGATGCGCCGCTCGACGCCGTCGATGACCTCGTCCGGCGTGGACGTGCCGGCGGTGATCCCGATGACGTCTGCCCCGGCGAGCCATCCTGGGCGCACGTCCGCTTCGGTCTGAACCTGATGGACACGGGAGCAGTGGCGTCCGCACGTCTTCACCAGTTCGCGCGTGTTGTTGCTCGTCGCCCCGCCGACGACAACGACGACGTCGCTGGCGCGCGCGGAATCGACGGCGGCATCCTGCCGCTCTTTCGTCGGCTTGCAGACCGTGTCGATGAACCGGACGTCGGCGTGGGGGAACCGCCTCCGGATGAGCGCGACCAGCTGGCGCACCCGTTCGATCGGCTGCGTCGTCTGGGCCGCGATGCCCAGGCGCTGATGTTCGGCGAGCCTGGACACATCGTCCTCGTCGAGCACGACGTCGAAGTCGTCCAGGTCGCCCGTCAGTCCCCGGACCTCGACGTGGTCGCGCCGGCCGATGACGACCACGTGATAGCCGTCGCGCACGAGCGCGTCGACCGCGCGATGGGCCACGTGCACGAGGGGGCAGGTGGCCTCGATAACGGTCAGACCGCGAGCGCGGGTGTCGGCGAGCGCCCGCTTCGAAGCGCCGTGGGCCGTGACCATCAGGGTGGGCGTCGTCACCTCCGCGACGTCGCCGGCGATGGCGATGCCCCTGGCGCGAAGATCGGCGAGGACCGTGGGGTTGTGCACGAGGTCGCCGAGGATGGTGACCGGCCCGGTGTCCGCGTGCTGGAGCGCGAGCGCGATCGCGTCGCGCACGCCGAAGCACATGCCCAGATGGGTTGCGCGGATGATTCTCATCACAGCACCATGTTTCCGAAGCAGTAAACTTTGCGCCACAAAGTATATGCACCGGCGGCCGGCGCTGTCAAGGCACGTCTTCGTCCGATGGCTACTTGTTCGCGTCGCGGATGCGGGCCGAAAACTGATCGACGAACTCCTGCACGCCCCGGAGAACCTCTGCGGCATGCGCGGCCGGTGCCCCGCCCGTGATGCCGCCCTTGTGCAGCAGGGACACCTGCACGAGCACCGGCGTCTGCTGGTAGGAAAGCCTGGCCGTCGTGTGGGTGTAGAGAAACGCGTCGTACCGCGAGACGCACAATCCGGTGGACAACCGGGCGGTGCTGACGTTCACGTAGACGTACGTGTCCGAGTCCGAGTTTCGCAGGACTCTGAGTCCGGCGTCCGAGAGGCGCTTCGATACGGCCGTTTCGAGCGTCTCCTGCGTCAGGCCGCAGGCCTCTGCCTGCGGACCCGAGATCCTCCACGACGACACCCAGCTCGGTCAGGCCCTTGAGCTCCGCGCCGGGCTGCTGGTTGAAGGGCTCAGCCGGGGTCGCCGGCAGTCCGGCGGCAGACGCCGCGGTCGCGGGGGGCGGGGCGGTCGCGGTCGGCGGGGCGGTCGCGGGGGGCGGGGCGGCATCGGGCGGCCGCGTCCCGGCCGCGCCGGCCGGTTCGTAAATGCGTCTGACGGTCTCGCCTCCGCCGCGCTCGATGAACTGCACGTCCACCACCAGCTGCGGAGGACTCGCGGCACGCGAATAGGTGTAGCGCAGCTCCCGCCGCTGCTCGACCTTGTAAAGAACCACCAGCCGGCCGGCTTCACGCTTCGTGTTGACCACAACCGGCACGCCATCGAGCTGAAGCACCTCGTCCCGGCCGTCGGGATGGAACGTGCGCGACTGCGTGCGGTCGTTTGTGATCGTGACGGCGGTGGGTGTGTCCGTGATTGTCAGCTGCGCCGAAGGATTCCGCACTTCGGCGGTCAACTGTTGTACGCGCCTGGCGTCGTCCTCGCTCTCGGGCCGGGCCGCAAAGGCGCCCACCCCTCCCCCGGATCCACCCCGGCTTCCTCCGCCGCTCGCGGTGGAGTCAGCGCCGGACCCGCCGGGGGGCAGCCAGTCCGCGCCGAATCCGATCTCGCGAGGGAGCTGACTCAGCTCACGGTTGAGGGCCCACCGCCCTGCGAGGTCGGACGTCCCCTGGGCCGGCGCCGGTGCGGCCCGAAGAACGCCAACGACCATTGTTCCAACCAGAATTGCCGCCAGATTCGACCGCGTCATGCACGCCCCTTACACGCACCGTACCACAGCGCCGTTCCAGATGGGCGGCCAGCGCGCATCGCGAGAGGGGATGTGAGGGCGTCAGGGATGCGAGACGGCGACGGCGTACAACACTGGCCCCAACTGGTTCGAGACATCCGACACCTGCAGACAGTAGGTTCCGGCCCCCAGGCTCCCGGTCAACTGCGCCGTGCCGCTGGCCTGAGCCGGTGTGAAGGCGCCCGAGAGGAGCGTACACGTGTCGCCCGTAAGCGTACCAACGCCCAGTCCCATCGTCACGGTTGGCAGAAACGTGCCGTCGGGAAGCGTTTCAACCGCCGAAGTCAGCGTGATCGCCACACTCCCGCCACCTTGCCCCACTACGAAGGTGTTTTGCGCGCTTTGCAGAACGCCGTCCACGGGAACGGGCACCGTTCCAGTCAGCACCTCGTTGATGAGGGTGACCGTTGACGTGGTGGTCGAAGTCGTCAGGGTCGGCGTGGTCGGCGAGCTGCCGCACGCTGCCGAGGCGAGGGCCACGACCACCAGGGACAGCGCGATGTTTGTGGAGCGCATGACTTTTTGCCGCTGAGCAATAAACACACCGCACCACGCCGACCGCCGTCGCCAAGGAGCACGAACTGCGGGATTCGATGGCTTGCGGAGTCAAGGTGCTGTCACCAGAGGATTTCGCGACCGTACTGGCCGGCATGGGTCAAGAAGACGCCGGTCAGGTTTCGGGGACGTCCCTGACAGGACCGGGACCGTCTGTCCGCAAAGGAAGGCACGGCTGTCCCCGTCAGGATGCATCGCGTGCGCTGAGGCGCAGACCCGGATGGTTGACTGCGCGAACAGGCATTCCCAATGCGAAGGTGAGGCACCCGGCGCGCTACAATGGGCCTCTCACCCGCGTGCGCCCGTAGCTCAGGTGGATAGAGCATCGGCCTTCTAAGCCGAGGGTCGCAGGTTCGAGTCCTGCCGGGCGCGCCACAAAATCCCTCGTTGGACAACTCAGGAATACGACCGCGACCCAGTTGTTCGTCGTGGCGGACGAGGAGACGACTGAGTCGCTACTCGCACCGTAGCGCATCGATCGGATCGATCCGCGTCGCCCGCAATGCCGGGAGCCAGACCGCGATCAGCGCGACCACGGCGAGAACCACCGGAACCGCCACGAAGACCATCGGATCGCGCGCGGTGACGCCGAACAGCAGGCTCTCGATCAGCTTCGAGAGCGCCAGCGCTGCGATCAGCCCGATCACCACGCCGGCCAGCGCGAGCGTCATCCCCTGCGCGATGACCATGTTGCGCACCTGGCCGACCGCCGCGCCGAGCGCCAGACGGATGCCGATCTCCTGCGTGCGCTGCTCCACCGAGTAGGCCATCAAGCCGTAAACGCCGATCGCCGCGAGCAGCAGCGCGGCGCAGCCGAAGACCGTCAACAGCAGCATGTTGAAATCGGAGCGCGCCGTCGACTTCACGACGATCTCGTCCATCGACTTGATCCGCGCCACCGGCAGGCCGCCGCTCGCCTCCCGGAGCGCCTTCTGGATCGCCACGCTGAGCCCGTGCGGCTCGCCGCGCGTGCGCACGACCCAGCCGAGCGCGGTCACCTTCGCGGTGAGCGCGGTGACGCCGTCGGGCACCTGCGCGAACGGCACGTACATCGTCGGCTGCGGATCCTGGTTCAGCCCCCCGTCCCGCACGTCGCCGACGATCCCGACGATCCGCCGCGGCCCTTCCGCGAAGGCCGGCCCGACGCCCTTCCCGATCACCATCTGATCGGTCAGCGGATCGCCCTTCGGCCAGAACTGCTTCGCCATCGCCTGGTTGATGATGACGACCCCGCCGGCGCCGCCGGAGTCGCGGTCGGTGAAATCACGACCGCGCAGCATCGGAATTCTGAACACGTCGAAGTAGCCCGGCGAGATCGTGTACCAGCTGGCGCCGTTGTTCGCCGCCGCCTCACTCGGCCGTCCGACGATTTCGAACGGCAGGCTGTATCCACCTTCGAGCGGCACGCAGCACGTCGCGCTGACCGCGTCGACGCCAGGCAGGGCACGCACCCGCTCGAGACCGGCCCGGACCAGTTGATCGACCCCCGCGGCCTTCGTGTACTGCGGCTCGGTCATCGACATCCGCATCGTCAGTACGTTTCTGCGAGACGAAACCGGGGTTGACCGCGCGAAGCGCCATGAACGATCGGATCAGCAGCGACGCGCCGACGAGCAGGACGAGCGCGAGCGCCACTTCGACGACCACCAGGATCGACCGCGCCTTGTTCTGACGGAACCCGCTGCCCGACCGGCTGCTGCTTTCCTTGAGCGTCAGGTTCAGGTCCGCCCGTGACGCCTCGAGCGCGGGGAACAGCCCGAAGACCAGGCCGGTCCCCAGCGACACCGCCACCGTGAACGCGACGACGCGCCAATCGGCCGTCACGCCGGAGCCATCGACGCCGATGCGGGGAATGTTGCCGGGGTTCACGGCCAGCAGCGCGCGGATGCCGGCCATGCCCAGGCCGAGCCCGAGCGCTCCGCCGCCGAGCGAGAGCAGCACGTTTTCCGTGAGCAGTTGCCGGACGATGCGGCCGCGCGCGGCGCCCATCGCGGCGCGGATGGCGATCTCCCGCTGTCCGGCTGGTTGCGCGCACCAGCAGCAGGTTCGCGACATTCGCGCAGGCGATCAGCAGCACGAAGCTGACGGCGCCGACCAGCACCAGCAGCGACGTCCGGACGTCGCGCACCATGCGCTCCTGCAGCCGCTGCACGCCGAAGCTGGCCTTTCTGGCCGATCGCCTTCGGAAACTTCGCGCGGAATTGCTCGGCCGCTGCCTGCATCTGCGTATTGGCCATCGCCATCGAGATGCCGGGCTTCAGCCGCGCGGCGGCGGTGAAATAGTGCGCCTGGTCCGTACTGGCGGGATCCATCTGAAACGGCGTCCACACGTCGGCGAACGGATCGAACTGCGCGCTGTTGAACGACGGCGCCAGCACGCCGATGACGACGTACGAGTCGCCGCTGAGCGGCAACGTGCGGCCGACCACCTGCGGATCGCCGCCGAACCGGCGCTGCCAGAGGCCATAGCTGAGGACCACCACGCGGCCGCCGTTGGGCCGGTCCTCGTCGGCGGTGAACGTGCGGCCGACGGCGATCCGGGCGCCGAACAGCCGGAAGAAATCCGCGGTCACCCGCGCCGACGGCAGCTGCTCGGGGCTCTCGCCCCCGGTGAGGTTCATCACGCCGAACCCGTAGGCGGCGGCGTCCTGGAAGGCCGGCGTCTGCTGGCGCCAGACATTGAACTTCGTCACCGATGCGCCAGACCCGCCGCCGTTCGGCCCGACGTTGAGAAACAGCACCAACCGATCCGGATCCGGAAACGGGAGCGGCTTCAGGAGGACGCTGTTGACGACCGAGAAGACGGCGGTGTTGGCGCCGATGCCGAGCGTCAGCGCGGCGAGCGCCGCCAGGGTGAAGCCCGGCGCCTGCCGGAACATGCGCAGCGAGTGTTTCAGGTCGCGAAGAAAGTCAGCCATGCGATCACCTGCCGGTGTGTTGGGCACGGGCCGCGGCGATCTTGGCTGCCGTGAGGCTCTGCGCCAGGTTTTGGACCGTTCCACCGGGCTGAATCTTCATGCCGGCGAGCGGCGAGTAGACCTCGAGGACAGCCAGCGGCAAGCGGCCCTCCTCCCGCGCCGCCACCTCGTCCGCGTTCGGCGCGGACCGATAGATCAACAGATCGCGATAGTCGGCCGGCGATCCTCCGAGGCTGAAGTTCGCGCTCACGCCAATCGCGAGGGTGATGGCGGTCACGTGGGTAAACCCCGGAGGCTGAATCAATCGACGGACGATGTGCGTGAGGGTCACCGGTCGCTCCTATCCCGGAAGCTTGGCGCCCAGGACATCCAGGTGTTCGATCACCGGCGGCGCTGCCAGCAGACTCGAGGCCTGCGCCATTAGCGCCGAGGCAATCGGACCGTTGAGATGTCGCTGCCGGCCAGTCTCGTCCGCGAAGGCGTCGAAGATCGCAAATGTGCTGGGACCCAACCGCAACGCGAACCACAACGGCGTTGTCGTTTCTTCCTGAGCGAGCTGGAGTCCCTGGCGCAGGAACGCCGCGACCTCATCCTCCTTACCGGGCTTTGCCTCCAACCGAGCGAACAAGCTTCGTGTGAGCACTGCGGACTCCTTTGAGAAACGTCGTTTACGTACCTTCTGCGGCGAATTGCCTGCCAAGCGTGTGGAGATACTTCATCCCGGTGTCGCACATGACGGTGACCACGGTCGCCGTCGGACCGAGGTGTTCTGCAAGCCGCAGCGCCGCGACCACATTGGCGCCGGTGGACAGACCCGCAAACAGGCCTTCCTCGCGTGCGAGACGCAATGACATGGCCGTCGCGGCTTGAGTAGAGACCTGCTCGATCCGATCGACGATCTCGGGGCGCCACAGCGGCACGACAAATCCAGCGCCGATGCCATCGATTTTGTGAGCGCCGGCCGATCCGCCTGAGAGCACCGGGGACTCGGAGGGTTCGACCGCCGCGACGCGGATTCTTGTGTCGTACCGCCGAAGCGCTTCGGCGGTGCCGCGAAGCGACGCCGCAGTGCCGACACTTTGAACGAAGCCGTCGATCCGGCCCTCGGTCTGCGTCCAGATTTCGTCCCCCATCTGCTGATAGGCGGCAATCTGATCGGTGTTGCGGAGCTGGTCGGTCCAGAACGCGCCGGTGTCTGCGGCAATCTGGCGGGCGGCTTCCACCATCTCCTGAGTGAGTTGCTCGGTCATACGTCCGCTGTCGCTGTGCACGACCTGGAGGTGCGCGCCAAGGATGCGCATGTGATCGAGCTTCTCTCGAGAGAACGCGTCGGACGTGACGATGTGCAGCGGATATCGCTTGACGGCGCACACGAGGGCCAAGGACACGCCAGTGCTGCCGCCGGTATATTCGACGACCGCACCGCCGGCAGGAAGCCGCCCATCGGCTTCTGCGGCCTCGATCATGGCGACCGCCATGCGGTCCTTCATGCTGCCGGTGAGATTCTCGCTCTCCAGCTTGAGCAGCACGCGGGCACCGTTCGAGGGAACGACGCAACGCAGCGGTTGTAACGACGTGTGACCGACCAACCGCAGAATGTCTCGCGACGCCATGGATCACAGCCTAGGCCCGGGCGCCATGTGGCGCGAGAGGCAAGAACGCCAACTTTGATATGCTTATTGCCATGCGGATCGATGTGCTCGCCCTCAACGACGTCTTCGATCTCGGATTGGCGGCAGTATTGGATGCGTTTCAGACGGCCAACGAACTGATCGCAGTCACGAAAATGGCCATCCCGCGTTTTGACGTTCGGATCGTGGGGGTGCGAAGAAGCGTCACCACGTCACAGGGCCTGCGCGTCCCGGTGCATGCCGCCGGGACGCGAACCCCCGACTGCGTCGTCGTGCCGGCCATTGGATTCAAGATGCCGGGTCCGCTCGAAGCGGCCCTGACACGTCCTGACGTGCGTGATGCCGCAATCGCGCTGCGACAATGGGCAGGCCAGGGCTCGACCATGACCGCCGCGTGCATCGGCACGTTCGTGATGGCCGAGTCCGGCCTCCTCGATCATCGACAAGCGACGACGACCTGGTGGCTGGCGCCGCTCTTTCGGAAGCGATATCCGAGGGTCGCGCTGAACGATTCGAGCATGATCGTCAAGTCGGGGCAGTTCGTGACCGCCGGGGCCGCCCTGAGCCACATGGATCTCGCGTTGTGGTTGGTGCGAGGTGTCAGTCCGGAGCTCGCGTCCCTGACCGCGAAGTACCTCATCGTCGATTCGCGGCCGTCGCAGTCAGCCTACGCGCTGACCGATCACCTCGTACATTCCGATCCGATCGTGCAGCGGTTCGAAGGATATGCCCGCAGCCACCTCGCCCGTGGGTTTTCACTCGATACGGCAGCGAGGGCCGTAGGTGCGAGCAAACGCACACTCGCCCGCCGGATGCAGAGCGTACTGGGGAAGACGCCGCTGGCGTACGTCCAGGACTTGCGCGTCGAGCGCGCGGTGCATCTGTTGAAAACCAGTCGCGCGAGCGTCGACGACGTGGCGGCGCGCGTGGGTTACGGCGACGCCGCGACGTTGCGAACGCTCCTCCGGCGCCGGCTGCATGCCGGCGTCAAGGAGATCCGGAGAGCGATGTGACCGAGTGGGAATCAACGCGAGACTTGTCCTGCGGTTCCCAAACAGTCTGAGGAAGAAGCGTTTCTTCGCGCCGCCATGCCCCAGATTTGCTCCGCCTCGACCCCGAGCGAAATCCGAACGCTGTCGTGTGGATAAGCAATGGTTATGAAAAGCAAATTACTATCTGTTTGATTAATGGCAAGATTGCGGGCACACTCTGCCAGATGTCTGGACTCTGGATGGAGAAGCCGTCGATGCGCATGGCGAGTCAGGGGGAGCCGGTGGGCTATAACGATGCGGCGGCGCTGACGTCTGCGGCCGCGTCGATGGGGACGGCGCGATGAGCGCCGACACCAGCGGGTCCGGCATCGCCGGCGAGGGGCCCAGCCGCGCCGCCGCCCGCGCGATGCTGAAAGCGGTCGGCTTCACCGATGACGACCTGAAGCGGCCGCTCGTCGGGATCGCCAACACCTGGATTGAGATCGGTCCGTGCAACTACCACCTGCGCGACCTGGCCGTCCACGTGAAGCGAGGCGTGCGCGAGGCGGGCGGCACCCCGATGGAGTTCAACACCGTGTCGATCTCAGACGGCATCACGATGGGGACCGCCGGCATGCGCGTGTCGCTCGTGAGCCGCGAGGTGATCGCCGACTCGATCGAGCTGGTGGCCCGCGGCAACGGCTTCGACGCGATCGTGGCCCTGGTCGGCTGCGACAAGACGATTCCGGGCGCCGTCATGGCGCTCGCGCGACTCGACGTGCCCGGTCTGGTCCTCTACGGAGGTTCGATCGCTCCCGGGCACGTGGACGGTCGCGACGTGACGGTTCAGGACGTCTTCGAGGCGATCGGCGCGCATGCGGCGGGCACGCTCGACGATCGAGGCCTGCAGCGGCTCGAGGACGGCGCGTGTCCGGGCGCGGGGGCCTGCGGCGGGCAGTTCACCGCAAACACGATGGCGGCCGTCTGCGAGTGTCTCGGCATCTCGCCGATGGGAAGCGCCAGCGTACCCGCCGTCGACCCGGCGAAAGCGACCGTCGCGTACGACGCCGGCAGACTCGCGATGGCCCTGCACCGCGGGCAGGTGAAGCCGCGCGGCATCATCACCCGCGAGGCGATTGAAAACGCGATCGCCGTCGTGGCCACGACCGGGCGGTTCCACCAACGCCGTCCTGCACCTGCTCGCGATCGCGCGCGAGGCGGGTGTCGATCTCGCGCTCGACGCCTTCGACGAGATCAGCGGCCGGGTTCCGCTGCTCGCCGATCTCAAACCGTCGGGACGGTTCGTCGCGACCGATCTCCACAGGGCGGGCGGCACGCGCGTGCTCGCGAAGCGGCTGGCCGACGCCGGCATCCTGCACGTCTCGTCGCCCACGGTAAGCGGCAAAACGATCGGGGAAGAGGCGGCGCTGGCCCGCGAAGTCCCGGGACAGCAGGTCGTGCGTCCGCTGACCGATCCCATCGCCTCGAGCGGGGGCCTGGTGATCCTGCGCGGCAACCTCGCGCCCGATGGATGCGTGGTCAAGATGGGCGGGCACACCCGTCCGACGCACAGCGGTCCCGCGTGCGTGTTCGACGGGGAAGAGGCCGCGTTCGACGCGGTTCGCGCCGGGCGCATTCGCCCCGGCGACGTCGTGGTCATCCGCTACGAGGGACCATGCGGCGGGCCCGGGATGCGGGAGATGCTCGCCGTCACCGCCGCGCTCGTCGGCGCCGGGCTGGGCGAGTCGGTCGCGCTCGTGACCGATGGCCGCTTCTCGGGGGCCACTCGCGGACTGATGGCGGGTCATGCCGCGCCCGAAGCGGCGACGGGCGGGCCGATCGCCGCGATCCGTGACGGCGACGCCATCACGATAGACGTCCCGGCGCGCAGGCTGTCGGTCGAGCTGACCGACGCCGAGATCCGCGAGCGTCTTCAGGCGTGGGCGCCGCCCACGCCGCGGTTCACGACGGGCGTGATGGCCAAGTACGCGCGACTGGTGTCGTCGGCCGCGCTCGGCGCGGTGACGGGGTGACGGGATGATGGCCTCATGAAGCGAACAGGCGCGCAGGTGCTCTGGGAATGTCTCGTGCGCGAGGGGGTCACCGACGTGTTCGGGTACCCCGGCGGCGCCATCCTGCCCGCGTACGACGCGCTGCTGGACTATCCCATCCGCCACGTCCTCGCGCGGCACGAGCAGGGCGCGACCCACATGGCCGACGGCTACGCGCGCGCGAGCGGCGGGGTCGGCGTCGCCATCGCGACCTCCGGGCCTGGCGCCACCAACATGGTCACCGGCATGGCGACCGCCATGATGGACTCGTCGCCCGTCGTCTGTATCACGGGACAGGTCGGCAGCCGCCTCATCGGCTCGGACGCGTTCCAGGAAACCGACATCACCGGCGTCACGCTGCCGGTGACGAAGCACAACTACCTCGTCACCCGCGCCGAGGGTATCGCGCCGGCCGTGCGCGAGGCGTTCTACCTCGCCAAGGGCGGGCGCCCCGGCCCCGTGCTCATCGACATCACCAAGGACGCGCAGCAGGCCTCGTGCACCTTCGACTGGGACGCCGCGGCGCCGAAACCGCACGGCCGTCCGCCGACGCCGCCGCAGCGTGCCGAACACCGCCGGGCAGTCGCCTTGATCAACGCAGCCGAGCGTCCGGTGATCCTCGCCGGCCACGGCATCCTGATCGGCGACGCCATGGCGCAGCTGCGCGAACTGGCGGATCGCGCGCAGATTCCCGTCGCGATGACGCTGCTCGGCATCGGCGCCTTTCCGGCGTCGCATCCGCTGAACCTCGGCATGATGGGCATGCACGGCGAGGCGTGGGTGAACACGGCGATTCAGCGGGCGGACCTGCTGATCGCGCTCGGCATGCGATTCGACGACCGCGTCACCGGCAGCCTGAAGACGTACGCGCCGAACGCGAAGAAGATCCACATCGAGATCGACCCGGCCGAGATCGACAAGAACGTCACGGTGGACGTGGGCATCGTCGGCGACGTGCGCGCCGTCCTCGACCAGTTGCTGCCGCAGATCGCGTCAGGGGACCGCGGCGCGTGGCTCGAATCGATCGACGCACTGAAGGGCCATTCGGCCGTCCGCGACATCAAGAACCTGCCCGATGATGGACATCTCTACGCCGCCCACGTGATCCACGATCTGTGGCGCGCGACCGGCGGACAGGCGCTCGTCGTCACCGACGTCGGGCAGCACCAGATGTGGGAGGCGCAGTACTACCACCACGACCTGCCGCGCTCGCTCGTCACCTCGGGCGGCCTCGGCACGATGGGCTTTGCGCTGCCTGCGGCGATCGGCGCGAAGGTGGCGCGCCCGCACGCCGAGGTGTGGGCCATCATCGGCGACGGCGGCTTCCAGATGACGATGGCGGAGATGGCGACGATCGTCCAGGAGCGTCTGGACGTCAACATCGCCATCATCAACAACGGCTACCTCGGCATGGTCCGGCAGTGGCAGGAGTTCTTCTACGAGCGCCGGTATTCGGCGACGCCGCTCGTGAGCCCCGACTTCGTGACGCTCGCCAAGGCGTACGGCATCGGGGCGCAGTCGGTCACGGCGCGCGCGGACGTGGTGCCGGCCGTGCAGGCCGCGCGCGCCGCGGGGAAGGCGTCGTTGATCGACTTCGTGGTGGAGCAGGAAGACACCGTGTATCCGATGGTGCCGGCCGGCGCGGACCTGGATCAGATGATCCGCCGTCCGAGCCGGACCCCCGCCCCGGAGCTTCCGGCCGCGGGCTTCGTCGAGAGTGCGGCCGCCGCGTGATGCGTTCGGGCGCGCGGCGGAGAGCCCGATCGTCGAAACCGGCGCCGACGCCTGAGAGGAGCGCATGGAAACCACCTTCGTCGTGCACGTGGAGGATCAGCCGGGCGTGCTGACGCGCGTCTCGTTGCTGGCGCGCCGGCGCGGATTCAACATCGAATCGTTGACGGTCGGCCATACCGGGACGCCCGGCGTCTCGCGCATGACGATCGTCGCTCGACGTGGACGAAGCGGCCGTCTCGCGGATCGAGGCCAACCTGTACAAGCTGGTCAACGTGATCCGCGTCGACAACGTCACGCAGCAGCCGGCCGTGTTCCGGGACCTCGCGATGATCAAGGTTGCCGCGACCCCCGAGTCGCGCGGCGCGATCATGCAGCTCGTCCACGTCTTCCGCGCGCGTGTCGTCGATGTGTCGCCCGACTCGCTCGTCATCGAGATCACGGGCACCGAGGACAAGATCGACGGGCTGGTCGAGATGCTGCAACCCGTACGGCGTCCTGGAGATGGCGCGGACGGGCCGCGTGGCGATGGTGCGCGGCGCCGCCGCGGCGGAGGTTGCGCCTCCGGAGTTCGGCGCAGACGATGAGGTTGAGCTCGACAATGTGTCGTATTCTGTGTAGCCCGGGTCGCCGTAGGGGCGGCTCGCGAGCCGCCCCTACAACCGATCAGGCATTTCTGGAGCGAGCAGATGGCGAAAATCTATTACGACCGCGACGCGGACATCGAGCTGATTCGCAGCAGGAACGTGGCGGTGATCGGCTTCGGATCGCAGGGGCACGCGCACGCGCTGAACCTGCGCGACAGCGGCGTCCGGGTCCGCGTCGGCCTGAAGGCGGGGAGCGACTCCCGCGTCAAGGCACAGTCCGCGGGTCTGACCGTGGGCGATCCGGCCGACGCGGCCGAGTGGGCGGACGTGATCATGATCCTGACGCCGGACACCGGTCAGGGTGCGTTGTATCGCGACGCCATCGCGCCGCATCTGTTGCCAGGCAAAATGCTGATGTTCGCGCACGGGTTCAACATCCGCTTCGGCACGATCGTGGCGCCCGCCGACGTGGACGTGACGATGATCGCCCCCAAGTCGCCTGGCCACCGCGTCCGCGAGCTGTACCAGGAAGGCGGCGGGACGCCCGCGCTGCTGGCCGTCCATCAGGACGCGACGGGAGGCGCGAAGCCTCTGGCGCTCTCGTACGCGCGCGCGCTCGGCGTCACGCGGGCGGGGCTCGTCGAGACGACGTTTGCCGAGGAGACCGAGACGGATCTGTTCGGCGAGCAGGCGGTGCTCTGCGGCGGCGTCAGCGCGCTCGTGAAGGCGGGCTTCGAGACGCTCATCGAGGCGGGGTATCAGCCCGAGATCGCCTACTTCGAGTGCATGCACGAGCTGAAGCTCATCGTGGACCTGATGTATCAGGGCGGACTCAACTACATGCGCTACTCCGTCAGCGACACCGCTGAGCACGGCGACTACACCGGCGGCCCGCGGGTCGTGACGGATGACACGAAACAGACGATGAGGCGGATGCTCGCGGAGATTCGCGACGGCCGCTACGCGAAGACGTGGATCGCCGAGAACCAGGCCGGCCGGCCGTGGTTCAACGAGACCCGCGCGCGCGAACAGGAGCATCCGATCGAGAAGGTCGGCGCCGAGCTGCGGCGCATGATGCCGTTCCTCAAGCCGGTGACGGTCAAGCCTGGCGGGGTTCCCGTGTGATGGCCACGGACGGGTACGTGTGGCTCAACGGCCGGCTCGTCGAATCATCCGAGGCGAACGTTCCGTTCCTCACCCCGGCGCTGCACTACGGGATCGCGGTGTTCGAAGGGATTCGCTGCTACGCGACGCCCGGCGGGCCCGCGATCTTCCGCCTCGGCGATCACGTCGATCGGCTGATCGGATCCGCCCGCATCCTCGGCTTCCGCGACCTGCCGTACGACCGCGACACGCTGGCGCGGGCGATGAAAGAGACGGTGACGGCGAACCGGCTCGACGAGTGCTACATCCGCCCGCTCATCTACCTGGCCGAGGGGGGCTGGAATCTGACGGTCGACGGGGGGCGCCCGCACGTGGGGATCGCGGTGTGGCCGTGGCGCTCCTACTTCGGCCCGGACGCGCTCGAGAGCGGCCTGCGGGCGAACGTCTCGTCGTTCACGCGGCATCATCCGAACGTGATGATGACCAAGGCGAAGATCGCCGGCAACTACGCCAACTCCGTCCTCGCGCGCACCGAATCGATGCGGCTCGGGTTCGACGAGGCGATCATGCTGGACCCACAGGGCTACGTCGCGGAATGCACGGGGGAGAATCTGTTCGTCGTGTCGCGTGGTGCGCTCCGGACACCGTCCGCGGCCGCGATCCTTCCGGGCATCACCCGCGATTCGGTCATGGAGCTCGCGCGAGACGCCGGCTACCTCGTCGTCGAGGCGTCCATCACGCGCGACGAACTGTACTCCGCGGACGAGGTGTTCGTGTGCGGCACGGCGGCCGAGGTCATCGGCCTGCGCGAGATCGACACGCGGACGATCGGCGACGGGCGGTCAGGTCCGATCACGCGTGAGCTTCAGCAGGCGTATCACGCCGCCACCGTCTGGCAGCATCCGCGGTCCGCGGCGTGGCTGGAGTACGTCAGCGTTTCCGCTGCCTCGAAGTAGTCCCCGGTCCTTCGTTCCCTTTCGGCAGCGCTGACTCTCTTCCTTCTGAGCCAGACAATGCGTGCGCGGTCCAGCAGCTCGACGAGATAGCTGCGCGCCAGACGCGCGTTCAGCGCGCCCTTGTCAACGACGTCAACGCGTTCGGAGGCCGGCTGCGCGGCGGCATCCGCCGGCGCGTGGCGGGTGAGCACCGGCACGTAGTCGCTCGGGTAGTCGAGCAGGCGCAGCAGATCCACGACCGACGCGCGCTGAAGATCGGCGATGTGCATGGGCTGCTGCAAGCATCGCGTCGCCGAACCAGCGGCGCAGGACTTCCGGCGTGAGGTCGATCTTCGCGACCTGCTCGTTCACGTGGTTGCCCGGCGCGTCGCCGAACGCCGTCCGCCAGGCGTCGAGCAAATCCCGGATTTCGGTCTGCACCTGGTTGTAGCCGACGGGCCGTCCCTTGAGCGCCTGCGCGAAGGTGTCGAGCGCCGGCACCCGCGGACCGATGGTGGACAGAATCGCGCCGGTTGAGATCGAGCTGGCGCGACGAGGCGCGGCCATCGCCACCTGCCGCGCTCGACCGCGCGCTTCGAGGTCGCTCGGCGTGGTGAACCACGACACGACGCGCTCCTGCCGCAGCGCCTGCCGCAGATCACGGATCTTGTCGGCATTTGCAGGCGCCTGTGGGCGACTCTTGTCGAATCCGTCGATCAGCTGGGCGGCCACGGATACTGCTCGTCCAGCAGGAACGCCATGACCGGCAGCTTGCGCTCGACGGCGCGCAGGTACTCGTAGTGCGTGATCGAGGTGCCGCCCGACGATTGCATCCTTCACGGTGGGGACGCTGGCCGGGACAGGCGCGGGGCGGCGGCGCGGGACGTAGCCATAGCGCCACGCGAACACGCCGACATAGGCCTCACTGCGGTCCACCATCTCCACCACCTTGGCGAGCGGCGCCGCGGTTCCGGCGACCATGTCTTCCATCGCCAGCACCTCGTGACCCAGCTGCCTGAGCACGCGAATGGCCGCGGCGCGATGCTCCCGCAGGTCCTCGAACGACGATGAGACGAAGATGCGCAGGGGCTCTTCCTCCGTGACTCACCACACGGCAGGTATCGTGCCGGGACCGCACCGGGTATCGATGAGGAGTTGAACGCCGACCGAACGACTGGCCGGCTCAGGCGCCCGGGCAAGGGCGCCGCAGGCGTTTGCAGGTGCTGCCGCCGCGACCGCCGTACGACACCATGAAGTAAAGACGATGAGCTTCGGGGCACCAGGCGCTGCGCGGCCGGCCAGGCGGGATATCAGTCACTCGACATCAACTACCACGAGCGTGATGTCGTCCTGCTGTGGAACGGAAGGCGGACGCCACCGGCCGATCTCGGCCAGCAGCGCGTCCGAGCAGTCGGAGGGCGAACCTCCATCGTTACGGCGAACGACGTCCTCGAACCTGGAGTCGCCGAAGAACTCGCCGCGCCCGTTCTCCCCTTCCACGACGCCGTCCGTATAGAGAAAGAACCGATCGCCCGGCGCGAGCGACAGGCTCCGAACCGGGTAGTCGCAGTCCTGGACCATCCCGAACAGCAGGCCGTTGCTCTCGATCCGCTCGAGCGCGCCCCGGCTCCAGCGCAGGAGCGGCGGATGTCCCGCCGCGGCATATCGCGCCGTCCGGGTCTCCGTGTCGAGCCACAGGTAGGCGGCAGAGACGAGCTGTGCGCGAAGCTGTCCCGCAAGGACACGGTTCAACCCGCGCAGGAGGGCTCCCGGATCGGCGGCGCAATCCACTACGGACTGCATGGCGACCTTGATCATCGACGCGATCAGGGCCGCCGGCACGCCGTGGCCGGCCACGTCGGCCACGAGGATCCCGACCCGCGTCCGATCGATCGGTACGAACTCATAATAATCGCCCGCGACGGCGGTCATGGGCAGGTAGGCGGCGCTCATCCGCAGGTGCTGAATTTCGGGCACGCCCTCCGGCAGGATCGCCAGCTGCATCCGGCGTGCGATGGCCAGCTCGTTGTCGACCGCCAGCAGCCGGCGCTCGTTCGTGAACGCGAGCTGGAGCGCGACATACCCGAAGGAGAACAGCAGCGCCGCGAAACCGAGATCGTCCAGGATCGGCGGAACGTGCAGGTGCAGCGGACGCGAGGCGTTGACGAACAGCGCCTCGCCGGCGAACAGGAGCGTCCCGACCGCCATCACGCGGCGATCCTGGAGGACCAGGGACCTGGCAGTCAACCGCGGCGCCCCGACGACGACGATCAGGACAAGGAGGATGGCGGTCGCGATCAGGTTGTTGAAGAGCAGCCACGTGTCGCCCGACGCCGGAAGGATGAAGGCGAGCACGGCAATCGCGATACCGAGGATCGCCGCCACCCGAATGAGCCGGCGCAGCCAGCCCAGGCTCAGTTCGAGAAACGAGAGAGAGCCGACGACCACGAGCAGATACGCGATGGCGGTATTGGCGTATGGGGTGACGATCTGGAGCCAGCGCGGCGAGGCCGCCATCACGGCCGGCGAGCGACTGAGCTGCGCCGCGCCGTACATCGCGCTCCAGATGCCCAGCCAGACGAACATGCGGACGCCGCGCCCGCGGCGAAACGCCGCAATGGAGCAGGTCGCCAGGCCGATGAACACGAATATCGACCCGACAGCGATGTCGGCGACCTGGCCGCCGAGCATCGTTGCCGCTTGATCCGTCAGATGAACGTCTCCTGAAGACGTCAGGATATCAGGAAGATGCCGCGAAGCACCGGCCGGTCCGGCAGGATCCGCATCGGCGCTCAGTCGATCCGGGTCCAGATGTAGCGGGCGATGTTGCCGCCGCCGACGTCAACCGACCCCGCGCCGCTCAAGGTGAACGTCGTGCCGAAAGGGACCGTGCGGGGGGCGTTGATCACCGCCGTGGGGGCCTGCGTATCGGTCACGACAACGCGGGCCGTGACCGGCGCCGATCGGTTCCCGGCGTTGTCGAGGACCTCGAGCTGGAACGTGTGGGCGCCAACCGGCAGGGGTGGGCGGCATCGATCTCGACGACCAGCGTCGCGTCAGGCGCCGCGGCCTCGATCGGCGCGTTCACCGGGAGGTTGCTGACAGGCACACGTGGCATGGTCGGGTTGCCTTTCTCTGAGCGTCGTCGCCACAGGCAGCCGATTATATGGCTTCCGCGGGCTCGCGCGGGCTGTTCCCGTCGAGGTCAGGCTTGCCGGTGTCGGCGCCGTGGGACATGATGAGAACAGCCGGAGAGGACGTGCAAAGCGGACGTCAGGCTCATTCGGGATGTGTCGGAGACTCATACAGGAGGTCGCATGACGAGTCATCGCTGGCTTGGAACGGGATTGATCCTCGCCTCGCTCACTGCCGTCGCGTTCGCCCAGGCGCCGGCGCTCAACATCAGGATGGGCCTCTGGGAGATGACGTCCACCACCAACGTCGGCGGCGAGATGCCGGGCATCGACACGAGCAAGATGACGCCCGAGCAGAAGAACGCGCATGGAATCGATGATGAAAGGCGCGATGGGGCAGCACCAGACCGTCACCAAGACCTGCATGACGAAGGAGAAGTTCAACGATTCGAACTTCATGCGCAACGGCCCTGACGACAAGTGCAAGCAGGTCCTGACGACGAACACCGCGACGAGGCTCGAGGGCACGGTGACGTGCACCGGGGAACACCCCACGTCCGGAGAGATGCACATTCAGACGTCGGGCCCCACCGCCTTCACCGGCACGATGAAGATGAACGCTGCCGAAGGAGGCCGGACGATGGTCGTTGACATGAAGATGACCGGCAAGTGGCTGGGCGCTGATTGCGGAGACGTCAAGTAGCGCGTTAGAGTAGCGGCCCGGAACGCGGCGCAATCAGGGCACCTTCATGAGCACGATCTGCGACGTCCATTGCCACTTCTTCTCTTCGCGCTTTCTCGAGACCCTCGTGGCGAGCGATCGCCGGCACCTCTCGGCCGACGAGCACGCGAACGTGATCGCGGGGCTCCTCGGCTGGGAGCCCCCCAGTACCCCCGAAGAACTGGCGGATCGATGGGTGAAGGAGCTGGACCTCCACCACGTCTCCCGGGCCGCGTTGATTGCCAGCATCCCGGGCGACGAGGAGTCCGTCGCGGTCGCGGTCGCCAAATACCCCTCGCGGTTCGTCGGCTTCTTCATGTTCGATCCGACGTCAGCCGACGCCGCCCCGAGACTGAAGCGCGCCCTTCGCGACCTGAAGCTGCGCGGTGTGGCGCTCTTTCCGGCCATGCACAAGTACCGCCTGGACGACGAGCGGGTGGACGCGGTGTTCAAGGCGGCCGAGGAGGAACGGGCCGTCGTGTTCGCGCACTGCGGCGTGCTGACGGTCGGCGTGCGCAAGAAGCTCGGCCTGGCCTCGCCCTTCGACCTGCGGCTCGGCGATCCGCTCTCGCTCTCGGCCATGGCCTCGCGGTATCCCCAGGTGTCGGTGATCATCCCGCACTTCGGCGCCGGCTTCCTCCGGCAGGCGCTGATCGCGGTGGACCAGTGCCCGAACATCCACCTGGATACGTCGAGCTCGAACAGCTGGATGAAGTACTATCCCGGGCTCACGCTCGACGCCGTCTTCCGCCAGGCGATCCAGGTGGCCGGTCCGGAGCGGCTGCTGTTCGGAACCGACTCGTCATTTTTCCCCCGCGGCTGGCAGCGGCCGGTCTATGAAACGCAGGTCCAGGCGATGGAGCTGGCGGGGGTCGGCGTCGCGGCCCGCGACCAGATCCTGAGCGGCAATTTCGACCGCCTGTTCCCGGCGGCGCCGTAGCGTGCAACCCGGCGCCGTCCCGCAGAATTCGGCGCCCGGGCCGCCCCTAATTGCTGCTATCATCCCGCCTTTGACGCCGGTCTCCCCCGGCCGTCGGTCGCCCGACTCTCCGACATGAATAGCATCGGCCGCTACCAGCTCGTCGAAAAGCTCGGCCAGGGCGGCATGGGGGTCGTCTACCGCGCCTTCGATACGCTGCTGCAGCGCGTCGTGGCGGTCAAGCTCATCTCAGGGTCGATTGAAAGCGGCGGCGAGCAGCGCGAGCGCTTCTTCCGGGAAGCCCGCGCCGCCGGACAACTCTCGCACCGGAACATCATCACCATCCACGACCTTGGCGAGCACGAGGGCCAGCCGTATCTCGCGATGGAATTCCTCGAAGGCGAGGACCTCCAGCGGCGGCTCGCGCGGCCCGAGCGCATGAGCCTCGCGCGGAAGGTCGAAATCGCGGTCGAGGTCTGCGAAGGGCTCGAGTACGCGCACACGCGCGGCGTGATCCACCGCGACGTCAAGCCGGCCAACATTTTCATCACCGACAACGGCACCGCCAAGATTCTCGACTTCGGCCTCGCGCGGCTGGTCACCTCCGAGCTGACGAACAGCAACATGATGATGGGCACCATCAACTACATGGCGCCCGAACAGGTCAGGGGCGAGCGCGCGGACCAGCGTTCAGACATCTTCTCTGTCGGCGTCGTGCTCTACGAACTGCTCGGAGGGCGCAAGGCGTTCGAGGGCGACTCCTTCGCGACGACGCTGTACCGGATCCTCCAGGAAGAGCCCGAATCGCTGCTGCAAATCGAGCCGTCCCTCCCGGTCGATCTCGTGGCCATCGTCGCGCGCGCGCTCGCCAAGCCGAGAGACGAACGATACCAGCAGATGTCCGAGCTGCTGCGTGACCTCGCGGTGCACCGGCAGCAGATGAGCGTGCACGATACGCCGCCCGGCCGGCCGGCATCCGGCGGGGGGCCGAGGCCGTCCGAGACGCCGCGACCGGCGACGTCGTCGGATTCCGACGCCCCGACCGTCGCGTATGGCACGACGCCGTTTCCCGCGGTGCCGTCGACGGCCGGTACGGCGGCGCCGTCGCCGCCCCCGACGCCGGCTGCGGCGATGAGCCCCGCGCCGCCGCCCGCCGCGAGATTTCGCCCGGGCTCTGGATCGGCGTGGCGGCTGCGATCCTCGCCCTCGTCACGATAGCGATCTGGGCCGGCCGCTCGGCGCGGCAGGACGCGAGGCCACCAGCCCCGGCGCCGCCGCAGGCGCCGGTCGCGGTCGATCAGACGGCGATCGCGAGCGACCTTGGGAAGGCGCGGCAGGCGCTGCAGGATGGTGATTTCGCAGCGGCCGGCCGGCACGCCGACGCGGTTCTGGCCCTGGCGCCCGACCATGCCGAGGCGCGGCGCATCCGTGACCAGGCGGCCTCGACGCTCGACAGCGTGACTCGCGGCATCCAGGACGCACGGGACGCCATGGCGGCCGGACGCTTCGAAGAGGCCTCGCGTGCCGCCGGCAAAGTGCTCGGCCTCGCACCAGGGAATCCGGAGGCACGACAGTTGATGCAGGAGGCGGCCGCGCGATCGAGCGGGCGGGGAGCCGACGAAGCCCGCGCGCGCATGAACGAGGCGAAACGCGCGGCACGGGCGGCATCGGCGCCGACACTTGCCGCGCACGCCTATGACGCGGCGCTCGGCACGGAGCGCACGGCCCAGCGCCTGTTCGAGGCGGGGAACCTCGCCGACGCCACCGCCAGGTTCTACGAGGCGAGCGGCCTTTACCGGAGCGCCGAGATTTCGGCGAAGTCCGAAGCGGCCGCGCAAGGGGAGCGGGCGGAGGCCGAGCGAAGAGCACAGACCGCCAGAGCCGCGCAGGCGGCAAAGGCGGAACAGGAGCGCCAGGACCGGGAGCGCGCCGCCGCCGCGGCCGCGTCCACAACCGCGCCGCCTCCCACTGTCCCGTCCGCCGCACCCGCGACGGCCCCGTCCCGGGGATCCGCCCCGCCCGCGCCCGGTGCGGCGCCGGCTCCATCGCCAACCAAACCGTCTCCAACCCCGGAGCCGACACCGCCCGAACCGTCCGCCGAAAGCCTCATCACGGACCTGCTCGCGCACTACAAGACCGCGCTCGAGGCGCGCAGCCTGACGGCGGTGAAGCGGATCTGGCCGGGCCTCGGCGGCGTGCGGGAATCGGCGCTGCGCGACGAGTTCGAGCAGGCGAGCCGCATCAGCGTCACGATTGAGGCGCCGAATATCGAAGTCGCCGGCGCCGCTGCAACCGTCACGTTCACCCGGCGCTACGAGCTGGAGACCAGGGACGGCCAGCGCCTCAGGAGCCAGAGCCTGACCACGATGCAGTGCCGGCGAACCGCCGCCGGATGGGTCATCGATCAGGTTCGGTACGACCCGATCCGGTAGAGTCACGCGTCGCGGAAGGAGTGCACATGTCGAGACGTCTTCTGGTCGTCCTGCTCTGCGGCCTGGCGGCCGCCGCGCCTGCGCGCGCACAGGACCGTCCTTCGCGGCTGGCGACCCTCTTCGAGGACATTTTCGGACCCGGCGGCCTGGTGGTCAGCAGCGACGAACTCACCGTGGACGGCACGAATCACGCGGCGCATTTCAACAGCGCGTTCCAGTCGGACTTCCGGCTCGTCAACATCGCGCTGACCAGCCAGCTCGCCGCCGTGCCGCTGCCGTCCCCCGCATCGGGCTTCACCTACCAGTTCAATTCCGAGACAGGCACGTTCGTGCGCTCGACGAGCAGTTTCGGACCGATTCTCACCGATCGCGGCGAGACGATCGGCCGCGGCCGACTGGCCTTTCGGCTTCAGCCACCAGTTCTTCTCGTTCGACCGGCTCGACGGCATCGCGCTCGTGGCCGTTCCGGCCGTGTTCACGCACGACAATTTCGAGGAAGGCGGCGGCCGGAGCGACGTCGTCTTCACCGAGAACTCGATCAAGGCGGACGTCAGCCAGTTCAGCGGCGCCCTGACGTACGGCGTCACCGATCGGGTCGATTTTTCGCTCGCCGTGCCGATTATCGCGACGCACCTGTCGTTGATTTCGAACGCGCGGATTTACCGGGTCGGCACCGGCACCGACACCGCCACCCACTATTTCCACAACGACGCGAGCATCGACGGACACGGCGACACGAAGCAGTTCTTCGCGGAAGGGTCCGCCGCCGGGATTGGCGACATCGTGGTCCGCGTCAAGGCCACGTTGATGAAGCGGCGCGGTCGCGCGCTCGCCATCGGCCTCGACGCCCGGCTGCCCACCGGGGACGAGCAGAACCTGCTCGGGTCGGGGGCCGCCGGCCTGCGTGGATTCGGTGCGTTCTCTGCCGCGTTCGGCGCGTTCGCGCCGCACGCAAACCTGGCGTATCAATGGAACGGTCGAAGCGTGCTCGGCGGGGATGTCCGCACCGGAGAGAAGGGCGACCTGCCGGATCAGCTCCTCTGGGCCGCCGGCTCCGACTTCGGCATCAACACACGCCTCAGCATCGTCGTCGATTTGCTCGGCCGGAGGGTGATCGATTCGCCGCGCGTCTCCACGTACCAGTTCACGGCCAGCGGTCTGGCCGGGAGCGCCGTGCTGCCGGACATCCGGTTCGCGAATGGGTCGTACTGGGCGAACGACGGGGCCGTCGGGTTCAAGGCCAACGTATCGCGCCGGCTGCTGGTCAACTTCAACCTGCGTTTTCACATCAGCGGCGACGGTCTGTCCGATCGCATCACGCCGCTGCTGGGCGTGGAGTGGGGATTCTGATTCCCGCCGCACCGCGTTCAGCCGTCTCACGCCCGCCAGACGCGTGTCCGCGAGCCCTTGTGCGGGCTGCGCTCGCCGGGTCCTCGTCGAGCGCGGCCGTGATTTCAGCGAAGAGGGCCATCCACTTGGGTGGCAGGCACTCATCGACGAGTTCACCGTCGGCCGTTCAGGGGCTAGCGTCTTCCGCCGAGTTGATACTTCAGCCAGGCGGCAAGCCCACGCGGTTTCGGCGGCGGAGGCGGCAGCGGAGCGGGCCGGACGAGCGGTTCGCCGAGAGCGGCCGCCGCCGCTTCGTCGAGCCCGAGGACCGCGCGCGCCAGTTCTTCGGTGTGCTCGGCGGCCATGCCTTCCACGGCGCGGCCGAGCTGCGCCAGCATGTCCTCGTATGGCTTGCGCTGCGCGCTGCTGTCGTGGAAGACGGCCGCGTCGAGCCATGTCCTCACGATGGTCGCCCGTTTGACGCGCCGGCCACCGAGGCCGACTTCCTGGCCGAGCTCGCTTCATCACGGCTTCGTACGCGCCTGACGCGGCGGCCGCCCGGGTCCGGACGGCCTCGTCCTGGTGTTCGCGCAGGATCGCGGCGGAGCGCCGGAAGCTCGCCTTGTCGTGCTCGAGGAACGTGCGGCGCACGGGCACGCAGAGCAGCCGATAGCGCTCGAGCCAGTGCGCCTCTTCGATATAGCCGTCCGCCATGCGCAGGACGCCGCTGGTGTCCTCGAGCGCGGCGACCGCCTTGCGCGCGTCCTGAGCCTGGCGGCGGAACGCACGGACGATTTCTTCGTCGTCGGCAGTCATGGTCATTGGGATCCGACGGCCATTGTACGCCGTTCGGCAGGGCTCAGGGCTCAGGGCTCAGGCCAAGGCTCGGGGCCCAGGCGTTCAGGGCAGAATTCCTAAGCCTGAAGCCCCAAGCCTGCCAAGCCCCTATCGCACCGCGCTGGCGTGGCGGCTGACGAGCTGCCAGCGTCCGCTGCGCCGCTTCCACACGTCGGTCAGCAGCAGGCGATCGTTGGTCGGGCGACCGCGCTCCCGGCCGCGTCGAGCCAGCGTGGCGCGCACGATCGCGACGTCGGCCGCGACGCTGGTGGTTGCGAGGTCCTCGAAGCGGAATTCGTCGAGCGTCACCTGCGCGGGGTCGAGCGCGGCTGCGACGTACGCGTGCTTGCCCACGCGCTCGCCGCTCGAGTCCGATCCGGTCAGTTCGCAGTCCGGCGCGATCAGCGCGTCGAGCCGCGCGCGATCGCGCGACTGCACGGCGCGCATCAGATCGCGTTCGAGCATTGCGACAGTCGGCTCGAGGCTCGCCGCGCCATCCGGCGCCGTCGTAAGGGAAGGCGGGGGCAGCAGGGCGAAAAGGCCGAGCGCGAGCAGCGACAGCCACCGCAGGTACGATCGCCGCGTGACACTGGACTCCGGCCTGGTCGCCTCCACCACCATGGCAGTGTCTCCACGCCGGCGGGGCACGACAACCACGGAGGGGCAAGACGCGGGGGCGTGGGAGGAACGGAGGGCCCGCCGGGCCGAAACCCGGCGGGCTCACGGATGGAACTAGAAGACGAACTTCACCGCGACGCGCGCGGCCAGGGGAGCCTGGTAGCCGTTGGTCATCAGGAAGCGCGGATCGATGTCCACGTTCTGCGCCTGAATGAGCTGCGAGAAGTTCAGGCGGCCGGCGTAGAAGTCGGCCTCATTGAACGTGATGCCGTCGTTGCGCTGCTGGGTCGTGAACTTCGAGATGCCGGCGCGCTGGTTGAACAGGTTCAGCACGTTCAGGCTGAGTTGAAGCTGCCTGTTGCCGGGGATCGCGAACTGGTGCTGGAGCAGGAGGTCCGTCTGGGAAAAGACGTCCGTCCGCCCGTCGCTGCCGCGCCCGAGATACTGGACCGGGAAGTTGCTGGTCGGCAGTACGCCGACATCGCGCGTTACCGGCAGGCCGCTCGCCAGGAACTCGTTCAGCCCGACCGTCGTGCCGAAGGGCAGCGAGTAGATGAACTGGGTCTTGAACTGGTGCGGCCGATCCGTGGCGAGCGGGCCGTACCGACGGCTGCCCGTTCTCGGTGAACATCATGATCGGGTAGTCGAACAGGCGGCCGACGTTCGGGTTCGTCCGGCCGTTCTCGTCCGACTCCGACAGCCCCGAGTAGTTCCCGTAGAGACGGCTCCACAGATAGCTCGAGCGCAGGTACCAGCGGTGCGCGAACCGCTTCTCGAACGCGAACTCGACGCCGTCGTAGTCGCGCTTGGCCTTCGGCAGATCCACGCCCGGATAGGCGATCTTGGTCAACCCTTCGCCCGGGTTGGCGACGATGTAGATCTCGTTGCCGGCCGCGTCGAGCGAACCCGTGTCCTCGATCGCGCGATCGAGCTGCTTGTGGACGTAGTGCGCGCTGACCGCCATCACGTCGTTGAGCTGGTGATCGACGCCGAAGGTCGCTTCCTGCTGACGCATCGGCTTCAGGTTCGGCTCGATCGAATCGGCCCCGAAGGAGGGATGCCTGAAGTCGATCGGTCCGCGGATGAGCGTGCCGGCGCACGCGGGCGGGCAGTTGGCCCCCTGCGCGATGTTCGGCCAGTCGTACGTGTCGAGCGTGTAGTAGTACTCCAGCCACTTCTGTCCGCCGAACGAGCCTTGGGGCAACTGGAGCTTGAAGATGTCGTAGAACACGCCCCACGAGCCGAACGCCTTCCACCGGCCGTCGCCCTTGATGTCGTAGGCGAAGCCGGCGCGCGGCGCGAGCTTGTCCTTGAAGCCGAACTCGATGCCAAACTTGGGCACGTCCTGACCCACCGTGTAGGTCGGGACACGCTCGCGCTCGGTGCGCACGCCCGCGTTGACCGTCAGCCGGTTGTTGATCGTCCACGCGTCCTGGAGGAACAGGCCCAGGTTGACGGTGTGGATGTTCCCTTCGGTGACGAAGCCCTGTGTCGGGTCGGCGGCGTTGTTGCGCACGGAGTAGTAACCGTAGGCGCCGCTGGTCACCGGGACGCCGGTCGAGAGCGAGCTGCCCCAGCGGATGTTGACGCGCGGCTTCGACTCGCCGCTGAGCACGTTGTTGCCCACGCGGTCCGCCTGGACGCCGAACTTCAACTGGTGCGCGCCGGCGAGGTTGGCGTACACCGTTCCGTCGGCCTGGAAGTACGCGCGCGTCTGCTGGTTGCGCGTCACCTTGAAGTTCGACGGGATGTTGGTGAAGTTCGACGGGTGCTGGAGGTCGAGCGGCACGCCGGGGATTCCGGTGTTGCTGGTGTTCAGGAAGATATAGCGGACCTCTTCCGTGACATTCGAGTCGTGCTGATCGGACATGTAGTAGCCGCCGCGAATGCCGAAGAACAGCTTCGGCGACGCGACCCAGTCGAGGTTCCCCGAGAACGTGTAGTTGGGGAACGTCGATTCCTTGCTGTAGTTCGTGCCCACCGGATCGGTGCCGTTCAGCGCCGGCAGCAGGCCGCGCGTCTTGCCCCAGCTGTTGTTGTAGGCCAGCCGCGTGCGGATGCTGTCGGTGAGCTGCGCGGTCTGCGTCGCGGTGAGGTAGTGGGTGTCCGCGTGCTGCGTGACTTCCGGCTGATTGTTGACCGTCCGCTTCGTCGTCAGCAGCGACGGCTGGTACGCACCGAAGAACCACGCCTTGTTCCGGACGATCGGCCCGCCAATCGAGAAGCCCGGCTCGATGTGGGAGAAGGTGTCCTCCGGATACGTGATGTATTCCGCGTTGGCGGCATTCGCGAGGCTGATGCGCAGCGTTGGCGTCCGGCCCGCCTGGAACAGGTCGCTGTCGTAGTTGGCCAGCGCGCTCCCGTGCCAGTCGTTCGTGCCGCTCTTGGTGACGACGCTGACGACGCCGCCCGTCGCGCCCCCGAACTCAGCCGTGTAGCCGCTGGACTTGACCTGCACCTCCTCGACGAAATCGGCGCTCAGCAGCTTGCCCGACACGCCATTGACGAGGTCGGTCGTCTCCATGCCGTCGATGATGTAGCGGTTCTCGCTGGCGCTGGCGCCGTCGATCGACAGGCCTCCGAGCTTCGCCTCGTCGTTGGCCCCGGTCGCCTGCGTGACGAGCGTGGTGAAATCGCGGCCGCGCGGCAGCAGCGTGACCTGCTCGGCGCTGATGTTGGTCTGCCGCGCGCTCTGCCTCACGTCCACGATGGGCGATTCGGCGGTGACCTGTACCGATTCGGCGACGCCGGCGAGCCCGAGCTGGAAATCGACCTTCTTCACCTGGCCGAGGCCGACCACGACGTCAGGCGTCCGGCCTGGCGCGAACGCCGCCAGCGCGGCGGAGATCGTGTAGGTTCCCGGCGCGACCGAGGGGAACCGGTAAACGCCCGTCGCGTCGCTGACCGTGGTCAGCATCGCGCCGCTCGGGCTCTTCGCCTCGACGGTGACACCCGGCAGAACCGCGCCGGACGTGTCCCGAACGATCCCTTCGATGGTCCCGCGCTGCTCCTGGGCCGCGAGCGGCGCCGCCAGCAGCAACGCCAGCAGAGCAATCAGTGTGCGTGCACGCATCTCGTTGTTCCTCCCTGAAAAAAGACATCAGTCATCCGTCAACCTGCAGGCGGATGATAGGGAGCAGTCGCGAGCCGGTGCGACGAGGAAGGTACCAAAAAGACAATCCAACGATCGGAATGCGACGAGCCGCGGTCGATCCGGAATTCCGGGCGCGGTGGTGAAGCCACGCGTGGCGGGGCGACTGCCGGTGGCCCCGGGATGGACGCTGGGACGACGCGATGAGACGAGCGCGATAGCGACCCGCGTCACGCCGGCGGATTCAACAATCCGTTCGGGCAAATCGCCACGCGCAGGGACAAGCTGCGGAACGTCAGCGAAAGGTAGCGCTCCGCCCTCGGTCCCGGCGGCCCCGTCCCATTCGTGTCGACAGGCGACAGGAGATCCATACACTCCGATGACATGATCCGCAGCAAATCCGCCGTCCTGGCCGCGACGATCACGGTGTGCGTCGCATCGACGCCACCGGCTGGCGCGCAGCAGACGGCACCGCGGCCGCGCATCACGATCGCGCGCGTGGATACGCCGCCGCGGCTCGAGGACTATGTGTCGGGAGAGGTCCGCGTCGGCACGCGCGTCGATGGATTCCTTCAGCGGAATCCGGGCGATCTGACCCCCGCGACCCAGGCCACCGAGGCCTTCCTGTCGTACGACGCGCAGAACATCTACGCGGTATTCGTCTGCCGCGCGACGGATCCGTCGCGGCTCCGGGCGCACATGGCGCGCCGGGAGTCGATCTTCAACGACGACCGCGTCGCCCTGTTCCTGGATACGTTCAACGATCGCCAGCGCGCCTACATGTTCTTCAGCACACCGCTCGGGATCCAGGCCGACGGCATCACGAGCGAAGGGCAGCAGGACGATTTCAGCTTCGACGCCGTCTGGGAGAGCCGCGGTGTCGTCACCGACTTCGGCTACGTCGTCTGGATGGCGATTCCGTTCAAGAGCCTCCGTTTCAATTCGTCGGCGGCGGCGCAGTCGTGGGGCATCGCGCTGGCGCGATCGATGCCGGTGGACAACGAGGACGTGTTCTGGCCGGGGATCACGAACCGGGTTGGCGGCTTCACGTCGCAGTTCGCCGAGGCAGGTGGGTTCGACGGCGTATCAGCCGGCCGTAACATCCAGGCGATTCCCTATGGCACGTTCACCGGGGCCCGCTTCCTCGACACCGGCGCCGCGGCGTTCGGGTCCGAGGCCAGGGGCCGGGCCGGCCTGGATGCGAAGGTCGTGCTGCGCGACGCCGTGACGCTGGATCTCACGGCGAACCCTGACTTCAGCCAGGTCGAGTCCGACGAGCCGCAGGTCACCGTCAACCAGCGATTCGAAGTGTTCTTTCCGGAGAAGCGGCCGTTCTTCCTGGAGAATTCCGGGTTCTTCCAGACGCCGATGACCCTGTTCTTCTCTCGCCGGCTGCGCGATCCGCAGTTCGGGGCGCGCATGACCGGCAAGGCGGGCGGCTGGGCCGTCGGGGCGCTCGCGATGGACGATCGCGCACCCGGGCACGCCGTGCCCGAGGGCGACCCCCTGTCAGGCGATCGCGCCTTCAGTTCGCTGGTCCGCGCGCGCCGCGAGCTGGGACAGTCGAGCGTCGGCGCGCTCCTGACCAGCCAGGATTTCGGGCCGTCCAGCAGCCGCGTCGGGTCAGTCGACACCCGGCTGCGGATGAGCGCGCGCTGGTTCTTCGATGGCCAGGCGGCGATGAGCGATATCTTTACAGCCACCTCGGAGAGGGCGACGGCGGCGGCCGGACAATCTTCGACAATCACAACGACAGCATTGCGCTGGACCCCGTGTCCGGGATTCGGCCCATTTCGAGACCGACCACGTCAACCGGCCGTCAGTTCTTCGCGAAGACCAGCTATCTGTTTCGTTTCTGACGACGTTCAGCTCACTTGGGCGCGAGGAGGCGGGCGGCGATGTCGCGCGCGTCCTGGTTCGTCACGCCCATGTCGGGCATCTCAGAGTCCTTCTTCACGTCCTGCGGCTTCTCGATCCACCGAATCAGGTTCTCCGGCGTGTTCGGCATCTCGCCCCTGAGTGTCGGGCGTGTGGCGAGGCCATCCAGTGACGGGCCGATCGTGCCCTTCGCACCCTCGATTCCCGGGATCGTGTGGCACGCCGCGCAGCCGTAGCGTTCGATCGCCTGAACGCCTTTCGCCGGATCGCCTCCTGTGGCCCGCATGGCCTTCGTGCGGGGATCCGTGCGGCAGCCGGCCGCGAGCGTGACCAGGACCGCGAGCGCAACGCCGGGAACCTTCAGGGACATCCATACCTCCATACCGGGAACGACAGGGCGAGGCGCGGCGGCCGGCCTCGGGGGCCTCAACCGGAAGCTCATCAGGCGGCCCATACGATGGATACCACAGGTCGGGCCAATCGTCACGCGCCCATTAGCCGGGCGCAGCACGGCCGCCGGCTTTTCACGGCATCGGCATCGGCGCCGGTACTCGCCTGGCGCAGGTCAGGCTCCGAAAGGACAGTGGTTCACGTAGAGGATCCGTGGCCCTCCCGCGGTGAACACAACGGCGGTGATCGATGCCGGGCTGATCTCGATCCGGTAGACCATGTCGAGCGACGCCCCGGCGTAGGACAGCACCGCCGCGCGGATGACGTCCGCGTGACTCACGGCCGCAATGGTCTCGCCCGGATGTCGGGCCCGCAGCCGCTCGAGCGCCGCGACAATCCGCGTCTGGAGAAGGACCGGAGCTTCGCCGCCAGGCACGTCGGCCGAGGCGCGCTGCGCATTGAACCGCTGCCACTCGGGCAGGCGCGACAAGTCGTCGAATGTCATCCCCGTCCATGCGCCGAAGTCCACTTCGGTCAGGCCTTCGTCAACGGCGATAGTCAGCGCGCGAGCGCGGGCGAGTGGGTCCGCTGTTTCGAGCGCGCGTTCGAGCGGGCTCGAAACGATGTGGTCGATGCACAGCGGGCGAAGCAGGGCAGGGAGCCGCTCGGCCTGCGCGCGACCCTGGTCCGTGAGGTGCACACCGGGCGCTCGTCCGACCAGCCGGCGGCCGATCGCGTCGGTGTGTCCGTGTCGGATCAACAGGATGGTGGTGTCGCCGCGCGCCATGCAGCCAGTCTGTCACTTCCCGGGCGCCGGCGTCGGATTCTGCGCGGCCAGGCGCCGCCCTGCTCGAGGTGGCTGTATTCCCGGCAGCGTGCCTGCGTATGGTTCACAGTCAACGCGGTTCCCGGGGCGTCCCGAAATCATTGCCTCTACTGGATACTCGCCGGTGGCACGGCTGTTGCGCACGTCGCAGCATGGCCAAGACCCGGAAAAAGACAACCAGTGCGCCGAAGGCATCAGGCGCCCCTGCCGTGGGACCAGATCGCGAGAGGGTCGCGCTGCGGGCGTACGAACTCTACCTGGCTCGCGGCGGCGGCGACGGGCAATCGATGGACGATTGGCTGCTGGCTGAACGCGAACTGCTGACAACCGGCGTGCCGCCGAGTCCGTCCGGCCGGTCGCACGAGTCCTGAGTTCGCGCGCCCGGCGCCGCTCCACTTTCCGCAGGACTAGAAGAGCCTGCCTCCAATCGGCACTTCCTTGTCCGGCGTGATCAGCACGACCTGCCCCGCTTCGTCGGGAACCCCCAGCGTGAGCACTTCGGACATGAAGGGACCGATCTGCCTCGGCGGGAAATTCACGACCGCCAGGACCAGGCGTCCGACCAGCTCCTCCCTGGCATAGCGGGCCGTCAGCTGCGCCGATGATTTCTTCGTGCCGATCGCCGGCCCGAAGTCGATCACGAGCTTCCACGCCGGCTTGCGCGCCTCGGGGAACGCGTCAGCTCCGACGATGCGCCCGACGCGAACATCCACTCGCTCGAAGTCGGCGAACGTAATCATCGGGGCACCCTCGCGACCGGCGGGAGGTCATCCGGATGGGCGGTGCACGCGCGGACCGGCAGGGAGAAGGTCGGCATGGCCGCCATCATCCCGGAATCGGGAGAGGCGCGCAATCCCGACGCGCCGCTCCGCCCGGCGCGGCACGCCGCGAAGACGGGAGGTTCGCGGCGGACAGGCAGGCGGCGCTACCGCGTCTGCTCGCCTGCCTCGATGTTGTGCTTGAAGCGCTGGAGGTCTTCCCGGATCTCCGTCGCCGCATCCCGTCCGAGCAGCCGCGCCACCGCGTCGCCGACCTTGCCGCCCGGCGGGCTGTACCTGCAGCCGCACGCGGATGAGTGTGCCGCGGCCGAAAGGCTCTGGATCGAAATGCACCGATCCCGCCGAGACGACGTCGGAGCCCTCGAGCGAGCGCCACCCGATCACGTGATTGACCACGTCGTTGATGATCTCGGCGGTCCACTCCACTTCCGTCCCGGCGGGGCCGCTGGCGCGCCAGCGCGAGAGCGTCTCGGTGACCCGCTCGACCGACTGGAGGTGACGCATCACGCGCGGCAGGTTCTCCAGGTTGCGCCAGAACCGGTACAGGTCTTCGAGAGGGCGGTTGACCGCCACGCTCTCCTCGACCATGATGCCCGCCGACCCGCCGAGCGTCCGGCGCGTGTCGCTGCCGCTCCCGGCCGTGTTGATGCCGAACAACTCGTAGGTGTGGCAGTGGCCCGACAGGCCACGCCGGAAGAGCAGGGCTCCCAGACCGGCGAGGAACAGGCCGGGGCCGGAGCGGCGGCTCAGTCCGAAGACCGCGAGGCCGACCCCGCCAGCCATCGAGAGCCATCGTTCGGCCTGGTGGATGTTCCGGCCTTCCCGCTCCTGCGCCTCACCCACATCGTCCGGGAACTCCATCACCATGTAGTCCATGTTGGGTCTCCGTCACGCGGTTGTCTTCGCGCCCGCCGTGGACGTCCACGACGGTGAGTCGCTCGCGGGGAACGAATCGTCCGACGCATCGTCCACGATGTCGGGTCGTCGGCAGCCGCATTCCTTCAGCCCTCGATCGATCCAGCTGCGAGCGATGGTCAGGTCATGGTGTCCCTTCGCGGCGCGCACCGCGATCACCCATCCGACCGTTGCGACGAGGCCGCCGCCGAAATTCCTGCGGCGCGCGCCGAGCAGCGCGAGCGCCGATCCGAACGCCGCCGCCACCCATCGATCCCGATCGAAGTCGGACAGCGACGCCACGAGTCCCGGTTTGTCCCACACGCTCCGGGTGCTGCGAGCGACGGTCAGGTTCTTCTTTCCCTCAGTCATGACGCCTCCACTCTCCGCATTCGGGTCGTTCCCGGCTCGACCGCAGGAGGACTGACTCGACGCGGAGGCCTCGCAGCTCGGAAGCACATCCCGTGCCTGCGACCGACTACAATTGCGGCATGTCCCGGCTTGCTTCTGCCCTCATTATTATTGCCGCCGGATCGCTCGCGGCATTCGAGCCGGCTCAGCCGTCTCAATCCATCCGGGCATTTCGATGTCCTGATTCGCAACGGGCGTGTCATGGACGGGTCGGGCAATCCGTGGATACGTGCGGACGTCGGCATCCGCGGCGGACGGATCGTGGCGGTCGGTCCACTCGGGACTGCGGCCGCCACGACGACGATCGACGCGAACGATCTTCTGGTCACACCTGGCTTCATCGACGTCCACTCGCACGCGGCCGATCCGAAGGAAGGACTCTCGCGTCCCCCGTTGAAGCAGGGGCGGCCGCTGCTCGCGCAGGGCGTCACGACGATTGTCGGCAACCCCGATGGCGGCGGCTCGGTGGACCTCGCGGCGCAGCGGCGCGAACTCGAAGCGGGCGGCCTCGGACCGAACGTGGCGTTACTCGTGGGGCATGGCGCGGTCCGGAGCGCCGTCATGGGGAGCGCCACCCGCGCTCCGACTGCCGAGGAACTCGATCGCATGCGCGCGCTCGTGCGCCGGGCGATGGAACAGGGGGCGTTCGGCCTGTCGAGCGGGCTCTTCTACGTTCCCGGCAGCTACGCGAAGACCGAGGAGGTGATCGCCCTGGCGCAGGTCGCCGGAGAATTCGGCGGCCTCTACACGAGCCACATCCGCGACGAGGCGGACTACAACATCGGGGTCGTCGCCGCGGTGCAGGAGGTCATCCGCATCGCCGACGAGGCGCACGTCATCGGCATCGTCAGCCACATGAAGGCGCTGGGGCCGGACAACTGGGGCCTGTCCTTCGCGCTGATCCGGAAGATAGACGACGCCCGGGCGCGCGGTATCCAGGTGTTCGCGGATCAGTACGCCTACGACGCCTCGTCCACCAGCCTGCGCGCGGCCCTGCTTCCGGGCGGCGTCGCGCTCGCGCCGCCGGGCGATGCCGGCAAGCAGAAGGTCGTCGAGGCGATCGCACGCGAGAACCTGCGGCGGCGCGGCGGCGCCGGTGCGATCCAGATCGCGTTCTACTCGCCGGATCGGTCGCTCGAAGGCAGGACGCTCGCGCAGATTGCCGAGGCGCGCGGCGCCGATCCCGTGGCCACGGCGCTCGCGCTGCTCGCGAAAGGGAACGCGTCGATCGTCTCGTTCAACATGTCCGAGCAGGACATCGAGGAGATCATGCGGCAGCCCTACACCATGACGTCCAGCGACGGGGGACTCGTGCTGCCGACCGAGGGTAAGCCGCATCCGCGCGACTATGGCGCCTTCGCGCGCAAGCTCGCGCGCTACGTGCGCGACCGTCAGACGGTGACGCTCGAGTTCGCCATCCGCTCGATGACGACGCTGCCGGCGCTGGTGTTCGGGATGCACGATCGGGGCGCGATCCGTGAAGGGATGATGGCCGACATCGCGATCTTCGACCCCGCGAAGATTCGCGACAAGTCGACCTACACCGATCCGCACCAGCTCGCCGAAGGCATGCGCTACGTCCTCGTGAACGGCACGGTCGTGATCGACGACGGTGCGTTCACGGACGCGCGTCCAGGCATGGTGCTCGCGAAGGCGCTGGCAGGCCGCTGAAACATGCCGGCCTGATGGCATATGGGAAAAGGCAAATGGAAAAAGGCAGGATGCTTTTTTCAGCCGTCCTGCTGGTCCCCAGGCCCGTACTGGCGCAGGTATTCCCGCATGCGGAGCTTCCGCCTGGCGCTCTGCGAGGTCATGCACCTGACGGCGCCGAACACCGGGTGCTCTGGCCAGGCCCGATCGTAGCGGCCCAGGACCCAGCCGAAGCTTGCATACGAGACGGGGTCGCGGCCGTCGAGGGCATAGCGATTCATCAGCTGCTCCATCCGCGCGAGCGCGGTGGCGGGCTCGGCCGACCACTCGAGGATCTTCTTTCCCCACAGCATGCGCAGGTAGCCGTGGAACCAGCCGTCGGTGACGAGCTGGCGCTGCACGGCGTTCCAGACGTCGTCGTCTGTTTGCGCCCCGTCGAGCGCGGCCGCGTCGTAGAGCCGCGGACGCGGATCGTCCAGGTGCGCCTCGAGTGTCGCGCGCGCCCATCCGGGCAGCGTGTCGTACCGTTCGAACCCCTCCATCCATGCGCTTCCGTTGAACGCCAGCTCGCGCCACACGCACAACTGATCGAGGAAGGCTTCGGACGAGGGGGAGACGTTCCACCAGCCTTGGCGCGCGCCGCCTGCCCGCGCTGCGAGACGACGGCTCGTCCAGCGTTCGTGTGTCATGACCGCCGAGAAAATCTCGTGCGGGGAGATGTGGCCGAAGTGCAGATATGGAGACAGATGGCTCGTCGCGTTCGCATCGGGATGGCTGTGATCGTCCGCGTAGCGGGCGAGGCGCGTCCGGATGAACAGCTCCAGCGTTCTGGCGGCAGCGTCGTGGCCGCCCTGCATTCCGGCGGGCGGCACGGAGTGATCGACTGGCAACGCGGCGAGCCTCACCCGCCGGAGATCGGTCGGCCGCCAGCGCCGCGCGATCGCCGCGGGCAGGTCCGGCGCAGCCGGCAGGTCTGCGACGGGGTTCTCGACAGGAAACGCTGCGAGGTGTCTTCGCAGTTCGCGCTGCATGAATGCGCGATACCCGCGCGCGGTCGGGAATGCGCGGCCGTGTTCCGCGACCGGAATGAGCGTGCCGGATTCGACGGCCTCGAGGCGCACCGGCACCCGGGTGGCGGCCGCGGCCGCCATGCGCGGAAGGAAGAAGGCGGGAAACCAGTCGGTGACGATGACGCACGCCCGCGCACCGAGCGCGGCAATCAGGCCGCGGCCCGCGCCGCGCGCGGGCTCGACGTACGAAAGTACCGCGCCTGGGTCGAGGCGAAAGCGCGCTGATTTGCTCGCATCCCCTCGATGACGAACCCGTGCAGGCGATCGCTCGCCCACGGGTAGTCGCACCGGAGGGCCTCGAGCACGACCAGCGGCCGTCCGAGTTCCGTCGCCCGCGCCGCGGCCTGCTGAAGTCCGAAGTTGTAGCGCGGACGTCTGGCGGCCGTCATCCAGTAGAGAACGAACGCCCCGCCAGGCCGCACCGGCCTGTCGTTGAGCGCCCGCACGCGTGAGAGGGGGATCGAAGACAAAGGCCAATTGTAGTGGAACGAGCTCGACCCCCGCCGCCGGGGTCTGACCCCACCCCCGTCGCCGGGGTCTGACCCCACCCCCGCCGCCGGGGTCTGACCCCACCCCCGCCGCCGGGGTCTGACCCCACCGAAGCCCGCCGCCGGGGGTCTGACCCCACCCCCCGCCGGGGTCTGACCCCAGGGGCTGTTGACAGCCCGGATGTTTTGTGCAACCATTAATCCGGATTTACGGATGGACACACGACCGTGACGACGGCCATCTTCGACGACCTGACGGCGCTCGCCGACGCGACGCGGAGCCGCATGCTGCTGCTCCTCGAGCGCCATGAGCTGACGGTGTCGGAACTCTGCGCGATACTCCAGCTGCCGCAGTCAACCGTCAGCCGGCACCTGAAGACGCTGGCCGACGCCAGCTGGGTGGTGTCGCGGCGCGACGGCACGAGCCGGTACTACACGCTGGCGCTCGACGAGCGCGACGGCGCGACCCGGCGTCTCTGGTCGCTCCTCCGCGAACAGGTCTCCAGCTCGCCGGGTGCCGACCAGGATGCGCGGCGCCTGAAGGGCACACTCGCGCGACGCCAGTCGAAGTCCCAGGAGTTCTTCGAGTCGGCGGCCGGGCAGTGGGACAAGCTGCGCGGTGAACTGTTTGGCGGTGCGTCGCACCTGCAGGCGCTGCCGGCCCTGGTAGACGACCGGTGGGTCGTCGGCGACCTCGGCTGCGGCACCGGCCAGGTCGCCGCGGCGCTCGCTCCGTTCGTGGCGCAGGTCATTGCCGTCGATCGATCGGGGGAGATGCTGCACGCGGCCCGGCGGCGCGTCCGCGGCGCCGGCAACGTGGACGTCCGCCGCGGCGACCTCGAGGCGCTGCCGATCGCCAACGGAGAGCTCGACGCGGCCACGCTGCTCCTGGTGCTGCACCACGTGCCGGACCCGGCGGCCGCCCTCGGCGAAGCCGCCCGCGTGCTGCGTCCAGGCGGCCGGCTCGTCATCTCGGACATGCTGCCGCACGATCACGAGGAGTACCGGCAGCAGATGGGACACATCTGGCTCGGCTTCGGCGAGGAACAACTGCGCCGCCTCGTCGCCGCCGCCGGTTTCGATCGAATCCGCATCATGCCGCTGCCGCCTCACGCCGAGGCGAAAGGCCCGGCCCTGTTCGTGGCCACGGCATGGAGGCACTGACGGCTCCATTTTCCATCTCCCATTTTCCATTTTCCGAAAGGATTCTCGATGACTACAGCAGTTCGTGACATGCACGCCTTCGACGCGGCCGTGAAGGCCGGACGGGAGCCGTACAAGGTGCGGGACCTGTCGCTCGCGGAATTCGGCCGCAAGGAAATGCGGCTCGCCGAGCAGGAGATGCCCGGCCTGATGACGCTGCGGGAGCGCTACAAGGGCCAGCGGCCGCTTGCCGGGTCGCGCATCATGGGCAGCCTGCACATGACCATCCAGACCGCGGTCCTGATCGAGACGCTCGTCGATCTCGGCGCGGACGTCCGCTGGGTGTCGTGCAACATCTTCTCGACCCAGGATCACGCCGCGGCGGCCGTCGTTGTCGGACGGCCGGAGTCCGGCGGCACGCCGGGGCAGCCCAAGGGCACCCCGGTGTTTGCGTGGAAGGGTGAATCGCTCGACGAGTACCTGGTGGTGCACGAGCGAGGCGCTGATGTGGCCGGATGGCAGCGGCCCGACCCAGATCGTGGACGACGGCGGCGACGCCACGCTCCTGCTGCACAAGGGCGTGGAGTACGAGAAGGCCGGCAAGGTGCCCGCCTTCGATGCCGACAAGGAGCCGGAAGAGTGGGGCGTGATCCTCGAACTCCTGCGCAAGGAGCTGAAGGAGAACCCGACGCGATGGACGAAGGTTGCCGCCGAGATGCGCGGCGTCAGCGAGGAGACGACGACCGGCGTGCATCGCCTCTATCAGATGATGGAGAGCGGCGCGCTCCTCTTCCCGGCGATCAACGTGAACGATTCGGTGACGAAAAGCAAGTTCGACAACGTCTATGGCTGCCGTCATTCGCTCGTGGACGGCATCAACCGCGCGACCGACGTCATGCTCGGCGGCAAGGTGGCGGTCGTGTTCGGTTTCGGCGAGGTGGGCAAGGGCTGCGCACAGGCGCTGCGCGGCCAGGGCTGCCGCGTCATCGTCACCGAGATCGACCCGATCTGCGCGCTGCAGGCGGCGATGGAAGGCTACGAGGTCAAGACGACCGACGACGTGATCGAAACCGCCGACATCTTCGTGACCGCGACCGGCAACCTGAACATCATCACGGCAGACCACATGTCGCGGATGAAGGACAAGGCGATCGTCGGGAACATCGGCCACTTCGACAACGAGATCGACATGGCCGGCCTCAAGAAGATCAAGGGGATCGAGCGGATCAACATCAAGCCGCAGTACCGACGAGTACCGGTTCCCGGATGGCCACAGCGTCATGGTCCTGGCCGAAGGGCGCCTGCTGAATCTCGGATGCGCGACCGGCCATCCGTCGTTCGTGATGTCGGCCTCGTTCACCAACCAGGTGATCGCGCAGCTCGAGCTGCACACGAACAACAGCAAGTACCAGAAGAAGGTCTACATCCTGCCGAAGCACCTCGACGAGGAAGTGGCGCGGCTCCACCTCGGGCACCTGGGCGTGAAACTCACGGCCCTCTCGAAGGAGCAGGCGGACTACATCGGCGTGCCGGTACAGGGACCCTACAAGCCGGAACACTACCGGTATCTGATGGGTGTCCAGGGCGGCTCTCGAGCCGCCCCTACACGTCAAACCATCGCGCGATTCGCAGATCCTGCGGCGCTGCGGGAGCGGCGGCACGTACAGCGTCATCGCCGGCGTGATTGTCTGCGCCGGCAGCTTCTCGAGCGGCAGCGGCTGAATGAGCGGATCGCAGATCTGGTACTCGGCTGCCTGGTAGAGCACGACGCGGTGGCGCGCCGGGTAGTTGCGGCGCAGCCGATCGACGAGGACCTGCAGGCGCTCGGGTCGCGACGACATCTTCCGTCGCACGCTCAACTCTCCCAGCAGCCCCACCTGCCACAGAATCAGCGTGCTGGTCGGGTCGAATCGCCGGCGCGACATGAGGAAGTCGGTCGCCTCGAAGCTCTGGCATCCTCCACGGCCCGGGTTGACCCCGAGATCGGCGAACAGGCAGTCCTCGGCCGACACCCCCGGCAGCATGCGCGCGCTGAACCCCTCGCGGCGCGCCCGCTGGACCGCCGCGTGCGACGGCTGCGCGAACACGCCCGGATGCCCGTAGAACGCGGCACACGTGCGGAACCCGCCGCGTACCGCGCCGAGGATCCGGTCCGCCATCTCCCGGTAGGACTCGGGACGCGGCTTGCCCTCGGCGTAGCAGTCCTCGAGCGATATCGCGCCCGGATTGATCCGGCGCACCCATTCCGCGTGCGCCGGACTGGTGACGAGATGGAACAGCCGCTCGGCTGTTCGCATGTGCTCCGTCGCCTCGGGGGTCGCCTGCGTTGCGAGCGCAATGCCCGTGCCCACAACGACGAGCGATCCCCGCGGCGAGGGAGGCGTGGGTGCCTGGGACCTCAACGCGTCTTCCGCGCTGGCGTCTTTCTGGCCGGCGCCTTGCGCGATGGCCGCTTGCGCGCCGGGGTCTTCTTCGCCGGTGTCTTGCGCGGCGCCTTCTTCTTGCCGGGGGTCTTCTTCTTCTTGCCTGGCGCCTTCTTCCTGGTGGGCACTCCACGCGGGATCTCGATGATCTGGCCCACCGAGTAGCTGGTCGTCCCCAGGGCGCCGGCAAGGAGGCGCGAGTCGCGCGTCATCACCAGCGTTCGCTCTTCGTCACTGAGGGACGTCCGGGCCAGAACCGTTCCGGGATCTCCGAGGAACTGTGCCATGAGGGCGGGATCGCACGCCAAGTCAACGAGGAAATTCCCGAGATTCTCGCTCATCCTCTCTCTCCTCCGGGTTCTGACGGGTGTTGTCGCGAGCCCTCCTGCAGAGCTTGCGCGACGCTACCTTACCTTGTCAGGCCCAGCCTCGCAAGGAGGGCGTCGAACCTCGGATCGGCGCGGAGAGGGTCGAACCAGGGGTCGACCTTGAGGTAGCCGATGTTCGGATCCCGGTCCTGCAGGGCGCGCTCGAGCCACTCGAACGCGCGATCCGGCTGGTTGCACACCGCGTAGATGACGGCGGCATCCATCGGGCCGCCTTCTTGCCGATCGCGATAGCCCGCGATCACCTGGTCCGCGAGAGCCAGCGCCTCTGCGGTCCGGCCCGACGCGCCGGACACGCAGCCGATGAGCGCGCCCACTTCCGCGGCGTCCATCCCGAGCGCCGACGTGCGGTTTGCCTCTGCCTGCGCCTCGTCGAAACGCCTCGCCTTCGCGTACGCCTGGGCCAGCATGAAGTGAGCCCGTGCAAAGTCCGGCTGTGTCTGCACCACGCGCTCGAGTTGCACGATGGCCTGATCGTAGTTATGTTGCTGGAACTGGAACGATGCGAGCTGGGTCGGCAGCAGCGGCGACAGCGGGTCGAGCGCCCTCGCCCGCTCGACTTCAGCCGTCGCCTCCGGAAAGGCTCCCCGTTTCGAGAGCAGCAGCCCGTACCAATGGTGGCCCGTCGTGCTGCCGGGATTGAGCTGGATCGCGCGGCGGTAACTGGTCTCGGCGGCGTCCCATTCGAAGCGGGAATCGTGGATCTGGCCCATCGACACGTGGGCCTCGGCCACCGTGTCGTCGAGCGAGATTGCGCGCGCGGCCTCTTCCGCGGCCCTCGCGTAGGCGGCGGCATACGGCATCCAGCCATAGGATCCGAGCAGGTGGTAGGCGTCGGCCAGGCCCGCGTGCGGCGCGGCGTACCTCGGATCGCGCGCGATGGCCTGCTGGAAGTAGTCGAGGCTGCGTTCCACGCTTGCCTTCGTGCGCACGTTCCACGCCGCGCGCCCCTGCAGGTTGAGGTTGAAGGCCTCGAAGTCGATCGGCCGCTGCTGCCCGGCGGAGAGCGCGCTCTGTTGCTGCGGCGAGAGTTTCAGGCGCACGCCCTCCGCGATGGCGCGCGCCACCTGTCCCTCGAGCGCAACGATGTCGCTCCCGATCGACTCGAACGTCTCATTCCAGAGCTGCGCATCGGTGCCGGCGGCGATGAGGCGTGCGCTGATGCGCACCTTCCGGTTGCCGGGAACGGCGGAAGGCGTCAGCATGATCGACCCTTCGACGATCGCGTCGGCCCGGAGCGTACGGGCGATTTCCGGCAGGGTGTTCCTCGCCCCCTGGGACTGAAGGCCCTTGAACTGCCCGGACGAGGTCCGCGAGATCACGTTGACGCCGTCGAGGCGCCCGAGCATGGTGATGATCTCGTCAGTCATGCCGTCGGCGAAATACTCCTGCGCGGCATCTCCCGAGTCGTTTCGCAGCGGCAGCACCGCGATCGTGCGAATGGACGCGCCCGTCGTGCCGGCGGAGGATCGGGCGCCGCGCCACGCGACAACCCCGGCGACCACCAGTACGACCGCGGCGAGCGCGACGGCCGACCAGAAGATGGCGCGGCGGCCGTGTGCGGCCGGCGGGTCGAGCGCGTGCACCAGGGCGGCTTCGAATTCACCAGCGCTCTGATAGCGTCGCGCGAGGTCGGGAGAGAGCGCCCGCTCGACGGCGGTGACGAAGGCGGTCGGCAGGTCCGCCCGCCGATCGCGCAGAGGCACGAGCGCGTGCGTCGGCGTGCGCCTGTTCGAGCTGCTCGAATGTGGCCGGTCGGGCCGGATACTCACCCGTCACCAGGTGATAGAGCAGCACGCCGAGGCTGTAGATGTCGCTCTGCACGCTGGCTGCCGCGCCCGTGAAGATCTCCGGGGCCAGGTAGAGCGGTGTGCCGGCGAGCCCGGCGGCGTTTTCGCCGCGGGCCAGGTCGCGGCCTGTGCCAAGGTCCATGAGGACGATGCGGCCGCCCTCCTCGCGGACCACGTTCTGGGCCTTGACGTCGCGGTGCACCAGCCCGGCGGCGTGAACGGCGGCGAGGGCGCGGCACAGGTCGATGCCGACGAGGGCCGCCTCTCGCGCAGACAGCACACCCTGCGTCGTCACCACCTCTTCGAGCGTGGGGCCACGGACGAGCTGCATCCAGAGGCCGACGCGGTCATCGTGCGTGTCCACGCCGTGCACCGCCACGACGTTCTCGTGGTGGATCCGCGCGAGCAGACGCCCTTCGGACACGAGCCGCGATGGGTCGGGTGCGTCGGCGCGCAGCAGCTTCAGCGCCACGTCGCGCTCGAGCTGGCTGTCCCGCGCACGGTACACGTCGCCGGATGTGCCGCCGCCGAGCCGCTCGAGCAGCGACAGGTTCCCCCATTTCCCGATGGCGGGGGCCGACCGCGATCGCGCCGACGTCGGGGAGACAGGCAGCCCGGCGGGTACGGGCGGGAGCGTGCGATGGAGATGAGCGAGGCTTTCCAGCACGCGGAGCTGACGGATTACGCCACGCTGATCTTCGTTCGCCTGGGCTTCGACCGAGGCCCACTCGATCGGCGCGGCGTCGCCGATTGATTCCGCGAGCGCCTCGAGGGCGGCGCGGTCAAAGGCCACGGTTCATCTCCTCAGCCAGTCGCAGCAGGGCGCGTCCGACCGCCATCCGCGCGGCATCCGGCGACCGTTTGCCGAGCACCTGCGCGACGGTTTCGTAGGTGCCGTCCATCTCGATCTTCGCGACGACCGCCTCGCGCTCTTCCGGGCGCAACCGCGCCAGCGCGGCCTCGTAGCGCTCGACAGCCTCGACGCCGATGGCCTCATCGAGCGGCGACGCGCCGGCGTCGGCCTGGTTCTCGTCCAGTTCGCTCAAGGCAGGTGCCCGTCCGCTTCGACGGATTTCGTCGCGAATCCGGTTCATCACGGCTTCACGCAGGTAGGCCTGGAGCGCGCCTTCGTGCCGGGGTTCGAACGAGTCGAACCGTTTGACTGTGCGGATGACGGTCTCCTGAACGAGGTCGTCGGTGTCCAGCAGATCGCGGTTCCAGCGGGGAAGGCGGCCGCTGGCCCATCGGCGCAGCGCGGGCATGCAGCGGGAAAACAACCGGTCGAGCGCCTCACGGCTGCCCGACCGGGCCTGCCGGACAAGCTCGACGGTCGAGTCCAGCCCGGCCTCCTGGGACGAAGGTGGACTGACGCTGGCGTCTTTGCCGGGGCGAGGGTGGTCCATGGCCGATGGGCGAGCCCAAGGCATGGAGGCTCGGTACGCCGTATCATACGGGTTCCGCCCCCCGGATTGAAGCAACATGTTGCGGCTCGCGAGCGCCACGGTGGCTCCCACCCGGCTCGCGCGATCCTGTTGCACTGCTGGCAATTCACCCCTCGTATTGATAACGCCGGCGCGGGGCCAAGAGAACAAGCGGAGCCTTGTTCGCCTCACGATTCCGCGTCGTTAACCTGTTCATGGGGATTTGCCTGGTGAACATCACGGATATGACGCTGCAAGCCGGTATCACGCTCGGAACTTACAGAATTGACAGTTGGCTCGGGCGGGGTGAGAACGGCGAAGTCTATCGGGCGTTCGACGTGGAGCTCAACCGCTTCGTTGCCCTGAAGGTCATGTCAACCGACCTGACGGCCCATGGCTCGCAACTGGCCCGTTTTCGGAGGGATGCCGGCCTTGGGGCCGTGCTCAGCCACCCGAACATCGCCAGAGTCTTCGACGTCGGCTGCCAACAGGGCATCCCGTATGTTGCGTCGGAATTGCTCCATGGCTCGACGCTCGGGGCCCGGCTCCGCCAGGGGCCACTGCCGGTGCCCACTGCGCTCGACTATGCGCGCCAGATGGCCGGCGGCCTGGCGGCCGCGCACGAAGCGGGCGTCGCGCATCGCGACCTGAAGCCCGAGAACATCTTCATCACACGCGATGACTGCGTGAAGATCCTCGATTTCGGCCTGGCCCGGTGCTGGTTCGAGGCGCTCGAGCTGTTGCAGGCCGACGGCCGCGGCAACGCGGGACGTGCGGTCCTGCGAGATGTGGCCTATCTGTCGCCGGAGCAGGTGCGAGGCGAGGACGCCGACGAGCGCTCCGACATCTTCAGCCTCGGCGTGATGATTTACGAGATGCTCTCCGGCGCGACGCCGTTCGGCGGACCGACGACTATCGAGACGCTGAAGACCATCCTGGCAGGTCAGCCGCGCTCGCTGCGCGCGTACCGGGGCGAGATTGGCGAGAATCTGGAGCGAGTCGTCCGGCGATGTCTGGCCGGCGCTGCCAGCGAACGCTTTCCCTCGATGCGGGACGTGGAATTCAGCCTGGAGGTTGCGGCCACGGCGGCCGACCCGTCTCCCTGGGCGCGCCAGGCGCCGTCGCGCCGCCGCGCGTTCGACGGCGTCGGGGTGTGCTGATCGCTACGGCACGATCGTGACGCGCGCGGTCAGTGTGCCGGCGGACGTTCCGCCGATCCACACGGCTGCCCGCACGACGTACTCACCAGGCGCCACGCTCCCGAGCGGCAGCGCGCCGTTGACGAGGCGACGATCGGCGCTGCGCGTCTCGGCGATCGCTGCCGTACCCGTCGCGACCGGTGGTCCTCCCTCGGCCGGCACGAGCTCGAGCCGAACGTCCACGTCCGCGGCCGTTCCGTAGAGTTCGCAGTAGGGTACGAGATCGTCGCCAGGCGTGAATGCCAGTCGCGGCCGGAACGCGGTGCCTTCCACGACGCCGGTCATCAGCGACGAGGCCGCGAGCGGCCCCAGGGTGGTCAGCGTCCCGTCGAACTCGTAGTCGACGGATCCGCCCGCGCCGGCCTCGTCGATCGCGGCGGCGCGAAGGCGATACCGGCCCGCGGGAACGATCTGTGCGCTTACGATCGGTCCCGGCTGGCCGGACATCTCCGCCGGCCACGACACCACCACCGCGTTCGTCGCGTCCATCAACGCGAACCCCGCCTCCTTCACCGTCGACCCCAGCGACTCGACCGCCGCCATCACCTTCACCTTCCCGCCATCGGCGCGCGTCACCATCGCGCCAACGCGCACGGGCAGGCCGCCGGCGGCCGGAGCCTCGCGCAGCAGGGCCAGCACGCTCGCCTTTCTGGCGGGCGAAGGCAGGTTGAGCCGCGGATCGACGAACGTGCGGCGCGCGCGCAGCGTCGCTCCTTTGCGCGTCGTGGCCACTTCCACGCTCCGCACCTTGCCGCCGCGGTCCTCCTGATCGGCCTCGAAGGCGATGGAATAGTAGCCGGACGTCTCGCGAACGATCCGGTCGAACACGCCGTCGGATCTGCCCGACAGCTGCAGGAAGCGGCCGCCGACGGTGAGGGCCAGGGTCGCGAGCGATCGGGTCTGGTCGGCCTGCGTCCCGTAGTTTTCGATCGTGTCGAATCCCTTCGCCTTGAAGGTCGCGTCGATCGGCAGGCTGTGCGGCTGGATCACGTAGAACTGAGCGCGCGCGGCTATCGCGGCCGTGCGAAGATCCCCGATCTCTCCCTGGAGGCCCACGACGGTGTTCAGCAGCGGCGCACCGGTTGTCGTCTCGGGGCGGTCGAGCAGCAGCGGCGCCGTCGCAATGTCGCCGGGTTGACCCACCAGCATCAGCTCACCGTCCTTCGGCGGCTGATTCGCATCGAACGGGCCGCCGGAGCCCTGGAAGCCTTCGGAGATCAGCAGCACGGTCTTCGGCCCGTCGAGCGGGACGAGGCTCTTCAGGAACTCGAGCAGGTCGATGGCTTCCGATGTCGTGTGCGCGCCGGTGGCGACCGGCTGGTCGTAGGGCGCGCGGCCCACGATCTGGTGCAGGCGGGACTGGACGCGTTCGTGATCGGCGGTCAGTTCCACCTCGACGCGGCCGAACGGCAGCGTGACCAGGGCCACGCGATCGCGCGGTTCCAGTTGATCGACGATGCGGCGGACGCCTTCCATCGCCACGCGCTCGTTGCCCGGACGGATGTGTTCGTGGAGGACGACGACGTAGACGTTGCGCCCCGCTCCAGCGGGCACCGCCGCGGCCGGCGGCCGGCCCTGCCCGCGTGCGTTCGCCTTCGGTGCTGGCCGCGGCGGCGCGAGCTCCACGAATTCGAACATCCGCAGCGTCCGCGGCCGCCCGCCGACCGTGATCCGGATCTCGTCGGCGCGCAGGTCGCGGATCGGCGTGCCGTCGGGTCCCATCGCGGACAGATCGAGCGTGACCAGGTCAACGCCACTCCGGAACTGTGGTGTCGCCTGTTGAGCGCTGGCGGCGAACGCGACTGTCGCGGCAGCGCCGAGCGCCACGGTCAGCCGAACGGATATCGAGGCCATTGGACCGGTCCCTCTATTGCGGTCGCTCGAGATCGCGCTTCGTCGCGCTGAGCATGCGCTCCACCGCCTCGCGGCTGCGGCGGACGACGATACCCCGGACGATGAAGCGGCTGAAGCTGGCGAGCGATCGCGTACGTGCGCGGTTGATGCACACCATGTAAAACCCGGACGCGCCGTCGTCGAATGCAAGCGTCAGGCCCAGGCCGGCGTCGAAGTAGTGGGTCGCGTAGATCTGGCGCGTGCCGATGGCGACGGGATCGCGTGAGGCGGCTGGCGGGTTGTACAGGGACAGATGCGTAATGCTCGTGACCGGACGGATGCCGAAATCGTCCTTGCTCCAGTACAGGACCGTCTCCACACCGGCCAGGCGCACGCCGGGGAATTGCTGGAGATAGGCGAAGAAATCCGGCGCGGCGGTGGCGAGGCTCCGCGACTGATCGAAGAGCACGGTGAACTCGTCGGCGACGTTGAGCGGTTCCTCCTTGTTGCGGTAATCCGCCAATGCGCCGCGTGACAGGTAGTCGGAGGTGTAGTCGGCCAGCAGGCGTCGCCAGAGCGCGCCGGCCTGCTGGCGCCAGTCGGCCGCCTGCCAGTTCACGTCCTGCCGGAATCTCGCCAGTTGCGCGGTGGACAGGCGCACACCGCAGCTGCCCGGCTCGCACGCGCGAATCGTGTCCAGGTCGTAGGCCTCGAAATCGAGTGGCTGGAAATCCTCCGGGCGCGGCGACGCGCCGATCCGGCCGATCTGGAGCACGAGACTGCTCGACTTCAGGTGCGAGATGTCGCGATAGCGGGCGAGCAGCCGTTCGCGCGGCGCGCGAATACGGACGGCCCCGGCGATGGCGACTTCGCGGCGCTCCGTGTCGAGCGCGCGCGCGATTGGTTCTCCGCGATCGAGCCGTGCGAGATCGCCCTTCGAGAAGCCGGCGGCCTCGCGCAGCAACTCGTGCGGATCGGCGGGCGCCTGCCGGCGCGCGTACGGCGCGGCGGCAAGGGCTCCGAACGCCACGATTGCCGACAGGCACACGGCCGCCGCGCCGGGGCCGCTCGGCCGCGCCGGCGTTGCACGGATCACGGGAATGCCCGAATCAGGCCGTTGCATGCCTCCAGCGTCCAGGCCCCTGTCGTCAGCTCGCACGCGGCGGCGGCGGTGCGTGTGTTGCCGTCACGGTCGGGACTGTTGTGTCCGTCGCCGCGGCCGGCACCTGCACGCCAAGCTGCTGCAGCACCGACGGCAGGTTCAATCCCAGCGCTTCGAGCTGCTGCAGCAGGTTGAACACAATCGACGGGCTCGTCTTTGCCAGCCGCCCCAGGGCGCTCGTCCCGTCCGCGCCGTTACCCTGGTCGAGCACCACCAGCTTGTCGATGTTGCCGAGCGGCGCGGCGACGGCCCCGAAGACGCCGGTCGAGGCCTGGAGGATGGCGGGCAGCTTCTCGAGGATAGTCTGGAGGCGCGCCGCGTCGTTGAACTCTTTCCAGGCTTCCGCCTTCCGCAGGATCGCGGCGGCTTCGGCGACGCCCTGCGCTTCGATCGCCTTGGCCTGCGCCAGTCCGATCGCCTCGATCTTCGCCGCTTCCGCCCGGCCCTCCGCCTCGACTGCGGCGGCGCGGCCGACGCCTTCCTTCCGCAGCTTCTCCTGTTCGGCTTCTGCGATGGCGATCACCGCCGAGCGCCGGCCCTCGGCTTCGAGGATGGCCGACTGCTTCGCGGCTTCGGCGCGTACCACAGCGGCCTGCCGGTCGGCTTCCGCCGGCTTGATGACCGTGGCTTCGAGCTCCTTCTGCTTGCGGAGCACCTCCTGCTCCTGCACCGAGATCAGCTCCTGCGTGCGCCGCTGTTCGACCTTCACTTCCTCGGCGACGACCGCCTGCCGCGCGGTCGCCTGCGACAGCGGCCCTGCCTGCTCGGCGCGTGCCTTCTGCGTTTCGATCTCGGCCTGGTACTGCGCCTGGCGGATCATGAAGTCGCGCGAGGCCTGCGAGATCTCCGCGTCGGCCTTGAACTTCGCCTGTTCCCCTTCCTGCAGGGCGAGCGCCGACTTGATCTTCGCGTCGCGATGCGCCTCGGCCTCGCCGATCGTCGCGTCGCGCTTCACCTCTGCGGTCCGGCGCTTGCCGAGCGCGTTGAGGTAATCCTCTTCGTCGCTGATTTCCTGGATCGTGAGGACGTCCACGCCGATGCCCATCTTCTCCAGGTCGACGGTCGCTTCACTGGTCAGCTTCTGCGCGAAGCTCTGGCGATCGCTGTTCACCTCCTCGACCGTCAGCGTGCCGAGGATCGACCGCAGGTGCCCCTCGAGGGTCTGGAAGATGACCTGCTGGATCGTGGTGGGCGTCATGCCGAGGAACCGCTCGGCCGCGGCCTGGAGCGACGTGTCGTCGCCGCGGATCTTGACGTTCGCGACGGCCTTGACCGAGACCGGGACGCCCTTCAACGTGTAGGCCCGCTTGATCTCGAGCGGGATGGTCATTACGTTGAGGTGCAGGTACTCGACTTTTTCGAGCAGCGGGATCCGGAGGGCCGCGCCGCCGCGCACCATCCGGTAGCCGACCACGCGACCGTCCGGCAGCTTGCGCTTGCGCCCGCTGAGCACCGCGACCGCGTTCGGCGAAACCTTGAGGTAGTTGCGGCTGAACAGCCAGCCGGCGGCAAAGAACCCGAGCACCGCGATGAGGCTGAGGACAATGACGGCGGAAACCTGCAGATTGTCAACCATGGGGAACCTGGCTTTGCAGAAAGAGTGTCAGCGCACGCCGAACACCCGATGATCCATCGCTAAGAGGGCCTGCGTTCCAGAACATTCGCGCGATTCGTGCGATCCATGATCGGGCACTCGTGGATGCGTGCAGTCGTCAGTTGCGCTTGACGATGACGGTTTCACCAAGGATCTCGTCGATGACGACCGTGGCGTGTTCGGGCACCGCTTCGCCGTCGCGGGTGCGGGCGATTTTGTCCACGAGCTCCTCGCCGATTCGGCAGCGGATTTGCCCAATCCCGGAGGCCGGGATCGCCACAACGACGCGCGCCGACTGGCCGACGAGATCGCCGACCCGCACTTCCGAACTGGCCTGCTGGCCGTACAGGAAGCGCGCAAACAGGTAGATCAGGCCACCGAAGAACACGCCGCCGCCGAATCCGATCCCCGAGGCCGGGAACGGCGATATGCCGTAGTGGGTCGCAATGGCCCCGAAGGAACCGAAGGACGTGATGAAGACGGCGATGACGCGTCCACTGAAGAAGCCGGGGCCGCCGTGATCGAAGCCCGAATCGGCGCCCCACTCGAGATGGTCGAAGATCCCGCCGAAGACGAGCGAAATCAGCAGGAACAGGAAGCCAACGCACGCGATGGCGAGGAAGACCGTGAACGCAGTGAGCGGGGGAAGGATGCCCATGCCTACGTTTGATTGAAGCAGGCACACTTTAGCACAAAGCGCTCGCCGGGCTTCGCGGTCCGCTCTCCGTCGACCGCGGTTGGTCTCAGCGGGACGGGTCGAGCGGCGCGTTCAGGAATCTCACCAGCGGCATGCAGGCCTTGAAGGTCTTCACCAGCGTGGGATAGAACTCCGCGCTCGTCGCGAATGCCGGCGGGAACTCGCGTCCGGCGAGGAAATTCCGGTGTTTCAGGTAGGCCGAGGCGGGATGGTCCTTCGGGTACCCGCGCGGCACGCGCGTCAGCATCTCGCCGTCGAGCGCGCCTAACGCGCGTGTGAAGGCGGACGTTCGTACCGTGCGGTCGATCTCGGGATACGTCCGCGCGATGTGTTCGCGGATTCGCACGAGGTCCTGAGGGTCTGGCGCATAGAAGCCGCCGCCGAACCACGTCCACGCGGGGCCAATCTCGAGATACAGGCCCGCGCCGCGCCCCTTGTCGAGGCCGCGCCAGCGGAACGACGCGGCCGCCTGCGTCTTGTACGGCGTCTTGTCGTCGCTGAAGCGCGTGTCGCGGTAGATACGGTACATCGACGTCTTCGGCGACGCGACCATCTCGGGCGCGAACCGCCGGAAATCGGCCGCCAGTCGATCGATGAGCGCGAGCATCGGTCCGCGGACGTGCGCGTCGTACTGCTCCTTGCGCGGCTGGAACCACTCGCGACGGTTGTTGCGCTTGAGCGCGCGGAGGAAGCGGAGCGTGTCGGATGTGAACGGTGAAGTCATGTCGGCCCCTGGTCCCGCGGATTGGCTCCGCGTCAGAATCGCCTCGTCCCCCAAGAATGCCATAATCGTCGAAGATGAGACGACTCGTGGCCGTGGTGATCGTCGGCGGCCTTTGTGCGGCCGGGATACTTCTCTGGACGCGCGAACGCACGCCGCGCGGCGCCCGGTCCGCCAGTCCGTCCCGCCACAGCGTCGTCCTCATCACGATCGATACGCTGCGCGCCGACCGGCTCGGACGCGGACTGACGCCGGCGCTCGACGCGCTCGCCGCTGACGGCGGCGCCAGGTTCACGCACGCGCGGACCGCGGTCCCCCTCACGCTGCCGTCGCACACCACCATCATGACCGGCACGCTGCCGCCGGTGCACGGGGTCCACGACAACGGCCTGACGTTCGAGCCGGGCCCGCCGACGCTCGCGAGCGTGCTCCGCGGCGCGGGATACCACACCGGCGCCTTCGTCGGCGCCTACGTGCTGAATCATATCTTCGGACTGGACGACGGCTTCGACGTGTACGACGACCGCGTGCACCGCGATCCGGATCGCGGCGCCGCGCTCGAGGCGGAGCGGCGGGGCGGGGAGGTCGTCGATGCCGCGCTCGACTGGCTGCGCAGGTTGCCGGCTGGTCCGTTCTTTCTCTGGGTCCACCTCTACGATCCCCACGCGCCGTACGATCCGCCGCCGGAGTTCCTGGCCAGGGCGGGCGGAAATGCGTACGACGGAGAAGTCGCCTATGCCGACGCGCAGGTCGGCCGGCTGCTGGCGGCGCTTCGGGACCGTGGGGTCTTCGACGACACCGTGATTGCCGTGGCCGGCGACCATGGCGAAGGGCTCGGCGAGCACGGCGAGCAGGCGCACGGAATCCTCGCCTACGATTCCACGCTGCGTGTGCCGCTGATTCTCCATGGGCCGGGTGTCGTGGCCGGCACCTTCGACGACAACGTCTCGCTCGCCGCGCTCGCCGGCGCGCTCGTCGCGCTCAACGGCGTCGCCGCGCCCGCCGGCATGAGCGCCGGCCTGCACCTGCTGTCGCACGAGCCGGAGGAGGTGTACGCGGAGACGGAATACCCTCGCGTCGCGGGCTGGCACGCCCTGACCGTCCTCGCCGCCGATCGATGGAAGCTGATTCTGTCGTCGGAGTCCGAACTGTACGACGTCGCCGCCGATCCCGGCGAACAGCACAACCTGGCCGCCGCGCGCCGCGCGACCGTCGAGGCGATGACGGGGAGGGCGCGCGAGCTGTCCGAGGCGAAAGGGCCGCGCGCGGATCCGGAGATGTCCCCGGAGGCCGCCGAGCGATTGCGGGCGCTCGGCTACGTCGGTGGGGGCGCGCAGCCCGTCGCCGATGCTGGCGCGGCGCCGAATCCCGCACGTCACATCGCGGCCTGGACGAGCTTCGAGGAGGCGCTGGCCGACGTCAACGCCGGGCGGGCGGCGGCCGCACTGCCGCGCCTGAAGGCGCTCGCCGCCGCCCATCCGGCGGCGCGCGTCTTCCTGTCGACGTACGCGCGGGCCCTGAAGGACACCGGGTCGGCGCGCGCCGCCGTGAAGGTCTACCGCGAGGCGGTCGCGCGCTGGCCGGCGGACCCGTCGCTTTATCACGATCTGGCGGTGGCGGCGCGCACCGCGGGAGATCCGCGGGAGGCGCTGCGCGCCGAACAGGCCGCGCTGGCGATCGACGGAACGAACGCCGCCGCGCTGAACGGCCTGGGTCTGCTGCGCGCCGAATCAGGCGATGCCGCCGGCGCGGCCGACGCGTTCGAACGCGCGGCAGCCGAGGATCCGTCCAATGCGTCGTTCTGGACGAACCTGGGCAATGCGCGCCGTGACCTTGGCGACCTGGATCGCGCCGAGGAGGCCTACCGCCGCGCGCTTCAAATCGACACTTCGTTTGCGGATGCAAACAACGGCCTCGGCGTCGTGCTGGTCCAGCGCAAGCGCCCGGACGATGCGATCGAATTCCTCGAACAGGCGGTCGCCAGCGATCCGCATCTGTACGAGGCGCAGTTGAATCTGGGGATTGCCTACCAGGAGAGCGGCGACCGCGGGCGCGCCGCCGACACCTATCAGCACGTGCTCGACACGGCTCCCGCGAGCGCCACGAAAGAACGGAAGGCGGCCGCGACGCTGCTCGCGGGCCTGCGGTAGGGGCTTGAGGCTTCAGGCTTCTGGCTTGGGGGCTCAGGGTCAGGCTTGGGCTAGGTTGGGCTCAGAGCCGGCCTGAGGCCCGGAGGCTGACGCCCCCAAGCCCCAAGCCCGAAGCCCCAAGCCTCTTTAGAACACGAAGCGGAACCCGATCTGGCCGACGCGCTGCTCCGGGTTCTGGCAGTCGCCGGAGTAGCTCCGTCGGACGCAGGAAGTCCGGATTCTCCGTGAGCTGGCCACATGCCCAGGTAACCGGGCGACGAGGCCACACCCACGCTGAATTGGGGTTCTTCACGTTGAACAGGTTGAACACCTCGGCGAACGCCTCGATCCACGTCGTGCCGCGACAGGTGACGCTCTTCGACACGCGCAGGTTGATAGGTGGACTGCGACGCGCCGCGTCCGCAGTTGATCGTCGTGCACGCGCCGCGATCCTTGAGCTTGACCGTGCCGTCACTGTTCAGGCCGTCATAGTCGAACGCCTCCGTGTCGATGTCGTTGTTGACGCCATTGCTATTCAGGTCGATTCCTTCCCGATCCCCACCGGCAGCGCCGATCGAAGCGGAACACCGGAGACACGGTGATGCCCAGGGCGCGTTCCATACGCCGCGAGATCGTCGCGCTTGTGGCGCGCATCGGTTCGGCCGAGGGACCGATACTGCACGTCGGCGAGACGGATCCAGGTGGTCCTGCACGTTCTGGATGTCAGCTCGTCCGACCCGTTGCCCGCCGTGGCCTTCGCCGCGCGACAGCGAGTACCACGCCGTGAACGACACGCCGTTCGACATACGCCGGCGCACGCCCGAAGTTCAGCGCCGTCATAACCGGCTCCTGCCGTCGCTGATGTCGAGGTGAATTTCGCCGGGCTGAGGGCAGGTCGGCGAACTGACGCGAGCGGAGCCGTGGTCGCGCTGGTTCAACTGGCTGCGCCAGCCGAGGTCGTGCCCCGCCGAATGGGTGTAGTCCACGTCGATCACCGTCGCGGCGTCGAGCTGGTGCGACCACCCGATCGTCGTCTGCGTCCGAGTAGGGCTGCCTGATGCGGGGCGACGCGATGTGCGAGTTCAGCGGGAGGGCGCCGCCGGCCTCGTTCTGCGACTGGATGCTGCTGACCGGATCACCGACGTGGAACGGCTGCCGTCCGCCTTCAGGATGCCGTTCATGTTGTGGACGTTGAACACCTGGCCGGCGCCGATGCCCGTCGCGTTGATCGCCGCGAACAGGATGTTGGCGTTCGTGTAGCCGACGTCGTAGTACCGGCCCCAGCCGGCGCGGATGACGTCCCTGCCGTCGCCGCTCAAGTCGTACACACCGCGCCGACGCGGGGCTGCCAGTTGTTGCGATCCTCCTTGGGACTCTTGCCGAAGTCCTGGAAAGCCGGCTGGCCCGCGAAGCGGCCCGCGGCCGCGGCAGCCTGCAGCGATCACGAAGTTCGGGTTCTTCGTCTGATCGATCGCAAACCCCGTGAGCAGGTCGTAGCGGAACCCGAGGTTCAGCGTCAGCCGGTTGCTGACCTTCCAGTCGTCCTGGACGTAGGCGGCGAACTGCTTCGTGGGGATGTTGGACTCGGCCGCGCCGCCGTTGCGCGTGACGTCGGTGACCAGGCCGTTCAGCGCGTTGGTCAACAGCGAGTACGCGTAGTCGCCCGTCCCCGTGTTGAACGTGATGAACAGGCGCGGCTCGTTGATGAAGTTGACGCCGGCCTTGAACCCGTGGCTCAGGCCGCCCAGCCCCGCTGCGCTCCAGGTGAAGTCATCGCGGAACTGCCACTTCTTCTGCTGCGTCTGCTGCGGCGTATTGGTGTTCTGCCCGATGCTCACGCCGTTCGGGAAACTGACCTGCGGGTCGAGGCTGTTGGCCGTAATCGCATTGGCGAACTCCGCGAACTGGAAAATGAACTCGTTCAGCTTCGCTCCGCCCAGCACCCAGTTGTGGTTGGCGTTGATCGAGTTGAACGTGTTGGAGCTCTTCCCCCAGCCGCTCGGCGGAGTCGACGGGTCCACGCCGTACGGCTGGCTGTTGGTGTTGCGGCCGTAGCGGACCGACAGATACTGCGAGGCGTTCAGGCTGGCCGTGCCCTTCACGGTCACCAGGTTCTCGCGATACGGCGTCGTGTAGACCCCGTCCTGGTCGGGGAACAGCCCCTTGGTGTCCACCGACTGCAGCGTGTCCTGCTGCGTGCGTTCGAAGGCCCCGAAGAAGTGGGCCTTGTCCCGGAGGATCGGGCCGCCGAACGAGCCGCCGAACTGGTACCGGCGATAGTCCTGCTTCGGCACGTCGGTCAGCTTCTCGGTCTCGGTGCGGGCGTTGAGGGTCTTGTCGCGGAACAGCGTGAACCAGCTGCCCTTCAGGGTGTTCGTCCCGCTCTTGGTCACGATGTTCATCACGCCGCCGTTGCTGCGGCCGTACTCGGCCTTGTAGCGCTGGGTGACGAAGTTGAACTCCTGGATCGCTTCGAGCGGGAAGAGCTGCAGCAGGCCGCCGACCGTATCGTCGTTGTTGTCGCCGCCGTCGATCTGGTAGTTGACGTTGCGGCCGTTGCCGCCCGCAATCTGCGGCGAGTACTGCGTGCTCTTGGTCGGGTCGGAGTGGAAGCCGAGCCCGACGCCCGGGATCGTCATCGCGAGGTTCGCGAACTGACGCCCGTTCAGCGGCAGGCTCTCGATCTTCCCGACGTCCACCACCCCGCCGACCGACGAATCGGTGGTCTTGATCAGCGGCGATTCACCCGTGACCTGGACCGCCTCGGTCATGCCGGCAAGCTTCAGGTCGATGTTCAGGTCCGTCGTCTGGGCCACGTTGACGATGATCCCCTTGCGCTCCCACGTGGCGAATCCGGCGATCTCCGCCGTCAGGTCGTAGGAGCCGACCGGCATGCCGTTGAGCCGGTAGATACCTTCGCGATCGGAGACCACGGTGCGCACGAAGCCCGTGGCGGACTGGGTCGCGGTGACCGTGACGCCGGGAACCGCGGCTCCCTGTGCGTCCACGACGCGGCCCGTGATGCCCGACTGCTGGGCGCTGGCCGTGCCGGCCAGGGCGCAGAGCAACACGAGGGCTGTGACAGTGATTGTCTTCATTCCTGGCGTGCCTCCCTGAAAGTGTCGGCAACGGGGCCGACTGGTCAGCAACAGGCGCGCCATCCGCGTCACCACTCGTCACCGCCGAATATGCCGTTGGATTCGAGCGGGAGGCACGGACGGTGGGCCAGATCGCGATGGGGCGATCCAATTTATTGTGTTCGCCCGATGGGAACATCCAACGGAAGCGCTGGGACTTTCGTCACGTGGGATGGTCCCAGACGTCGGGGACCACCCCACGTGCCTATCGAACGATAGAGATGCCGGACGCGATCGAAAGAACGAGAATCGGAATCCGACCTGGCCGACGCGCTGCCCGGGCTGACGGAAGCTTGTGGCCTGGAGGCTGACGCCCCCAAGCCCCAAGCCCCAAGCCCCAAGCCTCTTTAGAACACGAAGCGGAAGCCCACCTGTCCGACGCGCTGTTCGGGCTGGCCGGCATCTCCGGCATACGCGTTGGGCCGCATGAACACCGTGTTCTCCGTGTGATTCGCCAGCGTTCCGGTGAAGAACGCGGGCGACGACGAGGACGCGCCGACGTTGAACGCGGGGTTGATCGCGTTGAAGAGGTTGAAGACCTCGCCGAACGCTTCAATCGCCATCGTGCCCGGCAGCCGGAACAGCTTCGACACCCGCAGGTTCATCTGCGACAGCGCCGCGCCGCGTCCGCAGTTCACGTTTTCGCAGGCGCCCATCTCCTTGAACGAGGGATTGCCCTGGTCATCGACTCCCGTGAACCGGTACGCGGTCGTGTAGATGTCGTTGCTCACGCCGTCCTGGTTCGCGTCGTAGCCGTACCAGATGTGCATCGGCAGCGCGGAGCGGTACCGGAAGATCGGCGAGATTGACAGCCCCCACGGCGCCTGGATGACGGCGCTCACCGTGACCTTGTGGCGCGCATCCGTGCGGGCCGCCGGTCCCCACTGCACGTCCGCGAACGGCTGCGTGGCGTCCTGCACGAGGTTGGTGGTCAACTCGTCCACCCCGAGCCCGCCAAGTCCATCCGCGCGCGAGAGCGAGTACCACGCGTTGAGCTGGATGCCGTGGTTCAGCCGACGGCGCACGCCGAGGTTCAGGCCGTCGAACCGGCTTTCGCCGACGCTCAGGTTCATCGTGGGGTTGGCGGGATTCAGCCCGAGATCGGCGTAGCGGCGGGCGCCGCCGTTCACGCGCGTATTGAGCGGCCAGCGCACGCCGAGGTCGTGGCCGCGGGTGCTGACGAAGTCGACGTCGATCACGGTCGTCGAATCGAACTCATGCGACCAGCCCACCGACGCCTGCGTCGTCCAGGGCTGCCGGATCTGCGGCGCCGCGACGTTCGAGCTGTAGAACGGCCCGTCCGGGTTGACTTCGTTCTGGCTCGCGATGTTCGCGATCGGCTGGCCGACCGTGAAGAAGCTGCCGTCCGGGTTGCTTGATCCCGGCCGTATTCGTCGCGGTGAAAATCGTGCCGGCGCCGCCCTGAACGCTGAGGCCCGGGAACAGGATGTTGGCATTCGTGAAGCCGAAGTCGTAGTAGATGCCCCATCCGGCGCGGACCACGTCCTTGCCGTTGCCGTGAATGTCCCACACCGCACCGACGCGCGGCTGGATGTTGTTCTTGTCTTCCTGCGCCTTCTTGCCGAACTCGTCGAAGCCCGGCACGCCATCGAACCGGCCGGCGGCCGCGGCCGCCGTGAGCGCCACGTAGTTCGGAATCTTCGACTGGTCCAGCAGCACGCCGGTGACCAGGTCGTAGCGGACGCCGAGGTTGATCGTCAGGCGATCGGTGGCGCGCCAGTCGTCCTGGACGTAGGCGCCGTACTGCTTCAGCGGCAGGTTGGCCGACGAACCCGGCTTGCTGCGCGTGATCGTCTGAATCGGACCGTTGATGTCGTTGGTCAGATGCGTGTAGGCGTAGTCGGTGCTGCCGGAGGCGAACGTCACGTACAGCTTCGGCTCGTTGATGAAGTTCGCGCCGGCCTTGAAGTCGTGACCGAGCCCGCCCATTCCGGTCACGTGCCAGGTGAAGTCATCGCGGAACTGGAACTTGTGCTGGATGGTCGACTGCGGCGTGTTCGCGTTGTAGCCGATGATCACGCTGTTCGGGAACACCTGGCGCGGATCGCCCGTGCGGGCCGCGACGTGGTTGTCGAAGTCGGCGTACTGGAACACGAACTCGTTCAGCGAGCCGCCGCCGAGCACCCAGTTGTGGTTCAGGTTGAACGAGTTGAACGTGTTCACGCTGTCGCCCCAGTTGGCCGGCACCGAACGGGTCGCAGCGCCGTACACCTGCGAATTCGTGTTTCGGCCGTAGCGGACCGACAGGTACTGCGAGGCGTTGAGGTTGGTCGAGACTTTGCCGGTGAACAGGTTCTCGCGGTTCGGCGTGTTGAAGACCCCGTCCTCGCTCCGGGAAGAGCCCGAGCGTGCTGACCGCCTGTTTGGTGTCCTGCTGCGTGCGCTCGAAGGCGGCGAAGTAGTGCGCCCTGTTCTGCACGATCGGGCCGCCGAGCGACCCGCCGTACTGGTAGCGGCGGTAGTCCTGCTTTGCGACGTTGTTGATCTTCTCGGTCATCGTGCGCGCGTTGAGGCTCTTGTCGCGCATCGACGTGAACCAGCTGCCTTTCAGGTTGTTCGTCCCGCTCTTGGTCACGATGTTCATCACGCCGCCGTTGCTGCGGCCGTATTCGGCCTTGTAGCGCTGGGTGACGAAGTTGAACTCCTGGATCGCTTCGAGCGGAAAGAGCTGCAGCAGCCCGCCGACCGTATCGTCGTTGTTGTCGCCGCCGTCGATCTGGTAGTTGACGTTGCGGCCGTTGCCTCCGGCAATCTGCGGCGAGTACTGCGTGCTCTTCGTCGGGTCGGAGTGGAAGCCGAGGCCGACGCCGGGAATCGTCATCGCCAGGTTCGCGAACTGCCGGCCGTTGAGCGGCAGGCTTTCGATCTTGGTGACGTCCACGACCCCACCCACCGACGAATCGGTCGTCTTCACGAGCGGGGCCTCGGCCGTCACGCTCACCGCTTCGGTCATCCCGGCGAGCTGCAAATCGATGTTCAGATCGGTCGTCTGCGCCACGTTCACCGTGACGCGCTTCCGCTCCCACGGCGCGAAGCCGGAGATCTCGGCGTGCAGGTCGTAGGCGCCGACCGGCAGGCCGTTCAGCCGGTAGATGCCCTCGCCGTCCGAGACCACCGTGCGGGCAAATCCCGTCGAGGTGCTCGTGGCGGTGACCGTCACGCCGGGAACCGCGGCTCCCTGCGCGTCGACGATGCGCCCGTTGATCGTGCCGGTCTGCTGCGCGTTGGCCTTCGCGGCCGCGCACAACAGCACCAGGGCCGTGACGATGATTCTCTTCATTCTTGCCGTGCCTCCTAAGAGTGAGTGTTCGGAGCCCACGCGACAGCAACACGCGCGCCAGCCGTGGCACAGCTCGTCACGATCGATCAAGCCGTTGGATTGGAAGGGAGAGTGACGGACGGCGTGATGGACGGGTGAGCGCCGAATCCAATATCCCGTTTGCGCCGGACGCGAACATCCAGAAAAACACGAGGGACAAGTGGCGGGACGGGATGGTCCCGGACGAATGGGACCATCCCGTCGCCTCTCCTATCGAACGATGCAGATGCCGGACGCGACCGTCAGAACGAGAACCGGAATCCGATCTGGCCGACGCGCTGCTCGGGCTGCCGGAAGTCGCCGGCAAACGCCGTCGGCTGCACGAACGCCGCGCGCTGCACGCCGCCGGCAAGCCGCTGCGAGGTCAGCGGGAACGCCGGGTTGAGCGCGTTCGTCACGTTGAAGATCTCGCCGATGGCCTCGACGCGCGCGCGGCCGACGATCGGGAACGATTTCGAGACCCGCAGGTTCAGCTGCGCGAAGCTCGCGCCCCGGCTGCAGTTGACCGTCGTGCAGGTGCCAATCTCCTTCGGCGCGTTGCCCAGGCCGTCGTACTCGTAGGCCTTGGCCGTCAGGTCGTTGTTGTTGCCGTCGTGATTCAGGTCCACCCCTTCGAAGGTGAAGATCGGCAGCGCCGATCGGAACAGGAAGAACGGCGACACCTGGACCCCCCACGGCGCGCGAATCACGGCGCTCGCCGTGACGCGGTGGCGGGCGTCGGTGCGTCCAGACGGTCCGTTCTGCACGTCGGCGAACGGCTGCGTGACGTCCTGGATGTAGTTGGCGTCGAGTTCATCCGACGCCGCACCGATGTCGCTCTTTGCCTGCGCCAGCGTGTACGACACGGTGAAGTCCAGTCCGTGAGACAGCCGGCGCCGCGCCCCGAGTATCAGCGCGTCGTAGGAGCTCGTCGCGCCGCTGATCGCCGCGCGGAACGCCTGCGTATTCGGCCGGATGTCGAGCCCCGCCAGCCGGCGCAGGCCCGTCGCCGGATCCAGGTAGTTGTAGCGGAAGCGCGTATTGAGGTCGCGGCCGTCGATGTGCACGTAGTCGGCCGTGATCGCGGTGGAGGCCCCGAGCTGATGCGCCCAGCCGATGTTCGTCTGCCGCGTGTAGGGCTGCTGGAGCCGCGGCGACAGCACCTGGCCGAAGAGCGGCAGGCGGGTCGGATCCGCCTCGTTCTGGCTCTCGATGGTCGAGATCGGATCGCCGACGTTGAAGAACGTGCCGTCGGACTTCAGGATGCCGCCCGGGCTGTTCACCGAGAAGATCGCGCCGTGGCCCTGGCCGCTGGCGTCGATGGCGGGGAAGAGCACGTTGGCGTTGGTGTAGCCGAAGTCCTGGTAGACGCCCCAGCCGCCGCGGACCACGTCCTGGCCGGTGCCCTTGATGTCCCACGCGAAGCCGACGCGCGGCTGGAGGTTGTTGCGATCGTCTTTCGGGGCCTTCCCGAAGTCCTCCATGCCGGGGATCCCCGCGAAGCGTCCGGCGCTGCCGGCAGCCTGCAGCGCCACGAAGTTCGGGTTCTGCGACTGGTCGATCTGCACGCCGGTCACCAGGTCGTAGCGCAGACCGAGGTTCAGCGTCAGGCGATCGGACATCCGCCAGTCGTCCTGGATGTAGGCGGCGTACTGCTTGAACGGGATGTTCACCGACCCGACGCCCCCGTTGCGCGTGATGGTCTGGATCGGACCGCCCCTGTCGTCGGTCAGGTGGGTGTACTGGTAGTCGTCCACGCCGCTGTTGAACGTCGCGTAGAGGTGCGGCTCATTGATGAAGTTCGCGCCAGCCTTCATGTCGTGGCCGAGTCCGCCCATGCCGGTCACGCTCCACGAGAAGTCGTCGCGGAACTGCCACTTGGTCTGCTCGGTCGCCTGCGGCGTGTTCGGGTTGGCGCCGATCGCCACGGTATTGGGGAACAGTTCGTAGGGATCCGAGCTGCTGAGACCGATCGAGTTCGCGAAGTTCGCATACTGGAAGATGAACTCGTTCAGCCGGGAGCCGCCCAGCACCCAGTTGTGGTTCACGTTGATCGAGTTGAACGTGTTCTCGCTCGTGCTCCAGGAGCTCGGCGCGAACCTGCAGGCGCCGCCGCCGTACGGCTGGGTGTTCGTGTTCCGGCCGTAGCGCACCGACAGGTACTGCGCCGCATTGATCGTCGTCGTCTGCTTGACGTTGACGAGCGTCTCGCGGATCGGCGTCTTGTAGACGCCGTCCTGTGACGGGAAGAGCCCGAGCGTATCGACCTGCTGGTTGGTGTCCTGCTGCGTGTGCTCGAAGGCGCCGAAGTAGAACGACCGGTCCCGGACGATCGGGCCGCCGAACGATCCGCCGAGCTGGTAGCGCCGGTAGTCCGCCTTCGGCGCCCCGGCGGCTTCCTCCGAGTGCGTGCGCGCGTTGAGCGACTTGTCGCGCACGAGCGAGAATGCACTGCCGCTGTACCTGGTTCGTGCCGCTCTTGGTCACGATGTTCATCACGCCGCCGTTGCTCCGGCCGTACTCCGCCTTGAAGCGCTGGGTGATGAAATTGAATTCCTGGATGGCCTCGAGAGGGAAGTTCTGAAGCAGTCCGCCGACGGTATCGTCGTTGTTGTCGCCGCCGTCGATCTGGTAGTTGACGTTGCGGCCGTTGCCGCCGTTCACCTGCGGCGAGAACTGCGAGCTCTTGGTCGGATCCGAGTGGAAGCCGAGTCCCACCCCCGGGATGGTGGCCGCGAGGTTCGCGAACTGCCGGCCGTTGAGCGGCAGGTTCTCGATCCGGCCGACATCCACCACGCCGCCTACCGACGACGAGCGGGTCTCGATGAGCGGCGACTCGCCGGTGACCGTGACGGTCTCCTCCATGTTCGCGACCTTCATGGACAGGCCGATGTCGAGCGTCTGCCCGACATTGAGCGTGAGGCCCTTGTGCTCAATCCTGCTGAAGCCCTGAAGCTCGGCGACGACGTCGTAGCTGCCGACCGGCAGCGCGTTGAGCCGGTAGACGCCTTCGGTGTCGCTCACGTCGGTCCGCACGAAGCCCGTCTGCGTGTTCTTCGCCGTCACCGTCACACCGGGGATGGCTGCGCCCTGCGGGTCGATGACGCGTCCGGTGATGCTGCCGGTGGTCTGCTGCGCGAAGGCGGGATGTCCCGCGAGCGCGGCGACGCCGGCGACGACCATCGCAACGATGAACCTTCTCATGCTCTGCTGCCTCCTGATGAAAGGACAGGCGATTCGCGTCGCGAATCGCGTGACCCGCCGGTTCAGCAAAAGGAGCACCAGCCGGTCGTGTGACGATTCGACAGGCGGCGAGGACGAGGAGCCGGGATCGCGCCGCTGTCCCCGGGCGGCGTACGTCGAATTGGATCGCGCGGAGGCGAGTGATGGATTGGGTACGAACGGCGGCGCGCTATCGCAGGGCGGCTCAGGAGCCGCTCGACTTCCGCGCGCTGCGGGGCATCGGGCGGCAGGCGCCGGAGGAGTTCGCGCGCGGTCTCGGACGCATCGGCGCGATGGTCAGTGCGCGCGAGCGCGAGCGCGAGCGCGAAGCGCGCCTGGTGCAGATCGGGATCGAGCGTGAGCGCGCGGCGCAGCGGCGCGACCGCCTGATCGGGATGGCCCGCATCCGAGAGCACGAGTCCGAGGTTCGCGATGACGACAGGGTTGTCGGGCTCGATCTGCTCCGCCTGGCGCAGCGTCGCGGCCGCGGCGTCGAACCGGTGCGCCGCCGCATCGCAGCCGGCGAGCCCGAGATGAGCGTCCACCGACGGCAGGTGCTCGGCGATCGCCTGTCTGAAGTGGCCGGCGGCTTCGGCGCAGCGGTCCGAGTCGACCAGCACGTAGCCGAGCCGCAGGTGCGCCTGGGGGTTGGCCGGGTCTTCGGCGAGGATGGCGCGCAGCTCCCGCTCGAGCGCGCGGCCCTGCAGTTCGCCCGACGCGACCCGCGCGATGCGCGCCGCCAGTGCGCGACGATCCTTCGGATCCGGCCGCGTGCTGTCCGTCACCACCTTCGAGCCCGACGCGTATCCCAGCGCCTGGAGCCGCGCGAGCGCCTCCGGGTCGTTCGCCGCACGCCTGGTCAGCTCGGTCCCTGAAAACCGCTGCACGCGTTCACCGAGCGCCGCGGCCTCGGCCTTGTGCGCCTCGAGGACGTTGGTGGTCTCGGCTGGATCCCTCGCCAGGTCGAACAGCTCAGGTGAGGGAGCCGCGATGTACTTCCAGGAACCGGACCGGAGGCTGCGCAGCGGGCTCCACCCGAAATCGAGCAGGGGCGCGAACGACTCCGCATACAGATCGCGCGCCGGCAGCGCGCCGCCGGAAATCACCGGCTCCAGATCGACGCCGTCCGTGTCGAACGGCGTGACGGCAAGCGCACGCATCACCGTTGGCGCGACGTCGATCAGATCCACCCGCTCGTCGCTGGTACGACCCGCCGGAATCCCGGGGCCGCTGAACACGAGCGGCACATGGAGCGTCGTGTCGTAGACGAAGACGCTGTGGCCAATCTCGCCATGCTCGCCGAAGGCCTCTCCGTGATCGGCGGCAAAGACGACGAGCGTCGAGGCGCGGTCGGCGCCGAGCGCTTCGATGACGCGGGCCACCTGCCGGTCCGCTTCCGACACCTCGTCGTCATATCGCGCCTGCGCGGGCCGGCGGGCCTCGACCGGATCCGCGGGATTGCCGTATGGGGCATGCGGTTCGAACAGGTGGACCCACAGGAAGAACCGCCCGGCGCGATTGGCCGCCAGCCAGGCGAGCGCTTCGTCCACCACCAGGCGGCCGGGACGCTCGTTGATGGCGTGTCCCGGAGCGCCGCGCGGCATGCGATCGCCGTAGGTCTGGAAGCCCTTGATCAGCCCGAACCGGCGATCCAGCGGAAAAGCGCCGACGAAGCCACCGGTCGCGAAGCCCGCGCGCGAAAGCGCATCAGCCAGCGTCGGCGTCGAGAGGTCCAGCCGCATGCCGTTGTGCCGCGCGCCGTGGCCTGCCGGGTAGCGCCCGGTCATCAGGCTGGCGTGGGAGGTCAGCGTGATCGGCGCGGTGGCATAGGCGTGGGTGAAACGCATCCCGTCGCGCGCCAGCGCATCGATGGCTGGTGTGCGCGCCGCCCGGTAGCCGTACGCGCCGACGCGATCGGCGCGGAGCGTGTCGATCGTGATGATGACGAGGTTCCTGGCCGATGGAGCCGGAACCGGCGGGGGCTCAGACGATCGCCCGCCGCCGCACGCGGTGCACACGACGCAGAGGAGAATGCCGGACGCGGACTTCACGAAGTCAGTATACGGCCCGCCGACTACTGATCCCGAAGCGCAATCATCGGGTCCACGTTCGTGGCGCGCCGCGCCGGGATGTAGGTCGCGACGAGCGTGACCGCGGCAAACAGCACGCACGCCGCGCCGAAGGTCACCGGATCGAGTCCCGGGATCCCGAAGAGCAGGCTGCCAAGGACCTGCGATCCGGCAGCCGCCATCGCGACGCCAATCGCCACGCCGATCGCCGCGAGCACCAGGCCCTGGCGGAGAATCAGCGAGAGCACGGTTGAGGTATTGGCGCCAAGCGCGATACGGATCCCGATTTCGCGCGTCCGCCGGCTGACCGCGTACGACGTGACCCCGTAGATGCCGATCGCGGCAAGCAGCAGTCCGACGATGCCGAGGCTGCCGGCGACGGTGGCGGCGATGCGCTGCGGCACGAGGCCGATCGCCGTGATCTCGGACAGCGGCATCGCCTGGATCACCGGAAGGGTCGGGGCCATCTCCCGCACGAGCCCGCGAACCGCGGGGAGGCTGCTGGCGCCGCTCGTGCGGACGACGAGGTGCACCTTGCTCATCGGGTACTGCGCGAGGGGCACGTAGATGTACGGCTCGGCGTCGCCCGAGAGGGAAACGAGCCGCGCGTCGGTGGACACGCCGACGATCGTCAGGTGCCGCGGCTCGCTGTCGCCTTCGACTTCGAGCTGCCGTCCGAGCGCGTCGCCGTCGGGCCAGAACTGTCGCGCCAGCGCCTCGTTGACGATCGCCACCGGGAGCGAGTCCGGCGTGTCGGATTCTGTGAACTCGCGGCCGCGCGCGAGCGGAAGGCGCAGGGTCGCGAAGAATCCGGGTGCGACGACATTCCAGTCCGCGCCGAACCACTTGCGTCCGTTCGGCGGCGTGACGCCGGCCACGCGGTAGCCCCCGAGACCCATCCTGCCGCCGTCGAGCGGCAGGTCCACCGTCGCGCTCGCCGCCTGGACGCCCGGCAACTGCGACGTCCGGGCGATCAGATCGCGGACGAGCGTGTTGCCGTTCGCGCCGCTGTACCCCCCGAGCGACAGGTCGAGCGAGACGACGTCCACGCTGGCCTGGTCGAATCCCGGATCGACCGTCGAGGCGCGGTGCAGCGCGCGCAGGAACAGGCCCGCGGCAACGATGAGCACGAGCGACATCGCCACCTGGCCGACGACGAACACGTTGCGCAGGCGCAGCCGCGACCGTCCGCCGTCGAGCCCATCGGCCTTCAGCGCCGGCACCAGGTCGGCGCCCGAGGCCTGCAGCGCGGGCGCGAGGCCTGACAGGAGCGCCGCAACGAACGAAACGGCCAGCGCGAAGCTGACCACCCTCCAGTCCATCGTGATGTCGAGCGCAATCGGCACCGGCAGCTGCGGAATGGGCAGCAGCACCAGCTTCGTCAGCCACACGTTCAGGAGGAGACCGATCGCGCAGCCGCCCGCGAAGAGGACGGCCGTTTCCGTCATCAGTTGACGGATCAGCCGGCGGCGGCCGGCGCCAATCGCCAGTCGCACGGCGATTTCGCGACGCCGTCCGGCGGCACGCGCGAGCAGCATCCCCGCGACGTTCACGCAGGCGATGAGCAGTACGAGCCCGACGATGGTCATCAGCAGTCCGAGGAATCCGGCGATGATCGACACCTGTCCCGGCACGGCCGCCGCCGCCGCGACGGTCAGCGACTTGCCCTGGTTCTCGCGCGGAAACTCTTCGGCCAGGGCGGCGCCGATCGCATGCGCTTCCGCGTTCGCCTGCGCGACCGTCACACCCGGTTTCAATCGCCCGCCCATGAACAGCCACGACGCGCCCCTCGACGTGAACATCGTCTGTCGCATGCGCGGAATCGCCTGGGTCAGCATCGAGATCGGCACCCAGAGTTCGTGCCGCATCACCGTCGAGCCCTGGAAGCCCGGCGGGGTGACGCCGACGACGGTGAAGGCGCTCCCGTTGAGAGTGATGGAGCGGCCGACGATGGCGGGATCGCCGGCGAAACGGCGCTGCCAGAGCGCGTGACTGATCACGGCGACCGGGCTCCCGCCCACGACCGCGTCGTCCTCGTCGCGGAGGAGACGCCCGAGTTCCGGGCGCATGCCGAGCGCCGTGAAGTAGTTGGCCGAGACGACGCCGCCGTAGATTCGTTCCGCGTTGCCGTTTTCCGAAAGGCTCATCGGCGTCGGTTCAATCTCGTAGGCATAGAGGTCCTGGACCGTCGTCATCCGGCTGCGGATGTCCTTGTAGTTCGGGTAGGACGTCGTGTCGAAGCGGGTGGAGGTGTCGGTTCGGCCGATGTCCACGAGGCGATCCGGCTCGGCGAGGCCCGGGAGAGGCCGGAGCAGGAGCGCGCTCGCGATCGAGAAGATCGTGGCGTTTGCCCCTATGCCGATTGCCAGCGACAGCGTCGCGGTGGCGGTGAACATCGGGCTCTTCCGGAGCAGACGCAACGAGTAGCGCGCATCCTGCAGCCAGCTTTCGAACATCGGGCCCCCCTAATCTACGAATAACTTCGTACACATACGAGCCACGTCATCATCCGGTTCACGGGAGATTTGAGCGGCCGGGAGCGCAGTTTGTTTCAGCGGACACCGGACAGCGGACAGCGGACAGCGGACCGCGGACCCGGAGCGGAGCGCGGCCAGCGGCCCCTACACGAGGTGGGGCGGCACCCGCTCCTCCAGCAGCCGCACCAGTTCCGGATCGAGAAACCCGTATTCGTCCGGAATGTCGAGGCAGATCAACCCCGCCAGGGACGGGTGCGCGGGGAACATCCGCGAGAGGGCGCGCTGCTGTTCCGGATCCATCGTGAAGATCACGTCGGCCCAGTCCAGCATCCGCCGGGTCACCCGCACGAGTGCATCGTCGCTCGTCCCGGCCGAGCGCACGTCGAGATCGGGCCGCTTGCAGTACAGGCGCTCCGCCGTCGCGCTCCGGCAGCGGTTGAACTGGCAGATAAAGAGGACTTTTCGGATTGTTGTGGATGACCGCATCGCGAAATCGGGTAATCTTAGCAGTCTGCGCCCCGCGATCGGACTGGACAAATCATGCACAGGTTGAGCTTACAGGCCCTCGTTCTCAGTGTCGTGTGTGCCGCTGCGGTCGTCGGCGGCCGAGCGCAGGCGCCTGCCCCCACTAGCGTGGAAAAACACCTCGTCAACGTGCGGCAGTTGACGCACGGCGGGGAGAATGCCGAGGCGTACTTCTCGCCCGACGGCACGCGGCTGATTTTCCAGTCGGTTCGTGACGGCAATGCGTGCGACCAGATTTTCAGCATGAAGATCGATGGCACCGACGTGAAGCGGATCAGCAATGGCACGGGCCGGACCACGTGCTCGGTCCTACTATCCCGGCTCGAAGCAGGTGTTGTATGCCTCGACGTACGGCGCGTCGCCGGCGTGTCCGCCGAAGCCGAGCTACGAGCGCGGCTACGTCTGGCCGATCTACGACACCTACGACATCTACCGCGCGAACGCGGACGGATCGAACCCGGTCCGGCTGACCAATTCGCCCGGCTACGACGCCGAAGCGACCATCGCGCCCGATGGCCTGATCGTCTTTACCAGCGTGCGGGACGGCGACATGGAGATTTACTCCATGAAGGCCGACGGATCCGACGTCAAACGGCTGACGAATCGTCCCGGGCCGGACGGCGGGCCGTTCTTCTCGTGGGACGGGAAGCTCGTGGCGTTCCGCGGGCGTCCGCTCCAGGCTGGGCCGGAGTTCGACGACTACAAGAAGCTGCTCGGTGAAGGCCTCTGGCGTCCGACCTCGCTCGAGCTGTACATCATGGATCGCGACGGCAGGAACCAGCGGCAACTGACGAAGCTCGGCGGGGCGAACTTCGCGCCGTCCTGGCACCCCGACGGCAAGCGCCTGGTCTTCGCGTCGAACGTCGCCGACCCCAAGGGGCGCGACTTCGACATCTACATGATCAACCTGGACGGCACCGGTCTCGAGCGGATCACCTTCAACGACACGTTCGACGGCTTCCCCATGTTCTCGCCCGACGGCAAGCATCTCGTTTTTGCGTCGAATCGCGACGGGAAGGTCGAAGGCGAGACCAACGTCTTCATCGCGGACTGGAAGTAGGCGGCGCGGCGTTGAATTCGAGCGTGCACGCGTAGGTGTGCCCGTCGAACTCGCGCCTGCGTCGGCCGCGGCCTCAACCGACCTCGACGTCCACGCTGAGCACCGGCGCGCCGGCGCGGCTGAACCACGTCACGCCTTCTTCCACGAGATCCATCGCCAGTCTGTAGGCGCCGGGCCGATCGGGCGTCCGGATGCTGCAGGACATCGTGCAGGTTTCCCCGGCCCAACCGCGTGCGGCATCGGCGTCCGCAGCCCGTCGTCCACGACGATGGCGCCGCGGCGATCCAGCCAGTGATAGGAGAGCAGCACCGGGCCTGCGGGATCGGCGCTGTTCCAGGTGCGCCAGCTCCGGTTGCGGAAGGTGACGCCCACGAGGAGCGCGGCGCCTGGCGGTGCGCTCGCGGCGCCGTCGTAGGAGAGGTATTCGACGTCGCACGCGCCCTGGAGGCGGGCGGGGGGCGCCGAGTCGTTCGGGTCGATCGCTCGCGGCGTCCGCAGCGTGTGGGGCGCGCCGCGTTCGGCGTAGATCGCCCAGTGTTTCGCGTGGAGGTCGAGATTCTCGGCGACGAGCAGCGTCTTCGATGGCGACCAGCGTGTCGTAGCAGATCCGTCCGAACGGCTCGCGCAGCGGCAGGGTGCCGTACGGGTCCGGCGGATAGTCCTCGACGCCGGCGATCGTGCCGCGCGCGTCGAGGCCGAAGCCCTCGAAGAAGCTGCTTCAGATCGTCGAGCGTATAGCGGTGCTCGACGGGCTCGCCGCCGTGGGCGTTTCGGGCTGTCGCTTCGGTCACTGGCCCCGTGCCGGCGACTCTCGCTGGCGTGGCGCCCAGTTGCCAGGCGATGCGGGCGCGGATCACGTCCAGCGCGTTCGGGATCCAGTCGAGATCGATCGTGCGCGCCCAGCCGCCGAGCCAGTCGCCGCCAGGTTCGATCAGGAAGAAGCGGTCCGCCTTCAGGTGGCGCACGAACGCGGCCGGGTCGAGGACGTGGTGGAAGGCGTCGAACATCATCACCAGGTCGGCGGGTGAGGCCGGTTGCCAGCCGGCGATGTCGGCTGCTTCGAACGTGACGTTTGGCAGCTCGAGCCGCGCCGCGTGCTCCCTGGCGCGCGCGATGGCGGCGCTGCTGTGATCGATGCCGGTGATCTGGATGTCCGGCCGGCGCCGGGCGATCTCGCAGGTGATTTCGCCGGGGCCGCAGCCGAGATCGACCGCTCGCCGCGCGTTGCCCAGCCTCGCTTCGGCGAGATCCGCGAAGCGGCGGATCGTGACGTAGCCGGGGTAGGCGAAGGTGAACGGGTCGTAGCGCTGGCTGGCGAAGAGCGCGTCGTGGAAGGCGCGGTCGGCCGGCGCGTTCCAGCGTTGCAGCGCCCAGCGGAGCCGTCGCGGCAGGGAACCGAGCTGGTGGAGCATGGACACGGCATCATAGCCGCAACGGGGGCTGTTTCTCTGTCCGGGGCGGGTGGCGCGGGGACCGCGTTTCCTCCTCGGCCAGAGCCGATGGCGACCGCTGCAGAGGGGATGTGGGATAATGCGGGCAGTCGGGGCGTAGCGCAGCCTGGTAGCGCACCTGCCTTGGGCGCAGGGGGTCGCTGGTTCGAATCCAGTCGCCCCGACCATTTCTCTCAAGAATCTCCACAAACCTAACACCAACAGCCACTTACCGCGTCGGCTCCCCGCCGGCGTGCGTGGCCGTCGTTCGCCCCAAATCGCCGCTTTCTGCACCGGACTGGGCCCAAATTTGGGCCCACACGAATCGCCGCTAAATGATGCAAATCAAGGCGCTTGTCGGCGAAGCGCCGTCGAAACGGGCCACATGCGGCCGTGCGCGGCGCTTCGCGGCCGTTCTGTGCACGCGTGCGTCGGGCGGCACGTCAGTTCCGCCCCATCCAATCGAAGGGGTGTCCATGGACTGCGATCCTCGCTGGAGTGATGACCCGCGCGACGACGACCGCCGCGACGATGTTCGACGAGAGGCATCAGGACGTGAGCTGCACCAGGGCAGTCGAGGCGCCTCGTCCGATCCGCTCGAACGTGACCCGCGCGACCCGCGGGAGGTGTTCACGCGTGACCTCGACCTGCCGCGCGGCCCGGACCGCGAACGCGTGTGGTTCCGCGAGCACAGCGTCCTCTTGCGCGGCTCGGAAGCGCGGGCGCTGGCGACGACCGGCGCGTTCCGCGTCGTGCACGCCGGCGACCTCCGGGACAGCCGGGGCCACGCCTTCGACCCCCGCAGCGGCGAGCTCCGGCACCTGCGTGAACAGAAGCTCGTGCGAACCATTCCGGTCCGCGACGGCCGTGCGCTCGTCGTCCTCACCGAGCGCGGCCGCGACGTCCTCGAACGCAACCGCCACGAGCGCGATCAGCACTTCTACGCCGGCCTTCAACGCCCGCGCGAGCTGCTGCACGACGCGCAGGTCTACCAGGCCTACGAACGCGAGGCCGACCGGCTGCGCGCGGATGGCGCGGTTATTCATCGCGTGATGCTCGACACCGAGCTGAAACGCGCGTACCAACAGTTCCTCCAGGAGCACAACCGCGGCAAGCCCGACAGCGACGGCCGTCCCGATCGTGCACCCGACGAGATCGCGCGCTGGGCGATGGACCACGACCTTCCCGAGAAGGACGGTCACGTCCAGTTTCCCGACGCGCGCATCGTCTACGAGGACCGCGACGGCCGCGAGCACACGCGTGACCTCGAGGTGGAGACGCTCAACTACCGCGGCGCCCACGCCTCCGGCAAAGCGTCATCCGGATTCAGTCGCCACAGCGCCGCCGGCATGCGCGTCGTCGGCTCACGTGGAGCCGGGGGCGGTGGCAGCCGGCGCGGCAGTGGTGGCTACGCCTTCACCGCCAGCACGGGCACGCGAGGTGGCCGCGCTCCCGATCCGCGTCTTGCAGAGGAGTTGTTGCGATGAATCTCGATCAAGCCGTCGGCACCATCGTCTCGCGCGGATTCACCGAGCGGCAGGCGCGCTTTCTCGTGCTGGTCGCGCGTCACTCCGGCGTCTGCGTCATGCGCCAATACGCCGCGTTCGCAGGCGTCGTCTTCGGCCACACCACGCGAAAGTTCTTCACCAAGCTCGAACGCCTCGGGTGGGTCTCGACCTACGACTGCGCGCGCAAACGGGCGCGCATCTACCATGTGCGCCATCGGGAGCTGTATGAGGCCGTCGGCGATCCCGAGTCACGCCTGCGGCGCCCGCCGACCGTGCCACGCGCGCTCGAACGCATCATGCTGCTCGACGTCATCCTGCGGGAGCCGGACCTCGTGTGGCTGGCGACATCCGAGGAGAAGATGACGCACGTCTCGGCGTTCACGGCCCTCACGACGGACGCGCTGCCGCAGATGACGACGCCGCAGGGGAGCTATGCGCCGGTGCGGTACTTTCCGGACCAGGCGCCGATCGGCATCCATCCCGATGGGCGGTGGATTGTGGTTTGCCTGCTCACGCAGGACGCCAGCCGCGAGTTGCGGACTTTCCTTGAGCGGCACCTCCCGTTCCTCGCCGCTCTGCCGACCTGGACGCTCCGCGTCGTCATCCCTGCCCACATGGCCGCCTACGGGATGCGTGTTGTTGACGAGGCGCGACGGGGCCTGCGCTGGCGATTCGACGGACAGTTCGGCGACGACCTTCGCTGGTACTTCGAAACCCGGCGAGCCGGCGGCAACCCGGACGCGGTGTCAGACGAAGACGAGCGCGCACACCGGGCGAGACTGCGACGGTTCTCCGGCCTCGGGTTTTCCGCGCTCTACCCGCTCTGGGTCGCGCACGGCGACGACATGTTCCCGACCGTCGCGGCGCGGGTCGGCGACGCCCTGTTCCGTGAGGCTGGCGTCATCGAACCGCTGGTGTTGCCGCATGCCTACAGCCACCTGGCGCCGCTGGTGGGGGTGGCGTAGACGTGTGCATCTGCGTCCGTCTGTTGTCCTTCTGTTGAGCATAGACATTTCGTTTGCGCAAAGTAACGAATACTGTTACTTTATGCATATGGAAAGATTAGCCGGGAATGCTCGGCAATACGTCGAGGGCCTTGCCCGGTCGGGACGATACTTCTTCAATTCCGCCGACGCCCGGGACGCTCTCGGCGTGTCCGCGGAGGCGGCCAAGGTGGCCCTCCACCGACTGTCCCAGCAGGGGCTCGTCTCCTCGCCGGCACGCGGCTACTACGTCGTCGTGCCGCCCGAATATCACGCCCTTGGCTGCCTTCCCGCCGAGCAGTTCATCCCCTCGCTGATGGAGCGCCTGAGCCTTCCTTATTACGCCGGCGTGCTCACCGCCGCGCAGTACCACGGCGCCGCGCACCAGCGCCCTCAGGAGTTCCAAGTCTGCCTCGAGCGGGCTCGTCGACCGCTATCCTGCAGCCGTGTGCGCGTCGCCTTCATCGTTCGCAAGCGACTCCGCGATATACCGGTCGAGAGCGTCAACACTCCGCGCGGAAGCCTCATTATCTCCACCCCCGAGGCGACCGCCCTGGACCTCGTCGGCTACCCTCATCGAGCCGGTGGATTGAACCAGGTCGCCACTGTGCTCGGCGAGCTTGCGGAACGGCTCGACGCAGACAAGCTGGTGGCCGTCGCCGACACTGCGCCGCCGGCCTGGTCGCAGCGTCTTGGCTACCTGTTGGAGCGCGTCGATGCGGCCGAGAAAGCCGCCTCGCTCAAGGCCTGGGTTCAGGCCCACGCGCACAAGTCCGCGGTCCTCCTGGCAGGCGCCAGGAGCAACTCTGGGACCCGTGACAAGGGCTGGAAGATCATCGTCAACGCGAGCGTGGAGCCCGACCTGTGATCCCGTTCGACTACATCACCGAGTGGCGTACCGAGGCGCCCTGGATTGACGATGCACAGGTCGAGCAGGACCTGGTGATTAGTCGTGCGCTGGTGGAGATCTTCAGGCATCCGGCGCTGCCGATTCACTGGCTCTGCGAGGCGGCACGGCGCTCTCCAAGCTGCAGCTCCGCCCGCCCGCGCGGTACTCGGAAGACATCGATCTCGTGCAGACGGCGGCCCAACCTGCCGGGCCGATGATGAACGCGTTGAGGGCCGTGCTGGAGCCTGGCTCGGCAAGCCGACGTGGAAGCAGGGCGAGGGGCGGATCACGTTCTATTTCCGCTACACGGCGGAGGGCGCGTCGCCCGTGCCGATGCGCCTCAAGGTCGAGACCAACACCCGCGAGCACTTCGCGCTCTACGGCCTCCGGAAGGCTCCGTTCAAGGTCGCCTCGAGGTGGTTCGAGGGCGCGTGCGATGTCCAGACCTACGCGCTCGATGAACTGCTCGGCACCAGCTCCGCGCGCTCTACCAGCGCAAGCAGGTGCGGGACCTGTTCGACCTCGGGATCGCCCTCACGCGCCTGCCAGTGAACCCTCAGCGCATCGTCTCGGCGTTCCTCGAATACATGGTCCGCGACGGCCACCCGATCACCCGCGCGCAGGTCGAACAGAACCTCGCATTGAAGATGCGCGACGGGGCGTTCCTGGCCGACCTCAGCCCACTTCTCGCGACCGGCGAAGCGTGGGATCCAATCGCCGCAGAGGCACTCATTTCACAGCCTCTGGTCACCCTTCTGCCCGGCGATGCGTGGAAGGGTGAGGACCACTGAGGACCAACGGGGGAGCCGAACGGGGAGCCGACAGCGCTTCGCGTCATCAGCCCCCAATTCCAGATGATGGCCACCACACCACGACGTCGATGCAGACGCGCCAAATGGCTTGGCAGCGGCGCAACAACGGCCAGAACAGCGAGCAATTGCGCGATGTCGGCACCAGAGAGGCCGCCGCGTTGTGCAGGCCGGGCCGCACACAAGAGAAGAAAGAAGGAGTGGGTGAGGGCGGGTGAGGGCGTGAGCGACCCCGGTCTGGCTCTATTCGGCCCCCTGCGGGCGGGGTCGCTCACGCCCGTCTGTCAGCCGTTGGTTGTCTGCAGGCAGCGGCCCGGACGCGCGCCGAGATTGTGGCCGGCTTCTCACTCGATTGCGCACCCGAGATCTGGTCCGGTACCCGGCGCGCAACGTCGTGATGATCGCCCGCGCGCACGATGTCGTAACGTAGGTGCCACCGATGCTCGTACTCCGGTGCACACAGAAGCTGCTCGTCCGCCTGAAACAGGCCGCCAACCTGCCCGCCGTCGAGTCCACGACGCGGCTCGGCGACTGGTACGGCAACATCCTCCGGATCGGCCGACGTCAGCACCTGCTATTCATCAGCGAGCGGTCTCGACTTTCGGTCGTCCTTCCGATCACCGACTCGAAGCGCTTGAGCACGGTGTTTCCGGACGCCGTGTGCGAGAGGCTGTCCATCGTCGGCGTCGCCGCCGCGGCCATCGCCAATGAACGCACGCGGATGTCAGAAGTGGCCTTCGGCCGGACGCGCAACCGCAGCCTGCTCGGGACCATGAACGACTTTGCTTTCATGGCGCAGCAAGTCAACGCCAACCGGGCCGAACCCGAGTCGCCTGAGGAGCTGATGCGATTTCTCGCGCGGACGCCGATCTTGCCGTTGGACGGTGCGAGTCCGATCGCGCTGACGCGCGCGGTTTTCAAGGGCGAGTAACAGGGACGATCCCGTCGCTCCGGCCGCTAATTTTCTGGGAGCGCTTGGGGCGCGTCAAGACTCCCCTCCGGCGCTGCGCGGTCTTGACCCACCCGGCGCGCTCCCTTGGGTCGGCAATTGCCGGAGCGACGGCGGACATCGACGCTGCAATCCTATGCTTTCAAACTGGTGCGGTCTCGCGGGGAAGGTCGTGCGAGTCAGTGTCGTCTACAAACGAGCCGCAGCACAGGCTGGGGTACCGGTACGCATCGAGGCGTGAGATGGCGTCGCAGCTGTTACCCGGCTGTTACACCACCGCTTGAATCAGGACTGGCGTCGCGATCCAAGCCATGGTAGCCGCCATTTCCCGTTGCAGGCTTGACGGCGTCGTGTGAAGAAACGCCGCCAGTTCCGAGAGATACCACCACTTCTCCGGCTGCGTCCGCGTGGCGACTAGCACATCGCCCCGAATCGTGGGAAACAGAGCGGCGAGCGCGGCGGACTTGCGCATATCGCGTAAATTATTACGCGGAGTACCTACCTGCTTAAGTTAAGCGCGGTCATCCGCAGGTACGTCCGTAGGTTCGGATTGTGTCCGAGGGAACCGTCCGTCATTGACGCGGATGAGGTCGCCGGGTCAAGCAGGGTCCTTTTGCGGGTTTGAGGGAGCACGCTTGGAAAGCCGAGCGGGCCAGCAACACCAAGCCACTCCGAGGCGCGTTAACGCACACGCGATCAGCGACTTAACCTTCCAGGACTATCACTCGGTGTGCATCAGTAAACCTCGACGTACTTCAGTGTTTCGGCTCTGACATATCACAGGCCTATCACAATCTCGTTGCTCACTTACCGATTGTTCCTCAGTACCCGTCAGCACCAATCCAGGCGCGTGGCTGGTCTGTCTGCCGGAGCTCCCGGCGACATCAAGGCTCCAGGACAGACGGGCGAACGAGCGCGTCGACACGTTACCTGTCCTGCCGCAACGCTATTCAGTAAGGGTGCGAACGGCGATGTCGCCGGCAGAAATGCCGCCGCCCGCCGGGTAAAAAATTTTGTGAAACTGGAAGCGCGATCGTGTGCAGCACCCTGGTCCGCAAAAGAGTACTGCGCTAGGCAGGTTCTCGGAGAGCTGACATGAGTTCGAGATCGGAATCATCTCGTCCTGAATGCCACTGACGACTAGCGGCGGCTGATGGATGCTTTCGGGATCGTCGAAGCGCGCCGGCAGTTTGCTCCCAGTCACTGAACGCCGCCACTATCCGCGGCGACGTCGAACTGCACCGGACCGATGTCAGGAGCTCTACGAAAGCCTCTACGCGTCCTTCGTCGGGAAAGAATTCACAGGTGAAGCGCCAGAACGTCTCGCTTGGGATCGAGGTCTGGCACGTCGCGTTTGAGTTCGTGGCCAGCCGCCACCAGGGCGGCACCGACGAGGACCACACGCTCTTCTCTCCGCTGCGCCTGTTCGGTTCCGGGCCGTTGCCGACGTTTACAGTGTAGGGGCTCGCTCCGCGGGCTGTCCGAGCGCCCGGCGGGATGTTCCCGTGCCCCGGGAGGGCGAAGTGAGGCGAGTGCTTGTCGTCGATGATGACCAGGGGACGCGAGAAGTTTATGATGCCGCTCTGCGGCACGCCGGGTACGGCGTGAACCTCGCGGCTTCCGGAAACGCGGCTATGGCGGCGCTTTCGAGCGGCATCAGGCCGCACGGTCTGATTCTCGATTTGAAACTGGGCGACATGACGGGCTATGACGTGCTGCGCTGGATGCGCGCGCAGGCCATCGTCGTGCCGACCGCCGTGATGACGGCGTTTCGCATCGAGTTCGACCCAGATTAGGCGATCGCGCTTGGCGCGATGGCCTACGCGGACCAGCCGCTGACCCTCGACGACATGCTCGCGCTCGCGGAGAGCCTGACGACCCCGCCGTCCCCGCCGACGATCCTTTGCGATTGCACGCACGCGTTCTGGCGGGGCACCCGGGTGCGCTCGATTGCCTCGATCTCGTCTTCCTGAAGGCGCTTCCCCAACGGCTCGCGCGCGCGTTTCCCCGCGCCCCGTCAGACTTCACCGTCGACGCAGCGACGGACGCCTGCCTGGAGTACGGGGCGAACCCGGCGCGGTTCGACGCGTCGCGCAGTTCCCTGATCGATTACGTATACCTGATCGCCCGGCGGAATCTCGCGGACCGCATGCGCGCGCGAGTCCGCGCGGAAGGGCCGCGAGAGGCGATACGCCACTGAGCAAGCCGCAGTACTCCCCCCTCAGATCCCAACCGGCAGGTCCGACATATGTCTGTGGGCTGCTGCTGTCGGCCGTCGTCATCGACTCGAGAGAGCGTCGAGCGATGGACCGATGGCTCGACGCGGCCGGCGACGACGCGATCGCCGAGGCGCTTGGCGTCGCGCATCTGCCTCCTCAGGACCGGCGGCGGGAAATCAAGCGCTTCAAGGATCGACTGCTGAAGCGTCTCTCACGCTACTTCAGGCCGCTTTCTGGTCGAGCGTAATTATATTTCACGGCTGAGGTCGAAATCCGGTCATCGACTCGGAATACAGGATACGGAGCTGGTCGATGGAATGGATCGGACAGGCGGGGTTATGATGCAGCGCACCTTTGGCTGGACGGCTTCGTCTGATGTGCGACGGCTTCAAGTGGCTGATCGCGAATGAAGATTGATGTCCCACAAAGCAGGCCACGGCCTTGTGCCAGTAGCGACCGACGAGTGTCTCAGGTACTGGTAAGGATCAGAGCTTGCGGGCCGGGTGATTTGTGACCACGATCACCTCCGCTGCTTCCACCATCAAACCAGTTATCGGAGATCGGCGGCGGAATCAGCCAGTGCCTTGGGAAAAGCTACCAGAAGGGAGGTGAAGATGGCGATCACGTCGAGAGTCAGACGCTTTGCTTTCACGGCCCTGGCCGATGCGTCAACGGACAAAGCCTCAAAACCCGACGCTGTGCTGTCAGTGCTGCTGTGCATGTCGTTGAGCGCGAACGTCTTCCTGGCTCAGTCCGCAATCAGACCGGCTCCCTCGAGGGGGAGGCCTGAGTTGGTCGCCATCGGGGCCGACGCTCCGGCGCTCAGCGTCAAGACGCTGGACGGCAATGAGACGACGATTTCGACCACCGACCAACGCAGACCAACGGTCCTCTACATCATTAGTCCCTCCTGCGTTTGGTGCCAGAGAAACGTCGCCAATATCAGAACAGTGGCTGCGGCTATGAAGGAGTCGCATCGCTTTGTGGCAGTGTCGCTAGGTGATGCGGCGCCGGAAGCATTTCAGAATATGAATCTTGGCTTCGACGTGTATGTTCACCCGTCTCTTCAGACCACCAGACAGTATGGCCTTAGTGCGACGCCTCACACGTTCGTCATATCGGCGGATGGCAAGATCGTTAAGTCCTGGTCCGGCGCGTTTGCCAGCAAGACCGCAGCCGACGTTGAGAACTTCTTTAACGTCCACCTTCCAGGTCTGGTGACCGTGCCTCTCCGTACAGAACTCGAGGGACCTCATTAACACTGTTTAGTAGAGGGAGGACGATGTCATGACCAGAAGAGCGCTTCGATTGTTGGGAATCCTCATGGCCTCGATGACGTTCGGATTCATCGCCGTGAGCAGCGGCGGCGTCGTGTTGCAGGCGGGCGCGTATCGTTGCTGTCAAGAGTGCAACGCCGCGGAGGCGGGGTGCAAGGCCGCATGCGACGCGCAGACTCACAACTACGCGGTTGATGATGCGCTGTCGGGCTGTTACTCAGAGTGCGACTCAGACCCAGAAGTATATGACTGCTTCACGAGCTGCCGAGACTGCGAGATAACGCCCGCTGGACCGTGCTATTCTTGGGACGCGGACCACGGCACGCAGTATCCGTCCTACACGACCTATCACATATTGAACTGGGCAACGTTCGGTTCCGGCATTTGTCCGTTTTGATTGTCCATGGTAGGCATGCCAAGCAGGTTTGCGGAAGCGCGGGCGGTTCTCTGAACTGATGGGCGGCCGGTCGACGAGCCGCCTTCACCCGTCACGCGCGCAGCGATGATTGAGACCGAAGCTGCGGAATGCGCGACTTCGGGTATAATTCTCAGCTTTCTGCCACGTTGCGTGAGGGCGAAGAAGTCCACCAAGTGGAGCGCATGGTCGAGGCTAGGCGTGCATCCGTGCTTGGGATCGTGCGGCGAACGCCGCGTCGCCAATCCTCTGCGCTCTCGATCGGTGTCACGGTGGCCGCGCGCATCTGGCTGATTGCGATAGCCGTTCACGTGGCTGCCCAGTCGTACCAGAGCGTCCCCTATCAAGATATTCTGGCGCAATATCGCTCAGTCCAAAGGACCGATGCTGTCGCGCGGCTGGCGAACGCGTCGCTCGACGACATTGAGGCGCAGGAACGCTACTGGCTTCGCGGTGGGGCTGATAACCCGCCGCGACACGCCAGTGCGCGGCCAGCGGATCTGTTCGCGGCGATCATGCTCCACACGGACTGCGCCTTTGCTCTGGCGACGAACGACAGTGCCAGGGAGAGTCGCCACCTTGAACTCGCGCTGCATCTGATCAATGCTCTGGCGGTTAAGCATCCCGCGCCGACGCCTTTCCTCCGATCCTGGTTTCTGGCGACCGGTATGTTTCTGCACGCGAATGCGGACCTGTCATCGGCAGAGACAATTCTAGACAGCGGCTTGAGCCTCTATCCGAAGGACGCTGCGCTCATGTTGGAGCGCGGTGCGGTCGCACAGAGTAGATCCAGAGTTGCGGTAGATCATCCGTTCGAGGTGCCAACCGGGATACGCGCGCAACGCGACGACTTGAGAACGGCGGAGAAATTCTATCGGCTCGCGGTGACGGTCGACCCGGGATCGACTGAAGCCAGACTGCGCCTCGCGCACGTCCGTTCTCCCGGGCGCGATGACGAGTCGGCGCAAGTGTATGGTTCGATTCTGGCAGGCGGCGCTCCCCCGAACGTAACCTACCTCGCCAACCTATTTCTGGCAGATATCCACAGTCGTCACGGGCGGCCAGGGGAAGCCGAAGCTTGTCTGAGGGCCGCCATCGCGCAGTACCCTTCGGCACAAGCCGCTCGCGTGGCACTTGCGAAGGTGTTGATGGACGCCGGCCGAACCGAGGAGGCAATAGCCGTCGTCCAGGCGAGCGTCTCGCTCGACCTTCCCAAGCGGCCAGTTGATCCGTGGTCGTCCTATCTGCTGACGCAGCTACAGTCCTTCGATGAACTGCTAAAGCGCCTGCACGACGAGGTAAGGCCTTGAGACGCGCGGGCGCCGTGCTGATGTGCGTGGCATTAGCGCGCGGCGGCGCACTCGATTCGGCAGCCGAACAACGCTTCCGGTCGGTCATCGAGGTCGTGCAGGTGGACGTGACCGTGACGCTTCGCGGCAACGTCGTCACGGGATTGACCGCCGCCGATTTCACCGTTCGTGATCGGGGCATAATCCAAAGTGTCACCGCTGTGTCGGCCGATCGCGTACCGCTACACCTGCTCCTCGTTCTCGATACAAGCAGCAGCCTTCGGTCAAGCCAACTTGTGGAATTGAAAAAGGCGGCTGCGGCGGCGGTTGCGAGCCTTCGGCCGTCCGACGGTGTGACGCTGCTGACGTTTTCTCACGATGTGCACGAGCGCGCATCGCCGTCAGATCCTCGCAGCACCGCTACCGAGGTACTGGACGGGTTGACAGCCTATGGTTCGACATCGTTGCACGACGCGATCTTCAGCGCGCTGGTACTCCGTCATGGCGATGTGCGGAAACCGGTTGCGATCGTGTTCAGCGACGGTGAGGACACCTCGAGCTGGCTGGAAGCTGGCCCATTGCTCGAAGAGGCGATGCGATCGGACGTTCCGATATTCGCGGTCTCGCCTATGCCGATTGACGGCGGAGCGGGCCGAATGGGGCGGGATCAGCTTCCGCGGGAGGCCTCCCGCGCCTTCTTTAACCGAAACCCGCAGATGGCTCGAACAGCCCTGCTGACGTTTCTCACAGAGGACACAGGAGGCGCACTGCTCAAGGTCCAGAGCACCAACGACCTCTCATCGACGTTCGTCTCTATCCTGAACAACTTTCGGACACGCTACGTGCTGTCGTACACGCCTTCCGGCGTAGATGTCGCGGGGTGGCATCCCATCCAGGTGCGCGTGAACCGTCGAAATGTGGAGGTCAGGGCTAGGCCAGGCTACGCGCGTCCCGCCCAGACGCCGCGCCCGTGATGCGGCCTCGTCGCGCACGGAGTCGATGCGAAGACGATATGGGTCTGGTCGTTCCATCCAGCTCAGGAGAGTCGCGAGTAATATGTCTGCGGGGCCCGAGACCGGCAGCCCCGCGCTCGACGAATTCCTCAATGAAGCTGAACCCTCGACATTGGAGCGCCGTTGGATTCGCCCTGGCGGATCCGATCGACCTGGCCTGGCAGGCAACTGCGGTGCGGTCGAGCGGAGGTTGATTTTGTTTGACGACTTGGCAGACGCAGCAAGTGGGGCCGAGCTCGTTCCATTCGTTGGCGCCGCAGCGTCGCTGCCAGCGCCGAATGGACTCCCTTGCGATCCACATCAAGCAAAGGCTGCTACGGCCACTGTGGGTCGCACTGGATTCGGCGGGCGGACGACGTTTACACATCTCCGTACGCACCGAGATCGAGCGCATATGCGCCGAGCAACACTGACTAATTCCGACAAACGTGAACGGATACGCGTCAACAAACTGCCGAACGATCATTCGGAGTGAGTCTGTTGCCGCCCTTGTTAGACCCCCGAGTCCAAAGAAACAACCGCCCACAAGATGTTGCGGTCGCCTCGACGATCAAATTCCCGCACGTGCTCAACGACGTCGAGGCTCTTCGCTTCGCTTCGACCCCGCTCCGCGGGGCTAGCGGCCCCGACGTCGCCTCCGCGCGTGCTAGGAAAGCTCATAAGGCGACCGCAACGCCTCGGTGGACACCCAAAACCGTCCATTATCGACAGCTGAAAACCGGCCATTCTCTGTATCGATTCAAGACATTGACGTCGGCGATGAACGCATGTTCTGTCGCCGTCATGGGCAACGTCTTGGACAACGACAAGCAGCAGCAAATTCTCGCGCTCGGACGGCTCGGATGGTCGCTTCGGCGCATCTAGCGCTCCCTTGGGTCGGCAATTACCGGAGCGACGGCGGACATCGACGCTGCAATCCTGCGCTTTCAAACTGGTGCGGTCTCGCGGGGAAGCCGAGGCCGGCATGCACGCCTTTGGCGGCCGGGTACGACGGCGAAGTACCCGAAGGCCGTGACGTCGTTGCGCCGCGACCAGGCGCAGCTCCTTACCTTCTACGATTTCCCGGCGGAGCACTGGCGGCATTTGCGCACCACCAACATCATCGAGTCACCCTTCGCGACCGGACGGCAGCGCCGACTCGTGACCAAGGGCGCCGGCTCACGCACGAAGGCGCTGAGGCCTTCAAGCTACTCGCGATGGTGGAAGAGCGCTGGCGAATGAATGGATCCGAACTGCTGCCGCTTGTGCGCGCCGGCGTCCACTTCGTCGTCGGCGTGCAGGAGAAACGGAAGGCTACGGTCGATGAGGTGAAGAAGAACGCCGCCTAACTCACGCGGCGACCTACGACATTGACAATATCCCCAAATTCAAACGACAAGCCGGATTGCCTCGAGTGCGTTCAACTCCTGTCTCCGAGTCCTCGTTGTTGATAGGCACAGCCGTCGAAACACTGTGCCCCGGATCAGATATCGCCGACTTCGGCACCAGTCCAACTGACGTCGTCCTCGGCAGGTGAGAATTTGACGAGCACCTCATCTGCGAGACCCAACTCCTCCAAGACCCCTTGGACGTGACCGAGCATGTATTGCGGGAAAAGCCCCATGAACAAGTAGTGCGAGTCGGCGAGTGCATCGAACTGGCCTTTCCATTCCTCCTTCTCGAAGATGGGCCCCTTCCTCGACCTGCTGTAGTCAAGTACCGGGCTGACCGATGCGTGGACCACAGGTGCTCGAAGACGCGGTTGTACATGGTCTTGACGTCCTTAACTTCCCAGATTCTCGTCGCGGAACTTCACGGTACTCGAATTCGGTCCTCCAGCCCCGGTACCATCCCGGCTTCTTGGGGACGTCGAGGATCGGCACCAGCTCCACCGAGTCATCAATGTCGCCGCTGTCTGGCCGGTGCCAGATCTGCAGGAACTTCTCGGTCAGTTCTTGTGTGCGACCCTCGATCGCAGGCACGTCCCAGACTCTCGGCTTTTCTCCGTTGGACGTCTTGACAACATGCGCCAGCGCCTTCGTCGAGCCGACCTCGCTTTTCAGATAGTAAGTATTCTTCTCCTGGAACGGCCTGTTGCTCGCCCCGGCGTTGAGCGGCTGCTCCAACAGCGCCAGGTTCCCAAGGGTCTGCAGCAGCGCCCGGTGCCTTGCCCGCTCCTCCTCGGTGAACGAAGCCCAGACGCGTTGTCCGTCGCCGCTCCAGGTATCCGTCGGGCTCTGCGGGAAGATGTGCTTGATCTCCAGCCCGGCGAGGCTGGCGACACCGTCGAGCCGTTGGAGGACGTAGGCGAACGGGCCGACCTAACGCACGGCCTCCGGCAGTCGCTTCGGAAAACGATCGCGCGGCGGAGCGCAGTCTCCATCGACGCGCTCAAACCGTCAGCGTTGACGCGAGGCACGGATTGGCCGGTGCGGCTTGGTCGAGACACGAAGGCTATTGCGAGCGGTTTGTCGGGCGCCGCGGACATGGACGTCCTGGTGGTTGCAATGCATCTTCTCGGATCGAGTGCCAGCGACCCAAAGCACCTTTCCGACATCGAAGACGCGTTCAGGGATCTCAAACCTGTCTCGAGACTGGGCAATCTTCCTAGGGAACTGAAGGAGTTTCAGGCAGGAATGCGCGGTTACCTTAACAATGACACCCGGAAGCGATCGCCGAGCCAGCGGCTGTTTGCAAATCCCTAGCGCGGGTACTGGGGGCTCTCGGTTATCGGCAATGCACGTGGGATCGAAGTGCTCCGTCGTCTCGGGATGGTACGCGAGTAGTTTCGAACGTCGATCGTCTAAGAGCCTAAGTCTGCGGGTTCGGTAGTCGCCGAGAATCGCCAGGGTCGCCCGCGCGGTGTTGACTCTACCGATGACGTTGACGACCATGATTCTCCGGCGGTAGCATCGACTCCTCACCACTCGCCCCGTCCTGCGCCGACCGGCGCGGAGGGACGCTTCCAAACCAAACAGTTCACGATTCATTCAGCCGCCAGATTTCCACCGGGCCAGCCCGGTAGCGCGAGCTGATTCGAGGTTGCCACGGCTAAAGGCCCTGGCGGTCAGGTGAGCCGCTGAACCCGAGGGCGGCTCCGGACCCCACGCCCGGCGACGCGCACAGCGCATCGCACGACGTCCTCCCCAACGACGCCTCGGCCACACTTCGAGAGGTTGCCATGGAACCCAAGAGACGTCGTTCCGTCCGTCGATCTCGCGCTGGAAGAGCGCGAGCCCGTCTCACGACCAGGTCCAGTCATCGACGCCGCGCTGGCTCGACGTGGACGCCGCCGCGCAATACCTCTGCATGACGCGGCACGCGCTGTACCACCGGTCGGCACGGCTTCAGTTGCCGTTCATCCGGCACGGTCGTCTCCTCCGGTTCGATCGCGCAGCACTCGACCGCTGCCTGGAGAAGAAGGTGAAGTATGGCTTTGGTGAAGCGCGGCGGCGTCTGGTATCTCCGCAAGATGATCAACGGTCAGGTCTACCGCGAGTCCACCGGGTTCGCGGACAAGAAGGCGGCCGAGCGACGCGCCAACGAGATCGAGCTCGACATCCGGGCCGGCGTGCACGGCTGGAAGAGCACGATTCCGAGCTTCGCTGAATGGTGGGCCGTGTACCGCAAGACGTACACGCCGCTGAAGTCCGCCCGGAACCGCGACGCGCAGATTGTCGCGCACTTCCTGCCGCACTTCGGCGCGAGACCGCTCGACGAAATCACGAAGTCGGACATCGTCCGCTATCTGAACCTGCGACGGACGCAGACGACCGGCAATCCCGGGCCACAAGAACCGGCGCCTCGTGTCGGAGAGCACGGTCCGGCGCGAGCGCGGCCTGCTGCAGTCGATCTTCGAGCGCGCGATCGACGAGGGCTACGACATCCGCAACCCGTTCCGCGGCATCAAGCGCGGGAAGGACAAGCCGCGGACGCGCGTGCTGACGCTCGACGAGGAGACGAAGCTGCTGGATGCGCTCCACGCGCGCTTCCAGCGCTTCGTCCGCTTCGCGCTCGGCACGGGCTGCCGCCTCGACGAGATTCGCGGCATCGATCCGAAGCAGGACATCGACTGGATCCGCGGCACGGTCCACGTGATCGGCAAGTTCCGCAAGGAGCGCGACGTGCCGATGCAGCCCGATGCCCACGCCGCGCTGAAGGAGCAGCTCGAAGAGGAAGGCAAGCTGTGGAAGCAGAACCCGCAGCGGCTACGTGAGGTGCTGGCCGAAGGCGCGGCGCGCGCGAAGATCCCGACGATCACCCCGCACGCGCTGCGCCACACCTTCGGCACGCGATGGCTCCAGGCCGGCGGCGACATCTACAAGCTGTCGAAGATCCTCGGGCACTCGAGCGTCGCCGTCACCGAGGCGCACTACGCGCATTTGCTGAAGGAAGATCTGGTGGCCGCGAGCCAGCAGGTCCGGATCCCCGTCGCTCCAAGAGGCGAGGGCGGAAATGTCGTGCGGATGCCGGGACGTCGTCGCGGCCCGGCATGATGGCCAGGAGTGACGTGGTCGGGTTCACGAGATGTTGTCCCCAATCGTATTCATAAATCGACGTATTCCTCGATTTTTTGAATATACTTGGGGCATGAGAAAGACCTTGGATGCCTATCTCGACGAGCGGCTCGGCCAGGGGCGTGGATTTCTGACCAAGGCCGAAGCCATGAAGATTCTGAGCCTCTCGGCAACCTCGTTCGCAGCCGCTGCGGCGCGTCTGACCCGGCAGCGTCGGCTCGCGACTCCGAAGCAGGGTTTCTACCTCATCCTGAGGCCTGAAGACCGTGCTGCCGGCGGTCCTGACCCTGCGGGCTGGATCGATCCGCTAATGCACCATCTCGGCCTGGATTACCGGATCTCGCTGCTCCGCGCCGCTGCGTTTCACGGAGCCTCGCATCAAGCCGCCCAGATCTTCCAGGTCATCGTCCCCAAACAGCTTCGACCCATCGCGATCGATCGACAACGGATCCAATTCGTCTATCAAGCGCCGGACGCTTTCGTTGCGGTCAACAAGGCGCCGTGGCTTGCCCAGTTGAGAACCGACGCCGGCTTCGCCAAGGCGGCCGGCGTCGAGCTCCTCCTGCTCGACGTCGTTCGGTACCTCCGTCAGGCCGCCGGTCTCAATGGCGCGGCGCAGATCGTACATGACCTCGGCCCGAAAGCTGATCCCCGCACGCTCGCCCGCGCCGCCACCTTCTACGAGAACTCCACCGCGCGGCGCCTCGGTTATCTGCTCGAGCACTTCAGGCACACTCGTCAGGCGGTCAGCCTGCGTCCGCTCGCCCTGAAGGCGAAGTCATTCAAACCGCTCGACCCATCCGTTCGCGCCGTGTCAAGCCTCGCGCGCGCGCAAGACGCCCGATGCGCCCGCTTGGAAGCTGAGTCTGAACGTCCCGCTGGAGATCGACGCATGATTCCCCAGCGCCTATATCCAGGAGTGGACCGCGACGACGCCATGGCCGGACCCGCGCCAGGTCGAACAGGACCTCCTCATCTGTCGCGCGTTGTGCGACATCTTCGACGAACCGTACCTCGCCGAGCGCCTCGCATTCCGTGGCGGCACCGCCATCCACAAGCTCCTGTTCCGTCAGCCGCTCCGATACTCGGAGGACATCGACCTCGTCCAGGTGCGCCCCGAGCCGATCGGCAAGACGGTCGATGCTGTTCGCGTGCCCTTTCGTGGCTCGGGCCGTGCCGCCGCAAGTCGGCGGCTCATTCGATTCACCTGGTCTTCAGCTTCTCGCCCGAGGCGGCGCCGGCGACCAAGGCCAAGTTGAAGGTCGAGATCAACACCCGCGAACACGAGACCTTGTACGGCATTCGGACCTATCCGTTCGCCGTAGAGAATCCGTGGTTCAGCGGCAAGGTCCCGGTCGCGTCGTTCGAAGCCGAGGAGCTGTTCGGAACCAAGCTTCGGGCACTTCTTCAGCGCCGGAAAGGGCGCGACCTGTTCGATCTCAACGAGGGATTAAAGCAACTGTCGCTCGACGTCCGCGAAAGTGATCGCCGCGTTCAACCACTACCTCGCACACGAAGGCACGCCCATCTCCCGAGCAAACGCCGAGGAACGGATGCTCGACAAGCTGACGCGAAGCCTGACCGACGACATCAAGCCGATGCTCGCGGCCGACGTCGTCTACGGCGATGACGATGCACTGGGGGCCTTCGAGCGCGTCTGGTTCGGATTGATTGCCGGACTGACACGGCGAGGCGTGGCACAAGTCGAAGGAGGTCATCGCCGAATTCCGATCGACGTCGATTCCCAGTCTCTTTAGGCGTGCTGGCTCCTGACTGGAGCGCAATATGAATCCTGGAGTTGTGGACCAGCGCTCGTCTTCCGAGGAGAAGATCCGGATCTTCCGCTCACTGTTTCGTGGTCGTGAGGACGTGTACCCGCGACGTTTCGAAAGCCGGAAGACCGGGAAGCCGGTTACGCGCCTGCGTGCGCGAATGAGTGGGTCAAGGGCGTCTGCGAGAAGCCGCGGATCAAGTGTGCGCGAATGCCCCAACCGGCGCTTCCTGCCCGTCACCGACGACGTCATCCGCTGGCACCTCTCTGGACGGGATCCCGAAGGGCAGCCTTTCGTCGCTGGCGTGTACCCTCTGCTGCTCGATGAGACCTGTTTCTTCCTCGCGGTCGATTTCGACAAGGCTGGATGGCAGGATGATGCCTCCGCGTTCCTGAGAGCCTGCCACCGACTGGGAATCCCAGCAGCCCTCGAGCGATCGCGGTCCGGAAGAGGCGGCCATGTGTGGCTGTTCTTCGACGATGCGCTTCCGGCGGCGCTGGTGCGACGCCTAGGTTCCCACCTGTTGACCGAGGCGATGGAAGGCCGTCCCGACATCGGGCTCGATTCCTACGATCGCCTCTTTCCCAACCAGGACACGCTGCCCCAAGGTGGCTTCGGCAACCTGATCGCTTTGCCGCTCCAGAAGCGCGCACGCGATCAGGGCAACAGCGTGTTTCTCGACGACGACTTCGTCCCATGGACCGATCAGTGGGCGTTCCTTGCGAGTACGCGACGGATCGGACGAACGCAGGTGGAGGCTCTGGTCCAGGACGCCGAGCGCCGCGGTCGGATTCTCGGCGTTCGACTGCCACCCGAAGATGACGACGAGGAGCCGTGGACGGCGCCTCCGTCCCGGCGGCGACACGACCCACCGCTCACGGGCGTCCTACCCTCGAGCCTCGAGTTGGTCCTCGGCAACCAGATCTACATCGCCAAGGAGGGACTCACTCCTGGTTTGAGGAACCGGCTGCTTCGTCTCGCGGCGTTTCAGAATCCCGAGTTCTACAAGGCGCAGGCGATGCGGCTGTCCACCTACAACAAGCCACGCGTCATCGCCTGCGCAGAGGATCACTCGCATCACATCGCACTGCCGCGAGGCTGCCTCGACGATGTCCAGCAGACACTCGAGGCGCTCGGAATTCGTCCCACTATCCGGGACGAGCGCACACAGGGCGCGCGATCGACGTCGTCTTCCACGGCGAATTGCGGCCCGAACAGAAGGTCGGCCGCCGACGCGATGACGGAGCACGACATCGGCGTGCTGGCGGCGACCACGGCGTTCGGCAAGACGGTCGTCGCTGCCGGCTCATCGCCCAGCGCGGGGTGAACACGCTCGTCCTCGTGCACCGGCGGCAGCTGCTCGATCAATGGGTCGAGCGGCTGTCGACATTTCTCGGCCTACCGCGGAGATCCATCGGCCGCATCGGGGGTGGACGGCAACGCGCCAACCGGCATCGTCGACGTGGCCATCATTCAGAGCCTGGTCAAGCAAGGGAGTGGTCGACAACCGCGTCGATCGAGTACGGGCATCTGATCGTCGATGAGTGTCACCACCTCTCCGCGCACAGCTTCGAACAGGTGGCCCGCCAAGCGAAGGCGCGGTTCGTCCTGGGACTGTCCGCGACCGTCGCGCGCAAGGATGGCCATCATCCGATCATCTTCATGCAGTGCGGTCCGATTCGGCACCGGGTGAACGCCAAGGCACAGGCGGCTGCCCGTCCGTTCGAGCACTATGCGTCTTCGTGCAGCCGACCTCGTTCCAGACAGGCCGGCGCGCCGGAGTCCGACAAGCGGCTGGAGTTTCAGGCCCTGTACCGAGAACTGATCGAAGACGACGCACGCAACCGACGCATCTGCGAAGACGTCGTCGAGTCGCTGCGCAACGGCGCGGTCGCCACTCGTGCTGACCGAACGCAACGAACATTTGGACCGTCTCGAGCGCGGACTCGCAGACAACGTGCGTCACCTGGTTGCCTTGCGGGCCGGGCTGGGCAAGAAACAGCGACAGGCCATAGCGGACAGGCTCGCCTCCTATCCCCGGTGATGAGCCCCGAGTCATCCTGGCCACCGGCAAGTACGTGGGCGAGGGCTTCGACGATTCCCGGCTCGACACGTTGTTCCTCACGTTGCCGGTCTCCTGGCGAGGGACCATCGCGCAGTACGCGGGTCGTCTGCACCGCCTTCACGACGGCAAGCGCGAGGTGCGCGTCTACGACTACGCGGATCTCAACGTGCCGATGCTTGCACGGATGTTCGATCGGCGCTGCCGGGGCTACGAAGCCATCGGCTACACAGTGCTCCTGCCCGCGAGTGCAATCCCCGGATGGCCGGCCGATGTCGTGCTGCCGTCAGACCCTGTCTGGAAACGCGACTACTCGGGCAGCGTGCGCAGGCTGGTGAGGGATGGCGTCGATTCGCCGCTCGCGAGTCTGTTCGTTCATGTGGCGCGGCCAGTGCCGCCCGATGCCGAGGGCGCCCAACGCGCACGGAGTGCGACCGAGGCGTTTCTCTTCAGGCGGCTCGAGACGCTGCTGTGGCGAAGGGGCGGTTCGCTGTCAACACGAAGTTGCCCATTCCGTTTGATGGCGCAGGGAACATGGAGGTCGATCTGCTCTGTGCGGACGCGCGCGTAGCAGTGGAGCTGGATGGCGCGCAGCATCTCGCCGACCGGGGCGCCTACCGGCGCGACCGACGCAAGGACCAGTTGCTTCAGGAGAGCGGCTATCTCGTGCTGCGGTTTCTGGCCGAAGACCTCGGCAGGGAACTGGACGCCGTGCTGGACGCGATTCTCCGCGCGTTGAGCCATCGCACGTCGTCAGGGGCGTCAGTACCGCTTCCTTTCGTCCGAGGAGGACGATCGTGACGACGCGAATCGCCACACATCACTACGTCTCGCCGCCTGGATGGTCACAAAACTGGTCACACCTTCTCGCGAGCACTGCAAATCACTGGGAAATCAGTGCTTCTGAAGCTCTCCCCAGCCTGCCTTGGGCGCAGGGGGTCGCTGGTTCGAATCCAGTCGCCCCGACCAAAATTCTTAACGTTTTCACACGTTTGTGAATTCGGCGAACGCGGATCGAGCGTCGGCTGACAATTGGCTGACAATCGGTAGCGTGCCAACCCTGCTCGGCCTGCATTCCTTCACCCAATCTGAGCGGTCGCTTCGTCAGCGTGTTCGACACGACTGACGCGGCGTTCGCGCGCTTGGCGCATCGACTCCGCCAGCGAGCTCGCACGCGCGTTCATGTAGCGCTGGGTCGTCGTGATGCTGGAGTGCCCGGCGAGCATCTGCAGCTCGTGGACCGGGACACCATCGTCGGCCAGCCGTGACAGCGCCTCGTGCCGGAGGTCGTGCCAGTGGAGGTCGATCTGTGCGAGCGCCTTCCGGTTCGACACTCGCTTGCCGCTCCCGGCTCGCGTTGGCTTGATGCCGTTCGCCAGGAGGAGCAGCGTCTCCCAGGCTGACTTCAGGCTTGCCACGTACGCGCCGGTCGTTGCCTCGCCGAACACGTACGCATCCGGTCCGAGGAACGCTCGCCGGCGCAACAGCTTCTCGAGCCGGCTGCCTGCCTCGAACGGAATGACACGTGCCACGTCGGTCTTCGAGTGCTCTTTGAGAATCCGGATCCAGCGGTGTCGCCAATCGACCTGCTTGTTCTGGATCTTGAGCATCTCGCCGCGACGGCAGCCCGTGTCGAGGGCTCCGATGATCCGGTCGCGCATCTCGTCACCAGTGGTCAGCTTGACCTCCGGATTCCAGATGTGGCCGCGGACGATCGCGCTGCACAGCGGTCGCGAGATCTTGAACGCTGCCGCGATGTCCCGTTGCTCGATGCCGGCCTGGGCTCGTGCTCGGATCTCGTGGACATCGTCCCAGGTCAGCTTCGCCATGCTCCGCGTGGGCTCGTTCAGGAGTTTGCACGCCTCCAGGAGCCGTTGTTCCTCGGCCTCGGACACGCGCCGTTCGCGACGACGTTCGGCCTTCGCGGGGATTCGGACGCCGCGAGGATGAAACGCCGTCTTGGTGAGGAGATCGCGACCGATCGCCCAGTTGCAGACGTGACGCAACCGAGCGAGGTAGCGATTCGTGGTCGCGACCGCGCGGTTCGCGTATTGCGCCTTGAAGTCCTCGATCGCATCGGGACGTTCGAGCGCCGTTGCGGGCAGGGTGCCGAGTTGAGCGCTGAGAACGTTCAGTTGACTCAGCATGCCTGCCCGGCTCTTGAGCGGCTCGACCTCGACGTAGCGAGTGCGATACAGCTTCAGCAGGTCGGCTACCGTCGTCGGTCGTTCGAACTTCGTCTCGCGTTCGATCGGCACGCGGGGATCCTTCCCGGAGACGATCTCGGCGATGAACTTCGGTTCCCAGACCTTCTCGGCTTCCTGCTTGGACGTGACCGGTGCCGTCGCTCCTCGCGCGAGCGCGAAGTCATCGACGGGCATTCGGTACCGTTTGCGGTTGTGCATGACATCCAACCACCACGGATGTTCGCAGCGCGGGCTCGACTTGCAGCCTCTGCTGCGGCAGGGCTTTCGAACAGCCATACGGGTCCTCCTTTTCACTGCTCGCGGGGCCCCACCCCCGCTCGCTCTCACTCGGCGGCGCCACTTCGTGGCGCTTCCCTCCAACCTTCGCGCCGAGCCAGCGAAGGTTGCCCGCCGTAGCCTCGGCGAAGGCTGGCCCGGCGCTTCGGTTGGCAAGCCGGCGCCTCGCTCGGGCCGCAGGCGCTTCGGTTACGAGACCTTCGTTGGGAGTCCTCGACGAATCCAGTCAAGGACATCTGCGGGATGGAACCTCCTTCCTCTGACGCCGAAGCGTTGCGAGACCAGCAGGCCGCGCAGGTACGCGCGACGAACCGTCTCTTCGTGACAGCCGACGAATTCCGCCACCTCGAATGCCGTCAGCAGGCGATTCGGCAGTGCTTCGTACAAAGGCGCCGCCTCCGCCACCTCGCGAACGACGTTCGCAGTATGCGCCGGTTCCGGGTACGTGATGCTGGGCATGCTCGTCCTCCGCACGTTTGCGGCGCCGAACATGCGTTCGGCGCCAGACTGTTGATGAACGTGTCGAGCCGGTAGGTCCGCAGCGCGTGATGGACCTGAGGTCGATCACGCGTCTGCGGCGGCTCGGTGCGGCGGGTTCAGAGCAGAGCATGGCTCGCACTCTGACTGACGCCATGACGAGGCCGAAAAGCGCGTCACGCCAGGGTGCGACGCGTCGGGCCCCGCGGTGCTCCGCGAAAACGACCGGTCCTGAAGAGCCGTCGTACGCGGAAACGCCTTCTTGGTTTAGGGGTGCCGGCCCTCGGTGGTGCGCATCGACGCGGCTGTCATGCTGACCAAACCGCTGATCGTGGCGAGTCGCGCTGTCTCTGGTTGCCTCAGGTTCCCTGGAGTGGCCCGGGCTTCCCAGCTGCGACTCTCTGCACCGACCCGGCTATCGGGCGCTTCTTCCCGCTGCCCTGTGGGCGATCCGGGCGGAAACGAATTCCACGTGGCCTGTGGCCCATCGTGGAGGGTGGCGATCGATCGCCACGCGAGATGACTTGAAAATACGCGCGTCGGTTTCGTTTCGCGTGTCAAGGCCCCAGCGCTACCCAAGCGCAACCCCAGCGCTACCCTTGCGCTACCCGCCCCAGCGCTACCCGACCCACCCTGCGCGGAACGCCACAGTCCCACAGCACTCGTGGGACGCCGATTGACCCGTCCGCCTCCTGAAAGTTCTCCCAGGATCGCAATCACCGCCCCAGCGGCGATCACCGTGTAATTGAGCGTGTGCACATGCTCTGACCTATCACCTCGGCGAAAGCGAATGGCGAGGCGCCGTGCTGCGAAAATAAGTTGATGTTCGAGGTCGACGTCGTCTCGCGATATCGAGCCTGGCTGCGGAGCCGCATTTTCGCGAGTCGGAACCAGCTGGACGCGTGGCTGCGAAATCTGCAGGCGTTGCGAGCGGTGTGAGGATCAGCACTCCCCTGAAGGGCTTTGCCAGATCAGAGCGACAGACGCCTCAAAAAATCTCGTGGAGAGACGATGTCGATACCCTTGTGGCGGCCGATGACCAGGAGGTCCTGGTCGCCACTCACGATCAGGGCTGCTCCGGCGGCGACAGCCGTGGCCAGGACCACGTCGTCATCGGCATCTCGGGACACGCGCGCGCTGAACGGGGCGGGCTCGACGATTCGAACGCGAAGTCGCAGCTGTTCCAGGAACGCCAGGGCGGCAGGACCGAGCGAGAACTTGCGGCGCAAGGTGCGCTCGAGTTCGTCGAGCAGGGCGGCTGACGTCACAACGGTGCAGGAACCCAGGGCACGCACCACGACTTCGTGGCACAGCCCTTTGGCGACCAGCGCCGCGACGATCACGTTCGTGTCGAGGACGACGATCACGACACGATCGCGAACACGTCCTCGTCCGTGTAGATGCCCTGTGCACGTGCCTGTGGCACGAGTTCGGCGCGGGCCGAGGCCAGGCTCGACAGCAGTTCCTCCTGTTCGAGCGCCCGGCGCACAAGTTGGCTGACGGTGAGCTTCTGTGCCTTCGCTCGCCGCTCGAGGCGGCGTCGCGTGCCTTTGGGCAGGCGGATAGTCAGCACTTCTTCCATGTGTATGACTGTGTCATACGCACGCGTCAGGGTCAAGTGACTCCACGGGTCGTCGCCTCCGCGGTCGCGTCGGACTGCGCCACGATCTACACGGAGGAACTCCAGGACGGCCAGGGTCATGAGGAGCGGTTGACCGTCCGTAGCCCGTTCAGAGCTGCTGCAGGAGCGGAAGGGATGAGCCGCGAAGGAATCGAACCCTCAAGGATGCCTGACAACCCTACCTGCCGTGGCCGGTTTTCAGACGTTCGGTCGTGGCCGCATTTGGGCGTTCGCTGACACTTAGGAGGCGCCTGATGGAAGTGTTGTATCCCCGCTCTGCCGGGCTGGCCGTCCACATCCTTCGCGATGGCGTCGAGTACCACGACCTCGGCGGCCGCTACTTTGTCGGGCGAGACAAACCCAACTGACCAAGAACCTCCTGAGGCGCCTCCGTGACTTGGGGGCCGAGGTTAAAATCGAAGCTGCTTAACAATGCGCTCCGAGCCCAACGCCACGAGTTTCTCTTTAGACGGGAGTTCACGTATGCCCGCGACAGTAGTGATGCTGGCCTTCGCGATCTCCGCACTCGCGGCACCCGCCGGGCCGCAGGTTGCGGTGTCGGCTCCCGGTGGCGCGGGATCGCGAAACTCGACGCACGAGTTCAAGGCCGGCGGTGTCATCCGCGGCCGCATCACGAGCCTGGACACCGGCAAGCCGCTCCGGCGCGCGCAGGTTCACCTCACCGACGAAATGAGTCCGCTGACGCCACGGACCGCGACCACCTCGACCGACGGGAGCTACGAGTTCCGCGACATTCCTCCCGGCCGCTACACGCTGCGGGTCGAGCGCAGCGGCTATCTTGCGCTGAAGTTTGGTCAGCGACGTCCTGGCGAGCAGGCGCGGCCGCTGGAGATCGCCGACAAGGAAGTCGCTGAGAAGGTCGACTTCGCGTTGCCTCGAATGAGCGTGATCAGCGGATGCGTGCTCGACGACCTCGGCGAGCCGATCGCCGGGGTCACCGTCTGGGCCCTGCAGACGCGGTATGTCCACGGCCGGCGGCAACTGATCGCGACTGGTGCCAACGCGACCACCGATATCACGGGTCGGTATCGGCTGCTCTCCCTCACGCCTGGCGACTACGCGGTCATGGGAACAACCCGCGAGACCTGGCCACACGAGAGCGATCCCAAGCAGGTCTTCGGCTACGCGTCCACCTATTTCCCTGGGACGTCCACGGCGGCCCAGGCACAGCGTGTCACGCTCGGGGTCGCCCAGCACGTGTCAGGCATCGATTTCAGCCTGGTGGCGGGCCGGACCTCGACCGTTCGTGGCACGGCGACGAGCGTCTCCGGCGTGCCCCTCGGAGGCGAGACGGTGACGATGATGCGCGAGATTGGTGGACCGGCCATGTGGATGGGGTCAGCGGTGGCCGTGAGCTCGACGAAGGTGGCCGGAGATGGCAGCTGGACGCTGTCAAATATTCCGCCCGGCGAGTACCGCCTGTCGGTACGGGCGCCGGCGCGCGGCAACGACCCGGCGCAGGAAGGGCAGGTCACCACCAACCTGGCAGGCGTAGACGTCGAGGGTCTATCGCTCGTCGCGGGCGCGGGCGGGACCGTCCGCGGCGACGTGGCGACCGACGATTGGTCGCCGCTTCCGGCCGGGTTCGACCGTATGCAGGTGCGCCCGCCGTTCGATCCGAACGCCCGGAGCATGATTTCGGTGCTCGATCCCGACAACGGCCGGGTCCAGAGTGACGGTTCGTTCGAAGTCCGGGGCGTCCTCAGCGACACCGTGCTCTCCATCGGCCCACTGACGGGTGAGTGGACGCTCAAGGCCCTCGAGGTTGACGGGCGCGACATGGCCGATCTCCCGCTGCCGATCGAGCACGGCAAGACACTGTCGGGCGTCCACGTGGTGCTCACCAGGCGGCCGACGATCATCCGCGGCGTGTTGCGCGACGAGAGGCAGAATCCGGCGGAAGGGACTGTGATTGTCTTCGCGGAGGACAAAGCGACGTGGCGAGAGGGCTCACGAACGGTCCGGGTGACACGCCCCGATCAGCGCGGATTGTTCACCTTCAGGGGGCTGCCCGCGGGAGACTACTTCATAGCTGCGCTCGACTCCGTCCAGGAGGGCCAATGGAACGACCCGGAGTTCCTGGAAGGGTTGAAGGGCCGCGCCATCCGCGTCGCGGTTGCCGACGCGGAGGCGAAGCACGTCGATCTGGTGCTGAGGAAATAACATGCAGCGTTCGCCGACGCGTACCGCCTCGCGAGTGCTCGCGTTTCTCCTTGTCGCTGGCACGCCTTTCGCGCTGCGTTCGGCTGCTGGGCAAGTGCCAGTGCCGCCGTTGGTGCAACCTGCGCCGCCGCGCGACGCTGCGCCGGCGGCCAAAGGCACGGCCGTGATCGTTGGCCGCGTGACGAATCTCGAGACGGGTGCGCCGCTGCGGCGAGCCGTGATCCGGATCGCCTCTCCGACGTTGCCGTCCGACCGGCGCGTCAGCACGAATGCGGACGGACGCTACGAGGTCCGCGATCTGCCTGCAGGCGAGTATTCATTGAAGGCCGAACGCGGTGGCTACCTGACCCTCGCGTACGGCCAGCGCCGGGCCGGCGAGGTCGGCAAGCCGCTGCACCTCGGCGAAGGGCAAACGGTGAAGGCCATTGATTTCGCCCTCCCACGCCTGGGGGTGATCAGCGGACGCATCGTCGACGACGCCGGTGAGCCGATCGCAAAGGTTTTCGTATACGCGATGCAGTTCGGCCGTTTTCAAGGCGCACGCAAGCTCATCCCGTTCTTCGTCCCGGAAGAATGCTGTTGGCGCGGCAGCGTGGCGATGACGGACGAGAACGGGCAGTATTCGTTGGTGCTCCCCCCAGGCGAATTCGTGGTCATGGCACGGAGTCGCGAGACGTGGCCGCTCGAGTCGGATACGACGCAGGTGTTCGGCTATCAGCCATCGTTCTATCCGGGAGTCATCGATCCAACGGAAGCGGAGCGCATAAAAGTGGGCGTCGGCCAGGAGGTGGGCAATATCGACTTCGCGCTCGTTCCCGCGCGAACCTCTCAGAGTGTCAGGCACGGTCTTCAACGCTGCCGGGGCACCGGTCGCCAATGAGTCAGTGATGTTGTCGCAGGAGGTCATGGGCCCGCAGGGAGGGACAACCGCCCCTTCCACCACTGCCCAAACCGGGCCCGACGGCCGCTTTTTGGTGAACAACATTTTGGCAGGTGAGTACCTGCTGGCTGTACGGACGGCGGCCGCCAACGGTCAGCCGGCGCAGGAAGCCCGCCAGATGATTCAGGTGGCCGGCATCGATATCGACGGCCTCGTCATCGTCACGGGCAGCGGCGGGTCCCTTCGCGGGCAGGTCGTGAGCGACGACGGGACGCCGGTGCCGGCCGTCGATCGGTTGGTCGTGCGGGCGCGGCCGCTGACGTGGGCGGCACGAATGTCGACGCTCGCCTCGTCGGGCAACGGCCGCGTAAACGCCGACGCCACCTTCGAGCTCAAGGCAGTCGTTGGGCCGGTCGTGTTGTCGATCGGAACGCTGACGGGTGAGTGGACGCTCAAGAGCGTCGAGCTGAATGGACGCAACCTTGCCGACGACCCGATTGACGTGCGACACGGCGAAACATTGGATGGTGTCCGGGTTGTGCTCACGAACCGGCCCACGCACCTCCGGGGCGTCCTCCTGGATGAAAACACACAACCGGCCGATGGAACCGTCGTGGTGTTCGCGGAAGAGACGTCGAGTTGGCGCGAGGATTCACGAACCGTCCGCACGGCACGGGCAGATCAACGTGGCGAGTTCTCAATCAAAGGGCTGCCGGCCGGGAAGTACCTGATTGCCGCAGTCGACCACGTACAGGACGGACAGTGGTACGACCCTGAATTCCTTGCGGACCTGCGGCCCCGCGCGCGGCGGCTGTCGCTCGCCGAGGCGGAGAGCAAGCGCATCGATCTGACCGTGCAGAAGAGCCGCTGATAAACTCGTTCATGTGATCCTCTCGCCAGCAGCAGCGCAGACCCGCGATGGGAGGCCTTCTCCGCAAAACTGACCCCTACTAACCTGGTGTTGTTCCGTGAATCAGCGCGAGCCGGCAGCGCCGGCGAGCGCCCACAGTGATCCGAAGCTGCGCGGTGACGAAGGCGACATAGCTCCAACGTCGGCGACAGTGGGCTCGGTGATCGGCAGCGTGCGCTGCTCGCGGCGACCGTGACCGGGCTGCGAGCGCGCGCGGGTGTCCGATCGACGCGCGTGACTCCTGGAGCCTCCCATCTAAATCCTTGGAATGGAGTGAATTCACCAGACCCGCGAGCTGGAAGGACTATCACGTACAGTTCATGGTCAAGGATCCCTTCGTTGGGCCCTTGGTCGCCCGTGTGTCGGACCATTCGACCCGCCTCGCTCCAGAGAGAGTGAAGCAACTGGCTCCGTCAGCATACGTGCAGTCCCGGCGCTCCGGTAAGGGCTCAGTCACGGGAGCGCGCCGGGCGGGTCAAGGCCGCGCAGCGCCGAAGGGCAGCCTTGACGCGCCCAAGCGGTCCCGGACAATCGAGTGCCGGAGCGACGCGAACGTGTGCGGCTACTGGCCCATGGACACGCGCTCGGGTCAGCGCAATCGGGTTCGCGCCGTCCAGCGGCAGGATCGGTGTTTGCGCCAGGAACCGCATGAGCTCCTCGGGCGTCTCGGGTTCTGGCCGCCGCGCACTCCCGACCTGCGCCATGAAAGCGAAGTCGTTCATGGTCCCGAGCAGGCTGCGGTTCCTGGTCCGGCCGAACGCAATCTCCGACATCCGCGACCGCTCGTCGGCGATGTCTTCGGCGGCAACGCCGACGTGGGCCAGCACTTCGCACACTGCGTCCGGAAACACCGAGGCCAACCGCTTGCCTTCCTCGAATGGGAATCACGACCGGAAGTCGAGACCGCTCGCTGATGAACAGCAGGTGCTGACGCCGACCGATCTGGAGGATGTTGCCGTACCAGTCGCCGAGCCGCGTCGTGGACTCGACCGCGGTCAGGTTGTCGGCCTGTTTCAGGCGCGCGATCAGCTTCTGTGTGCAACGAAGAACGACCATCGGTTGTGCCTACGGTACGACACTGTACGCGCGGGTGATCATCACGACGCTGACCGGCGCGCGGCCGGGCCAAGATCTCGGCCCGGATCTGGTCACGCATCCGGTCACGATCTGAGCACACATCCGGGCCGCTTCATGCAGCACAGCGGACACCAGACAAGTGGGCGTGAGCGACCCCGCCCGCAGGGGGCCGAACAGTGCCGGAGCGGGGTCGCTCACGCCCCCACTCCACACCTTCTCCTCTTCTTTCTGTGCGGCCCGGCCGGCACAGAGCGCCGGCCTCTCTGGTCCCGACATCGCGCAATTGCTCGCTGTTCTGGCGAGTGTTGCGCCGCTGTCCGGCCATTGGCGCGTCTGCATTGACGTCGTGGTGGGGTGGACGTCGCCCCGGCACTGGGGGCTGATGACGCGAAGCGCTGTCGGCTCCCCGTTCGGCTCCCCCTGTTGCGGCTCAGTTGTCGTCACCCTTCCACGGATCGCCTGGAAGAAGCGTGACCAGACGCTGTGAAATGAGTGCCTCGGCGGCGATGGGATCCCACGCTTCTCCGGTCGCGAGAAGTGGACTGAGGTCTGCCAGGAACGCCCCGTCGCGCATCTTCAGTGCGAGGTTCTGTTCGACCTGCGCGCGGGTGATCGGGTGGCCGTCTCGGACCATGTATTCGAGGAACGCGGCGACGATTCGCTGGGGCTCCACGGGTAAGCGCGTGAGGGCGATCTCGAGGTCGAACAGGTCCCGCGCCTGCTTGCGCTGGTAGAGCGCGCGGAGCTTGGTGCCGAGCAGTTCGTCGAGCTCGTAGGTCTGGATGTCGCACGCGCCCTCGAACCATCGCGAGGCGACCTTGAACGGAGCCTTCTGAAGGCCGTAGAGCGCGAAGTGTTCGCGGGTGTTCGTCTCGACCTTGAGCCGCATTGGCACGGGCGACGCGCCCTCGGCCGTGTAGCGGAAATAGAACGTGATCCGGCCCTCGCCCTGCTTCCACTTCGGCTTGCCGAGCCAGGGTTCCAGCACCTCAAGAGCTTGGGCGCCGAAGCACGCAGTGCGGAGGCGGCCGTTCATCATCGGCCCGGCAGGCTGGGCCGTGGTCTGCACGAGATCGATGTCCTCCGAGTACCGCGCGGGCGGCCGGAGCTGCAGCTTGGAGAGCGCCGTGCCGCCCCGCAGGGCAAGCGAATCGGCGAGCGCTGGATGCCTGAAGATCTCCACCAGCGCACGGCTGATCACCAGGTCCTGCTCGACCTGCGCATCGTCAATCCATGGCGCCTCGGCACGCCACTCGGTGATGTAGTCGAACGGGATCACAGGTCGGGCTCCACGCTGGCGTTGACGACGATCTTCCAGCCCTTGTCAGGGGGTCCGGAACTACTCTTGGCGCCGGCCAGGAGGACCGCGGACTTGTGCGCGTGGGCCTGCACCCAGGCCTTGAGCGGAGCGGCTTTCTCGGCCGCGTCGACTCGCTCCAACACGTAGCCGAGACGCTGCGACCAGGCCGGCGGCGCGGTGTCGGCGACGGCCACCAGCTTGTCGGCGTCGAGCCGTTCGGCAAGCTCGCCGAGCACGGTGGCCACCTGGTTCAATCCACCGGCTCGATGCGGGTAGCCGACGAGGTCCAGGGCGGTCGCTTCGGGGGTAGAGATGAGCAGAGTTCCTCGCGGAGTGTTGACGCTCTGAACGGGTACATCGCGGAGCCGCTTGCGGACGATGAAGGCGACTCGCACGCGGCTGCAGGCAAGGGGTCGACGAGCCCGTTCGAGGCAGACTTGGAACTCTTGAGGGCGCTGGTGCGCGGCGCCGTGGTACTGCGCGGCAGTGAGGAGGCCGGCGTAGTAGCGCAGGCCCAGTCGCTCCATCAGCGAGGGGACGAATTGCTCGGCGGGAAGGCAGCCAAGGGAGTGATACTCGGGCGGCACGACGACGTAGTAGCCGCGTGCCGGCGAGGCGACGAGCCCCTGCTGGGATAGTCGGTGAAGGGCCACCTTGGCCGCCTCCGCGGACACTCCGAGGGCGTCCCGGGCGTCGGCGGAATTGAAGAAATAACGCCCCGACCGGGCGAGGGTTTCCACGTATTGCCGAGCGTTCCTCTGCTCGTCGTTTCATGTGCATAAAGTAACACTATTCGTTACTTTGCGCTAACGAAAAGACTAACTCGGCAGGCAATAATATTGCGTCTTTGACTACTATTGCCAGCCGAGCCAACCTACCTTCCCACAAGATACGCCGCTCCTTACGCCACCCCTACCAGCGGCGCCAGGTGGCTGTAGGCGTGCGGCAGGACCAACGGTTCGATGACGCCAACCTCACGGAACAGGGCGTCGCCGACCTGCGCAGCTACGGTCGGGAACACGTCGTCGCCCTTCGCGACCCAGAGCGGGTAGAGCGCGGAGAACCCGAGGCCGGAGAACCGTCGCAGTCTCGCGCGGTGTGCACGCTCGTCATCGTCTGACACAGCGTCCGGGTTGCCACCGGCTCGCCGGGTTTCGAAGTACCAGCGGAGGTCGTCGCGAAACTGTCCGTCGAAACGCCAGCGCAGGTTTCGTCGCGCCTCGTCGACGAAACGCATCCCGTGGGCGGTCATGTGAGCGGGGATGACGACGCGGATCGTCCAGGTTGGCAGAGCGGCGAGGAACATGAGGTGCCGCTCGAGGAAGGTCCGCAACTCGCGCTTGGCGTCCTGCGTCAGCAGGCAGACCAGAATCCACCGCCCATCCGGATGGATGCCGATCGGCGCCTGGTCCGGGAAGTACCGCACCGGCTCATAGCTCCCCTGCGGCGTCGTCATCTGCGGCAGCGAGTCCTTCGCGATAGCCGTGAACGCCGAGACGTGCGTCATCTTCTCCTCGGACGAGGCCAACCAGACGAGGTCCGGCTCCTTCAGGATGACGTCGAGCAGCATGATGCGCTCGAGCGCGCGTGGCACGGTGGGCGGACGCCTGAGGCGGGACTCGGCATCGCCGATGGCCTCGTACAGCTCCCGATGGCGCACGTGGTAGATGCGCGCGCGCTTGCGCGCGCAGTCGTAGGTCGAGACCCAGCCGAGGCGCTCGAGTTTGGTGAAGAACCTCCGCGTGGTGTGGCCGAAGACCACGCCTGCGAACGCGGAGTACTGGCGCATGACGCAGACGCCGGAGTGACGTGCGACGAGCACCAGGAAGCGTGCCTGCCGCTCGGTAAATCCGCGCGAGATGATGGTGCCGATGGCGTCATCGAGATTCATCGCAACAACTCCTCTGCGAGCCGTGGATCGGGAGTGCGACCACCTGTCCTACCGGTGCTTGCGGTGAAGGCGAAGCCGCCGCTGCCACGCCGGCTGCCTCCGCCGCCGGCCCCACGTGAGCCGACGACCCGCATGCCGGCGGCGCTGTGGCGACTGAATCCGGATGACGCCTTCGCGGATGCGTGCGCGCCGCGGTAGTTCAGCGTCTCGACCTCGATGTCGCGCGTCTGTTCGCGGCCGTCACGGTCCTCGTAGACGATGCGCGCGTCGGGGAACTGGACGTGACCGTCCTTCTCCGGGAAGGTCGTGGTCCATCGCCCAGCGCGCGATCTCATCGGGTGAACGATCGGGACGGCCGTCGCTGTCGGACTTGCCGCGGTTGTGCTCCTGGAGGAACTGCTGGTACTCGCGTTTCAGCTCGGTGTCGAGCATCACGCGATGGATGACCGCACCATCCTCGCGCAGCCGCTCGGCCTCGCGTTCGTACGCCTGGTAGACCTTCGCGTCGTGAAGCAACTCGCGTGGGCGCTGAAGGCCGGAGTAGAAGTGCTGCTCGCGCTCGTGCCGATTGCGTTCGAGGACGTCGCGGCCACGCTCGGTGAGGACGACGAGCGCACGGCCGTCGCGGATCGGAATGGTTCGCACGAGCTTCTGTTCACGCAGGTGCCGGAGTTCGCCGCTGCGTGGGTCGAAGGCCTGGCCGCGGCTGTCCCGGAGGTCGTCGGCGTGCACGACGCGGAACGCGCCGGTCGTCGCCAGCGCCCGCGATTCCGAGCCGCGCAAGAGAACGCTGTGCTCGCGGAACCACACGCGCTCGCGGTCCGGGCCGCGCGGCAGATCGAGATCACGAGTGAACACGTCACGCGGGTCACGCGCGTCGCGTTCGAGTGGATCGGACGAGACGCCTCGACTGCCTTGGCTGAGTTCGCGCACCTCCGCCAAGGCTTCGGCGCGCAAGCGATCGCGGTCGTCGAGATCGCGCGGGTCATCACTCCAACGTGGATCGAAATCCATAGCGGCGCTACTCCTTCCGTGTGTGGATTCCAAAGAGTTCCTGGGGGGAATCGCGTCTCCCCGATGAGGAGCGCGCGACCGTTGCTGGCGGGGCTAATTCAGAGTCTCGATTCTGAAGTGGACGACGAGGTCGACAACCGTTCAGCCGACGTATCGCGTCTCCATTCCCAACTCTTCGGCGACGTCGGTCTGTCGACTGTCTGCGCTGACGAAGGTGAAGGTCTCCGAGGCCAACCGATCGGCGATCAGCTTCGCTGAGGCGACGTGGATGGCATCGAGTGCGCGCAGTGGATGGACGCCGCTCAAAGACTCCGCCATCGCAAGCACCTCGCCTGACACCTCGATGATCGTCCAGTAGGCTCGGTCGGCCGCCAGCCGCTTCCGTACCACCCTTTCGATGTGAATCGAGATGGCAGGCAACTGCAGGTCAGAATCTGTCGGTTGGTACGAGCGTCAGGAAGGGGATCATCAATCAGCCGGTGGCTGACAATTGGCTGACAATCGGTAGTGGCTCGCGGTTTATTGCAGTTGCCCCAAGTTGAGATTTTCCTAAGAAAAACGAGGGGCAGCGGTCTCCCGCTGCCCCCAGTTGTGTGGGTTCTTTCGCCTTGGGCGCAGGGGGTCGCTGGTTCGAATCCAGTCGCCCCGACCAATAACCATTCAGTGAACAGAAGCAGTTCCAGCTGGCTCGCTGACGAGGTCTTCGGCGGGCTGTTGCGAGTTTGCAGGATTCTTACAAAGCCGAATCTGATGTCGGCTCCGGCGTGACCGCTGGTTTGGCCGCGCGACGCTGGGCAGCTTCCAGCTTCCTTTTGGCGTTCTCCACGTGAATCACCCGCTCATCGGCAACGAGCGCGCCCCCAACGACGACCACCGCGTCGATGCGATGGTCATCGCCCAGCCCCACTGCAGGAAACGGTTCGGTCGGGAGAGACGCCACGGCCTCAACGAAGAGGCCGGGAGCCGGCTGCCCGAAGCCGTTTCCACCGATGGCCCCATCGAGCGCGTCCAGGGCGCAGCTGCGAAGCAGCTTGGGCCCGAGCTTCCGCCAATCGCCGGGGCAATCGAACACTTCCATGCCGACAAGCGTCCCGCGGATGGCGAAGATGGCCCCGACCTGTCCCGGCGCAGCGCCGCACTCGTCGATCGAGACGATCGAGTGCGTCACGTCGCTGTTCGAACATGGCCGCCGCCGCACGGGGATCGGAGGTCGTTCAGAGGCGTGCGCTCTTCGCGTCGATCTCGGCCCAGATTGCCCCCTGGTCGGCGCGCGAGACGCATCGCTCCGCAACGAGGCCGTGACCTGCTGCATCTTTGGAGACGCCCGGGTGGTTGCAGCGTCCGATCAGCCAGCGCGAACCACGCGATTCGGCACGCCATCGGCCTGCTTCGACACAAGCCGCCGGAATAGTGAGCTCGGTGCGGGCGAGTAGCCGCAGCGGATGCAACAGCGCATGTCTCTAAGGCTGGGGACTCTTGGTCTGGCAATGAGTAGGCCTTTTTTGACGCGCGCTTGCGCAGTCGCGCCAGCCGCTCCCGTCATCCTGTTAAACTCGCGTGCGGAGACTCAGCGGCCAGTTCGTTTCGGTGGTCGTGTGACATCAACTTACAGCCAACGGCGCCGCGCGGCAGTCGCTCCTCTCGGCTCATAGCAAGCGTGCTGTCGGACCAATGTGGAACTGGACACCGCAGGTTTCAGCGACTACTTACTCCGAGATTGCGGCGTACCGTTGGCGCTACGCGACCTTCTTCGACGACATTGCAACTGATATCGACGAGTTCGTCTCGACAGGAGCAATGAGCCGGGCGCGGGCCTTGGCATCTCTGACGCGTCAACATCTCAACTACAACAACTATCCTCTCTTCTTCACCGGCGATCTCGACGCCTCCCTCGTCCTGGTGCATCTCAACCCTAAGCAGCTGGATGATTCGTCGGAGCGTTTCCATGGGCCGTTCTCAGTGAAGACCTTCGAGGGGGACTTCGACGTGTGTCGTCATTTTGGGGAGCGGATGTACGGCGCCGGTACTCCACGAACTCACAAGTCACCGTTCGATCACAAGCAGATCCGGTTGGTACGTCTGTTTGGCGTAATCGAATTCGTCGAGGGCGACACCGAGGAAGCCGTTTTCACCAACCTCGAACGAGTCATCGACCAGAAGTTGCAGCTCGAGCTGATACCGTACGGTTCAGACCACTTCACGGCTGGAGCGTTCTTGCCAAGCGTTCTAGCGCCCTACCTGGAACGGATCCTGCGCGTACTCACTGCGCATCCGCGACGATACGTGCTGTTCTGTGGAGCGGTCTTTGGGCCGTTGCTTCAGGACTTCATCATTGACAGGCATCGCTTCACGTTGCGAAAGAACGATGGCATGCCTGAGCAGATGAAGTCCGAGTTTGCCAACCTCTCAATCACTTTTGACGGAGGTCAGGTGAGGGCAGGCTGGTGCAAATCATGGGCACGACAAGGTATCCCCATGGTTGCTTACGCCAATGAGGTTCTGCGCCGGGACGACGCCTAGCCTCTTTGACTATGAAGGAAGCTTTGCCGCCTGACGATGCCGCACGGCTCATGCGACTTTGCGCGGCCGGCCGGCGTTCACGGCCATCCCGCAGCGACCCGCCGCCGCAGGATGACGACGCCGCAGAGGAGCTATGAGCCGGTGCGGTACTTCCCGGACCAGGCGCCGATCGGCATCCATCCCGATGGGCGGTGGATCTTGATCTGCCTGCTCACGCAGGACGCGAGACGGAAGTTGCGGACCTTCCTCGAACCCGCACCTCATGTTCCTCGCCGCCCTGCCGACTTGGACGCTCCGCGTCGTCATCCCTGCCCATGACCTGCCGGGGTTCTTCGGACCAGTTATTACTGGAGAATGGCGCCGGTTAACGTGATCGGATCCTCTGGTCTTCGGCTTCCTGGACAGGGCGAGGCGGCGTAGCCGCCGAGCCCCCCTCCGTGATCGTGGCTACCAAGGTCGCTTTGAACTCCGCCGGCGTCAGATAGCCCAGGCTCGAATGAGGCCGCACCTCGTTGTAGTGGCGGCGCCACTCTTCGATGCTGACCTTCGCGTCGGCGCGATTGCGGAACCACTGCAACGAGAGATGTTGGTCGCGGTACTTCCCGTTGAAGGATTCGTCGGCGCCATTCTGCCACG
>CAWFPR010000026.1:0-207777 GCA_963817635.1 uncultured Acidobacteriota bacterium | reverse complement strand
GCGGAGGCGGCCGTGCGTCGGCTCGTCGCCCGTGCAACCGTACGCCCGGCGGAGGCGTAGCCGCACGGCCGGCGGATTGTCCAGTCCGGCATTATTACCAGAGCCGCGCCGGCGTCGAACGGGCTCCAGGCGGCATGGCCTGCGGCCCCACGCCTGCGCCCCGATTCCCCCTACGCCTTGAGCGTCCCCCCGATCGGCAGCTGCCGGATCCGCTTCCCCGTGGCGGCAAAGATCGCGTTGCAGAGCGCCGGGGCGAACACCGGGAGAGCCGGTTCACCCACGCCAGCCGGCGGCGCATCGCTGTCGATGATGATGGTCTCGACGACCCCGGGCGCATCCGGCATCCGCGCGATCTCGTAGGTGTCGAAGTTGGTCTGCTCGGTCCGTCCCTTCTTGAATGTGATCGCGCCGTAGAGCGCGGTCGAGACGCCCATCACCGCTGCGCCTTCCATCTGCGACCTGATCCGATCGGGGTGCACGTAGGTGCCGCAGTCCATCGCCGTGACCACGCGCGGGACCGAGATCGTGCCGTCGGCAGCGACCGCCACCTCGACGACGGAACAGACATAGGTGAGGAAGCTTCGGTGCGCGGCGATGCCGAGCCCGTGACGCGCCGGGAGCGTGCGTCCCCAGCCGGCCTTCTCCGCGGCCGCCTCGATCACCGCGCGCAGGCGTCCCGTGTCGATCGGGTAGTCGTCGAGCGATCCGCCGTAGTTGTCGTACTTCTCGGTCGTGTTCGGCACGACGAGCCTGGCCGGTCCCAGGAGTTCGAGCAGGAAGTCCTTCGGATCCCTGCTTCGTCGCGTGCGCCAGCTCGTCCACGAACGAGCAGACGGCGAACGCGTGCGGGATGTTCGAGACAGATCTGAACCACCCGATCCGGACGTGAGGGATCGCGTCGCACGCCTCGCAGCGGATGTTCGGGATGGCGTAGGGCAGGTCCACCACACCGAGCCCCATCTCGTCGGCGCCTGGCGTCGTGACGTTGGGCGCGAACGTTGAACTGATGCTGGGGAACGCGGTCCGGTGCAGCCAGCCGGTCACCGTGCCCCGCGCGTCGAGCGCGCCTTCGAGGTGCTGTGCGGTGACGGTGTGGTAATACGCGTGCTGGATCTCGTCCTCGCGCGTCCACGTCACCTTCACCGGCGCGCCGACCGCTTTCGAAAGCAGCGCGGCCTCGACGGCGAAGTCGGGCTTCGACTTGCGGCCGAAGGCGCCACCGAGGAGCGTCACGTTCACCGTGACCTTCTCGGGCGGCAACGCCAGCGCCTGCGCGACCTCGTTGCGCGCCCCCTGCGGCCCCTGCGTGCACGCCCACACGCGGCAGCCCTCCGCGGTCACATCGGCCAGCGCGGCCGGCGGCTCGATCGAGGAGTGGGCCAGGTGCGGCGCGTAGTAGTCGGCCTTGACGATCGTCGCTGCCGACTTCAGCGCCGCGCCGATATCCCCCTCGTTCCGGGCCACCTTGCCGGGTTTCGAGGCACTCTCCGCCAGGGCCTTCGCATACGCGTCCGAATCGTAGGATGCGTTGGGGCCGTCGTCCCACGTGAGCTTCAGCTTGTCGCGCCCCTGCATCGCGGCCCACGTGTTGCGCGCGATAACGGCCACGCCGCCAAGCTGCCGGAAGGCGGACGGAGGCGGAGTTGTCTCGAGGGTCACGACGCGTTCGACGCCGGGCACCTTCAGCGCCTCGGCGGAATCAACAGAGACGAGCTTGCCCCCGTACACCGGCGGCCGGGCGATGACGGCGTGCTTCATGCCGGGCAGCGTCGTGTCGATGCCGAAGACCGCCTGACCCGTGATGATGTCGTGTCCGTCCACGATCGGCAGGGACTTGCCAATGTAGCGGAACGCACTCTTCGGCTTGAGCTTCAACGTGGAGGCCGCCGGGACGGGCTGCGCCGACGCCGCGGCGGCGAGCGCTCCGTAGTCGAGCGCCCGGCCTGAAGCGGCATGCACGACCTGATGGTTCCTCGCGTGCACCTCGGACACGGGCACCTTCCACTCGGCCGCGGCCGCCGCTTCGAGCATCATGCGCGCGGCGGCGCCCGCCTCGCGCAACGGCTTGAAGGCCCCTCTGATGCTGTGCGACCCGTCGGTGTTCTGGTCCCCGTACTTCTTCTCGTCCCCCTCGCCCTGGACGACGCGCACGCGCGCCCAGTCGGCCTCCAACTCGTCGGCGACGATCATCGTCGTGCTGGTACGGATGCCCTGGCCCATCTCGGAGCGGTGCGCGATGATGCTGACGAGACCCGACTCGTCGATCCACAGGAAGACGTTCGGTGTGAAGGTGGCCGGCGGCGACGCGTCGATGCCGAGACCGGGACCGGACCCGCGATAGAGCGAGAAGCCGATGACGAGGCCGCCGCCGCCGATCCCGAGGGCGGTGAGGAACGACCGCCGGCTCACGTTCTGGATAATCGCCATCGCTACGGCCTCCGGCCCGCGGCCTTGATGGCCGTCTTGATGCGGTTGTAGGTGCCGCAGCGGCACAGGTTGCCACTCATCGCCGAGTCGATCTGCTCATCGGTCGGCGCGGGCGTTCGCTGCGAGCAGGGCCGCCGCCTGCATGATCTGCCCGCCCTGGCAGTAGCCGCACTGCGCGACCTGGTGCTCGAGCCAGGCCTGCTGGAGCGGGTGGTCCCCCCGTGCGGCCAGGCCCTCGATGGTGACGACCGACTTGCCGGCCACGTCCTGCATCGTCGCCTGGCAAGCCTGCGTGGCCTGCCCTTCGAGGTGAACGGTACAGGCGCCGCAGAGCGCCATGCCGCAGCCGTACTTCGTGCCGGTGAGGCCCAGCTCGTCGCGGAGGAACCACAGAAGCGGCATGCTGGGGTCGCCGTCGTAGCGGCGGTCGGTGCCGTTGACGCGAACGGTGATCATGATTGAAATCCTGTCTGAGAGGTCGTTAATCCCGTTGAACTCGCGGGTGAACGAGGCGTCGGCCTCAGCCTGGCCGCCGTTGCCGGCAATCGGCCGAAACCGTCAGTCGATGTCGGGCGGCGTGTCCGCCTGGGCGATGCGGCATCGAGGAGGAGTCCGTACGCCGCGCCCGATAACTACCGTACGAACGCTGGGCTGTCACTGCGGTTGCCAGCGGCTCGAGGGCGCCGGCGTCATCGGTGCTCACCGCTCAGACTAACAGAGATCGTTCCGCGCTGTGCCTCGGGACCGCCCTGTGCGCGCATCAGCGGGGTTCGACCACGGTGACTCTGGCCGGCGGCGGTTCGAAGTGGCGGGGATTCAGCGTCAACAGGACGGCGGCGCCAGCCATCGTCGCCTGCTCGGCAATCAGCGCATCGTAGGTGCGCCCTCCGCCCGTGCCGGCCGCCGACAACCTTGCGAGCAGCGCGGCGTGCGCGCCAGCCTCGAGCGCGACCAGTTTCACGCCATCGACGAAGTTCGCGGAGAGAACCGCCCACGCGTCAGCCGCCGAAAGACGGTGCGGCGCGGGCAGGCGTGTGAGAACGGCGTAGGCCTCGACGAGCGCATGGGTGGGAATCGCGAGCCTGCCGCGGGCATCCAGCCGCCGCTCGAGTTCTGAGGTGACGGCAGAGTGCCGCTCGTGCCAGGAGCAGACGGCCGCGACCATGCAGCTCGAATCCAGCGCGATGACGCTCATGCGTGACCCGTCAGCGGCCGCCGCGGCCGCGCGCGATCTGGCGGCGGGTGCGCTCGACCGTGGCCGTCCGCAGCCGCGGCACTTTCCCGGCCGGCGTGGCGACGAGGAACCGGCCCTTCCGTTCGAGCTTGACCTCCAGCGGGCGCGGTTCGATCTCGATGACCCCGTCCCGCCACCGGACGTCGAGCGGCGTGCCCGGCTCGATGGCGGCCTCCCGCCGTATGTCGCTGGGGATAACGAGCCGTCCGGCTGCATCCATGGTTGTAACCATGGTATGAAGTATACCATCCACCTGCATACGGCCCCGGCCTTCCTCTTGACAATCTAGATGTGGTGCCGCATGCTGTTGCCCTTCGCCGACCTGACCCTCGAGGCGTCGCCGGGAGAGCTGTGATGCGGTGGCTCAGTCGAATTACCGGTACCTTGCACGCCCTCATGCGGCGCGATCGCGTCGATGCGGAGCTGGACGAGGAGTTGCGCGACTATCTCGTATCGGCGGTGGACGCGAAGGTCGCGGCCGGCATGACCCGCGACGAGGCCGTCCGCCACGCGCGCGCTGAACTGGGCAGCCCCGCCGCCGTCAGGGACTGGGTGCGCGACGCCGGCTGGGAGTCGCGGCTCGAGTCTCTCTGGCAGGATGTTCGCCACGCGGCGCGAGCGCTGCGCCGCTCGCCGGGCTTCACGGTGGCTGCAACGGTCACGTTGGCGCTCGGCATTGGCGCGACAACGGCCATCTTCACGATCGTCGAGGCCGTCATCCTGCGGCCGCTGCCGATTGCCGATGCCGATCGGGTCGTCACCCTGCAGATCGCCGAGCCGGGGACGACCCAGCGTATGTTCACGTATCCGACCTTCTCGCGGTTCCGCGACCACGGGACGGCCGCATTCGACACGGTCGCCGCCAGCGGAAACGCGGGGCTCCGCGTCAGGGCCGGGGGCGAGATGCGCCAGGTGCTGGCGGCCTTCGTGACCGAGAACTACTTCGACGTGCTCGGCATCCATCCATCGCACGGCCGCAGCTTTGCCGCTTCCGAGCACCTGGCCGGGGCGGCGCCGACTGTCGTCGTCACCGATGCCTTCTGGCGGGCTCGGATGGGCGCCGATCCGGCGGCGATCGGGCAGCAGATTCAGGTCGCAGACACCTACGCGACGGTCGTCGGCGTGACCCCTCGCAGCTTCAACGGTCTGAAACTGGGATCCCCCGTGGATCTGTTCCTGCCGCTGATGACGACCAGCCTCGTGCTCCCGCCGGCGAACTATCTCAGCGACACGCCCGCAACGATCGGCGGCGGAAGGTACTCGCCGCAGGCCTGGATGGAGATCATCGGACGCCTGAAGCGTGATGCCTCCATCCAGCAGGCGGTGGCCTCGGTTCCAGCGGCGAATCTCGTGCGGCCCGGTCGGTCGCCGCGCGACGCGACCGAGACCCGGCTCGTGCCGACGACGTCGGCGGCCCTGTCGCCGGGAACCCAGGCAGATACCCGACGCTTTGCGACACTGCTCGCCGCCGTCGTCACGCTTGTGCTTCTGGTCGGCTGCGCGAACCTCTCCGGGCTGCTGGTCGCGCGCATCGAACAGCGGCGTCGCGAAACGGCGGTGCGGGTGGCGCTCGGGGCCGGCCGCGGCCGCGTCGCCCGGCTGTTCCTCGCAGAAAGCGTGCTGCTCTCGACCGCCGGCGCTCTCGGCGGGCTGCTCCTGGCGCACTGGATGCTCCAGGCGATGAGTGATTTCGTGATCCCCGGCCGGATCCGTATCGAATCGCTCCAGCTCGGCCTCACAACCAGTGTGATCCTGTTCTCCGGCGCTGCCGCGGTGTTCACCGCCCTGATCACAGGCCTGCTGCCGGCGGTGCTCGGATCCAGGGTCAACATCGCGTCAGGACTCGCGCGCCGGGTCATCGGCCCGGCCCCCGGGAGAGGCGTCGCGCGCGCGGCGCTGGTCGCGGCGCAGGTCGGGATCTCGCTGATCCTCGTCGCCGGCGCAATGCTGTTCGTGCGAAGCGTACGGGAAGCTTTGGCGACGAACGTCGGCGCGGACGCTTCCCGGGTCGCGTACGCGACGGTCTCGTTCTGGACCGCCGGCTACGACGACGCGCGCCTCGCGCGGTTCAACCTGACGATGGTCGAGCGTCTCAGCGGGTCACCCGGCGTCGAGCGGGCGAGCTTCGGCGGATTGCCGCTGGCGGCCGTTTCCGGCTCCACACAAGCCTTCCGGATCGACGGGGCTGGGCGGCGCTTCCCGGACACGCTCGAGTTCCCGTGCGGGCCCGACTATTTTGCGACCGTGGGCATCGAGGTGGTCGCCGGCCGGGCGCTCTCGACCGACGATGGCCGCCTGGGGGCGCCGCCGGCGGTGGTGATCAACGAGGCGTTCGCGCTGCATGCGTGGCCCGGCCAGAACCCGGTTGGCCGGCGTGTCTTCATCGAGCCGCAAGGGCCGGAGTTCCTGGTCGTTGGCGTGGCCAGGGATGGCAAGTACCCTGAATCTGGCGGAAGAAGGGCGCCTCGCTTTGTACATGCCCTGGCACACCGTGCGGCGCAGTGCGGCCGGCGCCAGGGAAACCTTCATCGTGCGGTCCGCCGGAGACGCGCAGCCCCTCGTACGGCTGCTGCGGGAGACCGTTCGGAGCGTTGACCCGAACCTGCCTGTGTTCGCGTCCGGCACGCTCGACGAGCGCATTTCGGAACTCGCGATGACGCAGCGCATCGGGGCGTCGCTGCTCGGCTGGTTCGGAACGGTGGCGCTCGCGCTGGCAATCGTGGGCATCTACGGCCTGATCGCCTGCAGTGTGGCCAGCCGCACGAACGAGATCGGCATACACCTCGCCCTCGGCGCCGAGCCGGCCGACGTCGTCCGCCGGATGATGCGGGGGGCCCTCGTGCCGGTCGTCACAGGCGTTGCCGTCGGTCTGGGCGGCGCCTTGGTACTCTCGCGGTTCGCGGCGTCGTTTCTTTTCGGCGTGCCGCCGCACGACGCCGTCAGCTTCACGGCGGCGGCGCTGCTGCTGGGCGGCGCTGCCGCCCTGGCAAGCTACATCCCAGCGCGCCGCGTGGCGCGTGTGGACCCTGTCGCCGCTCTGCGCGCAGAGTAGTGCTGGCGCCCGATCCGGCGCCGAGTGGCAATCGCGAGCCGCATTCAATAGGTGGGCGGCGACATCCTCCGGGTCCAGCTCCGCTCCACCCGTCGCTCCATCGCTTCGAACAGCAGATCTGGTCGGATGGACTGGAGCACGTGATTCCCCCAACAATCGGGGCAGATGAGGAACCCCTGGCCGTGCGAGACGTCATCCTCCGCGTCCCGGTGCGGACGGTGTAAGCTACGTGACTCAGATGAAGGGCTACCACGACATCGTCGGCGACGGAGGGTCCGGGATCCTCGAGCAGGTTGCCGAGCAGCGAGCCCGCATTGCCGATGGGCTCGCCGGGGTGCGCCATCTCGTGGCCGTGGGCTCGGGCAAGGGGGGCGTCGGCAAGAGCACCCTGACGCTGCATCTCGCGGGCGCTCTGCGCGCCCGGGGGCTCCGGATCGCGATCCTGGACGCGGACTTCAACGGCCCGTCGCAGGCGCGCATGGCGGGAGTCCAGGGGGCGCTGTTCGTGCCGGGCCGCCATAAGGTCGCTCTTCCGCGGACCAGCAACGGGATCGGGGTCTTCTCGATGGGCTCGATGATTCCCGAGTCGGAGGCGCTCGAGTTCGAGAGCGCGGCGCAGGGAGAGTCTCACACGTGGCGGGCCACCAGGGAGTTCGCGCTCCTCGGCGAGGTCCTCGGGTCGTTCGAGTGGGGCGATCTCGATCTGTTGATGTTCGATCTGCCGCCGGGAGCCGAGCGGACCGTCCAGTACGCCGATTTTCTCGGGCCGTTCGGCGCCGTTCAGGACGGCCCCCGGGTCTCGTTCCTGCTCGTCACGATCCCGTCCGAGGTGGCACGAGGCGTGGTTGCGCGCTCGGTGGCCGCGCTGTCGAAGGGCCCCAATCGCCTCCTCGGCTACGTCGAGAACATGAGCGGCTACTACTGTCGCGACTGTAACGACATCAAGCCGCTGTTTGTCTCCCCCGAGACGTCGCCCCTGGGAATCCCGTGCCTCGGGACCGTCCCCTTCGATCCGGAGCTTGCGCGGCACTGCGATCTGGGAATCCCTTTTGCAGAACTGTCCGAGACGCCAGCCGGCCGTGCTCTGGACCACGTGGCACAACAACTTCTGGACAGCCTCGAGTCAGCCTCTGCTCAGGCTGCGCGTGAGCTACGGCTCGACAAGGAGCCTTCCAAATGAAGTTTCTCTGCGTCCCCTGCGACACTCCGATGAAGCTTCGCGCCGTCAATCCGCCCGAGCGCGGCTCCCTGTCGGTCGTGTACGAGTGTCCGGAGTGCGGCTACGAGATGGCGATGCTGACCAATGCGTACGAGACGCAGATGGTCCAGTCACTCGGCGTGCGGCTTGGCCCCGACCGCGCTGGCGCCGAAGGCGCTCCGGCGAGTCAGGCCGAAGCGCCGGCGGAGGCAGGCGCGTCCGGCGCCAAGTGCCCGTTCTCCGCGATGATCACCGGTGCTGAGCAGCCCGTTCAGCCTGGAGAGCCGGTCCGGGTCCGGTGGACGTCTGGCGCCGAAGCCCGGCTCGCGAACATTCCCGAGTTCGTCCGCCCGATGGCGAAGACTGGCATCGAGAAGTACGCCCGGGAGAGGGGGGCCCTGGAAGTGGACGAAGAGATCCTCGACGCGGCCCGCGAATTCTTCGGCATGTAACGCGTCGCTGCCATCGCCGGAGACGGGTTGTTCCGCGCGTCCGGCCGAGGCGCCGTGGATTGATATGCTTCGGCGCAATGGGGTCGGGCTCAACAGGCACATCCAGATGAACATGCTGCATCCGAACGCGAGCCCCTTTGACTCCGCTCAGGGCAGCCCGTTCGCCCGGCCCTACGTCATCTCCTGGAACCTCACCTACCGCTGCAACCTCGCCTGCGAGCACTGCTACCTCGACGCTGGCGCCAGGCCCCAGGTCGGCGCTGAGAATTTTGCCGACCGGAGCGAGCTCGGCACCGAGGAATGCTTCAGGGTCATCGACGAGATCGCCGCCTTCGCGCCTGAGTGCCTGACGATCCTGACCGGCGGCGAGCCGCTCCTGCGGCGCGACATCCTCGAGATCGTCAGACGCGCGTCGGAGCGTGGACTCTGGGTCGTCGTCGGCACCAACGGCGTGCGCATCACCGAGAACGTGGCGGGCCGCCTCGCGGAGGCAGGGGCGCGCGGGCTCTCGCTGTCCCTCGATGCGCTCGATCCCGACCGTCACGACCATTTCCGGAGAGTGCGCGGCGCCTGGCGGAACACGGTGGAAGGCGCGGAGATCCTGAACCGGACCGGCCTCCCCTTCATCGTGCAGACGACCGCGGGTTCCCACAATCAGGGGGAACTCGAGGCGATTGCCGATTTTGCGCACGATCGGCTCGCCGCGAAGGTCTGGAACCTCTACTTCCTGGTGCCGACCGGCCGCGGGCAGTTCGTATCGGACATGACCGCCGAGCAGTACGACGGGGTGCTTGCGTCGCTCTACCGGATCCAGCGCAAGTACAGCGGCCGGATGCTCGTGAACGCGAAGTGCGCTCCGCACTACATCAAGACCGTGCTGGAGCATGCCGGCAACGGGACCGGGGCCGGCCCGGCGGATGCCGGCTCGGCGAACGCGTCCTTGTGGGCCGGTTCGTCCCCGATCAGGACCTACTCCGGCGGAGCCGGCGGGTGCCCGGCGGGGACGCACTACATGGGGATCCGGCCGAACGGGGACGTCACCCCGTGTCCCTACCTCCCGGTCTTCGCGGGGTCGCTTCGCAGTGCGGCTCTCGCGGACCTCTGGACCTCCTCGCCGCTCTTCACCGGCATTCGCCAGCGCACGTCGCTCGGCGGGCGATGCGGGGAGTGCGAGATGAACGGCCACTGCGGCGGCTGCCGCGCGCGCGCCTATGGGATGACGGGCGACCTGATGGCCGAAGATCCCCTCTGTACCCACACCCCCGGCAAGTTCGCCGGGTCCCCACTGCTCACGCCAGGTGGCGCGGCGAAGGCGGGCCCAGCCGGAGCCCTGGCGGAGTGCGGGTGGCGGGCCGAAGCCAGCCGGTCTGACCATCGAGTATGGCCACGACAGCGCCGCCGACCATCGCGTGGGACGACGAGGCGGCCGCGCGCATGAAGAAGATTCCTGTGTTCGTGCGCGGGATGGTCGTCAGGGCCGTCGAAGAGTCCTGCCGGAAGAACGGGCTCGATCGCGTGACCGTGGCAGAACTCGAACGGATCCGCGCGCGGATGCCCACGCCCAAGCTGTTCGGGTAGCGTCGGAGCTTCGACCCAGCTTCGACCTAGCTTCGACCTAGCTTCGACCTAGCTTCGACCTCGGTTGAAGCTGGGTTGAAGCTCCCCCGGGGGGTGTCGGCGTTCGCCATGCGGGCTTGCGCGGGCTGCCGGCTCGTTGTGGCAAGCACCGCCGAGTTGGACGGCGAATTTCTTGGGCAAACGACGTTTACGTACAAGAGGAAGTAGCCGGACCCTCAACTCACTTCCAGATACTGTCGCCGCCCTGCTCCTTGAGCTTCGCTTCCTCGGACTCCAGCCACTTCTGGAACTCCTCGGCGCCGAGGACGGTGACGAAGCCCCGCATCCGGTAATGGCCCAGACCGCAGAGCTGCGCGCAGGCGATCTGGTACTGGAAGTCGGGATTCCCCATCCGGGTCCGCATGTCCGCGGTCGTGACGTTGGGGGTGAACCAGACGGGGATGGTGAAGCCCGGCACGGCGTCCTGCTTGACGCGAAACTCGGGCACGTTGAAGCTGTGGATGACGTCCTTGCTCCTGAGCTTGACGATGATCGGCCTGCCCACGGGCAGATAGAGCTGATTGAGCGTCGTGATGTCGTCCTTCGCGCCGGCGATGGACCGATCGAGTCCCAGCGGGTTTGACTGGGCATCCACCAGCTTGATGTCCCCGCGGCCGAACACGCCGTCGGGGCCGGCATAGTGGACGTTCCATGCGAACTGCTCGCCGGTGACCTCGACGACCAGCGCTTCGTTCTCCGGCGGCATGCGATCGACCCGTGCAGCCCAGAGCGGGATCGAGAATCCGAACAGGAGAATCGCCTCGACCACGGCCACGCCGATCTCGAGATAGCTCGACGAGTGCGACCTGGCGCCCGTGTAGCTCGCCACCGGATGCCGCGACTGGCGGAAACGGATCAGGGCATAAAGGAAGAACCCGCCCCACCCGGCGAACAGGGCGATCATGAAGAGGTGCACCCAGCCGATCAGGCTGTCGATCTGCGCGCCCTGAGCAGAGGCGAGCGCCGGAAGTCCCAGCCAGTGAGTCATGATGTTCTCGACGCTCCCTGGAGCTTCGACCATTCCGTGTCGAGCTCGACGTCCGCGTTGCGCTTCGCGCGCTTGCGGAGGTACAAGAAGAAGGCCACGAAGCTGCCCTGCACCGTCAGCGTGATGACCAGCATCACCAGGATGCCGAGCTTCGTCCCGTCAACCATCGAAGTCTCTTCCGCCCCGAAACACAGCGGGCAGGCCAGGACGCTCGAAGCGCCGCCGACCAGCACGGCCGCCGCCGTCGTGAATACCCGCCGGATTCCCCAGTGGCGTGTCATCTTCACGCTTCATGACAGCGTCCTCGTCTTGCGCAGGAACCATCGGTCGTAGGCGACCAGGCCGCCCGACAGGGCGAACGCCGCCACGGCTGCGAGCAGGCTGGCAACCCCGTGCTCCCGGCCGTACACGCCCAGGCACCAGAGCCCGAACACCACCGCGAGGGCCGCGGAGAGAAAAATCACGACCGCGTGGACCAGCCTGAGGTTCATCAGTGAATCCAGTATCCGTCCTGGACGGTCAGGACGGGAAGGGCCAGCAGCACGGCGAAGAAGGCAGCGGTCAGTACCAGGACCGCGTAGATCAGCTTCTTCTCGGAGAGCAGGTGCATGAAGTAGCAGGCCACCAGCGATCCCTTGACGGTCGCGACGAGCAGCGCCACCGTCACGGCAATCGGCACGGGCAGGTGAAAGCGCGAGATCGCCACCGTGATGATCGTCAGGGCCATCAGCGCCACGAAGACCGTGATGTAGATCCTGACGTGCCTGTCGATGTCAGCCGCGTGGTCGGTCGTCATGGCTGGTGTCTAGAGAAGATACAGGGTCGGGAACAGGAAAATCCAGACCAGATCCACGAAGTGCCAGAAGAGCCCCGCGTTCTCTACACGGTTGGTGAACCACTCCGGATTCGTCTTCCACAGCTTCGATCCGGGGCCCCAGAAATAGGCGTTCACCGCCATCCCGCCGAACACGTGGAGCATGTGCAGGCCGGTCAGGGTGAAGTAGATCGCGAGAAAGTTGTTGGTGCTGGGAAACAGCCCGTTCTCGAACTTGTGGCTGTACTCGAAGTACTTGACCGTGAGGAAGACGCACCCGAGCAGGATCGTCGTTCCCATGTAGAGCCGGAAGGTCCCGAATCGGTGGCGCTTCAGCGACGCCCAGGCCATGACCATCGTGACCGAGGACGAAATCAGGACGAGCGTGTTGAACGTGGCGAGCGGGACGTTCAGAATCGTGTCGCCCCGTGGCCAGGTCTCCGCCCCGGTCCGGATCAGGATGTAGCTCGCAAACAGGGCTCCGAACAGCATGACTTCCGAGGCCAGGAAGAGCCAGATGCCGATCTTGCCGTTGGTGAGTCCCGTGTCCGGGCGAACCTCTACGGTGTAAGGGATCTCCATTACGCCTCGTACTGCGGCACGAAATCCTTCGCCGCGCCCGGAACGCTATATTCATATGGCCCGCGGTACGCTTCAGGAGCCACGACGAAATTGCCGTGCGGGGGAGGCGACGGAGCGGCCCATTCGAGCGTCGTGGCCTGCCACGGGTTCTCCACGGTCTTCTCACCCTTCCGGATGCTCCAGAAGAAATTGAAGATGAACGGAAGCTGGAAGATGGCGAGGATCCACGCGCCCCAGGAGGACACGACGTTCAGGTGGAGGACCGGCTGCGCAAACGCGTACGTCGCCCCACCGTCGTACAACCGCCGCGAGACGCCGGCCAGCCCGATGAGGAACATCGGCATGAAGATCGACGTTCATGCAGACGAACGAGCCGACGAAATGGATCTTGCCGAGCGTCTCGTTCATCCTCCGGCCGGTCGCCTTCGGGAACCAGTAGTACACCCCTGCGAAGAGCGCGAAGATCGTCCCGGGCGCGACGACGTAGTGGAAGTGCCCGATGACGTAGTAGGTGTCGTGCAGCGGGATGTCCGCGACGTTCAGGCCGAGCGGGAGTCCCGTGAGCCCGCCGATGCCGAACATCGGCAGGAAGGCGGTCGCAAAGAGCATGGGCGTGTTGAAGCGGATCGATCCACCCCACAACGAGATGACCAGGGCCGTCAGAATCACCACCGACGGGATCGAGATGATCATCGTCGTCGTCTGGAAGAACGCCGCCATCGTCGTCCCCATGCCGGTCATGAACATGTGGTGCGCCCACACGATGAAGGACATGAAGCCGAGGAAGATGAGCGAGTAGACCATCGAGCGGTAACCCCACAGAGGCTTCCGGGTGTTGTTCGCGATGATCTCCGCCACGATGCCCATCGCCGGAAGGATCAGGACGTAGACCTCCGGGTGCGCCAGGAACCAGAACAGGTGCTGCCAGAGGAGCGGGTTGCCTCCGCCGGCCACCTGGATGACCTGGCCGCTGACGACGAGGCCGCTCGGGAGGAAGAAGCTCGTGCCGGCCACACGATCCATCAACTGCAGGACCGACGCCGCTTCGAGCGGCGGGAACGCCAGGAGCAGCAGGAACGCCGTGACGAACTGGGTCCACACGAAGAACGGGAACCGCATGAACGACAGCCCCCTGGCGCGGAGCTGGATCGTCGTCGTGATGAAGTTGATCGCGCCGAACAGCGACGAGGTGATCAGGAAGATCATCCCGATGAGCCAGACGGTCTGGCCCATGCCCGCCAGGATGGAGAGGGGTGCGTAGGATGTCCAGCCGGATTGCGCGGCTCCCCCGGGGACGAGGAAGCTGGCGAGCATCGTGACGCCGCCGAGGAAGAACGACCAGTAGCTCAGCATATTGAGCTTCGGGAACGCCATGTCCTGGGCTCCAATCTGGAGCGGCAGCACGAAGTTCCCGAATCCCCCGACGGCGAGCGGCACCACGCCGAGGAAGACCATGATGGTGCCGTGCATCGCCCCGAGCTCGTTGTAGAACTCCGGGAGCATCGTCCCGCCCGGCATGCGCGCGTCGCCGAGGATCCGGCCGAGCATCGGCAGCGCGGCGCCCGGATAGGCGAGCTGCCAGCGCATGAGCATCATCAGCGAAAAGCCGAAGAGCAGGAACAGGAGGCCGGTGATCGCGTACTGGATGCCGATGACCTTGTGGTCGGTCGAGAAGACGTACTTGCGCCAGAAGCCCAACTCCTCGTGATGGGCTTCGTGCGCGTGTGGTCCGGGGGCGACGCCGACAGCCTGCTCACTCATGTGGCTCTCTCACGACCGCTACTTGGCGGGCACGGCGAACTTGAAGTTCTGGACCTTCGTTCCGCTGGCGTCAACCGTGACGGTGGCCGTCTGCGTCCCCAGCCTTTCGTGCCAGGCGCTGATCTCGTAGGTCCCCGGGTCGAGGCCCGAAATCGTGAACTTCCCGTCTTTTCCCGTCACCGAGAAGAAGGGATTGGTGAAGACGCCGACGTAGGCGTTCATCCACGGGTGGACGTCGCACTTGACCATGAAGAGCGCCTCCGGTTTGTCGAAGGTCGCGGTCGCCTCCTTCACCGTCGGCGGCATCGCCCGATTGAACGCCTTGTTGATCTTGGGAAGCGCGTGGACGTTGTGGAGGATGCCGTCGGAGTTGAGGATCTTGTAGGTCTGTCCGACCATGATCCCCATCACGTGCGGTTTGTACCTGACAGCCATCCTGATCCATCACCACCGGAGTCTTGGGAACGGGCCAGGTCTTCCCGGCCGGGAGTCCCTTCGAGACCCAGACCATGATGTTCGCCATGGTATTGCCGGGCCGAGGACCAGCATCTCGTTCGCCACGGGCGCCGAGTGCTTCCTGGCGCAGACGGGGTCGGCGTCCATGGTCAGCGGCGCGAGATTCGGGACTTTCCCGTCGAAGGTGATGGTTCCAGTGATCGAGGAGGCGCCCGCGGCGGCGCCGGTGGCGGTGCCCAGCCAGGCCGTCACCGCGATCAACCCGGCCGCCCGCCACAACGCATTCCCTGTCCTGTGCATGCTTGGCTCCTTCATCAAGACCTGCCTCGTCGTCGTCCTGGACGCCGCCCTCTGCTCCTCCCGGGTGGGGGCCGACTGTACACCGGCCTCGCCATCTGTGCAACCCCGGCCCGGCGCGGACCGCCGGTTCCGGCGGCAGCGGCCGCTGCCAGACCTCAGGCGTTCTCGAAGGCGAGCGATTCGGCGAGCCTCGGATCGCGCAGCGGTACGAGCGCCTGGCGTCGCATCAGCCAGCTCGCACTCGCGACGAAGCATCCGCCGACCGCCAGGAGCGCAGCCAGGTCCAGCACGGACGGACGGATTCCCTCGGGATGGAGCGTCGGCATGATCTGCCAGTAGAGGTCGACGAAGTGCATAGCGAGGAGCCACGCTCCCGCCAGGGCCAGGGTCGTGCCTTTCCGCTTGACGCTCCGCCCCATCAGGAAGAGGAACGGAGCCACGAAATGTCCGACCGCGAGGAAGATCGAGACCTGCATCCAGGACCCCTCCATGCGGGCCTTGAACCAGATCGTCTCCTCAGGGAGGTTCGCGTACCAGATCAGGAGGAACTGCGAGAAGGCGATATACGCCCAGAAGGCGGTGAAGGCAAAGAGGAACTTTCCGACATCGTGCAGGTGTTCGGGGCTGATGACCGTGTCGAGCAGTCCCGCCCGGCGCATGGCCACCGACGACGATCGACAGCAGCGCGATGAACCCGACGAAGGAGCCCGCGAAGAAATAGACGCCGAACATGGTCGAGTACCAGTGCGGGGTGAGCGACATGATCCAGTCGATCGAGGCAAGGGTCTGGGTCACCGCAAGGACGATGATGGAGGGACCGGCGAGCCGGCGCAGGCGGGCGGACACGCCGGGGTCTCCCGTCGCATCCTGACCGCGCGAGCCGCGATAGTAGAGGAGGGCGATGAAGGACCAGATTCCGAAGAAGACAGCCGCGCGAATCAGGAAGAACGGCACGTTGAGGTAGGGCGCCTTCCAGCGAAGCAGCGCATCGTGGTCGGCGGCCCCGGGGATGGACCACGAGTACAGATCGTGCAGGCCGAGCAACAGCGGCAGGAAGAGCGCCGCCATCGCGGGAAGCGTGGCGAAGATCGTCTCCCCGATCCGTCGCAGCACGACCCCCCATCCTCCCTGTGCGGCGTACTGGATCAGCACGAAGAAGAGCGCGCCCAGGGCCAGGCTCAGGAAGAACAGGAACGACACGAGCCACGAGAAGAAGAACTGCCTCGGATTCGCCATCCCCAGAATCGCGCAGGCGATCACTCCAAGAATCGCGCAGCCGGCACCGATGGCTGGAAGGCGGTTCCAGGAGTGCCCCGGCGGGATGGTCGCCTGCTCGGGCCGCAGCGCTACGTGATCGCGTTCGGGGGGGCTCATTTCCTAGCCGCTCGTTCGCCCACGCGTACTCCGTGCGTTGCGGGCTGCGGATCGATCATTCAGGACTCCACCAGCTCGACGCTTCGCGCGCCGAGCGACTCCAGCAGCTTGCCCGTGGCCGACGGATCGAACCGGGGATCCCACGATTCGATCGAGATGAAGAAGGCGTCGTCTGTCACCCGCTCGAAGAGCCTGGATTGGAAGAGCGGATGGTGGTGCATGGGGAGCCGGTTCAGCCCGAGCATGCCGAAGACGGCGCCTAGCGCGCCGAAGAGGACGGCGACCTCGAAGGTGATCGGAATGTAGGCGGGCCAGGCGAAATACGGTTTGCCGCTGATCACGAGGGGATAGGCCCTGGCGTGGACCCACCACTGCAAGGCGAACCCGAGCGCGGCCCCCATCAGTCCCATGCCGAGGACGATCCAGGGAAGCGGGGAGCGGCGGAGCCCCATCGCTCCCTCGAGGCCGTGCACGGGGAACGGGGTGTGGGCGTCCCATCGCGTGAAGCCCGCGTCGCGCACGCGCTCGCACGCGTGGTAGAGATCCGCCGGCGTCGCGAACTCGGCGAGGATTCCGTAGCAGGGCCCCGGTGGAAGCCGCGGGAAGGGGAGCGCCATCAGGCGGATCCTCCGGGAGCGGGCTCCGGCGGCCCAAGCGGCCGCCGTGCGGTGCCGTGACCTCTGATCTCGCGCTCGGGGCCGGCCTGCCAGTGCGGATCGGCTTGCGGCAGGACGGTCTTGACCTCGGCGGTAGCCACCATCGGGAAGAAGCGCACGAACAGGCAGAACATCGTGAAGAACAGCCCGAAGCTCCCGAGGAGGCACGACATGTCCCAGATCGTCGGCGTGAAGTAGCCCCAGGATGACGGCAGGAAGTCACGGTGCAGCGACGAGACGATGATCACGAACCGCTCGAACCACATGCCGATGTTGACGACGATCGACAGCACGAACAGGATCGGGATGCTGGTGCGCGCCTTCCTGAACCAGAAGAACTGGGGGCTGAGCACGTTGCAGGAGATCATGATCCAGTAGGCCCAGGCGTACGGTCCGAGCGCGCGGTTCATGAACGTGAACAGCTCGTAGGGGTTCCCGCTGTACCACGCGGTGTAGAACTCCGTCGCGTAGGCGTAGCCGACCATCGTCCCGGTGACGAGCATGATCTTCGCCATCAGGTCGAAGTGCCGGAGGGTGATGATGTTCTCGAGGTGGAACGCCGTGCGGCAGATCACCATGAGCGTCAGCACCATGGCGAAGCCGGAGAAGATCGCGCCCGCGACGAAGTAGGGCGGGAAGATCGTCGTGTGCCATCCCGGCAGGAGCGAGACCGCGAAGTCCATCGACACGATTGAATGCACCGAGAGGACCAGCGGCGTCGCGAGGGCTGCGAGAACGAGGTAGGCGGTTTCGTAGTGATGCCACTGCCGCACGGAACCCCGCCACCCGAGGGCCAGGAATCCGTAGACGTACTTCCGTGTGCTGGTCTTCGCCCGATCGCGAATCGTCGCCAGGTCCGGGATCAGGCCGACGTACCAGAACAGGACCGAAACCGTTCCGTAGATGCTGACCGCGAAAACGTCCCAGAGAAGAGGGCTCCTGAAGTTGGGCCACACGCCCATCTGGTTCGGGATCGGGAACATCCAGTAAGCGACCCAGACGCGCCCGACGTGGATCCCCGGAAACGTCAGGGCGCACATGACCGCGAAGATGGTCATCGCCTCGGCGGAGCGGTTGATCGAGGTGCGCCATTTCTGCCGGAAGAGAAACAGAATCGCCGAGATGAGCGTCCCGGCGTGCCCGATCCCGACCCAGAAGACGAAGTTCGTGATGTCCCACGCCCAGCCGACGGGAACGTTGAGTCCCCAGACGCCGATCCCCTCCCAGAACAGCCACGAGACCGCCACACCGAGAAGACCGAGGAGCGCGAGCGACGGGATGAAGAAGAACCACCAGCCGATCGGCGTCGCTCCCTCCAGCGGCCCCGCGACGGCCTCGGTGATTGAGTGGAAATCCGGCGAACGCAGGATGAGCGTGGGCCGGCCTGCGACAGGGTTGTTGATCAGCTCTGCTTCTGTCTGCGCCAAGCCTGTTCCCCGTTTCCAGTTAGAAAAGTGGCCGTTTGTACCATCGCGCATCGTGGGGAGTCAAGCGTCAGGCCGCTGGAACGTGATGGTGAGGCCAATCTGCCGGAGCAGCAGCTCGAGGTCGTCGCCCGAGGCCGGCATGCAGGCGACGATCCTCGCCCGGGCTTCCCGGACCCACGGGTCCGCGCCAGGCAGCGCTCTCACCTCACGGCCCGCCCCGAGCAGCTGCTGCCACGCCTCGTGCGTCCCGGTCCCGAATTCCTCGAGGAGCGCCGGCGTTCCGTCCGCGTGCAGGATCCGCATCATGCGGGCAGCCAGCTCCCGCGCCTCCACCAGTCCCGAGTTCATGCTGTGCACGCCGACCGGAGCCGCCTGGTGCGCGGCGTCTCCGGCGAGCCAGACACCTCCTCTGCCGAAGCTCCGCGCCAGACGGCTCTCGAACAAGCCGAGCGTGGACCAGTAAATCTGCGTCGGCCGCGCGGCCCACCAGGGAGCCCTTGCGGCGATCAACTGCTCGAGCCGCTCCATCGAAGCCGCGTGTTCCGAGGTGTCCCGGATCTGAAATCCCCAGCGGCATCGCCCCTCCTCCAGGGGCCAGTAGACGCTCGTGAGGTCGGGATCGAGAATGACGCGCACTTCCGCGGGAAGGTCTCCTGCCGCCTCGATTTCGTAGACCGAGAAGATCTGGCTTCCGCCAAGCTCCTCCATCTCGATGCCCGCCATTCGCCGGACGGCCGAGTCGTACCCGTCCGCGCCAATGACATACGCCGGCTGGATCGTCTCGGTCCGCACGACGAGCCACTCGGTTCGCGCCACGGGGTAGCCGGTCGCGACCTGGTCGAGTTGCGCCACCTCTGCCCGGGGAAGGCTGTCGTCCGCATCAAGCGACTGAAGACGGTGCCCCCAGAGGACCTTGAGCTGCTTCTGGCGGAGCGCCTCCTCGGCGGCCCTCTCCAGCAGGCTCTGGCGCAGGACGAGCAGATACGGATGCCTGGACCGGAGGGCCGAGTAGTCGATCTCGGCGCGCCTCTCCCGTCCTTCGTAATAGGCGACCTGCGTCAGCTTCCGCCCTGCGCCGATCAGTTCTCCGGAAAGTCCCGCCTCATCGAGCGCCCGGAGCGTACAAGGGTGGATCGCGAGCGCATAGCTGTGCTGGGTCGTTCGCTGGCGCATGTCGACGACTTCCACGCGGACCCCGTTCTGCTGCAGGAACAGGGCTGCGACGAGACCGACCGGCCCGGCGCCGACGACGAGGACCTCAGGATTGGGCTGACGAAACATCGGGCGTGCTCCCGGTGCGCACTGCGCAAGAATTGCGGTCCCGAGGCCGAGTCACCGCGGCCACCAATTTCCGAACCCACGTTCGCACCGGTCGAGGACTACTCCACGTTCGCGAGCTGCGCGAGGATCGCGTCAATGGGCGCCTTCGCGCACGTGAACATCGGCGTGTCCCGCTGCGTGTAGAGGCTCGCTTCCGTGTAGCGCAGCCGTCCCACCAGATCGACGAACTCCTGCGGGTAGTCCGAGTCGAACGCCACAACGAAGTCCTGGTCGTCGACGCCGTAGCTGTTGCTCGTGTTCAGGCGGACGCCCTTGAACGGCGCGGACGCGGCGATATGCTCGTCCATCATCCCCTGACGCGCGTGCGGCGACAGGCGGTACCACGATCGCGTTTTCGTGAAGGGGTACACGAACAGGTACTGGCCCTCGCCCGGCAGCATCTCGACGCCCTCACCGGCGCCCTTCATCTTGTTGACGTACGGCGACCGGCGCTGGAGCGACAGCAGGCTGTACACCTGCGACAGGTAGGCGCCCAGCCGCGACCGCCTGATCGTCGCTTCCATCGACTGAAAGCTCAGCGGGTCGAACGCGATCCGCCAGAGCATGAAGTCGACGTCCGCGCGCAGGCCCACGAGCGAGTAGGTGCGGATGATCAGGTCCTCCGAAGACTCCCACTTCCGTACCAGTTCGATGAACTCGGTCCCCGCCGCCCGTTGCTCCTCCGCGGGGAGGCGCCGGAACACCGGGTCGAGCCGGTAGAACGAGTAGTTCAGGAACTGGCGGCGTTGCCTGTCCGGAACCTTGCCCGTCACGATCCCGCTCGGGTCGAGGTCGACGGAGGGGCCGCGTCGGGGCGGCGGGCCGGCGCCCTCGGGTGGGTGCTCCATGCTCATACCTGCGTGGTGCCTCGGCTGAAAGTCGCGCGGACACGGCCCCCGGACACGCACGTACTGCTCCCGCTAGCCATGTGAAGAGGCACCGTATGACTTCCGGCTACGCAATGTCAAGCGCGTAAACCCCTGTTGCCGACGTCTCGAACGCCCAAAGTGATCGCGTGCAGTCGCGGGCTTGCGGAATTGGTCCCTGGTGATCGGCGCGGCCTGGGAGCCGATCCGGTCGAGCATACCCGTCGAGCGACGGGCGTCCCTTACACGGGCGCAGTCGCCGGCGGGCCTGTCTGGCGATACCACGGCTCAGTCGGATTCATCGGCGTCGAGAAGCCGTTGCCGCCCGCGGCGAACGCGGGTAGAGTATGCGGCAACTTGACGAACACCGGGAGGCTTGGCATGAATGGAGTGCTCCTCGTCGTCGTTCTCGTCTCGACCACGCTCATCGGCGCAGGCACGTACTACTCGCTCCGGTGGTTCAGATCGGCGAGTCGCCCGCCGGTCGACGCGAAGCCTGTGCGCGCGAAGGTCAATCCGCACGACGCGGCGATGACCGCGCAACTCAAGCACTTCTTCGAAGGCAAGCAGTGCGCGGCATGCAGCCGGCCGATTCCGCCGGTGCACGCGGGCCAGGTGCATCCCGGGCTGCTGAACCCCAGTACGAACGAGGCGATCGCCTGGAATGACATTCCGGCGGCAGGCCTGGCCACCATGCTCGAGAGTCACCTGCCGATCTGTTCGAACTGCCTGACCATCGAGACACTCCGCCGGGAGCACCCCGAGCTCGTCGTCGATCGTCACCGCACCATCGAGAGTCCATCACTGTAGACGGAGACACGGATGGACGCGGCCTGATCGATTCTGAGTTCTCCAACCGCTTCGACGCGCGACTTCGAGTCAGCCGCTGCGCCGCATACGCAGTCGAGCGAGCACTTTTCGCGGGTCGACCAGCGGGTGGAACCGCCGCGACGCCGGCAGCTGCAGGTAAACGAGGAAGCCGACGGCGATCAGGCCGAGCGCGGGCGAGTGGATCCGAACCGCCCGAAGGATTTCGCACGACAGGAACACATAGGCCGAGAAGCGCGCCCGCTCGTGCCGCTTCAGCATCAGCACGCCCACGATCGGCGCGATGAGGAAATAGACGAGCCCGTCCCACAGCCTGAGACTGCCGTAGTTGAGCCATCGCGTGTGGAGCAGCAGCGCGGCGGCGTGAATCACCGGACTGGCAAGCAGGGCGAGCGTCAGGATCCACAGTCCGATGGGACGGACTGGCTGCTCTTCGGAGCGCTGAGCCGAGCCACTCACGGGTGCAGCCGCCCCGGTCACCGGTACGATGCCTGGCGGTGTCGCCATATCCCAAGTCTACGACACTGCTATCGACGGAGGGAGACACGCGCTAGGATTGGTCGGCAACATGCGCACGAGCAGCCTGACGTCAATCGCTTCGGCGTGCGCCCGCTATTCCCGCTTCCGCCGGTTCACCGTCCAGACCAGTACAGCAATCAAGCGCCAGCCGTGACCCATCACGCTTACAGGGCGCTAGACTAGCGCGCCGGGGCGGCCGCCAGCGCTTTGACCAGGCGATACAGAAACTCGACGTCCTCACCGAACTGCTTGATCCCCATGCGTTCGTCGCGGCCGTGCGCCCGCACGTCGTCGATGTCGCCAAACGCGCCGTCGATGCCGTAGGTCGGAATGCCGGCATTCCGCAGCCACGCGCCGTCGGTGGCGCCGGTGCTCATGACGGGGACGATGACCACGCCGGGAAACATCGCGTGCGTGATCGACTCGACCGGTCCCATGACGTCGGGCCGGAGGGGTGACGCCGGACTCGGCTTGACCTCGGTGATCGACGTGACCTTGATTTTCGGATCCGCCAAAATGTCGATCAGCTTCTGCCTGGCGGCGTCGGCCGCAAGGCCGGGCAGCAGACGGCAGTTCACGATGGCGCGCGCCAGTTGGGGGAGCGCGTTGTTCGCGTGGCCGCCCTCGAGCCGCGTGGCCACGCAGGTCGTCCGCATCATCGCGTTGTAGTACGCCGAGACTTTCGAGAGCCGGGCGGCGGCCGCGAGATCCGGTGTGGCTCCGGCAACCGCTCGCATGTCGGCCGCGACTTTGGGATCCGCCTCGACCTCCGCCGAGCGCTGGAAGTACGTGCGCGTCACTTCGTTCAGCTCGACCGGAAAGTCGTAACCGGCCAGGCGCGTCAGCGCCGCCGACAGGTGGTAGATGGCGTTGTCCTTGACCGGCATCGAGCTGTGGCCGCCCGAATTGGTGACCTCGAGCTGGAAGTCGTCGTACACCTTTTCGCTCGCCTGGACCTCATTCGTCTGGTATTTGCCTTTGCGAATGATCCCGCCGCCGCCCTCGTTGATGGCGTACTCGGCGTCGATGAGGTCGCGGTGATTCTTCAGGAGCCAGTCAACACCGTTCGAGGTGCCGCCTTCTTCGTCTGCGGTGAGCGCGAGAATCATGTCGCGGTCGGGCTGGAAATGCTCCTCCTTGAGGCGGATGAAGTTGGCCACGAAGATCGCGGCCATCGCCTTGTCATCGGTCGTGCCCCGGCCGTAGTAGTAGCCGTCTTTCTCCACGAACGTGAACGGGTCGGTCGTCCAGTCTTCCCGCTTGGCTTCGACGACGTCGAGATGGGCGAGGAGGAGGATCGGCTTGCGCGCGCCCGTGCCGCGATAGCGTGCGACGAGGTTGCCCTTGCGCGGCGTGGGCCCGAGCACCTGCACGTCGGCGGCGGGGAAGCCCGCGGCCTTGAGCCGCGCCGCCATCGCCTCCGCGGCGGTCGTGGTGCTGCCGACCGAATCCGTGGTGTTGATTTCGATCAGTTGTTTGAAGATGGCCGCGGCCCTGGCGTCTGGCGCGCCAGACTGGGCGGCCACGGCGGGGGACAGCAGGAGGACGAGGAGCAGCGTTCGGATCATGCGTGATTATGGCGCGGTTCCCGCCGCGGCGTCGAGTCGGGCTGGGGCGCGGGAGGGCGTCTCGGACCTCATCCGTGGCGTCAGCCGGCGGCGTCCGTCCGCTTTTCATGCGGTAGGAATTACGGGATTGCGCGGCCCTGCGCGTGCGTTCGGTGGCAATCCGTGCGTCTGTGGGGCCTTGCCGAAAGGCGAGAACATTGCACGAGCCGGCAGCACCCATGTTTCAAATCACGCAGGTCGAGCTGCTCAGAATAGGTTTTGCCGGCGTCGTCCAGGAGTACCGATGGGCACCGCGCCGCCGCCGGGCGCCTTGCGTTGCGCACGCTCCACATCCAGCTCGGCGAGCTCGCGCTCATCGCGTCCGCTCTGGCAACGAGCGTCACGGCATTCCTTCGGCCGGGCGGCGCGTACGTGCTCGCGAGCGCCGTCCTCGCGGGTCTGGCCCTCGCGGTGTTCGCGTTCTCCATCGCGCTGAACCTTCCGTCGAGACTCTACGCGCACAGGTGGTGCGCATCCCGGTTGTGGCTGATCCGGGAGGCGTACATCGCACTGCTGTCCGAGGCGCAGGACGGATCGCTGGCGCCGGAAACGGTGCACGACAGGCGCGAGCAACTGGTGAAGGACGTCCACGGGGTGATCGAGCACGCACCGCTGCTCGATCGGCAGACCTACGCGAAGGCGCGCCGCGCCGCCGGCTCCGGCAAGCCGCTCAGCGACTCCGAGATCGACGCCATCCTGCCGCCGTCGCTGCACAAGCCAGCGACGGTGGGCGGTGGCGAGCACGCGCTCGGCGCCGCGCCGTGACGGCCTGAGCCTCGTTCGGATGTATCCTCGTGCCTGGAAGTGCGTGGGCATCCCGGTGGCGTGCGTGGCCTGAGTCGCCTCCCGCGCTCGAAATGTGCCGCGCTCATGAACACGCCAATGCCCGAGTCAACCAGCGTCCAGGCTGGATGGCCGCAGGTCGTCCGGTTCAGCCGGAAGACCCTGAAGCGGCTCGTCCCGGCCGTCCTCGCCGTTCTCTTCATCCCGCGGCTCTTCGCGGCGTATCTGATTCTCGGCCTCGTGGACGTCCTGCGGAACAGGCCCGTGACGTCGTCGCTCCTCACGCAATACTTCGGCGGCAACGGCGTCTTCGTCTGGCTGCTCTCGCCGTTCAACCTGCTGCTCGACCTGGTCTGCCTGCCGTACTGGAACAAGGGCATCTACCGCCTCGAGGACCTGCCGTCCGGTTACCGCGCCGAAATCCAGACGCTCATCGACGCCGCGCACCGCCGCGACATCGTCGGGCTGCTGGGATCCCGGATGGGGGAGAACAAGCGCGGGATGATTTTCTTCCAGTGGTACGGCCGCATGCTGCCGACGTCCGTCGAGGTCCCCGAGTACCACGTGCGCTACAGGTACATCCGGACGATCGGCGTTTCCATCTTCAACAGGCGCCAGTCCACCGATCGGCACTTCGGTCCGCTCCGGGCGACCCTGCGCGTGCTTTACAACATCAATCCGATCGCCGATCCAAATGTCTACATCCGGGTCGGCGACCGCATGCACCGGTGGCGCGATTCGCAGCTCTTCATCTTCGACGACACGCTGCAGCACGAGTCGCACAACGACTCGGACGCCCTGCGGTTCTGCCTGTTCGTGGACATCGTGCGGCCCTCGCTTGTCCCGTGGCTCCTCAGCGCGATCGTCAGCGGCGTGCGGGTGTTCGTGTTGCCCGTGCGGTCCGTCTTCTACAAGCACTGGACCTTCTTCAAGTAGCCCACGGCCGGCGCGGGACGTCGCTGTTGAACCACGCGGCGCGGGTCGCAGGCGGGCCGGCGTGTCGACTATCCCGATCAGGCGCCTGAAACACGGGGCCGCCGGACCTGCCAGAGCAGCCAGGCAGCCGCCGTGACGGCCCCCAGGGCGAGCCAGACCCAGAACGGCGTGGTCAGCATGCGCTCACCGAGCACGCTCAACAGGATCGTGAGGGGCAGCACGCCGATCCCCGTCGCCCACGCGAACGTCCACCACGAGATACTCGTCAGCGCGGCCGCATAGTTGAGCAGGTTGAATGCAATGACAGGAATGAGCCGCGCGACCAGGAGCGACCGGCCGCCGCGCTCGCGCGACCAGGTCGCCAACTCCTGGCGTTGAGCGTCGGAGAGCATGCGCCGGACGAACGGCTGGCCGATCAGGCGGACCGCGCCGAATGCCGCGAAGGCGCCGAGCATGGCGCCGATCCATGTCACGACCGCGCCAACGACCGGGCCGAAGACCATGCCGTTCGCGATCCCGAGAAGCTCCGCCGGAAACGGCACGAACGAGTGAGCGACCATCAGGCCGATCGATCCCGCCATCCCCCACGCGCCCCAGGAGCGGATCAGGGCCACGGTGTCGTCGAGCGTGCCGCCGATACTCGCCGACCACGGCGATGGGAACAGGAACGACACGAACGCGCTGACCGCGCTCACCACCATGAAGGCGGCAGCCAGATACACGACGATGGGGCGGCGCGATGGGGTGGTGTCGCTCACTTTGCAACAGGACGAGGTGTCATCGGGCGGGTCAGGCGATTGTCACCGCGTCCAGGCCAGCCACCTGCGAAAGAGTCCCTTCACGAATGGGGTCAGGCGCGTCCGGCTGAATTGATCCCCCACCGTACGGATCGCCTCGGCCTGTGTCGGATAAGGATGAATCGGTACTCCCGATCTTCGACAGCCCCAAACGGTGGGTCATCGCCAGCGTGATCACCAGGAACACCCCGGCGCTGAGCTGCGCGGCGGCGAACTCCACGTGCGAACGCGACCGCTGGCATCAGCGCTCGCGCGGCTCCCGTCTTCCCGGGCGCGGCTCGAATGCAGCCGTGAACCCGCATTGTTCCGGAGTAGACTACGCGGACCCCGGGGTTGAGCCTGACGCGCGTGCGCGCTCGACGCGCAACTGGAACGCTGCTCCTGACAGCTCGATTGTGCACACACATTCTGGTTCAGACGTCGTCCTGCTCGGGATCGGACACGCCAACGCCCACGTGGTTCGGCTGTGGCAGCAGCACGCACCACCTGGCGCGCGTCTGACGTGCGTGTCGAACAGGGCCGTCGCGACATATTCCGGCATGCTGCCTGGCGTTCTCGCCGGCCAGTACCCGCCCGAGCGCATGGAGATCGACCTCGGGTCTCTCTGCGACACGGCCGGGGCGTGCCTCATCATCGCGGACGTCATCGGGATGGATGCGGCCGGGCAGATGCTGCTTTTCGGCGATCGCCCCCCGCTGCGGTTCGACGTGCTGTCGATCGGCATCGGCCCGGTGCCGGCCGTCGGCGATGTGCGGATCGCAGATGATTCGCGGCTGGTGGAGATCAAACCGATTCTTCGCGGTGGGCGACGCGGGCAGCATCGCGGGATCGTCCGTACCCAAGGCCGGCGTGTTCGCCGTGAGGCAGGGCCCCGTCCTCCTGGACAACATCCTGCGCTCGCTGTCGGGCGCGCCGCTCCGCCGCTTCACGCCGCAACGCGGGTTCCTGAAGCTCCTCAACACCGGCGACAGCCGGGCCATCGGCGAATGGCGACGCCTGTCGTTCGAAGGCGCCTGGTGCTGGTGGCTCAAGGACTACATCGACAGCCGCTTCATCGACCAGTGATGGTTTGCACCGGCGGCCAGCTCATCTTATGATTTCAGTCTCGGATCGTTTATTTGGCAAGCTCTTCAGGTTCGCTGCCATGGAAGACGACAAACCGCAGAATTCCGAATTACGCTATCGCCGCCTGTTTGAAGCCGCACGAGACGGTATCCTCATCCTCAATGCTGAAACGGGAAAAATCGAAGACTCGAACCCGTTCATGAGCGAGCTGCTCGGATACTCTCACGACGAGCTCCTGGGCAAGGAGCTTTGGGAGATCGGCGTCTTCACGGACATCGAAAACAGCCAGGCTGCGTTCAGGCAGCTCCAGGAGCGTGGCGTCATCAGGTATGAGGACCTGCCCCTGCAAACGACGCATGGGGCGCGCCGGGAGGTCGAGTTCGTCAGCAACATCTACAAAGAGGACGGCCATCATGTGATCCAGTGCAACGTCCGTGACATCACGGACCGCAAGCGACTGGAGCGGCAGCTGGAGGAACAGGCCACGAGCATCTCCGAGGCGAACCGCCTCAAGAGCGACTTCCTCGCCGTTCTGTCCCATGAACTCCGCAATCCTCTGTCCGCCATTTGCTACGCGCTCCCGCACATTGACAAAGCACCGCTGGACCAGTCGGCACGGGCGGCGCTCGCTGTCATCGGCCGTCAGGTGACTCAACTCGTCCGCCTTGTCGATGACCTGCTGGACGTGACGCGGATTACGACCGGGAAATTGGCTTTGAGGCGCGAGCCCCTGCGCCTCCAGGCAGTTGTCACCGCGGCGGTCGATGCCGTCTCCCCCATCATCCGCGCTGCGCGGCATGCGTTGGAGGTCGTCATGCCCGACGAACCGCTCTGGGTGGAGGTTGATGCGGGCCGTGTAACGCAGGTCATCAGCAACCTGCTGACGAACGCGGCCAAGTACACGCCCCGTGGCGGCAAAATCTCCCTCGACGTGGGCCGAGAGGCCCAGCACGCGGTCATTCGGGTGATAGACAGTGGCATGGGCATCGCCGCGGATCAGCTGGCGCGGCTGTTCGAGATGTTCATGCAGGTGAACCCTCCGGACAACTCTCAAGGCGGACTGGGTGTCGGGTTGACGATCGCGCGGCGGCTCGTGCAGCTGCACGGCGGATCGATTGAAGCCCACTCGGATGGGCTCGGGCGCGGCACAGAGTTCGTCGTTCGGCTGCCGCTCGCACTGGCACCCGACGAAATCCAACCCGAGCGGCGCCAGCCCTCGCCATTTCCGCCGAGCACGCGACTGAAGGTGCTCATCGTCGACGACAACAACGACCTGGTCCACATGCTTGAACTGGCTGTCGCGGCGATGGGGCACGACGTGCGGAAGGCCCTCGACGGGCAGAGCGCGATCTCGGCGGCGCTGTCGTACCGGCCCGATGTCGTCCTCCTCGACCTCGGCCTGCCCGTAGTCAGCGGCCTCGACGTGGCCCGCGAACTGCGGAGGCATCCCGAAATGGCGAACACGCGCCTCGTTGCGCTGACCGGTTGGGGACAGGAGGACGACCGTCGTCGGACATCTGAGGCGGGCTTTGACCACCACCTGACGAAGCCGACCGACCCGGAGGAGTTGGAGGGGCTCCTGGCGAGGTTCGCCAGGGAGCGGGTGTAGTGCGACAGCAGCGCGGCTTCATCACGTCAGAACCGCGCGCGCTTCGTTCCCGCCCCGTTGAGCGTCCGAAGCTCCGGCAGACCTGTGTATCAGGACCCGCCACCCGGCGGCGGCAGCAGCAAGGCCCGGTCCCTGAGATCGCGGCTGAGCCGCGCGTGGCGCTGACGCCAGGCCTCGAAGTGCCGGGCGATCGTGTCGAGCAAAAGGGCCTTGCCCCGCGACGGTTCCCGCACAGCCGCCCGCCTGAAGAACGCGGTTCCGAGCTCGGCGTACCAAGGGATGTTGTGGCGTCGTCGCGCCTGGTCCTCGAAGAAGCCCGCCATCAACAGGCATTGAGCCCCCGCGGTTTCCATCATCAGGCTGTCGTGGTGCAGCGTCGTGTCGGCGACGAAATGATCGAAGACCGCGCCCAGGGTCGCCGGAGCCGGCAACTCGAGCTCGGCCTGCGTGGACACCTGGGCGTAGTGCGCCAGCACGCTGGCGTTGTAGAGGAGTTCTTGTGGATCGACGCCCGGGCCGGAGACATCCTTGAGGCGCTGGAAGAAGAACTCCAGCGCCTGCCGGTGGTCGGCCCCCAGAAGCTCCCGCAGTGGATCCATGCGCTAGTACGTCCCGCCGAAGCCGGAAGCGCGTGCCGCGGTCGCCGCCTTCTGCTCGTCCGGCGCCTGCGCCTTGCAATCGAAGAGGTGGACGATGCGTGCTTGATGAGGAACCTGCTCGACGGTGCCGATCGGTCGCCACTGACTCGTCCGGACGATCTTGTCGTCTACCTGCCGGGATTCAATGAAGTGATTATGACAGTCGACGTGTGCTGAACGGAACATCCCCGCCATCGCCGGACGCATAACCTCTAAGCAAAGGGTAGCGCCACCTACACCCTGGACGGCGCGCCGGGCGAACCAGATGCGCACCACGTTGACTCGACGCTTCAAGGAGATAACCAACCATGCGTAACAATGTCAGGTTCCTGGCGGTCGCCCTGGGCCTCGCGATCGCTCTCACGGGCTGCGGGTCGCCTCCCACTACGGACGTGGACGCCGCCAAGGCTGCCGTCGACAAGGCCGCGGCCGACCGCGCGTCGCAGTACGCCCCCGAGTCGCTGAAAGCCGCGCAGGATGCCAGCGCAGCTCTCGACGCCGAGCTGAAAGCTCAAGAAGGCAACTGGTTGAAGTCGTACGACAAGACGAAGGAACTCGCCGTCGCCGCGAAGGCGGCGGGGGACAAGGCCGCGGCCGATGCGGTTGCAGGCAAGGAGCAGGCTGATGCGGCCGCCGCGGCCAAGGCGAAGGCCGATGCCGCAGCCGCGGCCAGGGTGAAGGTCATTGTCGCGCCGGCCCGCGTTGGCGGCCGGGTCATGGAACCCAAGAAGATCACAGACGTTGCGCCGGTGTATCCAGCCCTCGCGCAGTCGGCGGGTGTCACCGGAGAGGTCCAGATTAGAGCCACGATTGGAACCAGCGGGAAAGTCACCGACGCGAAGGTCGTGCGCTCGGTTCCGATGCTCGATCAGGCGGCGCTCGACGCCGTGCGGCAGTGGGAGTACATCCCGATGCTCTTGAACGGCGTGCCCGTGCCGGTGGTCGTGACCGTCACGATCTCCTTCACGCGTTAGCCGCCGGAGAGATTGTCGAACCCGCTGCGTGGGTCACACTCATCGCTTCAGGGCGACTTCGGCAACCGCGCGCCACGTGAACTCGACGAACCGGTACAGCGACGATTCGAGCAACCGCTCGACGTCGCTGTGCGCGCCGTAGTTGGTGGCGTCCTCCTCGGTTGACGCCGGCCCGATGCCGTAGGACTGGATGCCCCTGGCCCGCAGCTGGGCCATGTCGGTCGCACCGCCCAGCATCGTCGGCAGCGTCGTCGAACCGGGGAACATCTGCGCACTCACACGCCCAAGGGCCCGGAACATGTCGGTGTCCAGCTTCGACGCCGGTGCAACGGGGCGAAGCGCGCCTTTCAGAGGTTCGATCGTGACCGCCGGATCGGCGACGACTCTCCGCATTTCCTCGTAGAACATCGGCACGTCCTCATCCGGGAGGGCACGCACGTCGATGGTCGCTTCTGCCTCCGATGGAATGACGTTCATCCGGAAGCCGGCCTTGAGAATCGTCGGCACAACCGACGTTCGCAACATCGTGTGGCGCTCCGGCTCGTGCTCCTCCAGGTATCTGGCGATCGCCGGCGCCCGGGCCGGGTCCAACAGTCCGCGGTACCGCGCCGCGTTCTCCGGGGTGCTGATAGTGGCGAGCGTTTCGAAGTACGCCGTGGTCGTCTCATTCAGCCGGATAGGCGTTTCCCAGGTGCCCAGCTTCGCGACCGCCGCTGACAGGTGCACCAGCGCGTTGTCGAGGCGCGGGATCGAGGCATGGCCGGAGGTCCCGTTCACAACCAGTCGCACACGGCGCGGCACCTTCTCGGTCGTCGAGACCTGCACGACCGTGACTTTCCCGTCCTCGATCGTCGCCCCTCCGCCTTCCGTCAGCGCGAACTCTGCGTCGATCTCGTCGAAATGCTGGCTCACCATGAAGTCAATGCCCGGGCCGGTCGTGCCTTCCTCGCCGGCTTCGGCGAGAAAAATCAGATCGCGGTCCGGAATCACGCCCGAGCGCTTCGCGATCAGCATGACCATCAGGTTCGCGGCCAGCGAGTCCTTGTCATCGCTCGAGCCACGACCCCAGACGTAGCCGTCCTTCAGGACCGCGCCGAACGGGTCAACGGGCCACTTCTCCCGCTGCACTCCGACGACGTCCGTGTGGGCCATCAGCAGAATCGGCCGCTTGCTGCCGTTGCCTTTGATCCGCGCGACGAGGTTCGCGCGGGACGGTTCCAGCGCGAAGGTCTTCACCGGTATGCCTTCCGCCTCGAACACGCGTTTCAGGTAGTCGACCACGCGCGTCTCGTTGCCCGGCGGGTTACTGGAGTCGATCTGGATGAGCGCACGGTAGTGGCGCAGGATCTCGGCTTTCTGCGCTCCCCAGTCGATAGCGGGGCCCTGCGCGGCGGCGGTGCCCGGAAACAGAAGGAGGATGACGCTGAGCGAGCAGGCGATTCTGATCATGCTGCGGTACATCCTACCCGGAGAAGGCACAGCGTGAGGAGCCTCACTGACGAACACGCGGACGACCGTTTCTACCCGCTGCGCCACGGCGCGTAGTGGCCCAGCACCTTGCACCAGACGGCGTGGCGCCGGAGGTCGGCGATCGCGGCATCGGCGGAAGCAGCCCGGACGTCGAGGTAGAACACGTACTCGAACGGCGCCGCGCGATCGGGGCGGCTTTCAATCTTGGAGACGTTGAGGCCGTGATCCACGAACGGCCGGAGCGCGTGCGCCAGCGCGCCCGGCTCGTCCCGCAGTGCGAAGACCAGCGTCAGCTTCTCCGGCTGACGCGCCTCCTCCACGTCTTCGGGCCGGGCCAGCACGAGGAATCGCGTGGCATTGTGCGGCTGGTCCTCGAGGTGATCGGCGAGCACGACGCCGCCGTAGACCTCGGCCGCGCGGCGGCTGGCGATGGCGGCTTCGCCCTGCCGGCCATCGCGAATGACCTGGGCGGCGGCACCGGCCGTGTCGAAGACGGGAACGGCTTCGAGATGCGGCCGTTCCCGGAAGAATCGCTCACACTGAGCGAGCGCGACGGGGTGCGAGAGGACCCGGCGGACGTCGTCGATCGACGTCGGTGAGGCGGCAATCAGCGCGTGCACGATCGGCCGCACGATCTCGCCGACGATCCGCACGTCATGCTGGAGCAGCAGGTCGTAGGCCTTGTGGATCGATCCCGCAAGCGTGTTCTCGATCGGCACCACCGCGCGCCGCGCGTCCCCGCGGGTGAGCGCGTCGAATGCCTGCTCGAGCGTGTCGCATGGCAGGAGGCGGGCCTCCGGACCGAGGACGCACCGGGATGCCTCCTCGCTGAAGGCACCCGGCGCGCCCTGATAGGTCCCGTCGTACGGACTCGTCCGAACGCTCCGATCCGCCAGGCTCATGGTGCCACCTCGCGCTCGCGCTGCTGGGCGCCGGCGGTCTCCGCCATGATGGTCGAGAAGATCCGGCGCGCGGCGTCCGCGCCGAGCTGTCGAGACGCGAACCCCGCCACTCGTTCGAGCACGACGAGCTCGCGCTCCGGCGATTGTATCGGCCAGTCGAGATGCGCCTTGGTCCGGCCAAGCTCGAGCGCGAGCGCCGCGCGCTCGTTGAGGAGCGCGACGAGCGCCTGGTCCAGCCGGTCGATCCGCCGGCGATTGCCGCTGACATTTGCGGCCGGCGATTCGGGCCGCGCGGCCACTCCGAAACTCCGGCCCAGAATCGCGGAGGCGGCCCTCAAGTCGTCCATCAGGGTGGAGAAACCGGCGGGGTCCAGCGACTGCGCACCGTCGGACAGCGCCTCGGCCGGCCGCGGATGCACTTCGACGAGCAGGCCGTCGGCCCCGGCGGCGATCCCGGCGCGCGCCAGTGGGCCGACCAGATCGGCTCGCCCGGCAGCGTGGCTCGGATCGACGAGCACCGGCAGGTGGGTCATCTGCTTGAGCGCCGCCACGGCCCCCAGATCGAGCGTGTTGCGCGTCACGGTCTCGAAGGTGCGGATGCCGCGTTCGCAGAGCACCACTTGAGGGTTTCCACTCACCAGCACGTATTCGGCTGCCAGCAGCAACTCCTCGGTCGTCGATGAGGGTCCCCGTTTGAGCAGGACCGGCCGATTGGCCGACCCCAGCGCACGCAGCAGCGAGAAGTTCTGCATGTTCCTCGCGCCGACCTGCAACACGTCCGCATGAGCCGCCACGAGACCCACGTCCTGGGCGGCCATGACCTCGGTCACGACGGGCAGGCCAGCGGACCGGCCGGCTTCTTCCAGCCACGTCAGCGCGTGGGCGCCGAGCCCCTGGAACGCATACGGTGAGGAGCGCGGCTTGAACGCACCCCCGCGCAGCATCGCCGCGCCGTGGCCCGCAACCAGTCGAGCTGCTTCGAAGATCTGCTCCCGCGATTCGACCGAACAGGGTCCGGCAATGACGACGACGGAATCGCCGCCGAGGTCTACGTGGCCGACGCGCACCCGTGTGCCCTCGGGGCACGCCGACCGTGCGGCGAGTGGATAGGGAGAGCGTGAGGTTTGTGTCATCGATTCACCGCCCCAAAAAAGAAAAAGCCCGCGTCCCTGTTGGGGGACGCGGGCTGGGTGATCCTGAAACGTTTAGGTGTGTTAGGTCACTCCGCTATCCGCATCCCCGGGGCGGGAACGTAAAAAAGTACGGAAAACCGAACACGCCCGTCCCTGCGACGCGCGGAGACACCACGCCGTCGGGCGACCAGCCTGCAGGCGCGGCAGACGTTCGGGACAGGTTCATCAGGAAGAGGATACCGCGTCTGTCAAGGTGCCGCGAAGGGCGTTGCGGCCACGCACTGGACGCCTGTATGCTTCCGCCGCTGCATGGACGATCCGTGCCGGCGACACTCCCAGGGGAATACTCCAGGAAACGAGGCAGTACCATGTCGAATCAATCACTTACTGTCGGATCCCTGACGGCCGCCAGCGGTGACAAGGTGTTCGGGATCAATCAGTTCGATGTCAACGGCCAGCCTTATCGTCTGCCAATGTGGCTCGTCAACGGCCGCTCGGACGGCCCGACGCTGGTCGTCAGCGGCGGCGTGCACGCGGCCGAATACGCCAGCATCGCTGCCGCGCTCGATCTGGGGCGTCGCCTGGATCCGGCCACGCTGCGCGGACGTGCCGTCGTCCTGCCCCTGATGAACACGGCGGGCTTTGCCGTCCGCTCGATCTACGTCTGTCCCCTGGACGGCAAGAACCTGAATCGCGTCTTCCCGGGTAACGCCAGCGGGTCGGCCTCGGAACAGATTGCCGACTGGGTGTTCCAGAACGTGATCAAGCGGGGAGACTTCTACGTGGACCTGCACGGCGGCGATCTGATTGAAGCGCTGATCCCCTTCACCATCTTCTTCCGCTCGGGCGATGCTCGCGTGGACGATAGGTCGCTGGAGATGGCGAAGGCGTTCGGAATCCCCAACCTGGTGCGAAGCGAGACGACCGGATCGGTCTATTCAACGGCTGCCGCGGCCGGCATCCCCTCCATCCTCACGGAAGCCGGCGGACAGGGTATCTGGACCGCGGACGATGTCGCGGCGCACACGAACGGCCTCGATCGGCTGATGCGCCACCTGCGCATGCTCGAAGGACCGCCGCCCGACCCGGTGGAGTGCACCGTCCTCGACCGCTTCCTGTGGCTCCGCAGTGAACACGACGGCTTCTGGTATCCCGGGATCGCGGTCGGCGACGGCGTGAAGAAAGGGCAGGCGCTCGGGCAGGTGAAGGACTACGAAGGGCACGTGCTGCAGCCGGTCAGTGCGCCGGCTGACGGGCGCGTGCTGTTCATCGTGTCGTCGCTCGCGATCAACAAGGACGACCCGTTCCTTGCCGTCGGCGCGTAGGTGCCAGGCGGACACCGCCTCAGACGCTCTTGCGGCCGATCGCGATCTGTGTGATCGGTGAGATCAGTGGGCCGGAAGAAAAAATACGGCAGCCGTGGGCGCCAGGGCGCACCTACGCCTGCCCCTGAGCCTGCCGCGGGAAGTCCGCCTCTGTGGCGCGCGTCGTGATGAACGCGATCGGCTCACCTTTCGTCATCGGCGGCGTCCCGACCACGTAGAGGATCTGGCCGTCGAACGGCGCACGGATCTCTTCCAGCGTGCGGCCGTGGAAATCCGTCGTGCGCCCGATCAGCGCCCCCTGCGACACCGTCTGTCCGCGCTCGACCGCGGGAAAGAAGATACCGGTCACTCCGCTCCTCAGGACCCGGCCGGGTCGCAGCCACACGGGGGAGTCGAGCGGCGCCGGGCCTGTCGCCCGCATCCCGAGGTGGCGCAGCACACCCGCGACGCCTCGCTCGACCCGCGCGATCGACTCCTCGTCGCTCAGCCCCATGCCCCCCGATTCCGTGGTGAGCGCCGGCTTCCCGCGCAGGATCGCGGTGTTGGCCGTGAAGGCCGAACGGGCGGGATCGGTCGTCCGGGTGTTGTCCACGACGATGTAGTCGATGCCGAAAGCCAGCACCATCTGGCGCCCGGCCTCCGTGACCTCCGGCGAGCCGTTCGTGAACCAGTACCACGTAGGGCCACAGCGATTCGTTCGCGTCGCCCGAATGGAGATCGATCAGGTGCGTGCAGCGATCGATCACCTCGCGCGTGATGGTGTCGGCGATCCGCTCGGAGAGCGTGCCGTCGGGTCTGCCAGGATAGACGCGGTTCAGGTTGTGCCGATCCACCGGGGAGTAGTAGACGGTTCGCAGCAGGAACGACGGCATGTTCGCCACGTGCACCATGACGATCGTGCCTGCGAGTTCCCCAGGGGCAATCGCCGCGCGCAGCCGCTGCAGGGCGAGTATCGACGGGTACTCGGCGCCGTGGGTTCCGGCAATCAGGGCGAGAACCGGCCCGCGGCGGAGGCCGTGCAGGATGGAGAACGGAATCGTCGTGCCGCTGTCCCCTCCGTGCGGCGACACGACCAGCTCGCCTGACGCCGCCGTGCCTGGCTGAGCGGTCACGCCGCCTAGTGTGAACGGGACCGGTGCCGCGTGCGTGACGTCAGACACGATGACTCACCTCACCTCTCTGTTCGCGATACGTTCACCCGGGCTTTACGAGATCACAGCCCGATACCGAGGCCGCGTACAATGTTGGCGACGCCGAAGCCCAGGTAGTTCCCGACCGCGTACCCGAGCAATCCGAGGATGATCCCGGGCAGGACCAGTCCCGGCCACCCTCGTCCCACGGCGACCGCGAGGGCCGTTGACGGTCCGCCCACCGCCGCCTGCGATGCCACCGACAAGGTGCCCAGATCCAGCTTCAGCATGCGCCCGACGCCGTAGACGACAAGTCCATGGGTGCCGATGACGGTCGCGGTGTAGTAGAAGACCACGATCCCGACCGCGACGATCTGACTCACCCGCGACCAGATGCCGATGATCACGAAGAACAGGTGCAGCAGCAACGTGCCGAGCTGAAGCGTGCCTTCGGCGTGCGTGAAGGGCTTGGTGTGGCCCAGGATCAGCGCGTAGGTCGTGAGCCACAGGATGGACGGCACCTGGGGCATGAGCCTCGCCGTGAGGTCCGCGGCCACGAGCAGGCCGAGCCCGGCCGCCAATAGCACCGAGAGATCGGTGGCCGACACCGACGCGGCGTCGAAGAAGGGGTGCGCCTGCTTGCCCTTTCCCTCGCCGGACTCGAGGGCGGAGGCCGGCACCGGCGGAAAGAACCGCGCGAGCCACAGCGGCACGGTGAGGTTCGCCGCCATCCACAACCCGCCCGTGAGCGCGTCGGCGGCGGTCGTCCCGGCCCAGACGCTGTCGGGCAGTCCCACGGCCTTGCCCACCGCCACGAAGTTCAGCGAGCCTCCCGTGTAGGTGCCGGTAAAAACACCAGCCATGCGCCACGTGTTGTCGCCGAGCTGGTCCGCGAATGCCACGGCGCCCAGGAAAGCCCCGATGATGGTGCCGGCGCAGGCCAGGGCAAAGGCCGCGAGCGTGCGCGGCCCCACCAGCTTCAGGATGCGCAGGTCCACCGACAGCAGCAGCCACGCGATGGCCAGGTTGGTGACCGGGCCGGAAATCGCGTCGTATACCGGCGAGGTCGCCGGCACGAGTCCCGAGTTGGACAGGATGGCGCCGAAGATCATGGCGAGGAGTGACGCCCCGACCTTCGAGAAGACGCGCACATGGCGATCCAGCCAGAAGGCGAGGGCGGTCGTGAACGCGATGAGCGTCGCGAGGGCGAGCGTGGAAGAAATCAAGGCAGACGGATTATCGCACCCTCTCCGATCCCGCGGCCGCCAAAAGCACCGCAGCCGGGATTTGCTGGCCCCACGACCACGAGATCATGTGCGCAGCGCCGCCCGGAGCCTGGCGGCCACCGCCTCCGGATCGTTGACCTCGATAATCAGTTTCTTGTATCGCTCGTGATCCAGCGACACGATGATCGTCGCGGCCGGGTCGCGGACGTCCCAGAACACCAGCTCCCCGTGGTAGTAGAACGTGCCCGCGGCGAACAGCCCCGGCACGGCGGTGCCCGCTATCTTCCACCCGTGCCACCAGCGCGCGACCTGTTCGGGATCGACCTCCGCACCCGTGATGTGTGTCAGGGGAATGTCGAAGCGGCTTCGGAGCGCCCACAATTGGTGCAGGCCCTCGACCTCGAACACGGCGCGGTCCGCGAGAAGCGTCACGCTCACCATGGTGGCCCATTGTAGCGCGTGCAGGGTCGCGGGCGTCCGGCCCGACCGCGACACACGAGGGCGCGGGCGGGACCTTCAATGGGTCAGGCCGTAGATCACGTAGTTGACGCCGAGCTTGTAGGCTTCGTTCGACAGGGCGATCGGCGCGAATCCCGTGTCCGAGAACTCCCAGTATTCCGACACGTCGTTGTTGAAGTTCACGATCATCTGCAGCGGCTTCGACGGGTCGTCGTGGTCGAACATCCCGTAGAACTCCGGCGTGCCGCGATCGTAGGCCTGGCGGAAATTCAGCGTGCCGATCTCGAAGAACGAATGGAAGATCGGATGCGTGCGCGCGAGCTGCTGAAGGTGCTCCCCGGGGAGCACGCGCTCCATCGAGGCGCTGAAGCTCTGCCAGTCGTCGTATCCGCGGAAGTCGTCGAAGATGACGAACCCGCCCTTGTGGAGGTAGTTCCGCAGGTTCGCTGCGTCCGCATCGTCGAGCGCCATGAATCCGGGCTCGGTTGCGTACACGACCGGATAGTCGAACAGCTCCGGACCGGCCACGTCAACGACCGCCGTGCCGTCGAGATGGGGATTCATGTTCGTGACGCTGTTGAGGATCTTGGTGAGATTGGTCTCGGAGCGGTGCCCCTGCAGCGCGCTGAGGTAGCCGTGCGCCCAGGCCGGCAGGCCGCGGAAGTAGTAGCCCCCCGGAGCGGTATCGAACTTCAGGCGCGCGAAAATGAAGCGTCCGTCGTAGGACGGCGCCCCGTCGATCGGCACATCAATGGGACTCGACCGGAACCTGCCCCGCTGCGCGGACGCTGCCGCCGCCAGGACGACGAGCAGACCCATCGTGAAACCCGCCTGCAGCCAGGGCCGCATTCTCATCGTCCTTCTCCCGTGCCTGCGGTTTCCCATGCGCTACCGTCCGCCTGCTCTGTGAATAGACGTTCGAACGGCGGCCTTGGACTTTGGTTGTCGCGCAGGGGCGGCGTGAGGGACTGCCGGAACGGGTCGAGCGGGCGTCAACGGCCGCGCAGGGCGCGCGCCGGAAAAGGACGCGCCCGCCGGATGAGCGATCGTGCAGCCTCGACGCACGTCCCGGCTCTTCCGCCTGGTTGGCTTTACACCAGCCGCGGCGTTCGATCGGCCCAGGCGGCCGCGAGATTGTTGGGAAGCCCGAGACGGAAGCGGATCCGATCGACCTCCTGAAGCGGCAGCAGGAACACGGGCTCCTCCAGCGGCCACAGCGTGGCCGGAGCCTGGCTCGCGGGCTGCGCCGCGAGGAGGCAGTTGACCGCGCGTCGCGCGGCTTCGTTCGCCGCCTCCATGCACGCGATGTCCGTGTAGGTGCGGACGTAGTCGGACGCGAGGAACAAATTCGGGATTTCGATTTGCGCGTCCGGCCGGTACTGGAGCGAGCCGGCCGTGTTGACGAGCAGCGGCTCGAGGTTCGTTGCCGCGTTCGGGTTGGGGAACTCGATATCCGGGTCGAGGAACCACGCCAACAGGTTCCCGTCCTCGATGACCGGTGCCGCGCCGTCGTTCAGGTGCTGCTGCAACTGCGCCCACACCTCTTCTTTGATCTCCTGGGCGCTGCACGCAGTTGCCGGCTTCCTGTGCAGGATGCCTGGCGCATCCCACTCCGAGATGTCCACCGACAGGATGCCGGCCACGCCCCCGTCGCCATAGCGGGACAGATCGACGCCGGTCCAGAACTGTCGCTGTGAAATCGACGTGAGCGCCCAGGGAGAGTCGAGGTAGATCGTGTGCCCATGCGCGAGCGGCACGTCCCGGCGCAGGTAGAACTGGATGCCGTTCATCCAGCGGGTCCTGAGCTGGCCGAGTCCGGCGAGCGACGGCGCGGCGAGCTTCAGCGGCTCGTCCACGAGCGTCGCCATGACTTCCACCGGCACCGCGCTGATGTACGCGTCGGCTTCGATCGGCAGCCTCTGCCCGGCCCGCTCGGCGCGCACGCGCCGCACGCGTCCGGCATCGACGTCGAAACCGGTGACGCGGACGTCGTGATGGAACCGCACGCCGCGGGCCTCGAGGTAGGTGGTCCACGGCGCGATCCACACGTCGTTGGTGGGCCCGTTCAGCAACCGGTCGAATACCTGCCCCGGCCCGATGAGTCCCCACAGCAGTTGCAGCAGGATCACGCCGACCGTCCGCACGCTGCTCTCCTCGGCGCGCATCGCCACGAGCGACCGGGTCAGGCCCTGGCCCAGGTAGGCCTGATAGGACGCCGATCGCTGCGGCGCGCCGATGAAATCCCACCACTTGAGCGTCTCGTACTCCTTCAGCCGGCGCTCAGGACAGCTCGTGGCGATGACCAGCAGCCGGCTGACGAAGAACGCGATTTCCTCGGGTGGCACGCCGAGTGGCGTGAACAGCTCGATCAGGAACACGCGCAGGTCTTCCAGGTTCGCCGGCTGTCGCGCCGTCCACACGATCTCCGATCGTCCCGCCCGTGCGAGCAGGATGCGCGTGGCGACCGTGAGGTTGTCGTACACGCTGCCGTGCGCGCCATACGGCGTGCGCCGCATCGTGTCGGTGATGTGCTTGTAGAAGCCGGGAAAGAAGCGGAAGCCGTGCTCACCTGGCAGGTCCACCCGGCCTGCGACGCCAGAGCCGGGGACCGAAAGGCTCCGCGCCTTTCCGCCCGTGACAGCCCTGCGCTCGTACACGTCGACGTCGAATCCGCGCTCGGCCAGCTCGTGCGCAGCGCTCAGGCCCGCTACGCCACCACCCAGAACAGCGATTCGCCTTCCCGGCATACATGCTCCTTTGTCGGCCGAACACGACGGCTCATCCGGCGCCAGTCTCTCACGAGCCGGGCAGTTCCGGAGCCGGCGCCGATCGGCCCCTGAGTACCAGCCGACGCCCGCTCGAGAAGGCGCGCGAGATGTTCTGGTCCTGCTTCGGGCAGGTCTTCCAGTCGGCGACAGCCGCTGTCGTGGCGGCGACCCCTGGGCCGCGAGCGTCTGGATGGGCTACAATTTTCCGATCGAGAATCCGATTGCCGTCCGTGCCGGCATGCTTTGGCGCGGCAGGATCCCCGGCGTCAGGGACGCCCCAAGAGGTGAGTATCCAATGAGAACGCTCAACCGTGGATTCGTGGTTGCGCTCATCGTGATCGCGGCAGCATCAGTCGCGACGGCCCAGTCGCTCCGCGGCATGGGCAGGCTGTCCGGCAAGGTCACCGACGAATCAGGCAAACCACTCGAAGGCGTGATGGTCAGGCTCGCGCTGCCCGGGGCCAGCGGGAGCAGGGAGGTCAAGACCGACAAGAAAGGGGAATGGGCCGCCGGCGGCCTCGGGCGCGGCCAGTGGCAGCTTGATTTCGAGCTTCCGACTTACGAGACCCGCCGCATATCCGCGTCGGTCGCCGAGTTGACCCGCATGCCTGCGATCGAGATCGTCCTGAAGCAGAACGAGCAGGCGGTCGTCCGCGTCGAGGTCGAAAAGGCCTCCGCGCTGGTCAACCAGAAGAAATGGGCAGAGGCCCGCGCCATCTACATGTCGCTCCTCGAGCAGCACCCGAACTACACGGGTGTCTACCCGTTTCTGGCCCAGACGTACTATGCCGAGAAGAATTATGACGACGCCATCAAGTACCTGAAGCTGGGGATCGAGAAGAACCCGGAGGACCAGACGAGCAAGATGCTGCTGGCCAACGTGCTGATGGAGACGAACCGCCTCGACGAGGGCCGGCAGGTGATGGACACGGTCGACGATTCCCTAATCAAGGATCCGGCCGTCTTCGTGAACATCGGCATCAACCTGCTGAACAACGACAAGGCCGACGAGGCGCTGCCCTACTTCGAAAAAGCGATCGCGCGGTTCCCCGGCAAGGGAGATGGCTATTACTACCGGGCGCTCGTGCGCCTCCGGAAGGGGGACAGGGAGGGCACCAAGGCAGACCTCACGAAGTTCCTCGAACTCTCGCCGGATGCCCCCGAGGCGCCGGCCGCCCGCAAGGCGCTCGAGCAACTGAAGTAACCGGGCGTCCCGGCTATTTCCAGCGAACGCGTTCGAGGCCCGCGCGCGCGTCGGTCTCGTACGGTCCGCCCATCTTCAGGTAAGCCTCGTGGTACCTCACCGGCTTTCCTGAGCTCCTCCGGATTGTCGGCCCACCGCGCACCCGGCCGCGAGAAGCGCCGCATCTGGTAGTAGCGAAGCTCGTGCGTGCGGCCGAGATTGAAGTAGGCCAGCGAGTCTCTCGGCTGACGATCGACGGCGCGTCCGAAGGTATCGATGGCATCGTTGAGCGCTCCACGCCGCACCTGCACCGTGCCTAGGGCGTTGAGCACCTCGGCGTTCGCCGGCCAGCGCCGTTCCGCGTCACGCAACACCGACACGGCCCGGCCGGGATCGTCCACCATGATATAAGCGTCGGCGAGGTCGAGGTAGACCTCCGTGAACTCGGGCGCCGAGGCGCGGACGCGCTCCCACGAGACGACGGCCTCCTGCGGTTTGGAGAGGCCGAATTTCGTGAAGCCCAGCGCGTAGTGGACCCACGGGGCCGCCTCTTTGCGCGCGGCGGCCTCGCCGAGCAGCCGCTCGGCTCCTTCGAGATCTCCTTTCCGGTACCGATCCCAACCCTGTGATGCGGCGTCCTTCCCCGCACCAGCGTCGGGACGCATCGTCTCGAGATCGCGCACGCGGGTGGCGGTGTCCGGGCGCATGATGACCGGCGCCGTGGCCAGTCCGGCCGGTCCTGTGGCCGGATCCACGACCGGCGTCGCCGTGGGAGCGGCGGGGGGCGCGACCGGAGGAGCCGGCGGCGTGGTCGGCGCCGCGGCTGGCGCGGCCCCGCGACCGGCCGGCGCCGCCACCGGGACCGCGAGGTATCCCTTGCGCGCCCGCACCTCGACATCCGGACGCTTCACGCGCACCGAAATCTGCCTGAACGTGCCGTCCATCCTGGCGTTGGTCGGGCTGTAGCCGATCACGTAGTAACTGCTGGTGTCGCGCGACACCTCGGCGAGCGCGCCCGTGAAGTCGTTGGTGTGGCGGATCACGTAGCCGCCGGTATCGACGGCGAGCGTGTTCGGCCCTTCTTCGACCGTGTTGTATGCCGCGGTGGGGACCTGGCCGCCGGTTTCGAGCGGGTTCATCTGCGACAAGTCCGTCCCGGTGTCGCCGCGCCGCAGGCCGAGCGCGTCGAGCGTGTAGATGCGCACGTCGGAGCGCGCCGCCTGCGCGACAATCTGCCGCAGCGCGCCCCAGGATTCTTCGAACATGAAGCCCTCCGTCATCAGGATGACGGTCTTGCGGCCTGGTACGCGCCCGAGCCCGGTCACAAGCGCGTAGAGCGCCTTCAGCGTCTGCGCGGCCGACGCCTGCAGCTGGGTCGCGGCCTGGGTGGCCTTCTGGCGCACGAGACCCTCGGCGTCGAATTGGCTCCTGGGATTGTCAGAGGCTTCGCGATTGGCCCGATCGGTCACCTGGTCCAGGATTCGCGAGTCGTTCGCGAGCGCGATGCGGATCGCTTCGACCTGGCTCATGCGAGGCCAGTCGCGAAGGTCCCGTTGCAGGGAGGTTGACTCCTGGCTCAGCTTCGCGCTCTGCACGGCTGCGAGCAGCATGTCGCGGTCCGGGGTCAGCTTGTTGCCGACCATGGTCGTGCCCATCAGCACGCCTCCGACATCGCCGGCCTGGAAATCGGTTCGCAGGAACTGCTCGGCCGCCGGCTGGAGCCGCTTGAAGGAGTTCTGATCGAGATGGGCCTGGTCGAACATCAGCACGAAGACGCGCTGGGCCGACGGCGGTCCGGGCGTCGGAGGCATCGGTGCGGCCGTGACGGCCGGCGCCGAGCCTGCTGCGACAGGAACGGGCTGGACGCGCGCGCCCTCCACGACATACAAGGTCTGGATCCGTTGTGGCGTCCCTTCCTCGACGACCTCGAAATCATCAGCCGTAAGGCCCTCGACGAACTGACGCTGCTTGTCGCGCACGATCACGTCCACCTCGACGAGTGTCGTCGTCGTGCGGAACGAGGGCTGCTGCGGCGGATCCTGCGCGGCGCGCGCGGGGCCGAAACCCTGGAGGCACGCGGCCGCGGCGAGGACGATCGCCACGGCCAGCCGTGCGCGGTTGACGCCCGCCGCGGTCATGGCATCTCGACCTTGACGTCGGCGACGCGCAGCGCGTACTTCTTGCCGCCGGTCTTCTCGAGCCACGCGAGCCGCAATCCATCGGTCGTGAAGGCGGGCAGAACCGCGTTGCGGGCCGAGGCCACATCCTGCTTGTGGCCCGCAACATCCATCACGACGAGCTTGCCGTCGGGGCGCGCGAAGGCCACGAGACCAGACCCGGTCTTTCCCCACCCGAAGGTCAGCCCCGGAATCGCCGGGGCGTTCACGAACTTTCCGATCGCCTCTCCTTTGAGCGTCAGCGTGATCACCTGGACGTTCTGCGACTGCTGGGTGACGTTGCCGACTTCTTCCACGCTGACGCCGCCCGCCCCGCCGCTGACGGGATCACCGCGCGCGGCGTTGCCCGCCATCGGCGTGGCCGTGGCGCTGACGCGCTCGGTCTTCTGATCGACGGCGATCGTCCAGGACGCCACGCCCGGTGCGGACTGCGCGGACTTCCAGGTCCAGTAGGTCGTCGACCAGTCGGGCTCCGCCTTCACGCTCGCCGGCTTCGTGCCGTCCGTGCGGATCAGGTAATGGTGGAGCTTCCACCCGAGCCGTGTGTCGGCCTCGGCGGTCTGCAGATACAACTCGCTGCCGTCCGGCGCCCACGACAGCCGTCGCAGGTCCCCCTTCAGCTTGCCGAGATCGATTTCGACGATCGTGACGGGGGCGGAGACCGAGACATGCGTGGCGTCAGCCTGCTGCGCCGCTGCCGGTGCAGCCGACAGCACGGCCGATAGCAGGAGCATCATCACCTTGGACATGATTTCCCTCCAGCGCGCTGTGCGCGGCTACCTGCGCTCCAATCGGAGGAGCCTGTCACGAAGTTCGAGCGATTCGGGCAATGCGGTGACGCCCGACCGGGCGACCTGCAGGGCCAGCGCCGGCTCGTTCATCCTGACGTACGTATCGATGGCGGCCAGATATGCCGGCACGAGCGTCCGATCGGCCATGATCGCGCTGCGGAACGCGCCGACGGCGGCTCGATCGTCCCCGGCTGCGGCGTGCGCCCACCCCAGCGCGAACGCGGCATTCGCATCATCGGGATGCACGGACGCGTAGGCCTTCAACGCGGTGGCGGCTCCGCGGAAATCGCGCTGGCCGAACCGGGAAAGCCCCAGGAACGCCTGGGCCTCGGGCATCGATTCCGTCTTCTCGAGCGCACGCGCGACGGCCGGCCAGTCGGACCGCGCGGCCGCGGCCGACGCGACCTGCAGCGGCGTGCCGGCGGCGCGCTGCCGCAACGTGGCGATCCATCGCTGCACCACGTCGCCCTCGAGCAAGCGCGCGGGATCGGGCGCAGAAGGGGCATCGGCGGCCGGCGGCAGCGGAGCCGTGCCCCTGACGATCTGGACGTCGCGCAGCACCTCCGCGGCCGTGTCGGATCCCGTTCGGACCACGGCCCGCACCACATATTCACCCGGCGCGATCCCTTCCAGCGGCAACTCGATGCGTGCGCCGCGCGTGAAGCCGGTCTCGCCGGCGCGCACGTCGAGCAGGTCCGCACGGACCCGACGAACCGCCGCTGTCGCGCCAAAAGGTACCAGCTCGGTATCGACCGACGCCGCGTCGAGCTGCGCGGCGGTCCTGGCGTACAGCTCCAGCACGCCGGTCAACGCGTCGGATCCATAGGCGGTCGCGCGAACGGGCAATCCCGCCGTGTCGGCCGAGCCGAGGACCAGGTCGCTTGCCGCGACACTCGGGCCGCCAAGCGCGCGGACCTGGAAGCGCCGGTCGGCGCTGCCGAGCAGGCCGCCAGGCTCGCGCACGACAGCCCGCATCAGATAGATGCCCGGCCGAAGCTCGAACTGCACGCGGTAGTACCCCGTGCCGGTGGTGCTGCCGGGGCTGCCGGCGACCGGCAGGGCGAGCGTGTCGCCGCCGCTCGCGGCCAGGCGGCCGTCGCTCACGTCGCGGACCGAGAAGATCACGTCGGCCCCTGGCGCGCCGGCACGCGCCACCGGCAGTTCGGCCGCGAGGCTGAGGATGACGCGCTGAAGACCGGGCGCCGTCCCTCCCAGCACGTACGTCGTGTACTCGACACGCAGCCCCTGCTGCGAGAACGGCGCGCGGAGGGCTCCTTCGACGCTCCGGCGGCGGTCGCCCGCGCTGATCTGAGGTCCGACCGCATATCCCGTTCGCGCGCTCACCCGCGCGCCCGGGCGCGTGGTCACGACGCGGACGCGGCGATACTGATCTCGGTTCTGGATCGCGGCGGCGCTCGGCTCGAAGCCCACCAGGTAGTAGTCCTGGGACGCGGCGGCAATGCGGTTCAGCACGAACTCCGCGCGCGGTCCGGCGTCGGTGAACAACTCGCCGTCCGTCTCGCCGACCAGGCTGCCGAGCGATTCCACACGGCTCAGAATTTCGCTGCCGAGCGCCGACTCCCGCGGCGTGGCCTGGCTGAGATCGACACCGCGCGCGTTGAGGTCGAGCGCGTACACGAGACAGTACGACTGGGCGGCGGCCGCCGCGACGTGCTCGAGCTCCTGTCTGACGTTGTCGATCTCGAAACCCTCGGAGAAGAGGATGACAGACTTGCGGCCATCGACCTCCCGCAACGTGCCCACGAGTTCCGCAAGATCCTGCAGGAACCTGCGCGCGTCCGTGTCGGCCCGGCCGACGATCGTGCGCGCGTCCTCCTGGACCAGGCGTCGCGTCACGGACGGATCTTCCTGTTCGATCCGCTGCGTCGCCCGATTGACCGTCACGGGGAGGTCGGCCGTGGCAGGATTGTCGGCCACGCGGTTGGCGTATCGCGTGACGACATCCTGGTTGCCCCGTGTGACCTCGTATGCGTCGTAGACGCGCATCGAGCCGAGAGCCCCCGTCATCTCCTCCTGGCGCGTGCCGCGGACGGCGGCGAGCTCCCGCGCGGCGCGCGCCACATCGGCCGTGAACTCGATCTGCGGTCCCGGCCCCGGCACGGCGTAGAGCGCGACGCGGTCGCCTGGCTTCACCCGGGTTCGGAGGAACTGCTCGGCAGCCCGGCGCGCGCGCTGCTCGTTGCCGGCGGTGATGTGGGCCTCGTCGAACACCAGCACGTAGACGCTGCCGCGGGGCGCGCCCTGGTTCGTCGAGACTTCCGAGGCGATCGTGCGCTGGGCGATGTCCGCGTAGCTCCCCACGGGTTGCACGACATGCTGGAAGAGCACGACTGGACGCTCCTCGTCACCCTCCAGCACCCGGACCTCGTCGGCGCGGATGTCGGGGATCGGGTTCCCGTCCGCGTCGGTCACCCTGGCGTCGAGACGGACGATCTCGACACCCGAGCGGAACAGCGGTGCAGCCTGCGTCTGCGGTTGTGGCGTTGGATCCTGTGCCGACACAGCCGCCGCCGCGCAGCAGGCAAGTCCCACGGCGAACCCGATGCGTCGCATGTGTGGCGTCCTTCCTACCTGAGCCAGGCGCGTAGGCGCGCGATGTCCGCGCCGTAAGCGGCCGGCGGTGCCGTGCTGACGAACCGCTCCACGTACGGGCGGGCTTCGTCGAACCGTTTCGCGTTGATGAGCTCTGTCGCCAGGTCGAACAGGGCGTCGAATTCGGACGGGTTCAGCGTCACGGCCCTGGTCCACGCTGCGATCGCGGCGTCGCGTTCGCCCCGTTGGATGAGAACGGCCCCGAGACCCGTATAGGCCGCGGCCCACGAAGGATTGATCTCGAGTGCCCGCTTGAAAGCCGCCTGGGCCGCATCGAGGTGACCGGCCGCAAGGTGAACGGATCCGACGTTCTGCATCGCCATGGCGTTCCGCGGATCGATCGTCAGTATCTTACCAAACGCCTGGAGCGCCCTCGCGTCCTGATGAGTCCGCGCATACACGATGCCGAGAGCGTTCAGGGCGTCCACGCCCGCGCCAGGCGCCGCGGCCGCGTGCTCCAGGATGGGCAGGGCCTCGTCGAGCCGGCCCGTCTCCGACAGGTACATCCCGAGCAGGGTCTCGGTTTCGACATCCGCGCCAGCCCGTTTCTGCGCCGCCGTCAGTGTCGCGATGGCCTGCTCGGGCTGTCCCGCCTCCCATTCGATGAAGGCCAGGTGCTGGTACGCGAGCGCCATGTCTGGCCTGCGGGCGATGATGTCCCGGTAGATGGCGGCAGCCTCGGACAGTCGCCGGGCTTCGAAGAGTTCGATGGCTCGCTGCATGTCCCTGTCGAGGCCAATCAGACGCTTCGGGTCGTCGTCTTCAGAGTAGGCCCGGCGCGGCGCGGCGGAGCCCGACGTATACCCGAGCGACCGGAGACGCGCCGCCGTCTCCGTGTCCTCGGCCCGGCGCTCCCCGGGCGCGAGGGGGCCGAACTCCTTCAGCCGGGCCGCGAGCGCTCGACGGCGTTCAGGCGCCGCGTCGATCCGGTTCGATGTTTCCCCCGGATCGCGCTCGAGATCGTAGAGCTCCGGGATGGGCAGGTCGATGAACTTCTCGCGATCGACCAGCACGCCGTACAACGGAGCCCACCCGCGGTTCAGCGACGGGGCGAGCGCCTCGAAATACGATGCGCGGAGACTCGCGCTCCGGCGTGTCTGGCGGAAGAGTGAACGCCCCGGCAGCTCGCCCGGCCAGGTGAGTCCGAGGGCGTCGAAGACCGTCGGCGCCAGGTCTACGTGCTGCGCGGCGAGGGACGACACACGCCCGGCGGTGCCGCCAGCGGTTGGCGTCCCTTTCATGTACTGCGCGACAATGAGTGGCACGCGGAGTGTCGACTCGTAGGCGAACACGCCATGCGTCGGTTCGCCGTGATCGCCCCGTCCTTCGCCGTGGTCGCCCGTCACCACGACCAGCGTGGGCCGATCGGACAGTCCACGCACGTGATCGAACAACGGCCCCAGCGCCGAATCGGTGAACGCCACCTCTCCTGCGTAAAGATCGTCGGCGTATTCCGACGCGAAGCGCCCGGGTGGCCGCAGCGGCGCGTGCGGATCGTACACGTGTACCCACGCGAACCACTTGTTGCGTTGCGGCGTGAGCCACCGCAACGCCGCGGTCACGACCTCGTCGGCCCGGCGCTCGCTGAAGGCGAAGTCGGACGGGCTGGCGACATCGTCCAGGCGGTCGTCGTACACGTCGAAACCGGCGTCGAGTCCGAACTGCGAATCGAGCGGGAACGCCCCGATGAAAGCCCCGGTGGCAAAGCCCTGCGCCCGAAGTCGAGTGGCGAGCGTTTCAGTTCCAGGGGGCACGCGAAAGCCGCTGTTGTCGCGCACCCCATGCTGGAACGGGTACAGGCCCGTCAGGATGCTGACGTGCGACGGCAGCGTGACGACCGACTGCGCGTGGGCGAAGTCGTAACGGATGCCATCGGCCGCCAGGCGATCGAGATTCGGCGTGGCCGCGCGTCCCCCATAGGAGCCGAGCGCGTCGGCCCGGAGCGTATCGATGGTGACGAACAGTACGTTCTGATCCGCGGAATGGACGACGCGGAGCGCCGCCTCGCGGGGCCAGACGCACCAGCCGGTTCCTACCGCGAGCACGACGACGCCCCCGGCCATCCACAGGGCCTGTCGCCAACGGGTCATTCGTGGTTTCCTGGCCATGGTTCTCGGCGCGCCTCAGTTGCGCGGAGGGCGGGAGCCTGACGCGGCTCGCGCCTCACGAAGGGACGCCCGGGCCGCCGCCGCCCGCTCGGTCTCGCCGAACATCGTCCAGAGCTTTTCCGCCCGCTCGTACGCCTGCGGCGTCGGGGATCGCTTCAGCATCATCTCCACGGTGCGGTTCGACTCCTCGATCCGCCCCTCCGTGCGCTGAACCATGGCCAGGCCGGACATCGCGCGGAGGCTGCCGGGAAACAGCACGATCTCCTCGTGGAACATCCGCTCTGCTTCAGCCAGCCGGTCGAGCCGGCCGAGTGTGTCGCCGAGGTAGTAGCGCAGATCCGGCACCTGGAACGTGCGGTCGGCGCTCTTACGGAGCGCGGCCTCGAAGTAGGGCAGCGCCGCCTGATACTCTCCCGCGTTGTAGCGAATCAGCCCCTCGCAGGTGTCCGTCAGCGGGAACGACGGGTCGGCGTGCTCTGCCCGCGCGGCCTCCGCGCGCGCGGTGGCGGCATCACCTCGGGCGAGGGCGACCTGCATCAACATCTTGTACGCTGTTGCGCGCCAGCGCCCTTCGTTTTGCGGCAGCATCTTCACGGCCTGTTCCGCCTGCGCCCTGGCTTCGTCCAGCCTGCCGAGTTCCACGAGCACCTGCGCCACACTGACGATGGCGGCCGGATCGTGGGGGGCGGTTTCGACAATTCGCTTGTAGGCGACGAGCGCGTCCTCGAGCCGCCCCTGCCGGACGAGCAGGCCGGCGATCTCGTTCCAGACGTCCGCCATACCGGGATTGTCGGCGACCATGCGCTCGAAGACGCCGATGGCCTCGCGGGCCCGGCCGTCGCGCACGAGATCCAGCCCGTGGCGGTAGTCGGCAAGCACCTGGATCTTGTCCTTGGGATCCGGCAGGGTATCGGGACCAGGCGCGTCAGGAACGGTCGCCCGCATGCCGACGTAACCGAGAGCCGCGAGGGCGTCCCGATCCTCGGCTGAGACCTGCGCCGGCGCATCGATTTTCTGTCCCGCAATCAGGCGGTCGAGCGCCTGCCGCATCGCAATCCTCGTGGTCTCGCGCGACCCGGCGAGATTGTCGCGTTCGCCGGGGTCCTGCTGTCTGTCGTACAACTCGTCGCGCGGCGCGCGAATGAAACGGTAGCGCGCATCGGTCAGGGCGTAGAGTTCGCTCCAGCCGAAGTGAAAGCGCGAATACAACCCCTCCGCGTAGAGGCCCTGTTCGGGCAGGGGCTGGCCATCGAATGCCGGCACCAGCGAACGGCCGCGAAGACCCTCCGCGGCTGGCGAGCCCGTCATCGACAGCAGTGTCGGGAGGAGGTCGATATGCTGAACCGGGTCCGGGACCCGGCGTCCCGCCTGCCTCCCGCGCGGCAGTTTCATCACGAGCGGGACCTTGATGGTCTCGCTGTACACGAAGATGCCGTGTTCCATCTCGCCATGATCGCCCAGGCCCTCGCCGTGGTCCGACAGCAGCACGATGGCCGCCGCGTCGTAGAGGCCCCGACGCTTCAGGGAAGCTACGAGGCGTCCGATCAGCTCGTCCGCGTAGGCGATCTCACCGTCGTACGGATCGTAGCGGGCGAAGCGCGCCGGAGGCGTGTACGGGGAGTGCGGCTCGTACAGGTGCAGGAACAGAAAGAACCGGTCCGCCTTGAGACCGTCGAGCCACGTTTCGGCTGCCGCGAGCGTGTCAGCGCCGTCCCGCTGGACTTCACCGGTCGCCTTCTCCGGAGAGGTGGGTGGCAGGCGGTCGTCGTAGACATCGAAGCCCTGCGAAATGCCGGTTTCGTGACGAAGGACGTAGGCCGAGACGAATCCGCCAGTCGCGTAGCCGCGCCCGCGCAGGAGACGGGCGAGGGTCTGCTCGCCGTCCTTCACCGAGAAGCCCATGTTGTCGCGCACGCCGTGCTCGAAGGGCAGCCGGCCGGTGAGTATCGAGGTGTGCGACGGCAGCGTCTGTGGCGAGTGAGCCCAGGCGCTGTCGAACACGATCCCGTCACGCGCCAGCTGGTCGATGCCCGGCGTCTCGACCTTGCCGTATCCGTAGATCGGAAGATGGTCGGCGCGCAGCGTGTCGATCGAGATCAGAATGATGGGGCCGCCGGCCGGGGCCGTACCGCGAGTGAGGAACCAGCCTCCGGCAAGGGCGGCCAGTCCGACCAGGCTGGCGCCAACCGCCAGCCGCACGCGTGTTCGCCCGCCCGGGGACGTCGTGGCGGGCCCGGGGGCGGCAGCCTTGAGGGAGAGCTTGCGCTTGGGCACGTGCTGGGAACCTGGCCGAAATCTTAGCGTACGGCCAACCTGGACCCCCCGCCAGGGTGGCAAATCTGTAAATCCCCGGGAATCTTCCATTCATCACGATATTCCTGCATACTACCCCCCCGTATGTTACGTTTCGTCCCACGTTTCGTCCCAGGCTGCCCGTTTCCGGACAGAGCGGTCGTACGAGGAGGCGCCCGCCCCTGGGTCACGCTTCTAGGAGGGAGATGGATGAGACAAATGAGCGATCGGATGTGGACAGTCATGGCCGTGCTGCTTGCAGTGGCCGTGGCGGTTCCGGCAGCGGCTCAGCAGTTTACCGGCCGCATCGAGGTCACCGTGGTGGACTCGACCGGTGCTGTGCTGCCTGGCGCCACCCTTGACCTCGGAGGCCCTCAGACCATGACTGCGGTGAGCGACGCCAACGGTGTGGCTCGCTTTCTGAATCTCGCCCCGGGCACCTACAAGGTCAAGGCGGTCCTGACCGGGTTCAGCGACTACGCGAACAACAGCGTCGTCGTCCCGGCGGGCGGCAACGTGCAGCTTCGCGCGCCGCTGCGTATCGGCAGCGTGCAGGCGCAGGTGCAGGTCACCGCGGAGTCGCCGGTCATCGACGCGAAGAAGACCGGAACGGGCACCAACGTGACGCTGGAGGAGCTGCAGAACATCCCGTCGGCGCGCGACCCCTGGGTGGTCATGCAGACGGTGCCGGGCATCATCACCGACCGCGTGAACGTGGGCGGTTCGGAGTCCGGGCAGCAGTCGGGCTACCAGGCGAAGGGCGCCTCGGGCGGCGACGCGACGTGGAACATGGACGGCATCCCCATTACCGACATGGCGGCCACGGGCGCGACGCCGACCTACTACGACTTCGACATGTTCCAGGAAATGGCGGTCACCACCGGCGGGTCGGACATGTCGATGGCGACGGGCGGCGTGGGCCTCAACTTCGTCCTCAAGTCCGGGACGAACCAGTGGCGTGGCTCGTCGCGCATCTACTACGAAGACAAGGGCATGCAATCGAACAACATGTCGACCGAGCTGGCCACGAACCTGGGAAGCCCGAACGGGAAGGGCAACCGGACGGCCAAGTACGCCGACTACGGTTTCGAACTCGGCGGCCCGATCATCAAGGATCGGCTGTGGGCCTGGGGATCGATGGGCAAGACCGACGTGCGCATCCTGACGATCCGGCAGACGCCCGACAACACGATCCTCAAGAACCGCGCCCTGAAGATCCAGGGGCAGGCGTCATCGGCCATACGGGGCAGCTTCACGTACTTCTTCGGCGACAAGCTGAAGTTCGGGCGCAACGCCAGCGCGACGCGGCCGCCCGAGACGACCTGGAACCAGTCCGGGCCGTCCGACTTCTATAAGGGAGAGGTGAACTTCGTCGTGGGGAACAACCTGTTCCTGACGGCACGGGGTTCGCACTTCCCGACGGGCTTCGGGTTCGAGCCTCAGGGCGGTATGGACAAGGACGTGTATCGCGACGACGGCCGCGTGTGGCACGGCTCGTACTGGAACTACAAGAGCGATCGGCCGCAGCAGACCGTGATGGGTGAAGGCAGCTACTTCCGTGGCAAGCACGAAATCAAGTTTGGCTACTCGTGGCGCCGCACCACGGTGACATCGACCTCGCAGGTGTCGACCAAGCAGGGCAACAGCATCGTGACGTACTTCGACGGGTACCCCAATTTGTTCTTCGATGTGGTGAGCCCGTGGATGTCGTCGAACCGCGCGTTCTACAACTCCGCGTGGATTGGGGACACGATCTCGCTGAATCGGGCGACGATCACCGCGGGACTGCGCTACGACCACCAGACCGACAGCGTGCTCCAGTCGAGCGAACCGGCGGTGCCGGGGTTCGAGCAGTGGTTGCCCGCGATCGAGGGGCCCCCGCTCAAGAACGCCATCGTCTGGAAGTCGGTCTCTCCGCGCATCGGCATCACGTACGCGCTGGACGAGGCGAGAAAGACGCAGGTGCGCGGCAGCTACTCGATGTTCTCCTCCCAGCTCGGCAACGGCTCGTCTGGCCTGCTGGGCGTCGTGCAATACCGTTACATCGAGTTCAACGCCGTCGATCTGAACGGCGACAAGATCGCCCAGCCCAACGAGGTCACGTCGGGCGTGGTCGGCTGGAGCGGATTCAATATCAACAACCCGAGCGACGTCTCGAAGAGCATCAACCAGGTGGGCAACTACCACGTGCCGAAGACGCACGAGTTCATCGCGGGCATCGATCGGGAGCTCTTCGCGAACTTCGGCGTGAGCGCGTCGTTCACGTACCGCAAGTTCGTGGACTTCAACTGGTCGCCGCGTATTGGCGTGCGGGCCACTGACTACACGCAGGCAGGAGTCTTCACCGCGGGACCGCTGCCCGACGGCTCCAACGTGTCGGTGCCCTACTACACGGTTGACCCGTCCGGCCTGGACCCGGCTGCGCTCGATGGCGGCTCGGAGTACACGGGGCGCGACGGCTATCACCAGCGATACTGGGGGGTCGAGGTCCAGGCCACCAAGCGGTTGTCGAACAGGTGGATGGCGCGTGTGGGTTTCTCGACCAACGACCATCGCCAGTATTGGGACAATCCGAGCACCTCGATCCAGGACCCGACGCCGGGCATCACGGCGAATTACGAGAACGGCAGCCTGGTCGTCGTGTCCTCAGGGGGCTCCGGCAAGAGCGGCATCTATCAGTTGCTGCCCCGGTACCAGTTCATTGCCAACGGCCTGTACCAGGGACCGTGGGGCATCGACCTGGGCGCAAACATGGTGACGCGCCAGGGCTTCGGCCAGGCGTGGTACGCCGGAAGCGTGGCGACGGGCGATTACTTCACCAACCGCAAGTCGATCGGACTCTGGTCCGACATCGACAAGAACCGGCTGCCGGCCGTGACCTCGCTCGATGCCCGTCTGGGGAAGGCGTTCAAGTTCAATCGGGTGGGCCTGAACATCGACCTGGACGTGTTCAACCTGTTCAACTCGGGCACGGTGCTGGGCCGTCAGTACAACTACAACGCGACGGGAGTCACCGGGTTCGACAAGGTCCTCGAGATCATGAACCCGCGGATCGCGCGCATCGGGATGCGCGTGAACTTCTAAGCCGTTCGACCCGGTCGCGCCCGCGTGGCGCGGCCGGGTTTCACACCCGCCGGGGACACAACCCACCTCGATCAATCAATCCGGACCAGCCGCAGCGCGTACCGGTCGCTCTTGACGCGCTCGATGAACGCGATGCGCGTGCCGTCCTCGCTCCAGGCAGGGAGCAACACGTGTTTCGTTCCCTTGATCGCCCTCGTCTGGCCGTCCAGGTCAACCAGCGCCAGCCGTCCATCCCGGTCGGCCCATGCCAGGAGCGCGCGAGGCGCGGGCGCCCAGCCGAACCTCCGGCCTGGAACCAGCGGCGTATTGACGGTCTGATCGATCAGGCGCCCGTTCAGCCTGAGGGTCTCGATGCGGGCCTTCTGGTTCGCCAGGATGGCCTTCCGGGCCAGTTCGTCGTAGCCCGCCCCGGGGTCCGACATGAAGCCGCCGATGTCCCCTCCGCGCGGGACGTTCGTCGTGCGCACCTGTTCCTCGTGCGCGTCGAATGCGAATCGCCATGCCTCAACGGCCGGTGACGCTGGCGCCGATTTCCACAGCCAGTACCGTGCCGCCCACGGCGGCTCGCTCGGCGTCGCCGCGACGTCAGGCCCGGTGGTCGTCACGATAGCGTGCGTGGCCGTTTCGTTGGCGAACCGATCGAAACGGCTGACACGCACGTACAGGTGCGCGCCATCCGGCGCCCAAGCGAGCCGCGTCGGCACCCCCTTCAATTCGCTGGCCTTCAGATCGAGCAGCGTCTCGGGCTTGGAGATCCGCAGGCGTGCGAGAGAAATCGGACCTTGCGTGGCAAGTCCAGCGTGCGAGATGGCCAGCGTGATGACGAAAGCAGGCACGCGATTAGCCGCAATCATCGAATACCTCCCCGGGGCCCGATCCAGCCATTCCGGATCACACCAATGATGCCACGAGGGGCGTTCACGAGCCGAGCAGTGCTGAAGAAGCCGCCCCACGAGAGAACGAATGGGCGGAGAAAAGGCGGCGGCAGGGGCAGCACTCCTTGCTGTCCCTGCCGGTTGAATGAACTTACCGGCCGCGGGGCACGGTGCAGACGGCGGCCGACGTACCGATATTGCCGGCCAGGTCCGACGCTGACGCTCCCAGCGTATAGGTCCGGCCGGGGCCGCTGCCGGCCCGCTCGGCGCGCAGCCGAATCTCTCCGCCGATGACCTCGATATCGGGACTGGTGCGTCCATCGCCCGTGGCGTCAGCGGGCTCGCTGCTCGTCGCGGTGACGGTGAACGAACCGGGGACGAGCCCTGAGAGCTCGTCCGACGCCGATGCCGTTCCGACCAGCACCATCGCGTGGTTCGGCGGCGAGAGGACGCAGCTTGCCGGCAACCCGGTGAGCACGGGCGGCGTCTTGTCGATGTTGATGCCGCCCACCGCCAGGTCGGCCGTGTTGCCCGCAAGATCGACCGCCTGGCCTGACCGGGACTGGTTGATACCTTCGGTCGAGACGATCTGCGGGGTCGGCCCGCACGTTGCGATGCCAGAGAGGGCATCGGCACAGGTGAAGCTCACCGCCACATCCGTGTTGTTCCATCCGTACTGATTCGCCACGGGCGCCCGCGTGCCCGCGATGGTCGGTGCGGTGCGATCGATGCGGACCGTCCACGTCCGCGCCTCCTCCTCGTTGCCCTGCACGTCGCGGGCGAAATAGGTCACCTCGGTCACGCCTTCGGCCGTGACGTTCAACGCCGCCACCGGACCGGGGACCACCGCGTCGAACAGCTGGGCGCCCGTAGCGTGCAGCACGATGTCGGCGACGCCGGTCCCGCCCGGGTTGTCGGCAGCGATGAACTCCATCGACACGTCCGTCCTGTTCCAGCCGGCGGCGTTTGGCGGCGGCGTGACGGTCAGCGTGGTGATCGGTGGCGTGTTGTCGAAGATTTCCTCGATCGAGATTTCCAGTTCGTACTGCGAGACCGTAACCGGCTGGTGGTTCACGGTGATCAGCACGTGCTGGGCCTTCAAATCCTGGTTGCCGACGCCGTAGTCTGGGGCGCCGAAGGTCGTGGCGTCCGGCGCCACGTCCGTCGGGATGGAGACCATCGGATCGTTGTTTCCCGCCTCCGGAATGTCGAGGGCGCAGCCGACATACGTGGACACCTTCAGGTCATGATCGCCGAACGAACCGTCGTAGCAGTCCTGGTCGTAGCCGTTGGCGCTCACCGTGAAGGTCTGTCCTGGCCGCACGTAGAAGTCGAACACCGCGTTGGTGAACGTCATGTAGCCGTCGCCCGAAAGATGGTCGTCGTCGTAGTCGTTCATGTTGCCGTCGGCGAAGTCGGACAGGCGGATCCACTCGCGGTCGGCGCGGTTGACGTTCATCCAGAAGAACGACAGTTCCCCGTCGCCCGGATCGACGTCCTGATCGTCGTGCAGGTCCATCCGCTTCAGCCTCACCTTGAAGTGCCGCAGCGCGGGCTGCGCGCCTCCGATCCACCCGACGTAGATCTTGCGCGCGTAGACGTCCTCGGGCACGACGCCGGTGTTGGCGAGCGGCACCGTGACGCGCAGCATCCGGTCCTGGTCGAACGCTCCGGACTTGCAGGCCGGGCTCGCCGGCACGGTCGCATCGAAGACTGGCGCAATGCCCACGGTGTTGCCAGGGCCTGGCTCGTCGATCCACTTGAGGACGGCTCCGCCGCCGGGATTCGGGGGAATGCAGACGTCGAACTGAAAATTGACGTCGATCGGGGACGTCTTCACGGGGCATCCGTCGTGGTCACCGCTGCCTGGGACGCCATTGATGATGATCCCCATGCCGCAGTTCAGCTGATCGACGACGAAACCGCCGCGGCCGTGGATGTAGAGATCGGTCGCGGTCACCGGTACGGCCATGTTGCCGCTGCCTGGCAGCGCCCGCGCCTGATCGCGCATCGAGGCGATGGCGCGCGCCGGGTGGATTTCACTGCGGTAGTGGTGAATGAACGTGGGAAACGGAGTGGCACTGACAAGTTCGTCCGTCGGGTGGCCGCAGTCGAAGATCCAGCTCCCGTCCACCCAGACGCGATCGCCAACGCTCGGCCACGCCCATTTCGGGAAGGTCGGGTGGGCGCCGTCCCCCTTCTTCTCGCCGGGCCTGGCGCCGATCTCCCATTCCACTTCGATCGTGTCCACCGGGCGAGGGTCCGCCGGGTCGTCGTCGTTGACGATCGACAGGATGTCTTCCTGGCCGGGATCGACGACGATTTTCGTGTTGTGATCGTGCGAATCGTGGTTGGCCGGCGTGTCGTTGTAGGCGACGTGACTCTTGTCCACACGGCCGCTGACCGACCGGAACTTCCGCCCCGGGTTGACCCACACCCATCCCTCGTCGGCGATGTCGAACGTAATCAGGCCGAACGGCAGCAGCTCCAGCTTGAAATCGTCGCAGGCGCCGGTAGTTCCCGGCATCGGCGCCGGCGGATCGTCGGCCGCCCGTGTCGAGGGCGCCGATGCGATCCCGGTAGCGGCCCGAATGCCCGCGGTCAGGCCCGCCGCGATGGCCAGCGCGACACCGAAACGGGCCAGCCTGGTGGCCGCCCACGGTCGTGACACGAACTGACGCCCCATACACACCTCCCCTTAGCAACAGATCGAAATCGGCACCGGAAAGACGACAGGGAAAGGCTGTCGCTACAATAGACGAATGGTCCGCGTTCGCTTCGCCCCGTCTCCGACGGGTTACCTCCACATCGGCGGCGCCCGTACGGCGCTCTTCAACTGGCTGTACGCGCGGCGGCAGGGGGGGACGTTCGTGCTCCGCATCGAGGATACCGACGCGGAGCGATCCTCGTGGGACATGGTCGCCGGCATCGTGGACGGCCTGCGGTGGCTGGGACTCGACTGGGACGAGGGGCCGGACATCGGCGGACCGCACGCGCCGTACTTTCAGTCGCAGCGGCTGGACAAGTACCGCGCGTTTGCCGAACGCCTCGTCACGGATGGACGCGCGTACTACTGCTACTGCACCCCGGAATCGATCAAACAGAAGCGCGAGGCCGCGGAGGCCGCGGGCGGCGGCTGGGCGTACGACCGCACCTGCTGCGCGCTGACACCCGAACAGGTCGCAGAACGAGAAGCCGCTCGAACGCCGCGCGCGATCCGGTTCAAGGTGCCAGCCGGCCAGACGGCCTTCACCGATCTGGTCCACGGGCCGATTGCGTTCGAGAACGCGAACATCGAGGACTTCGTCGTGCTGCGATCCGACGCGCAGCCTACGTATCACCTGTCGGTCGTCGTGGACGACGTGGACATGCGGATCACCCACGTGATCCGCGGCGACGATCACATCTCCAACACGCCGAAGCAGGTCCTGCTCTATCAGGCCTTCGGCAGCCAGACCCCGTCGTTTGCGCACGTGCCGCTGATCCTGGGGCCGGACAAGAAGCGCCTCAGCAAACGCCACGGGGCGACATCGGTCATGGAGTATCCGCGCCTCGGATACCTGCCAGAGGCCATGGTGAATTTCCTGTCGCTCCTCGGTTGGTCGCCCGGCACCGACCAGGAGCTGTTCACCCGTGACGAACTCGTGCGGCAGTTCGCCCTCGAGGGGATCAGTGGCGGACACGCGGTGTTCAACCAGGAGAAACTGGACTGGTTCAACCAGCAGCACATCGCGCGCCTCTCGATCGACGATCTCGCCTCACGCGTCGAGCCGCTGCTTCGTGACGCCGGCGTGTGGTCGGACGACTACGGGGGTGCGCGCCGTTCGTGGTTTCTCCAGGTAGTCGGCCTGCTGGCTCCCCGGGTGAAGCGCATGGGGCAGTTCGTCGAGGATGGCCGTCCGTTCTTCGCGGACGCTGTTCAGTACAATCCGGACGCCGTAAAGAAACATCTGAAGCCTGACGTGCGCGGTGCGTTCGAGGCGTGGCGCGACGTGCTCGCGTCGGCGGACCCGTTCGAGGCCGCCGCGCTCGAGACGACCATGCGCGCATTCGCGGAGCGCACGGGCGTGAAGTTCGGCGCGCTCGTCCACGCCACGCGCGTCGCCCTCACCGGCCGCGCCGCCAGTCCGGGGCTGTTCGACGTGATCGTCCTGGTCGGCCGAGAACGCACGATTGCCCGCATGAACGCCGCCGTTGCCCTCTTCCATTAGCGACAGCCACCCGGGGCCTCACAGGAGTAACGGAGGGACGGAGAAACAGAGGGTGGTCACCGGGTAGGTACGGGCGTCTGGGGCAGAGGTCCGCGCCGGTCACGGTCGTCCCCCTTCATCAATGCGTGGCGACAGCCGCCCTGGGCCTCACAGGAGTAACGGAGGGACGGAGAAACAGAGGGTGGTCACCTGGGTAGGTACGGGCGTCTGGGGCAGAGGTCCGCGCCGGTCACGGTCGTCCCGCTTCATCAATGCGTGGCGACAGCCGCCCGGGGCCTCACAGGAGTAACGGAGTGACGGAGAAACAGAGGGTGGTCGCCTCACAGGAGTAACGGAGTGACGGAGAAACAGAGGGTGGTCACCGGGTAGGTACGGGCGCCTGGGGCAGAGGTCCGCGCCGGTCACGGTCGTCCCCCTTCATCAATGCGTGGCGACAGCCGCCATGGGCCTCACGGGAGAAACGGAGTGTGTCCGGCTCCGTCTCTCCGAGGGTCGGTCGGCTGTCGGTGATGCGCAGCCACGGGACACGGACGCCGTGGCGATGGTCAGCCCCGCCGCGGACGCCAGCCACGGCCCACCCTCCGTGTCTCCGTGTCTCCGTCTCTCCCTGTGAGGCGACAGGCGGCTGTCGGTGATGCGCAGCCACGGGACACGGAGCCGTGGCGATGGTCAGCCCCGCCGCGGACGCCAGCCACGGCCCACCCTCCGTGTCTCTGTTTCTCCGTCTCTCCCTGTGAGGCGACAGGTGGCTGTCGGTGATGCGCTAGCCTTTACGGAGACACGCGAGCTCGGTGGCGCAATGGCATGCAGCCCCGCCGCGGACGCCAGCCACGGCCCACCCTCCGTGTCTCCGTGTCTCCGTCTCTCCCTGTGAGGCGACAGGCGGCTGTCGGTGATGCGCAGCCACGGGACACGGAGCCGTGGCGATGGTCAGCCCCGCCGCGGACGCCAGCCACGGCCCACCCTCCGTGTCTCTGTTTCTCCGTCTCTCCCTGTGAGGCGACAGGTGGCTGGCGGTGATGCGCTGCCACGAGACACGCGGCAGGGGCGATGGTCAGCCCCGCCGCGGACGCCAGCCACGGCCCACCCTCCGTGTCTCTGTTTCTCCGTCTCTCCCTGTGAGGCGACAGGTGGCTGTCGGTGATTAGCTACTTCGCGTCGAGTTTTCTCCCCGCATTCAGGCTGTCGTAGTTCATGATCGTGTTGAACACCATGAAGTAGCTGCCGAGCGTTTCCCCTCGATACACCGGGTTGTTCGCGAACAGCACCACGTGTCCTTTCCCGACTGGCACGTCAACGACGATGGCGCGTTGCGCAACGTCGTTGCCGCCTTCGAGCAGGCCCGACACGAGCAGGGCGTTCTGCGCCTCGAAGCGCAGCGCCACGCGCGGGCGGAACGCCGGCGGAATCAGGTTCGCCGGGTTCTGCTTGAGCTGTTCGTCGGTCGGCAGCGCGTACTGCCACGGCTGCACGGTCACGTGCGGCGGCTCCGGCGTCAGGTTGCTGCCTTCGTAGGCTGGCCGTCCCTGCACCGTGTCCACGTCGTCTGGGGTGCCGCGGCCCGTGGGCCGGCTGGCTGCGCCGCCCCCTCGCCCGCCGCCGCCGGCTCCACCGCCGCCACCACCGCCGCGCCCGCCTCCGGTGTTCGCGCTGACGCTGAAGGTCCCGCCGTTGTCGCTGTAGACGGCGAGATTGTCCAGGATCCCGTAGACGATCGGGCTCGCGTCGTCCACGATCTTCGTGCGCAGCAGCGATCCGACGATACGGGTGGAGCTGCCGGCCGAGTTGGCGCTGACGCCGTAGCTGAAGCCGTTCTGAATCGCGAAGTTCGCGCTGCTTTCCGTCCCGATGTAGACGCCGCCGTCGGCGACGAACTGCCGCAGGTGCATGACGCCCTCGAAGCCCATGCCGACCCGCATGTCGTCGGTCTGTGCCCACTTGCCGATGTTCGGCGTGTCGTCGGTCGTCTTCCACGGAATCGGGTTGCGCCACTTCGGGGTCCCGTCGATGACGGTCTGCGATCCGCCTGGCCCGAAGATGATCACGTCGTATTTGTCGCGCAGTTTCGCGTTCTCACCGACGAACTGCGGGTCGATGTAGTCGTAGGGCACGCCGTACGTGTCGAACGCCTGGCGCCACCAGCCCTCGGTCTGCGTGGAGTTCCACGTATGGAGGATGGCGACCCGCGCGGCGCGCGCCGGATGGGTCTTCACGCTCGGCGCGGAGGGCAACGCGAACGTCCGGAGGCCCAGCTCCGTCGTCGCCTTGTCGAGGTCCGCCTGCGAGACGCCCTTGATGATGAAGGACCCGCGGTTGAACTTCTGGCCGACCGACTCGAACGGTTCCTCGACGGCCTCGATGTCCGCGTCCTTCAGCCGGTAGCGCAGGGTGATGAGCGCCATGTCCGAGTTGTGGTTGATCGCGAAGACGGTCCCGGCGCCGGTGACGCCGCCCGGTGACGAGATCGGGCCCGTGACGAGCTCCATCGGCACGTCGAGCACCTTGGTGTCGAGCACCCGCACGGCCTGCACGCCGAAGCCCTCCGGGAATGTCCAGCCCGTGTCGTCGTACGGGCGCTTCTGGGGATCGTTCGGCGCCCAGGTACCTGGTAGTCGAGCAGCGCGTCGGCGATGCGCGAGTATGGCTGGTCCATCCGGATGATGTAGCTGCCGGCGGGAAATTCGCGTGCCTCGGTCTTCGGGCGCGGTGGCGTCGTCTCGTCCGGTGTCTGGTTGCCGCGTCCGCCGCCGGCCGGCTGCCCTTCGGCCGCCGCCGCATTTCCTCCAGCCGCCTGCCCAGAGCGTCCTCCTCGCCCGTTCGCCGCCGGCGGCCGCTTGACGGGCACCTGAACGGTGAACGCCGCGGTCGCACGCGAGATCTCGACCGCCTGCTTGCGCATCACCTTCAGCAGTTCGGCCTGCGTGCCCGGGCGCGGGTCGCTCGCCGGCAGGACGTAGGCGGCCGGTCCCTCGTTCTTCGGCTTCTGGATCGAACGTTTGCTCTTGTCGTAGAAATTCCGGAGGAAGAACACGCGGTTGTTCGCAAAGTAGTTCAACGACGTGATGAGCCCGGTCATCTCGTAGTTGTTGTTGTTGCGCAGCGACCAGCGCACGCGCGAGATCGGCGGGTTCTGCTTGTACCAGGTACGCGCCGTCTCGTTCGGCGAGAGCGTGCGCTCGACGGTGTCGGCGCTGCCGCCATTGCCGAACGTCTCGTAGAGCCGGCTGATGCCGTTGTGGGTGGCCGCCATGAACATCAGGTAGCCGGGCGACCAGGTGTCGAACGTGCCGAACGCGAAGACGCCCGGCATGCCCATGCGCGTCATCTCGTTGACGTTGTTCCAGCCGATCATCTGCCACTCATTGGTGAGGATCGGATCGAGCCAGGCGTTGTACGGGCCGTCGCCGATCGTGTTGTCGTAGAGGAAAGCCACCGACTCGTGCAGGTCATGCAGGACCTGCGCCTTCCATCCGAGGTAGGTGTTCATGACGTTCTCGGAGAGCTTGAGCGTCATGCCCATCGCATCCCGGTTGTTGTCGTGCACGACGTAGTGGCCCCAGTAAACCGCGTTGGGCGCGGTTTCGTCCGGGTGCTTCTTCTTCCACTCGTACACGTCCACGATGCGATCCCGGCCGTCGACTTCGACAATCGGCGTGATCAGCGTGATCACGTGCTCGCGGATGTTGCGGATGTAGCCGCTGTCGTCGACCGCCAGCCGGTAGGCGAGCTCCATGAGCGCGGTCGGCGCGCCCGCTTCGGTCGAGTGAATCGTGCCGGTGATGTAGTAGACCGGCGCGGCGCGCTTCGCGATGGTGTCCGCCAGCGCGTCGTCGAACTTGATCGTGCGCGGATCGGCCAGCTTCGCCAGGTCGGCGCGGTTTGCCTCGAGCTTCGCGATGAGCGGCTCGGAGGCCACCGCCACGGCGAGCATCTCGCGCCCTTCCTCGCTCGTCCCGATCGAGAACACCTTCACGCGCGGCGAGGATTTCTCCAGCAGCCGCATGTAGGCGTAGACCTCTTTCGAATAGGGGAGCTTGCCGGGCGCGCCGGCAATGTCGCCGAGCACGGCCTTCGGCGTCGGCACGGTCTTCGAGGCCGGCAGGTAGTCGACCAGCGGGGAGAGGAAGAAGGTCTCGGTCGTGTACTCCTTGATCTTCTTCGTGTACTCCTCGTCGATTGGCTGATTGGGATCCCGCCCGGGCCTGGCCGTGGCGAGATCGCTTTCAGTGAGACGGCCGGCCTTGCCGGTCGATGATTTTCCCTGCGCGGCGACGAGCGGCGACATCTGCACGGCGGTCGCGGCCGCGACGAGCCACATCACGAGCGTATGTTTTTTCAATGCGAACCTCATCGTTGACGGAAGAACGGGAGAATTGTAAGCGAAGGGAGGACACGTCTGAAGCCCGCGAAGTGGCATTTCCGACGGCCTGTGTCACAATCACGCCACGGCGCGGCTGAACCGTCGTGGGCCCCGACGCCGTGAGGCGCGCCCCACCGCCGCCATCCGCGCCGCCGCGGCACCCCTGACACGGCAGAAAACTACCGCGGTACGGCAAAAATCTCCCTGATCTTCCTCAGCCGTTTCACAACAGTTATCCCTTTTATAGTCAGTCACTTCCAGCCATGGGTGTGGCACTGCCTTTGCAGTTAGGGCACTTGATGGGCTCGCCCGGGGGCAGTGTCGGCGGCACTCCGAGCGAACCGACCCGAACGAATCCGGAGGGAGGACACCGTGGCCAAGGAAGATCGTGGATTTGCCTCGATGGATCGCGCCAGGCAGCGCGATATTGCGAGCAAGGGCGGCAAGGCGGCGCACCAGAAGGGCACCGCGCACGAATGGACGGCCGAGGAAGCCCGGGATGCCGGCCGGAAGGGCGGCATTGCCAGCCATCGCCGCCGCCACGAACAGATGGGTGACTCCGGTCCCGAGGACGGCGCGACCCCCGTGGTCCCGCCCGAGCCCGGAACCCCCGAGACAGGCGGCTCCGATCGGGGCGGTGGCTTCAACAGGGGCGGGTTCTAGTCGGTCCGAGGCTCCTGGTCCCCTGATTCCTGGTCCCCGGCCGGGGATCGGGGATCGACCCTACCATTTGAGTACCCGCCTGCCGCGCCACTCCGGCCCTTCGACAACGAAGCGCCACTCGGGATTCTGCCGCACGTCGCGCAGCGCGCCGGTGACCTGGTCGAAGGTCGCGAGGTGCTCGTCGGCGCACTCGAAGTAGGTGATGAAATCGTACTCGTTGGCGCGTCCGTGCCCATCCGGGTTGTAGTAGACCCGGCGGCGGATCGTCGAGATGCCAGCGCCGGCCGCCACCGCGTGGCCCTTCACGCGTGTGCCGGTTTCGGGATCGGCGTGCGGATAGAAATAGGCGTGTCGGTCGAGCGCGCTCTGTTCCCACCATTCCGAGGTCTTATTCAAGGGAATGATGATCACGTTGGGATGCACCCGTCCCGATGCCCGCTGCGCGGCGTTCCGGAACGCATAGGCGAACATCTCGGCGCTCGTGTACTGGGGCACGCGCAAGGCGCCGTCGTGCGACACGATCCCGGCGTTTTCGGCGAGGCGCCGCCGCAGTTCCACTTCGGTTTCCTGGAGCCGCGGCCGGTACCGCGACGACACCTGCAGGGCATAACGCGCACCGGCCAGCCCGTCCTGCCGGTGCCCGTCGTCGTTCAGCAGGAACTGGATGGTTTCCTGCGGCGCGGTGTCGCGCCCGCCTTCGGTCTCGAAATCATTGAAAAAGCCGCGCGCGACGACCGCGGCGGCCGACCGCAGCCGCGTCCGCGCCGCGTCGTCGTCACGCCCTGGCGTGATGAAGAAGAACTTCGTGAACGCGAGGTTCACCCCGAGATTGCGGGCGCCACTGGAACCGTTCATCGGTCGTCGCAGACGGTATCGGTCCGAGGGCAGCTCGGCAATATCCGTCTTGCGAAAAAAGGCGCAAATCGGCCGCGATCAGATTCTCGCCCGACGGCAGCGTGGGGATGTCGATGGCCTTCAGTTCGGGGCCGGCTGTCGCGGCGGTTGTTCGCAGTGACTCGACTGCCGCCGCCTGGAGTTTCGCTGCCGTCGCGGGGGCGATCGTCAGCGTCACCGGGGCTGCCGTTGGTTTTTCGGTTTCGGGATCGACCGCCGGGCAGGTGAGCGAGGACGGCAGGCCGCGCGGGTCGTCCTCTGTGAGGGTGGCATAGGTGGTGAGGGCCGCGAGATACGAACCCGCCTGGGACGGGTGCGAGCCGTCACCGGCATAGAGGGTGCCGGGATCGATCTGACGAGCTGCGATCGCCCAGGCGCCGCCCGCGGGCACGACGGCCGCGCGCAGGGCGCGACCCGCATCCGCAAACGCCGCGTCGATGGCCGCCTGGTCACGATCGGGCGCCAGGCGCTGCTTCCAGTGCGCGAAGAGGACCGTCCTCGTCCGGTGCGAATCGACCGCGCCGGCGAAATTGCGGGCATCCCGCAGCAGTTCAGAGGTGTCGTTGACGCGGTTGATGCCGTCCACGAAGTACGTCGCGCCGAATGCGCTTTGCGTCTGGAGCACGACGGCGTCCCAGGGCTGACGTACCGCCGCGCGCGTGCTCTCCTTCCCCCAGTGATCCCCGAGTGTCGCGCCTCCCTCGACGATCATCGTCGCGTCGATCGGCTTTCCACGGCTCTTTCCCAGTTCGGAGACGAGGCAGGGCAGGTTGTTGTAGTACGTGTAGCTGTTGCCGACGAACAGCACGCGCATCGGGGCGCTGGCGGGCAGGGCCGCGGCGCCCCAGGCGAGCAGGCAGGCGGCCAGGGCCGCGGTGAGGGCCTTCATTCGTACCTCAGCGTCACGTTGGGATCGACCGACAGCGCCCGCCACAGAGGCACCAGGCTCGCGATGACTCCCACGCTCCCGAGGACGAACACCACGATGCCGTAGGTCATCGGGTCGGTCGGAGCCGTCTCGAAGAGCAGCGTGCGGATCGCGCGACTGGCGAATGCGCAGAGCCCGAGGCCGATCCCGACGCCGAGCGCGAGCAGCGTGAAGGTCTCGCGGAGCACGAGGCCGGTCACGTTCGCCTTCGTCGCGCCCAGCGCCACCCGGACGCCGATCTCGCGCGTGCGTCCGCTGACCGAGCAGGAAATGACGCCGTAGACGCCGATCGCCGCGATCGACAGCGCCAGCAGCGCGAACAGACCGACGACCCACGTCGTGAAGCGTTGACGGGCGAGCGATTCGCTGACCACCTCGCGCAGCGTGCGGACGTCGAAGATCGCAATGCCGGGATCGAGCGAGGCCAGCTCGTGCCGGACGGCGGGCACCAGTGCGCTGGCGGGCGTTTCGGATCGCACGACGAGCGTCAGGCCGGTCCGGGCATTCTGGCGGTGCGTTTCGTACACCTCGGGCGCGACCGGCTTGTCCAGGCCGTTCTGCTTCTCGTCGGCGACCACGCCTACGATCGTCCAGCGCAGGGACGGAGGCTTGCCGGGGCGATCCCGGTCGAACATGAGGCGCCGGCCGACGGGATCGGTATCGCGGAAGTAAGTTCGGGCAAGCGCTTCGTTCACGACGACCACGGGGAGCGAATTTGCCGTGTCACTGTCGGAGAGGTTGCGCCCGCGCACGATCGGCAGCTCCATTGCCGGGAAGTAGCCCGGCGTGATCTCCTTGTGGCGGAGTTCGCGCGCCCAGATCTCCGGGCGGCCGTCGATGAACAGATCGCCCGTCCAGCCCTGGCCGTCGAGGCCGATGACCGACGAGCCGCCGGCGGCCGTAACGCCCGGCAGCGCCCGGATGCGCGCGACAAACTGCTCGAAGAACGCGACGGGCTTCGCGTCGTCGTCGCCGTAGGTGGCACCCGGCAGCGTGACGCGGAAGGACACGCCATGCTCGGGATCGAAGCCGGGGGGCACAGCCTGGAGGCGTTCGAAACTGCGCAGCAGCAGGCCGGCGCAGACGACGAGCGCAACCGAGGCGGCAATCTGGGAGACGACGAGCACGCGCCGGGTCAGCGTGCCGCCGCCGGTCGTGCGCGTCCCGTCGCGCAGCCAGGCGGCGTCGGCGCGCGCGGCGTGCCACGCGGGGGCGAGGCCGAAGAGGAGCGCGGTCGCGGACGTGATCGCGGCCACGAAGAGCAGCACCCGTCCGTCGAGCGCGACTTCCTCGAGGCGGGGTACGTCGCCGGGATGCATCCCGATCACCACGGCAAGGGCCCACCGGGCGATCGCCACGCCCAGGACGCCGCCGCCGAGCGCGAGCAGCGAGCTTTCGACCAGCAGCTGGCGCGCGAGCCTCCAGCCGGCGCCGCCGAGGGCCGCGCGCACGGCGAACTCGCGGCGGCGCCCGGCCGCGCGGGCCAGCAGCAGGTTCGCGAGGTTCGCGCAGGCCACGAGGAGCACGACCGCTACGGCGCCGAGGAACACCAGGAGCGGCGTGCGAACGTCGCCGACGACGAAGTCCTGGAGCGGGCCGAGGCCGACGCCCATCTTCGTGTTCGTGTCGGGGTAGAGGCGTTCGAGATCGGCCGCGATCGCCGCCATCTCCGCGCGCGCCTGGTCGATCGTGACGCCGGGTTTCAGCCGCGCAATCGGCCGGAGATAGTGCGGCCGGCGCAGCTGGGCGGTCGACGGACTCATGACGAACGGCATCCAGACCTGCGCGTCCGGCGACGGAAAGCGGAACTGCGGCGGCATGACGCCGACGACCTGGTAGTGCAGGGTGTTGAGCGTCACGTCGCGTCCGACGATTGCCGGGTCGCCGTTGAAGCGCGTCCGCCAGAAGCCGTCGCTGAGGATCACGACGCGGTTACGGCCGAGTTGCTGCTCGGTGTCGTCGAAGTCACGCCCGAGCGCCGGCGCGACGCCGAGCACCCGGAAGAAGTTGGTCGAGACCGACACCCCCTGCACGCGCTCCGGGCCGGCGTCGCTGCCGGTGAGGGTACCGTTCGAGTACATCGGCGTGCGATCGTCCATTCCCGGATAGAACGCGATGCCGTCGAACACCTGGTTGCGCTGGCGCCAGTCGAGGAGGTTGGCTGGCGACGCGGTCGCGTCGGTCCAGTTGCGGAGTGGATTGGTCTCCCAGAGCTGGACGAGGCGATCGGGGTGGCCGAACGGCAGCGGCTTGAGCAGCACCCCGTACACGAGGCTGAAGATCGCGGTGTTCGCGCCGATGCCGAGCGCGAGCGTGAGCACCGCGACCGCGGTGAACGCGGGCCGGCCGGCGAGCAGCCGGGCGGCGAATTTCAGAATCCTGCCAGAGCATGTCCAGACTCCATTGCTCCTTTCGGAGCCACAACGCGTGCAGGAAGGCGCCGCATGCCCTGCGCGCGAGGTCGCCCGGCGTCCGGCCGGGGCGCGCCCACGCCAGTTCGGCGTCCCACTCGCGGCGGAACTCGTCACGCTCCCCGGCGGGCGCGAGGATGGACGCCGCGCGAACGACCGATCGGGCGAGCACGTCTACGCCCGCCCCTTCGCCATGGCGTGTGCCGGTACGGGACCGAGCGCGCGGTACTTCGCCAGCTCAGCCTGAAGCACACGAGAGCCCTGCGCGGTGATCCGGTAGTAGCGCCGCGGCGGCCGTTTCTCGCCACGTGCGAGGGACGCGTCTTCCCAGTGCGACCGCAGGAAACCGTCGCGCTCGAGCCGGCCCAGCGCGGGATAGACCGTTCCGCTGGGGAGGCCCGTCGAATCGATGACGTCGAAGCCATATGCGGCACCCGACGCGACAGCATGGAGGACGGTGACGGTGGTAAACGAGATTCCGCGCGGCATGGAGCGTAGTGTTACTACATAGGTAGCCGCGGCGGCAAGTTCTATGGGACGAACATCGTGACGAACAGCGGATCGCGGCCGCGCGAGCGGAGAGCGGAGAGCGGAGAGCGGAGAGCGGAAAGCGGAAGCGGAGAGCGGAGAGCGGAAAGCGCCCCCGCCGCGCCGGCGACCTGACGTAGAATCATTCGCCGTGACTCCAGCAGACTACGCCAGGGCCCGGCGGCTCCTGATGCGCCGCGATCCGGTGCTCGCTCGACTCATCAAGGCGCACGGCCCGTGCGGCCTCGCCGCCGCGCAGCGCGCCGATCATTTCACCGCGCTCGTCCGCGCCATCACCGGCCAGCAGCTCTCGACCAAGGCGGCCTCGACCATCTTCGCGCGGCTGGTCGCGCTCATGCCCGGCGGTCAGCTCACGCCCGAGGCGCTGGCGGGCGTTCCCGACACGGCGCTCCGCGCCGCCGGCATGAGCCGCCAGAAGATCGCGTACTTCCGCGACCTCACCGCGAGAGTGCTCAGCGGCGACCTGCCGCTCGCCTCGCTCGACGCGATGGGCGACGACGAGGTGATTGCCGCGCTGACGAAGGTCAAGGGCATCGGCCGCTGGTCCGCCGAGATGTTCCTCATGTTCCGCCTGCATCGGCCCGACGTGCTCCCGGTTGACGACCTCGGCATCGTCAACGCCGTCACGGCCGTCTATCGGCTTCGCAAGCGGCCGACCGCGGATCGCATCCGACGGATAGGGGAAGCGTGGAAGCCGTATCGCTCGGTCGCGTCATGGTACCTGTGGCGCAGTCTCGACAATGAGCCGTAGCGCGGTTCAGTCCCGGACCCCAGGCAGACGCCGGCGGTCCCGTTCCGTTTGTCCGTCCGTCCCCGCAGAGGAGATCGATGAAACGCCTGCACCTGTTCCTGCTTCTGGCTGTCGCGTTCCTGCTCGTGCCCGTCCATGCGCAGCAGGATGCCGCGAAGAAATGGGACGTCGCCGCTCCGCTCGGCCCCACCACGCCAATCGCCTTCGACACAACAGAGGGCACGTGGATGAACGTGGACGTCAGCCCTGACGGCGGGCGCATCGTCTTCGACCTGCTCGGTGACATCTACCTGATGCCGATCGACGGGACCGGCGCCGGCGCCGCGACGCGGATTACGAGCGGACCGGTGTTCGACATGCAGCCGCGCTTCAGCCCGGACGGCAGGCGCATCGCCTTCACGAGCGATCGCGACGGCCTCTGGAACATCTGGACGATGGACCTCGAAGGGAAGAACGCGGTGCAGATCTCGAAGGAGCGCCGCTGGTTCGTGAACAGCCCGACCTGGGCGCCCGACGGCAACTACGTCTTCGCGCGTCGCCACTTCGTCGCCGAGCGCTCGCTCGGCGCCGGCGAAATCTGGATGTATCACGCGAGCGGCTCGCAGGGGCTGCAGGTCACCGAGAAGAACGGGTTCCAGAAGGACGCCGGGGAGCCGGCGATTTCGCCAGACGGCCGCTACCTCTATTACAGCAAGGACGTCACGCCCGGCCAGCAGTTCGAATACAACAAGGATCCCAACGGCACGATCTACGCGATCATCCGCCGCGATCTCGACACCGGCCGCGAGCGTCCGTTCGTCTCGGTGCAGGGCGGTTCCGTGACGCCGCGCGTCTCGCCGGACGGGAAGTGGCTCGCCTACGTGCGGCGCGTGCGGACACAGAGCAAGCTGTACCTCCGCGACATCGAGTCGGGCCGCGACCGCGCGCTCTTCGATCACGTGGACAAGGACCTGCAGGAGGCCTGGGCGATTCACGGTCTCTATCCGCAGTACGCGTGGATGCCCGACGGGAAGTCGATTGTGATCTGGGGCGAGGGCAAGATCTGGCGGGTGGACGTCGCGAGCGGACAGGGCACGGTGATTCCCTTCAACGCGCACGTCGATCTCGCCATCAACGATGCCGTCCGGTTCGAGCAGCAGGTCTTCACGCCGGAGTTCCAGGTCAAGGCGCTGACGCGCGTCAACAGCTCGCCCGACGGCAGGCGAGTGGCCTACAGCGCGCTCGGACACGTGTACGTCAAGGATCTGCCGGGCGGCGAGCCGAAGCGGCTGACGGGCGAAGAGGCGTTCGAGTTCGCGCCGAAATGGTCGCCCGACGGCCAGTCGATCGTGCTTGCCACCTGGACCGACCACGACTACGGCCGCATCCGGGTCGTCCGGGCCGACGGCAGCGGCGGCCGCGACGTCGTGACGAAGCCCGGCAGCTATACCGAGCCGGCGTTTTCGCCTGACGGCCGGACGATCGTGTTCCGTAACGCCGGGGCGGATCTCACGCGAGGACCGCTGTACGAGGGCACGCCCGGCATCTACGTCGTGCCCGCGGACGGCTCGGGCACGCCGCGGCTTGTGCGCGAGAGCGGGTTCGACCCGTCGTTCGACACGACCGGCAGGCGCATCTACGTCAACGACTTCCGCGACAACAAGACGGTGCTCCTGAGCGTGGGGATCGGCGACCCGGACTCACCGCTGTCCGGCAGCGACGAGGTCGTGCACTTCCAGTCCGACAACGCCACGCAGATCGTCCCCTCGCCAGACGGCAAGTGGGTCGCGTTCTCGGAGCGGTGGCACGCCTTCGTGGCGCCGTTCCCCCGTACGGGGCGGCCGATCGATCTCGGTCCGGCGATTGAGGGCTATCCGACCGCGCGCATTTCCCGTGACGCCGGCTTCAACATCCACTGGTCCGGCGACAGCACGCGGGTGCTCTGGTCCATGGGGCCCGAACTCTTCGAGCGCGATCTGTCGCGCACGTTCACGTTCCTCGACCGCGGACTCGAGAAGCCCGACGAGCCCGAGGCGAAGGGCACGCCGATTGGGTTCAGCGTGAAGAGCGATGTTCCCGACGGCACGATCGCGCTCGTCGGCGCCCGGATCATCACCGCGGCTGGAAGCTCGCCGGCCGGCGCCCGGGGCTCGGATGTCATCGAAAAGGGCACGATCGTGATCGAAGGGAACAGGATCACGGCACTCGGGGCGAACGTTGTGATTCCGGCGAACGCGAAACGCATCGACGCAGCCGGCAAGACCATCATGCCGGGCATCATCGACGTGCACGGCCACGTCGGCGGGGAAGGTGACGGCATCGTCGCGCAGGCGAGCTGGCCGCTCATGGCCAACCTCGCGTTCGGCGTCACGACGTCGCACGATCCGTCGAACGACACGGAGACCGTGTTCACCAACGCGGAACTCGTCCGCTCGGGCGCCAAGCTCGGACCGCGCCTCTACTCGACCGGCACGATCCTCTACGGCGCCGAGACGCCGTTCAAAGCGGTGGTCGAGTCCTACGACGACGCGATGTCGCACATCCGGCGGCAGAAGGCGTTCGGCGCCTTCAGCGTGAAGTCGTACAACCAGCAGCGCCGCGACGCCCGTCAGATGATCATCAAGGCGGCTCGCGAACAGCAGATGGAAGTCGTGCCGGAGGGCGGCTCGCTCCTGTATTTCAACGAAACGATGGTGATGGACGGCCACACGACGGTCGAGCACTCGCTGCCGGTGCCGAAGCTGTACAAGGACGTCGTGACGCTCTTCGCGAAGAGCCGGACCGGCTACACGCCCGACGCTGATCGTCGGGTACGGCGGCCTGTCGGGCGAGTACTACTGGTATCAGCACACCAACGTCTGGGAGAACGAGCGGCTGCTGACGTTCACGCCGCGCGAGATCGTGGACGCCCGGTCGCGGCGGCGCACGATGGCGCCCGAAGACGACTTCAATCACATCCTGATTGCGAAAGGCGCGAAGCAGGTGCTCGATGCCGGCGGCAACGTGCAGCTTGGCGCGCACGGCCAGCTCCAGGGGCTCGGCGCGCACTGGGAGCTGTGGATGATGCAGCAGGGCGGGATGACGAACATGGAGGCCATCCGCGTCGCCACCATCAACGGCGCCCGGGCACTTGGACTCGACAAGGAGATCGGGTCGCTCGAAAAGGGCAAGCTGGCCGACCTCGATCGTGATGGACAAGAACCCGCTCGAGAACATCCGCAACAGCGAGTCCATCAACATGGTGATGGTCAACGGCCGGCTGTTCGACGCGAAAACACTCAACGAGATCGGCAATCACCCACGCACGCGGCTGCCACTGTGGTGGGAAGCCCCGAATCGCTGACCGGAACGCCCCGTTGAAAATCGCGCCCGAACTCCGCGGCCGGTGACACTTTCGACCCGGTCTGGTGTTCAATCACCAAGCATGACCGAGGCCTTGGACGTCGGCCAACTGTGCCGGCGGTACGGACCGATGGTGATTCGCCGGTGCCGGCGGTTGTTGCGCGACGAGGCGGAGGCCCTCGATGCCAGCCAGGATGTCTTCGTGCGCGTGTTCGAGCGCAGGGAACACCTCGACGCGCAGTATCTGTCGAGCCTCCTGTTCCGCATGGCCACCAACGTCTGCCTGAATCGCATTCGTGACCGGGGGCGGCGGCCGGAAGGGCACCGGGCCGACTCGCTCGCCCGGAGAAGACGACCAGCTGCTCCAGATCGCGAACGCCGGGGCGCCCGGCGGCGACAGCGAGGCCCGGCTCGTACTGGATCGACTGTTCGGGCGGCATCCGGAGTCGAGCCGGACGATGGCGGTCCTGCACTACGTGGACGGACTGACGCTCGAAGAGGTCGCCGCTATCACGGGCATGTCCGTCTCCGGCGTGCGGAAGCGGCTGCGGGGCCTGCGCCTGACGTTGAGGGGGATGCAGTGATGACGGACGACACCAGGGCGCTTTCCGACCTGACACTCGAACGATTCCGCCTCGACGAGTTGCCGGCCGCCGAGGCCTCACGGGTCACCGCGGCTATCGCTCGTGACACGGACCTGCAGCGGAGGCTCGCGGCCCTGTCCGAATCTGACGACGAGTTGCGAGAACGTGACCTCCTCGGTCGTTGACGCGGGCCGTCGTCGAGCGCACGAACGGGCCGGCGCCTCGTGCGGCACGGCCGCGCGTGAGGCCGTGGCACTGGGCGGCCGCGGCCAGTGCATCCGCGGTGGTCGTCACGGTCTTGGTGTGGGGCCCGATTCTGCGCCGGGGCGCCGTGGTCACATCCCCGGTGGCTCGCTCGGACGGCGCCGACCGCGTGAAAGGCGAGGCCTCGTCGCTGATGCTGTACCGGAAGGACGATGCCGGCGTCGAGCTGCTGTCCGACGGCGCCCCGGTCCGGCGTGGTGACCTGATTCGGATTGCTTACCGCGCAGCGGGTCCCTGTTTCGGTGTGATCGTGTCGATCGACGGGGCGGGTGTGGTGACGCGCCATCTGCCGGTTGACGCCGAGTCGGCCGCTCCGATGCGGCCGGGCGAGGCGACGCCGCTCGACACGTCCTACGAGCTCGACGACGCGCCGAAGTGGGAACGGTTCTTCCTGGTCACCGGCGAAACGGCGTTCGACGTGCGGGCCGTGCTGGACGCGGCGCGTGGCGCCGCTGCCGGCGCCGGTGCCGACCCGCCCGCGGCGCTGGCCCTGCCGCCGGGCCTTCACCAATCGTCCTTCTTGTTGCGCAAGGTCTTCTGAGGAAGGGAGTTTCCGATGGCACACACCCGGCTGGCCCTCTCAGCCCTGCTTGCGGCGCTCGTGGCGGCACCCGCGTCGGCCGAGCCGCCGGAAGGCACCCTCCAGCGCTACACGCTGGTGATTGGCGCGAACTTCGGCGGCGCCGATCGCGCAGTGCTGAGATACGCGGTGTCGGACGCCGAGCGCTTCGCGAGCGTCATGGTGGAACTGGGCGGCGTTCCGACCGACAACCAGATCGTGCTCAGGCAGCCGAAGCTCCGCGAACTGTTCAACGCGCTCGACACGATCGCCGCGCGTCTCGCGGCTGCAAAGCGGGCGGCCGGCACGGCGCCGGGGCGAACCGAGATCGTCCTCTACTACTCGGGCCATGCCGACGAGAAGGGCCTGCTGCTCGGCGAAGACCGCGTGTCGTATCAGAGCCTGCGCGACAGGCTGGACGAGATGCCGGCCGATGTCCGGATCGCGGTGCTCGACGCGTGTGCGTCCGGCGCGTTCACGCGCCTCAAGGGCGGTGTCGCGCGGCCGCCCTTCCGGGTCGATGCGTCGTCCGCGATGCGGGGTCATGCGTTTCTGACGTCGAGCGCGGAAACCGAGGCCGCTCAGGAGTCCGACCGAATCGGCGCGCTCGTACTTCACGCACTACCTCGTGTCGGCTTTCCGCGGCGCGGCCGATTCCTCGGGCGACGGCCGGGTGACCCTGAACGAGGCCTACCAGTTCGCCTTTGCCGAGACGCTCGGCCGCACCGTTGGCACCACAGGGGGAGCCCAGCATCCCTCCTACGACATCAACCTGTCGGGAACCGGCGATGTCGTGATGACCGACTTGCGGCAGACGACCGCGACGCTGGTCCTCGGCGAGCAAATTGAAGGCCGGGTCTACGTCCGGAACGCAGCCCGGCAGCTCGTTGCGGAACTCCACAAGCCATCGGGACGCGCGGTCGAAATCGGCGTGGAAGCCGGGGCGTACGACGTGTGGCTCGAACAGGGTCGCGCGGCGTTTGCCGCCAGGGCGCGCGCGGTGAAGGGCGCGCGGGTTCAGCTCGACATGCCGCAGTTCGTGACGGCGTCGGCCGAACCGGCCCGCCGCCGCGGGAACGAGCCGGCTCCGTACGCGGTGGCTGGCCGGACCCGGATTTCCGCGGTGAACGGTCTCTGGGGCAACCGGGGATTCGTCAATCTCGCGGGACGGCGGTTCGACGTGTTCAGCGGGGCGCAGGTCACGCGGTACCTCACCGAACGCCTGGCGATCTCGGCCGGGTTCGAGGCGTACGGCGCCGAACGGGACAAGGACATCATCGGTGGGATTGCCGTCCCGATGTCCGTGCAATGGAACCTGCTCGGCAGGTCGAGCCAGCGGCGCCTCAAGCCGTTCGTGACGACCGGTCCGTCGATCGTCAGCCGGTCTGAGGGCGGCCAGCTCCGCCGCGTCGTGGCATTCGGCCTCCAGGTTGGCTCAGGAGTCGACCTGCACCTGTCCCCGTCTTTCGCGCTGACGTTCAAAGGCGCGTACCACATCGTCCCGGTCTTTGGCGGACCGACGTGGCAGAGCAACTACAACGGCCTCCAGTTCTCGATCGGAACGGGGTGGATCTTCCGCAGACCGCGCTGATCGCCGTCCATCGCCAGACGCCAGACATTCAGACAACGTGTGAGGAGCCATGAGAATACTCGTGTGTGCATTCGTGTGCGCGGCCGGTCTGTTGGCGGGGGCGCAACCCCTGCGGGCCCAGGAGGTGTCCGTCGGAGTCAAAGTGGGGGTGACGTCCGCGACGCTGTCGGTCACGGGCCTCGGCGGCTTCGACCCGCAACGCGGGACGGGCGTGCTCGCCGGTGGTTTTGTCAGCGTCGGTGGCAAGATGGTCCGGGTGCAGCCTGAGGTGTTCGTCACCACCAGGAACTTCTCGGCCGCGTCGGCTATCGGCCAGATCGACGTCGCGTCCCGTACCGTGGACGTTCCCGTGTTGTTCGTCGCCCGGTTGAGGCAGGATGGTCGCGTGCACCCGATGCTGCTGGCGGGTCCGTTCCTGAGCGTCATCTCGAAATCCACGCAGACGGTCGATGGGGTCGAGACCGACATCAAGCCTCAGCTCACGGATACGGACATGGGTGCCGTGTTCGGGCTCGGAATGGAGATCGCCGCGCCGCGCGGGGCCCTCGTCGTGGACGTCCGATACGCGCTCGGTTTCAAGGACCTCAGCGTGTCGAGCGAAACGACTTTCAAATCCCGGACGCTGATGGCGTCATTCGGGTACCGCTTCTGATGCGCACCCTGACGACGGCGTTCGTGACAGCGCTGCTCACGGCGGTTGCCTGCTCGTCGCCCACGGCGCCGTCCAGGCAGTCGGTTCCGGCGGGCGCAGGCAGGTTCGCGTTCACGGCGTCGGGGTTTGGCGGTGTCAGCATCGGCGGCACGCTGTTCCGGCCGGAAATTCCCCAGGGCCAGGTGCGTCCCGCCATCATCGTGATTCACGGTCACCTGCCGTATTCCACGTCGGGTGCCGCCACCGTCGAGCCGATCGCACGGCGGTTCAGCGAGCTGGGCTACATCTCGCTGGCGATGTCGATGCGCGGGTGGCCCCCGAGCGGCGGCACCGACGACTGTGGCTGGCACCAGGCTGATGATGTCGTGCGGGTGGTGGAGTGGCTCAAGCGAGAGCCGAACGTGGACTCGGGCCACATTGGCGTCACGGGCTACTCCAAGGGCGGACAGATGGCACTGCTGTCGGCGGCACGCGGCGCCGGCGTTCAGGCCATCGTGGCCTACTATCCGGTCACGGACCTCGTGTGGTGGCAGGCCAACACGGACCGGGAGGATACGAAGGTCTACATTTCGACGCTTTGCGAACCCGGAGTGGGCCTGATACCGCGTTCCCCCCGGTACCAGGCCTCATTGATCACGCCACCCGTGCTGCTGCTGCACGGCGACGCCGACGCGAACGTGCCGCTCGAGCACAGCCTGCTCATGGCCGAGGAGCTGAAGGCGGTCGGGCGCCCTCCGGAACTCGTGATCGTGCCCGGTGCGGGCCACGGATTCAGCGGCGCCGATGTTGCGCTGGCCAACTCCGTGTCCGACGCCTTCCTGGCCACGCACCTGCACCTGGACGTGCGCTAGTCCTTTTTGTCCTTCTCGGGCAGCGCGATCGAAGTCGCGACCCGTTCGCCGTCCACCACTGTGAACTGCACGATGACCCGCTCGCCCTCCTTGAGCAGAGCAAGCCCCTTAGTGGCTGTGTTCGTGATGAATCGTGTGAGCTTCGGTTCGCTCTCGGAGCCCAGGGGCGGCCGTCACCATCATCATGCGGCCCTGAGCGGGAGCGGCTGTCGCGCTTCCGCCCGCAAGCCGCCGTTCCCGTCCCGCGCCCGGCATCGCCTCCCGCGGCAACCCATGTGCCTCCCGGTTCGCCCGCTCGACCGCCGTCGGGCTTCTTGCCGGCGTCGCCCTTCGGGGCCCCCGACACGAACGTGCCACCGCCCGGCACGGCAAACGCCTGGCCCATCGGGACGCTCGAAATCAGCAGGCTCGAGTCACGGGCCAGCACGACGAATCCCGTTTCCGTCGGCGGACCGGCCTTCTGCCCGGCCGGCGCGGCGCCGGCTGAGGGCGGCGCCTGCGCGCGGAGTCCAGGCGCAGCCGCGAGCGCGAAGGCCAGGGTCAGAAGAGCACCCCGGGTGGTGAGCGAACGGGTCAACGTCGTGCGGTTCATGTCGGCCTCCTCGAGAATCGTGAATCAGTCGTCCTTGAGTGCGCGCATCGGCACGATGTGCGATGCGCGACGGGCAGGCACCACGCACGCGGCCGCGATCGTGATGGCTGCCGCCGCGACGGCACCGGCGTACGCGCGCGGATCCTGTGTCGAGATACCAACGAGCAAGTCGGCGATCAGCGGGTTGATCAGCAGTGACGCCGCGAGCCCCATGGCGCCGCCGGCGACCGCCGCGGAAAGGCCCTGGCGCAGCACCAGCATGACGACAGTGCGCCGCTCGGCGCCGAGCGCAAGCCGGATGGCGATCTCGCGCGTGCCCGCCGCGACGAGATGCGCCGTCAGGCCGTAGATGCCCACCGCGGCCAACAGCGCGCCGGCCGCCGCGAAAACGATGAAGAGCAGCGAGTAGAATCGCGGTCCCGCGGTCTGGCGCCAGAGCCTGTCTTCGAGCGTGGTCACGTCGATGAGGTCCACTCCGCCGCCAGGCACGGCGATCGCGGCCCGGATGGCGGCCGCTCCCGGGCCCGCGCCGGCGGTTTTGACGAGCAGCGTTGTCTGCGTGATGAAGTTGGCGCCGCCCAGCGCATACACGCCCGATGCAATCGGCCGGTAGATGGTGGGCGGCTGGTCCACCGCCGCCAGCCCCGTGCGGACGTCCGACGACACGCCGACAACCTCGAACGGCCGTCCGCCGATTGCCAGGAACCGGCCGAGCGTGCGCTCGCCGAAGTAGCGGCGCGCAGCGGCCTCACTCACGACCGCCACCGGGGATTCGTGCTCGACTTCCGCGTTGGTGAGCGCGCGGCCCGCGACGATGCGGATGCGCAGCGTCTCGAAGAACGATGGGCCGACGCTGACCACACGCGCCCGTGGCCGCCGCTCCGGCGAGCCGCCATCCACCAGGAACTCGCTCTCGAGCGCGCTGTCGTCGATCGGCACGCCGTCGGCCAGCGCCACGGACTGCACGCCGGACAGACCGCGCACGCGGGCGGCTGCCTCCCGGAGGGCGATGGCGGACGCGGCGGCGGGCCGTTCGAGGGCCGGACGCAGGATGGCTGCCTGCACGTGATCCATCTCGAAGCCGCGATCGACCCAGGTGAGGCGAACGAAGCTGGTCAGCAGCAGGCTCGTCGAGGTCAACAGGACCACCGACAGCGCCATCTGCACCGCCACCATCCAGCCGCGGGCATGGTGCCGGCGGCCGGCGACCGACAGGGCGCCGCGCGCGGGATCCCGCAGCACGTCGGCCGGCTGCGCTCGCAGACGCGCAGCCGTCGGACCGACTCCGAAGAGCGCCGTGGCGGCCGCCGAGACGCCGGAGACGAAGAGCACCACGCGCAGATCTAGAGCGACCTGCTCGATCCGTGGGAAACCCGGAGGGACGACATGCCGGAAGGCGGCGATGCCGGCCCAGGCGAGGCCGATGCCCGCGGCCGCGCCGCAGAACCCGAGCAGGCCGGCCTCGACCGACGCCTCACGAATCAGCGTGAGAGAACTGGCGCCGAGCGCACGACGGATCGCCAGCTCGCGGCGGCGGCCGGCTTCGCGCACGACGAGCAGGCTTGCCACGTTGGCGCAGGCGATGAGTAACACGAACCCGACCGCGCACGCCGCGATCAGGACGAGCGGCCGCACCGGCCGCACGACGGCATCGAGATAGCGCGACACAACGGCGCGGCTGGCGCGGCCGCCGCCGGTCTCATCGATCATCGACGTTCCGAGCGCAGCCGACCCGCCCTCTGGGGACAGGCCGTCGTGGAGGCGGCCAATCACCGTCAGAAACGCGAACTGCACGCGCAGCCCGCGCAGCTGCGACCCCAGCGGATCGATGGCGATCCACAGGTCGGTGTCGGAGGGAAAGTCGAATCCCGCCGGCATGACGCCGATCACCTCGTGCGCGCGGCCGTCGACGATGAGCCGTCGTCCGATGGCCGACGTGTCGCCGCCCAGCCGGCTCCGCCAGTAGCGCCAGCTGACGATGGCCACGGGCGGCAGGGCGGCGTCTTCGTCGCCTCGCGCGAGTACGCGGCCTTTGACGGCCTCTACACCGAGCACGTCGAAGAGGCTCGCCGATGTGCGAACTCCGTGCACGGGTTCCGCCGACGCCGGCTCACCGTCACGGCTCACTGTGAACAGTCCGGCCTGGTAGGCTGCCGCGGAAATCAGGACGTCGCGCCGTTCACTCCACGCGCCAAACTGCGCCGACGAGACGGCCGCACCATTCTCGCCCGGCTGGAGCCGGGTGACCGTGACGAGCGAGTCCGGCGATGGATACGGCAGCGGTTTCAGCAGCACCCCGTTGACCACGCTGAACACCGCGGCGTTGGCGCCGATGCCGACGGCCAGCGTCAGGACCACCGCGATCGCCGCCGCAGGCGTACGCAGCCAGGTGCGCGCCGCCATACGCGCGTCGGCCCGCAGGCGGCGCGCGAGGCCATCGCCCTCCGACCGGAAGAAGCGCCGGCCGCTCGATCGCGCGCGCTCGGCCGAAAATCGCGCGGCCACGCGGATCACGTGCCATCGGCCGCAGGCGTCCTCGAGGAGGTCGCCCTCGACAGAGTCCGCCCACTCGCGCGGCGCCACTGCCCGCAGCCACCCGAGCAGCCAGGCGTCCACCCGGCGCGTGCTCACCGCCGGAGCCTCGCTTCGATGCCGTCGCCGAGCGCGCGCAGCACCGACTGGGAATCGCGCAGGGCCTGCTTGCCGGTGCGCGTGACGGTGAAGCAGCGCTTGGGCTTGCCCCCGCGGGCCGGCGTGGCGTCGCCGAACGCCGATGTCACCAGGCCTTTTTCCTCGAGGCGGTGCAGCGTGACGTACACCGTGCCGCGCGACAGCTCCACACCGGCCACGCCCTTGATTTCGTCACGCACGCTCACGGGGTAGGCGTCGTCCAGGCGCAGGACGGCCATGAGGACCATCTGTTCGAGCTCGCCGAGAATGCTGACCTGTCCCACGTCGCCCTCCGCCGGCATGTTACTTCATTAGACGACATTGTCGCCATTATGGCCGTTGGGGACAGACGGGGGCCCGCGGCCGGCACCAGACTGTTGTGCCGGCGCGGGCATTCACCCCGTCAACCGGTTACGGATTCACTCAATCCGCCGCGCCGGCTGGTGGGCGCCGTTCTGGTGCAGGATCAACCGCGTCGCGCGTTCCTGCCCTTCGGCCTCGAAGGTCACCTGCGCCTCGACCGCCTTCAGGAAGAACTCGCGCTCGCTCGTGGCGAACAGCTCGAACTTCGGTTGGCCCGTCGCCTGGACGAACAGACGATTGCCTTCGCGCGTCACCGTCAGGATGAAGGCCGGCGCCAGCTCGTACCGGCCGACATACCGATCGAGCAGCTCCGGCGTGAGGGTCACTTCCTTCCGCTCGACCGGCGGCTGAATCAGCGGCAATGACTCGTCGAGCAGGTGACGCCCGATGTCGTCCACGCCGGCGCTGGTGAACATGTTCGACAGCACGACGACGCCCGTGCGTGCCTTCGGATCGAACGCGATGAAGGACCGGTAGCCGCCGGTGCCGCCGTTGTGCCAGACGATCTCGCGGCCGGCCGGCGTGGACAGCACGTGCCAGCCCAGGGCAATCTCGAGGCCCGCGACACCGGTGGGCCGCCGCACGGCGAGCATGGCCTTCATTGCGGGAGCCAGCGGCGAGGGCACGTAGCCGAGTTCGGCGGCGAGCAGGATCAACATGTCGTTGGCCGTCGAGCGAATGGCTCCCGCGCCCGCCAGCGTGGGAATGTCCCAGTTGGGCACGCGTTCGCGCCGATCGTTGTGCCCGGCTGCGAGCCGCTGCCGCAGGGGATCGGTCAGCGTGACGGCCGTGCTCGCCATCGCCAGCGGACCGGTAATCCGCGTGCGGACGAGAGTCTCGTAGTCCACGCCGGCGCGGCGTGCCAGCACGTGCCCCAGGAGTCCCGCGCCGAGATTCGAGTACTCGTAGCGCGAGCCGGCGTCGCGTGGCAGGTCGTACGCCGACAGAAACGCGTAGAGCTGAGCAACGGTGTAGTCCGCGTATGGATTGCCCGCATCCTTCGGCGCGAGGTTCGACGGCAGCCGCGGCAGCCCTGACGTGTGCGTCGCGAGATCCTCGAGCGTGATCTGCCGGTCTCCATGCTGCGGCACCCTGACCTCCGGCGGGAGGTACTTCGCCGCCGGATCCGTCGAGCGCCACTTCGCCGCGCTGGACGGCGTCGGCAAGGAGCAGCGACGTGAAAACCTTCGTCGCCGACCCGATCTCGAACACGGCGTCGCCGTTCACTGGACGGCTCGAGTCGGTGTCCATGTTCCCGTGCGCCACCACCCGGCGGCCGCGCGGTTCGATGACGCCGACGACGATCCCGACGCCCTGGTGCCAGGCGTCGATCCGATCGGCCAGGATCCGGCGGATTTCCGCGTCGGCTGGCACTGGCCGCGGTGTTATCTGTGAACTGGAGATGCGTCCGAGCAGCAGCGTGCCGAGCGCGATGACAAAAAGCGTGGATTTCATGAGGGTTCCTTCTGCAGACGATCGAGTTCATCGAGTTGGCGTTGATAGCCGCGCGCGAGTCGGAGGTTGAGAGGCACGGCGGCAATGACGAGCAGCAGAAAAGCGAGAGCCTCCAGGCGGATGGTGCCCGCGACCTCAGGATGAGCCCTGGCAAAGCCGGCGAAGAAGACCACCGGCCCCGGAGCGAAGAGCAGCAGCCGCGTCCAGAACCGGCGTCCACGATGGAAGTCGCGCTGGCGCTCCAGTTCTCCACGGTAGAAATCCGCGGACGCGGTTCCCCCCATCAGGGCGGTCCGGCGGGCGGCCGCCCGTTCGCCTCCCTGACTCGCGCGAAGCTGGAACGCCATCACGCCGACGCCGACCATCGTCAGCATCGCGCCGACGCGCGCCAGCGGATCGGCGATCTGCACCAGCCACCAGACGCAGCCGGCCAGGACGATGCCGCTGACAACGAGCCCGATCGAGTTGCGTCGCCGGGTCCTGCGCCGCAGGCGCTCGACGCGAGCCTGCAGCTCGCCGGCCGAGATGCGAAACGCATCGGCCGGGTGCGCCTGCCAGATGTCCCTGGGATCGGTCTGGCCAGCGTCGGTCGTCATGATGTGCCCCCTGTCTGATATCGCTCTGCGAGGATTCGCTTGATTCGGTGAATTCTCGTCGCCACGTTCCCGGGCGAGATCCCGGTGATCTCGGCGATCGACGCCGCGTCCGATCCCTCGAGATAGAGAAGGATGATCTGGCGGTCGGGAGGCTTCAGCATTCGGATCAACCCGTAGAGGCGATCCAGCACGTGCTGGCGGCCGATGCCTGCTTCCGCCTTCTGGTCGGCCAGCGTCGCTTCGATGTCCTCCAGGCCGACGAGCGTCCGCGACCCATGCCGCCGCTGGCGGACGACGTGCGAGGCGGCGACGTTGTGGGCCACGCGGTAGACCCACGTCCGCAGCGAGCACGTCCCCTCGAAGCCAGCCAGACTGCGCCACAGCGCCAGATGGATTTCCTGAAGGAGGTCCTGCTGTTTGTCCTGGTCGATCTCGCAGGAGCGAGCCAGCCGTCCGAGCGCCGCCCCGAATCCGGCGCTCGCCTGCTCGTACAACTCATCCTGCGTCGGCGCGTGGCGTGCATCTGCGTGAAGTGTCCTCGAACAAGGTAGTCAATCGTGAGGCCGGTTTCTTACACCGGCGCCTTTTGTGCTTCCCGCGACCTGCTCCCAACCCCTGCGCCTCCGGTTCCGTCCAAGGGAACATGGCCAACGTCTTCGCCGATCTCCGCTTCGCCTTGCGGGGCCTTCGCCGCAGTCCGCTCTTTGCCAGCGTCGCGATTGTCTCGCTCGCGCTCGGGATCGGCGCCAACACCGCGATTTTCACGCTGACCGACCAGATCCTGCTGCGCAAGCTGCCAGTCAAGGCCCCGGAAGAGCTGGTCATGCTCTATCAGCAGGGTCCAGCTGTCGCCGTCGCTCAGCGGCTACGACGACGAGCGCGCGACCCACTTCTACCGGCAGCTCCTCGAGCGCGTGCGGGTCGCTGCCCGGAGTCACCTCGGCCGCCATGGCGAGCGTGTCGATCCTCTCCGGCGACGAGTGGGACAGTTCGATGTCGGTGGAGGGACACCAGGCGAAAGACGGCGAGGACATGCAGGCGTTCATGAACGCGGTGTCGCCGGACTATTTCAAGACGCTCAAGATCCCGCTGCTCGAGGGACGCGACTTCCGGACGGGCGATGCGAAGGAGATTGCGAACAACGACGTGGCGCGCGTTGCCCTGGTGAACCGGCGCTTCGCCGAACACTTCTTCCCCGGCCGCAGCGCCATCGGAAAACACCTCGGCTTCGGCGTCGGTCCCGGCACGAAGCTGCCGATCGAGATCATCGGGGTCGTCGCCGACTCGCTCTACGAGGGACCGCGGGAAGGCGTGCACCGGCAGGTGTTCGTGCCACATTGGGGAAAGGACAGCGCCGCGTTCTACGTCCGCGCGCAGTCTGCCTCGTCCAGCGTGTTCAGCCTCGTGCGGAACGAGGTCCGGCAGCTCGGACCCGGCATTCCGGTCTACAGCATGAAGACGGTCGAGGGGCAGCTCGACGAGACGCTCCTCAGCGATCGCCTGATTGCGATGCTCTCGGCTGGTTTCGGCGCGCTCGCGACGCTGCTGGCCTCGGTCGGTCTCTATGGCGTGATGGCATTCGTGGTGGCGCGCCGCAGGAAGGAACTCGGAATCCGCCTGGCGCTCGGCGCCCAGCCGGTCTTTCTCGTGTGGCTCGTGATGCGCGAGGTCCTGCTGCTGCTCGCGATCGGCCTCGCGGTCGGCATCCCGGCAGCGATGCTGCTCGGCGGCTACGTGTCGTCGCAGCTCTATGGAATCCGCCCGCACGATCCCGCGCTGGCCGGATCGACCGTCCTGCTGCTGGCGCTCGTCTCGGCGCTCGCCGGCTTGATTCCCGCGCAGCGCGCAAGCCGGATCGATCCGATTCTGGCGCTGAGGCACGAATAGGATGTGCCTCCGCCCGGGGCGGCTGAATCCGATCGGCCGGCGCGTCCTTGCATCTACGTCGTGTTGTCAGGTCGCCATTCCTCGGACAACCGGCGCCCGCCGACGGTGCTGAAGTCGAGCGTGCGGATCGGGAACGGAATGGTGACCCCTTCGGCGTCGAACGCGCGCTTGATCCGCTTGACGGCCTCGCTGCGGGCGGCGAGGTAGTCGGGCTCGCGGTTCTCGAACGGGATCCAGAACCGCAGGGTGAAGTCGATGGAGCTGTCGCCGAAGCCCTCGTAGAAGAGCTCCACCGGGCGGTCGCGGTCGCGCCCCGGGACATCTTCCACGGCCTGCATCGCCACTCGCTGCGCCTTGTCCAGGTCGTCGCCATACGAGACGCCGACCGAGATATCGACGCGTCGATGCCCGGAGGCGCTGAAGTTCTGGAGCGGGCTCTGGAAGACGTCCTTGTTCGGCATGAATACGAGCTGCCCGGTCAGCGTCCGCAGCACGGTGGCGCGCAGGTTGATGTGTTCGACCGTGCCGTAGAAGTCGCTCGTCTTCACGAGATGGCCGGTCCGGAACGGATGGCGAAGCTGAAGCAGGATGCCGGCGATGAAGTTCGTCGCCAGGTCCTGGAACGCGAGGCCGGCGATCAAGGTCAGGATGCCGGCGCCGGTGACGAGCGACGTCACCGTCTTGTCGAGCTGCAGGATCCCCAGCGAGACGAAGAGCCCGGTCGCCATCACGGTTGTCCAGACCAGGCTCGTGAGCAGCCGGTTGATCTCTTCGTAGGGCGTCGCGCGGCGGAGGACGCGAGCCGTGAGGCCCGAGAGGATGCGCGCGACCAGCCAGAAACCGACGAGCGTCAGGACGGCGGCGGCGAGGTTGGGCAGCATGAGCACCGCCCCGTCCACCCAACTCCTGAGCTTGACCAGCAAGTCCTGCGCGGTGCCGTTCAGCATTCAGGCATTATCGCTCGACGCAGGCACAACTCCCGCACGGCGGCTGAGACGTCGAGGCCGGAATCGTCCGGGTATCGCGCGCGCCACTCGGCGGCATCGGGGTGTGCCTCCAGCATCCATCCGAACTGGGCGTCCACGTGTTCGGTGAGGATTGGAGGATCGCCCGGCAGACCCCAGTCACTGAGTCCCTGATCGCCCTGTTGAAGGAACCACAGCGGCACGGGCAATCCGCGGAGTGCCGCGAGGCCCCGGTGCAGGCTCCACGACGGATCCTCCGTCCATTGCCGATGGCTGAGCCCCTGGAGGTTCAGGATCAGGAACCGCCCTCGCCCCTGATTCACCATGACCGGCCATATCGTGCGCAGGAACTCAACGGCGACGAGCACGTCACCCAGGCTCGGCGAGCCCGTCCTCAGGTCAGGAATGAGGTCGCAGAGCGCGCGGTCGCGCACCACGTCGTCGTCGGTGTAGGCCTCGGGAAGTCGCAGCGGGCAGGGATCCGCGGACGCTGAACCCGGTCAGCGCGCCGACGCTCTCGAAGATGGCCGCGTAGGAGCGCCATCCATCGGGGTGATTCGTCGGGGGAGGGAGCAGCGTGACGTCGCCGTGACTGCGCAGTTCGTCTACAACCCGATTCACCATCGACGGGTCCCCGATGAACGCACTCATGGCACGAAGGGCGCCCGCGGCTCGAAGCAGGGCCAGTTCCCATGGCGGCGCGGGTCGCGGGCTCCAGACCGTGAGGCCGAACGCGGGGAACTCGGGCTGGATCGCGGCGAACGCGTCACGAGGTCTGCCGCGGACGTCGATCTCCCACTCGTCCAGAACGCCGAGCTGCTCCTGCTCGATGTCGGCCGTGCAGCGGCCGGCGTGAAAGTCGGCGCGATCGAGCAGGTGTCCGATCATCTCGGCTTCGCGGCGGCACCAGACGGATGTCTCGTAGCCAGGGGTTCGGACCCGGACCAGTGCAGGAGATGCGGCGAACAGCCCCCAGATCATGCCGGTATTCGTCTCCCACGACGGAACGTACGTAGCATCGATCGCGCAGCGTGATGACTTCCACACACCCATGTGGCGCAGTCGCGGCTTCACTTCGGCCGACCGATGACTGATCGCAACCAGGCGACGCGGCCACTCCGGCTTCGTTGCGCTGAACGCAAAGCACACGACGTCGGCTGGCCGGATCACGTCCCACGGCAGACCGAGCGCGTGTTCGGCCCACGCCATCGCCTTGAGCGTGAGCGCCCAGCGTCGCAGCACGCCGGTCGCGAGGGTCCGTACCTCTGGGTTGGGGGAGCTCAGCGCGCGGCCCAGTCCCAGACGCAGACCGCGGTTGCGCAGCAGTCTGGCGGCGAGTCGTACGGCGCCAAGGGCCAGGTCCGCGCGGACATCCAGGCTCAACCACCGCCAGGCCTGCTGCCACGGAAGGCCCTGCCCGATCCGCAGATCGGCGGGGTCGAGCGGCGCGAGGGCGCCGTCGGGCTGAACCGTGAGATTCAGGAGCAGCTCCAGGTGACGATCGCCGAACCGATTGGCGAGCACCCAGGTTTCCGGGAGTGCCATCTGAAGGGGGATGCCGACACGCAAGACCGCTGTATCGGCGATCAGGTCGTCGCTGACATTCGGCGCCGCGAAGACGAGCCCGCGGAGGAGTGAGCCGACCGATGCGAGAATCCACGCGCGGACCTGATCTCCGAGGATCATGTGGTCATCGCCGTGCGACGCGATCAGTTGCTGCGAGGCGAAAAACTCCTGTTTCGCGCCGTCGGCGCCGTCACCATTCGAGACTGCCGCCGAGACGAGCGCGTCGAATGTGTCGTGCCGGGTTGACTTGACCGGCAGTGACACTGCCGCAAGCGTCCGTCGCACGTCGAAATGAGGCCAGCCGTCGACCTCGTCCGGCGGGTCGTACTCGGGCGTCGCGGCCGGCAGATCGCCGGCCGGCTGAATGCCCTTCGCGACCCACGGATCGGATATCCAGTCGGTCGCGAAGATGACGCTCTGCTGGGTGCGCACGCGCATGCGGTCACGAACGTCGCTCCAGGCAGCGCCCAGGGGCTTACCGAGGCCATCGAGGAGCCAACGCAGCGAGGCGGCGGACTCGTTGGGGACGGTCATGGGTGGTTCCTCCTCCGTTTGCGCGCGGGCGCGCAGGAGCTCGGGATCGTCAGCGCCGCCCATTCTACGCGGTCCGGGCGGCTCGCGAACTGTCGTGAGCGGGTGGTCTCGCACCTCGGCGGTGCGCGGCCGGGGGCAGTTGCCGGGCCGCGACGGTCCAGCTATAATCAAGGTTTCCCATCGGCTGCTGGGAGGTCGTTCAACGGTAGGACAGCAGACTCTGACTCTGCTTATCGGGGTTCGAATCCCTGCCTCCCAGCCAGACTTCGCTCGGCTTCGCCGAGCTTCGTCTAGGTCGGCGCAAAGCGCCGACCTGCACCCGAGTCTCCTGCACGCGAAGTCTGTCTCGCCGAAGCGGCGCAGCCGCGAAGGCGGACGCCAATTTCCGCGCACTCGCCTTCGGTCAAAGCGCGCAGCACCTGCGTACTTTTACGAGTCTGGCCTTGTTCTTCGCGCAGAATCACGCGCCGTTTGAGTTGGCGCACAAGCTGCTACCGCCGCCCCATGCGAGGCATGGGAGCCCGATTCGTCTACATCCTCAGAAGCGACAGCGACCCTGATCGCCACTACGTCGGCCGGACGTGTAACGTCGACGAACGACTCGTGTGGCACAACGGCGGTCCATGCCGTGATGTTCCAGCACTACACCGACACCGCGCAGTGGACCCGATGGATGACGACCCAGATAGAGTGGCAACAAATATTACAATTGGTGTAATATTTGTCCATGACGGGAGGAGAATTTCGCGTGGGCCGAAGGCAGCGGGGATGGACGCAGGCCGATCTGGCCGAGCACCTCGGCGTGTCCCAGGGGTACGTCAGCCTCATGGAACGCGGCCAGCGCCCAGTTCCCGCCAGGATGGCTCAGAAGGCGGCTCGAGTACCTGGGCCTGCCGGCGACCGCCTTGCCGCTCGGGTCAACGTCCACGCCCCTGGGTCACGATGCCGTGACGACGGCCCTGGCCACGTTGGGGTACCCGGGTTTCGCCTGGCGTCGGCGGCGTCAGGGCCTCAATCCAGCGGAGTTGCTCCTGCGGGCCCTCAAGACCGCGGACCTGGACGCGCGCGTGGTCGAGGCCCTCGTGTGGGTCGCGCTCACGTACGCCAACCTGGATTGGGAGTGGCTGGTCCGACAGGCGAAGCTCGACGACCTTCAGAACCGGCTGGGCTTTCTCGTCACGCTGGCGCGACAGCTGGCCGATCAGCGAGGGAACGCCGAGGTGTCCGCGCGACTCGCACGGGTGGAGCAGGCCCTGGAGTACCTCGCGGTTGCAGCGGGAAGACGCCTTCCGGCTCTCGATGACGGAGGCCGAACGGACGTGGCTCCGTCAGCACCGGTCGCCTGAGGCGACGCACTGGCATGTCCTGACGACCCTCAACGCCAGCGAGCTCACGCATGGCCTCTAAGCGCCTGCACGAGCCGTGGCAGTCGATGCTCGTGGTGCTCGACCAGGTGCTGACGCACCGCACCGAGCTGCACTGCATGGGTGACTTCGTGCTCGCGGAGCACTACGCGCGTGCGGCCAACGGCCGACGTAGACGTGCTGGAGAGCGCTGGCACCGACACGGCCACGATCGCCCGCCTGGCGGGCCGAGGCAGCGCCCTGCACAAGCGGCACCGACACGTGGCTGTTGTCCCGCTGTCGCCCTCATTCCTTGCGCAAGCCGATCGGTTCTGATGAGATTGCTGCCGCCAACCCCGATCGCCGACGATCTGGCTGGTGCGAGCCATGGCGCTCTCGGCAGATGCCTGTCGAAACGTCGCCGTCCCGTTCGACTACCAGTTGCCAATCCCGGCGGTTACGAAGTGAAGGTGGACAACGTGCGATTCCTTTCGATGATCCGTATTGATGAGACGACCGGACAGAAGCCCAGTGAGCGCCTCATGCAGGACATGGGCGTGCTCATGGAAGAGATGATTCGCGAAGGATCCCTCATACGGACTGCCGGCCTGCGCCCTACGAAAGAGGGCGTCCGCGTGCGCTCGAACCACGGCAAGCTGTCGATAGTCGACGGTCCGTTCGCGGAGACGAAGGAAGTGATCGGCGGCTACGCGATCTTGGAAGCCCCGTCGATGAAGGAGGCGATCGCGCTCACGAAGCGATTCCTCGCGGTCCACGGCGACGAATGGAACCTTGAATGCGAGGTGCGGCCGCTGGATGGCGGGGAATTCGGCGGCTCGTAGTCCTCGTCGCAAGCTCGGCAGAAGCTGTCGCGAGTCACATGGACTCGCTGGTCAGGCGGTCCTCACGTCCGGGTTGGCGCGTATGCCATTGCGTGGCCTGCTCGGGCGGGGCGTTCCTCGGGCTCGGCGTCCCACGTTCGCGTGGCAGGGAATGTAGACGCCGATGCGGTGTGTGCGGGAAAGTCCTGCGCCCCTACGATTCAATCTCGGTGGCCGAGGTGGGTGAACGCTGCTGCCGCTGTTTCAACGAGGAGTTGGCCGAGCGCCTCGGCGTCAACTTCGACAACACGCCCATCGCGCCTGTTGCGGTCACCGATGTCGATGGCGTGGGGCACCGGTTCGAGATTCGATCGATGCTGGTTGGCACCGGACACGCCATGTCCGCGCGTGAGATCGGCCATCGCGATGCGCGAGGCGGCTATCGCTTCCAGATTCTCGGCGATCTCGAGGCCGACGCCCAGGACTTGTTCAAGCTCTTACGCGAGCGAATCCGCCAGGGGCTCAACGTCCGACCCCGAGACAGAAGGTGCGCTCCCGCTTCTCATCGTCGATGGCCGACCGTTCACCTGGGACCAGATCGGCCGCCTGATGATGACGTTCGAGGGCTTCACGCTGAACGCGGTCGCGGAGGACACCATCGAGATCGTCGGCGGCCCGCTCGCCGATGGTCGAGTCGTGAGCCAGGCCTCGAGGCATTCGACCACAAGGGGTCAGTCGATTCTGGAGTTGCACGCGATTGCGCGTGACCTGGTACTTGCGGCTTCCGTCCCTGACACCCAGCCAAGCTCTTCAGTTCGCCGCGGGCGGCGCCATTCCTGTGCTCCTTCATCACGGTGTTGGCCTGTCGGGTGGTAAGGAATGCGATCCACTTCTAGCCCGCTCTGACGTGAGCCGTCCCGCTGACCAAAACAACTCAGAACGGCTGTGGAGTGATCTTCGAGATGACTCCTCCTTCTGGGAGCACCGACGTTGTGGTCGCTCTCGGTGGCGCGGAGCCCACGCGGCGTCCCGCTCTTGCCGGAATGTCCTCGCGGTGTGCGCAGACGAGGACGGGGTTGTACGGTCAGAACGGTTCGTACCAGAGGACGACATTACCGTTGGTGAAGGACCTTGTCCGGGCAAGCCGCAGCGGCAAACGGGTCCCGACCGTCTCGAACAGCGTGCGGCCCCGGCCGAGGACGGTGGGATTCACCACGATCTGGTACGCGTCGATGAGGCGCGCCTCGGTGAGCTGGGAAACGACGCTGCCGCTCCCAAGGATCACGAGGTCGGGGCCGGACTCCTGTTTGAGACGCGCCACCTCGGACACGAGGTCCCCCTTGAGCAGCGTTGTGTTCTCCCACTCGGCGGTCTCGAGCGTACGCGAGACGACGAACTTGCGCGCGCGGTTCATGCCGGCGGCTACCGCCGGCAGCATCTGTGCCGCCTGCGGCGTCGGCCAGAATGCCGCCATCATCGCATAGGTGAGGCGGCCAAACAGCAGCGCCGATTCGCCGCTCGCATTCCCGCTCGCGAACGCATTCCACTCTTCGTCGTGCCTGTGCGCCCAGCTCATGTCGTTCTTCGCATCGACGAAGAAGCCGTCGAGCGAAACGTTCTCGAACACCTGCACCTTGCGCATGGAAACCCTCTTGATTGGGGCGCGCCTGGAGGGCGGCCGCCGCGGCCGGCCCTGCCCGCCCGTCATGAGCAAGACGAACGGCGATCGACGATTTCGACAGGCGCTCCCGCAGACTGGCCTGAACGAGCATGACTGTCAGCCGCGCCGATGGCGTGCATTCACGCGGCATCACGGCTGCAATGACACGCGTCGACGCTCGAGGAAGCTGCGCTCGGCATCGTTGACACTGCGGGCGATGGCGTGCTCGTAGGCCGCGACTGCCTCGTCGTGCCTGCCAAGGCGACGCAGCAGGTCGGCGCGAATCGCGTGGAAGAGATGTGTGTGCGCGAGGTCGAGGCCGTCGACGAGGCCGAGCGCCGCCGCTGGCCCGTCGACCTCAGCGACCGCCACGGCTCGATTGAGCGCCGCCATTGGCGTCGGCGCACTCGCAAGAAGCCGATCGTAGAGCTGCACAATCTGCCGCCAGTCGGTCGCCGCCGCGTCCGCCGCATCGCTGTGCACGGCGTTGATGGCTGCCTGAATCTGGTACGGTCCAGGCCGATCGATCGTGAGACACCGGCGCACGAGCGCCTGTCCCTCGGCAACGAGATCGCGATTCCACCGCGATCGGTCCTGGTCCGCGAGCCGCACCAGTTCGCCCGCCGCTGTGACGCGCGCGGCGCGCCGTGCCTCGACGAGCAGCATGAGCGCCAGCAGCCCCATCACCTCGGGTTCGTCCGGCATCAGCGCGAGCAGCACGCGTCCGAGCCGAATCGCTTCCGCGCAGATGTCCTCGCGCACGAGGCGCGGACCCGCGCTCGCCGCGTAGCCCTCGTTGAACACGAGATAAACGACGGCGAGGACGGAACGGCGCCGAGCGGGCAGCTCATCGGCGTCCGGCACGCGATACGGAATACGGGCCGCGCGGATCTTGTTCTTCGCCCGCACGAGCCGCTGCGCCATCGTCGGTTCGGGGACCAGGAAGGCGCGGGCGATCTCGCCGGTCGTCAGGCCGCCGACGAGCCGCAGCGTCAGCGCGACCTGCGCCGCCGGCGCCAGCGCGGGATGGCAGCATGTGAAGATCAGCCGCAGCCTCTCGTCGTTCACCGCGCCCTCCTCAACCGCATTGGTTCCGGCGTCCTGCAGACGCACCGCTTCGGCGTGTCGATCAGCGCGTGACGCTTCGCGGCGCAGCCGGTCGATGGCGCGATTGCGCGCGGTGGTGATGATCCAGCCAGCAGGGCTCGGAGGAATGCCATCGGACGGCCAGCGCTGCACTGCGACGGTAAAGGCATCCTGGACGACTTCTTCGGCGAGGTCGATGTCGCCGCAGAAGCGGACGAGCGATGCGACGGCGCGGCCGTACTCCTCGCGGAAGACACGCTCGATCTCCGACGCGCCGAGGGTCGTCATCCGTTCAATGCGCGAACGGGCGCACTTCGATGGGCAGCGGCGCCACGGCGTTGGCGAACCTGCGCGCCCAGGCAAGCGCCGCGTCGAGATCGGGCGCCAGAACGATGGTGAAGCCGCCAACGTGTTCCCGTCCCTCGACGTAAGGACCGTCCGTGAACAGCAGGTCGTCATCGCGCCGCTGTACCACCGTCGCGGTTTCGGGCGGATGGAGGCCGCCCGAGAACACCCAGACACCGCTGGCTTTCATCTCGTCGACAAGGTCGTGCACCTTTCGCATGACGGGCTCGAGGAATTCGGGCGGGGGCGCCGGGCCGTCGGGCTGGTAGATCGTCAGCAGGTACTGGGTCATGGGCGAAGGTCCCTCCGGGTTCACCATATATTGGCGTAGACGCGGCGCCGGTCGTCACGATCCAGACGAACGGCTTCAGCGGGAATCGACAGGGCCACGCCTGAGCCACGCCACACCGGGCCGGCCTTGTCCGAAATCTGTACACAAATTCGGACAGGCCGCGAGCCTGGCATGTGTCCGACGACCCTCAGTCATTTCCGGGGTGGCGGCTTGGATGACGTCACCACTCAGGCGGCCGTGATCAGGTAGTTGCGAATTCTGTCCCTGACACCCAGCCAATCCTGCGTTTCGTTCCCCCGGACCAGCAGGTCGAAGGGTTTTCTGTAAGCAGGCGTTAGACTTCCGCGCTCGTACGAGCAGTTCGATAGCACCGTATCGAGCAACCGACGCTGTTCCTCAGGAGATCGCGAAACAAAGGCCTTTTTCGCGTTCTTTGCGAACCCTGGGGTTGACCTGGCGGCGGAAGCGGCGGCTACAACGGCGGCGCAACCAGGCCCCAACCTCCAACTTCTAGTTAGACACCCGACGTCGGCGTGTGGCTCCCTGCGGCGGCAACCAGGGCGGCCAGCCGAATCAGTCGAGCACGGGTCCTCGGACGTGATCTGCGGACCCACCGTCAGGACGAACGCGTAAACTCTGTCATATCCGCCCGCCCGGCTGTCACTAATACAAGTAGGGTCACAAAGCCGGAACAGGCAGGAGCCACGAAGAGTGAGAAATCGCTGATGGATTTTCAAGGGATCGTAGAGGACAACAAGCAACGAATCTTCCGGATCTGCAGAATCTATTCGGTCTCCCCGTTCGAGCCGGAAGATCTATTCCAGGAAGTGATCTATGAAATATGGAAGTCCATCGACTCGTTTCGCGGCCAATCCAGTGTGTCGACCTGGGTTTACCGGATTGCGCTCAACGTCTGCGCACGGGCGAAGCAGAAACACCAGGCGCACGACCGGCGATTGGTGAGACTGGACAACATTCATATCGAAACGATCCCCGATAGAAGCAATGAACCGAGGGACGATCGATTCGACGACCTTCGTCAATGCATCGGCGGCTTGAAAGAAGCCGAGCGATCACTCGTCGTGCTTCACCTCGACGAACTGCCCTACAGGGATATCGCCAGCATCACCGGCCTGACCGAAAACACGGTTGCCGTGAAGCTCAAGCGAATTCGCGCAAAGCTGCTCGAATGCATGCTCGCCAAACAGAAAAAGTAACCGGAGGATCACATGGCAGATGGAAATCCGGAAGTCGGCTGGGACGAAATCAAATCGGTCTGGGATAACTCCACCCGATACGCAGCGATTCGAATCGAGATCGAAGGACTGGTAAGCGAATTCAAGACCAAGATCAGCCCGTTTGAAAGACAGGCCATCAAGAACGATATTGAAACGATCGTAAAGGCAACCAGCGATTTTGAAAAGAACTCGATAAAGCGTGATCTCGACATGATCAAAAAGCCCTTGATCAAACTGATCCGGAAGTTCCTGAAAGATTGAGAAGGTCCTATCTGACGTCAACCGAGCGCCCATCGACGAAGACCCGCCGCACTCTGGGCGTTCACCGCGTCATCGGCTGGTACCGAACTGCCGTGCCCATGTCGCAAGCTCCGGGTTCACCTCCTCGAGTGGGGTGAGCGACATCCGTCTTCTCGAGGCCGCATGGCGGATAGCGTGTCAGCCTGCCGTCCGGCTCACTGGAGAGGCCGGCGCACCGCCTGGGCGAAATTGCCAACCGCGATCTCGGTCGCCGGACCGGGCCCTGGCGCGAACGACACTTCTGACCACTCGGGCGCACCTTCGGCGACAAATGCGCCGCCGCCCTGATTGAGCAGGGTCCGGCGATCGTAAACCTCGCCGTCATCATGTTCCCCACGCACGCGCATGATCAACGCGATGCGTTCTCCTTCCGCGACGACGTCGAACAAGAACGCGCCGGCGTCGTACGAGCCGATGAGCCGCGCCAGTTCCTGGGGACTGAGTGGCACGTCACGCAATTCGGGCGCGTCGCGTCCCAGGAACAGTCGCGCAATGCGTGGCTCCAGCTCATAGCCGATGCCGCTCGCGCCTCCGAGATTGGTCATGATGGCGATACTGAGATCATCCGCGGGGTAGCGTGCCAGGACAGCGTAGAAGCCGAGTACCCGACCCGTGTGCCTCATCTTGGGCCTGCCCTCGAATGTCAACAGCCCGAGGCCAAACCCATACGGCCAACGCCGGCCGTCGTTCAACCGGGCAGGCTCGGTCATCCGGGCGTAGCTCGCCTTTGAAATGACGCGCCCGGTCTCCAGGGCTCGACTCCAGCGGGCCAGGTCGACAGCGGTCGTCCATGCGGATCCGAGATTCGACTCCCACGCCAGCTCGAACCCGTCGCCGGCGGCGCGATACCCTTGCGCGACGTTGGGATCGGCGCCCGGCGGCCGGGGAGTCCAATCGGGATGGAACGTATCGAGCCCGGCGGACCGGGCCAGGTCGCCGATAGCCTCGTAGTAGGTCTTGCCGCTCATCGCGGCGATGACGTAACACAGAAGGTCGTAGTTGGGCTGGCTATATGAGAATCGGTCGCGCGGAGGGAAGTACAAGGGCTGTCCCAGGAAAGAGCCAATGTCGTCGTTGGAGGCGAACCCTTCGCCGACCGCCTTGTCCGGGATGGGGCCCCACTGCTCCTCGGCCGCGACAGGGGCCAGTCCCTGCCGTTGCCTCGCCTGGCGGGTACTGGATTCCTGAAGCCCCGAGACCTGGTGCAGCATGTCGCCGATAGTGATCAGCTTCCCATCGGTGTCGAGTCGCGGCAGCACCTTCGTGATGGGATCCTCAATCCGGATCTTCCCCTGCTCGACCAGCCGCAGGATTGCGGCGGCGGTAAACTGCTTCTCGATCGAGCCGATTGGAAACATCGTCCGCGGCGTCACGGGGGTCTGGCGATCGATGTTGGCCCACCCGTATCCCTGGGCGAAGGCCACTTCGTGTCCCTTCAACACCGCGACCGAGAGTCCCGGCAGCTGCTGCGCAGCCCGGAAACTGACGATCTCCTTGTCCAGGGCCTGCCGGAGCTCGCCGGCTCCGTCAGTGAAGCGACTTCTCTCGGATGCGCAGCCGAGTGCAGCGGCGAGCGCGACCAGGAGCGCGACGCTCCGCAGAATCGTGATTGCTCGAGAAGAGACCATCGTTCAACTGTCGATCCGCGGCCCGAGAAGATCCGGCGATTGCCGGCTTCGCGAGCGAATCATACAGCGGCCAGGCCAACGTCTAACGCCCGATATGGAATGACCCCTTGACCACCGGTCCGACGTCCGGTGTGGGTGGCCATTCTCGCGGGTGGGGGTGTGGCCGGCGCCGGCGTCTCATTGCGCTCATCGAAGAGGCGGCGGTCATCGGTCGAACCCCCCGACATCTCGATCTGCCGACGGACCTGCCCGTCACGCGTCCCGCGCGGGCGCCGCCGCTGCCCGCCGCGGCGGGCGAGGCGTGGTCGGCCCGCCGCTTGACGCACATGGACGGACAAGTCAGAATCCCGGACGCGCCCCCTCGAACCGAGCGATCGAGCTCGGCGTTTTCCGCTGACCTTTCAACGGGAGACCATGCGTGAACGACAACGTCTTCCGCAAGGCCGTAGTCGAGCGAGTTTCATCTCCTGAGCAGCTGGACGTCCTGATGCAGGTTACCTCGCCAGTCGGGTGGCTCGGACTGGCGACGATGGCCGCGCTCGTGGTGCTGGCGTTTGCGTGGAGCGTCTTCGGTTCGATTCCCGATCTCGTGGACGCACGCGGCGTCCTGATGCGGGGCGAACGCCTGGTCGAAGTGCAGGCCCCGATGGCGGGGACCATTCAGCGGCTCGCCGCCCGGCCCGGCGGCGTGTTGAAGGCGGACCAGGTCGTCGCGGTCATCCGCCGTGACCAGGCGGGCCTGGAGGAGCGGCAATCCGATGCCCTGTCGCTTGCGCGCAGCGAAGCGTTGCTCGTCGCGAAGCAGCATGAGCTCGAGACAACCGGACAACGACGGGCTACGCAGCAGGAACTCATTCGCCGTGGGCTCGTCGCCCGGAATACGATCTTCGACTTCGATCGAAACCTCAACGTCGTCCAGGGCGAGCTCAACGCGCTCGAGCGCGAGATCGAGATCCTGCGCTCCCGGCAGCTCACGACGGCCGAAGTCACCGTCAACACGGGCGGGCGGGTCGTCCAGGTGCTGAAGAATGTCGGCGATCGCGTGCGCGAGGACGAGCCGTTGATTCGACTGGAACCCGCCATCGTGCCGGGCACGACCGAGGCGGTGTGCGGCGGTAACGTGCACGCGATTGTCTACGTCGCCCCGCAGCTCGCCGCCAAGGTGCGCCCGGGGGACCTGGCACGCGTCTCACCCTCGGACGTCAAGCGTGAGGAATACGGCTACATCGTCGGTCGCGTCGAGTGGATCGCGAACTACGCCGCGTCCTCCGACGACATGCGCGAGAAGCTGAAGAACGATCAGCTCGTGCAGGCGTTCGGCGCCGCAGGTCCGGTCTACGAGGCGAGAGTGTGCCTCGTACGCGACGCCGCGAATGCCAGGAACGGCTTCAGGTGGTCGTCGGGCCTGGGCCCGGCACAGGCGGTCGAGCCCGGGGCGCCGTGCAACGCGTCGCTGGTCGTCGGCGAGCGTCGTCCGTATACCTACGTGATCCCAACGCTGCGAAGGGCCACCGGTCTCTAGCGCGCCCATGGCTGCCAACGCGCCAACCGGTCAGGACGGCGTTCCCCCGCCACCGAACCGCCGCGTCAAGACACCCACGATGCTCCAGATGGAGGCCACCGAGTGCGGCGCGGCGGCGCTCGGTATCGTGCTTGGCTGTCACGGCCGCTTCGTCCCGCTCGAAGAGCTCCGCGTGGCGTGCGGCGTCTCGCGCGACGGCAGCAAAGCCAGCAACGTCGTCAACGCGGCACGGCAGTACGGGATGGACGCCAGGGGATCGCGCCACGAGCACGCGTCGGACCTGTATGACCTGCAGTTTCCAGTCGTGCTGTTCTGGAGTCTCAATCACTTCGTCGTATTGGAGGGCTTCCACCGGAACAAGGCGTACATCAACGACCCTGCGCAGGGCCCCAGACGGATCAGTCTCGCCGAGCTCGAAGAGTCTTTCTCCGGAGTCGCGCTCACCTTCGCGCTGACTCCGGCGTTCGAGAGGAGGGGCGTCGAGCCGAGTGTCTTCCGGTCGCTGCGGACACGGCTCGCCGATTCGGCCAGCGCGCTGGCCTACGTCACGCTGTGCGGCATCCTGCTCGTCGCGCCCGGCCTTCTCGTGCCGACCTTCACGCGCGTGTTCGTGGACGAGTATCTGGTTGGCGGGCACGCGTTCATGGTGCGGCCGATGCTCTGGGGCATGCTGGCCACTGCGCTCGTCCTCATGGCGCTGACGTGGCTGCAGCGCTACTACTTGCTGCGCCTCGAAACGAAGCTCTCGCTCGTTGATTCCAGCCGCTTCTTCGCGCACATTCAACGACTGCCCATCTCGTACTTCGTCCCGCGCCACGCCGGAGAAATCAGCTCGCGGATTGCGATCAACGATCGTATCGCCCGCGTGATCGCGGCGAACCTGACGACGACCGCGATCAACATCTGCGTGATGGTGTTCTACCTGGCGCTGCTGTTGTGGTACGACGTGCCTGTCACGTTGGCCGTGGTCGCCGTGGCCGCGCTGAACGTGCTCGTGGTGAGGATCGTCGCGCGGGCGCGCGCCGATGCCGCGCGGCGCCTCCTGCAGGACAGAGGAAAGCTGCAGGGCACCGCGATGGGCGGCCTGTCCATGATCGAGACGCTCAAAGCCACAGGCGGCGAGGCCGAGTTCTTCGCTCGCTGGGGCGGCTATCAGGCCAAGTGCCTGGTTGCCGATCAATCGCTCGCGCTCATCTCCGAGACCACGACCGCGGTGCCGGTCCTCGTTTCCGGTCTGACGACCCTCGTCGTGTTCGTGCTCGGCGGCCTGCGTGTGATGACTGGAGACATGACCGTGGGCATGCTCGTCGCCTACCAGATCCTCGCAGCCAGCTTCACCCGTCCGCTCAGCGACCTCGTCGCCTTCAGCGGCCTGCTGAACGAGCTCTACGGCGACATCAACCGGCTCGACGATGTGCTCCGCCATCCGCAAGAGGCACGATATGCGGCGCATCCGGCGGCAGCGGGACGCAACGAGACTGAAAAACTGAGCGGCAGGCTTGAGCTGCGCGATGTCAGTTTCGGCTACAGCCCGATCGAGCCACCCCTCATCCAGAACCTGAACCTCGTCGTCGAGCCGGGCCAGCGCGTGGCGCTCGTCGGCACGAGCGGCAGCGGCAAATCGACCGTTGCCCGTCTGGCGGTCGGGCTGTACGAGCCCTGGCAGGGCCAGGTCCTGTTCGACGATGTCCCCCGTGCGGCGCTGCCACGCCGCCTGATCGGCAACTCGCTCGGCGTCGTGGATCAGGATGTGTATCTCTTCAGCGGCACCTTCGCCGACAACGTGTCGATGTGGGATTCGACCCTGCCACCCTCGCGCCTCGCGGAGGCGTGCCGCGACGCCCGCATCGACGACGTGATCGAATCCCGACCGGGAGGCTATCAGAGCATGCTCGAGGAGGCCGGGAAGAACCTGAGCGGCGGTCAGCGCCAGCGGCTGGAGATCGCTCGCGCGCTCGTCGGTGAGCCGACGGTGCTGGTGCTCGACGAGGCCACGAGCGCGCTCGACCCGGTGACCGAAGCGCAGATCGTCGAGGCCCTGCGACGGCGGGGCTGCACCTGTCTCATCATCGCGCACCGGCTGAGCACCATCCGGGATGCGGACCAGATCGTCGTCATGCAGCGGGGACAGGTCGTGCAGCAGGGGACGCACGAGGAGATGAAGGACGTCGACGGCCCCTACCGGGATCTCATCAGCATCGCATGAGCGCCACGCCTTTTGTCGTTCGCCTGGTCGGCCCCGCCGGGCCCGATGCGCAGACCGAGTTCGCGGTCGCTGGACCGTCCGCCATCGTCGGTCGAGATCAGCGCTGCGACGTCGCGTTGCCCAACGATTCGAGCGTCTCGCGACGGCACGCCAGAATCGAGTGGAGCGACCACGGTTTCTTCCGCGTCGTCGACCTCGACAGCGCGAACGGCGTGTGGCTCGAAGACCGTCGTATCTCGGACGAGCGGGTGGAGGCCGGACAACGGATTCGCGTCGGCGAGAGCATCCTCGAGTGCCGGCCGGGCGTACCGAACCAGGGGCTCGATGTCGAGCGCACGCTGCTTCTGGACCGCCGCGTCGAGCTGGTGGCCGCTGCCGCGCAGCGGCAATTGTCAACGGCTGGTCAGCCTGTCGCCACGAGCGAACGACAGGCCATGCTGCTCGATGATCCCACCTGCGTGTACTACGTGACCGCCGGCAGGCTCGATGTCTTCATCGTCACCGTCGAAGACGGACGCGCGCTCGAGGGTCGCACCCATTTCACGACGGTGGAGGCAGGCGGAGGTGTGTTGGGATTCGACCCGGGCCAGTCGTCTGGCTCGCTCTTTCTGGCCTTTGGCACCGCCGCTACGGCCGTGCGCCGCATCACCTGCGCCGAGCTCGATGCGCTCGTCCGGCAGCCTCACGTGTCGATGCAACTCGCGGCGGTGATCGATCGCTGGGTGATGTCCGCGACGTCGAGGCTGACGCAGGAGCTGCCACCGCTGCCCGAACCGGCCGTGCAGCTCACGGCCGCGGTCCCCTCGGCGCTCGAGTCCGGTCAGCACGCACGCTCGGCGCTCGGCGTACTGTGGGTGCCGGTCGAAACCGATGGCCTGAGGTACCTGGGCTCGGTCGCGCTCAGGCCCTCGCGGCCCGCAGCATACTTCCCCGTGACGCCCCACACATCGATCGAACTGCAGCCGGTCGATCGGCGCCTGATGCTCGAGCCGCGCGACACGGCGACTCTGGTGGCCAGCGGCCAGCTGTGGGCGAGCCTCGGGCTCTTCCATGACGCGCTGTGCGCGTGCCTGGCGATGGCCACGCGGCGGGCGGTCGCCGACGAATCCGAGCGACTCGGCATCAAGGCGCGCGAGGCTGAGGCGGCGCGCGATGCCGCCTTTGACGCGCTGGGCGCTGTCATGGGTTCAACGGCGCTCGCCGACGGATCGAGCGGCGCCAGGACCGGCCGACGCGAGTCGATTCTCGACGCGTGCCGGCTCGTCGGACGCAGCCGCGGCATTGATGTTCGGGCGTCCGCCGACGTGCCGGTCGAGCAAAGCTTCGCCGATCACGTCGCGGCGATCGCCGCGGCTTCGGGTTTCCGCACGAGGCGCGTCGCGCTGCGCGGCGACTGGTGGCGGACTGATGCCGGCGCGCTCCTCGGCCACACCGACGACGGTTCGGCCGTGGCGCTGCTTCCGCGCGGACCGCGCGCGTATACATGCGTCGACACGGCGGCGGGATCGACCCAGCCGGTCGATGCCACGCGCGCCTCGACGCTGGCGCCGTTCGCCTTCACCTTCTATCGTCCGCTGCCGCCCGGGCTGCTGCGCGTCCGCGACCTCGTGCTGTTCGGCGTCCGCGGACTGGGGCCGGATCTCTGGATGCTGGTGGGCGTTGGCCTGCTCGTTGGTCTCGTCGGGGCGGTCATACCGCTGCTCACCGGTCAAATGATCGATCGCGCGATTCCCCAGGGAGAGCACGGAATGCTCCTTCAACTGGGCCTCGGGATGCTCGCCGTCACCCTCGCGATGGCGGCGCTCTCGATCGTCCAGAGCGTCGCCGTTGTCCGCGTGGAAACGCGCATGGACGAAGCGCTGCAGTCGGGTGTGTGGGCCCGTCTCCTGACGCTGCCCGCGGGCTTTTTCCGGCGATTCGGCGCCGGCGACCTGGCGCAGCGGGCCGCCGGCATTCACGACATCCGTCTCGTGGTGTCGAGCTTCGGGATTCGCAGCATCCTTGGGCTGTTCAGCGCCGTCGCGTACCTGGCGCTGATGCTATACCTGAGTCCCGCGCTCGCCGGCGTGGCGGTGTCCATCACTCTCGTGCTCGTCGTGTGCAGCGCGTTCGGGAACTACCTGCTGCTCCGTACCCAGCGGCAGGAAGTCGAGCTCCGCGGTCAGATCGCCAGCCTGGTGCTGCAGCTCATCGTGGGCGTCGCCAAGGTGCGGCTGAGCAACGCCGAGCACCACGCCTTCCGCGTGTGGGCGCAGCGCTTCGCCGAGCAGAAGCGCCTGTCGTTCGCGCTGGGACGGCTCCAGAACGTGCTCGGCACGCTCGCCTCCGGCTTCCAGCTGCTGGCCCCGCTCGCGATCTTCGCCGCGATCTATCGCTTCCGCGCGGCCGACCCGGCCGGCGCCACGACGCTCACGACGGGCGAGTTCGTCGCGTTCTATGGTGCGTTCGGCACGTTTGCCGCCGCGATGCACGACATCTCGAACGCCTCCCTCCGGCTGCTCGTCATCGTGCCTTTCTACGAGCGGCTGCAGCCGATTCTGAGCGCGCCACCCGAGCGTGACGGGACCGGGGCGCAGCCCGGCCGGCTCAGAGGCGAAATTGCCACTCTTCGCCTGCACTTCCGCTATCGCGCCGACGGGCCGTGGGTGCTGCAGGATCTGACGTTCTCGATTCGATCGGGCGAGTTCGTCGCGCTGGTCGGACCTTCGGGTTGCGGAAAGTCCACGCTTCTCCGCTTGCTCCTCGGATTCGAGCAGCCGACATCCGGAGCGGTCTACTACGACGGGCTCGACCTGTCGCAGCTCGACGCTCGAGCCCTGCGCCAGCAGCTCGGGGTCGTCCTTCAGGATAGCCGGCTGCTCCCGACGGACATCTTTCGCAACATCGTCGGCGACAGCTCGCGGACCGTGAATGACGCGTGGGAGGCCGCCGAACTGGCCGGGCTCGCCGACGACATCAGGCTGATGCCGATGGCCATGAATACCGTCGTCTCGGAGGGTGGCGGCACGTTTTCGGGCGGTCAGCGGCAGCGTCTGCTCATCGCCCGCGCGCTGGCTGCCAGGCCGAGAGTCGTCTTCTTCGACGAGGCGACGAGCGCCCTCGACAATCGCGCGCAGGCCGTCGTCACGAGGAGCCTCGCGGGGCTGCAAGCCACGCGCGTCGTGATCGCCCATCGGTTGAGCACGCTCGTTGACGCCGACCGCATCCTGTACCTTGATGACGGGCGCATTCAGGAGGAAGGCACGTATGCCGACCTGATGGCGAAGGGCGGGCTTTTCGCTCAACTGGCCCGGCGGCAGATCGCGTGACTCACAGCGGCTTGACGAGGCGTTGCATCACGCTCGACGACAACAGGTCGCTCGCAAGATGCCGCTCGATGAACCGGAGGAAGGGCGTGCGGTCGTCGGCCACGTCGAACAGGCCGCGCGAACGGATGCCTCGGGCCTCTGCCTGACGGTGGACGGCGTCAGCGATCAACGCAAGCGACGCGAACGTCTTACCAACACGGTTGCACGATGGACGAACCCAGACATTGGCGTAGTAAACCGTCCGTTCGTCGATCTCGCTCGTCAGCGTCCACCCGATCACGCTTCCCTTCCGGCGCAGCACCAGGCTCGTCGCGGGATCGAGACCGGCCTCGAAGGCGCCCGGATGCAGGTGCTCCGGAATCCATGGATCTGAGGCCTGCGCTTCGACGAGGGCGCGACGCTCACCGTCGGTCACGGTCGACCACAGATCGATAGCGTGGTCTGCGGGCAGGACGGCGTTGCGAAACCACGACGCGGACATCACCTGACCGTCGAGCGCAAACGAGTGACGCCGGCCGCCCCTCGACGGCCACCCGCATCGCTGCAGGCACCGCTCGAATCGAGCGGTGCCGTCCGTCTGGAGTACGTACCGTGCCTCGACGCTCGGGCAGCCGCAACGTCTGAGCTCGGCCTCGAGTCCTCCCACGAGCGCGGTTCCGACACCCCGGCAGCGGAAGTCGCGGGCCGCGTAGAGGGTCAGCAGACGCGCTGAACCGTCGAGCTGGATCCGGCCGACTGCGAGGCCGGCGGGCCGATCGTCCCAGAGCGCCCCGACCGCGACGAAGGGCGTCGCGAAGCCGGACGACACGAGGGCGCTCCAGCAGGCGGACATCGTGAAGCCTTCGAAGTGCGCGGCGTTGAACGCGGTGACCGGGGTTATCGTCAGCATGGCTGAGCTATGCGCCCCAGGGGCGCGTCGATCTCGCCGTCGCGTAGTTTCGTCGGGCGGAGCCGGCGGTCGCGGTATATGATGCGCGCGGAGGCCCGAGTCATGAGCGCTAAACAGATTTCGACGCGACGAGAGGCTGAAGAGATGTTGATCAGCAAGGCGCAGCACGATAGCGCCTTCAGGTCGGAGCTCCTCGCGAACCCGAGAGGCGCGATCAAACGGCAGCTGGGTATCGACCTCCCGGCCGACATGAAGATTACCGTAGTCGAGGAAAACGCACGGTCTCTCTTTCTGGTTCTGCCATCGGCCGCCAGATCGAACGAGCTGAGTGAGCAGGAGCTGGCGGGCGTTGTTGGTGGCAAGGCGACACAGGAGGCCGCGAAGCTCGCCGAAAAAGCCAACGACGCCAGTAAGTTCGGTGCGTACTTCGACCCGGGTCAACCCGGTCAGCCTTAGTCCCTAAGTCCTGATCGATGTCCGCTGTGTCAGCGACGGGGCCGTTGATCGGTGCCGTGAAGCACGTCGAGCTGCTCGATGAGGCGGAAGTGGCGGTCGTCCGCGCCGCCGTGCATGCGCAGCGCTCCGTGTGGACGACGCGCGACGCGGTGCTGCCGTTCTACACGCTGGGCGCGGCGAGCTATCTGGACGCCCGCGGCGGACGCTTTGCCGAGTACCAGGAGCAGGCACGGCGGACCAACCCGATCCTGGTGGAGCACTTCGGGTGGCTGCTTGAACGCGTCCGCGCCGCCGTATCGGCGCACGTCAACGCCGGCGTCCGCTACGATGAGCGGCTCGCGCGGCCAGGCTTCCACGTCTTCCTCTTCGATCCGGCGTTCCGGTATGCCGTTGCGAGCGCGCACTACGACCTGCAGTACACGTTGCTGGACTGGAGCGGTATCGGAGCGCCCGACGCGTCGTCCCAGCTCTCGGTGACGTTGACGATCGCGCTGCCCGCCTCTGGCGGCGGCCTGCTCGTCTGGAACATGAGCCGCCTCGCGCTCGACCGGATGTCTTACGACGAGCGCCGGGCCTACGCAGTCGCCAACCGGACCGCGACGCTCGTGCCTTACACGCCAGGACACCTCGTCATCCACTCTGGTCACCAGCTCCACCGGATTGCCGCTGTCGAAGACCCGCGCCCCGGCGACGAACGCATCACGATGCAGGCGCATACGCTCCGCGTGGACGGCAAGTGGGTGATCTACTGGTAGAGGAGAACGTGGCGCGGTTGTCCATAGCTCACGAACTGATAGACAACGCTGGAGGCCCACCAGCTGCGACGAGACGCGCCCGGAATCACACGCCTATTTCCGGACGGGCCCAAAAGCGCCGAACGCGGCAAGCAGCGATACGTTGGGATCGAGCGTCACGCTCGCCGGCTCGGCGTCAACCGGAATCGTGATCGAGGCGTCACGCCCGGCGACCTGCAGGCTCACGATCCGGGGGGCACCCGAGGCGCCGCCGATGCCGAGCTCCAGCGGGAACTCGTAGGGATCGGCGGTCTGCACCTGGCGGACCGAGACGAGGATCGATTTCGCCGAGGCGTCATATCGCCACGAACCCTCGATCGCCGGCACGCCGGTGCGCGTCAGCCACTGCGTGAAGAAGGGCCTGAGATCCTGTCCCGACGCCGCCTCCATCTCATGGCGGAGGTCGTCCGTGCTCGCCAGGCCGTTCATATGGTCGCGGTAGTAGGCGCGGATGCCGCGCCAGAACGCGTCGGTGCCGATCCGGCCGCGCAGCATGTGCAGCACCCAGCTGCCTTTCTGATACGCGAGCTGGGTGTTCGGGCCCGTCCGGCCGGACTCGTTGAAATCGACGTGAACGACCGGCGTGCCCGGCTGCGATCGCTCGACACGCAGCACCGTGTCGCGGCTCCTGCGCAGCCCCTCGACGAAGGCGTCGCGGCCGGCCGCGTGCTCCGTGTAGAGCAGCGTGAAGTAGGTGGCGAAGCCCTCGCTCAGCCACACGTCGTTCCAGTCGCTCTCGGTGACGGAGTTGCCGAACCACTGGTGCGCCGTCTCGTGGACGACGGGCGCGTTCCCCGCGCTGACGCCCTTCTCGCCGTAGAAGATGTTGGTGGCGCTCTCCATGCCGCCGCCCATCCCGGCGGCTTCGACGTGCGCGAGCTTGTCGTAGGCGAACGGGCCGACGCGATCCGAGAAGAACTCGAACGCGCCGCGCGCCTCTCGCTGGAGCGCGGCCTGGCCCTTCTCTTCGTCCTGCGGGAAGGTCCAGAACGACAGCGGCACGCCGCGCACGACCGGGCCGTGGCGGACGACGAAGCGCGCGACGCCGAGTGCGTAGAGCCACGGCGCGATCGGCTCCTCCTGCCTGTAATGCGTGCGGCGGAGTCCGCCGGGCAGGTCGGCTTCCTCCACCAGCGCGCCGTTGGCGATCACCTGATAGTCCGACCTCGTGGTCACGATGAACTCGCCGCTCGCCTTGTCGGCGATGTGATCGATGACGGGCAGCCACTGGCGCGCCTGGTTGAACCAGTTCTCGCTGAAGGCGACGCGCTCTCCATGGATGTTGTCGATCAGCCGCAATCCGTTCGCGGGCGCACCGTGGTACGCGATCGTATAGGTCACCTCATCGCCGGCTTTCGCGCCGTTCAGCGGCAGGTGCAATCGGTTGTCGGCGTGCGTGAACGTCACCGGACGGCCCATCGACGTGACCGCCCTGACCGTCATGCCCTTGCCGTCTCGCGTCGGCGTGGCGAAATCGAGCACGGCCTCGCGCGTCTCGGGCGTCACGACCCGCAGCCGGACGGTCGCGTCGCCAGCGATCTCGTTGGAGTCGCCGGTCAGGAGCGTCAGGCTGAATGCGTAGTGCTGCGCATCGACTCCCGGCTGGCGCGGGTAGGTGTCGGCAGCCGTGCGGATCGAGGCCACGGCGAGGACGGCCGCCGTCGCCAGCGCGAACGGCCGGGCGGTGACTGTGTGCATGCGACAGATATTACCCCGCAGTTGAAAGGTCGCGCATCGTTCCGGCGGCGCGCACGACGACGGCCTCGGCGCGGGCCGCGGACCTCCGTGCATCTGCTCCGAGCTCGACGCCACGGGACTCCATGACGGCTGCAAGATCCTCGACGAATATGTCTACCTGTGGATGACGGAAGACTGCGGACGCACCGATGGCAGCTCGCACGCAGTCCTCGACGTGTCGATCAGCGACCCGAGCCCGGCGTTCACGGCGCCGCTCCGCGCCGACAGCGCAGGTGGAGCATCCACGGGTCGCATTGATGCAGTGATGCAGATGGTGTATGTTTGTGCATCATGCGGACGACCATCACGCTGGACGAGAAGCTGCTCGAACAACTCAAAGAGCGAGCCGCAGCGTCCGGCACGACGGTGAGCCGGCTTGTCGCACAGGCCGTGCGCCTGTTCGTCCGGACGCCTCGTGCCCCCCGGCGACAGGATCGGTTTGAACTGGTGACCTTCGGGCGCGGCGGTCACTTCTCTCGTCAGAACATCGACAAAACGTCTCGCCTGATTGAAGACGATGACGCCGCTCGGTACGGCGGCGGCCGGTAGGCGTCGATGCAGCTGCCGGACGTCAACGTCCTGATCTACGCGCACCGGGAGGACGCGCCAGAGCACGACCGGTACGCCGCCTGGCTGCGCGGATTGACCGAGGCAGCGGAGCCGTTTGCCTTGTCGGAGACGGTGCTCGCAGGTGTCATTCGAATCGTGACCAATCCGAAGATCTTCACCCCGCCGTCCCCGGTGAGCACGGCGGTCGCCTTCTGTCAGCGTCTTGTCGACTGGCCGCGCGCCGTGATGATAGTGCCGAGCCGGCGGCATTGGGACATCTTTGTCGGGCTGTGCGCGACCGTTCAGGGGCCGCTCGTCTCGGACGCATATCTTGCCGCCCTGGCGATCGAGCACGGCTGCGAGTTGATCACCACCGACAGCGACTTCGCGCGTTTTGCCGGCCTGCGCTGGCGACATCCGTTCAGCGCGTCGAAATAGTCTGCAGGCATCGCGGAACGATGATGGCGGGGGCGCGTGCCCGATAGCTTGGAGCCTCCGGCGCCCTTGCTCGTGGCTCGATACGCCGAGTTGACGCTCGGCCTCGAGCTGGCGCGACCCGCCTATCCGGATCTTCTCGCCGGACCAGCGGCGGGCGCGGATGACGTCTTCGACAATCTCGTCCGACACCCTGTCGCCGAGTGGAGGCGCTGGCGATATTTACAGCTCTCTCTCAGCCAGCCGCCGGAACTCGTCGGGGACGGAGCGCACGACCTGCAACGCCGACCCGTAGTCCACCGCTTGTCCTCCGAAACGCTTGCGGATCGCATCGACGGCCCGGTCGGCGCGCGATCGCGCCACGCCCTTTGTGGTGCCAGGACGGTGTCCTTCGTCGGGTAGCCCGAGCGGCAGCTCCAATTGCACGATCGCAGCCGCGTCGAGATGCGAGACGGAGATCGCCAGCAGCGAGATCGTCCTCTCGTCACGGTGATCCGCAAGGACGCCGCGCACCAGCTCCTCGGCGATCTCAGCGAGCGCCCTCGTGGCGGAAATCGGCGCTGGCTGCGTCAGCGAGCGCGTGACCGAGCGCAAATCGGCGAAGCGCACGCGGACGGTAATCGTCCGGCCCGCCAGCGATCCGGCGCGGAGCCGCGCGCCGATGCGGTCGGCGAGGTGATGGAGCGTGGGCTTGAAGACGCGCTCGATCGCAGGCCGTCGTCCGAGCGCCGATTGCGCGCCGGCAGAGCGCGCGCGCCGGCGCGTCTGGATCGGGACAGAGCTGCCGCGCGCGCCGCCCAGGCATGCCGCTTCGTATGCCGAAGGCCCGGGCTTCGTAAGAGGCCGCGAGAACGACGCCGCCGCCGACCGCAATCGGCTGGCCGCGCAGCCGAGGGTCGAGCAGCTGTTCGACCGACGCATAAAAGGCGTCGAGGTCCGCGTGGAGAATGGTGGCTGTGGAACCCATTTCGTGGCCTCCTGGCGTCAGGGCGAAAGTATAGCGAAAATGTCGCCACACCGCACGCACGCGCCCGAAGGCCGGTCAGGTTGACGAACCACCGACGCCCTCCGCCGGCTCCGACAGCGCCATGAGCGCCGCGTGACGGTACATGTCCGAGAAGGTCGGGTAGTTGAAGAGCGTCTCGGCGATGTGCGCGGCGTCGGCCCCGTTGTCGAGAAAGGCCTGCCCGATGTGGATCAACTCGCTCGCGCTGTGGCCGATGATGTGGACCCCGGCCAGCGTCCGCGTCTCGTGCGCGAAGATCAACTTGACGATCCCGCCCGGGGCGCCGACGATCTGTCCTCTCGGGTTCATGTCGTATTGCCCGCGCCCGACGACGTAGGGAATGCCCTTGTCCTTGAGCGTGTCCTCCGTGTCGCCGATGTAGCTGACCTCGGGAAACGAGTAGATCGCAAACGGCAGCCGTGACGTGCGCAGCTTGGGTCCCGGGATCCCGTACGCATGGCGGATCGCCTGTCGTCCCTGCTCCATCGATGTGCTGGCCAGCGCCGGATACCCGATGACGTCCCCGACCGCGTAGATGTGCGCGTGCACGGTCTGGAATGCGTCGTTTACCGTCAGCAGCCCGCGCGCGTCCGGTACGATGCCGAGCGCTTCGAGGCCCAGCCCCCGGGTGTTGCCGTCCCGCCCGACTGCGTACAGCAGCACGTCGGCCTCGAGGACGTTCCCGTTGCGCGTCGTCACGCGCACGGCAGGGGGCGCGGTGTCGATTTCCGACTCGACCGACGCGTAGTGGTCGCTTCGGGATGAACAGGCATCCGCGGCAGGCGCAGCACCGTCGTGCTGTCGAACACCGTCTCGCCGTCGAACCGGATGTCCGGCGGCCGATTGGGCGACGAGCCGGTGGCGACCACGATGACCTCGCCAGTCAGCCGCAGCCGCACGTGGCCTTCCACGCCGTGTACCGCGACCGTGTGCGGATCCAGGAAGCGCCCTTCGCCGCGGTAGACCTCCACCGCGTGGCGGTTCAACGAACGGTTGATCAGCTCGAGCTCGCGCTGCACGACACGCTGCTCCCGGTACATGAGTTCCGGGACCGTCATGGTGTCGGCGATCTCGACGCGGATGCCGTCGAGCCGGTTGTGCCGGAGTCCATAGACGAACGCGGCGCTCTCACGCAGGGTCTTGCTCGGGATGGTGCCCCAGTTCACCCGCATGCCGCCCACGACGTGCTCGCGCTCGACGAGCGCCACGCGTTTTCCGGCGCGCGCCGCCTGAATCGCGGCTCGTTCTCCACCGGGCCCGCCGCCAAGAACCACCACATCGAACCTGGTCACGTGCTCTCCAAGGCCTTGACTTCACGCCCGCGTCGGCGGGCACCGCCGGCCAGCCCTCCGTCGTCGGGGGACGGCACTATTGTGACCCAGGAGATCACTCGGGGGGGCGCCGTTCGCCGGGCGCCTCCATCCGCAGGGCGGACCGGCGGTATCATGAGCCGCGGCGGCTGAGCGTGTCGGGCACGATCCGTCTGGGGATCAGCGCTGCCTCCGGTCAGATGATCAGGATGGCCAGGGATGAAATGATGCACGCGGTTGCCAGGGCGCGCCCGGCTTCCGCAGGGCGGTCGATTGCGACATCGCCGAACCGGAGGCGACCGCCGACCGCACAAGGATCGTCATGAAGCGCACGTGGACGATCATTGGCGTTGGCGATGTGCCCGCCAGTGTCAGGTGGTACCAGACGCTCCTGGGCCTGCCGGAGACGGCTCCCGCGCATGACGACTTCGGTCAGGTTCTCGATGCCGATGGCACGGTGCTGGTGTGTCTTCACGAGTGGGGCGCCCACGAGCACCCCTCCTTGATGAGTCCCGATCGCGCACGGCCCGGCAACGGCCTGCTCTTGTTCTTCCGTGTCGACGAGTTCGACCTGGCGCTGCGGGGCGCCCGCGCGCTCGCCAGCCGGTTCGAGGAAGAGCCACACGTGAACCCGCGCACCGGAACGATGGAGTTCTCGCTCCGGGATCCGGACGGCTACTACGTCACGATCAGCGCGCTCGGGCCGGTCGGCGGTCTGCAACACCAGCCGGAGTGACGCCGCCGGCGATGGAGCGGTGGTTCAGCGCGAATCGACCGGAACGGCGATCAGGCCCTGAGGTATCCGTCGTCCGAAGGAGGTGACTCGTGCGCTCTATGACTTGGCTTGCCCGGGTGCTGCCGGCTGCCGGAGCCGTATACCTGCGCGGAGAAGCACGCCGCGATGGCTGAAGACTGATCGTTCGTGACGAACGATCCCGAATGGCCGCCCGACTTCAACGGGCGCTGGTTCGACGCGCTGAACCTGGCCGGCCACGGCCGCCGCGCCTTCAGCGGGCCTGCGGCCGCTGGACGACCACGTTCGCGACGATTGCCGTCAGCTCGCCCGGGTCGACGGGCTTCGGGACGTGCATGTCGAACCCGGCCTGCAGGCACCGTGCGCGATCCTCCGTCCGGCCGTACGCGGTGAGCGCAATCGCAGGGATCGTCCCGCCGGCCGTCGCCGCCAACGCGCGGACCGCGCGGATCGGCGAGTACCCGTCCTCGCCGGGCATCTCGACGTCGGACACGAGGACGTCGGGCCGCCATTGGGCGACGAGGGCCACGGCGGCGCCAACCGACGAGCACGTTCGCACGACGGCGCTGGCTGCGCCCAGAATGGACTCGGTGAGCACCAGCCCGTCGCCGTCGTCGTCGACGACGAGCGCGCGGAGGCCGTCCAGTCTGGCGATCCGATCGGGTGCGGCTGCGGACATGGCCGCCTGCCCTGGCGCGCGCGCGGCGCCGTCGGAAACGGCGGGCAGCGCGACCGTGAAGGCGGCGCCGCGGTTCTGGCCCGCGCTGTCGCCCGTGACGGTTCCGCCGTGCAGCTCGACGAGATGCTTCACCAACGCCAGCTCCAGTCCGAGTCCGCCGTGCGACCGCGTGCTCGAGCTGTCCGCCTGTCTGAAACGCTCGAACACGTGCGGCAGCACCTCGGGCGCGATCCCCTCCCCGCTGTCGGTGACGACGACGCGGACCTGCGAGTCCGCCGCGTGCAGTGCGACGTCCACCTGTCCACCGTTGGGCGTGAACTTCACCGCGTTCATCACGAGGTTCCAGAACACCTGCTGCAGACGGCCCGGATCGCCGCGCACGACGCCCGCGCCCGGATCGAGGCTAGTGCGCACGCGAATGTTCTTCGCCTCGGCGGCCGGACGAACGACGTCGATCGCGGCGTGCAGCACGTCGCCCAGATCCACCGGCCGTGTCTGCAGCTTCAGCTTGCCGCTGACGATGCGCGACAGATCCAGGAGATCGTCGATCAACTGCATCTGGACGTCCGCGTTCCGCACGATGGAGTCTTTTGCGCGCTGGACGACTTCGTCGTGGAGCTTTCCCGTCTGCAGCATCTTCGCCCAGCCGTACACCGCGTTCAGCGGCGTTCGCAGCTCGTGCGAGAGCACGGCCAGAAATTCGTCCTTTGCGCGATCGGCTGACTCCGCCGCCTCGCGGGCGACGCGTTAGGGGAACCGTCGAATCGGTCCGTGTGTCCATGAGCGGCGTGCCGTCCGGCGCGAACAGGAGGAGCGCATCCCAGAACGGGTGCAGGCGGAGGATGCGGTCCGCGCGCTCCCGCAACGCCGGGAGGTCGTCGTTATCGAGCGTGGGCGAGGTGGCGAGCGTTTCGGCCACCGCGATCGTGCTGCGCAGTTCACCGTCGACGGCGTTGGCGACGGAGCGGGACAGCTCCAGGCCGATGCGCTCGGCCTGGTAGTACTGCTGCCGCAGCAGCACGTAAAGTCCAATGCCCGCCATCACGGCCAGGGGCAGCACGGCCGACGCCGTCAGCGCGAGCAGCCGCCGGCGGAGCGGTGTCCCCGCGTTGCGCGATTCGTTCAACCCGGCCCTCATTGGTCACATGCTAGTGCGGAGGCTGCTGAAAGAGGAAGCGGTGTGATCGCCGCGGAGATCGATCAGGACTGCCGAATGGGAAGACGCGCGACGGATGGGGAAGGTCGACTGTATCTGAACGTCTCATGCGTGGACCGACGGATGCCGCGTACAGCCGGAGAGGCGAGGCAGACGCGCGTCGAGACGGCGCCGCGAAGCACGCGGGCGCTTCTGCGCCCGTGTCGTCCCGAGGACGAAGGGAGAGCAGACGCCGCAGCGGCTATTGGCGGAGATGCGGAGGCAGATGGACGACCGAGATGTCCCAGCGGTCCTTGCGCCGCTCGGCCACGGCGATCATGCGCCCGTCGGCCGACCAGGCCGGGAGCAGGAAGTTGCCGCGCAGCACCCGTTCGGGATTCGCGCCGTCCGCCATCGCCACCCAGAGATCGCCCTTGCCGTCCACGTACGCGATCCGGTTCAACTCGGCCGGCGACCACGCCCAGACTTCACCGTCGTACGGCGGCACAGGGCCGGTCCGCCTGAAGATCTCCCGGTCCCGCAGCCGGACGGTATGCGTGTTGACCGTGCCACCCATGTCCACCGAATCGGCGAACCGGCGATCCTGGCTGGCGATGCCGTACATCGGGAGCTTCGTGTCGGTCGAAACGGTGATCCGTCCAACTCCCGTCGGACTGATGCGCCGCGACTTCATGTTCCAGTAGTCGAGCGACCCGGCGGTCTGTCGATCCCGCCGCTCGACCGTCATCCGGTCGGCCGGTTTGACGAAGTATTTCGCCGACAGCCCTCCGGACGGATCGGCGAAGACCCCCTGGATCATCAGCGTGTCGCCGTCCCAGGTCACCTCGGACACCACGCCGCCGCTGAGATCGTGGCCCGTGATGCTGAAGACGACCTGCTTGTCAGCGGCCGCCTGACCGAACGCGGTCAGCCACAGGAATACCACGAGCGCCATGCCGGCAGCTTAGGACGGAGGACGCCGCATCGCAACAAGGATGTGACGACCGTCTTTGGGCCGCCTGTTTCGCCCGGGTCGAAAGCGGCGATCCAGGTGCGGCGGCTCCTCGAAAAAGGTGACGCGATCATCGCCGAGCCAGCGATCGTCAGTGCGGCTGCGGCAGCCAGCTGATGGCGCTCGCGTCACGTCGACCAACACGGCGCCATCGGGCACCCCTCCTGAGATTCACGGGCGCTGATCTGTGAACGCCCGCCAATCGACCGATTCGTCCCGCCGCCAGTGGCCTGTTCGTCCGGGCCCGCGCTCGGCGGTATCGTCCTTACGGCCGCCGCCGCGCTCCTCTGGCCGCGCGGACCTGTCGGCCCGAATCAGGGAGCGATTCGTCTGTCGATTCTGTCGCCGGCCGCACGGAGATGTTCCCCGACGCGACCGGCGTCGTGATCTCGCCCGACGGCACGCGACGGGAGCGCTCCTTCCATTCTGGTCGCCCGACAGTCGGCGGATTGGCTTCTTTACGTCCACCAAGCTCAAGACGATTGCTGCGACGGGCGGCCGATCGGAGGTCGTGGCCGATGCGCCGGCGGGACGCGGTGGCATCTGGCTGCCATCCAACGACATCGTCTTCGCTCCGGATGCCACAGGGCCGCTCTATCGCGTCAGCGCCTCCGGCGGCACGCCGACCGCGATCACGACCCCCGAGAAGGGGGAGGCCGGACACCGCATGTCCGTGGCAATGCCCGGCGCCGGCGCTTTCTGTATGCCGCGTTGCCGGCCAGGAACGGGAAGTTCGAAATCTATGGGGCTTCGGTGAACGGCGGTCCCCGGACGGACGTTGGTGCCTTCGACGCCACGCCCGTCTATGCCGATCCGGGGTATCTGCTCTACGCCCGCCAGGGCGTGCTGGCCGCGGAGCCGCTCGATGCCACGACGCTGAAGGTCACCGGAGATCCGATTCCCCTGGAGGACGAGCCGGCCAGCATCATGGATCCGACGACGTCGTTCACCGCTGGTCAGTCCGTGTCGGTATCGACGACGCAGGAACAATTGCATTCCGCCGCCGGCCACGGGTGAGTAGGAGAAACCCGTATGGAAGCGATCAGGCCACCACCGCGTAGATGCGGTCCTGGCCTCCCAGATTCCTGCCGGCGAACAGGGCCTTGAACTGCTGCCACCCGCCGAGGCCGACGGCGACCGGGCTCGAGACATTGCCGGGCGTGCCGGCGTCGCCGTAGGACAGCAGCTGTCCGGCCTGGTCCACGGCGTAGATTCGGTTCGCACCGGCTGCGTTTCTGCCGGCGAATACGAACCTGAAGTTCTGCCATCCGCCAAACCCGACGACCGTCGGGTTCGAGACATTGCCGGGCGTGCCGGCGTCGCCATAGGACAGCAGCTGGCCGCCCTGATCGACGGCGTAGATGCGATTCCCACCGGCGAGGTTCGTGCCCGAAAAGAGGAACCTGAAACTCTGCCAGCCGCCAAGGCCGACGGTCATCGGGTTCGAGACATTGCCGGGCGTGCCCGCATCCCCGTAGGACAGCAATTGCCCGGCCTGGTCCACCGCGTAGATTCGGTTCTGACCCGCTGCGTTCTTTCCAGCAAGGACGTGTTTGAAGTTCTGCCATCCGCCGAAGCCGACGACCACCGGGCTCGACACGTTGCCGGGCGTACTTGCATCGCCATAGGAGAGCAGTTGGCCAGCCTGGTCCACCGCGTAGATGCGGTTGTCACCGGCGATATTCGCGCCGGAGAAGATGGACCTGAATCCCTGCCACCCGCCGAATCCGACAGTCGTCGGGTCCGACACGTTGCCGGGAGTTCCCGCGTCGCCGTAGGAGAGCAACTGGCCGGTTTCGAACGGCGCCTTCCGGTCTTCCACGAAAACCACGAAGCCCCCCGGTATGGAAGAACCGACACTGACGCCGATCGCGTCGGAAGCGAACGCCTGGCCGGCAGACAGCGCCTGCGGCGTTTTGAGGATGAGGGGGCGCAGGTGGTTGACGCGGTGGCCCAGGGGATCAGGAGTCTGAACCGCATAAACGATGACGCCCTCTTTGGGAATGCCCGCATCGAATTGATCGGCCTTCAGACGCGCCTCCACCATCAGGTAAGGCACGCTCCCTCCGATCTTCACGGCGGCCACGCGCCCGGCCGGCGGCGGCTGTGTGAGGCTGATCGCGTGCAGCGGGTAGATGCCGACCCGGCCTCCGTGTTCCGCAATCGTGGCGCGGTCGAGCCACTGGATGCCCGCCTTCGTGTAAGCGGACGGGTGTGTGCCGGCCGAAGCCGACATCTCGTCATACAGGCCCATCACGGGGTCCTGTTGATCCACGTCGTCGCCGAACGGGTAGATGTCGGTGAAGCCGGTCAGGCCGTGCATCAGTTCCATCGCCCAGACGCCGACCCCTTCCAGCATGACGAAGCGTGACCAGAAGCCGCTGTTCGTGCCCGCGCCAGGCCCGCCCAGCATCACGATTGCGGCCGCATCGCACCCGTCGGCGCGCAGCCGGGCGCCGATCTCTCCGTCCAGGATGGAAGCAGGCACGTCCTGGAGATCGACGCTGTGTCGTTCCGTCACGATCGCATCGAGGTCGGCGACGCCGGACGATACCGTGTGGATGAACGCGCGCAGCGACTTGTCCCGGCCCGTCGCGGGATCGGGATCGTAAAGCACCCGCCGGAGGATGTCGTGTTCCCAGTCAGGTGGAATGAGGTCGGGGGGATGGGCATTGGGGCGCGACAACGGAACGAATGCGATCTTCCTTCTTCCAATCCACGGCATGATCTTCTCCCCATGCTCACCACGAATGCGCGCGTCCCGCGGCTGGCGGGCAGGCCGTGCGAAGTCCGCCGCCTTCGGACGAAGATGAGCGGATTGACGCGGTGTCGTGTCGGTCTGTTGGTGAGGGTTGAGCCAATTCCCCGTTATTGCGGTCCGAATCGTATGAGGGTTGGGCTCCGCAAGCCAAGCGAAATGACGGCGCTTCTTCTCACCTTCCTGTCGAGCTTGCGGTGAGACGAGGCGCAGGCAAGGTGGCAGGCGACAACGAGCCAGGAGTCGCCGACACATTTCACTCGTGACGCGATACACTGCTCGGACTCCGTTCGCATCGCCCGTCCATGCCTGCGCCGACAGACGATACCCGCGTCGAAGCTTCAGCCGGTCAGCGCTCGAGCGACGTGCCGTACGAGCGCCTGGCGCGCCACATGGCCATCGAGGGAGGCGCCCTGTCGGCCATGGCGCAGTTGACCGGCGACATCGTGCTGACGGGTTTTGCGATCACGATCGGCGCCGGCTCGATGCTGGTCGGTGTGCTGGCGGCGTTGCCCTTCCTGCTCCGGCTCTCGCAGTTGCTGACCTGGCGCCACCTGGAGCGTGTCGGTCGCTGGCGAACCGTCGCCCTGTGGGGCGCAATAGCCGGCCGGGTGCCGCTGCTTGGGGCCGCGCTCATCCCGTTTCTCAGCACGCCCGGATACCGTTCCGCTCTGTTGCTTGGCGTCGTCGCCGCATCGTCGATCGGCGCGTCGCTCTACGACCTGGCGGTCGTGGCCTGGATGGCCGACCTGCTGCCGCTGCGGCTGCGGGGAGATTTTTTCGGACGGCGCAATCGATCGATCGCGGCGGTTGGACTTGCGGTGACCCTGGTTGCGGCATTCGGGCTCGACTTGCTGCCGCGTCGCGGCGAAGCGGCTATCCTCGGCTTCACGGTCGTCTTTCTCGGCGGGATGGCAATCGGTCTGGCCGGAATCGTACTCGTGTGGCGAGCGCCCGCCGACCAGGCTCACGCGATGGCGGCCGCGGCGCCGCTTCGCGTGTGGCTCCGCGAAGCGACCTCCGATCGCAGCTTCTACCGGCTGGTTCGTTTCGCGCTCCTGTGGGGATTCGCGGTCAACTTCGCGTCGCCCTTCTTCACGGTCTACCAGATTCAGGTCCTCTCGCTTCCGTTCACCGTCATCACGCTGTACAAGGCGGTCACGACAGCGGCAATGGCCGGGTCGGCGCGCAGCTGGGGAAGACTGGCGGATCACTTCGGATCGAAGCCGGTCGTGCTGGTGGGCACGTGTTTCATGGGAGCGATGCCACTCCTGTGGCTTGCGACGACGCCGGAGCGCGTGTGGCCGCTCGCGGCCATCCAGGTGCTGTCGGGCCTCGGCTTTGCGGCGTACGAGACGAACGTCAACAACCTCGTGCTGAAGCTCGCGCCATCCGACCGTCGCCCTGGCTATCTGGCGACATTCGGCGCCGCGTTCGGCGCCGGCTCGGCCATCGCTCCGGTGCTGGGCGGCGCTTTCCTGACGCTTCTCGAGGCCGAGGGCGTGTCGCGGATGTCCTCGTTCTACGTGCTCTTCGTGGCGGGAGCGTTGCTCCGGCTGGCGTCAGCCGGGCAGCTGCGCGGCGTGCGGGAACCCGGGGGCGCGAGCGTCGGCCGGATGATCCGCGTGATGGGGCGCTTCCGGGCGATGACGCTCGAGTTCCCGTTCGAGCCGTTCCTCCAATACGTGTATCTGCCGGTGGCGAGAGTCGCGGACTTCGTCGCATCGGAACCGAGCGCGCCGGCGCCCCGCCGCCCGGGTGTCGATCGGCGAGGCTCGTGAATCCGGCCCGCACCAACCGGGATCCTCGGCGCAGGATGGTCGCGACTGCGCCGCGACGAGTCAAGGCGCGCTGGACCGCCGGCATCGGGATCGCGCACTCGCTCACCCGTGGCGTCATTGTCGCGACCGGGCTGTTCCTGCCGCCGACCCCTCCGTCGGCTATCAGCGTCTGCAGCCGACGACGGCTGGTGCGATCCTGAGCCGTCGCGGCTGACACGCGGGCGTCAGGCGCACTGAACAAGTACGATGACGGATCAACAGCCAACGCTGCACCTCATCTCCGGCTTGCCAGGCTCCGGCAAGACCACATATGCCGAGGGTTCGATCCCGACCTGCTCCTCGCGTTCCTCGGGCTGTACGAGGCGCCGTCTGCTGACGAGGGGGCAGAGATCGTTACCGGCAATTCAGAACCCGACCCTGACGGCCGTCAAGGCGGCCGTGCTCTACTACGGTGCCGGCTCCGTCGAGACCTTCCGGAAGGACCTTCCGCTGCTGTGGGTTCGGGCCGGCCTGGACTCCGCTCAGACCAATGCCGAGATTGCGCGGCTCGCGTCGCTGGCCCTGACCCAGAACGCGCCGATCACGCTGATCAATCACCCGACCGGCCACCACGGCTTCGAAGGCCGTGATGACGACGCCGCCACCCGGCTGATCATCGACCAGACGCTCGATTTCGTGATTCACGCGACCGCGCCGGACGTACAGCGGGCCATTCGCCGCTGAGCGGATCCTTCACCTCACGAGGGGCGCGATCGTCTCTGCCGCTACGCGCTCCGGCCGCCCCTGGCTGGTGGCCGCGCCATTGACCGCCTGCCGGGAAGGCCGGTATAGTGCCCGCCGCCAAAAGGGTGGTTTCACAGCGCTGTTCACAGCCATGGTGTCCAAACCAAAGAGGGAGGGAATCAGGAGGGTATTCTTCAACGTCAACAGCTACGGGGGGGCACTCTCGATCCTGAACGAGAACACCTTTGCGCTGGTCTTCGACAGCTACGGTCCGCAGATGTTCAGCGGTTCGGTGAACACTCCAACGATTGTGCCTGGCGTCTATTCTGTCTCGTCTGTTTTCCACGGCCCCGCCACGGGCACCGTGACGATATCGGCCCCAGCCTCGGTCCCTGAACCGTCGAGCGGGCCGCTGATGATCGTGGGCCTCGCCTCTGCCCTTGGGGTCGCCACGCGCCGCCGCCAGCGTGCGGCCTGACAACTCGCTCGTATCCAGCTCGTATTCCGCATGAGGACGGCGGCCATTGTGCCGCCGTTCGTTTCTGCGCGGGGCCAGCGTCAGGGACAACTGCCCCCCAACACCATTCCCTGATTCTCGGCGGCCGGTACGCGGATGCTCATATCGGCAACTTGATAAGCAGGCACGTGCCGCAGCCGGTTTCGCGGCGCAACACGCCGCCGAGCGCTGTCCTGAAGTGAACAGCGAGATTGAGGGGAATCCGGGATCCTTCTCCTCGATGAAGGCCCTTGTCTATCACGGTCCAGGCGCCCGTGCCTGGGAAGAGAAACCGCAACCGACGATTACGGACCAGTCGGACGCCGTCGTACGCGTCACGACGACGACAATCTGTGGCACGGACCTGCACATCCTGAAAGGCGACCTCCCTACAGTCACAGACGGACGCATTCTCGGACACGAAGGTATCGGCATCGTCGAGCGTGTCGGAGCCGGTGTCACCAGCGTTCGCGCCGGCGACAAGGTCCTGATCTCCTGCGTGACCTCGTGCGGTAAATGCGACTTCTGCAGGAGGTCGATGTACTCGCACTGCCGCCACGGCGGGTGGATCCTGGGAAACACCATCGACGGGACGCAGGCCGAGTACGTGCGCATTCCGCACGCCGACACGAGCCTGTACCCTATCCCCGCCGACGCAAATGAGGAAGCCCTGGTGATGCTCAGCGACATCCTCCCGACGGGCCTTGAATGCGGCGTCCTGAATGGGCAGGTCAAGCCAGGAGACAGCGTGGCGATCGTCGGCGCCGGGCCGGTCGGGCTCGCAGTACTGCTGACCGCGCAGTTCTATTCGCCGGCGACGATCTTCATGATCGATCTCGACGACAAGCGGCTGGAGGTTGCCGGGACGTTCGGCGCAACGACGCTGATCAACAGCACCGACGGCAAAGCCGCGGAGCGCGTGATGGCGTTGACCGACGGCGCCGGTGTCGATGTCGCCGTCGAGGCGGTCGGTATACCGGCCACCTTCGAGATCTGCCAGGCAATCGTTGCTGCGGGTGGAAGAATCGCGAACGTCGGCGTTCACGGCAAGTCTGTCGACCTGCACCTCGAGAAGCTCTGGGACCGCAACATCACGATCACGACACGCCTGGTTGACACCGCAACCACTCCGATGCTGCTCAAGGTCGTGCGATCGGGGAAGCTGCAGCCACAGAAGCTCGTCACCCACCGTTTCGCGCTCCAGGACGCCATGAAGGCGTACGATACCTTTGCAAACGCGGCGGCAGAGGGTGCGTTGAAAGTCATCCTGACCAATAACGCGCCCCGGTAAAGGGGTTCTTCCCCTGCGGACATCGGCGCGATCGCCTGGACCGTCTCGATGCCGGCTTTCGATCAACGGGTGGCTCGCCGTACTTCTCACGTTCCTGCTGGCCCGGGTGTTCGCGGAAGGCACGCTCATGCGCGAAGACCTCGAAGGAAGGGTCTGACATGGCGATCGCCGTCAAGCTCGACGACATGCTCCACGACCGGCGAATGACGCTGACCGATCTGGCCGATCGGGTCGGAATGACGCTGGCCAACCTCTCGATCCTCAAGACCGGCAAGGCGCGCGCGATCCGCTTCTCCACGCTCGATGCGATTTGCGAGGCGCTCTCGTGCCAGCCTGGCGACATTCTCCGGTGTGAATCCGAGGCCGGGCACGCCGAACGCGAGCGACCGCCAGTCGCACGAAAAAGAGAACGGAGCGCAAGCCAGTGAAACATCAAGTCCCGCTCACCATCACGTCTCTGCTCTCGATCCTCCTCTTCTCATTGCACTGGGCGGACGAAGTCGCCCGCGGGCTCGAGCCGGGAACCGTCTCTGCCTTCTGGGGCCTGCTCATTCTGGCCGTCTGGCTTTGCGGAACGCTGGTGCTGGCTGACCGGCGATTGGGGCTGGTCATCATGCTTCTCGGGGCGCTCCTGGGGTCTGGCGTCCCTGTTCTCCACATGCAGGGGGCGGGACTTGCCGGCGGCCGGATCGCCAATACCAGCGGAATGTTCTTCTGGGTCTGGACGCTCATCGCGCTTGGCGCGAGCGGGCTCTTGTCCGTCGTCCTCTCGGCGCGCGGACTGTGGCGTCTGCGACGGGGCTAGTCGAGGCAATCCTCAGGGAATGGTGCCGCGCACGGCCCAGGCGCGGGCGTGCATGACGACGGCCGTGTCCGGGCCGGTGCCGAGCAGCCTCCGGCGCAGCCGTTCGCGCAATACGTCCCGGTTTTCAGCTGACAGGGAAGCCACGTATGCGCCGGCAGGCCCCTGCCTGTCCAGAAACGGCGTCCAGAAGTCGTCGAACGACGCGAAGCGGGTCTCTATCGTGAGCGCCTCCTCGACGACGTCCTGCAGACCCTGGCTGCGCCACAGCGCCGCGAGATCGCCCCGCCGGCAGAGCGGCATGTTGCGTTCGTCCTTCGCGGCGTTCGCCGGCGCGAGCGCCACCGCCTCGTCCCAGAAGACGCGCAGCATCTCCATGCCCTCGCCGTAGTCCCAGACCGCCGCGGCGATCGTTCCCTTCGGCCTGGTGACCCTGATCATCTCGCCCAGTGCCTTGCCTACGTCCGGGATGAAGTTCACGACCAGGAGCGACAGTGTGCGGTCGAACATCGCGTTGCCGAAGCGCATCTGCTGCGCGTCGCCAACCTCGACATGGACACGTGCGCTGCCAAGCCGCGCCTGCGCGAGCGCCACGTACGGCGCGGCCGGATCGATGCCGACGATGCGGCTCGACAGCGCCGCCTTCGCGACCGCTGCCGTGAGCGCGCCGGTGCCGCATCCGACATCGAGTACCGGTGTCGCCGTCACGGACGCCGGCAAAGCGGACGAAGAGGGGAGCCAGGCTGAGGCTCCACCGGCCCATGAAATGTTCGTAGGCCTGCGCTTCGGAGAAGATGGCGTCCTGGCTCCCCGAGGCGTCGATCAGCATTCCGGAGGCGACAACGAGCAGCGTCGAGACGGCAGCGCAGGACCTAACGCGTGCGGGAACGTGCATCGGCCTCCTCCAGTCGCGTGTTGCCGGAGCGTGATTTCAAACGTCAACTGACAGTCTTGACGGCGCCTTGACAGAACGTGGTCGTGATCGACATCAGCCGCAGTGCGTCCGACGCGCGTGAGGCCGCTCGTGCATCGCTGGCGTCATGTCACTCGTCGCGTCACTCATCGCGCCCGCTGGCGGCGCCGCGCGCCGTGCGCAAGGCACCCAGCAGCGACGCCTCCAGGTCCGCCGGCATCTCCAACCTGGTCGCGTCGCGCACGACGCGCGGCGTCTCGCAGTACGACGCGACGAACGCCTCGCACCGTGGGCAGCCGGCGACATGCGCCTCGATGGCCGCGCGGACATCCGGGGCCAGGGTTCCTTCCAGGTACTCCATCAGCAGCTCGACCCCCGACATGCAGACGATGTCGTTCATGGCCTGCCTCCGGCGAGCCCGCTCAGGTATTCACACACCATGAGCCTCGCTCGATGGACGCGCTGGCGTACTGTCGCCGGTTCGATGCCCAGCACCTCAGCCACTTCGGCAGTGGAGAGTTCCTCCAGATCGCGGAGTACGAACGCTTCCCGATACAGATCGGGCAGTCCGTCGATGGCGGCCCGTGCCCTCGTCGCCAGCACGTTCCTGTCCAGCAGCTCGTCTATGCGGGACACAATGCGCAGCGCATCGGGCGTGTTCTCGAGCCTTCCGTCGGCATCGAAGCGCGGCAGCAGTTCATCGAGCGAGACGGCGGGCCGGCGCGCACGAGCGCGGCGGTTCATCAGTCCGGCGTTGGTGGCGATCCGGTAGAGCCACGTGCTGAACTGGGCGTCGCCTCGGAACGTCGCAACGCGGCGATAGACCTGAAGGAAGGTGTCCTGCACGACGTCCGGCGCATCGGTTTCGCTCGTCAGACGACACGCGAGGCGAAACACGCGGTGCCCATAGCGCACGACGAGCGCTTCGAAGGCGGCATCGTCCCCAGCCGCGGCCCGCGCCGCGAGGGCCGCGTCGCTCGATTCCGCCGCGTGAACGGTCATGCTCGATTCTACTCGTGCCTGATCGCAGCTCTGTCGTTCGCCGCCACCTCCGGCGTCACCTCGGGCAGGCCGTAATCCCGCGCCGCATGAGCTGCCACCTTATCGATCAACTCTCCCTCGGTGTCGGCTCCCTTTTCGTTCGTTGGCGCGAGTCTGCCCTTGAGATGCCAGGGCCCGATATCTGTGACAAGTGATGGGCACGACCCCGGGACGCCGCTCACGGTTTCTCTCGCGCGCCGTGTTCTTCGAGGTAGGTCATCAGTGCGACGTTCCTCGCTTCGATCGCCGCGACGAGCGGCGTGTTGGCGCCCGGTCGACAGTTGACATCGACGCCGGCTTCAACCAGCGTGTGCACCATCTCCGAGTCTTCACTCTCGACCGCACCCACCAACGCGGATTCCCCATATCGAGGATCGAAGCCCGCGGCAACGAGTGCGCGCACGACGTCGGCCGTCGCGTACGTCGCGACGTGAATCGGGTTGTCGGATCTGAACCCCGCCAGCCTCGTGCCACCCTGAGACCAAAATCGTCGCCAGACAGACTGCCGGGGCCCAATTGCGATACGCGTACCCCACACCTCGTTGGGATCCGCACCCGACTTCAACATCAACTTGACGATCTCCACCAGGGCGGGCCGGCCCGGACGAATCTGGCTGAGGGCAAGAAACCAGGGGGATTGCCTGTCGCCCCCGACCCGCACGATCTTGTTCGGATCGGCGCCGGACAGGAGAAGTTGCGACACCTTCGCGACGTCTCCGGCAGTCGTGGCGGCCGCCAGTTGTTGTTCGGGCTCGCCACCGTCAGGCGCGCGCCGCACGCCGCACGACGCGAGCGCGAACACGCAGGCGGCGACAATGGCAAGTCTCGAAACAGTTGTCATCGCGCCGCCGCCGGCTCCCGCAGAACGGCCGCGACGGCATCGAGGGCGCGGGCGATGGCTGGATCCTTTTCCTCCCGGCGCGCGGCGAGCACGAGGTCCAGCGCCGATCGGCCGTCAGCCCCGCGCGCCTGCGGATCGGCGCCGCGTTCCAGCAACAGCCGGACGACGTCAGCATGTCCGAAAATCGCCGCACGGAACAGGGCCGTTTTTCCGTCGACTGGTGCGGAGTGGTCCAGCGACGCGCCGGCCGACAGCGCTCGCTCGACGCCGGCGCGATCCCCGTGGCGAGCGGCGCGAAACAGCTGTTCGTCCTGATCGGAGAACCGGAGACGAGGCAGCACGATGGTCCATCCGAGAAAGACGGCAGCGGCCAGGAGGATGAGCGTGCCGTAGATCACTCGGCCCACCCGATTCAGGCCAAAGAGCGCGTACAACACGGGACGGTCGGCAGGAGCTGTCACAGCGGCCGCCGACATTCTAGCCCTAGCAGGCCGCTAAAAAATGCCGGCCTGATGGAATATGGGAAAAGGTAAATGGAAAAAAGAACCGTGCATGCTCCCTCTCGCGCCTTGCGATCCGGGCGCCTCGGCGGCCAGAATCACGCACGTATTTCCGGACGGGCCCTTATCATCGGGTGGCGCATGGCGCCGGAGGGAGGCACTTCATGAGTGGCACCACCTGGGTGGTCGCTGTCGCAGCAGTTCTGGTCCTGATCGCGATCGTGGTGATGCGCAGCAGAAAGGCGCAACGCAGCGAATGGGACGCGGCGCCGGCCGCGCTCGGCATGGAGCCCGTGAGCGCGCTCGATCCGGCGCTGACGGCCGCGATCATCGCGTTGCATCGCCCGCCTGTCGCGAACGCCACCGTTAAACAGACATGGTCGCTGACCCGCATCTACCGATATCCGGAACCGGGTGTGAACTGCTACTCCGTCACGGTCCATCTCGAGCAGACGAGCGAGATCTGGAGGAGTGGACAGACAACGCGTGGCGAAACGCGTGAGACGCGTGTGGTGGCCGTCGTCGCACCCGAGACCCTGCGGGCGCCGCGGATGCAACTGGTGCCACGCGCCGTCGCCGCGCCGGCCGCGGGAGCGCTGGCGACGATGGCCGTCCAGGCCGCCAATGCGATGACCGAAGCGGCGGCCGAGCATGGAGGTGGCCGCGTGGAGTTCGCCGACGATCCCTCGTTCGATCGCCGCTACCTCGTCGTCTCGCCCCAGCCGGTTCCCGCGCGCGCGTTCCTGAGCCCGGCACGCAGGCGGGAATTGGACGACCTCGAGGGTGTGCAGGTGAATCTCGAAGGATTGCTCCTGCTCGTGTCCAGCCCGACGGACGCGATTCGATACCGAGGGCGCCCTCTCGAGGAGTCGCTGAAAGCCGAACTGGAGAGCGCCCGGCGCGTGCTGACGGTGTTCGAGGCGACCCGTTGAGCCCGCTCGTCCAACCCACAACCCTGGCCCGGATGCCGTACGGGCAGCCCGGCGCGGCCGTTCTATCGGGGTGGGTCCGGACGGGCCCTATCCGCTGACGCGGGTGTGTTCGAGGAATCCGCGGAGCTTGTCGGGGTTGCGCACCACGTAGATCGCGCGGATGCGGCCGTCGTCGATGTCAAACGAGTAGGTGCCGTCGCCGGAGACCGGATGTCGCATCAGCAGGCCCGGTGCGCCGTTGATCGTGACGAGCTGGAAGTCCGACTCCGACCACTGCAGCTTGCCGGCATAGCCGAGCATGAACTTCGCGATGCGATCCGCGCCGCGCACGGGCCGCGTCGCCGCCGCCGCCTTGCCGCCGCCATCGGCCACGAGCGTCGCGTCGGCGTGCAGCACCGACATCAGCGTCTGGAGGTCCCCGGTGGCGCAGGCGTGCCGGAAGCGCCGCACGATGTCCTCCGAGGCGCGACGGGACGCGGTAAAGCGAGGACGCGACTCGCGGAGCCGCCCGCGCGCGCGGGTCAGGATCTGGCGCGTGTTCGACTCGCTCTTGCCGACGCTCCTCGCGATCTCGCCGAAGTCGAGCTCGAAGACTTCGCGCAGCACGAAGACCGCGCGTTCAGTCGGTCCCAGGCGCTCCAGCAGCACGAGAAACGCGGTGGTCAGCGACGAGGCCAGCTCGACGGACTCCTGGTTCGGTTCGGCCAATGGCTCAGGCAGCCACGGACCCGGATATTCCATGCGAGTCCGCTCGGCGCTGCGCATGTGATCGATACACAGCCTCGTGACGATGGTCGTGAAATACGCGCGCGGGAAGCGGACATCGGCGTGCTCGTCCTGCCGTGCGCGGAGCCACGCGTCCTGCACGACATCCTCGGCCTCGCTGGCGCTGCCGAGCATCCTGTACGCAATCGAGAACAGCAGGGGTCGATGCGCCTCGAACGTTGCCGCGTCCCGGTCAGCTGGTGCCATGGTCTCGTCCTCGCACGTCTCCTGCTCTTTGTGACGCCTGCCGGAGGCCATTGGTCAACGGCCGCGCTGGCCCTGGTGTCACAGGACCGGTCCTGGATTCGTCTTGAAGGGTGGAGGCATCAGACATCATGAAAGCACGAATCGATTTCACGCACGTGAACCCAGGCATCATGCACGCCCTGCTCGGACTCGAACGGCAGGTTCGGCAGGCCGGCTTCGATGAGAAGCTGATCGACCTCGTCCGGATGCGCGCGTCCCAAATCAACGGGTGCGCCTATTGTCTGGACATGCACAGCAAGGATGCCCGAGCCGGCGGCGAGACGGAGCAGCGGCTCTACGGGCTCGAGGCCTGGCGCGAGGCGCCCTACTACTCGGCACGCGAGCGTGCCGCGCTGGAGTGGACCGAAGTGCTCACGCTCGTCGCCGAGTCCCACGTCCCTGACGATGTGTACGAGCGCGTGCGGGCCCAGTTCTCGGAGGATGAGCTGGTGCACCTGAGCCTGGCGGTTGTGGCGATTAACGGGTGGAACCGGCTCAACATCGCCGCCCGCACGGTGCCCGGCACCTACGTCGCAGGCAGCCTCGCGAAGCTGCACGCGGCGAGCTGATCGCCCTGCGCCATAGACGATGAGCGAAGCGCCGGGTGCGATTCAGAAGCTGGAGCACACGGTGCCGGACAACGACCGGTGCGGTCGCGACGGCCGCGCCGGACGCCGAGCGTTGTTGTCGGGTCCAACGAAGCCCAGCGCGGGTCATCTTTCTCCAGCCCTGCTTGAAAGACTCTTGCCAGCAGCATCCTATACACATGGACCCAGACCGGGCCGGTGCCAGGCCTGACCAACCGAATCATCTGAAGGAGTTTGCATGGCAGCGTCACGACTGCTGATCCGCGCGTTGACAGCGCTCACCATCCCCCTGGTCGCCGCGTGCGGGGGCGGCCCGGCGCCCACCTCGCCCACACCGCCGGCGACCCCCTCGGTGGCCAATGCCTACATCCTGCCGGGGGCCGTTGACCTGGGTGCGAATGAGCCGGTCGTCATCTACAAGGGGGAGCGGATGCGGTGGCTGAACGCCGACAGCGTGGAGCATGACATCGTGGCCGATACCGGATCCTTGCCGGAGTTCATGACGACGGGCGTGCTCGTCCCGGGCGGCGAACGATCGTTCGTCATGAACACCGTCGGCACGACGACAATCCACTGCACGATTCACCCGCACATGGTGGGCACGCTCGTGGTCCGGGAACCATGAGCACATGCCTCCAGACGTGCGGCACCGGCACGACTGGGAGGAGCGTCAGCTGAGATAGTCGTCAGGGCCCGGCGCCGGCCATGCTATCATTTCGTCATGTCCCGATATAAGGAAACAGTGCGGCCGCAGGAATCCCGCGCCGCGCTGAGGCCGCTCGTCCAGGCGGTGAAGGCGATCGGCCACCCGTCGCGCCTCCGGATCCTCGCGATGCTCCAAGGACGCGCGCTGTGCGTCTGCCAGATGACTGCGATGCTGGAGGTGGCCTCGTCCACGGTGTCGGGACACTTGAACGACCTGCGGCGAAGCGGGCTCGTGGCTGAAGACAAGCGGGGCAAGCTCGTTTTCTACCGACTCGATGACCAGGGCCCCTTCGCGGACCTGGTTGCGCAGGCGCTCGCGCTCATCAAGACAGACGAGGCGATCGTCCACGATCGCGCCCTCATCGACCAGGTGCGGGCAGTGCCGATCGAAGTCCTGACCGGCGCCGGACTCAAGCTCCGCCGGCTGGGCATCACGCGGCCCGTCTCGGGCCGGTCGCCTGTCGCACGGCTCCGCTCGTAACGCGGCAATCATATGAAGCACGTCTTTATTCCCGGAGAATTCAACATGGCACAGCGGGTTTCTGCACTCCTCTCCCTTATCCTGGTGACAGCCGTCGGACTGGGAACGACCGCCCCGTCGGCATCTCAGTCCGCAACGCCGGCGGATTCCTTCTTCCCGGCGTGGGCGGAAACCGCGACATTCAACCGTCCTCTTTCGGTGCTGGATACGGACGGGGCCCTCGGGCGCCGGAACCTGCATCCGAAGCGTCTCACGCTGCGGGACCTGGCCCTCGTGCATGGCCACATGTGCGATGGAATGGTGGCCGCCTGGACCGAGCTCGGCGTGGCGCTGCGCACGTTGTTCCCGGACGGCGTCATCGATCGCACCGACGTGCGCGCCGTCTCGAAGAACGGCGCCTGCTGGGTGGACACGGTCGCCTGGGCGACCGGCGCCCGCGTCAATCACGGCACGCTCATGCTCGACAACGCCGTGGGCAACGCGTTCATCCTGCAGCGTCTCTCGAACGGCGTCGCGCTGCGCGTGTCGTTGAAGGACGGCGTGTTTCCGGCGGATCTCGGCGCGCTCGAAGAGTCGATTCGGAGCCGCCGGGCGTCAGGGCAGGCGGTGTCTGCGGGCGACATCGATCGCGTCGAGCAGCTTGCGGATTCGTACAGCCGGAAGCTCCTCGGCACGCCGCCAGAGACGATGGTCGTCGTCGAAACCCTGTCGAATTACAGCTTCCCGAAGGAGAGCAAGGACCCGATCGCGCCGCGCGGCGACATCATCAACCGCGACGCGCCGCGCACGCGGACGCCGTAGCGCGAGGGACGCGAGCGAGTTCACGCCGTCACAGCCCGCTGCCCCTCTGCCACGAGAATTGACCCGTTGGGCATCGAGGACGTGTGCCTGCCGTCCTCGATGCCCTGACACGGGCCATCACCCCTCGTTCAGCGGGACGACCTGCACCGCGGCATCCGGGACGGCGCCCAGAAACTTGTCCAGGGTCGAGCCGCGCCAGAGCAGTTCCCATCGCGTTCGTGCTGACTGACCGAAGATCACGTGCGTGACGCCTTCGCGCTGAGCGAAGGCGATCAGGCCGTCGGCCGGCTTGTCGGCCCTCACGCGCACGACGGTTGCCCCGAGCGTCTCGGCCAGCGTGATGTTCTGCCGCAGCGCGTCGGCGTCCCGCGGATTGATGCGATCCGTCCGCTCACGCGGTGTCTCGACAAAGACCGCGTACCAGCGCGAGCCGAGGCGACCGGCGATTCGTGCGCCGGTTCGAATCACGCGAGGCGCCAGCGCGTTGGAACTCATGCACACCATCACGCGCTCGGGAATGAGGGCAGGCTCCAGACCCTCGCGCGATCGATAGCTCGCGGCCTTCGCGCCGACCTCGTCGGCGACCGCTCGGAGCGCCAGCTCGCGCAGCGTGGACAGGTTCCCCTTCCGGAAGAAGTTCGAGAGCGCCTGTTCGACCTTCTCCGGCCGGTAGATCCGGCCTTCGCGCAGGCGGTTTCGCAGCTCTTCGACGGTGACGTCCACATTGATGACCTCGTCGGCCCGGTCGAGGAACGTGTCGGGCACGGTCTCGCGCACGCGCACGCCGGTGGCGCGCGCCACCGAGTCGTTGAGCGTCTCGAGGTGCTGGATGTTGACGGCGGTCATCACGTGAATGCCGGCGTCGAGAATGTCGAGCACGTCCTCATAGCGTTTCTCGTGACGGCTCCCCGGAACGTTGGTGTGCGCGAGCTCGTCCACCACCGAGACCTGGGGGTGTCGACGGATGACCGCCTCCACGTCCATCTCCTCGAGGGTGACGCCGCGATGCTCGACCCTGCGGCGCGGCACGACCTCGAGGTCCTTCAGCTGCGCCTCCGTATCGCGCCGGCCGTACGTCTCCACGAACCCGACGACGACATCGAGCCCGCGGGCGCGGAGCGCATGCGCCTCCTGGAGCATCTCGTAGGTCTTTCCGACGCCTGGGGCCGCACCTATGTAGACGCGGAGCCGCGCATGGTCTCTTCTCCCTGATGCGGGCCAGCAGGGCATCGGCGGTCGGGCGGTGATCAGCCGCAGAAGGACACGGCAGGGCTCCATCATGGCTCCAGGGGGCCTAGGCGAGGCCGGTCAGGACGAGCAGCATGTCGATCGCCTTGATGCCGACAAACGGCAGAATCACTCCCCCGCCGCCGTATATCAGCAGGTTGCGGCGCAGCAGGGCCGACGGCACCCATCGGACGATACTCGATACCCTTCAGCGCGAGCGGAATCAATCCGATGATGATCACCGCGTTGAAAATGACGGCGGCCAGAATCGCCGATTCCGGCGTCGCCAGCCGCATGACGTTCAGGACGCCGAGCTGGGGGAAGGCGAGGATGAACATCGCGGGAATGATCGCGAAGTACTTGGCCACGTCGTTCGCGATGGAGAACGTCGTCAGCGCACCGCGGGTCATCAGCAACTGCTTGCCGATCTCCACGATCTCGATGAGTTTCGTCGGATTGGAATCGAGATCGACCATGTTGCCCGGCCTCCTTGGCCGCCGTCGTCCCGGTGTTCATGGCGACGCCGACGTCGGCCTGGGCCAGCGCCGGCGCGTCGTTCGTGCCGTCGCCGGTCATCGCGACGAGCTTGCCCAGTGCCTGCTCGCGCTTGATCAGCGCCATCTTGTCCTCCGGCTTCGCCTCGGCCAGGAAGTCATCGACGCCGGCTTCCCGGGCGATGGCTGCGGCCGTCAGCGGATTGTCGCCCGTAATCATGACGGTCCTGATGCCCATGGCGCGCAAGGCGTCGAATCGCTGCTCGCATGCCGCCTTTCACGACGTCCTTCAGGTGAATCACCCCGAGCGGCCTGTGGCGTTCGGCGACGACGAGCGGCGTACCGCCCGATGTGGCGATGCGGTCCACCAGCACCTCGAGTTCCGGTGGCACGGCTCCGCCGCAACTCGCGACGTATTGCGCGACGGCGTCGGCCGCCCCTTTCCGGATCTCGCGGCCGTCGAGGTTCACGCCGGACATTCGCGTCTGCGCGCTGAAGGGAACGAACGCCGACCCTCTCTCGGCCAGGTCCCGTCCGCGCAGGCGATACCGTTCCTTGGCGAGGACCACAATCGAGCGCCCCTCGGGCGTCTCGTCTGCCAGCGACGCGAGCTGCGCGGCGTCCGCGAGTTCGGCCTCCGTCACGTCGGGCAGGGGAAGGAACTCGGTAGCTTGACGATTCCCGAGCGTGATGGTGCCTGTCTTGTCGAGCAGCAGCGTGCTGACGTCGCCCGCGGCTTCGACCGCGCGCCCGGACATGGCGAGCACGTTGTGCTGGACCAGGCGGTCCATGCCGGCAATGCCGATGGCGGAGATGAGTGCGCCAATCGTCGTTGGAATCAGGCAGACCAGCAGCGCGACGAGGACGGGAACGGGGATTTCGGTGCCTGCATAGTTCGCGAGCGGCTGGATCGTCACGACCACGAGGAGAAAGACGAGGGTGAGCACCGCCAGCAGGATGTTCAGCGCGATCTCGTTCGGCGTCTTCTGCCGTTCCGCGCCCTCGACCAGCGCAATCATGCGGTCGAGAAACGTGTGGCCTGGATCGCTGGTGACGCGAACCTTGATCCAGTCGGAGATGACCCGTGTCCCTCCCGTCACCGCCGAACGGTCGCCGCCCGATTCGCGGATGACCGGGGCGGACTCCCCGGTGATCGCGGACTCGTCCACGGACGCGACACCTTCGACAATCTCGCCGTCGGCGGGAATGAACTCGCCGGCACGCACCATCACGAAATCGCCGCGGCGAAGCGTCGCTGCCGGAACGGCCTCGACGTCGCCCAGCGGCAACGTCAGCCGATTCGCCACGGTTTCGGTTCGGGCCCTGCGCAGTGTGTCCGCCTGTGCCTTGCCGCGCCCTTCAGCCATGGCCTCCGCGAAGTTCGCGAACAGCACGGTGAACCACAGCCAGACAGCCACCTGGCCCGTGAACAACGGCCGGCCGACTCCCGTCGCGAACTCCTCCAGCCAGATCAGTGTCGTCAACAGGCTGCCGACCTCGACGATGAACATCACCGGATTCCTGAACTGGTTGCGCGGGTCGAGTTTGTGAAAGGCGTCCCGCAGGGCCTGACCGACGATCACGGGATCCCAGATTGAAATCCTGCGGCCGTGCTCGGACATACCGTCACCGCTCTCGATCTGTTGCCGCCGCGCCCGGGGCGGCATCGAGTGCGAGGTTGAGCTCCAGCACGTTGACACGTGCCGTTCCCAGAAATCCGAGTGCCGGCTGTTGCGTGTGCCTCTCGATCATCGTCCGGACCGATTCGACCGAGAGGTTCCGGGCCTCTGCCACGCGACGGGCCTGGAGTTCCGCGGCGGCTATCGGGATGTCCGGGTCGAGGCCGCTGCCGCTCGCCGTGACCATTGCCGCAGGCACCTGGCTGGCCGGGACGTCCTCCAGGGCCGTGAGCGCCGACAGCCGTGTCCGCACCTCAGCCAGGTGTTCGGGGTTCGACGGACCAAAGTTGGATCCACCCGTTGAGGCCGCGTTGTAGTCGACCGCCGATGGACGCGGATGAAAGTACCCGGGCCCGAGGAATCGCTGCGCGATCAGCCGTGAGCCGACGACCGTTCCGTCGCCGCGACGGATCAGGCTGCCTTCCACCTGAGATGGGAACACCGCCTCGCCGAGCGCCCACAGCGCCCCGTGATAGACGCCCCCGAAGAGCAGCATGGTCGTCAGCGTGAACAACACACTTCGTCGAAGTTCCGTCAACACGACCTGTCTCCTATCCTGGCGCCAGATATTCGGCCACCGGTCCGAGGACGGCCACCGGCATGAACATGAGCAGGCCCAGAATCACGATCACGGCCCACAACGTGAAACCGTACGTTCCGCTATCCACGCGCAAGGTCCCCGCTGTTTCCGGCGCAGCCGACTTGGCCGCCAGTGTTCCCGCGAGCGCGAGCGGCGCAATGATCGGGATATAGCGGGAGAGCAGCATCACCAATCCTGTCGAGATGTTCCAGAACGGCGTGTTGTCCCCGAGCCCCTCGAAGCCGGAGCCGTTGTTCGCGGCAGCCGAGCTGAACTCGTAGAGCATCTCGGAGAATCCGTGCGGACCAGGGTTCCTGAGCCAGCCGAGGGCGGTACCCGGGTCGGTGGTCGTCGTCCACACGTGGCAGGCAACGGCGGTGCCCACGAGGATCGCCAGCGGATGCCACAGGAGCGCCAGGCTCGCCAGCTTCATCTCGCGTGACTCGACCTTCTTGCCGAGCAGCTCAGGCGTACGCCCGATCATCATGCCGGAAATGAAGACCGCCACGATGATGAAGATGAACATGTTGATGAACCCGACGCCGACACCGCCGAACACGTTGTTCAACCACATGCCGACCATCGCCACCAGGCCGCCGAGCGGCGTCAGCGAATCGTGCATGCCGTTGACCGAACCGTTCGACGTGGACGTGGTGCTGACGGCCCACAGCGCGGTGAGCGCTGCGCCGAACCGCACTTCCTTCCCCTCCATCGAGCCCGCCGACTGATCGACTCCCATCCGGGCGATGGCCGGGTTTCCGGCCGTCTCCTGCGCCACCGCGAAGATCACCAGCGGTACGTACAGCGAGAACATCACCGCGAAGACGACAACCGCGAACCGCCGGCGCCGGACGATCGAGCCCAGTGCCCAGACCATCGCCATGGGAATCGCGAGAATGGACCACGTCTCGACCAGGTTGGAGAGGGGCGTGGGATTCTCGAACGGATGTGAGGAGTTCGGGCCGAAATACCCGCCTCCGTTCGTGCCCAGTTGCTTGATCGCGACCATGGGCGCCGTGACTCCACGAGCGATGACCTGTGCCCGTCCTTCCACGGTCGTGGCCCGTGCCGCGCCCTCGAACGTCATCGGCGTCCCCTGCCACATCAGGACGACCGTCAAAAGAACCGCCAGCGGCAGCAGGAGCCGAACACTGGCCCGCGTGAGGTCCACGTAGAAGTTGCCGATCGTCCTCAGGCGGCTGGCAGCCAGCGCCCGCATCACGGCGACGGCCGCGGCGATGCCCGTTCCGGCGGTCACGAATTGCAGGAACGTGATCGCGAACATCTGCGAAAAGTACGAGAGCGAGGTCTCCCCGCTGTAGTGCTGCAGATTTGTGTTCGAGGTGAAGCTCGAGATGGTGTTGAAGGCGAGCGTCGGTTCCATGTTGCCGATCGCATCGGGATTGAGCGGCAAGTACCGCTGCAGCGTGACGATGGACCAGGTCGCCAGCCACATGACGAGATTCGAGATCAGCAGCGATCGCGAATACTCCTGCCAGGTCTGCTCGTCGCTCGACGCCGCACCCGTTATGCGGAGCACCACGCGTTCGATCGGGAGCAGCACCGGGTCGAGCGGTGTCGGTTCGCCGGTGAAAACCCGTGCGATGTACCGACCGATTGGAACGCTGGTGGCGACGAGCAGGACCACCGTGAACGCGACGGCGAGGTAATCGGCAGCCATGCGAGCCTCAGAACTTCTCCGGATGGAGCATCGCGTACGTCAAATAGACAAACGCGGCAACGCTCAGCACGAGGGCCAGCATGGTCATGTGCGCACCTACACGCGGTCACACAGCGCGGTGAACCCGAGCAATCCGACGAAGGTCGCGACGCCGAGCACTACCATCCCGAAAGCGAGCACAGCCACTCCTCCTGTCTCACGCCCGGTCCATGGACCGACCACTCGGGCCTGACGCCGGGCGCGGAACCTGTCGAGGCCCGCCCGCTTCGCTTCGCGGGTGCCGATCGGGTCGCGTACTGGATGGGGCGTGATCCGAGGGATCGCGGAGTTCGGTGGCGCCCATATCCTCAGCATAGGCATCCGCGCCTGAAGAGCGCCGAAGAAGTCCCTGAAAAGTGCCTGAAGTTCCGCTGGCTCAGTTCCCGTCCTCAGCGTCGCCAGTGGCGAACCGGTAGCCTACCCACGGTTCGCTCACGAGGTAGCGCGGTCTGGAGGGGTCCGGCTCAATCTTTCGGCGGAGCTGCGCCACCAGCGTCCACAGATGTTCCGGTTGCTCGATGGCGTTGGCGCCCCAGATCGCTTTCAGGATGGCCCGGTGGGTCAGCACGCGGTCGTGATTGCGGACAAGCAGTGTGAGGAGATCCAGCTCCTTCGGGGTCAGGCGCATTTCTTCCCCGCCGCGCAGGACGCGGCGCCGGTCGTAGTCGATCGCCAGGTCGCCCGCACGCAGCACACCGGATTCGATGGCGCCTTCCGACATCACCCGGCGAAGCGCGACGCGAACTCTCGCGAGCAGCTCCTCCGGTCCGAACGGCTTGGTCACGTAGTCGTCGGCGCCGAGATCCAGCGCGTTGACCTTGTCCGATTCCGCGCCTCTGGCCGACAGCACGATAATCGGGAGGCTCTGTGTCTCGCGGATGCGACGGCAGACTTCCGTACCCTCGATGTCCGGCAAGCCGAGGTCGAGCACGATCAGGTCGGGCGCGCGATCGGAGACGACCCGCAGAGCCTCGGCTCCGGAACCGGCAATCTCCACGTCGTATCCGCGTGAGCGCAGGAGCGGTCCCACCGCCCGCTGGATGGAGACTTCATCGTCCACGAGCAGAATCCGCTCGCGGGTGCTCATGACGCCGCCGGCGCCTGACTTGGTCGAGCCACCGCAATGGGAACCGCGATCGAGAATTGCGCTCCGCCTTCAGGACAATTCTCCGCCCAGACGCGCCCCCCTTCGGCTGCGACGAGTCCCCTGGCGATCCATAAGCCCATGCCCGTCCCTGACGCGCGCGAACGTGATGCCGAGCCCCGGTAGAACCGCTCGAAGAGATGGGGCTGGTCAACGGAGACTGATGCCGGGGCCATGATCCCTGACCTGGATCACAAGTTCACTCCCGGTCAACGTGGTGGTCACGTCGATCGAAGCCCCTGGCGGCGTGTACCTGGCTGGCGTTCTCGAGGAGGTACGCGAGCGCCAGACGCGGCCAGACGGGCATCGAGTTGCACGGGGACATCCGGTTCTGTCGATCACCGAGACGGGGCGCTGCTTCAGCGCGTGCTGGACCTGGTCCCGCGCGGCGGCCACGATCTCCGAGGGGTGCGCCCAGCGTTGCTCTGTCGCGATGGCGCCGGCATCGATCCGCGCCATCTGCAGGACGTTGTCGAACAACCGGGTGAGCCGCTCGACCTCCGACAGGATGAGGTCGCTCTGGTCGCCGCGATCCTGCGTCGGCAGCCAGGGGGCCTTCAGGTTCCCGGCGGCGACCCGGATGGCGGTCAACGGAGTCCGCAGGTCATGCCCCAGCGAGGCGAGGAGCGCGGTCTTGAGCTCTTCGCTCTGCCGCGTCAGTTCCGCGGCCTTCCGCTCCTTGAGGAACCGCATCCGCTCGATGGCGATCGCGACGACGCCCGCCAGTGTATCGAGAGTCCCGGCCTCGACCGGCCGTCCCGATGCCGCGAGCACGCCGATAGGCGTCGTGCCGACGCGCAAGGGCACGAGTCGGACGCTGCGGCCCCCTGCGTCGATTGTTCGATGACCCGCGTAGGTGCGAGCGTATGCGTCGAACTCGAGCGACCTGGCGGCCGCTTCGAACGCCTCGGTCAACTGGCGATCGTCGAGCCGCACCAGGCTGTCGCCCGCCGCGGAGACCGACCAGCCGTCCGATCCGGGCAGCGCGATTGCCACGTAGTCCAGGTCGAATCGCCGGGCGATCGCTGGCACCAGGTGCGCGCCGGGGTCCGAGCTTGCGCTCATGACGAGGACGTCGCGACTCAAATCGAACAGCCGCGCCAGCTCGTCGCGCCGGCCGATCGCTTCTTCCGTTCGTGCGCGTGCCACGTGCGACAGCCGGCTGGCGACGAGGCTCACGGCCAGGAACACGAACAGAGCCACCCAGTTCTGGGCATCGGCAATGGTCCAGGTTCCAACCGGCGGCAGGAAGAAATAGTTGAAGCACAACACCGAAGCGGCCGACGTGACAACGGCGACGCGGAGCCGTGACAGCGCCGCCGTGATGAGCACGACGAACAGCAATGTCAACGCGACGATGGTCGCGTTGGTGACGATGAAGCGACCTCGCGTACACCAGCGTCACGGTGCCAACCGCGGTCAGGCTGAGCAGCGCCGCGCGGAAATCTCGCAAGGTAGAGGTCACTCCGAAGAAACGTGATCCAGGCCCGCCACGCCCGCCAGGCCATGATGACGCATCTCCGACCTCTCCTCAAGCCGCGGGCTGTGGCGAGCCCAGGACGCCCTCGGCCCGAGGGCAGGCGCAGGCTGCGCAGATCGGGAAAATCTGCGCGGAGTGCGTGCGCGCCGACGGCCCGCCGCGTTACCTCTTCTATCCGTGTGCGCGTGGGATTGTGGCAGCCGCGGGCGATCGCGTCATGACACCATCGCGGGGCTGTCGAGCGCGGCAGCGAGCTGGCGATAATGATCGGTCAGCTGGGCGAGAGCCGCGACAGGCGTGCCTGCTCGCCACCACAGCGATCTGCATGCAGGTCCGGGTGATACCGGCGGGCGAGCCTTCGAACGCGCTGCGAAGTTCCGACGACGACAGCGTGTCGTCGAGACCCGCGCCGAGACTGTTCAGGACCGCCAGGGCGCGCCGTGCCAGCGGTGTCAGCACGCGTGCGGGCCGGGCCGACCGCGCCCCGGCGAAACCATACGCCGCCGCAGCGTGACGAGGCCGTGGGCAGGCCGCACCGAAGAAAGCAACGGCGGCGTGACAGGGCGCGTGTCCGCCGACGGACGGAGGAGCCTCGGCTCGCTCCCATCGCCGCCCGGAACGTCCGCGAAGCTCTGCTCGCAACCATATGAACGCAATCGGCATGGGAGCTGAAAGCTGACGTGGCGTCTGGAGGTTCGGTAGGCGTCACCAGCACGCCGCGCCCACCGGCCGGTCACGGTCTCGGCAGGTTGACGCGCTGGTCGCGGGGCCTTCAGAATCGCAGGCAGATGGCCGGAAAGCCCATGAAGTCGAGGCGGAAGCCGCAGGCGGCTGACGATCCGCCCGGACCTGGAGATGTCGCCCCTCGTCGCCTGAGGACGGCTGTCTGGGTGTCGATCGCGCTGGTGGCGCTCACGTCTCGCTGTGTTCGCGCCTGTCCGGCACTTCCCGTTCGTCTCCTGGGACGACCCGCAATACGTCTCCGCGAACCCGGTCGTCAGCCGGGGCCTCACACCTGCCGGCATCCTGTGGGCGCTCGAGCAGCCCGGGTCTCTTCTACTGGCATCCGGTCACGTGGCTGTCGCACATGACGGACGTAGACCTCTTCGGCCTGCGGGCCGGCGCGCACCACATGACGAACGTCGTCCTGCACGCCGCCGGCACGCTGCTTCTTTTCTGGGTGCTCCAGCGGATGACCGGCCAGACCGGCCGCAGCGCGCTCGCTGCCGCCTTGTTCGCGATCCACCCGCTCCATGTCGAATCGGTGGCGTGGATCGCGGAGCGCAAGGACGTGCTGAGCGGCGTGTTCTGGATGCTCACGCTCTGGGCGTACGTGAGCTACGTGCGCGACCACCGGGCGTGCCAGATATGCCGCCGTCGTCGCTTTCTATGTCCTCGGGCTGATGTCGAAGCCGACGCTCGTCACGCTGCCGCTGGTCCTGCTGCTGCTCGACGTGTGGCCGCTCGGCCGGACCGGCCTCACGCGGGCCTCGCCCGCGGCTCCCATCAGCCGGCTGGTTGTCGAGAAGATTCCCCTGATCGCGCTGTCGATCGCCGGGAGCCTCGTGACGTTCCTGGCGCAGTCCCGCGTCGGCGCGGTCCAGAGTCTGGAAACGGTGCCCATCGGCGCTCGGCTGGCGAACGCCACGGTTTCCTGTGTCAGCTACATCTTCATGACCGTGTGGCCAAGTCCGGCTCGCGCCCTTCTATCCTTACCGGCCGGTCGCAGGATGGTGGGTGTTCTGCTGCCTGCTGATTCTCGCAGGCGTATCGATCGCGGCCGTCCGGGCCTTCCAGCGGCGGCCGTACTTCCTGGTCGGCTGGCTGTGGTACTTCGTGACGCTGCTGCCGGTGCTCGGATTCGTACAGGTCGGCAGCCAGTCGATGGCCGACCGTTTCATGGTACTTGCCGCTCGTGGGTCTCCTGATCGTTCTGGTGTGGGGAGCCGGCGATCTGGTCGACTTCGCTTCGCGTCCACAGACTCGCCGCCGGCGCGGCGGCGCTCGCGATGGTGGCGGCTTTCGGCGGTGCCGCCCGGGTTCAGGCCGGATACTGGAAGGACAGCGAGACGCTCTGGCGGCGCGCCGTGGACGTCGTCCCGGACAACGACCTGGCGCACGCGAATCTCGGCCTCGTTCTCGCGGCGCCGGAAGACCCGACGAGGCGCTGACGCATTTCTCGGAGGCCCTGCGGATCAGTTCGACACCAGACCCACGAACCGGAGCAGGAAGCGGAGTTCCATCAGCCGGAGTACGCCGCCTTGCTGCACGGCCAGATCGGTCTCCTGCTCGGCCGCCAGGGACGCATCGACGAGGCCACGGCACACTTCCGCGAGGCGCTTCGTCTTCGTCCCGACGCCGACGCGCACTATGCGCTGGCGCAGGGGTTGGCTTCCGGCGGCCATCTGGCGGAGTCGATTCGGGAATCACGCGAGGCGATTCGACTCGATCCGGGGCGGGCGGCATTCCACGGAGAACTCGCGTCGGTGCTGTATCGCTCGGGGGATCGGGCCGCGGCGATCGGACAACTGGAAGACGCGCTCAGGCTGGAGCCGTCGCACAACAGCGCGGCCAGGTGGCACTACAACCTCGCCGCCATGCTCAACGAGAGCGGCCGCACCACGGAAGCGGTTCGGGAGCTGGAATCGGCGCTCGCGATCAGCCCCGGTCTACGACGACGCGCGAAAGGCCCTCAGCGAATTGCGCAAGCCGCCGCGATGACCCGGACGGTCAGTGCTTCGCTGGATCGCGATCGCGTAGAGATCGGATCGCGTCATGACATACAGCACGCCGTTCGCAGCCACCGGCGTGCTGTAGAGCGAGTTGCCCATGTCGATCTCGGCGATCTTCCTGAGCTCCGGGCCTGACCGCAGGACGGCGACGTCGCCGTCCTGATCGGCGAGGTAGACCTTCCCGTCAGCCACCAGCGGCGAGCCCCACACCGTAGCCATCATGTCGAACGTCCACAGGGCCTTCCCGGTCCCTGCGTCCAGGCAGTGCAGAATCCCTTTGAGATCGGCGACGTAGACCAGTCCCCCGGCGACCGCCGCCGTCGAAATGGACCGGCTGATCTCGTCGTACTGCCAGACCCGGCCTGATTGCGTCATGTCGCCGCGCCCCGCGGGTCGATGGCGTACGTGTGTCCGACACCGTTCGGATGGTCCGGATCCTGGCCCGCGCTCACGAACACGCGGCCCCCGCTGAACACTGGTGTGGCGACGCCGTAGTTCCGCGTCCTCGGCCAGATGGCGTCCTTCGGGTTCATGTCGAACTTCCAGAGCGTCTCTCCGCTTCGCGCGTTGAAGGCGTAGACCCACCCGTCGCCACCGGGGAAGATCACCTGCGGGACGCCATCGACCGTTCCGAGCGCTGCGGATGCCCACTGGCCGTGCAGGATTCCCTCGCCGGGAGAGTTGTCCTGCCAGACGACCTTCCCGGTGTGCTTGTCGACCGCCAGGAAGCTGGGGGCCTTCGGCGCGGGGACCTTCTCGTCGGCGCTGTCCCGTCCGTTGGACGTTCCGACGAACACGAGGTCTTCCCAGATTGCAGGAGACGAATTCGCCATGAAGAGCGGGGACACGCCCAGCTCCTTCCTCATGTCGAGCGTCCAGATGATGTCGGCATCGGTCGGCCCCTTGTGGACTTCGCTCTGGAAGGGGCCGTCGTTCCTGCCGTCGGCGAACCCTTCGGTGTCGAGACACATCAGTTCGCCGCGATTGCTGACGTAGTAGAGCCGGTTGCCTTCCACCGCCGCGGATGAGCAGACGCCCTGTTCCGGCCAGTCGGTGTCCGCGTCCAGCTTCTCCGTCACGGCCTGCCACAGGAACGCGCCGTCGGACTCCCGGAGGCACATGAGCACCCCCTTGTCGCCCGTGATCGCCGCGTTCCTGGGATTCGCGTTGTTGGTGCCGAGGAAGATCTTCCCATCGGCCACCACCGGGTTGCCGTTCGACGTCGACCCGATCTGCGCCTTCCACTTGATGTTCGTCCCGTTCCCGGCATCCCAGGCGTCGGGGAGACCGATCGTGGTCGAGACCATGTTGCGGTGCGCCGTCCCGCCCCACGTCGGCCAGTCCTGAGACGCCGACGGCAACCCCGTCACGCCGGAGAGCATGAGGATCGCGACAGTGCTCTTCACGCGCATGAGTTCGCTCCGTCCCCCGCGCGAACGCTCCAGCGGACTAGCGACCGACCTGTACGCATTTCAACTGCTTCTGGTCGCGGATCAGTAGCTTGCCATCCGAGAGGGCGAGAGGTGCCCAGTTCTCGCCATCCTCCAGCAGCTCCGCGCTGGCGAGCGGCTTGAAGCCCGATGGATCGGGCTCGATGAGATACAGCGTCTTGCTGCCGTCGAGAGAGAGCAGCAGACCGTCGGCGAGCACGGCGCCGCCCTTGTTGAACGACGGCTCGTCGCCCGTCTTCCACTTGACCTGGCCGGCCATCGTCATGCACACCAGTCCGTCGCTGCGCTCGTTGATGGTGTACGGCACGTAGAAATGGTCCTTGTACAGGATAGGCGGCTGTGTGTGGGCGCCGAAGTTGACGTTCTTGAACAGCTCCGAGACGCTGAAGGTCCCGCCTGCTGCCTTCTGGACCTTGATCATGGCGGCGCCCGCGTTGTACCCGCCCGTGATGAGGATCCGCCCCTCACCGGCATCGACTGCGTGCGGAACGGGAATCCCGCACTGCCAGTTGCCGTAGGTCCACAGGACCGCCCCGGTGAGCGGGTCGAGACCGTTGACGCTGCCGCCGCGCGCGCTACGGCCAAATCCATTGGAGGCCATGATCATCACGAGGTGATCGGCTCCGCCGACGTTGACGAGCGACGGGCTGACGTACCCGGCACCGCCGGACAGCACGGGTGATTTCCACTTCAGCGCGCCAGTCAGCTTGTCGTACGCCACCACGCTCGTCTGTGGCGTCTGCGATGCCACGATGACCAGGTTGCGATACACGAGGGGGTTCTGGGTCAACGCCCACCGGGGCAGCGCGCCTCCGCCGAAGTCCTTCCAGGCGTTCTTGTTCCAGACCGGCTTGTGCGTCGTCGTGCTGATGGCATACAGGTCGCCGAGCGGCCCGAACGTATACACGAGGTCACCATCGACCGTCGGCGTCGTTCGCGAACCGGGATGGTCGAACCTCCCTGGCGCTTTGTACGTGAAGTTCCACAGCTCCTTGCCCGTGGCGAAGTCCAGACACCGCAGCGTGTCTCCGACGGCGTCGTCCCTGTCCAGCAGGTAGACCTTGCCGGCGCTGACGACCGGGCCGCCGTAGCCGATCCCCACAGGGGCGGTCCAGAGGACCTTCGGGCCCTCGTTCGGCCACGACCGCAAGAGGCCGGTCTCCGTCGACGTGCCGTCTCTCCTGGGTCCCAGATATGCCGGCCAATCCGCCGCGCACACATACGCGACCGACGATGCGATGAGTAGTGCGATGAGTCCCGTCCTGGCTTTCATCCGTATGGCTCCTTCCGCAACGGCAGGGAGGTCGCCCATGCCGGGCGATTCGAACTGGTTCGGCGTCCTGCGAGGATCCTACTCGGTACGGCGCTGTCCTAGAAAGCAATCATGACCTTGAGCGCCTCGCGCTCGTTCATCGCTCGGTATCCGTCGGGCACGCCGTCGAGGTTCGTGACCCGATCGAAGACCCGGCCAGGCTGAATCCTGCCTTCGAGCACGTCGGGCAGCAGTTCCTCGATGTACGCCCGGACCGGAACCGGGCCGCCGGCAACGCTCTGCGGCTGCAGGTCGCACTGACGCGCGTTCGATCAGCACGTAAATCCGGCCATGCGGGCGTCAAACGCAAAGAACCGGCGTCCTCGCCGCGGATCGACGGGAGGAGCGTTCGACCGCGCCAAACCTGCGACAACGCGGCTACAATCGGGCTCGTCCGTGGAAGGAGTTCACATGCGAGCGCGATTGACAGCGTTGATGGTGCTTCTGGCCGGTGGCTATACACTCGCGGGACCGGCTGCTCCCGCCCAGGCGCCCAGGCTCAAGGTCCACATCTCCGTGGACATGGAGGGGGTCGTCGGTACCGTGACGGCCGATCAGCTCGGACCGGCCGGTTTCGAGTACTCGCGGTATCGCGAGTTCATGACGCGCGAGGCGCTGGCGGCGATCGACGGCGCGAAGATCGGCGGGGCGACCGAGATTGTCGTCGCCGACGCGCACGGCAACGGCGAGAACCTCCTCATCGAGGAATTCCCGGCCGGCGTCCGCATCATCCGGTCGTGGCCCCGGCGTCTCAGCATGATGGCGGGCGTCGATCAGGACGTGGATGCGGCGATCTTCATCGGCTATCACGCCAGCACGAACAACACGAAGGGCGTGCGGGCGCACACCTTCTCGAGCGCGAACCTCACGCGCGTGGCGCTGAACGGCGTCGCCGTCACCGAAGGCGCATGGAACGCCGCCATCGCCGGCGAGTTCAACGTTCCCGTCATCATGATGTCGGGTGACGACGCGGCGATTGCGGAGGTGCGGAGCGTGATTGGGCCCATCGAGGCGGCGGAAACGAAGCGCACGCTCGGGTTCCACGCGGCGAATACCCTCACGCCGCAGGCGTCGTACGATCTCATCCGCAATACCGTGCGCGCCGCGATGGCTCGCCGTCAGGATTTCAAGCCGTACAAAGTGCCGGGACCGGTGACGGTGGACGTCAGTTTCAAGAACTACATGCCTGTTGAGGTGCTCGGGTACCTTCCGATCTTCGAGCGCACCGATTCGCATTCGATCAGGTTCCGCGCGAAGGACATGGCGGAGGCCTCGGCGATCATGGAGTTCATCAGCGAATACCGTCCGGACATCACGCCGTAGCCGCCCGGTGGTCCACGGCCAGGAAACGGCCGCCGCCGGCCGCATGCGGGAGAAGGCGGGCCTGGGCACGGCTGCCGCAGCATCAATCCAGCTCAGCCGGCTCTCCGCGACGTGCGCGATCTGACCAGTCTGCGCGCGCCAGTCAAGATACCCCGGCGCAGCGCGGACGGACATGGTCACAGCGTGAACAATTCTGGATGCCCCACGGACGCGCTACAATTCCTGCTCGCTCATGTCCGTCTCCTACGAGAATTCGAAGGTCGTCTTCAAGGCCATCAAGGACGCCGGCATCACGTCGCTGTCCGCGCTGCCCGAGACGTGGCTCGGGCTGCTGCTGCAGCACGCCGAACGCGACCCGGACATGCGGCTGATCCAGGTCGCGAAAGAAGAAGAGGCGATTGGCATCGCGGCGGGTGCCTACTTCGCCGGCGAGCGCCATATTCTGCTCATGCAGAACCACGGGTTCCTGGCGGCGATGAACGGCATCGTCTCGCTCGCGATGCTCTACGGCATCCCCTTGTGCATGCTGATCGCGCTGCGCGGCCACTGGGGCGAGCCGTATCCCTGGCACACGCGCGGCGGCATCGTCACTGAAGGCGTGCTGCGCGCGTTGAATATCCCCTTCGAGTACGCGCGCACTCCGGAGGCCGTCGGGCGCCAGGTGCGGGAGGCCTACACGCTCTCGCAAAGCTGCGCTGTCGCCCGTCGCGCTGCTCCTCACGCGCGACTTGATGGAAGACGCGCTGTGAAGCGCGCCGAGTGCATCGCGATGCTCTATCCGGAGCTGGACGACAAGGCTGTCGTCACGATCATGGGCGCGTGCGCGCAGGAGCTCTACGACCTCGGGCACAGAGAGAACTTCTTCTACCTGCAGCACGCGATGGGGCTGGCGTCCTCGATCGGCCTGGGCCTTGCGCTGCACCTGCCGCAGGAGAAGATCGTCGTGCTCGACGGCGACGGCTCGGTCCTCATGAACCTCGGCACGCTCGCGACGCTCGCGCGGTACCGGCCGCGGAACCTCGTGCACTTCATCTTCGACAACGGCAGCCTGCTGTCGACGGGAGGATTCGACTCGCACACCACGTCGGGCATCACCGATCTCGCGGCGATGGCGCGCGGCGCCGGCATCGAGTACGTCGCCGCGGTGGACTCGGTGGTGGCCTTCGGCGAGGCGGCGATCGACGCCTTCGCGCGAGACGATCTGAGCGTGGTCGTGGCGAAGGTCGCAGCCGTGGGCCCGAATCACTACGGCATGGATCTGCAGCTGCCGGAAAACGCGTTTCGATTCAGGCGATGGATCGCCGGCAGGAAAGCGGCTGCCCCGCGACCGGCGATTGTGCCGGGACCATAGTAGGCAGTGACGACGACTCAGGGAGGTGACTGGTGAGTCAGAGCGTGGACGACATTCTCAAAGCCCGTACGGTTGCGGCGATGGCGAAGCACGACAAGACGATTCGCGAGCGCATCGTCGCGGCCGCCGCGAAACAGGGGCACACCATCAAGACCACGGACATTCAACGCGTGGAGCTGGTGAAGCTCTCCGGCCTCGATCAGACCGTCAAGGCGACGTTCGGCGCATTCGCCACGAAAGAAGTGAGCATCCCCACGCACGTGGAGCTATCGGGCATCAGGAACAACAGCGCCGCCGTGGCGAAATACACCGTTAGCTATGGCGAGAAGGAGACGCAGGAGTTCCACTGGTCCATCACGAACGGCGTGACGCTCGGCGCGAGCGTGACCGAGAAGGCCAGTCTTCCGGGCCTGTCGTCAGAGCTGACCCTGAACATGCAGATGAGCGTGTCGTTGACGAGCGGCGAAGCGTGGCGCCACGAGAAGGACTGGAGCAACCAGACCGAGGTCACGTTGTCGCCGTATTCGGCCGTCCAGATCCAGGCGATCCTCGTGCGCGTGCTCGGCGATCTGCCCTTCACACTGGAAGTGCACAAGACCGGCCAGGCCGATTGCCGCGTCACGCTGCAGTTCCACGGCACGCGCACCCGGACGTTCCAGATTGGACTGGCGGAGCTCCTGACGCCGGCGGAGCGGACGTTTACCGTCGCCGGCACGATCGGTGGCGCCTGCGGCATCAACTGCAACGTCGACATTCAGGATGCGCCCCTGACCGCGGGGGACCGGCAGGCTCTGCCGCAAGGCGTCTCGACCGTGAGAGATTCGCTCGGGACGCTGGACCTCGCATCCGGCGCGTAGGGTTCATCCCGGGCGGCCGGAACAAGTTGTAGACGGTCTACGTCCTATGCCGTAGACTCTCTACACCTATGGCCAGGACACCCGACGACTCGCGGCTCGACATCCTCCAGGGCACCCTCGACATGCTCGTGCTCCGGACTCTTCAGTGGGGACCCGCAGCACGGCCACGGCATCGGTCAGGCGATTCGCTCGCAGTCCGACGATCTGCTCAAAGTCGAAACAGGCTCCCTCTACCCCGCGCTGCACCGGCTGGAAAAGCGCGGCTGGCTGAAGTCGGAGTGGGCGCTCAGCGAAGCCAACCAGCGGGCGAAGTACTACCGCCTCACCGCCGCCGGCAAGGCGCAGCTCTCCCGCGAACAGGATCGCTGGTCGCAGATGGTGGAGGCGATCGGCCGCATCATGAACCCGTCGCCCGCCAAGGAATAGCCCATGCGTGCCCGACGAGCGCGACCTCGACGAGGAGATTCGTGGCCATCTCGCGCTCAGCGCGAAGGCACGAATCGACCGCGGCGAGGATCCCGAGGCCGCCCGCCTCGCCGCGCTCCGGGAATTCGGCTACGTTCCGGCCATCCGCGATTCGATGCGGCGCGTCTGGTACAGCCGCTGGCTCGAGTCGGTCGCGGCGCTCGGACGTGACGTCCGCTTCGCCTTCCGCTCGCTCGCGCGGGCGAAGGGGCTCGCCGCCACGGTCGTGGTGACGCTCGCGCTCGGCATCGGCGCCAACGCCGCGATCTTCAGCGTCGTCCGAGGCGTGCTGTTGCGCCCCCTCGTCAACCGCGACGGCGACCGCCTCATCTACATCCGCCAGAGCGCCCCGGCGATTGGCGCCGGGAACATGACGTTCTCGATCCCGGAGATTCGCGACCTCACGTCCGGCATCACGACCGTCAGCGCCTTCGGCGACTTCTCCACGGTCGACTTCACGCTGATTGGCCTCGGCGACGAGCCCCGCATCGTGAAGGCGGGGGTCGTCAGCGGGTCGTTCTTCGATGTGATGGGCCTCCGCCCGGTGCTCGGCCGCCTCCTGACGGCCGGCGACGACGGGCCCGAAGGCGGCGGGCGCGGCGGTGCTCACCTACCGCTTCTGGATGGCGGCGCTCCACGGCGACCGGACGGTGGTCGGCAGGGTCATCCGCCTCGGCCCGCGTTCCGCGACCGTCGTTGGCGTGCTCGAGCCGTCGGTGCCGTATCCGGCCGACACCGAAATCATCGCCAATGTCGTGACGAGCCCGCACCATCTCGGAGCCACGATGGTGACCGACCGCACCCACCGGATGACGGAGCTCTTCGGCCGCCTTGCGCCCGGCGCCTCGCTCGAAGCGGCGCGGGCTGAGCTGACCGCGGTCCATGACGCCTCGATGCGCGCGCACCCGGAGGCCTATTCGGCCGGGCACCGACGTCCAACTGAGCGTCACGCCGCCTGCGCGATCAAATCACGGCGCCGGCGCGGCCGGTCCTGCTTCTGCTGCTGGCCGCGGCCGGGGTCGTCTTCGTCATCGCCTGCTCGAATGTCGCGAACCTGATCCTGGCGCGATCGGTGCGCCGCGAAGGGGAGCTGGCCGTGCGCGCCGCGCTTGGCGCGAGCACGGGCGCGCTCAGGCGCACGCTGCTCGCCGAGAGCCTGGTGCTGTGCGGCGCCGGGGCGGTGCTCGGCGTTGCGATGGCGCGGCCGTTCGTGGGTGTCGTCGCGCGGTATGCCGCCCGCTTCTCGGTCCGCGCGCTCGACGTCACCGTCGATCCGAGCGTGCTCTGGATTGGCGCGGGACTGGCGATGGCCGCGGCGGTGCTGCTCGCCTACGTCCCGCGTCTGCCCTCGCCGCGCGCATCCTCCGGCCTCGGGCTGGCGAGCGGCACGGTTCGGATCACGTCGGGCACGAACCGCCGCCTGCGCGTCTTCGCGACCACGCAGATTGCCTGTTCGTTCGTGCTGCTCGCCGGCGCCGGGCATGCTCCTCGCCACGCTCGTCGCCCTGGAGACGGCCGACACCGGCTACGACATGCGGCACGTGCTGGTCTTCGACATCCCACCCTCGGCGACCGGCGTCGGCATCGGAGACGCGACGGTGACCGGCTTCTACCGGGAAGCGACGCGGCGAATCGCGCGGCTGCCGGGCGTGAACGGCGTGGCGGTCGGAAGCTTCGTGCCCTGGCGCGATGCCGGCAGCTTCGGCCATGGCGTGTCGTTCGCGCGTCGAGGGCTACACGCCCGCCGACGGCGAAGAGAATCCGCGCGCGCGCTTCCGCATCGTGGCGCCCGGCTTCTTCGCCGTGATCGGCGTCCCGATGCTCGCCGGCCGCGACTTCACCGACGAGGACCGCGCGGGCAGCGAGCCGGTCGTCATCGTCAGCCAGAGCGTCGCGCAGCGCCTGTGCCCGAACGGGGACGCGCTGAACCGGAAGATGTGGTGGACCGATCCGTATTTCGGCAAACCCCTGCCGCGCCGTATCGTCGGCGTCGTCGCCGACGTCGACGACGAGAACGTCGTGCGCGGACCGGCGCTGACGATCTACCACCCTGTCCAGCAGATCGGTCTCGCCGGCCGGCTGTTCGTGCATGCAGCCGGCGATCCCTACGCGCTCGTCCCGGCGGTGCGGCGCGTCATTCGCACGATTGCCGCCGACCAGCCTGTCGAGCGCGCCGCGACCCTCGAGGACGTGCGCGCCGAGGTGCTGTCGCCCGAGCGGCTGAGCGCCTTCGTGTTCTCGGGGTTCGCCGGCATCGCCCTGTTGATCGCCGTCGTCGGCGTGGCGGGCGTCCTGGCTTTCACCGTGAGCGCGCGCACGCGCGAGTTCGGCGTGCGGCTCGCCGTCGGGTCACCGCCGCGGCACCTGCTGGCGCGAGTGCTCTCGGAAGGCGTGCTGATCGCCGCGACTGGAATCGCGGCCGGCGCGGCAGGCGGCAGCGTGCTGGCGCTCGTGGCCACGAGATTCGTCGAACACGTCCAGTGGCCCGGCGTCCTTCCCGTCACCGGCGCCGCGGCCGTTCTCGTCGGCGCAGCCGTCCTCGCCTCGATGATGCCGGCTTCGCGGGCGTCACGGGTAGACGTCCTGCGGGCGCTCCGGTCGGAGTAGATTCCACGCCGCCGGCGATCGACCGCCTGCGGCACCGCTCGGTCAACCACGATGGAGGGGTGGATATCCCGATGACGATCAACCCGGCCTACGAAGGCCCCTCGCGCAAACCGCTCCGGCTGTGGCCCGGTGTGAGCCTCGCGGTGCTGTTGCTCATTGTCCGATTCCTGCTTCCCGCCGTTGCGCCAGGGGCACAGATCTTCGGCATCGACGTGCCGCTTTTCGCGGTGCTCGGCGGTTTCGTGGGTGCCCTGGCGATTGCCCTCTGGTGGATCCTTTTCAGCCGGGCGCCGTGGTTCGAGCGCGTGGGTGCCATCGCCGTGATGATCGTCGTGGCGGCCGTCACCCGGCCCCTGACGCACATCTCCATTCAGAACGGGATGATGGGCATGATGTTCACCATCTACGCCGTACCGCCGACCGTGAGCCTCGCCTTCGTCGGCTGGGCGCTGGCCAGCCGGCGTCTGACTGGCGCCGCGAGGTGGGCCGCCATGGCGACCGCCATCCTGATCGGCAGCGGCGTGTGGACGCTCGTCCGGACGAATGGCATCCTCGGCGGCGTGCCGGATCTCGCGTGGCGGTGGACACCGACTGCCGAAGAACGCCTCCTGGCGCAGGCTGCCCCCGTGCTGCCGCCCGCGCCCGCGCCGGTAGCCGTGGAGAGCCCCAAAGATGCGCCCGCGGCAAAGGACGAAGCTCCGGCACCGTCGCCCGCGCCGACGACTCCCGCCGTGGCGGCAGCCCCGGCGCGAGCCGGCGAGGCCGTCCCTGAGGCGCCTTCGGCGACGCCCATCGAATGGCCCGGCTTCCGCGGACCAAATCGTGACGACGTCGTCCACGGTGTGACGATCGAGACCGACTGGGCGACGTCGCCGCCCGTGGAATTGTGGCGGAAGCCGATCGGGCCGGGCTGGTCGTCGTTCGCCGTCGCCGGCGACCGTCTGTATACGCAGGAGCAGCGGGGCGAAGACGAGATTGTCGCCTGCTACGAGTCGTCCACGGGCCAGGCGGTGTGGATGCACCGCGACAAGGTCCGGTTCTGGGAATCGAACGGCGGCGCGGGTCCGCGCGCGACACCGGCGCTCGACAACGGCCGTGTCTACACGCTGGGGGCAACCGGGATCGTCAACGCCCTGGATGCCCGCGACGGCGCTGTCGTGTGGTCGCGCAGCGTCGCGGCCGACTCCGGTGTGAGCGTGCCGGGTTGGGGCTTCGCCGGGTCACCGCTCGTCGTCGGTGACCTGGTCGTGATTGCCGCGTCCGGCGCACTCGCGGCCTACGACGCGGCCACCGGAGCGCCGCGGTGGTCCCGCAAGTCCGGCGGCGGCGGATACAGCTCGCCGCATCTCGTCACGATTGACGGAGTCCGGCAGATCCTGCTGTTGAATGGCGCCGGCGTGAGCAGCGTCGCGCCGTCCGACGGCACGCTGCTCTGGGAGGACGCGTGGCAGGGCGTCCCGATCGTGCAGCCGGCGCAGATTGCCGGAGGCGACTTCCTGATTACCACCGCCGATGCGATGGGCGGGGCGGGCATCCGCCGCATCTCGGTCGGGGCCGGTGGGTCCGCGCCGGGCGGCTGGACTGTCGAAGAGCGCTGGACGTCGAGGGGGCTGAAGCCGTACTTCAACGACTACGTCGTGCACGACGGACATGCCTACGGGTTCGATGGCAGCATCCTCGCCTGCGTCGACCTGGCCGACGGCACGCGGGCGTGGAAAGGCGGACGATTCGGCAACGGGCAGCTCATCCTCCTTCCCGATCAGGACGTGATGCTGGTGCTTTCGGAGGAAGGCGAGCTGGCGCTCGTCAAGGCGACGCCCGATCAGTTCACCGAGCTGGCGCGGTTCCCTGTGCTCGATGCAAAAACCTGGAACCATCCGGTCCTGGTCGGGGACATCCTGTACGTCCGCAACGGCGAGGAGATGGCGGCGTTCCGGCTGCCGCTCGCGCGACGGTGACCGGCGTGGCCGGAGCCTCTGCACCGGCTACCGCCGTTCGAGATCGTCGTCGGCCTGCGGTATCGCCCTAGTCCGAATGCAGCACTGCCGACGGCTTCAGGTGTGATGCGCGCCACGCGGGAATCGCCGTGGCCGCCGCGGTGATGCCGGCCACGATCGTGATCGCGCCCGTGAGCATGATCGGGTCGGATGCGCGGATGGCGTATACCTGGCTTGCGACGATTTTTCCCGACAGGTACGCGACCGCCAGGCCGATCGTCGCGCCGGCGACGCCGATCGTGCCGCCGTGTTTCATCACGAGCCAGAACACCCCGCCCGGCGTCGAGCCCAGGGCCAGCCGCGTCGCCATTTCTCCCCGCCGTTGCGACACCGCGTACGCCACGACGCCGTAGATGCCGACGGCCGCCAGGAGAATGGCGAGGCCGCCAAAGATCAGCATCAGCGTCATGCCGAGCTGTTGCCGGCTCATCGTGCCCGCCACCAGATCCGGGACCAGCTCGAACTCGACGGCAATCTCCGGATCGAACTGCCGCACCTCGCCGCGCAGAGTGGACTCGAGCGAGGCGACGTCGCTCCCGGCCGTCGCGACGACGAGCGTCTGGCTCCGGAGAGGGACTTGCTCCAGCGACGAATAGAACGCCGGTTCCGGCTCGTCGCGCACGCTCTTCTGACGCACGTCGTCCACCACGCCGATGACCGTCACCTCGTTGCGCGGATCGGGGAGCGGGTAGCCGGCGGAGAACTGCAGCCCGATCGGGTTGCGTCCCGCCAGGTACCGCTTCACGAAGGTGCTGTTGACGATGGCGACCGGCGTCGTCGCCGCGCGATCGTCAGGCCCGAAGTCGCGCCCCTGGAGCAGCTTCGTGCCGGTCGTCGCGAAATACCCTTCGCTGACGAACCGCTGCCGCGTGCCGATCGGATGCACGGAGTCGAACGGCTCGCCGTGGAACTGGGCGAGGAGCGACCCTTCCAGGGAGTTCCTGAGCGGGAAGTCCGAGGTGGCGCCGACGGCCGCGACGCCCGGAACGGACGCGAGCCGGTCCATCAATGCGCGGGACGCCGAGCGGACGGAGGTGCCATCCGGATACTTCGCTCCAAGGAAGGACACATCGAACAGCAGCCGATTGTCGGAAGCGAAGCCGAGATTCGTGCTCCGGAGGCTGGCAAACCCGCGCACCAGCCAGCCGGCGCCTGCCACGAGCATGATCGCCAGCGCGATTTCTATCACCGTCATCGCACTCAGCCAGCGTGCAGTGCCGCGCCCTCCGCTCGTCGAGCGGGTGCTCTCGCTCATCATCGCCCGCACGTCCGTGCCCGCGAGCCGCAGGGCCGGCGCGAAGCCGACCAGGATGCCGCTGACGCAGAGTGCCGCGAGCGCGAAGAGCAGCACGCGCGCGTCGAACGTGACGGTGTCGAGCCGCGGCAGTTTCGACGCGCCCATCGCGAGCAGCGCGCGCACGCCGCCGTACGCGACCAGCGTGCCCAGCACGGCTCCGGCGGCGGACAGCAGCGCCGATTCGGTGAGCAGTTGCCGGATGACGCGTCCCCGTCCGGCGCCGAGCGCGACCCGCACCGCCATTTCTCTGGCGCGCGCGGCGCCGCGCGCGAGCAGCAGGTTGGTCACGTTCACGCAGGCGAGCAGGAGCAACAGGCTGGTGGCCGACATCACGATGATCAGGATGGGCCCGAGGTCTCCCACGACCGACGGCGACGAGCGGCTTCATCACGTAGGCGCGGTTGAGATCCGACGCGGGAAAGTCCCGCTCGAGCCCCGCCATCACCGACGCCATTTCCGCGCCGGCCCGCTCCGGCGTCACGCCTGGCTTCAGCCGCATGAAGCCGTCGAAGAAATGATTGATGTCGTCTTTGTCCAGTTGCTGGCTGAACCAGAAATCACCGCCGTGCGGCGTGTCGAAGTCGCGCGGTGCGACCCCGGCGATGGTCGTGCCGATTTCCGCAAACCGAATCGGGCGGCCGACGATCGCCGAATCCCCGTGGTAGAGGTCCTTCCAGACGCGATACGAGATGACGACGACCGGAGGAGCACCCTGCCCCGCGGGAGCGTTGGGCGCCGGCGGCGCCGGCCGCGCGAACTGTTCGTGCACGAAGCCTCCGAGCGTCATCGGCAGTCCGAACAGTTCGAAGAAGCCTTCCGTCACGCCGTAGATCTTCACGTGCTGCGGCGTGCCGTCGTCGTGCAGCAGCGTCAGGTCGGCTTCCTGCATGCCCGCGGCGCGCGCGATTGGGAGGGCCGGCGCATTCAATCTGGAGATCTCACCGTTCGACAACATGCCCGTCGTGACGCGGCCGTCGGTCAGCCTTGTCCTGAGGTTGTAGAGGTCTTGTGCCTGCGGATAGGGAAGCGGTTTCAGCAGGACGGCGTTGAGCGTCGTGAAGATCGCCGTCGTGGCGCCGATGCCCAGCGCCAGCGTGACGATCGCGGCCAGCGGAAAGGCCGGCGCGCGACGGAAACTCCGAAACGCGAATCGCAGGTCCTGAAGCAGCGTATCCATGAAACCGCCTCCTGTTCAGACCAGGCCCGGAGCGAACGAGTTTACATCGCGCCCGGGCCGGAATTCCTGCAACCGGCACCGTTCCATTCCACCGGCTGGCGCGCTTCCGGTAGGATGGGACGTATGAGTTACCCGCGCGTCCGCATCATCGGCAGTGTCCTGGCCGGCGTCCTTGCCGCCGGGGTGGCGGCGGCGTCTGCGCAGACCGCGCAGCCCACGCCCCCCGGGCGCGAGACCTCCGCCGCGTCGGTCGCGTCCTATGCGCTCTCGCAGCAGATGCCGGTCGACCCTGAAGTCGCTGTCGGCACGCTGCCGAACGGCCTGCGCTACTACGTGCGGGCGAACGGCAAGCCGGCCCGCCGGGCCGAGCTGCGGCTCGTCGTCAAGGCCGGTTCGGTGCTCGAAGACGAGGACCAGCAGGGCCTGGCGCACTTCGTCGAGCACATGGAGTTCGAGGGCACGCGCCACTTTCCCGCGCCAGAGCATCCTCGACTTTCTCTCGTCGCTCGGCCTGAGCATCGGCCCGGACGCGAACGCCGCGACGAGCTACGACGACACGCAGTACACGCTGCGGGTGCCGACCGACGTCGCGCGGCGTGCTCGACCGCGCGCTGCTCGTGCTCGAGGACTGGGCGCAGGGCGCCACGTTCGATCAGGCCGGCATCGATCACGAACGCGGCATCGTCCTGTCGGAGTGGCGGATGCACCTGGGCGCGGGCGAGCGGACCCAGGACAAGATCCGCCGCGTCCAGCTCGAAGGGTCGCGCTACGCCGATCGGCCGCCCATCGGCAAGCCCGAGATCATCGAGCACGCGCAGCGCGAGCAGCTGGTGCGGTTCTACCACGACTGGTACCGGCCGGACCTGATGGCCGTCATCGTCGTCGGCGACATCGATCGCGACGCCGTCGTGGCGCATGATCAAGCAGCACTTCTCGTCGCTCGCCGTCGCCGTCGCCCGAGCGGCCGCGGCCGGCGTTCGACGTGCCGGAGCATGCCGGCACGCGCTACGCGGTCGTCACCGACAAGGAAACGACCGCGACCGTCGTCGAGATCAGCGACCTCCGGCCGGCGCGCAACCAGGGCTCGGTCGGCGGCTATCGCGACATCATGCTCGACCAGTTGTTCGCCGGCATGCTCGGCGCCAGGCTCGACGAGCTCAGCCAGAGCGCGAATCCGCCGTTTCTCCGCGCGGCCGCCGACCGCGCGCTGTTCCCGACGCCGAGGACGAAGGACGAAGCGGTCGCTCCAGGCGCTCGTGGCGAACGACGGCGTGGCGCGCGGCCTCGACGCGCTCGTGACCGAGCTCCAGCGGGTCGCGCGGTTCGGCTTCACCGCGACCGAGCTGGCCCGCGCGAAGCAGGCGATGATGCTCGGCTACGAGCGGGTGGTGACGGAGAGCCCCGACCGCGAGTCCGCGAGCCGCGCCGACGAGTACACGCGCAACTTCCTCGAGAACGAGGCGCTGCCGACGATCTGGCAGGAGCTGGCGTTCCACCGGCGGTTCATCCCGGCCGTCACGCTGGCCGAGGTCAACGCGCTCGCCGGCGGACTGGTTCCCCGACGAGAACCGGCTCGTGCGTGGTCTCGGCGCCCGACGCGGCCGGCGTCGTCCTGCCGGATCAGCGCGCAGCTGGCGGCGGTCGTCAAGACCGCCGCTGGCGAAGCCGCTCGAGCCGTACGTGGACGCCGCGTCCGGACAGGCGCTCATGGAGGCGCCGCCCCCGCACGGGCACGATCGTGAAGACGACCGTTCGGCGCGACGCCGGCATCACCGAGTGGACGCTGTCGAACGGCGCCACCGTCGTCCTCAAGCCGACGACGCTCAAGGAGGACCAGATCCTGTTCCGCGCCGCGGCGCCTGGGGGGCACGTCGCTGGCGAGCGATGCCGACTTCATCCCCGCGCGCGTCGCGGACGGCGTCGTCCCCGCCGGCGGCGTCGGGCCGTTCAGCGCCGTGATGCTCGACAAGCTCCTGGCCGGCAAGGCCGTCGTCGTGACGCCGTTCATCGACGAGATCGACCAGGGCATGGGGGGCGGGAGCACGCCGCAGGACCTCGAGACGATGTTCCAGCTCATCTACCTGCGCTTCACCGCAGCCGCGCGCCGATCCGACGGCGTTTGCCGCGATGGCGTCGCAGGCGAGGGGCCTGCTCGCGAACCAGATGGCGAGCCCGGACGTCGTGTTCAACCAGACGCTCGACGCCGCCCTCAGCCAGAACAGCCCGCGCCGCCAGCCCGAGACGCCGGCGACCGTGGATCAGTGGAATCTCGCGAAGTCGCTGGCGTTCTACAAGGCGCGCTTCGCCGACGCGAGCAACTTCACGTTCGTCTTCGTCGGCAGCTTCACGCCGGAGACGATCAAGCCGCTCGTCGAGACCTACATCGCCAGCCTGCCGGCGACGCAGCGCGCACGAGACGTGGCGGGACCTCGGCATCAGCGCCGCCGACCGGCGTCGTGGAGAAGACGGTCGAGAAGGGCATCGCGCCGAAGAGCGAAGTGGCGATCGTCTTCTCCGGGCCGTTCGAGTACGACGATGCGCACAGGCTGGCGCTGCGGACGATGGCGCTCGTGCTGCAGTCGCGGCTGCTCGACACGATCCGGCAGGAGCTGGGCGGGCACCTACAGCATCACGGCCACGCCGGACACGGACAAGTTCCCGCGGCCGCAGTACACCGTGCGGATCGACTGGACGTGCGATCCGGCGCGCACCGCCACGCTCGTGCAGCGCGTGTTCGACGAGATCGAGTTCGTCAGGGCCACGCGCGCTCTCGCCGCGGGCAGGTGGCCCTCATCCGCGAGACCCTGCTGCGGGAGTTCGAGAGGAACAGCCAGGACAACGGCTATCTCCTCAACCAGATCTCGCGCCGGTACGAGGAAGGCGGCGGCGCCGACATCGCGGCCGCTCTCGACATGCGGGAACGGATCGCGGCGCTGACCGGCGACGCGATTCAGCAGGCGGCCCAGACCTACCTCGACACCGGCAACTACGTGAAGGTCACGCTGATGCCGGAGAAGAAATAGCCTGGGGACTCGCGCGACCTGTCGCCGGCGGCGACGAGAAAGGCATCCGTGGTTCGGACGCTACAATCGTAGAATGCGTGCGCGCACAACTTCGCCAGCTCGAGCATGGCACCGCGGGCTTGCCCTGTTCCTGGCCCTGCTGCCGGCGACCCTGCTGGCGGCTTCGGCCGGCACGGTCAACGGCATCGTCCACGACCCGCAGCATCGGCCCGTCCCCGGTGCAACCGTGACGCTCTCGGCGGTTCACGCCGACTGGAGTCAGACGGCGGCCAGCGGCGCGAACGGCGAGTTCCAGTTCGCCGCGGTCCCGCCGGGCGACTACACCGTGTCGGTCAGTCTCGACGGGTTCGAGACCGCCACCCAGCCCGTGACCGTCGTGTCCGGCGCGGGTCCGATCCTCCACATCCCCCTTCAGGTCGCGCGGGTCTCGCAGAGCGTGACGATTACCGCGATGGGTGAAGGGCCGCTCACCGGCTCGATGACGCCGACGACCCTCGTGAGCCGGAGCGACGTGCGGTTCACGCCGGGCGCGGATCGGACCAACGGCCTCCAGGCGATTCTGGCGTTCGTGCCTGGGGCCTACACGACCCACGATCAACTGCACCTGCGCGGAGGCCATCAGGTGAGCTGGCTCATCGACGGGGTGCCGGTGCCGAACACGAACATCGCCACCAACGTCGGACCGCAGTTCGATCCGAAGGACATCGACTACCTGGACGTGCAGCGGGGGAGCTACGACGCCGAGTACGGCGACCGCACCTACGGCGTCTTCAACGTGGTTCCCCGCACCGGATTCGAACGCGACAACGAGGCGGAGCTGGTCGTGAGCGCGGGGAGCTACCGGCAGACCAACGACCAGTTCAACCTCGGCGGGCACACGGAGCGATTCGCCTACTACGGCAGCGTCAGCGGCAACCGCAGCGACCTCGGGCTCGAGACGCCGGTGCCGGAGGTGATTCACGATCGTGAAGCGGGCGGCAGCGGATTCAGGTACGCTCATCTTCAACGCGACTCCGCGCAACCAGCTCCGCCTGGTGACCTCGGCGCGCCACGACGTCTATCAGATTCCGCACGACGCGGAGGCCGGCGCGGCAGGCATCTCGGCGCGGCAGCGCGAGTCGGACGCGTTCGTCAATCTCTCGTGGGTGCGAACGTTCAGCGCGGGCACGCTGCTGACGGTCTCGCCGTTCGTCCACTGGAATGCGGCGAACTACGACGGCGACGAGACGCCGATCGCCACGACCGACCATCGGTCGTCCCGGTACGTGGGAGGCCAGGTGACGATTGCCAGGAGCACGCTGCGAGACGACCTCCAGGCCGGCCTGTACGTGTTCGACCAGCGCGATACGCAACTGTTCGGCGTCAGCTTCGCGGATCGGACGGGCGGGGACTTCCTGTCGCGGCTCACGCCGTCGGGGCACCAGCTTGCCGCGTTCGTCCAGGGCCGGTTCCGTCCGACGTCGTGGCTTACCCTGAGCGGTGGCATCCGGCAGACGGCGTTTCGCGGGGGCGTCTCCGAGAACGCGACCAGCCCTCGCGCCGGCGCCACCGTGCAGATCCCGAAGGTCGGCTGGGCGGTGCGTGGCTTCTATGGCCGGTTCTACCAGCCGCCGCCGCTGGCGACGGTCTCGGGGCCTCTGCTCGAGTTCGTGACCGCCCAGGATGTCGCCTTCGTGCCGCTTCCGGGTGAGCGCGACGAGGAATGGCAGGCCGGCGTGACGATACCCGTACACGGCTGGTCGATCGACACAGACAGGTTCCGGACGCGCGCGACCAATTTCTTCGACCACAATCCGGTCGGCAACTCGAATGTGTTCCTGCCGCTGACGATCGACGGCGCGCTGATCCGCGGATGGGAGCTGACCGTTCGCTCGCCGCGCACGTGGCATGGAGGACAGGTGCACGTGGCCTATTCGCACCAGCACGCCGACGGCATTGGCGGCGTGAGCGGCGGGCTGACGGACTTCTCGCCGGCCGAAGGGACTTTCCCGCTCGACCACGATCAGCGGAACACGTTGAGCGCCGGCTTCAATGTCCTGCTGCCGCGCGGATGGTTCGGCGGGGCGAACCTCTACTACGGCTCGGGCTTTCCAGCCGAGGACGGTCCGCCGCTGAGCAGCCATACGACCGTGGACCTGATGGCCGGCAGGACGTTCTCGGACAGGTGGTCGGCAGCGATCAATGTGCTGAACGCCGGGAACCGCCGGGTGCTCATCGACGCCAGCCCCACGTTCGGCGGAACGCACTTCAACAGTCCCCGCGAGATCTTCGCGGAGCTGCGCTACCGCTTCCACTATTGACGGAATGCGGGCGGGAGCGCGCCGGGGCGTCAGAACGCCTGGCACAGGCGCTGGCACGCCGTCCGCATGACGGCAATCCGTGCGTAGTGACTTGTCGTTGCCCTCGACGAGCGTCCAGGGCGCATAACGCGTGCTCGTCCGCTCGATCATGTCGTTGACGGCCTGCTCGTAGGCGCGCCAGTTCCTCCGGTTCCGCCAGTCCTCGTCGGACATCTTCCAGTTCTTCAGCCGCGACTGCTGGCGTGCCTTGAACCGGCGCAGCTGTTCATCCTTCGTGATGTGGATCCAGTATTTCAGCAGCACGATGCCGTGGTCCACGAGCTGATCCTCGAACTGGTTGATTTCCGCGTAGGCACGCAGCCACTCGTCGGGTGTGGCGAACTCCTCCACACGCTCGACGAGCACACGGCCGTACCAGCTGCGGTCGAAAATGGTGACGCGGCCGTCGCGAGGCAGATAGCGCCAGAACCGCCACAGGTAGTGATGTTTCCGCTCCTCGTCGGTCGGGGCGCCGACCGGGATGACCTGGTAGTCGCGCGCGTCGAGCGCCGCCGTCACGCGCCGGATGGCGCCGCCCTTGCCGGCCGCGTCCATGCCCTCCATGACCACGATGGTCGACACCGAACGCCGGGCGGCGCGCCGCTGCAGTCCGTTCAGCAGGCCCTGGTACTTCAGGAGATCGCGCTCGAACGTGCGCTTGTCGATCCGCTTCGACATGTCGAGCCGCGAGAGCACCGTCGCACCCGGCGGGCGCGTGCGCTTCGCTGCCGCGCGGGCCTGCGGCGGAGCTTTCCGCCTGGATGACGGCAGGCGCGACAGCCGCGCCGCGATCGCCTGCTCCAGCGATTCGGCGACCGTGAGGCTGCGATACAGCTCGTCGCGGCCTTCGACAATCATCCACGGCGCCTGCGCCGTGCTGGTCGTGCCGATCGCCTGCTCGGCCGCGCCGATGAAGCGGTCGTACAGCTTCCAGTGTTTCCACTGGAGGCTGGTGACGCGCCAATCGGTCAGCGGGTTCTTTCCGAGTGTCCTCAGCCGCGCGCGCTGCGCCGGCTTGTCGAGGTGCATCCAGAACTTCATGATGAGCGCGCCGTTGTCGGCGAGCGTTTTTTCGAATTCCGCGAGGCGCCGCAGCTGGTGCTCGAACTCGACACGCGAAATCCGCCGGTAGACGCGATCGAGGACGGGCCGCGAATACCAGGAATTGAGGAACAGCCCGATACGCCCCGCCGGCGGAAGCTCGCGCCAGAATCGCCAGTGTTCCGGACGCTCGCGTTCCTCGTCCGAGGGTTTGCCGAAGGCGCGAGTGACGATCCACCGCGGATCCATCCACGCATTCAGCAGGTTGACGGTTTCGCCCTTCCCCGCGCCGTCCACGCCGGCGAAAACGACGATGACGGGGAACGGTGCGTCACGCAGCCGCTGCTGCACATCGAGCAGCGCGCCCCGCAGCACCGGGAGACGCTTCTTGTAGGCGCTTCTGGAGATCTTCTGGCCGAGTTCCGCGGTTTCGAACATCGCGCCGAGTATATGCCACCGATCGGCGGATGACTTGGCCGCGCGGCGGAGGCCGCTCCGCGGCTGGCCTGGGCTAGAACGCGACTCCTCGACCCAGCAGCCCCACGAAGACGATCACGGTCAGCAGGGCCGCGGCGATCCAGCCTGGGCTGCGGGGAATACCGAGCGCGGACGGGTAGCCCGTTTCCCTGGCGGATCGTCGAGCACGCAGCGTGAAGAACCAGGCCATCAGCGACGTGCCGCCGAACGATGCGGCGGCCGCGGACAACAGCACCAGCTGGATCCCTTCCGGGTTCAGCAGGCCGGCCGCCACATACAGCGTGCCACCGATCCAATAGGGAAGAACGGTGAGCCTTCCGGCACGCCGCACGCGCTCCGCCGCATCGTCCCCCAGAAACGGCACCAGTCCCCGCCAGAGCACGCGCGGAGCGACGACGAAATACAGCACGCCGCCAGTCACAATCTCGAGGACGCGCAGGGGCAGCTCGCCGGGCAACCCGTTGATGACCACCGCCCAGTCACCGAATCCCCCGATGCCGGAAAAGAGCAGGTACCCGAACGCCGTCAGCAGGTTGAGCGCGACGAGGAGCCAGCGAAAATATCGCACGGCCGGCGTCGACCGGCGCAGCAGGCGACCCGCCAGCATCAATCCGGCGGCGACGACGACGTTGAGGATCGCTCCCGCGGCGGCGATGAACCGGATGGCTGCCGGCGCCAGTCCCGTTTCGTCGCACTGGAAGAACACGGCGTTGAGCATCTGTGGCCGTCCGCCCACGAGCAGGCAGGCGCCGCCGTGTCCCGCTCCTTCGTGTACGACGTTCGTCAATCCGTACGCGACCAGCGCGACGGCGACAATCGTGATGGAGTCGAGCACGTCAGGCGCGGGTCGGCCGTCCGGGGGCAGCGGGGCTGATGCCATGTGCGCGGACGATACCATGAGCGGTAACATCTTCCGATGTTAGAGGGACAGGCCAGCCGCACAGCCGAGCGCGTGGCTGCCGAACGCGCGGCGCATCAGCAGCTCGATTCGCCGCTCGTCCTCGTCGATCCGCTCGCTCCACGGGTGATCGATGCCGAGCACGCCACGCTGTTGCGTGAGCATCCGGAGCGCCACGACCGCTCGCCCATCACGAAGCCGACGCGCGCGATGGTCGTCGTTCGCAGCCGCATCGCCGAGGACGAGGTGGCGCGCGCCGCCGCCGGGGGTGTCACGCAGTACGTGCTTCTTGGCGCCGGGCTCGACACCTTTGCCTACCGCAACCCGCACTCGACGGTGCGGGTCTTCGAAGTGGATCATCCGGCGACGCAGCAGCTCAAGCGCGAACGACTGGTCACGGCCGGCATCAGCATTCCGCAGAACCTCACGTTCGTCGCGTGCGACTTCGCGCGCACCACCGTGTCCGACGCGCTGCCGGCCAGCGGCTTCAATCCCGGGCGGCCCGCCGTGTTCGCCTGGCTTGGTGTCGTGATGTACCTCGAGCCGGCCGAGGTGATGCAGACGCTGCGCTTCGTGGCGTCGCTCCCCGCAGGCACGGCGCTGGTCTTCGACTACGCCCTGCCGCCCTCCGCGCTGCCCTGGGTTGCTCGCCTGTTCTATCGACGCGTGCTCGATCGACTGGCCGGGCGAGGGGAGCCCTGGAAATCGTTCAACGAACCGGGTCCGCTGCGGACCACGCTGACAGGCCTCGGGTTCTCGCGGATTGAGGATCTCGGTCCGGGCGACATCAACGCCCGCTACCTGAACGGTCGCCACGACGGCCTGAAGGCGGGCACGGTTGGACGCATCCTCATCGCCCATCGCTAGCAGGCCGCTGAAAATGCCGGCCTGATGGAATATGGGAAAAGGTAAATGGAAAAGGCAGCCAGGGACAGCCTCCTCGCGAATCTGGCGAATCGCTGTGTCGTGGGGTCCGGTAGAACGCGAAGCGGCCGGCCTTTGAATGCCGAGCGCCCGGCTCGAGCGGCTGCAGCGACCGGTGGTGCTATCATCCCGGTCCTCGGGCCGCGACCCGGCCCGCGACCGCGCAGGTTGCGTTCGACCGGCGGTCGATTGAGCGCAAGGGGGCATATGCGTCTGGTGATCTCCCCGTCAACCGGATCGTGCGTCGTGGCGGCCCTTCTGTTCGCGGCGGTCCTGTCACCTGCGGGCGTGACGGCGCGCGCGCCGCAGGTCGATCCATCCGCGTTCTCCGCACTGCGCTGGCGCTCCATCGGGCCGCCGCGCTCCGGCTACGTGTCGGCGCCCGCGGGCGTCCCCGGCGATCCGACGACCTACTACGTCGGTCTGCCGGAGGGGGGCGTTTGGAAGACGACGAACGCCGGTACCACATGGGCGCCGATTTTCGACGACGTGCGCGTGGCGTCGGTTGGCGCGGTCGCGGTTGCGCCCGCGGATCCACGCATCGTGTATGTCGGCACCGGCAACCAGTCGGGCTGGTCGTTCACCGTCGGCAAGGGCGTCTACAAGTCGATTGACGGCGGACAAACCTGGACGAACGTCGGACTGGCCAGGTCGCAGTACATCAACGGCATCGTCGTCGATCCGCGCAGCGCCGATACCGTGCTGGTGGCGGCACCCGGCCCTCGTGGCGCCGGCGGACGTGGCGCGGCGGAGACGCCGCCGGACGCCGAGCGCGGTGTGTACCGGACGACCGATGGCGGTCGCTCCTGGAGGCGCGTATTGCCGGGCGACGGGTCGGCCGGCGCCTCCGACGTGTACATGGACTACGGAGATCCGCAGATTGTCTACGCGCTGTTGGCCACCGGTGGTGGGGGCCGGGGCGCATCCCAGGCGGCTACACCCGGCACGGGCGTGCACAAGTCCACCGACGGGGGGAATACGTGGCAGCCGGTTGGCGGCGCCGGACTTCCCGACGGCGCGCGCATCTCGGCATTCGCGGTCGCGTCCGGTTCGCACGGCCGCCGGCTGTATGCAGTGGCGGGGGTGGGCGGCGGTCGCGGTGCCGGCGCCAGCCGCGGCCTCTATCGTTCGGACGATGGCGGAGAGACGTGGACGCTGGGGACGAGCCACCTGGCCAGCGCGGGAGGAAAGATCTACGCCGACCCGCAGAACCCCGACGTCGTGTACCTGATGGGCACCGCCATCTATCGATCGCTCGACGGCGGACGGCACATCGCGGCGTTCTGGGGGGCGCCGAGCGGCGCCGATCCGCGCTTCCTCTGGATCGATCCGACGAATTCGCGGCGGATGATCGCGGGCGTCGACCAGGGGACCGCCATATCGGTCGATGCCGGCGAGTCGTGGACGCCGTACTACGGGCTCGTCAACGGGCAGTTCTATCGCGTCTCGACCGACTACGATTTTCCATATCACGTGTGCGGCCCGCAGCAGGATTCGGGGACGGCGTGCGTCCTGAGCCGCAGCGACTTCGGTGAAATCAGGCCCGGCGACTGGTTCTCGGCCGGCGGATTCGAGAACGGCTTCCTCATCGCCGATCCCCTCGACACGCGCTACATGTTCACGCAGGGCTGGTATCACGTGCTGCGCCGCTTCGATCGCACCACGGGCCAGGTTGTCGTGCTGTACCAGCCAACTCCGGAGGATCGCTTCGGTGGCGCGCCGCCGCTGGCGTTTTCGCCACAGGGCGCACGCACGCTGTACATGGGCGCCCAGCACGTGCTGGCGTCGGACGATCGGGGACGGACGTGGCGCACCATCAGTCCGGACCTCGCCGCCGTGCCGGGCGCGCCGCCTGCCCCGGCGGGCGCGTCAGGAGGCGTGAGCACGCCGGCGCCCGGCGGATCGATCACGTCGATGGCGCCGTCCCCGGTCGACGGCAGCGTGATCTGGGTGGGCGCGAGCACGGGGTTGATCCACGTCACGCGCGACGGCGGGAAGAGCTGGACGAACGTGACGCCGCCCGACCTTCCGCCGGGCAGCATCAACGTCGTCGATCCGTCTCACGCGAACGCCGGCACCGCGTATGTCGCGCTGCTGTCGCGCGACGCGCACCCGCATCTCTATCGCACCGGCGACTACGGGAAGAGCTGGACGGAAATCTCGACGGGGCTGACCGACGGCGAGGTCGTCCGGGTCGTGCGCGAGGACCCGAAGGACCCCGACCTGCTGTACGCCGGCACGGTGACGTCTGTCTGGGTCTCGTTCGATCGCGGCGACGGCTGGCAGTCCCTGGCGCTGAACCTGCCGGCGACCGTCGTCAGCGACTTGACGGTGAAGGACAGCGACGTCGTGATCTCGACCTACGGCCGGGGCTTCTGGATTCTGGACGACGTGTCGCCGCTGCGGCAGGCGCGAGCCCTGCGGGCATCGAGTGCGCCGGCATTCCTGTTCCGGCCCGAGCCGGCGTCGCGCGCCCGCTGGGACAACACCCAGGACACCCCGCTGCCGCCGGAGATGAAGGTCGGCGACAATCCGCCGGAGGGAGCCATCATCGACTACTATCTGGCGGCGGAGGTGACCGGCCCCCTGACGGTGTCGATCCTCGACCAGGCGGGCGCCGTCATCCGCGAGTACTCGAGCATCGCACCGCCGCCCGACACCGCGATGCCGAACGCGCCCGAGTACTGGCTCGCGCCGCCGGTGGTGCTCGAGACGACACCGGGCATGCACCGTCTCGCGTGGGACCTGCGCTATCCGGATCCGCCAACGCTGAACTACGGCTACAGCGGGACCCTGCTCGACTACCGTGAGTACACGCTGAGCTGGCACGCGATACCGGGCCGCACGCCGCGCTCGACGCTGGTGGGGCCCACGGTGCTGCCGGGAACCTACACAGCCAGGCTGACGGTTGACGGCCGGAGCTATACGCAGCCGATCACCGTCGTGCCGGATCCGCGAGTGTCCGTGCCGGGAGCGGCGCTCGCTGCCGAATTCCACCTGGAGCAGCGAATGGTCGCCGGGATCGCCGCGACGTACCGCGCCTTCAACTACATCGAGGATCTCCGGGCCGGCTTGGCGAAAGCGTCTGGCAGCGGCGCTCCGGCGGAGGTTCAGTCGGCCGCTCGGGCGATTGACTCGGCTGTGAACACGCTCGCCAGCGGGCCCGACGGCTTCGGAGCCGCCCACCGGGACCTCGGCCGTCGCCTCAACGACATGCTCGTCGGGGACGTCGAACCCACGCCGAGCGTGACGGCCGGTGTCGATCGGCCGTGCGCCGCAATCGACGTGGGGCTCGAGCGTCTGCGGGCGCTTCAGGCAACCGGGATTGCGGAGCTGAACGCGACGCTTGCGCGGGCCGACCGGCCGACGCTGCCGACCTGGGCGCCCCCGGCGGGGCCAGCCTGTGGCGGGAAGTGACTGCCGGCAGCTTCGACCCAGCTTCGACCCGGCTTCGACCCAGCTTCGACCCGGCTTCGACCCAGCTTCAACCCGGGTCTGAGCTGGGGTGAAGCTCCCCCGGCGGCTGTCCGACGAGATCCGGCGCAGGCGTGACCGGCTGTGCCTGCGCACTGGCCGGAGCCGGCGTTGACAAACCGCGACCGCGGCCCTGACAATGCAAACCGTCCCGTCGCCGAGGGATGACCGGTGCCCACTCATGTGAAAGGAGGACGCATGTCCATGGAGCAGTTTCGCCAGGCGTTTCGCGGCCCCATTATCGGCCCTGGTGACGCGGGCTACGACACCGCGCGCAAGGTCTACAACGGCATGATCGACAAACGGCCGCGCCTGATCGCCCGGTGTCTGGACGAGGCGGATGTGATGGCCGCCGTGCAGTACGGGCGCGAGAACGATCTCCTCACGGCGATTCACGGCGGCGGTCACAACGGCGGCGGCCTGGCCACCTGCGACGACGGGCTGGTCATCGACCTGTCGATGATGAAGGGCATCCGCGTGGACGCTGCGGAGCGGACGGTCCGCGTGCAGGGCGGCTGCACCGGAGGCGACATGGACCATGCGACGCACGCGTTCGGCATGGCGACACCCAGCGGAACCGTCTCGACCACCGGCATGGCGGGGTTGACCCTCGGCGGCGGCATCGGTCACCTGACGCGGCCGTATGGCCTGTCGATCGACAACCTGCTGGCGGTCGATGTGGTTCTCGCTGACGGCCGCCTGGTGAGCGCGAGCGAACGGGAGTATCCCGATCTCTTCTGGGCGGTCCGTGGCGGCGGCGGCAACTTCGGTGTCGTGACCTCGTTCCTGTTCCGCCTGCACCCCGTCGCGACCGTCACCGCCGGTCCGACCTTCTGGCCCATCGAGCAGACGCCCGAGGTGATGAAGGCCTACCAGGACTTCATCCTGAGCGCACCCGAGGACATCAGCGGTTTCTTCGCCTTCCTGGAGGTGCCGCCAGTCCCCCTCTTTCCGGCCGAGCTTCACGGCAGGAAGATGTGCGCCGTCATCTGGTGCTCGACCGCCGCGCCCGGGAGAGCCGACCAGTTGACCAAACCGATGCGGTCCGTCGGCAAGGCCGCGCTCGACCATGTCGGACCCATGCCGTTTCCGATGTTGCAGAGTCTCTTCGACCCGCTCCTGCCTCCCGGTCTCCAGTGGTACTGGCGCGCGGACTTCGTCAAGGAGTTCAGCGCCCAGGCGATTGCCGGGCACCTCGAGCAGGCCTCGAAGGCCCCGGCGGGCCTCTCGCAGGTGCACGTCTATCCCATCAACGGCGCGGCTCACCGCGTCGGCAAGAGCGACACGGCCTTCAGCTATCGCGACGCGAACTTCGCGCTGGTGATCGTCGGCGTCGATCCGGACCCGGCGAACAAAGACGCCGTCACGACCTGGTGCAAGGAGTACTTCGACGCTGTCCATCCGTATTCCGCGGGCGGCGCGTACGTGAACTTCATGATGGACGAGGGGCAGGAACGCGTGCAGGCAGCCTTCCGGGACAATTACGACCGGCTCAGAACGATCAAGAAGAAGTACGACCCGTCCAACTTCTTCCGGGTCAACCAGAACATCCGGCCGTCGTAGGTCTTCGGTGACCGGCTAGCCCCGGGCGATCGCGCCGAGCGCGCCGACGAGCGCGTCGAGATCGCTGATGTTCGTGTACAGGTGCGGCGTCACGCGCACACCCTTCACCGCGGCGGTGTCGATCGCGACGGTGTACACCTTGAACCTGTCGAAGAGCGCGTCGGCGAGCGCCTTCGGCGTCATCCCGGTGACCCCGACGTTCGCGATACCACAGGCGCGGTCCCCCATCGGCGTGTTCAGGTACACCTTCGGCATGCCGCGCACCTTGTCGGTCCAGGTACTGCTGCAGGAATCGCAGCCGGGCTTCCTTGCGCGCGGCGCCGATCATCTTGTGGAACCTGATCGCGTCTGGGATCGCCAGCATCGTCCATGACGGCTGGGTCCCGAGATGTTCCAGCTTGCGGATGTCGTCGTGAGGCACGTTCGAGTCGCCGAGGAGCGGCCAGACCGTGGGAATCCGATCCTTCCTGACGTAGAGGAGCCCGGCGCCGAGCGGCGTGCACAGCCACTTGTGCAGGCTGGCGCCGAGGTAGTCGCCGTCGAGCTCCGGCACGGTGAACTGCACGTGCGCGAACGAATGCGCCGCATCGACGATCACGGCGACGCCGCGCGCGTGCGCCATCTCGGCGATCTTGCGGACCGGCAGGATCTGTCCGGTGATGTTGATCAGGTGCGTGAGCAGGACCACCTTCGTGCGCGGCGTGATCGCCCGGGCGTAGGTGTCGACCATCTCCTGATCGTCGCGCGGCGTCAGCGGGACCGGGATTTCCACGCACTTCAGTCCGTGGCGGCGGGACTCCTGCCGGAACTGCTGCAGCATCGAACCGTAGTCCTGGTCGCACATCACGGCCTCGTCGCCCGCGGCGTAGGTCAGGCCGTGGATGACGGTGCCGAGCGACTCGGTCGTGTTGCGGGTGATGACGATCTCTTCCGGTGTGACGCCGGCGAGTTCGGCGAGCGCCGTCTTGGTGGCGAGATAGTCGTCCGCGAGCCTCCGCCGCATGTAGAACGACAGGCCATCATTGATGAGTTTCTGGTGCTGCTGGAACGCCTCATAGGTCGCGGCCGGCTGCGGACTGGAGTAGCCGTTCTCCAGGTTGACGTAGTCGGCCGGCACTGGAAAGACGCGCCGGATCTCGGCCCAGAACTCCTCCTGCCTGACGGCATCCGAGGCTGACAGCCCGCCGTAGGCTTCGAGGCGGCGCTCGAGCGAATCGAGTACGGCCGCTCCGAGGACGGGAACCGCGACACCGGCGGCGGCGCTCCTGAGAAATCCCCGACGTGAAGTGCGCATGCGGCATCATACGCCCGGGCGCCGTCGGCGGAAACGCGCCCGCGTTGCGCGCCCGTGCGGAACGTGCCCGCTACCGTCTCCGACAGTTCGGGGCGTGACGGCCGGCGGCCGCGGCTAGACGCCGCAGCCGCCCGAGATCTTCTTCGCAACCCGCTTGACGGGCGCCGCGCCGCGCGCCTTGATCATCGCGGCGAGTTTCACACCCGCGTCGGCGCGGAACACCGCCGTCTCGTCGTCCACGGTCCCCACGCCCGCCGTGGCCGGAGGCGCGTCGAGAATGGCGTGAGTGAACATCGTCAGGCCGCCCTGGAGCACGCCGACGTCGCGGTAGCCGAGTTCCAGCGCGAGGGACGCGGCCGCGCGCGCCTCCTCCTCACCCTCTGCGATGAAGATCTTGTGGACACCGCGGCGCCCGAGAACGTCGCGCCACGTCGATCCAAACATTTCCGGCGCCGTGATGTTCACCGCGCCAGGCAGGCCGGACTTGGCGAACGCGGCGGCGGGACGCACGTCGATCAGGACCAGCGACGTGTCGTGATCGAGAATCCGGAACGCGAGTTCGTCGGCGTTCATCTGCGCGATCGACTGTGTCTGGCGATAGTGGTCGTCGCCCGCCCTGGCCAGGAGGCGGGCCCGGTAGTCGGGCGTCAGAAGCGCGACGAACGAGGCGCCGAACAGCACGGCGGCGGCGAGCCGGTGACGCCGCGGCGAGAACGCGTGCGTGCCCGATGCCGGATTGATGTGCCGTTCCAGTTTCGTCGTGAGCGCGAACGCGCCCACGGCGATGACGGTCATCAGGAGCGCGAAGATCCCCGGCGTGATGCCGAGCGCCGTCGGGACGGTGATGTCGCCGAACGACCCCGCGAGGTAGAACCGCTGCACGTATGGAAACACCTCGCCGAACCCGAGCACGCCGATGAGCCCGCCGAGCACGAAGATCATGCCGTCGATCCGGCCGACCGCCGCCGCGCAGAAGCTCGTGCCGGGGCAGAAGCCGCCGACGACGAACCCCACGCCCATGATGAGACCGCCGCCGATTGCGGAATACACGAACGTCGGGTTGACATAGATGATGCTCGTGTCGAGCAGGCCTGCTCTGGACAGGAGCAGCACGCCCGTCATCGCCGTGGCGCCTGCGGTGAAGAACACCCGCAGCACGGTGAAATCGGTCCCGTAGAACAGGCCCGTCAGCTTCCGCGATGAGGAGAATCCCGCCTGCTCCAGGGCGAAGCCGAAACCGACGCCCAGGATCAGCGCGACAACGAGGTTCAGCTCGTTGCTGATGATGTCAGGAACGAATGGACCCATGGTTCCCCTCCGGTGCGGCGATCCACAGGCGCCGCACGAAGAATGCGGTCGCGTACGCGGAGCCGAAAATGGCGAGCATCGTGATGATGCCTCCCAGCGACATGACGGCCATCCCGCTCAGTGCGGCCCCGCTGGTGCAGCCGCGGGCGAACTGTGCGCCGACGCCGAAGAGCGCGCCGCCGACGAGCGCGGCGGCCAGCCGGCGCCGCGTGGTCACGTGGGCCGGACGCTCGGTGAAGAAACGCAGCCGATCGGACACCACGCCCGACAGGAACGCGCCGATGAGCACGCCCGAGATCTCGAACACGAGCCAGGTCTTGAGCGGGCTGGCGCCGTCCGTCGAGGCGTGCGAGTAGAACTCGTTCTGGGCCGCGTGCGCGGGTTCGACCGCCATCATGCCCGTCGCCAGAACGCTGCGATAGGCGCCGCTGGCGCCGAGGCCGCGACCCGTCAGGAAGATGGTGGCCAGCAGCACCAGCCCGAGGAGAAATCCTGCGAGGTACGGATTCATATACTTGGTTCGCATGAGGGCTCCGTGATATCGCCGCCCAGGCCCGGCACGCGGACCGGTTCGGGAACGGCAGGCGTGTCGGTGTCAATCGCGAGATCCTCGTATCCGGTGATCATCGCCTTCAGGTTGGACGTGACCGTCTCGCCCGTCGTCACGAGGTACACGTGGGTCACGATGAACGCGATGAGCGCGAAAGCGCCCGCCGTGTGCACGACGGCGATAGCCTCCAGCCCCCGCACGTTCAACGCTCCGATGCCGTAGCGGAGCGGGTACCGATAGAGCAGGTACAGCACGCCCGACATACCGACGATCGGGATGACGAGGAGCTTCAACTGGCCGTAGACGATGCGCTGGAGCGGGTTGAGCTTGCTGAGCCGCGTCTTCTGCGAGGGATGCGGCGCATCCTCGAAGATACCGACCATGTAGTACTTCCACTGCGCCCTCAGGTTGGTGCTCGTCGGCAGGTACTGCTTCCACTCACCCGTCGTGAGGTGCCAGAACATGGCGAAGGCGATCAGGACCAGGAGCGCCGTGGCGGCCATCGTGTGATAGACGACCGCCTGCTCGTAGCCCAGGAACCGGATCGACCCGTGGATCTCGAATCCAGTAACCCCGAGGAAGAGAATCAACGCGGCCTGCGCCCAGTGCCAGAACCGTTCGAACCGCGCGTAGATGACGACGCGTTCCCGTGTCATCGCCGATCCTTTCTGCGCCGCGTGACGACGCGTGCCGTGCCGTGAATGAACACGCCGCCGAGCGCGCCGAAGATGGCCAGCCGCCCGAGCAGATCCACCAGGTTATTGCGATCGCGTCCGGGCAGGTAGACGCCCTGGACGCCAGCGAGCCGCGAATGGTCACGCGAGTGACACTGGTTGCACGTCAGGGCCTGCTCCTTCGGCGCGACCATGTGATTGACCGGCAACGTCATCTGCGTGTTGACGAAGGTGAACTGCCCGCTGTAGGGCAGGCCCACCTCCTTCATGCCGGCTTCGGCCGAACGTTGCCAGTCGAAGTCGCGCCAGAAGGCGCCCTCGCCCTTGCCGGGCGCGTAGAGCTTCGGCTGGATGATGATGCTGTTCACCGGATCGAAGATCTGCTTCGCCCGGTGGATTTTGACCGGCACGAGCTTCGCGTCCGGGTCGTCGTAGCTGCCGTAGAGCGTGTTGAGCTGAATAGGCGCGTCGGCGGAGGCGCGATCGCCGGTCAGGTAGTGCCCTGCGGTCCCGTTGAACCAGACGTACTCGGGAACGACGTTGGTCTTCCAGGTGAACGAGCCCTTGATGGACGCGTAGGTGATGTTGCCCGCGGCGTCCTTCTCCTCGAACGGCTCGCCGTCCTTCAGCCGGCCGGCCGTGGACCAGTCCCAGGCCATCTTCGTCGCGTTGGCGCGCGCGAAGGCCGGAATGTGACAGGTCTGGCACGCGACCTTGACCGTGTGCTCGTTGAGCACGTCGCTCGTGTGCGGCAGGCTGGTGTGGCACTGCTCGCACGTCACGCGGTTCCGGTTCATCGACGAAAGCGCATAGAGCTTGCCGCTGATGCGGTGATTCTCGGCGACGTGGCAGTCCACGCACTGCAGGTTCGCGCCGTCGCTGGCCATGTGGACGTCGAGGTCGCGGCTCGGTTCGAAGAGCGACTGCTCCAGGTCGCCGTGCTTGACGTTGTTGCCGCCGCCGCCGAAGAAGTGGCAGGTGCCGCAGGTGCTGCGCGTCGGCCGGCCCACGCTCTGCGCGACCTTGCGAAGATCGACCGTGGGAGCCGGCATGCCCCCGGCCACCCGGCTGTAGGTGTTGCTCGTGTCATGGCACGCAAGGCAGTCGATGTTCCTGGGATCCTTGAAGTCGAAGCTCGCGTCGATGAGCCCGTACCCGGCGTGACAGCTGTCGCATCCTTCGAGGTTGCTGCTGACGCCGATGCAGAAGTTGTTGAGGATGTTCTTCTTGCCGATCGTCTTGATGCCGCGCCCGGGCACGTATTCCTGCCGGGTCCAGTTCCAGTGCGAGGACGCCATCACCTCCGCGCCGCGCTGCGCGTGGCACGTGAGGCACGCCGTGGTGACGTCGCGTCCCGATGCGAACGGCTTCTGGAGCGCCTCGAACCTGGAGTGATCCGGCGACGGCGCGCGCGGCGCCGCATACTTCGCCTTGAGCGCCTCGAGCGGTGACGCCTGGCGCTCGTCGCCGAACAGCCGGGAGGCGCTCGCCACGACGAGCAGTCCGGCCGTCACCACCACGAGTCCGATTGAAGTCTCTCGACGCATATGTCCTCCCAACCGCTGCGCTGGCGGGCGCCCCGGCCGGATGCCTCTGTATGAATGCAGGTGAGCCGCCCGTGTTTCATTCGGCTGGTCCGCACTCCATGCAAGCGCAACCCGGGTGCCATCGACTAAACCGTGGAATGATTGGGAAATTTCGCGGAAGCAATCAGGATGGAACGAAATGTTTCGTGATGTTTCACTTCAGTGAAACATCACGATTCAGCGGATCTCGCTAGACGAGACCCGCGGCCCGCATCCGTCGCCAGAGCGTGATCCGGCTGATGCCGAGCGCCTTTGCCGTGGCGTCGCGCCGCCAGCGATGGGCGTCGAGCGCGGCCCGCATCTGTTCCACGTCCGGGCTCTCCGCGGGACGCTCCGGCGTCGCCGCGACGACGACGTCCGGCTCGCGTTCGGGCGCGGCGGCGGGCGTGGTCAGGTAGGCCGGGTCCGGCAGATGTTCCGGCAGCACCGTCTGGCCCGGGCAGACCGCCACGGCGAATTCGATCGCGTTCTCCAGCTCGCGCACGTTGCCTGGCCAGTCGTGCTGGAGCAGTGTGCGTAACGCATCGGGCGAGTAGCGCAAGGCCCGTCCGTACCGCGCCCCGACCCGCGCGAGCAGCGCGCGCGCCAGCGGCTCGATGTCTTCACGCCGCTGCCTGAGCGGGGGCAGTTCGATCGGCACCACGCGCAGCCGGAAGTACAAATCGTCGCGGAAGCGTCCTTCGCGGACGGCCCGCCGGAGGTCCACGTGCGTGGCCGCGATGATCCTCGCGTGGCTCGTGCGCGTCTCGTTTTCCCCGACGCGTTCGAACGTGCCGTCCTGGAGCGCGCGCAGGAGCTTGACCTGGAGGGAAAGGGGCAGGTCGCCGATTTCGTCGAGGAAGAGCGTCCCGGTTGACGCGGCTTCGAAGCGGCCGACGCGATCGCGCGTCGCGCCGGTGAACGCGCCGCGCGCATGGCCGAACATCTCGGTCTCGAGCAGCTCCGTCGGCAGCGCGCCGCAGTTGACGGCGATGAACGGCTCGTTGCGCCGCGACGAGGCGTCGTGCATCGCCCGTGCGACGAGCTCCTTGCCGGTTCCGCTCTCGCCGGAGATCAGCACCGTGGCGTCGCTGTCGCGCAGCGTTTCCAGCAGTCCGAAGACGCGCAGCATGGCCGGCGACCGCGCAATCAACCGGCCGACGACGGTCGGAGCGCCGGGATCGACGTCCGGATCCTGCTCGGCCGGCCGAACCACGAGGACGTAGGCGACGCGCGGATCGCAGCCGGCGCCAGGTTCGTGGCGGAAGGGCGCCGCGGTCAGCGACACCAGGTGACGGCTCGAGGCCGTCGTGAGCATCGCCCGCCAGCCCTCGCGGCGTTCACCGTTGGCGAGCGCGGCCTGGAGCGTGCCCCCCGGACCGAACAGGTCCTGTCCGAACAGCGACTCGAGCGGCTGTCCGACCGCCGATGCCACGGCGCCCGGGCCGAAGACCTGATCCAGCAGCGCCGAGGCATGGATCACGCGGAATTCCGGGTCGGCGCACAGGAATCCGCGGCCCAGCGCGGCAAACGCCGCACTGACGGCCGACCAGGCGACCGGCGAATGATCGACCGACGGCAATGGAATCACACTTGTCGTGGCTGCCACTGACGCTCCACGACGGGTCGAAGCAAGCAAACTGCCGCGAGATATCCCGCTGAAATACGCCATTTTTCTGGCGTGGGCGCCTCGGGCGGCGCGATCAGCCGGATTTCCGGCACCACGCCTCAGCCGGATGCCGCGGCCGGGCCGGCCGCGCGGCGCCGCGCGCCCACAAGACCATGACGGGCCGGCGTCGTTGGCGCCGCGCGACGCCAGCGTTATGATGGCCGCCTTCGAGACACGTAAGAGAGGAGACACACTCATGCGTCGATTGTGCGGCGGGTTCGCGGCGGCAATCGTGCTGGCGGCCACCGTCGGCGCGCAAAGCCAGCCAGGCGCGCGCGGCGTCCAGTTCGAGATCGTCGTGCCCGCAAGCGTCGAGTCGCAGCCGCTCGACGGCCGCGTGCTGCTCATTGTTGCGAAGACGAACGACTCGCCGCCGATGAACCAGGTCGGACGCGGCCTGGCGTCGCAGCCGCTCTTCGGCGTCGACGTCGAGGGCCTGCCGCCCGGGCAGCCGGCCGTGATCGATGGGACCACGCGCGGATGGCCGCTCGAGAGCGTCGGCCAGATCCCGCCGGGCGACTACTGGGTGCAGGCCGTCATGAACGTCTACACCACGTTCCACCGCGCCGATGGCCACACGATCAAGGCTCACATGGATCAGTGGGAAGGCCAGCACTGGAATCGTTCGCCCGGGAATCTCTACAGCGAACCGCAGAAAGTCAGGCTCGACCCGTCGTCTTCCGCGCCCGTGCGAATCAGCCTGACGCAGAAGGTCCCGCCGATCGAACCGCCGGCTGACACCAAGTACGTCAAGCACCTGAAATTCAGGAGCGAGATCCTCAGCAAGTGGTGGGGACACGACATGTACCTGGGCGCGGTCGTCGTCCTGCCGGACGGGTTCGACGAGCACCCCGACGCGCACTATCCGGTCGTGTACAACCAGGGGCACTTTCCGCGCACGTTCAGCCTCGGGGAACCGGGCTCGTCATCGGGGCGCGGAGGACGGACGGGCCCGGAAGGTTCGCCGTTCTACCAGGACTGGGTCTCCGGGAAGCTCGGACGGTTCGTCATCGTGCTCATGCAGCACCCGACGCCGTTCTATGACGATTCGTACGCGGTGAATTCGGCGAACAACGGCCCGTACGGCGATGCGCTGACGCAGGAACTGATGCCGCTCGTCGAGAAGCGATTCCGCGCGATCGCCGAGCCCTGGGCGCGCACGATCTACGGCGGCTCGACCGGCGGCTGGGAATCGCTGGCCTGGCAGGTCTTCTATCCCGACATGTTCAACGGCACGTGGACGTTCTGTCCCGACCCGGTGGATTTCCGCTACTTCCAGATGGTGAACATCTACGAGGACCGCAACGCCTTCTACCCGAACAGCCCCTGGAAGACCGAGCCCGTGCGCCCCTGGCAGCGGAGCGTGGACGATCAGGTGATGATGTCGCAGAAGGACGCCAGCCACCTCGAGCAGGTGCTCGGCACGCGCGGCCGCTCCGGCGATCAGATGGACATCTTCTTCGACGTGTTCGGACCCGTCGGCGACGACGGGTACCCGAAGCTGCTCTACGACAAGTGGACCGGCGCGATCGACCCGTCGGTCGCGGCGTACTGGAAGGAGCACTACGATCTGCGGCACATCCTCGAGCGGGACTGGAAGACGCTCGGACCCAAACTGGTCGGGAAGCTCCACCTCTACGTCGGCGAGATGGACTCGTCCTACCTCGAGGAAGCCGCATTCCTGCTTCAGAAGTTCCTGGAGAGCACGAAGGACCCGTACTATGCCGGGTCGTTCGACATCGGCGAACGCGCGCCCCACTGCTACGCCGGCGCGCCGGAGTTTCCCGGCCAGCGCGCCGAACAGCGCGTGCTGCCGCAGATGCTTCAGCGGATTCTGAAGACGGCGCCACCGGGAGCCGACGTGACCTCGTGGAGATACTGAGGCGCCCGCTCCGTCGGGTGATCGTGTCAGTCGTGCGATCCGTCGTCGCTGGTCCGATCTGTGTAATCTGTGGCTCAGATGATCCGTGTAGTCCGCGTCATCCGTGGTCCAGTTCGCGGACGGGGCGCACCTCGATGCTGCCTTCGCGGGCCGGCGGGATCTTCGACGCCATCTGGATCGCCTCGTTGAGGTCGCGGGCGTCGACGAGATAGAAACCGGCCAGCTGTTCCTTGGTTTCGGCGAACGGTCCGTCGGTGACCGAGACCCTGCCGTTGCGCACGCGCACGGTGGTGGCGGTTTCGACCGGGTGCAGCGGCTCGGCTGCCAGCAGGACGCCGCTGTCCCTGAATCCGGCGCCGCAGTTGGCGCATTCGCGGTCGGGCACCGCGTTCCACTTCTCCTTCTCGAGATACACGAGACACAGGTACTTCATAGGGCTCCCACCAGGACGCTCGGCGCGGAGCGTCAGCTCGGCGCCAGCGTATTGCCGATTCGTCTGCGGCGCACGGCTGAGGCCGGGCCCGTCGTGCGCTAGTCGATCCGCCGCACCGGGAATCGACACCGCCCGCACACCAACGCCGAGCGCCGAACGCCGAACGCCGAGTTCTCACTCGAGTCCGGCCAGCCGGCGTTCGAGGAATCGCCGTTCCGGCTCCTGTCGAGTCAGCATGAGGGCCCGTTCGTACGCCGCGCGGGCGTCGCCCGTCCGGCCGAGCCGGCGGCAGAAGTCGGCGCGCGCCGCGTGAGCAAGCCTGTACTCGAGCAGGTCGCCGCGTGCGAGGATCGCGTCGATCAGCGCCAATCCCGTCTTCCGGTCCGTCACGCATCGCGATTGCGACCGCGCGGTTCAGCTCGATCACCGGCGTCGGATCGAGCCGCAGCAGGACGTCGTACAGGCCGACGATCTCCCCCCAGTCGGTGTCGGCGGCCGAGGCCGCCTCGGCGTGCACGGCGGCGATGGCTGCCTGGATCGCGTACGGTCCGGCAGGCCGCCCCGCCAGCGCGCGGCGGACGAGACCGGAACCTTCCGCGATCTGTTCCCGGTCCCACAGGCCGCGATCCTGCTCGTCGAGCAGGATCACGTCGCCGGCCGGCGAGGCCCGGGCCGCGCGCCGCGAGTCCTGGAGCAGCATCAGCGCCAGGAGGCCCAGCGCTTCGGCCTCTGGCAGCAGATCGACGAGCAGCCGTCCCAGCCGGATGGCTTCGGCGGACAGATCGTGTCGGGTCAGGCTGGCGCCGGACGAGGCCGCGTAGCCTTCGTTGAACACGAGGTAGATGACCCGCAGGACGGCGTCGAGCCGTTCCGGCAGGTCTGCCGCGGCTGGCACCTGATAGGGAATGCGCGCGTCGCGGATCTTCGCCTTCGCGCGGACGATGCGCTGCGCCAGCGTCGGGGCAGGCGTGAGGAAGGCCCGTGCGATTTCCTCGGTGGCGAGGCCGCACACTTCGCGCAGCGTGAGCGCAATCTGTGCGTCAGGAGCCAGCGCGGGATGGCAGCAGGTGAAGATCAGCCGGAGCCGGTCGTCCTCGACGCTCTCCCTGTCGGCCCACGCGTGCGGATCCTCGACGGCCAGGTCGGCCTGGCTGCCTTCCTCATCGAGCGCGTCGAATCGCGCCCGCCGGCGCATCGCGTCGATGGCCTTGAACCGGCCCGTAGACACGAGCCAGGCGCGCGGGTTGCCCGGCACGCCGTCGCGGGGCCACTGCTCGAGCGCGGCGCGAAAGGCGTCGTGCATGGCCTCCTCGGCGGCATCGAAATCGCCGAGCAGGCGAATCAGCGTCGCGAAGACGCGCCGGGATTCCGATTCGTAGACGGCACTGACCGCCTCGTGGATGCCATCGCTTGCCGACACGGCGACCGATCACACCATCTTCAGGACGCCGGCGCAAGCAAGCTGGGCAACGGGGCTGCCACATGACAGCCGCTGTCGGCTTCACAGGGAGAAACGAAGAGACGGAGGCACGGAGGGTGGGCCGGTGCCGACGTTGGCAGCGGGGCTCGTCACCGGCGGCAGCCGCTGTCGGCTTCACAGTCAACCGGGTCGGGCTGGAGGCATGTCGATCCTGGCCCGCGCCGTTCGACCATCCGTCGGAGGGCGGATATGACGAAACGGACGAACGTGATGCTGTGGGTGGTGCAGGGTCTGCTGGCGGCGCTGTTTCTGTTTGCGGGCGTGATGAAGCTGGTGCTGCCGATCGAGGCCATGACCCTTCCGGTCGCGCTGCCGGGTGGGTTCCTCCGGTTCATCGGCGTGGTCGAGGTCGCGGGCGCCCTCGGGCTGATCCTGCCGGGCGCGCTGCGGATTCGCACCGGGCTGACGCCGCTTGCCGCCGCCGGGCTGGTGATCTGTCATGATTGGCGCGACCGCGGTCACCCTTATCGGCGGCGCGGTGGCGCCGGCGCTCTTTCCAGCTTGCGTGGGGCTGGCGTGCGCTGGGGTGGCCCACCGCCGGTCGCAGAGCGCCGCCGAGCGTCGCGATGCGGCCAGCCGCAGGGCTCACGCGTGCCGCGGCCTAGTCGAGGGTGTCCGGCGATGACGGCGCGGCCTACCTCGACGGGCCGCGCCACCCTTCCGACATCAGTATCGGCGGACCAGACTGAATCCACTGGTCCCTGGCCAGCTTCCGCTCGAGTACCTGAATCCGCGCGTCGAAGTCGGCCTCCGTGGAAAAGCGCTCTACCTCTTCGGGCCTGTGCGCCCAGATTACCCGCAACACGAATTCGCTGGCCTCGTTGTCGAACGTTGTTTCGAGCCGCGTGACCTCGTCGTCGCGACGGAAGATCCAAATCATCGATCAAGTGTAAACGTTTTGGCGGTGTGTCCGGTCGGCTGTTGTGAATCCCGAATTCTCCAGGGCGTCTGCGCGGTCCACGGGGCCAAGGGAACGGTCGAGGTGGCGTGTTCCGCCGCCGGCGCGACTTCTGATATCGTTGCCGACCCTGTCGATTTCGGCGCTCCCTGTTCGACCAGTGAGTGAGACACACAATTCTGGAGGAGACAGCGCAATGAAAGTAATGGTGATCGTCAAGGCCAGCAAGGAATCCGAGTCGGGCGTGCTCCCCGACGAGCGGATCCTGACTGAAATGGGGAAGTTCAACGAAGAGCTGGTGAAGGCCGGCGTCATGCTGGCCGGCGAGGGGCTTCATCCCAGCTTCGCAGGGCAAACGCGTCCGATTCTCCGGCAGTTCGAGGACGGTCTACGACGGCCCGTTCACCGAAACCAAGGAGCTGATTGCCGGCTTCTGGATCTGGGACGTCAAGTCGATGGACGAGGCGCTCGAGTGGGTCAAGCGATGTCCGAATCCGCACAAGGGCGACAGCGAAATCGAAATCCGGCAGATCTTCTCGGCTGACGAACTCGGCGAGGGCTTTACGCCAGAGCTACGCGAGCAGGAAGCGCGCCAGCGCGCTGAAATGGCGAAACGGAAGTAGGGGCTCCAGGGCTCCAGGGCTCAGGGCTCAGGGCTCAGGGCTCAAGGAACAAGGATCGGGCTTCAGACGCGTAACAGGACGGATATGGGCTTTCTGACAGATCTCCGCTTTGCCTTTCGCTCGCTCCTCGGGGCCCGGGGGCTCACCCTGACGATTGTCGTCACGCTGGCCCTCGGCATCGGCGCGAACGCCGCCATCTTCAGCCTGGTCCGCGGCGTGCTGCTGCGGCCGCTCGCCAATCGCGACGAGAACCGCCTGGTCTACATCCGCCAGAGCGCGCCTGGCCTCGGGGCCGAGAACGCGAATTTCTCGGTCCCGGAGATCGACGACCTCCGCGCGCGGCTGACCACGCTCAACCAGCTCGGCGATTTCTCGACGATCAGCTTCACGATGATCGGCCTCGGCGAGCCGCGCATCGTGAGCGCCGGCGTCGTCGGCGGCTCCTACTTCGACGTGATGGGCCTGCGGCCGGTCCTCGGCCGGCTGATCGATGCCACAGACGACGGGCCGAACGCGGCCGGTGCGGTCGTGCTGACGCATCGCTTCTGGACGACAACGCTCGGGAGCGATCCCGGCGTCATCGGCAAGGTCGTGAAGCTCGGCGACCGCGTGGCGACCATCGTCGGGGTCCTGGAGCCGTCGGTCCCTTATCCGCAGGCGACCGAGATCATCGCCAACGTCGTGACGAGTCCCCATCACCTGTCGGCCACGATGGTCACAGGCCGCGTGCACCGGATGACGGAGGTGTTCGGCCGTCTCGCGCCAGGCGCGGATCTCGACGCGGCGCGCGCCGAGCTGCGCGCGATCCACGGCGCGATGATGAAGGAACACGCCGAGGCGTACCCGGCCAACGCCGACTTCCGGATCGACGCGGTCCTTCTGCGCGACCAGATCACGTCGTCTGCGCGGACGGTCCTGCTCGTGCTCCTCGCGGCGTCCGCGCTGGTGTTCGTCATCGCGTGCTCGAACGTCGCCAACCTCATTCTGGCGCGTTCGGTTCGCCGCGAAGGAGAGCTGGCCATCCGCGCCGCGCTCGGGGCGACCCGCGGCGCGCTGCGGCGGACGCTGCTTGCCGAGAGCCTGTTGCTGTGCGGCGCCGGAGCGGCGCTCGGCGTCCTGCTGGCGCGGCCGATGGTGGCGGTACTGGCGCGATACGCCGCACGCTTCTCGGTACGAGCGCTCGACGTCACCGTGGATGCCACGCTGCTCTGGGTCGGCGTGACGCTCGCGCTCGTCGCCGCGGTCCTGCTGGCGTTCGTCCCGCGCCTGCCGTCGGCCGACTCGGCGGCCGGACTCGCGGTGTCCAGCGGCAGCGTGCGGATCACCCCGGGCACGAACCGGCGCCTGCGTCTCTTTGCGATCACCCAGATCGCCGCGTCGTTCGTGCTGCTGGCCGGAGCCGGCATGCTGCTGACGACGTTGATGGCGCTCCAGGCGACGCCGACCGGATTCAACACGCACAACGTGCTGGCGCTCCAGGTGCCCGTGATGTCGCAGGGACGCGCGTCGGCGCAGGTCATCGGGTTCTACAAGGAGGTGATGCGGCGCATTTCGGCGCTGCCCGGAGTGGAGCGGGTCGCGGTCGGGACACTGGTGCCGTGGCGCGAGGCGGGCGGCTTCGGCCCGGGATTCCAGTTCACGGTCGAAGGCTACGCGAAGGCGAACGGCGAAGAGGATCCGCGCGCGCGGTTCCGCACCGTGTCGCCCGGCTTCTTCGCCGCGCTGGGCGTGCCGATCGTCGAGGGCCGCGACTTCAGCGATGCCGATCGCGCGGGAGGCGAGCCGGTGGTGATCGTGAGCCAGAGCGTCGCGCAGCGGATGTTCGGCACCCGCAACGTCGTCAACCGCCGGCTGATGTGGACCGACCCGGTCATGAAGTTCATCGACGTCAGCACGGGCGCGCGGCGGATTATCGGAGTCGCCGCCGACGTGGACGACGAGAACATCGTGCCGGGGCCGGCGCTGACGATCTACCATCCGTTCGACCAGGAGATCGGAGGCGGCCGGCTGTTCGTCCACGCGCGAACCGATCCGTATGCGCTCGTGCCGTCGATCACCCGCATCATCCGGGAGCTCTCGGCCGACCAGCCGGTCGAACAGGCCGCGACGCTCGACGACATCCGCGCCGAAGTGCTCGCGCCGGAACGGCTGAACGCGCTGGTGTTCGGCGGCTTCGCGCTCGTCGCGCTCACGATCGCGGTCGTCGGCGTCTGCCGGCGTGCTGGCTTTTTCGGTCAGCGCGAGGACGCGCGAGTTCGGGATCCGCCTCGCGATCGGCTCGGCGCCGCGGCACCTCCTGACGCGGGTGCTCGGCGAAGGCGCGGTCATCGCCGCGCTCGGGATCGTCACCGGCGTAGCAGGTGGTCTGCTGCTGACACGCGTGGCCGGCGGCTACATCCCTGGCCTGCGGATCCCCGGCGCACTTCCGGCCGTCGCCGCCGCCGCCGTGCTCGTCGCCGCCGCCATCACTGGCGTCGCTCATGCCGGCCGCACGCGCCTCGCGGATCGACGTCATCCAGGCGCTGCGCGCGGAGTGATTACACCTCCGTCGGTAGAAATCGGCGCCACGGATGTCTTAAGTCATCCATTCTGCCGTAAGTCATCCATTCGCCATTCGCGCTGAGGCGACAGGAGCTGCCAGCGACGACCGGGTTCGGGCGAGCCCGAACCCGGGAACGGTATTGTGGCTGGACGCCGCGACCGTCTGGCGCCACGGAATCCAGCCACTGCCTGGTCGACCGGTGCCGCTCGCGCGAACGAGGTGTGCCGATTCGCGTCGCGCCGCACCGCCAAATCTCCTTGAACTACGCGGTCTTGTTCCACCGTCTGCGCACTGCCAGTCCCACGAGTCCCAGTCCCAGCATCGCCAGCGACGTCGGCTCCGGAGCCACGACAGGCGGGTCGGGCACAGTGTATTGAATCGTGAGCCGTGGGTCGGTCCCGGTGCCGTCGCCGCCGGCCTCGTGCGCGTAAATGCGTAGCAAGCCGGCTGTTGTATAGGTGTCGGACGTAATGAGCCCGTTGTTCGCGATAGAGCCGTCAACCCAACCCTGTACGAGACTGGTTATCTGACTGCTGATGTACCCGTTGTAGGGGACTTTCACAATCGTCCCAGTCGGGGCCGGAATCGGCATGTTCCCGGCAGCCGTCGTATTCCAGCTTGGACGGGTGTCGTAGGTCACGCCCGACTCCGTCCAATCGGAGGTGACCTGATACACCGAGACGGAAGTCAGCCGCGACGTGATGGGTGAGAACGCGTTGAAGCCAACGTACAGGGAGACGATGGCACTGTCGATGACGGCGCCGGCCGGAATGGCGGACAGGTCGAATTCGAACAATCCGCGGGAGTCGCCGAAGTTCGGGAATTCAGTCGAGGTCGGCCCCCCGGTCTTGTTCACATTGCCGACGAGGTACTCGAGGCTTCCCCAGTTGTGCGTGTTGACGTAATTTCCTGTCGATCTGCCGGTTATTTCCGCGTCGGCAACAGAATACAGAGTCATGGTCGCACCCAATGCAGGTGAGGCCATACAGCAACCGAGCGCAGAAACGACGATTCCCATCACGACTCTATTCATACCAGGCTCCTACTTCTGCTCAGGGTTGATCGCCTCTTCTTCGCGGAGGTGACAGATCATCCATCGACCATCTATCCTGTTGACAGTTCGAACAACGAGCCGCAGCATCCGCAAGGCGCCATGACGTTGAGGTTCCAGTCAGTGGAACTCCCCAACAGGCCGATGGCATACAGGCCATGGTCTTTTTCGTCGGCTGGTCAGCCAAAGAGACGTCGTTTCGCCGACGGGCCCCTCGGTGCGACAACGTTGTCCGGTTACGGAGTGACAGCAAGGTGGGTACCGGTCGCATCGCGATTCTGCTCTGCCCGGCACTCGAGACGTTGAGAAACGCGCGTGAAACAATCGTCCAGGCGTTGAAACGCCGCGTCCGATCTGGCCGGCCTCCATCGCAGGCGCGCAGAGGTCGGGTCACGACGCCCGCCTCGTCTCGGGTCAGTCGTTCGGAATGTGGTGGCCGCTTCTCACTTCAGCGCGAGGGGGCTCTGGCTCCTCGCGGTCGCGGCCTGGCCGTGTTCGTCTTCCTGGCCGTATCTCCGCTGCGAACGAAGTGCGCCCGCCCACGCCAACGGCCTCTCAGCATCGATCTACCGACCGTTGCAGAGGCTCTCGTCAGAAGCCACTTCGTGGTGCTGTCCCGATCCAGGGGCGCCGTGCTTCCCTGAACCGACCCCTGGAGCCGCGGAGACGTTGTCGGCCCTTCTTTCGGGAACCAGCACCTGGATGACGTTCAGGCGATAGAACAGCCGGTCGTCGAAGGTGCCGTCCAGCACCCTGGGCAGAAGCGGTTCGCAGGTCGAAGCCATCAGCCGGCGTCGCGATTGCCCCGGCCGCCCGGGTCCTCTCGAGCGCAGCGGAAGGTCGGCGAGCTTCGACTGCATCGCGGAGCCGAGCCGGCCGACGTCCTGGAGGAGGATTGTGCCGGCCTGCGCCATCCTCGGGTACGGTTCCGCCGGGGTCGGCGGCTCGCTTTCCGCGGCCGGGCCGAACAGGAGCGACTCCACCACCGACTCGGGCCATCCGCAATCGACAACGGTGAAGGGGCCGCGCCGCCAGCCGCTGAGGCTGTGAATCAGGTACGCCGCCGACTCGGCGGTGTCTTTTCTTCCTGTGAACAGCACGCACGCGTCGCTGCGCACGGCAGTCGCGAGATCGAAGTCGGACAGTGCCGGCCCGCCAGCACCAGAATGTGCGGGCGGGACCCGTGTTTCATCGACGCCTGGCCAGTCCATCATGTCCTCCCCATCCCTCCCTTGGCTGGGCGGAAGATAGCCGGTGTTCCGGTCAGGCGCCACGAGCGAGCCATTTGCGGCCGCAGAGCATTTCATGAGGACGTAACTCACGGTCCGTCAGTCAATTCTGGCCGTCGATGGGCCGCGCCGCGCGCGGCATGATAGGCTCTCCTGTGACGCCCTGCCTTCGATCGACCCGATGAACACCGAACCTGGATCCGGTACCTCTCTGTTTCGGCGAATTCGAGCTCGACGTGACGGCGGGCGAGCTGCGCCGGAACAGGCGATCGGTCAAGCTGCAGCCGCAACCCTTCAAGCTGCTGATACTGCTGGCCAGTCGGGCCGGCACGCTGGTGACCCGCGACGAGATCCGCGCCGAGCTGTGGCCGGCCGGGACGTTCGTGGACTTCGATCAAGCGGTCAACTTCTGCGTCCGCCAGATTCGGGACGTACTGCGCGATTCCGCCGATCGACCCCTGTACATCGTGACGGTCCCGAAGCGGGGCTACCGGTTCATCGCGCCCGTGGAGGCTCGTGAGGCGGGCGGGCGTTCGGTTGCGTCCCTGGCCGATGGGTCCGCCTCGGCCCACCTCCAGAAGGCGCTCTGGGCGAACATTGCCGAGCTCAGGATGGCCGAGCAGCGTCGTCGGCGGACCCTCATCGCCGCACTCGTGCTGCTCGGGCTGGCTGCCTGCGCCATCGCAATCCTGCTGGCGAGCAGGTAGCGCCGCATCGCCGTCGCCGCGGGGAAGCGGCCGTTGCAGTCCCTGACGGCTGGTGCGATCATCATCCGTCATGAAAAAGCTTCTCCTCCTCCTTGCCTTCTTCTTGCCTTCGTTTTCGCGGCCGGCCCGGCTGCTTCGCAGCCATACCAGCCCGGATGTGGCGCGCTGGGAGCAACAGGCGCAGAACGTCACGATCGTTCGCGATGACTGGGGCATCGCGCACGTGTACGGAAAGACGGATGCCGATGCGGTGTTCGGCGTGATGTACGCGCAGGCCGAAGACGACTTCAACCGTGTCGAAACCAACTACCTCAACTCGATTGGACGGCTTGCCGAGGCCGAGGGGCAGGCGGAGATCTACCGCGACCTCCGGATGAAGCTCTTCATCGATCCGGCGGACCTGAAGGCGCAGTACGCGAAGAGCCCGGCGTGGCTCAAGGTCGCTGATGGACGCGTACGCGGACGGGCTCAACTACTACCTCTACAAGCACCCGGACGTGAAGCCGCGCGCGATTGCCCGCTTCGAGCCCTGGATGGCGCTCTCGTTCAGCGAGGGCAGTATCGGCGGCGACATCGAGACGATCAACCTGCGCCAACTGGAAGCGTTCTACGGGAAGGCGAATGGGCCGTCCGCTGTCTCCGCTGCCGGGCAGTGGCGAGAGGAGCCGATCGGCGTCGATGCCGAGCCGCGGGGATCGAATGGCGTGGCCATCGCGCCCTCGAACACGTCCGCCGGCCATTCCCTCCTGCTGATCAATCCGCACACCTCCTTCTTCTTCCGCGCCGAGGCGCAGATGGTCAGCGACGAAGGGCTGAACGCCTACGGCGCGCTGACCTGGGGGCAGTTCTTCATCTACCAGGGCTTCAACGATCGCGCGGGCTGGATGCACACGTCGAGCGGCGTGGACAACATCGACGAGTTCGCCGAGACCATCGTGAAGAAGGACGGCGGGTTGTTCTACAAGTACGGCGCCGAGGAGCGTCCGGTGCAGACCAGCACGATCGTCGTTCCCTACAAGGCGGCCGGCGGGATGGAGACGAAGGCGTTCACGATCTACCGCACGCACCACGGACCGATCGTGCGCGAGGCCGACGGCAAGTGGATCAGCGTCCGGCTGATGAACGATCCGATGCACGCGCTGATGCAGTCCTACGGGCGCACCAAGGCGAGGAACTACGCCGAGTTCCGGAAGTTTTTCGACCTGCACACCAATTCGTCGAACAACACGATCTATGCCGACGCGGATGGGACCATCGCGTATTTCCATTCGAACTTCATCCCGACGCGCAACCCGAAGTTCGACTGGACGAAGCCGGTTGACGGCAGCGACCCGGCGACCGAGTGGGGGCCGTTGATGTCGGTTGACGAGACGCCCAACCTGCGCAACCCGGCGAGCGGCTGGCTCTACAACAGCAACAACTGGCCGTGGTCGGCGGCTGGCGCGAATACGTTCGACCGGACGAAGTATCCCGCCTACGTGGACCGCGGCCTCGAGGAAAGCCAGCGCGGCAAGCACGCGCTGAAGGTCTTTCCGGGGCGGAAGGACTTCACGCTCGACTCGCTGCTCGCGGCGGCCTACGACAGCTACCTGCCGGCGTTTGCCGAGCAGATTCCGCCGCTCGTGAAGGCGTGGGATGCCGCTCCAGCGCAGAATCCGCTGAAGGAGAAGCTCGCCGGTCAGATTCAGGCACTGCGCCACTGGGATTCCCGGTGGTCCGCTTCATCGATTCCGACGTCGCTCGCCGTGTATTTCGGCGAAGACATCGCGCGGCGTGTCGGCCCCGATGCGCGACGGGCGGGCATGTCCACCGATTCCTACGTCCCGGCGCGGGCCACGCCCGAGCAGCTCCTTGCCTCGCTTGCCGCGGCGTCGGACAGGCTGACGGCGGACTTCGGGACGTGGCGGACCGCGTGGGGGGACATCAACCGGTTCCAGCGCGTGAACGGCGACATCGTTCAGCCGTTCGACGACAAGCTCCCCAGTATCCCCGTGGCGTTCACGTCGGCGCGGTGGGGCTCGCTGGCCTCGTTCGGTGCGCGTCCCTATCCGAACACGAAGAAGTGGTACGGGACGAGCGGCAACAGTTTCGTGGCGGTCGTCGAATTCGGCGAGCGGGTGCGCGCGCGGGCGGTCTCGGCTGGCGGCGAGAGCGGCCACGCCGGCGCGATCCATTTCGACGACCAGGCCAGCCGCTATGCGGAAGGTAACCTGCGCGACGTGTATTTCTATCGCGACCAGCTGAAGGGCCACACCGAGCGCGAGTATCATCCCGGGCAATGAAACGGGAGGTCATTCTGTACGGCCTTGCGGGGGGCGTGCTCATCGCGGCCCTCCGCCTGGTCGAATACCGGTTCCTCGTCCTCGAGCACTCGATTGAGATCTACGGGGGGCTCATCGCGGCGGTGTTCGCCGGGGTCGGCATCTGGCTCGGCCTGACGCTCACCAGAACGAAGGAAGTCGTTGTCGTCAAGGAAGTGCCGGTCCGCGCTGACGGGCCGTTCGCCGTCAACGCCGCGAAGATCGAGGAGCTGGGCATCACGCCCAGGGAACTCGAGATCCTCGGCCTCATCGCGCGCGGCATGAGCACCCGCGAGATGGCGGCGGCCCTGTTCGTGAGCGAGAACACCATCAAGACCCACTCCAGCCGCATCTTCGACAAGCTGTCGGTCAACCGCCGGACGCAGGCGGTGCAGGTCGGGAGGGAACTCGGCCTCATTCCGTGACGGGCGCCGTCACCCGGGGGGATGATTTTGCCCAGGAATGCCGTGAAATCACCCGACTGGGTGACGACCAGGCAGCAGGCGGGCCGGTAACCTCTGGCGACCTCGCGCACGGGGGCGCGGGGATTGCGAGGAGTGAAACGATGAAGAAGACCATCCTGGTTTTCGGGTGCCTGTCCGGTGCCGTGTCGGCCGCCATGATGCTGGCGACCGTGCCGTTCCTGGACACCATCGGGTTCGATCACGGGGCGATCGTCGGCTACACGGCGATCGTCCTGTCGTTCCTGTTCGTGTTCTTCGGGATCCGGTCGTACCGCGAAGCGAGCGGCGGCGCGATCACCTTCGCCAGGGGCCTGAGCGTCGGCATCCTGATCACCCTGATCTCGTGCCTGTTCTACGTGGCGACGTGGGAACTCGTCTACTTCAAGCTGGCGCCCGGTTTCGCAGACAAGTACGCCGCCTACGCGGTCGAGGGCAAGAAGGCGTCGGGGGCCAGCGCGCAGGAAGTCGAGGCCGTCAGGCAGCAGATGGCACAGTTCAAGGTGTGGTACGACAAGCCGCTGTTGAATGCGGCGATCACCTTTACCGAGCCCTTCCCGATCGGGCTGCTGGTGACGCTGGTCTCGGCGGGCGCCCTACGCCGGAAGCTTGCGCGCGTCGACTCGCAGCGCGCGTGAAGGTCAGCCCCCGGCCGAGCTGCGACGGCGGGTGTCGCTGACGCGCGCCTCGGAGTTCGGCGGTCGTGCGGGGCAGGCCGCTGCCCCGAACCCCCGCCACGCGCCCGGTTTCGGTATACCATTCCCGTTTATGACTCGACGTATCGCTCTTGCACTCTGTGTGGCCAGCCCACTCCTGTACCTGGCGACTCAGCCGGCGCCGCTCACCGCGCAGGCACAACCCGCGGCTGCCGCGCAGACCGAGGTGCCCCGCGGCATCCGGCGCGACGTGCCGCTGACCAACTCGATCCGGCGGGCGTTCGAGGCGGGCACCCGCAACCTGACGGGACGTCCCGGCCCGAACTACTGGCAGCTCGAGGCCGACTACACGATCAACGTCTCGCTCGACCCGGCGACCGACACGCTGACCGGGACCGAGACGATCACGCTGCACAACAACAGCCCGCAAGAGCTGAACGACATCATGCTCCGGCTCGACCACAACATCTTCCGCGGCCTGGTGCCGCGCGGAACATCGGTGCCGGCGGAAAACACCGACGGCATGGTCATCACGAGCCTGAAGGTCAATGGCGAGGCGGTGGATCTGAACGCCCCGCCCCCGCCTGGCGGCGGCCGTGGTCGGGGACGCGGCGCCAGTGCACCGCGCCGGCTCGCGGCATCGAACCTCGATCAGACGCTCGGTCGCATCAGCCTGGCCAGCCCCGTCCCGCCGAAGTCGGACGCCTCGCTGGAGATCGCGTGGCACACGAAGCTGCCCGGCGGCCCCGACGGCCGCGGCCATCGCATGACCCAGCGCTTCGACGACACGCTGTTCCAGCCGACGCAGTGGTATCCGCGCATCGCGAAGTACGACGATCTGCGCGGCTGGGATATGAGCATCTACCTCGGGCCCGCCGAGTTCTACAACAACTTCGGCCGCTTCGACGTGAAGATGGACGTGCCGGCCGGCTGGATCGTCAGCGGCACCGGCGTGCTCCAGAACCCGCAGGAGGTCCTGACCGCCCAGGCGCGTGAACATCTCTCGCACGTGCTCGATTCGGACGACGTGATCACGATTGTCGGGGAGGACGAAGTCGGGCCCGGGCAGGCGACCGCGCCCGGCGATCGCCTCGTCTGGCACTTCGTGGCCGACAAGGTCAACGATTTCGCATGGGCGACGGCGAAGAAGTTCATCTGGAAGGCCACGCGGGCGACGATTCCCGGCAAGGGACCGGTCCCGATCAACATGCTGTTCGCACCCGAGCGCGCGAACCTCTACGCAAACGCCGGCCCCATTGCGCGCCACGCGCTCGAGTTCTACTCGAAGCTCTGGGCGCCGTATCCCTTCCCGCAGCTCACGCTCCAGGACGGCCCCAGCGCCGGCATGGAGTACCCGATGGTGATCAACTCGAACCAGGGGGCCGCCGACCACGAAACGGGACACCAGTGGTGGCCGATGATGGTCGGCACCAACGAGACCTGGTACGGCTGGATGGACGAGGGGTTCAACCAGTACATGAACGTCCTTTCGAACGCGGATGCGCGTGGCACCGCGCCGAATCTCGACGGATTCGGCCAGAGCTACGGCCGCACGAGCGGCGACGAGAACGAACCGCCGATGATGTGGGAGGCGAATCTCGCCGGGCCGATGTACAGCTTCCAGACGTATTCGAAGACGCCGCTCATGCTGTCGATGCTCGGCGGCATCGTCGGTGACGAGGCGGTGCAGAAAGCGATGAGCGACTACACGAAGACGTGGGCGTTCAAGCACCCGTCGCCATGGGACTACATCTTCTTCATGGACAACGCGCTCCACAAGGATCTGCGCTGGTTCTGGTACTACTGGCTGTGGACGACCGAGTCGGTAAACGGATCGATCGCGAAGGTCGCGACGGCCGGGTCGCGGACCGTCGTGACGGTGCGGCAGGACGGGGAGATGCCGTCGCCGGTCGTGCTGAAGGTGAAGTTCGCCGAGGCGGGGCCCGCAATCAAGCCGATGTCGAACGCGAAGATGGCCGATGCGACCACGGCGATCGTGACCTGGCCGGTTGACGTGTGGTTCAACGGCAGCCGCACGTTCGACGCCACGCTCGATTTCGGTGGGCGCCCGATCACCTCCGTCACGTTCGATCCGGACTGCCGCTTCCCGGACCGCGATCCGAGCGACAACGTGTGGCCGAAGTCCACCGCGCCTTCGCCAACGCCGGCCCCGGGCGGCCGCTTCGGCGCCACCTGCGGAACGCAATAAGCGGCTTGGGGCTTCAGGCTTCGGGCTTGGGGCCTGGTTTCAGGACTCCGGCGCCGGGGTCCCCAGGCCAGAAGCCTGAAGCCTCGTGAGCACGGGGGCGGCGCCATCGAGTGACGAGGCGAAGAGCGACGGCCGGTCGGGATCGGCGACGACTGCGAGGAACGCTTCGGGTGTGAGCGCGCGCGCGAGCCGATCCGCGAAATGTTCGCGCAGCACGCGGACGTAGTGTTCGACGTCGTAGTCACGCGGGTCGGCATCCTCTCCCGGGCGCGCGTCGTCCTCTGAATCGACCGCCAACCCACCCGTTCCGCTCGCGGTGCGGTAGACGCGTATCCGTTCACCCACGCTCCACGCCGTGCGCCCGTTCGCCAGGAGCGCTTCGTAGGGCAGTTCGCGCCGCTCGCTCCGAACCGCGAGATAGCGTTCGGGCGTCTTCGTCAGGCGTACCCGCGACGACACGTCGAACGTGGAGATCTCCCGGCGGCGCAGCGCTGCAATCGTGGACACGTAGGCCTCGCGGACTCCGCTGACGTCGCCGGCGAGCAGCCGCGCAATCGCGCGGCGGAGGAACGCCTCGCCGAACGGCTCCGCCCGGCTGGAGCGGAACGCGACTCCCTTCAGGACGAGCGTCCCGTCGTAGCCGGCAAGCGCGTAGTTCTTCGGCTCGTGCGAGAGCATCGCCTCGTAGCGGCCCTCGAACTCGAGATTCACGAGCGGCGGCAGGAGCGCGGACACATCGGCCACGACCTGCCGCTCGTGGATCTCGGTCCACCCTTCGGGCACCGCGAAATACACGCCGTCGGTGTCGGCCTCGAGCAGCGTGACGCCGCGCGCCGCGAGCTCACGGCACAGAAGCGCGAGCACCTCCCGCCCCCGGCGGGTGACTTCGTTGGCCGCATCCACGTCGGCGAAGCGCGTCAGGCTGCCGCCGGCCGCCAGATATCCGTACGCGGAGTTCACCACGAGCTTCATCGCCGCCGACATGGCTTCGTGGGCGTGGCGCTCCGCCGAGCCGCGCGCCGCCGCCTTCGCGCTCGCCTTGGCGGCCAGCCGGCGCTCGACCAGCCGATCGACGAGGGCGAGCATCACGCCCAGGGTGTCTCGACGGGGCCCGATCCGGAACGACCGCATCAAGGACGGATAGAGGCTGGCGACGTCCGCCTTGACGACCCGGCGGGCGACGCCGGTGGCGAAGAGGTGCAGCGCGGCGCCCGTGTGCGGCGTGTCGCGGCCCGGCTGGTGCGCCGGCAGGGCCTGGCCTTCGCGGAGATAGGCCCGCGCGAGCAGCGGATCGATCACGCCGGTCGCGGCCCCGGCGTCGGCGAGCCGCTCGTACCGGCGCGGCGCCATCTGCGCCAGCGCGAAGGCGGCGCCCCCGAGGATCCGGGCCAGCGCCGCCACCTCCTCGACGTCCGCCGTCGCGTAGCGCCGAACGCGATCCGGATCCCGGCGGTACACCTCGTGGATTCGATCGCCGGGGATCAGCTCGCGATCGGGCCCGGCGACGCCGAAGTGCCGCGCCACCGCCTTCAGCCCGCGCCACGGGAGGTCGCCGGTGGAGAAGCCGTACCGCATCACGGCATCCATCGTGTCGATGAGTTCCCGCCCGGGCGCGACGAACCTGACGCGGTGCGGGCCGTCGGAACGATCGCTGGTGACGCCGCGGCGGGCCGCGCGGCGGCGCAGCGGCAGCCGAAGCCGGCCGAGCACGAGGGGAACGCCGAGGACGCGCGCGCGGTGCGCGAGGAACGGGAGATCGAATCCATGCAGGTTGTGATTTTCGATCACATCCGGGTCTGCGTCCTGGACGACGGCCGCCAGGCGTCGAATGAGGTCGGCTTCGTCCTCGTCGGTGGCGCCGCGCGCCTCGAGCGTTTCGGTACGTCCGGACGGATGCCGCACCGCCACGAGGAATATCCGATCGCGCGAGGCGTCCAGACCGGTCGTCTCCAGGTCGAACTGGAGGCGCTGAAGCTGGTCGAACAGCAGGTCGCGGAAATAGGTGCGCCCGGATGCGACGAGGTACTGCTCCTCCGGCGGCAGCAGGAGCACGTGTTCCTTTCCGCGCTCCCGCAGCGCCCGCAACACCCGGCCATCGTCCGCATGAACGAGATATCGAAGCTCGCCGTCGCCGGCGAGTTCCCGGTACGACATGGGCGTGGATGACGAGGCGCGCAACGCGAGGGCCGAGCGAAGGTCGTCGGTCAGCACCCAGGGCCGGAACCGCGCCTCCTCCTGCACCAGAGCGCCGGTTGGCACGATGCGCCGCCACACGGTGGCGCGGCCGTCCCAGTCGGCCCACACCGAGACGATGCCTGGTGTCGGATCCCAGCCCTCGCCGACAGGATCGGCCGGTTGGTCGATCGGTACGCACGCCCCAATGTTACCCACGAACCGCCGTCATCGCGGCCGTGTGCTGAGGCTGAAGTCGGCACCCGGAAGCTTCAGGACGCACTCGACCGGCAGGGGCGACCCGGGGGCACGAAGAAACGCCGTCTCTATCTGCGCGCTGCAGGCGTTGAACCCGGCGCCGTGCCGCGGCCACCGGGCAGATCGCGCAGCTCAGGGTCGGCTTTCTCAGCCCCGCTGCGGGCGTGCCTGCAGGCCGCGTCACAACTGACCGGCGTGGACCTCTCCTGACGCCCAGCCCGCCAGCGCGCCGTCGAGTTCGTGCCGCGGAGTACGCCGGGCAAGCTGCATGTAGTACTCGGCCCGGCCGATCGCCTCGCCGGCGAGCAGCGCGGGCGCCGCGGCAAGCCGCAGCTCCGGAATCGCCACGAGCAGCAGGGGTGCCGCGAATCCCAGCGCAATCCGCAGCGCACCGAGCCACGGCGACACGCGTCGCGGTTCCTTTCCCCGGAAGTACATCCAGGCCTTCAGCACAATCGCCGCGGCCGCCAGGGGAAGGCTGCCTGCGAGTACCGCCGCCAGCGCGGCGCCGGTCGTCGTGACGCCGGCACTGTGGCGATATCCCGGTCCGCCGGCAGGACGCCGTACACGCTGTCGGCACAGAACAGGCCGGCGAAACCGACGAACGCCGCGCCGTATCCGGCCGTGAGATTGCCGGGCGCGAAGATGAGCCACGCCGACGCCAGGGCGACGAACAGCAACAGCACGACGATCTCGCGACTGAGCCACGATCGACGGACGTTGAGCACGGCGCGCCATGCGCGCTCCTTGCGGCCGAGGTGCACGCCCGGGACGCTCATCACGGCGGCGGCCGCGAAGAGGAACGCCCAGGGCGACGCTCGGTAGGCGCCGAGCGCCGCCGCGGTGACCACCGCCACGAGCGCCGCCGCCCCGAGCGTGAAGACCGCAAGCGGCCATTCGCGGCGAAGTGAAATATCCGGCTGACTCCAGGCGGTCCGGGGCTCCGGCGCGCCAGGGAGAGGATCTTCCACATCGACGGGGGCGGTGTCAGCCATCATCACCGGCGCCGCGGCGCCCCATGCGACGACGTGGAGGCTCGGCTCGAGCGTTGTGTGCGCAAGCCCGATGGTCGATTCGACTCTCGACGCGCGCGCGACATCGCCATAGTCCAGCGCGCCGGTCGGACAATGCGAGGCGCATGCGGGCTTGAGCCCCGCGCGAATGCGGTCCGCGCACCACGTGCACTTCGTCATCACTCCGGCCGTCTCGTCGAAGACCGGCGCGTCGTAGGGGCACGCCCACGAACAGTACCCGCACCCGATGCACAGATCCGAATCGAGGAGCACCGCGCCGGTCGGCGCGTCACGGCGATAGGCGAGCGCCGGGCACGCGTTCATGCACGCGGCGGTCGCGCAGTGGTTGCACGCGAGCGACAGGTGGAAGACCGGCGCACTGGGGCGGCGGTCCGGGTTGAAGGTCTCAATCCGCCGCCAGCTGACGTCCGGCGCGAGGCCGTTCTCGATCGTGCAGGCCACGCGGCACGCGCCGCAGCCGGTGCACTTGTTCGCGTCGAAGATGAACGCGCCCGTCACGGCTTCCGGCTCGAGGTGGACGGTCCGCCGACGCGGTCCGGGGCGGAAGCGCCGGCGTTCCGTTTCGGCAGCCGCCGTGCGGGCCACCTGCACACGATTCTCGTGGAAGGCGGCGCCGTAGCCCATGTCGGTCTCGCGGGCCGCGGAGAGCAGGTTGACGGCGGCGCCGTCCGATAATCCACCAGCCGTTCGTGATGCACACGCAGCCGGGCTTCAGGCCGTGGTCGATCCGTGCCTCGAGCGCGAGCGCGCCGCGGGCGTTGAACACCCGCACGTTCGAGCCGTCGCGGATGCCGCGCGCGTGTGCGTCGGCCGGCGCGATCGCCACGAACGGCTTCGGGTCGAACTGGCGGATCATCCGGAGATTGCCGAACTGCGAGTGAATGCGGTTCTTGGTGTTCGGCGTCAGCAGTTGCAGCGGATACGGCGCGAGGGCCGGATTGTCGCGCCGCAGCGATTCGACCGGCTCGGTGTAGTCCGGCGCCGCACTGACCTTCCATCGGGCGGCCGCCTCATCGGATGCGAGCTCGATCTTTCCGGACGGCGTGGGAAAGCGGAGATCCGCGAACGCGATGGCCTGGTGGCCGGGCGCGAGCACCGGCGCGTCCTCGAGCTGGCCGCGGGTGATCGACGGGAACGGTTCGAGCAGTCGGTCGAGGTAGGCGTTGACCTCGTCGTCCGTGACCGGGAAGACGGCGCCGTCGTCTGCCTCCACCATCCCGAGGCGCCTCGCGAGCAGGCGGTAGATTTCGGATTCGGTCTTGACCTCGCCGGGCGGCTCGACGACCTTCTGCTTCAGCTGCAGGTAGGCGTGCCAGTAGGCGCCGATGACGTCCGACTGCTCGAACATCGTCTTGGCCGGCAGGACGATGTCGGCTTCGCGCGCCGTGTCGGTCAGGAACTGTTCGACGACGACGCGGAAATCGAGCGCACGGAACGCCTCGAGGACGAGTGCGGTTTGCGGATTCTGCGGGATCGGATTGCCGCGCTCCACCCACGCCATCGCCAGCGGCGGATCGTGCTGGGCCAGCATGTCGGGCCCGAGCTTCGCCGTCGAGATCGACACGCGCGCGATGCCGTCGGGCCGCTCGGGTGGATACGAGGCGATCGGATCGTGCACGTCGTCGAAGATGTGGCTCTGGAGGTTCGCGTAGACCCAGCCGGCGCCGGGCCGTCCGATGTTCCCCGTGATCGCCAGCAGCGCGATCATCGCGCGCATCGTCTGGCCGCCATTCGTGAAGCGCTGGAGGCCGAAGCCGGCGCAGATGGTGGCGGGTGAAATGGCGAAGAGGTCCGCGAGCCGCCGGATATGGTCGACCGGTATCTCGGTGACATCCGCCGCCCGGCCCGGCGTCCATTCCGACGCCGATCGGGCGAACGCGTCGAAGCCGTGGACGTGGCGCGCAATGAACTCGCTGTCGACCCTGCCGGAGGCGATCAGGAGGTGGGCGACCGCGAGCGCCAGCGCGCCGTCGGTGCCCGGGCGGGGCTGAATGAGGAGCGAAGCGCGCTCGGCCGATTGCGTGCGTCTGGGGTCGATCACCACGAGGGTAGCGCCGGCGTCCAGCGCGCGATCGACGAACACCATCTGGTGGATGTTGGTCTCCGCGGCGTTCTTGCCCCAGAAGACGATCAGCTTCGCGTTGGCGAGGTCCCACGGCGCGTTGTGCGTGTTGTCGCCGAGCATCAGCCGCGTCGCCTCGAGACCGGCCGGCCAGCACAGATCGCCGTAGGTCGTCGTGTAATCCGCCGTAGAGGCGCCAGAACCGCGTGCTGACGCGATTCATCAGGCCCTTCGTGCCGCTCGCGCTGTAGAACAGGATGCTCTGCGGTTCGGCGCGATAGCGGGTCAGGCGCTCGGTGATTTCGTCGAGGGCGCTGTCCCACGTGACGCGTTCGAAGGTGCCGCTGCGCGGGCGACGCCGCAGGGGGTGCAGGATGCGGTCGGGCGAGTAGATGCGCTCGACGTAGCTCAGCCCCTTGAGGCAGGGGCCCGTGGCGGTCGCAAGGTTGCCGGGGTGAGCGTCGATCCCGGTGAGCCGGCCATTCTCGACCTGCACGGTCATGGTGCAGGTGCTGTAGCAGTTGCGCGGGCACGCGGTGGTGAATGACGGCATGAGCGGTCCGCGCTCATTCTACCGCCCGGACACCCGCGGAGGCTGTGAGCGTTCACGGCCGGTTGTGGATATTCGGTAAGATGACACCCGGCACGCCAGCGCTCAGTCACTCGGAACGCGGCGATGCGAGCCAGGGTTCGCCGCCGCCAGAGAAGCCATCATGTGCGGAATCATCGGCGTCTTCGATCTGAAAGTCGACGAACAGACCCTGCGGCCTGTTGTCCTGGAGATGTCGAAGAAGATTCGTCACCGCGGGCCGGACTGGTCCGGGATTTACAGCGACGCGAAAGCCATCCTTGCGCACGAGCGCCTCGCCATCGTGGACCCGCAATCGGGCGGACAGCCGTTGTACAGCAAGGACCGGAGCCTGGTGTTGTCCGTCAACGGCGAGATCTACAACCACCAGGCACTGAGGCAATCGCTGAGCGACTACGAGTTTCTCACGCAGTCCGATTGCGAAGTCATCCTGGCCTTGTACCGCAGCAAGGGCGTCGATTTTCTGGAGGACCTGAACGGGATTTTCGCGTTTGCGCTGTACGACCGCGAGAACGACTGCTACCTGATCGCGCGTGACCACATGGGAGTCATGCCGCTGTACATGGGATGGGATCCGCACGGAAACTTCTTCGTGGCGTCCGAACTGAAGGCCCTCGAAGGCATCTGCAACCAGATCGCGGTATTCCCCCCGGGCCACTATCTCTACAGCAGGAACGGCCATGAACCGGTGCCGTGGTACACGCGCGACTGGACGGACTATGAAGCGGTCCGGAACAACCCGACTGACATCGGCGCGTTGAGAAAGGCACTGGAAGACGCCGTCCATCGCCAATTGATGACGGACGTGCCCTACGGTGTGCTGCTGTCGGGCGGACTGGATTCGTCGATTGTCTCAGCCGTCACGAAGAAGTTCGCCAGCCGTCGCGTGGAGTCCGGCGATCAGCAGGCGGCGTGGTATCCGCAACTGCATTCGTTCGCCGTCGGCCTGACTGGTTCTCCGGATCTCGCCGCGGCGTCGCTCGTGGCCGATCACATCGGTGCCGTGCACCACGAGATTCACTTCACCATCCAGGAAGGCCTCGATGCCATCCGGGACGTGATCTATCACCTCGAGACCTACGACGTCACGACGATTCGGGCGTCCACACCGATGTATCTGCTTGGACGTGTCATCAAATCGATGGGGATCAAGATGGTCCTGTCCGGTGAAGGGGCCGACGAGATTTTCGGCGGCTACCTGTATTTCCACAAGGCCCCGAACCCCCGGGCGTTCCACGATGAGACCGTGCGCAAGCTCGGCAAGCTTCATCTGTACGACTGCCTCCGTGCGAACAAGTCGCTCGCGGCGTGGGGAGTGGAAGGACGGGTTCCGTTCCTGGACAAGGCATTCATGGACGTCGCTATGCGGCTGAATCCGAAGGACAAGATGGCGGGCGCCGACCGGATGGAAAAGTGGATCCTGCGGAAGGCGTTTGAAGACTACCTCCCGGCAGCCGTCGCCTGGCGGCAGAAGGAGCAATTCTCGGACGGCGTCGGCTATGCCTGGATCGACACGCTGAAACAGGTGGCGGAAGCGAAGGTCACCGGCGACCAGCTCGCGCGCGCCCGTTTCCGTTTCCCGATCCATCCGCCGATGTCCAAGGAGGAATACCACTACCGCTCCATTTTCAGCGAGCATTTCCCGTCCGATTCGGCGGCGGCCTGTGTGCCGTCCGTGCCGTCCGTCGCCTGCAGCACGCCGGAGGCCCTGGCCTGGGATGCGTCGTTCACGAACCTGAATGACCCGTCCGGTCGGGCCGTCCGGAGCGTGCACAATCAGGGCTATTCCGCGCCCTGACGCGCCGGGGTCTGACCCCGGTTTTCAGCACTGCCGGCCCCAGGGCTGGACTGCCCGTCAACAAAGTGCGGCGGCCCGGACCGTTTCGGCGCAAGGTGGCAGGGGTGAAGACAATCCCGCTCCTGACGCTGGCCGTCGCGCTAGCCTCCTGCGGTCGCGGCGCAACGGCTGTCCTCGCCGGGCCGCCGACGATTCAGAACGGCGACGTCCGGCTCGCCTATGCCCTGGACCTTCCGTCCGGCAGCGGCCCGTTTCCCGCCGTCGTCCTCGGCCATGGCTCCGGCCGGATCACCAGAGACGACCTCCGGTTTCTGTCCGGACGCTGGACGGCCATGGGCTTCGCGGTACTCCGCTTCGACAAACGCGGCACCGGTGAATCGACGGGCACGTACAGCGGCGTCGGTCCGAAGAACAGCTTCAGGATGATTGCCGACCTGGCGAGCGATGTCGTCGCCGCGGCGAAGTTCCTGCGGACGCGTCCCGAGATCGATCCGACACGCGTGGGACTGGTCGGCGCCAGTCAGGCTGGCTGGATCCTGCCGTACGCCGCCCGTCAGCTCGGGGACGCCGCCTTCGTCGTCCTGCTCTCGGGCCCCGTGTGCAGCGTGGGCCTGGAAAACTATTACAGCGACTTCGCGGAGAACACGACGCGCCCGCTTGCCGAGGTGTATCCGCTCCTGGCCGGCTTCCACGGTGAACCGGGCTTCGACAACGTTCCTGTGCTCGAACAGGTGCACACGCCGACGTTATGGCTGCTGGGCCTCGACGATCGCAGCATCCCGGTCACGACAACGCTGGACAACCTGCGTCGGCTTCACGAACAGGGGCACCCGTTCCAGTGGCACACCTACGAGGGACTCGGCCACGGACTCGGACCGGAAATCTGGGACGACATCGCGCGCTGGGTGGAGCCGTACCGGCGCCCGATCGGTGACTGAGCCAACGAACGTCCGGGCTTGCGCCGAGACGCGGTACCCGGTTGAAGCCCGGTTGAAGCCCGGTTGAAGCTGGGTCGAAGCTGGGTCGGAGCTGGGTCGGAGCCGGGTCGAAGCCGGGTCGGAGCTGGGTTGAAGCTGGGTCGGAGCTGGGTCGAAGCTGGGTTGAAGCCGGGTTGAAGCTGGGTCGGAGCTGGGTTGAAGCTGGGTTGAAGCCGGGGCGGAGGCGGGGGCTGGGGGGACCGTCCGGCCCGATGGGGTGGTGTATCGTTGCCGCATGCCCCTCCCATATCGCGCATACGCGCTGGCGGTGGCCGCAGCGGCGTTCGTCGCCCCTCCCGCCGCGGCTCAGCCGGCCGCGACAAACGACCCGGCCTCATACGTCAATCCGCTCATCGGCACGTCCAACGGCGGCAACACGTTCCCCGGCGCCGTCCTGCCGTTCGGCATGTTCTCGTGGAGCCCCGAGAACACCCGCGGCGACATGACGCGCGCCGCGGCGCCTGGCGGCTATCACTTCGACGCGACGCGAATCCGCGGGTTCAGCCTCGCGCACCTGTCCGGCACCGGTTGCCGCGGCGCGTCGGGCGACATTCCGTTCATGCCCTACGTCGGGGAACTCGCGTCCTCGCCGTCTACCGACGCGAAGAACGCCATCTACGCGAGCGATTTCACGCACGCGGACGAGCACGCCGCGGCTGGCGCCTATGACGTCACGCTGGCCTCAGGCGTCCACGTGCAGCTCGCGGCGACGATGCGCACGGGCGCGGGACGCTTTACGTATCCGTCCGGCCAGCCGGCGGCGATGCTGATTCGCACCTCGGATACGCAGATTGGATCCAGCGACGCGGAGATCGCCATCGACCCTGCCACTCGCACCATCTCGGGATCGGTGACGAGCGGCAACTTCTGCGGCTACCTCAGCCCGGCCGGGCGGCACAGCTACTACACGCTCCACTTCGTGGCCGTCTTCGATCGCCCCTTCACGACGACGGGTACGTGGCAGGACGAGGCGCTCCGCCCGGAGACGACAAGCGCGAGGGGAGGCACGACGTACGGCGCCGAAGGCTACCCGCCGGTGGGGAAAGGATCGGGCGGCTATGTCGGCTTCGCGCCCGGGAGTACCGTCAACGTGCGCGTCGCGATCTCCTACGTCAGCCAGGCCAACGCCCGCGCGAACCTCGCCGCCGAGCAACAGGCCGGCTCGACGGTCGACACCGTCGCCCGCGCGGCGCACGACGCGTGGAACGCGGCGCTCGGCCGCGTCGCCATCACCGGGGGCACCGAGACACAGCGCCGCGTGTTCTACACGGCGCTGTATCACTCGCTGCTGCACATGAACGTGTTCAGTGACGCGAACGGCGAGTACCACGGATTCGACGGCGCCACCCACCGCGTGCAGGCGCCGCAGCTCGCGCAGTACGCCAACTTCTCCGGCTGGGACGTGTATCGATCGCAGGTGCAGCTCGTGGCCCTTCTCGAGCCGGACGTGGCCGCCGACATGGCCCAGTCGCTCCTGAACCAGGCGTCGCAGAACGATGGTGTGTGGGACCGGTGGACGCACAACAGCGGCGCCACGGCCGTGATGGAAGGGGATCCGTCGCCCCCCACCGTGGCGGCGATCGCGGCGTTCGGCGGGACGCGCTTCGACATGAAAGGTGCGCTCGCGTCGCTCAAGCGCGCCGCGACCGTGCCGACCGCGCTCGATCTCAGCGACGAGGGGTGCCGCGTCATGTGCCGCGGCCAGCGCCCGTCGCTCGACACGTGGCTCAGCATCCACTACGTCCCGACCGTGTCGCACGCCTGGGGCGGCGCCGGCGAGACGCTCGAGGACGTGACGGCCGATTTCGCCCTCGCACAGCTCGCCCGCATGGCCGGCGACACGGCGACCGAGCGCGACTTCCTCGCGCGGGCCGACTACTGGCGCAACGTGTTCAATACCGCGCCCGCGATCACCGAGGGCCGCGGCCGCGGCGGCCGTGGCGCTCCCGCGCCCGCAACGCCCGAAAAGCCGCAGCCCGGCGGCTACATCCAGAATCGCAACGAAGACGGCACGTGGCCACCGCTGGACCCGGCATCGAGCAACGGGTTCGCGGAAGGCAGCGCCGTCCAGTACACCTGGATGATCCCATTCAACCTGCGTGGCCTCATTGACCTGATGGGTGGCGACGCGCGCGCCAACGAGCGGCTCGACGCCTTCTTCAAGGCGCCGGACGGCGCGTGGGCCATCACGCGGTCCGGAGGGCTGCACGCCGATCTCGCGAACGAGCCGTCGATCGGATCCCCGTGGACCTATCTCTACACCGGGCAACCGCACAAGACGCAGGAGATCGTCCGGCACGTGCTGAACACGCTCTGGAAAGACGCGCCCGACGGCATTCCCGGCAACGACGACCTCGGCGCGATGTCGTCCTGGTACGTCTGGGCGTCCATGGGCCTCTACCCCGGTATTCCCGGGCGCGCCGAGCTCTTCGTCGCGGCGCCGCTCTTCCCGCGGATCGTCGTGCATCGCGCCACCGGAAAGACGATCACGATCGAGGCGCCGGGCGCGATTGGCACGATGGCGTATGTCGCGGGACTACAGGTGGACGGGCGTGCTTCTTCGCGCACGTGGCTGCCCGATACCTTTGCACGTGCGGGTGGCACGCTTCGCTTCACGCTGAGCGCGACGCCCGTTCCAGCGTGGGGTGGCGCAGCGGCCGACGCTCCGCCGTCGTTCCCTCCGCAGCGGTAAGTGCCGGATCGGTTGTTCCAGGCTGTTCGGATCTGTGTGATCTGTGTGATCTGTGGTTGACATTGACGACTCTCCATCTCGACGCGCGTGACACCGCGATGCTGAACGGCGAAGCCGGCGCGGCCGCCGCCTTCGCGATGCGGCTCCTCGTCTCGTTCGCGCGCGCCGTGGGTGCGCCGTCGCTCATCGACATCAGCCGCGCCCACATCGACGGCTGCCTCTATCACGGGCAGGCCAGCCTGGACTTCGTCGAGCGCCTCGTGGCCGGCGGCGGGCGCGTGCGGGTGCCGACGTCGCTGAACGTCGGCGCGATCGACCTGATTCACCCGGACCTGGTGCGGCTCACGCCCTCCGAGCAGGCGCCCGCCCGGCGCCTGATGAAGGCGCACGAGGAACTGGGCTGCCAGCCGTCCTTCACGTGCGCGCCGTATCAGACGGAGTTCCGTCCGTCGTTCGGCGAGCAGATCGCGTGGGGCGAGTCCAATGCGATCGTGTTCGCCAATTCCGTGATTGGCGCCCGGACCAATCGCTACGGCGATTTCATCGACCTCTGCTGCGCGATCGCCGGCCGCGCGCCAGCCTGGGGGCTGCATCTCGACGAGCCGCGTCTGGGACGGGTGCTGTTCCGGCTGGAAGGTTTCCCGGAACCGGTTCGACCGACTGACGCGCTTTTCGTCGCCGTGGGGCTGCTGATCGGCACCATGAGCGGCGATCGCGTGCCCGTGATCGACGGCCTTCCGCCGCCGCGCTCCGAAGACCAGTTGAAGGCCCTCGGCGCCGCGTCGGCCTCATCCGGCGCGGTCGCGTTGTTTCACGCCGTCGGCATCACCCCCGAGGCGCCCACGCGTGAGGCGGCGTTCGGCGGCCGCGCGCCCGAGCAGACGTTCGTGCTCGGCCCTGACGACATCGCCCATGCGCTGCAACACCTCTCGACGGTGCCTGACGGCTCGCCCATCACGGCCGTGTGCCTCGGTACGCCGCACTTCTCGCGCGACGAGTGGGACCGGATGCTGCCGCTCCTGCGCGACGTCGCGCCCGCGCGCGGCATCCCGATTTACGTCAACACCGGCCGCGCGATCCTGAAGGACCTTCAAGACGAGGGACTCCTCGACGGGACGTCCGCCTTCAACCTGATCACCGTGGCGGACACGTGTACGTATCTGACGCCCATCCTCGAGCGGATGGACGGCACTGTCATGACCAACTCGGGCAAATGGGCGCACTACGCGCCGGGCAACCTCGGCGTGCAGGTCGCCTTCGGGGAACTCGAGGACTGTCTGGCGTCCGCGGCGGCGGGCCGGGTCGTGAGGGTGACCCAATGATCGCCCAGGCCTACGCCGCCGGAGACGCCGAAGGCACCGCCCTCGTGCTGTCCGGGCCGCTCAGCTTCTGGGGCGGCATCGACGCCGCCACCGGTTGCATCATCGATCGGTCGCATCCGGACCTGGGGCGGTGCATTACGGGGACGATCCTCGTCATGCCGGGCGGGCGCGGTTCCTCGTCGTCCTCCGCCGTTCTCGCCGAGGTCGTCCGCCGCGGCACCGGCCCGGCGGCGATTGTGCTGTCGATCCCGGATCCTATCCTGACCGTGGGCGCTCTCGTGGCCGAGGCGCTCTACGGCGTGCGATGCCCCATCGTCGTTGCCGCCATCGAGACGATCGCCACGGGCGATCGCCTTCGCGTTCATGCCGGCGAAACAGGAGCCGCGCGGGTTGATAGAATCGGGATGTCCTGAGTCTGACCCATGGGAATCACCGAGCCCGTCAAGGACGGCATCTGGCTGACCCGCGTCGTGCTCGACGAGTACGACGTGCGCGGCGCGCTGCTCGTCACCGGCACGCACGCGCTCGTGTGGGATACGCTCTCGCGGCCCCGCGACATGACCGCGTTCCTGCCGTTCATTCCAGACCGCGAGCTGCTCGTCGTCTACAGCCACGCCGACTGGGATCACATCTGGGGAACCGCGGGCCTGCCGTACCAGGACGCGCGCATCATCGCGCACGAGCGGGCGGGCGAGCGCTTTCGCACGGACGTGCCGACGGTGCTTGCGGAAAAACAGGCGGCCGAACCCGGCCGCTGGGACACCGTGGTCCTCGTCGCGCCCAACGAGTCGTTCGACTCCGAGCGATCAGTCGAGCTGGGAACGCTGACGCTCCAGCTCCATCACCTCCCCGGCCACACGCCCGACTGCATCGTCGGGTTCATTCCCGAGCGGGGCGTGCTGCTGGCGGGTGATACCGTCGAGACGCCGTGCCCGGTGATTCCGGCTGACAGTCCGCTGCCGGAGTGGATCGCGGGATTGAGGCGATGGGCGGACGACCCGCACGTGCGGCTGGTGGTTCCGGCGCACGGACCGACCGGCGGTCGCGAGCTGCTGGCGCAGAACATCGCGTACTCGAGTCGATTGCGGGCGGGAAGGCCATCGACCCCCCCGGCCCGCTCACCGACTTCTATCGGAATACGCACCGCCAGAACGTGCAGTGGCGCCCGCCGGCGGCCTGCTAATCACTGGCGAGTCGTGGTTACTTGCCGTCCGTGTCCTTCTTCAGGAACGGCACGCCCTCGGTCATCCACTTCGGCTCCGGCGCCCCCTTCAGGTAGTGGTCGAAGAACTCGAAGTAGCGGACCGTCAGGTCGCGCCGGTTCGCCATGCCGCGCAGCCCGTGGCCTTCGCCGGGGTAGGCGAGCAGCACCGCCTTCTTGCCGTTGTAGCGCAGCGCGTTGTAAAAGCCGAGGCCGTTGTTGAAATCGACCGTCGGGTCCGACGTGCCATGCATGATGAGGAACGGCGCGGTCGCCTGCGGCACGTGCGTCAGCGCGGACTCGAACCG
>CAWFPR010000025.1:0-69568 GCA_963817635.1 uncultured Acidobacteriota bacterium | reverse complement strand
TATCCTCTCAGCCATGCCGATTCTCGCCACCGCACTCCTGCTGCTGTTGGCCGCCCTGACGCCGGGCCAGGCTTCAGCCCCCGCGCGGCTCGAATGGGACAATCCGGCGGTGATCGACGTCGGCACCGAGCGCCCGCACGCCACGAGCGTGGCGTATCCCGACGCCTTGCTGGCGCGCCGCGGTGATCCCGCCACCTCGCCGTGGGTGCAGTCGCTCGACGGTGACTGGAAGTTCCACTACGCCGCGAGCCCCGCGGCGCGGCCGGTCGCGTTCTTCGACCCAGCCTTCGACGACTCGACGTGGCCGACGATCGCGGTGCCGTCGAACTGGGAGATGCGCGGGTTCGGGATGCCGATCTACGTCAACTCGGGCTACGCCTTCGTCTTCGATCGGCGCGATCCGCACCCGCCGCACGACGACAATCCGGTCGGGTCCTACCGGCGCACATTCGAGGTCCCGGCCGGATGGGCAGGCCGGCAGGTGTTCCTTCGCTTCGCCGGAGTCGATTCAGCCTTCTACCTGTGGGTGAACGGCGAGCGCGTGGGCTACAGCGAGGACAGCCGCACGCCGGCGGAGTTCGACGTGACGCAAGCAGGTAAAGCCGGGCACCAACGTCGTGGCCGTCGAAGTCTACCGCTGGAGCGATGGCTCCTTCCTCGAAGACCAGGACATGTTCCGCCTGAGCGGGATCTTCCGCGACGTCACGCTCTGGAGCGCGGCGCCGCTGCGGATCGCGGACGTCGAGGTGCACACGGACCTGGACGCGGCCTATCGCGACGCGACCCTGACGGTCACCGCGACGCTTCGCAACGCCTCGGAGGCCTCGAACGCGATCGTCGCGCTGGACCTGCTCGATGCCGACGGCCGGAGCGTGGCGAAGGCGGCGCGCCGCGTCTCCAGTCCGGCGCGCGCCGATGCCCGGGCCGTGTTCTCGATTCCCGTGACGGCGCCGCGTCAGTGGAACGCGGAAACACCGTACCTCTACCGGCTGCTGCTCACGCTCACCGACCGCGCGGGCCAGGTGATCGAGGTCGTCCCGGCAGACGTCGGGTTCCGCGAGATCGAGATCCGCGGCGGCCGCCTCCTCGTCAACGGCCGCGCTGTGCTGTTCAAGGGGGTGAACCGGCACGAGCACAGTCCCGACACGGGCCACTACGTCGATCGCGCGCTGATGATTCGCGACATCGAGCTGATGAAGCAGCACAACGTCAATGCGGTGCGCACGTCGCACTATCCGAACGCCGAGGACTGGTACGAGCTGGCGGACCGCTACGGCCTGTACGTGATAGACGAGGCGAACATCGAGTGCCACGGGTTCGGCACGAACGAACGCAACCGGTTGACGAACGACCCGGCGTGGACGCCCGCCTACGTCGCGCGCGTCGAGGCGATGATCGAGCGCGACAAGAACCATCCGTCCGTCGTCATCTGGTCGCTCGGCAACGAGTGCGGCGACGGCACGAACATCGCGGCCGGATACGCCTGGGCGAAGAAGCGCGACCCATCGCGCCCCGTCCACTACGAGGGCACCACGAGCCACGGCGGATCGAGCGCGGACGTGAACTCGTTCATGTATGCGACACCGGCGCGCGTCGCCGAGCGCATGAAGGCACGGCCGGAGCTGCCGCTCATCCTGTGCGAGTACACGCACGCGATGGGCAACAGCAACGGCGGGCTGAAGGAGTACTGGGACCTGTTCTACGCCGACAACAACGCTCAGGGGGCGTTCGTCTGGGACTGGGTGGACCAGGGCATCCGGCAGCCGGTGCCGGCTCCGTTCCGCTCGACCGCACGCCAGCCGACCTTCCTGGCGTACGGCGGCTGGTGGGAAGACCGCGTCGGCCAGAAGAACGACGGCAACTTCTGCATGAACGGCCTGGTGAACGCGGATCGGGTCCCGCATCCCGGTCTGCGCGCCATCAAGTACGTGTATCGCTATCTCCACGCGTCACCGGTGGACCTCGCATCGGGCCGGATCTCGGTGAAGAACTGGTTCGACTTCATCAACGCCCACGACATCGCGCGCGGGCTGTGGAGCGTGACCGCCGACGGCCGGACCGTGGCGTCCGGCACGCTGCCGGACCTGGACCTCGCGCCGCGGGCGGAACGCGAATTCGCGATCGCGTGGCCGCCGATCACCCCTGAACCGGGCGTCGAGTATTTCCTGAACGTCCAGTTCGTCACGACTGCCGACACGGCGTGGGCGAAGCAGGGGCACGAACTCGGCTGGGAACAGTGGCCACTGCCGATCAAGGCGCCGGCCCGGCCCGTCGTGGATGCCACGGCGCCGCTCCAGATGGCGCCCGCGGGCAACCTGATTCGATTTGCCGGCCCGGAGTTCGCGCTGATCTTCGATCGCCTCCACGGCACGATCGACAGCTACACGTACCGCGGCGTGCGGCTGCTGGACCGCGGTCCGCTGCCCGATTTCTGGCGAGCGGTGACCGACAACGACTGGGGCGGGTGGAAGGCCGTGGCGTCCAGCGCGCGCACCACGCCCGCCGACGACATCATGATCTGGAAGACCGCGGCGAGCACGTGGACGCTGACGGCGGTCGATGCCCGCCGGATCGACGCATCCACCGCGCAGGTGGAGGTCAAAGGGGACCTGACCCAGGCCGGCGCGAGCTACGCGATCACCTACACGATCCACGGCAGCGGCGACGTGGACGTCGCGCCATCCTATTCGCCGGGTTCGCGCCCGCTTGCCATGTTGCCGCGCTTCGGCACCGCACTCGTGGTGGCGCCAGGCCTGGACCGGATCGAGTGGTTCGGCCGCGGACCAGCCGAAACCTACAGCGATCGCCAGTTCGAACCGGTTGGCGTCTATTCGTCCACGGTGGCGGAGCAGTTCGTCGACTACTCCCGGCCGCAGGAAAACGGGAACAAGACCGACGTGCGCTGGGTCCGGCTCACCAACGCGGACGGAATCGGACTCGAGGCTCACGGCGACCCGCTGCTGAGCGTCGGCGCCTCGCACTACCGCGAGGACGAACTCGAAGCGGCCGCGTACTCGTTCCAGCTGCCGGTGCACCCGGAGATCTTCCTGAACCTGGACCTGGCGCAGATGGGTGTCGGCGGCTACGACAGCTGGAGCCGGAACGCCTATCCGCTCGACGCCGTATCGGCTGCCCGCCGACACACCGTACGCGTATCGCTATCGACTCCGTCCGATCGGCGGTCGCTGAACCTGGCCGGCAGGCCGAACGTCCAATCGACGTGACCCGCGGCTGGCATCGTGTGCCGGAAAACCGTCGGTCGCCGCGACGCGCCCGTGTTTGCAAGAGAGCCGCGGCGATAGGACAATCAACTCTTTCGGGTTCTCTTCTCATGAAATCCTTCGTCCTTCTGCTGTCATTCCTGTGTACCGCTGCCGCTCGCCGCCGCGCAGGACGCCACGCCACAGAGCATCACGATTCCCCGCGTCTCCACGCCGCCGGGAATCGAGGAGTACCTCGACGGCACGCCACGCCCCGGCGAGGTGGCCGTAACCACGTTCGTCCAGCGCGAACCGGGCGACGGGGTTCCCGCGAGCCAGCAGACCGAAGCCTACCTGTCGTACGACGACGCCAACCTGTACGTGATCTTCGTCGCGCACGACCGCGAGCCGGACCAGGTGAGAGCCACGCTCTCGAGGCGCGAGGGATTCGGCAACGACGACTTCGTCGGCATCATCCTCGACACGTTCCACGATCGGCGGCACTCGTACCTGTTCATCGTGAATCCGCTCGGCGTCCAGCTCGACGGCGTCAACACCGATGGCGAAGACGACGACTACAGCTATGACACGGTGTGGCACTCAGAAGGCCGGCTGACGCCGTTCGGGTTCGTGGCCCGCATGGCGATCCCGTTCAAGAGCCTGCGGTTTCCGGCGTCGGCGGAGCAGGAATGGGGCATCGCGGTGGCCCGGGCCATTCGCCGCAACAACGAGACGTCGTTCTGGCCGTACATCACGAGGCGCGTCGCCAGCGTCACGCAGCAACTGGCCACGGCGCGCGGACTGCGCGACATCTCGCCCGGCCGCAACGTGCAGTTCATTCCCTACGGCGCCTTCACCGGCGCGCGATTCCTGGACGAGGCGCGTCCGGCGTTCGTGACCGACTCGGACGGACGCGGCGGCATCGACGGCAAATTCATCGTGAAGGACGCCTTCGCGGTCGATCTCGACGTTCAACCCCGACTTCAGCCAGGTGGAGTCCGACGAGCCGCAGGTCACCATCAACCAGCGCTTCGAGGTGTTCTTCGAGGAGAAGCGGCCGTTCTTCATCGAGAACGCGTCGTACTTCCAGACGCCGATCAACCTCTTCTTCTCGCGCCGCATCGCCGACCCGCAGGTGGGCGCCCGGATCACGGGCAAGAAGGCCGGGTGGGGCATCGCGGGGCTGGCGATCGACGATCGGGCGCCCGGCAACCAGGTCGATCCCCTCGATCCGGCCTTCGGCGATCGGGCGGGCATCGGCGTGGTGCGCGTCCAGCGCGACCTCCCCAACCAGTCGTCCGTCGGTGTGCTCGCGACGACGCGCGATTTCGGATCGAGCGCCAGCCGCGTCGTGTCCATCGACACCCGCTACAAGATGACCGATACCTGGACGTTCACCGGGCAGGCCGCCCTGAGCGACGATCGTCCCCTGGACGGCGCCAGCCGGTCCGGGCCGGCGCTCTCGCTCGAACTCGATCGCACGGGGCGCAACTGGGGGGCCTTCCTCCGCTACGACGACATCAGCGCTGATTTCCGCGCGCCGCTTGGCTTCGTCCGGCGGGTGGACCTGCGCCAGGTCAACCCCTTCGTCCGCTATACCTGGTTCCCGGACAAGGGGCCGCTGGTGAGCGTCCGCCCGGAACTCTCCGGCAGCGCGCTGTGGGACCACGCCGGGACGCTTCAGGACTGGGATGTCCGCTCGGAACTCCAGCTGGAGCTGAAGGGGCAGACGGAGATCAACGGCGACTACCGGGAATCGATGGAGCGGTTCGCCGGCATCGAGTTCCGCAAGCGCTCCAGCTCCTTCCAGTTCGAGACCGCCTGGCTGAAATGGCTGGAGACGTCCGTGCAGGTCGAACGCGGCCGGGACATCAACTTCTTTCCGTCGGAGAACCTGCAGCCGTTTCTCGTCGATGCGACGACGGCCGAACTCGCGCTGACGCTCAAGCCGATTCCGCCGCTGCGCCTCGACCAGACCTACCTGTTCACCCGGCTCGGCACGCGCGCGGGCATCGCCGGCGTCACGCCCGGCGCCGTCATCGTGGACAATCACATCCTGCGCTCGCGTGCCTCGTACCAGTTCACGCGGAGCCTCTCGCTGCGCGCGATCCTCGACTACTCGGGCGTGCTCCCGGATACGGCGCTGATCGATCTGGAGAAGGAGAAGCGGCTGACCGCCGATCTGCTCGTGACCTATCTCGTCAACCCGTGGACGGCGCTGTATGTCGGCTACACCGACGGCTACGCCAACGTCGAAATCGACCCGCTCTCGCGCGACCGCCTGCGGCCGACCGACTCCGTCTTCCATTCCACGGGACGGCAGGTGTTCGTGAAGATGAGTTATCTATTCAGGTTCTGACGAGGCTGCGCTTCAGACCCTCGAGGTCGGTTGAGATCCTCCTTGGGGATGAGGATCTCTCGAGCACGCCTTCCGAGACCAGCAGGCCGCTTTTCTCGGGGACATTGAGCGCCTCCAGTGAACGGTCGCGCCTCGCGATGCCCTGACTGCGATGGCAGACTCCGCGATCCGTGCGTACCTCACGGGATGCAGGAGCAGCAACAGCTGATGAACGCCGTCAGCGGTTTCCGCCGACTGGCGTCGAGTTCTGGATCGGCACGCCGTCCGCTTCGTGGACCGGATGGCCCGACCGTCCGCGAGCTACGAACCGCGGGATCCCGCCGGCAGCGTGCTTCACCGGATCGTGCGGGAGCACCTGGAGACCTTCCTCGAGCAGGCCGCCCGATTGCGCGAGGGGGACGGGGCACCGCAGTTCGTCGAGCGGGCGTTCCGGGAGTTCCTCCGGTGCGGGTTCCTGTCCGGTGGCTTCGCGCGGTTTCGCTGCGACGGCTGCGCCCTGGACCGGCTCGTCGCGTTCTCCTGCAAGGGGCGCGCGGTGTGTCCGAGTTGTGCCGGGCGCCGCATGGCCGAACGAGCCGCGCATCTGGTCGATCACGTCATCCCCGATGTGCCAGTGCGACAGTGGGTGTTGAGTCTGCCACACCGGCTGCGGTATCGACTGGCGTGGAATCACGCTGTGTGCCGGCGGGTCACCTCCGTCTTCCTCTCTGCCGTCTTTCGCCGGCTGAGGGACCACGCGCGCGCCGACGGCCTCGATCAGCCGCGCGGAGGGGCCGTGGCCATCGTGCAGCGGTTTGGCGGCGCGCTGAATCTGAATGTGCACATCCACGCGCTGGTGCTGGATGGCGTCTTCGCGCGCGACGGGGCCGGTTCGGTCGGATTCCATCCGGCTCGGTCTCTGACCACGCTGGACGTGACGGAGGTGCTCGCCGCCGTGGAGCCGCGGCTTCGGCGGCTCCTCGATTGGGGTGGACAATCCGAGCGTGACCACGAGCGCCAGGGCGACGACGGCGGCGTGGATCCCTGGGCAGACGAGGCGCCGGCGCTCGCGGGCCTGGCGGCCGCGTCGGTGCAGGGGCTCGTCGTGCTCGGGCGTGACGCCGGCACGCGCGTGCGTCGTCTCGGACACGCGCGTCCGCCGGTCGATCGCCCCCTGGGCCCCTGTCATGCCCGCTGGCAGGGGTGGGACCTGCATGCGGGGCTGCTCATCCCGGCGGGGCAGCGCGAACGGCTCGAGCGGGTCTGCCGGTACGTGCTCCGGCCTCCCGTGACGCCGGAGCGGCTCGCCCTGACGGCCGACGGCCACGTGCGCCTCGCGTTGAGGCGCCCGTGGGGCGATGGGACGACGCACGTGGTGTTCGATCCGGTGGAGTTCCTGGGCCGGCTGGCCGTGCTGGTGCCGCGGCCGCGCGTCAACCTGATCCTGTACTCCGGCGTCCTCGGAGCGCGCGCGGCGTGGCGGCGCGAGGTCGTGCCGCGCCGACCGTCAGGTCAGGATCCCGCGGCCGTCGATCCCGTGGAGGACGGCTGCCTCGCCGCCACACAGGACGCGGCGCGGCAGGCGCGTGGGCAGCGGTGGGCGGATTCTGATGCGGCGCACGTTTGCGCTCGACGTGCTGGCGTGTCCACGGTGCGGCCCTTCGACGCGGCTCAGGGCCACCCCGAGCCCAGTCGAGGGGCGGCGGCCGGCTGCGGCTCCTGGCGATCATCGGGGACACGGCGGTCATCAGGCGCATCCTCCGGCATCTTGGTTTCCCGACGGACCTGCCCGTCGCGCGTCCCGCCCGTGCCCCGCCCCTGTTCGCCGCGGCGGGTGAGGGGCAGCAGGCCGACGAGTACCGACTGGGGCCCCTGAGCAACGGCTCCGCGCCGCTGCCGTGCCGGAGGTCTGTTCGATCCGCCGTCCGGCCGCTTCGAGGGCGTGACAGGGCGGCCACGGATGCCATAATCGGCGCGTTCGAGGCCGGAGGCACCGGGTCGGCGTCGCTAATCCGCGCTGTGTGGGGCCGGGCCGGCGGGGGCGGGCGTCTGAGAACGGGCCTTCCGTTAACTTGGGCGGCTCTAATGCTGCCTATCGTCTCGTCACGCGGAAGGAAGAGATCCTCATCCCGAAGGAGGATCTGAACCCCGTGTGGGTGCAGCGCAAGGTGCTCACACCGCTCTCCCCCGTCGAGGCGATAGAACTGCTGCTGTCCAAGATGGGAAGACGAGGAGCAACGCGGAGTTCCTGGGGTCGATGGCGAATGGTGGCAGGTAGCTTCGCGGTGTAGCTCTCAGCTTCCAGCTTGTGGACGGCCACCCCGCTTTCGCCGGGTGGCCGTTCGTATTGTGTGAGCGCCTGGGCCTACGCCCAGCGGCACGCCACCGATATCGCGGAGGAGATCGCCGCGCACGAAGCGGCGTGACCATGGCGCGGCTCTTCGCGAACGAGAACATGCCCGAGCCGGTAGTGCTCGAACTCTGCCGTTTCGCGCATAGCGTGCGACGATGCCGCAGAGCGGGCATGCAGGCCGCGCGGTGTTGGACGGCGACGTGCTGGAGTTCGCGACCGGCGAGCATCGCGCAGTCGTGACGCTGAACCGGCGGCACGTCGTCCGACTGCATCAGGACCGGCCCGGGCACGCCGGCATCATCGTCTGTACGTTCGATCTCGATTTCGCCGCGCTGGCGCAGCAGATACACCAGGCGATCGTCGGCGGCTCCACCCTTGCCGGGACAACTCCTTCGGGTGAATCGTGACGATAGATGCATTAGCGGCGATCCGGAGGGATAACCTCTGTTCTCAGACTCACCGAAGACGATCCCACTAATCTGCCGCTTCGCTCCGGCGTTCGCCGAACATGAACATCAGGCCACCGAGCGCGATCGCGACGAATGCGAGCGAACGCGCCAGCGGTCCCGTGAACGACATCTCCAGGTTCGAGGCGGCGCGCTCCCACGGCGACTGCGCAAAGAGCGTCGTCGAGAGGCCTACAGCGAGCGCCGTGGACCGCACGCGGCGGAGCGTCAGAACCGAGTAAGAGTGCGGGCGTGGTGACTCGAACCGGGCTTCTCGGAGGAGGGCCCATTCCGAGAGAGGATGGACCCGATGTCCAGCCCCAGCAGGTATTCCCCCGAGTTGCGTGAGCGCGTCCTCCGCATGGCCCTGGCCCATGCCGCCGAGTACCCGTTGCAGTGGGCGACGATTCGGTCGGTCACCGAGTGATCTTCGAGGAGTTCAGGCGGACCGGCAACCTCGAGATCCACCTCGATCGCAAGCTGGCGGACCGTCGCTATTCACGGCGCTTGACATGAAGAGCAGCGGCACGCGGAGGAAGAGCTGCTCGCCCGAAGGAGGACCTGAACCGCGTGGGGGGCTCCGCAAGGTGCTCACTCCCCTGTCGCCGGTCGAGGCGATGGAGCTGCTGCTCTCCAAGTTGGGGAAGACGAAGGACAACGCGGAGTTCCTCGGGTCGATGGCCAACGGGGGCGGTAACGGCGGACACTTCCGGGTCAGATCTCAGACTCTCAGGCGGCCACCGGGCTTACGCTTCGTGGCCGTTCTTTCGTTCTGCCACTCGCCGGCTGCAACGGTTGGTCACGCCGTTCCAACACTTGCCAGGACCTCCCATTCACCAACTGGCCGGTTGTAGCTGCCGCCCTGCGCGCGGCCGCTGCGTAGATCCACTGTGAACGGCGTTGAAACATCATCGTCTCGCCTGGCAACCGCTGGTTGCCCTGCTCTCGGGGCCCCCGCTGTTTCAGGATCCTGAACAATTCAGCCACGATGTCCTTCGCACATTGCCGAAGGTGTTGTGCATGTTTCATGACCGTGCTGCTCGGTCGACGGCCGCGGCGGCTTGTTAGACAGCGGCCTCGGGCGGTATCGTAGGCGGGGAGCAACGCCATGCGAAACGAATTCACGGCGGTTTTCGAGCGCGACGACGAATGGTACATCGCCTATTCCCCGGAGATCCCCGGAGCGAACGGCCAGGGGAGAACCAAGGAGGAGGCGCGGGACAGCCTGGCCGCTGCCATCGCCCTGATTCTCCATGACCGCCGTGAAGACGGTCTCCGCGGCGTGCCTCCGGATGCTGACCGCGAGACGGTAATCGTCAAATGAAGCGCAGCAGCTGCTTCCCACATCTCGTCGCCCTTGTCGTGCGCCTCTTCGAGGGCCAGTTGATCAGACGAGGAAACAACGGGTCGACGGAGAGCCACCGGACAACGTGCTCACCGCTGCCATCGGGCAGGCGTTGAGGGGGCCGATGGCCCCTCGACCGCTGGCAGCCGTTCGCGCACGATCGCGGGTTTCGTCAGCGTCGTGCCCGCGACATCGACGGTGACGGTGTAGCGGCCGGCGTCGAGCGGTACGATGGGAGGCTCACCGCGCCCCCCTCCGCGTCCGCCCAGGCTCACGAGCGCACGATTGAGTCCGCGCCTGGCCGGCCCGGTGAGCTGGCGCACAGTATGGCCCGACGAGTCAGCGACACTGATGCGCGCCTCGGCCGGCGCGTCCGCCGGAAGGTAGTAATTCACCACCAGCGCTTCCGGCTCGTTCGGGGTCTCGAGGTACTTGTCGCCGAAGAGGTGATAGTTCATCCCCTGCGTGCCGAAGCCGTAGCGCGCGCGAGGCTCGATGTCGAAGAGATACGCCCCCTTCGCCATCACCTCGTCCGTCAGCTCCTGAAGAGGCGTGATGTCTCCCGTCCACAGCGCCCGTCCGTAGGTCGCGATCACCAGATCGTTCTCGCGCGGGTGAATCGTCAGGTCGTGCACGGCGACGGTCGGGAGGTTCGCCTTCATCCGCGTCCATTGACCTCCGCCGTCGATCGAGACGTACACGCCGAGATCGTTGCCGACAATGAGCAGCCGCGCGTTCCTCCGGTCCTGCACGACGACGTTGATCGGCGCGGCCGGCAGGTTGGCCGCGATCGCCGTCCACGTGCGGCCGTAGTCGGTCGTGCGATACAGATACGGCGTGAAGTCGTCGTTGCGGAAGCCGTTCTTCGCAACGAACGCGGTCCCGGGCCCGTGCGGCGACGCGAACACGCGGCTCACCCAGCGCTCCGCGGGGGCTCCAGCCGCCACGAGCGCCGGCGTGACATCGCGCCACGCGCCGCCGTGATTCTCCGTCACCTGCACCTTCCCGTCGTCGGTGCCAACCCAGATGACGCCCGCCCGCTGAGGGGACTCCGAGATCGACGTGATCGTGCAGAACGGCACGTTGCGGCCGATCTTGTCGGGATCGTTCGTCGTCAGATCCGGGCTGATCTCCTCCCAGGTGAGCTGGAGAACCGTCGGCTGATTCAGATACTGAAGTACCTGCGGAAAGTCGTGACGGCATGCCGACGAAATGGCGAGTTCTCGCTAGCTCATTGGCCGCTACCCGAGTAATTGGCCGCCCAGGCTCGTGGTCACATGGATTCACCAGGTCGCTTGATTCAACAGGCTGTGGACTGTGGTCGAGCCGAGATGCCGCAAAATGCTGCGACGGCCGCGGTAGTCCATTGATAATCCGTTGGCCGACACCGGCGGCCCGAGCAGCGAAACTCTCGTCCTTGTGGCGTTGGCGGGCGGAACGGGTCTTGCTGCCGCACCAGCACGTTCAGCAACCTCAGGATCCGGAGGACGCCGCTCCCATGGCCGGACCTCCATGCCACGCCAACGGCTCGGCTCGCGGCCACCATGCGGCCGTTCTCTGGATCGACGATGAGCCCGACACGACGTTGGCGCGTCTGCTCGCGCTCGAGGGGTTCAGCCTGGCCGTCGCCGAGACGGGAGTCGCCGGGCTCGGACTGGCGCAGGTCCGGCCCTTCGATGTGATCGTCGTCGATCTGCACCTGCCCGACGTGCATGGGCTGACCGTCGTTCACCGCCTCCGGGCCGCCGGGATCGCGAGCCCTGTGCTCGTCGTGACGGGCCATTACTTGGAACCTGAGTGCCGGCCGCACGCGATGCGCGCCGGAGCGACCGCTCTGATGTTCAAGCCGCTGCTGGTCGAGGACCTGTTGCCGGTGCTGCGGGATCTCATTTTCGCACCTCCGGTACTCGGGTCGTCCGACACTCACCTCCGGACCGCCCACAGTCCCCGCGGCGTCGGACGATCGCGTGCCGGAAAGTGACTGGTCCGTCGACCTCGCCTCTGCGCGGCTGTTTGCCAGCCTCAGGCGCATTGCCGGGGCGCCGCCGGACACGGCAGGCCGTCGGCGCCCGCTGGATGCGATCCTCCGTGCTCTCTTCGAAGCTCTGGCCAACCCTGCACTATCGCTCGCGGGATTCGCTGGCTGTGCGAGTGCGCTTCGCACGACGTTGAGGGCGCCGGCGGCGTCTCCAGCCCAACAAGTGGCGAGCGACGCGTTAGCGGAGGTTCGGACAGGGATCGGTCATCCGCTCGTTGCTCGTGATCCCGAAGTCCGGGAGGCGCTCGCGAACCTGCTTCGAAAACCGCGATGGTGTTCGGAAGAGGATTTTGGGCATAAGGTGAACCTCAATCGGTACCAGATCTGGGAACGCATGCGAGACGACCTGGGGCTTGACTTCCGCACGTTGCGCGAGATGGTGGTCCTCAAAGCCGCCGTCCTCGATGTGCTGACCACCGCGGAATACGTTTCTCAGATCGCACACCGGCTCGAATTGCACCCGGGATCAGTGGATCGCATGTTCGAAAGGGCGTTCGGCTGCACGCCGCGGACGATGCGACGCTCCTGGAAGCGTGCCCACAGGTGTGAATCGTCGGATACTTCTGGCTGAATGGCGGGCGGTGCGGAATTCTCTCCCCAACCCACGGAGGAATGTCGACGGGCTCTTCCATCGGCAGAGTCTGTACTCCCGTCCGGACGCCCCGCCGCTTTGCGAGGGCGCTTGCCGTATTCGGCGTGCCCCGCCCGATCGGATTCGCGGGAACAGCGCTCAGCGCGATGCTGGCCAACGCAGTGTAGTGCGCCCTGGGTTGCGCCGCTTGCCAGGTGCTGCAGCAGCGGAACGGACGTTCCGTCAAACCGCGCCGCGAACGGTGAAGAGCAAACAACGAGGGGTGAAGAGTTCATCCGTCTCCGGAATCGCGGCCGGTGTATACCTCTGGAGAGCGCATGACTGCACTCGGTCGCCTCGATCAAGCCGACGAGCTGGACGAACCGGTTAGCCGATCACGGAGGCGGCACGAGACGTAGGCATTCGGAGCGAAAGGACACTCGTTGTTGCACAACAAACCCGATCGGCTCATCGTTTTCTTGCTCGGTCTATCCCTGCTCGTCAATGTGGCAACAGTCTGGTGGTTTGTGAAGGGTCGACTTCAGTTTCCGTCGACTGGCAGTGATGTCGCAGAAGGAGCCGTGGTGTCCCCGATCCTGGGCGTCACGACAAGTGGTGAACCCCTGGAAGTGTCGTACGGCGACGGCACCCGGCCAGTGGTGCTGTATGTGTTTTCGACAACCTGCGCCTGGTGTCAGCGCAACCGAGACAGCATAAATGCCCTGTTCGAATCAGCCGCTCCCAGATTCAGATTCGTAGGAGTGAGCTTGTCGTCGCCATCTACGACAGCGCAATCTCCGGTGAGCTTCCCCGTTGTGTTCCCGCGAAGCCCGGTGCCGTTCCGATCGACACCTCAGACGATCGTTGTCGGAAAAGGTGGCCGTGCGCTGCGCAGTTGGGCAGGGGCTTACACCGGTGCGGTGAAGGACGAGATCGAGAGTTACTTCGGAGCGCAATTGCCGGCAGTTGAAAGAGCCGGTCATAAGGGAGGGTTACCATGATTGTTTGGACGCACTCGAGGGCGATCGCGCTCCTCATGTGCTCGGTGACACTTACGGTGTGCCTTTGCATCCTTGCGACATCTACACCCGTATACGCCAGCAACTGTTGTCAGACGTGCGAGGAAATTGACTCGGCGTGCGCGGCTGGCTGCGCTGAGCCAGAGCATTGCGGGGAAAACCAGGAATGCCTCGCGCAGTGCTTCGCATCCTGTGACGCCTACTCGGCCAGCTGTTGGGGCGTGCAAGGACAGGGGCCGTTTTGCACATGGTGCGAATACCACTCGGCTCAGTTTTGGCTTTGTGTCTACAGCACCGCCGACGAGTGGCAGTGGGCCGTCGGCCACTGTATTCCGTGGTGATCCGGCAACTCAGATCAACCGGATGGTCTCCTCTGGAACAGAGGGTGTCACTCGCAGGAATTTAGATGGTCGGACGGTACATGCGGCGCGAAAATCGCCTGGAGCCACCCCACGATTAGTCAGATGATAAACGCCGCGCGCGCCACGCTCTTGACACTGTCGCTTGCGGCGACATCCGTCGGGAATATGCCGCCGCGGAGTTCGCAGGAGCGCGTCGCGCTTGCCGATCTCGCTGTGTTTCACGCGATGATCGACCGGTACGTGTACGGTGACGATGGGCCCGTAAGGGCACTTGCGGGGTGGGACCAGGCGAGGATTGTCAGGATGCAGCGGTTTCTCGAGCAGGTTGCTGACCCGCGTCCGTGGGATCGCGACCTGTTCGAGGCAGCTGTCATGCTTCACACGGACGCGGCGCTGGCACTCACTGAGAATCGGTCGGAGGACAGCACGTCGCTGGAGCCTGTGCTGTTCCACGTCGACGTGGCCGGTCAGCTGCTGAAACTGGCCGCGAGCCGCTGGGACATTCACGGGTTTGCATCCCGATGGTATGTCGCCGTCGCTCGGGTCTTGCGCGATCGCAATTGGATTACCACGGCGGAGCGACATCTCGAATTCGGACGCAATCGTCTTCCAAACGACCCCGGCACCCTGTATGAGAGCGCGACCCTCGCCGAGTTGTTTGCAACCGCCACACAGCTTCCCGGAGCACAGCCTCAGGACCCGCGCGGTGCCACACGAGCGGTCCAGAGAGATACATGGTCGGGAGTCCAGTTCGGCCAACTGCGACAACGGCGTGCCGGGTATCTCAACCGAGCGGCGTCCTGGCTCGACCAGTCGCTCGAGCGAGTGGACGATCCACTCGCGCGCCTGCATCTCGGTCGTATCCAGATGCTGCTGAAGAACCCTGATGACGCGGAACGACAGCTTCGCGCGGCTCTCACATCTCCGGACGAATCAACTGCCTACCTCGCGCGGCTGTTCATCGGGGCCCTTTACGAACGGCAGCATCGGTTGATTGACGCCCTGGAGGCGTACCGCAGCGCCGATGAACGATTCCCGCTGCAGCAGAGTGCCTCCATCGCTCAGAGCGAGCTTCTCCGGCGACTGGACCGAGGCGATGAGGCGCGTGCGGTTTTACAAAGATTGCTCGATAGCAATTCCGGCGAAAGGGATGATCCGTGGGTCCGTTATTTCTTCGAGCGGCCGGGCATGGCCGATGCGCGGCTGGATGAAATCAGGCAGACGGTGCGCAGATGAAGGTCCCCGCGGTCGTCACTGTGCTTCTCGCGCTCGTTGCTCAACAGCACACGTTTCGCGTCGAGGTCGATGCCGTCCGAGTAGACGTGCTCGTGCTCGACGGTAACCGGTCCGTCAGCGGACTCGAGGCCGACGACTTCGAGTTGCGTGACTCGGGCCGGCTGCAGCAGATTTCGTCGGTCATGTTCGAGGACGTGCCGCTCAGCATCATGCTCGCGCTTGACACGAGCGAGAGCGTTCGCGGCGAACCACTAGAAGATCTCAAGGAGGCGGCATTCGCAGTGACGGCGTTGCTCACCTTCCGAGATCGCAGCGCGCTCCTCACATTCTCCAGCGAGCTGGAGTTGCGCGCCGACTGGGGGGCCGATCGCGGACGGCTCCGTGCCGCGATTTCAGCCACGACAGCTGCAGGCTACACCGGCGTCCATGATGCCGCCTACGCTGCCCTTACGCTCAGGGATCCGAAAGCCGGACGAACGCTGGTGCTGCTGTTCAGCGATGGGGAGGACACGATCAGCTGGCTTTCGGGGCAGATCGTCCTCGAGACGGCGCAGCGCAGCGATGCGGTGGTGTACACAGTTGGGATCCGAAACACGAGCGCGCGCTCGAGGCCTGGCTTCAGGGTAGACGTCAGGTCAGGCCTGCAGGCCGACATCCCAAATGTCCCGCCCGCCATGCTGATGCAGTCCTTTCTCGTGTCGCTTGCCGAGGAGACCGGCGGAAAATACATCGAGGCCGAGCGGCCGGATCGCCTTCGTGAGACGTTCGTCAGGATTTTCGAGGAGTTTCGCGGCCGTTATGTCCTGACCTACGTCCCCCAGAACGTGGAGCCACGCGGCTGGCACCCACTTCAGGTACGACTGAAGAGGCGCGCCGGGCAGGTAATCGCGCGCCGCGGTTATCTGCGGTAGGCACCAGCCACCTGCCACTGGTGGGCATTGCGCAGACAGGGAAATCGGGAAATCGTCTTCCACTCCACAGGACGGCAGGTATTCGTGAAGATGAGCTATCTGTTCCCGTTCTGATCTCTCACCGTCGTCCGCTTCGTGAACTCCCGGCCCACCCTCAGCGTCACCACGTACTCACCCGGCGCAAGCGGAACGACCGGTGCCGCCCCGCGTCCACTTCCGCCCAGCGGGACGAGCACCCGATTGAGCCCGCGCTTCGCCGGCCCGCGGATCTCGCGCACGACACGACCCGCCCGGTCCGAGACCGTGATGCTGGCCTCGGCCGGCGCGTCTGCCTGCAGGTAGTAGTTGATCGCCAGCGCTTCGGGCTCGTTCGGCGTCTCGAGGTACTTGTCGCCGAAGAGGTGATAGTTCATCCCCTGCGTGCTGAAGCCGTAGCGGGCGCGGGGCTCGATGTCGAACAGATGGACGGGCTGTCCCAAAACCTCTTCGGAGAGTTCCTGGAGCGGGGTGATGTCTCCCGTCCACAACGCGCGTCCGTAGGTCGCGATCACGAGGTCGTTCTCGCGCGGGTGAATCGTCAGGTCGTGGACGGCGACGGTCGGCAGGTTCGCCTGCATCTGCGCCCATGTCGCGCCGCCATCGATCGACACGAACACGCCGACGTCGTTGCCGACGATCAGCAGCCGCGCGTTCTTCCGGTCCTGCACGACGACGTTGATCGGCGCGGCCGGCAGGTTGGCCGCGATGGCCGTCCACGTGCGGCCGTAGTCCGTCGTGCGGTAAAGATACGGCGCGAAGTCATCGTTGCGGAAGCCGTTCTTCGCAACGAACGCGGTCCCGGGCTCGTGCGGCGACGCGAACACGCGGCTCACCCAGCGCTCCGCGGGGGCTCCAGCCGCCACGAGCGCCGGCGTGACATCGCGCCACGCGCCGCCGTGGTTCTCCGTCACCTGCACCTTCCCGTCGTCGGTCCCGACCCAGATGGCGCCCGCGCGCAGCGGCGATTCGGATATCGAGGTGATGGTGCAGAACGGCACGTTACGGCCGATCCTGTCGGGATCGTTCGTCGTCAGATCCGGGCTGATCTCCTCCCAGGTGTCGCCGCGGTTCAGCGAGCGAAAGAGCACCTGCGCGCCGGCGTAGACGATCTGCGAATTGTGCGGCGAGAGAGCGATCGGCGCGATCCAGTTGAAGCGCAGCCTCGGTTCACCCGCCGGGCGCCTGGGCGCGATGTTCGTGCGCACGCCCGTCCGCTGATCCATGCGTCCCATCTGGTTCAGCTCGCGCGTGTTGTAGACCCACCGGCTGTCGGTGGGATCGACGACGTTGTACATGCCGTCGCCGGGACCAACCGTCACCCAGTTCTCGAGCGTGATGCGGCCCGTCGGTCCGTTGCTCGGGCCTTTCCACGAATCGTGATCCTGGAAGCCGGCGTACACGTTGTACGGATCCTCCATGTCCACGCCGACGGCGTACGCCTCGCCGATGCCCATGTTCGGGAAGTAGTCGCTGGTCTTCCCGCCGTCGTACGACACGTTCACGCCGCCGTCGCTGCCGAGCATGATGCGGCCGGCGTCCTGCGGGTCCCACCACATCGACCGGAAGTCGCCGAAGACGCCGCGGAAGAAGTTCGTGTCCCACGTCTTCCCGCCGTCGCGCGAGATGTACATCGAGTCGCTCGTGACGATGACCGTCCGGTCGTCGTGCGGATTGATGCGGACCTGGTTGAACGAATACGGCGCCTTGCCGCCCGCCACGTTCACGCTCCGTCACCTTCCGCCAGGTCTTCCCCCCGTCGTCCGTGCGATAGAGTTCGTTGCCGATGATGCCCGAGGCGAGCGGCGCGATGGCGCTGACGTCGCCGGCGGCCGCGCCCGGCTTCTGGTTCTGGTTCTCGACGAGCGCGTAGAGGATCAGCGGGTTCTTCTGGTAGATGTCGAGGCCGATGCGGCCGATCTTCCCGGTCGGCAGCCCGCCGGCCAGCCGTTGCCACCGGTCGCCGCCGTCGTCGGTGCGGTAGACGCCGCTCTCCGGGCCGCTTTCGACGATTTCCCACGGCCGGCGCGCCTTGTCGTACATCGCGGCGTAGAGGACGGCCGGCTTGCGGCGGTTGATCACCAGATCGATCGCCCCGACGCCGCTGTTGACGTAGAGCACTTTCTTCCACGTCCTGCCGCCGTCCAGTGGTCCTGAAGACGCCGCGCTCGTCGTTGGTCGAGAACAGGTGGCCGATTGCGGCGACGTACACGACGTCCGGATTTGTCGGATGGATGACAATTCTCGCGATGTGATGGGAGTCGCTGAGTCCCATGTCCTGCCAGGTCGCGCCGCCGTCGATCGACTTGAAGACGCCCTTGCCGGAATACGACGACCGGGCATTCGCCTGATCGCCGGTGCCCATCCACACGATCCGCGAGTCCGACGGCGCGATCGCGACGGATCCGACCGCCGCCGACGCCGGCCGGATCCGACACGGGCCTTCCAGGTAGTGCCCGCGTTGGTCGTCTTCCACAACCCGCCGGAGCGTGTCGCCGCGTAGATGGTGTAGAGGTGATCGCGCGCCGGCGTTTCCGGCACGGCAATCTCCGTCACCCACGCGGCGGTGCGGAACGGGCCGATGTTGCGGAAGGTCAGGCGCGGACAGGACCGACTCGAGCGGTAACGACGGCTGCGCCACGGCGGCGGCAACACTCAGGGCGACGATCGTCAGGACGGCTCCGATACGGATTCGTGGCATGGCAGGTTCTCTGTGTGGCGCGATTATATCGGCTGGGCCGGCAGCGAACTCCATCCCAGTATGCGCGCCGCTGCATTCGCGCCCGATGCTCGCCGCACTCGCCCACGCGACAGTGACGAGCGACGGAACGCGACATGCATAGGCGCACGAGCAGCCGAACCGTCGCCGCGAACGCGCGAAATCGGCCGACATTCAGGGTTCACCACCCATGACTCGTTTCACCGTTCTTGCCGGCTATCCGGCGGTGATGTCGGAGGGCTGGCGCGGACTGCGCCTGACGATTGGTGCGCTCGCCATGGTCGCCCTGGCGGTGCCGGCCGCTGGCGAACAATCGGACTCCTGGCACGAGCTGCGCGCGGCGGACTTCGTCGTGTCCGGCGACGTTGCCCCCGACGACCTGCGGCTGGCGCTCCAGGATCTCCAGGCGTTCAGGAGCGCGCTGCCCCCGCTGTATCCGCAACTCACGGCCGAGGCGGCGGCACCGACACACGTGGTCGTTTTCAGGGATAGCCGCCAGTTCCGGCGCTTCCTGCCCCGCGACGAGCAGGGCCACCCCTTGTCGAACGTCGCCGGCTTCTTCCTCCCGGGAGCCGATACCGATTTCATCGTCTTCGGCGGGGCCGGCAAAGCGTTCGATCGTCGCGCGATGCTGCACGAGTACGTGCATCGAATGCTCTATCGCCGGGCGGACTCGCTCCCGCTCTGGCTGAGCGAGGGTTTCGCGGAGTTCTACTCGACATTCGACCGCGGCGCGGACGGGACCCCTGCGGTCGTCGGCAAGCCGCCCGCTGAGGCGCTGGCGGAGCTGCGCGGCGGAGAGTTCCTGTCGATCCCCAGGATTGTCAGCGCCAGGCCGACATCCAAGTTTCTCAGTGACGTCAACCAGGTGCGCATGTTCTACGCCGAGTCCTGGGCGCTGGTGCACTACCTGCTCGTTGGCCGCCCGGGCGCCTCCAACGCGGAGATGATGGCGTTCCTCGATGCGCTGGAGCGCCATGTCGCACCGGAGGATGCCCTGAAGTCGGCGTTCGGCCTCACGCTGCGGCAGCTCGACAACGAACTGCGCGTCTATATCGGACTGCCGACCTTCCGCGGCGTGCCGGTTGGTCCGGTCCCGGCCGGCGCAGACGCTCCCCCGGCGGTGGAGATGTCGCCGGCCGCCGTGCAGGGCCTGTCTGGCGAGCTTCTGCTTCGCGTCGGCACGCTGGATGAAGCCCAGCGCGAACTGACGGCCTCACTCGCAGCCGAGCCGTCGAACCTCGAGGCGCGCGTCGCGATGGCGCGTGCGCTGCTGGCGACGGGCGGCCGCGGCGAGGGGCGCGCGGCCCTTCAGCGGCTCGCCGGCGAGTTCCCGGACGACTTCGCCGTGCGCTACTTCCTGGGCGGGGCGCTCGCGCTCGAGCGCGACTACGACGGCGCGTTCGTCTCCTTCGACGCCGCCGTCCGGCTGCGCCCGGGTTCCGTGCACGCGCTGTTCGCCTTCAGCTCCACAGCGCTCGCGCTGGGGCTCGATGAGGCGTCCGAGGCCGCGATGCAGCGGCTGATGGAGATCGATTTCAGGCCCGACGCCTATCGCACGCGGGCGTACTCGGCGCTCGGTCTGGGCCGCGACGCGGCGGCCGCCACCGACGCGCGCCGCTACATCGACGCGGTCGGCTGGCGCGATCCGTCCGCGCAGGCGATCGCGTTTGTCGCCGTCGTGGCGTGCCTGCGCTCGAACAGGCCGGCCGAGGCGGCGGCGCTGCTCCAGGAGGTCCGGCAGGCCGCGGCCCCGTCGTCCTGGACCGGCGCCATCGCCCAGTTCCTGCAGGGCGTGATCCCGGCCGATCGGCTCCTGGCGCGGGCGAAGGACCAGCAGCAGAAGACGGCCGCCCACATCTACATCGGGCTGAAAGCGTCTGATTGACGGTCGGCGGGCGGACGCGCTCGCGCACTTCCGGTGGGTGCAGAGCCAGGGAACGCGGACCGAGCCGGGGTTCGGCGTGGCGATCGAGGAGCTCGTCAAGCTCCAGGGCATGCTCACGCCGTAAAGACGCGGCGTGCGGCACGCGGCGGGCCACCCGGCGACGGGTCCGTCACGTGCCACACGCCGCGAATCATCTACTTCGAGTCGCTGGTCGTCTTCCTGGCGGCGAGATCGGCCTTCAGCACTTCGACCGCCTTTTCGATCTGCGCGTCCCGTCCCTTCGACGAAATCGTCCGGCGTGTTGTCGATGTACACGTCCGGCGGCACGCCGTAGTTCTCCATGTTCTGGCCGGTCGCCGTCCAGACACCGCTGCCAGGCGTCCGGATCGTCGAACCGTCGAGCAGCGTGTAGGACCCGGTGCCAATCACCGCGCCCATCGTCGGCACGCCGACCGTCTTGCCGAGGCCGAGCGCCTTGAAGCCCGCGGGGAACATCTCGGCATCGGAGGCCGAGCGTTCGTTCTGCATCACGACCATCGGCCCGTAGAAGTTCTGCGGGCGCGGCGTCTGGAAGCCCTGGTCGCGGCCGACGGTGTACTGGTACTGGCGCCCGGCGAGAATCCCGAGCAGCTCCTGGTCGATGCCGCCGCCGCCGTTGAAGCGCTGGTCGATCACGAGCGCCTTCTTCGTGCGGTTTGCCGCCAGATCGAGCTGGAACTGTCGCAGCGACGGCGCGTCCATCGCCCGGATGTGGAGGTATCCGATCTCCCCGTTGCTGAGCTTCGTGACCATCTCGCGGCGATCGTCCACCCACCGCGCGTACTGGAGGTTGCCGAACTCCCCTCCGGACACCGGGTTGATGGTGACGTCCCAGGCGCCCGCCTTCGACGGCTTGTCGTTGATCACGAAGTGGAACTTCGTGCCCGGCGCGAGCGTGAAGAACTGCCAGTAGTTCTCCGACGTCTTCAGCTCGTGGTCGTCCACCGAGACGATGAAGTTGCCTTCCTTGATCTTGAGGTAGTCGCGATCGGCGGGGCCGTCCTTGTAGACATGGCCGACCTTGTAGAGTCCGGAGGCGTCGCTGACGAGGTCGAATCCCGGATAGCGGGTGGTCAGCGTGCGCTCCACGTCCGCACGGCCCGCCGCTGACGCCAGTGTGCGAGGCGTTCAGCTCACCGATCATCATCATCATGACGGTGTGCAGTTCCTCCTCGTCCACGAGGTACTGGAGCAGCGGCTCGTACGTCGCCTTCTCCGCCGTCCAGTCCGCGCCGTGCATCTTCGCGTCGTAGAAGCGGTTCTTCATGATGCGCCAGCCCTCGTTGAACACCTGCGCGCGCAGCGCCTTGTGATCGATCTCGAGGTTGGCGGTGTAGGTCACCTGACGAGCCGTGGCGTTCGTGGCCGGCGTCGCGGCCGCCGGGGCCGCGCCGCGGCCGCCGCGCCCGCCCGCCGCCCTGAGCGGCGTTGCCGCCGCCGGCGTTCGGCGCTGATCGGCGCGGCGAACAGGCTGCGGCCCGATCGGAAATACAGCGTGCGGCCGTCGGGCGCGAAGACCATCCCGCCGCCGCCGCCGAAGCCGCCGCGGCCCCCGCCGCGTCCGCCGCCTCCGGCCTCGGCAGACTGGGCGGCCGGCGGCACGCGGGTGAGCTGGCCGGTCTCGACGTTGATGATGTAGATGCCGTTTGCCGGGTTGGCGGCCCCGGCGCCGCGACCGCCGCCGCCAGCCGTCGCGACCGTCAGCGCGACCGAGTGGCCGTCGGGCGCCGCGGTGAGGCCGCCGATCGACGTGCCCGGCACGGTCAGCTGCCGCGCGCGTCGCGCCATCCCGCTCCAGTCGATCCGGACCTCGACCGGCTGCTGCCCGCCGCGCCGCCGCCGCGGCCCGTGTTCTGCCGCGCCGCCGCTTCGGCGGCCAGCCCCTGCGCCTCGTTGTCGATGTCGCGGTTCATCGGGTCGCGATCCTGGTCGCGCAGCGACAGCGCCCACAGCGCCATCGTCGACTGCAGGCCGCCCTGCGACGCGACCCCGCCGCTCACGCCTTCGGTCGACGTGAACACGATGTAGCGGCCGTCGGCGGTCCACTCGGCGTTGTTCTCGGAGTACATCAGGCTGTCGTCGGAGATGTGGTGTTCCTCGCCGCCGGCAATCGGCGCGATGTAGACGTGCGGCCGCATCGTGCGGTCCTGCTTCGAGAACATCACCCACTTGCTGTCGGGCGAGATGGCCACCGAACCGATGCGGCCCATGTCGCTCGACGACACGACCGCGGTCTTCGCCGTCGGCGACGGTGTAGCTGTAGAGCTTCTTGTCGGCGGCCGTGTAGAAGAGCGCCTTCGAGTCCGGCGTCCAGACGAGCTGTCCCTTCTCGTTGTCGAGATCCGTGATCTTCTTCGGCGCCTGCGCCCTCCGGATCGCTGACCCACACTTCGTCGCGGCCGGACCGGTCCGAGACGAACGCGATCAGCTTGCCGTCGGGCGACCACTTCGGCTGGTCGCTGCGCGACGCCATCGTGTCCGGGGCGATGCGCGTGATGTCGCCGCGGTCGGTCGCGATCGTCAGGAGCTGCCCGCGCGCCGAAATCACGGCGCGCCGGCCCGACGGCGAGATGTCGAAGGCGTCCACGTCGTTGCTGATCGTCTCGTACTCGACCTCGTTCTCCTTCTCGTCGGTGACGATGTCGATCTTGATCTCGCTGGTGCGTCCGGACGCGACGTCGAGCTTCCAGATGCCGAAGTTGTCCTCGTAGACGATGACCTTGCCGTCCGACGACATCGACGGCCAGAACAGGCTGCCGTCGTTGTGCTTCGTCACCTGCACGGGCTGACCCGTGCCGTGGGCCGGGATCTTGTAGATGTTGTTCACGCTGCGCCGGACCTCGGCGCTGCCGGGCTTCACGTTGCGGTCGTTCGGCAGCGGGTCGGCGACGAAGTAGATCGCGTCGTCTGCGCCCCACATCGGCCAGTAGCGGTTGTAGCGCTCGTCGGCGAGCAGCTTCGTGTAGCTGTGGCTGGTCAGGTCGGCGACCCACAGGTCGGCGGCGTAGCTGCCGCGGTAGTGCTTGCGCGACCAGACGGCCGGGTGGCGGTTGAAGACGAGCGACTTGCCGTCGGGCGAGTAGTTGCCCCAGTAGCCCCAGTCGAGCGGCAGCGGCGTTTCCTGGCCGCCCCCGGTGGAGATCTGATAGAGGACGGCGACCGACGGGAACGCGCCGTCGCCGTGGCTGGCGCGGAAGAGCACGTTCTGCGAATCGCGCGCCCAGCCGACGACCTCGTCGTTGCCTGTGTGGTACGTCAGGCGCTTCGGCGTGCCGCCGGCGACCGGCACGACGAACACGTCGTAGTTGCCGTAGCGGTTCGACGAGAACGCAATCCACTTTCCGTCGGGCGAGAAGCGCGGATAGACCTCGCGGGCCGAGTTGTCGGTGATTCGCACGACGTTCGTGCCGTCCTCGTTCGGCGGTCCAGATGTCTCCCAGGTAGCTGAAGGCGATCCGGCCGGCGTGATAGTCAGGGTGCCGCGCCAGCTTGACGGGGGCGGCGGCGGCGACGCTGGCCAGCGCCAGCGTGAAGAGGGCAGCGGCGAAGACTCCGCAGGACGTTCTGTTCATCTGGTATACCTCCCGGCAACAGGGCGAATACTAGCCCCCTCGGTCCGGCTCCGCAACCCGCGCTGTCGGCCCGGAGCCTGTCGGAGTAGACTGTGGACAGCGAGGGGACGATGAACCATCGAATTCTCGGGGCCTTTCTGGCTGCTGCGACGCTCCTGTGGCCGACATCCGTTGGGCTGGCCGCCGCAGGACAGACCGGCACGCCCGGCATTGCCCAGGGCACACCGCAGGTGACGGCGCCGCGCCTCTTCGAGCGGGCCCGGAAGCCGTTCGTCTCGATTTTCCCGGTCCGGCCGGTTCGACCCTCGCAGGAGCGGCCGGCCATCCCGTCCGTCGATCCGGACATGGCTCCCCGCATCGTGTGTGGCATGACCGTCATCCCGGTCTCCGGCGAGGCCGATCCGGACATGGTCCAGTCGCCGCCGCGCGACCCGAAGGTCACCTATAGCCTGCGAATAATCAAGCCCCCGGTCTGCGCTGACAAGTAGTCGATGCCCCACTACGTCGCACTGCTTCGCGGCATCAATGTCGGCGGACGCACGGTCAGGATGGAAAAGCTGCGCGCCGTCCTGGGCGGTGTGGGGCTGGCCGACGTCGAGACGCTGATCGCCAGCGGCAACGTCCTGTTCCGTTCGGCGTCGCGCAGCGATTCGGGGCTGGAGAAGAAGATCGAGGGCGCGATGGCGAAGGCGTTCGGCTTCGACGTCATCACCATGGTCCGCTCGGCGGCTGAGATCCAGGCGGTCGCGGCCAACGAGCCGTTCGGTGCGCTCGGCGAGGCCAGGCTCCACGTCGCGTTCCTGAAGACGATCCCGCCGGGCGAGGGCGTGCAGAAGGTCATGGCGGTTCGTGGCGAGGGCGATGACCTGCACCTGGACGGGCGCGAACTCTATTTCAAGATCGCGGGCCGCATGAGCGACTCGGCGATGTTCCGCGCCCCCATCGAGAAGCTGCTGGGTGTCCCCATGACGGTGCGCAACGCCAACACCGTGAGAAAACTGGCGGACAGCACTCTGGACTGACGTTCGTGCGCTGTCGAGCTGTCACGGGCCGACGGCCTGTCACGAAGAACTCGAAGGACACGAAGATCACGAAGAAAGACCAGAAGAAGCCGGATCGCAGCGTGACGCTGTGACGGCCGGTCGCGCCGCGCCGCAGGCGCGGTCGGATGCGCAAAGGCCCACGGAGGCAAGCAGCCAGAGGGCAGGTGCTGTTTGCCTCCGCGGGTCTTTGCGCATCCGGACGCCGGCCCATCGGGCCGGCGCGCGACCGGCCTCAGCGTGACAGCCTTCGTGTGCTTCGTGTCCTTCGCGTTCTTCGTGACAGCCGTCAGCCCGTCTCAGCGTGACAGCAGAGGGGAGCGTGCGAATGGGTCGCCGCTGGGGTAAGCTCCCCGCATGCTCGATCCCCTGACCGCGTGCGCCGGCCACTGGCGCGGCCCGAACGTGCTCCGGGACGGAGAGCAGTGTTAGCATGACCCGTCCAATCACCCCTCACGCGGAGGACCACACCATGACGCGTCTTTCTGTCCGCGCGGCCGTGCGTACCACGCCGTGGCTCGCCATCCCGGCTTTCGTCGTTGCCGTCCTTTCGGCTGCCCCGTCGGACCAGACGCGGCTGCTGCGCTCGCCGACGGTGAGCGCCACCCAGATCGCCTTCGCCTACGCGAACAACATCTGGTCGGTCGAGCGCAGCGGAGGCAACGCCCGGCGCCTCACCTCGTTCCAGGGGCTGACGAGCAATCCGCACTTCTCGCCGGACGGGAAATGGATTGCGTTCAGCGGCGACTATGCCGGCAACATCGACGTGTACGTCATTCCGGCGGAAGGCGGAGAGCCGAAGCGGCTGACGTGGCACCCGGGCGGCGACCAGGTGCAGGGCTGGACGCCGGACGGCAAGTCGATCGTCGTTCGCGTCGACCCGGGCCACGTGGGCGCCGAGCGGCGCGCCGCGCTTCTGGACGGTGCCGGCCGAAGGCGGCGTCGAAGAGCCGATGGCGCTCCCGCGCGCCTACCAGGGGAAGATCTCGCCGGACGGCACGCACATCGCCTACCGGATGAACAACTCGTGGGACGAAGAACGCCGCAACTATCGCGGCGGACAGAACCGCCCAATCTGGATCGTCGATCTCAAGACCTACGACCTGGTCTCGCCGCCGTGGACCGACTCGAAGGACATGGATCCGGTGTGGGTCGGCGACACGGTCTACTTCCTCTCGGATCGGGACGGCGTGTCGAACGTGTGGTCGTACGAGACGAAGTCGAAGAAGCTGACCCAGGTCACGAAGTTCACCGACTTCGACGTCAAGACGCTCGACTCGGGCGCCGGCACGGTCGTGTTCGAACAGGCCGGGTACGTGCACGAGCTCGATCCGAAAAGCGGGCAGGCGAAGGTCGTCGCCATCAGGGCGGCCGGGGACTTCCCGTGGATGATGCCGCGCTGGGAGGACGTCACGAGCCGGATGACCAACATCGCGCTCTCGCCGACGGGCAAGCGCATCGTCGCCGAAGCGCGCGGCGAAGTATTCACGATCCCGGCCGAGAAGGGTGACGTCCGCAATCTGACGCACTCGAGTGCGTCAGCCGAGCGCGATCCGGCCTGGTCGCCCGACGGCAAGTACGTCTCGTACTTCAGCGACAAGTCCGGCGAGTACAAGCTCGTCATCGAGGAGCAGGAAGGCCTGAAGCCGCCGCGCGAAATCGCCCTGCCGAAGCCGACGCACTACTACACGCCGGCCTGGTCGCCCGATTCGAAGAAGCTGCTCTACACGGACACGAACCTGAACGTGTGGGTACTCGACGTCGCGACCGGCACGCCGAAGATCGTCGGCAACGATCCGTGGATGGTCCCGCAGCGGACGCTCGACCCGACGTGGAGCCCCGACTCGAAATGGGTGGCGTATTCGAGCCGGCTGAATTCGCTCTATCGCGCGATCTTCGTGGCCAACGTCGAGACCGGCGAAAAGAAACAGATCACCGACGGGCTCGCCGACGCGATGTTCCCGGTGTGGGACGCCGGCGGCAAGTACGTGTGGTTCCTCGCGTCCACCGATTTCGGGCTCAGGTCGCAGTGGCTCGACATGACGTCCTACGACCACAGCGAGACGTTCGGCCTGTACCTCGCGGTGCTGAAGAAGGGGGAAGCGAGCCCGTTGCTGCCGGAGAGCGACGAGGACACCGGCGTCTCGAGCGCGCCGGGACCGGGCCGTGGAGGACGGGGAGGCGGCGCCCCGGCCGCCGGCGCCGATACGGCGACAGGCGATCAGCCGCCACAGGCTGCCGCCCCGAGGCCGCGGACGCCGGTGACCGTGCAGATTGACTTCGATGGCCTTCAGCAGCGCATCCTCTCGATCCCCGGCGTCCCGGAGCGGCAGGTACCTCGAACCTGAAGGCCGGCGTGGCCGGCACGGTGTACTACATGGAAGCCGCCGCGGGCGGCGGGGGACGCGGGGGCGGTGGAGGCAGCACGCTGCAGCGCTACCGGCTCAGCGACCGCCGGGCTGCGACCTTCGTGTCGGGCATCGCCGAGTACGACGTCAGCGCCGACGGCCGGAAGCTGCTCTATCGCACGGGCGGCGGGCGGCGGCGGGCGCGGGCGCGGCGCCGCGGGCGGCGCAACCGGCGCCGGGCTGTTCCTCGTGGACGCCGATCGCAATCCTCCGCAGGCCGGCCAGGGACGCGTCAACGCGTCGCTCCGGATGTACCTCGAGCCGAAAGAAGAGTTCCGGCAGATCTTCGACGAGGGCTGGCGCAACCAGCGCGACTACCTGTACGTGCCGAACACGCACGGGTCGGACTGGCCGAAGATGAAGCAGATGTACGGCGCCCTGCTGCCGTACGTGAACCACCGCGCCGATCTGAACTACCTGCTCGACAACATGGGCGCCGAAATCGCGGTCGGGCACTCGTTCGTGCGCGGCGGTGACATGCCCAGCGTGCCTTCGTCGCCCGGCGGCCTGCTCGGCGCCGATTTCACGATCGACAGCGGCCGCTACAAGATCGCGCGCATCTACGACAACGAGAGCTGGAACCCCGATCTGCGCGCGCCGCTGTCGGCGCCCGGCGTTGACGTGAATGTCGGCGACTACATCCTGGCGATCAACGGCATCGAGCTGAGGACGCCCGACAACATCTACCGGCTGCTCGACGGAACGTCCGGCCGCCAGACCGTCCTGACCGTGAACAACCGTCCGGTCATGGAGGGCGCGCGCGAGGTGACCGTCGTGCCGGTGGCCAACGAGCAGGGGCTGCGCACCCGCGCGTGGGTGGAATCGAACCGCCGCCTGGTCGACAGGCTCTCCGCCGGACAGCTCGCCTACGTCTACGTGCCCAGCACGGGGCAGCCCGGCTACGACAGCTTCAACCGCTACTATTTCGCGCAGCAGGAGAAGCTCGGCGCGATCGTCGACGAGCGGTTCAACAGCGGCGGCTCGGCGGCCGACTACATCATCGACGTCCTCCAGCGGCAGTTCGACGGGTACTTCAACAACGTCGCCGGCGACCGGGTGCCGTTCACGAGCCCTTCGGCGGGGATCTGGGGGCCGAAGGTGATGATCATCAACGAGATGGCCGGCTCTGGCGGCGACCTGATGCCATGGATGTTCAAGTACCGCAAGGTCGGAACCCTCGTGGGCAAGCGCACCTGGGGCGGCCTTGTGCACACGGCCGACACGCCGGGCTTCATCGACGGCGGGTCCATGATCGCGCCGCGCGGCGGCTTCTTCACGCGTGAGGGCAAGTGGGCCGTGGAGAACGAAGGCACGGCGCCCGACATCGACGTCGAGAACTGGCCCAAAGACGTGATTGCCGGCCACGACATGCAGCTCGAACGCGCGGTGGACGAAGCGATGAAGATGCTGAAGGCGAACCCGCCGACCCGGCTCACGCACGAACCACCGCCGCCCACATGGGGCAAGCGCAAAGGCGGCGGGTCGGAATGGTAAATGGGAGAAGCGCAGTGAAGGATGCCGACGCATGGCTGAATCGACCCCGACGTTTGTTCAGGACCACTATCCGGAGGATTTCGCCCACTGTTTCGGGTGCGGGCGGCTCAATCGGGATGGGCATCATGTCCGCACGGTGATGGAGGGCGACGAGGGCGTTGCGCGATTTACGCCGCGCGCGGAGCACATCGCGCTGCCCGGCTTCGTGTACGGCGGCCTGATCGCGTCGCTCGTGGATTGCCACGCGATCGGGACCGCCGCCGGCGTCGTGGAACTCGCCGCCGGGCGTCAGGTCGGCGAGGTCCCGGCGTCCCGTTTCGTGACCGGGTCACTCCGCGTCGATTACCTCAAGCCCACACCGCTCGGTCCCGGAGATCGTGCTGCGCGCCCGCGCTCGCGAAATCGGTGCGCGCAAAGTCATTCTCGATGTCAGCGTCGAAGTGGAGGGCGTCACAGACCGCCCGCGGCGAGGTGGTCGCGGTGCGCATGCCAGACACGATGGCTCAGGGCTCAGGGCTCAGGGCTTAGTTCAGGGCTTAGGGCTCAGGGCTCAGGGCTCAGGAAAACCCAAAGGCCCAGGGAAAAGTTCCTTCCCTGAGCCTTGAGCCTTACTTCGGCAGCAGGACCGTTCCGCACGCGTACCGCCGTCACGGACGCAGGCCGCGCCGGGCCGTCGTCGTGACGACGGCCTGACGATGAACGTCCGGGGCTCCTCGCGGTACAATGTCCGTGCCTCCATTCTCGAGGCACAAGGGGCACGCATGCGCACCGGCATCTCCATCGGCCTCGGCCTCGTCCTCGCGCTTCCGGCCGCAACGTCGGCCGCTGAGAAAATCACGAAAGAGCAGTTCGGGTCGGGCGGAAGGACACGGACCTACTATCTATATGTCCCGGAGAGCGTCCGTGAGGAGCAACCCGCCCCGCTCATCGTGTTTCTCCACGGCTCGGGACGCAACGGGCTCTCGCTCGTCGAGAAATGGAAGGGGCTCGCGAGCAAAGAGGGGATCATCCTCGCGGGCCCCGACGCCCTGGACAAACAGGGCTGGTTCACCACCGTGGACGGCCCCGACTTGCTTCACGATCTGGTGGACATCGTTTCGGCGCAGCACCCGGTCGATCCACGGCGTGTGTACGTCTTCGGCCACTCGGCGGGCGCGATCCACGGCCTCACGCTGGGGCTGCTCGAATCGCAATACTTTGCCGCGGTTGCCGTGCACGCCGGCGCGCTTCCCCCCGATGCCTACGCGTACGCCGACGCCGCACCCCGAAAGATTCCGATGGCGATCTGGATAGGCACCCAGGACGCTTTCTTCCCGCTCGACAGCGTGCGGGCCACCCGGGACGCGCTCGTCCACCGCGGCTTTAGCGTCCAGTTCACCGAGATGGCGTTCCACACGCACGATTACTACAGTCGATCGGCTGCCATCAACAAGGAGGCCTGGGCCTTCCTGAAGGCGCAGGCGCTCGCCGCCGATCCGGTGTTCACGCGGTACGAGATCCGGCAGTGACCGCGCCGCGATTTCAGTCGCGGTGCACCGTGTCGGGCGAGAACGCCGGCACGCACACCGCGATGTACTCGGCGCCCCCGTCGAACGGCGTGCTGTAGCGAATCCATTCACCCGGCGACGTCACCACCGCCTGACCGGCGGCCACGTAGAGGACGCCTTCCGAGTATTCGACCCGGACCGTTCCCCGGAGCACCACGGTCACTTCCTCGAGTTCCGGCCGCTGGCCGGCTCCTCCCATCCCCCGGGAGAGACCATTCTGGCCACACTGACACTTTCATTACCGGAATTGGCCCGTCCTGCGTACTCCTCGATACGCTTGGGCTTGTTTCCCGCCGCCTGGACGACTGACGGCGCCTCGATGAGTCTCGGCATGCGAGCATCCTACCTCAAGGGCTCAGGGCTCAGGGCTCAGGGCTCAGGGCTCAGGGGCTCAAGGGCTCAGGGCTCAGGGCTCAGGGGCTCAAGGGCTCAGGGCTCAGGGCTCTCGGGTTCAGGGCTCAAGGGGCTCAAGGCCACAAGCCCCAAGCCGGAAGCCCCAAGCCCCGATACGGCTGACGCACCGTTTCTTGAAAGGCAGATTCCTGAAAGGGAGGAACACTGCATGAATCGCGACGAGCTCGACGGCAAGGTAGATCAATTGAAGGGGAAGGCCAAGCAGGCGGCCGGGGACCTGACGAACAACGACCGGCTCCACGATGAAGGCGTTGCTGACGAGGCGGGGGGCGAAGTCCAGGAAGGCTTCGGGCGTGCTCGCCGGAAGGTCGGCGAGGCGATCAAAGACGTCGGCGACAAGTTGAAAGACTAGAACGGCTTGAGCGAGGCCGGCCGCCCGGGACCGGGTGGCCGGCGGTTTCCCACAAGATGTCTCCTCGCCGCACCTGACCCTTGCATTGCGCGGGGCCTTTCTGCTATCTTTGCAAGGTTCTGGTCGGCCCTAGGACACCCTATCTAGAGCCAGTCGACCCAGAACCGCCCTGCGCCTGAAATGGCCAGGGGCTCGCGGCACCCCGACTCGGCGTGCCGCGCATCGCAGGCGTCCTCGAGACGCACGCCGTTATCAACCTTATAGGGTAAGTCAGTTCCAGGTGCCGGGCCGCTCGCGCGGCTCCCTAGGCCTGGGGCAACCAACCGACGGGCGCGAAAGGCGCGTGGCCGTCGGCGTTTCACGTTCTGCGCGCGCGGGATTTCGCGTGTGCTGACTGGAGTTGTCCGAACCGTGCCGACGATCAGCCAGCTTGTTCGCAAAGGGCGCGACAAGGTCATCACGAAGACGAAGAGCCCTGCGCTGCAGGACAGCCCGCAGAAGCGCGGCGTCTGCGTGCGCGTCTTCACCCAGACGCCCAAGAAGCCGAATTCGGCGCTGCGCAAGGTTGCGCGCGTCCGCCTGACCAACGGAATCGAGGTCACGACCTACATTCCGGGCGTCGGCCACAACCTGCAGGAGCACTCGCTCGTGCTGATCCGCGGCGGCCGCGTCAAGGATCTTCCCGGCGTGCGCTACCACGTCGTCCGCGGCACGCTCGACGCGGTGGGCGTGGCGGGACGCAAGCAGGGCCGGTCGAAATACGGCGCGAAGCGCCCGAAGTCCTAAGGAAATAGACGATGCCTCGTAGACGCGAAATCGCGAAGCGTGAAGTGCCCCTCGATCCGCTGTACAGCAGCGCGCTGGTGACCAAGTTCATCAGCACCCTGATGCGCGGCGGCAAGCGCAGCACCGCGGAGCGGATCATGTACGGCTCGCTCACCTCCATCCAGGAGAAGACGGGCGACGATCCCCTCAAGGTGTTCAAGAAGGCGGTCGAGAACGTCAAGCCGTCGCTCGAAGTGAAGTCGCGCCGGGTCGGCGGCTCGAACTATCAGGTGCCGATTGAAGTGAATCCCAACCGCCGGCTCTCGCTGAGTATCCGCTGGCTGGTGGGCTACGCGCGGTCGCGCGGCGACGGCAAGACGATGACCGAGAAGCTCGCCAACGAGCTGCTCGATGCGGCCAACCTCCGCGGGGGCGCGGTGAAGAAGCGGGAAGACACGCACCGGATGGCGGAGGCCAACAAGGCCTTTGCGCATTACCGGTGGTAGACAACGGGACGTAATGGCCAGGGAAACACCACTCAATCGGACGCGGAACATCGGCATCATGGCCCACATCGATGCCGGCAAGACCACCACGACAGAACGGATCCTGTTCTACACCGGAATTACGTACAAAATCGGTGAAGTCCACGAAGGCACGGCCGTCATGGACTGGATGGAGCAGGAGCAGGAGCGCGGGATCACGATCACGTCGGCGGCGACGACCTGTTTCTGGCACGACAACCGCATCAACATCATCGACACGCCGGGCCACGTCGACTTCACCGCCGAAGTCGAGCGCTCGCTGCGCGTCCTCGACGGCGCGGTCGCGGTCTTCGACTCGGTGGCCGGGGTCGAGCCGCAGTCCGAAACGGTCTGGCGCCAGGCCGACAAGTACCGCGTGCCGCGGATCTGCTTCGTCAACAAGATGGACCGCGTCGGCGCCGACTTCAAGCGCACCTTCGACCAGATTGTGACCAAGCTCGGGGGCAATCCGGTCGCGATTCAGCTGCCGATTGGCGCCGAGGACAAGTTCCTCGGCGTGGTCGACCTCATCACGATGAAGTCGATCACCTACAAGGACGAGACCATGGGCGCCGACTACGTCGTCGGCGACATCCCGGCCCACATGCTCGAGGAAGCGAAGAAGTACCGCGAGCAGCTCGTCGAGAAGGTGAGCGAGGCGGACGACAAGCTCCTGGAGAAGTACCTCAACGGCGAGGAATTCACCGAGGCGGAAATCAAGGCGGCGCTGCGCAAGCGCGTGAACTCGTCGGTTCACACCGAAGGGCACGCGGCCGAGCCGGCCTTCGTCCCGGTCATCTGCGGGTCGGCGTTCAAGAACAAGGGCGTGCAGCCGCTGCTCGACGCCATTGTCGACTACCTGCCCTCGCCCATCGACGTGCCGGCCATCACGGGGTTCAACCCGAACAAGGGACCCGAGGCCCTCGTGGACCGTCCGGCGTCCGACAGCGCACCGTTCGCGGCGCTCGGCTTCAAGATCATGACCGACCCGTTCGTCGGCCAGCTCACGTTCATCCGCGTCTATTCGGGCGTCATGACGTCCGGCTCGTCGGTCTACAACGCCACCAAGGGCAAGACCGAACGGCTCGGCCGCCTGCTGAAGATGCACGCGAACAAGCGCGAGGAAATCAAGGAAGTCTACGCGGGCGACATCGCGGCGGCGGTCGGCCTGAAGACCGTCTCGACCGGCGACACGATCTGCGACGAGAAGAACCCGATCGTGCTCGAGTCGATGGATTTCCCCGAGCCGGTCATCTCGCTCTCGATCGAGCCGAAGACCAAGGCCGACCAGGAAAAGCTCGGGCAGGGCCTGGGCAAGCTGATGGCCGAGGATCCGACGTTCCGGGTCAAGACCGACATCCAGACCGGCGAAGTCGTCATCTCGGGCATGGGCGAGCTGCACCTCGAGATCATCGTGGACCGCCTGAAGCGCGAGTTCAACGTCGAGGCCAGCGTCGGCCGTCCACAGGTCGCCTACAAGGAAACGCTGACGCGCCCGGCCGACGGCGAGATGAAGTACGCCAAGCAGACCGGCGGCCGCGGCCAGTACGGACACGCGAAGATCCACGTGTTCCCTGGCGAGACGGGCACCGGATACGTGTTCGAGAACAAGATTTCGGGCGGTTCGATCCCCCGGGAGTTCATCAAGCCGATTGACGAGGGGATCAAGGAAGCGCTCACGCGCGGCGTGCTTGCCGGCTATCCGATTGACGATGTGCGCGTCGAGCTGTACGACGGCTCGTACCACGACGTCGACTCGTCGGAAATGGCGTTCAAAATCGCCGGCTCCATGGCGTTCCAGGATGCGGCGAAGAAGGCCAGGCCGGTACTGCTCGAGCCGATGATGCGGGTCGAGGTCGTGGTCCCGAAGGAGCACCTCGGCGACGTGATGGGGAATCTGTCGAGCCGCCGCGGCCACATCCAGTCGCAGGAGGATCGCGGCGGCACCCAGATCATCAACGCCCGCGTGCCGCTCTCGGAGATGTTCGGCTACGCGACCGACCTGCGCTCGCGGACGCAGGGCCGCGCGACCTATTCGATGCACTTCGATCGGTACGAGCCGGCGCCCAGTCACGTGAGTGACGAAGTCGTCGCCCGGGTGCAGGGGAAGACATAACGACGATACGGAGGGCGGGGCTTCAGCCCCGCCGCAGGCAGACAAAGGCAAACAGATGGCTACCGCATTCAGCGACAAGATCCGCATCCGCCTCAAGGCGTACGACAGCCGGGTGCTGGATCAGTCCACCAGCGAAATCGTGGACACCGCGCGGCGCACCGGCGCGCGGCTCGCGGGCCCGATCCCGCTCCCGACCGACAAGAACAAGTGGACCGTCCTCCGCTCGCCGCACGTCGACAAGAAGTCGCGCGAGCAGTTCGAGATCCGGACGCACAAGCGCCTGATCGACATCTTCGAGCCGACGCCGCAGACCGTGGACGCGCTGATGAAGCTCGATCTGCCGGCCGGCGTCGACGTCGAAATCAAGGCGTTCGGCAAGGAACACAAGTAGGGCGGACAAGAGAACAGACATGGTTACTGGCATCATCGGCAGAAAAGTGGGCATGACCCAGGTGTTCGCGCCTGACGGCACGGTCACGCCCGCCACCGTCATCAAGGCGGGCCCGTGCGTCGTCGTCCAGGTGAAGTCACCGGGCACCGACAAGTACGAAGCCGTGCAGCTGGGGCTGGTCGAGGAGCGCCCCGCGCGCGTGCCGAAGCCGCTCGAGGGGCACTACAAGAAGGCCGGCGTGCCGCCGACGCGCGTCCGGCGCGAGGTGAAGCTGGCGGCCGGCAGCGATCCGGTGAGCCCGGGCGACCAGGTGCTCGTCAACGGCCTGTTCAGCAGCGGCGAGCGGGTGGACGTCATCGGCATCAGCCGCGGCAAGGGCTTCCAGGGCGTCATGAAGCGCCACAACTTCAGCGGCGGCGCGGCGAGCCACGGCTCGATGTTCCACCGCGCACCCGGTTCGATCGGCGCCTCGTCGTACCCGTCGCGCGTCGTCAAGGGCATGCGCGCCGCCGGGAGGATGGGCGGCGATCGCGTCACCGTGCGCAACCTGAAGATCGTGCAGGTCGACGCCGACAACAACCTGCTGGTGGTGCGCGGCGCGGTCCCGGGCGCCCCCGGCACGTATGTGATCGTCCGCAAGGGCCTGACGGTCAAGCGCGTCGCGGCTCCGCAGCCGGAGAAGCCGACGAAGGGCGCCGTCAAGGGTTCCGCGAAGGGCAAGAAGTAGGACAGCACCCAATGAAGCTGAATATCGTCAACGCCAACAACGAGAAGGTCGGCGACCTCGAGCTGAACGACGATGTGTTCGGCGGCCGGATCAATGCGGATCTGATCTGGGAATCCGTCGTGCAGGAGAACGCGTCCGAGCGGCGCGGCACCCACGCGACGAAGAACCGCGCGCTCGTCAGCGGCGGCGGCAAGAAGCCGTACAAGCAGAAGGGCACCGGGCGGCCGCAGGTGGGATCGAGCCGGACTCCGCTCTGGCGCGGGGGCGGCACCGTGTTCGGGCCGCAGCCGCGCAGCTACACGTTCGACCTGCCGAAGAAGGTCCGGATCGGCGCCGTGCGCGCCGCGCTCGCGACGAAGCTGCACGACGGCGCGGTCATCGTGGTGGATCGCCTCGAGACGTCTGACCACAAGACGAAGACGACCGTCGGGCTCTTCCAGCGGATCGGTGCGACCGGCAAGACGCTGGTCATCGACGTGACACCCGACGAGCAGTTCACGCTGACCGCCCGCAACATCGAGGGGGTGCGGCTGGTGGCCGCCGCGCGCGTGACGGCCCGCGACATCATGGATACGAGCTGTGTCGTGGCGACGCGCGAGGCGCTCGAGAAGCTGCAGGCCGCATTCGGTAAGCGTCAAGGGCGGCTCACGAGCCGCCCCAACAGGACATTGACGATGAAACTCACAGACGTTATCCGCCGCCCGCTCATCACGGAAAAGACGACGCTGCTGCGCGAGGACGGCCGGACGCTCGTGTTCGAGGTGGCGACCGGCGCGACCAAGGTGGACATCAAGCACGCGGTCGAGAAGCTGCTCGGTTCGAAGGTCGCCGGCGTCCGCACGGCCATCGCGCACGGCAAGGTGAAGCGCCAGGGGCGGTTCGTGGGCCAGCGGTCCGACTGGAAGAAGGCCTACGTGCGGCTGCGCGACGGCGAAAAGATTCCGGAATTCTTGGAGGGAGCGTAGCCGCGGTTCGGGAACCGCCCTGCAGCTTCAGGATTCACAGTCATGCCTATTCGCAAGTACAACCCGACGTCACCCGGCCGCCGCTTTCAGACGGTGCAGGTGTTCGATGAGATCACCACGTCCGAGCCGTACAAGCCGCTGACCGAGCCGCTCCACAAGTCGGGAGGCCGGAACAACCACGGCGAGCTCACGTCCTGGTGGCGCGGCGGCGGCCACAAGCGCAGCTACCGGATCATCGACTTCAAGCGCGAGAAGTACAACATTCCGGCGCGCGTGGCGACGGTCGAATACGACCCGAACCGATCGGCGCGCATCGCGCTGCTGACCTACGCCGACGGCGAGAAGCGCTACATCCTCCAGCCGGCCGGCATCAAGGTCGGCGACACCATCGTGTCGGGGCCGAATGTCGACATCCTGCCGGGCAACGCGCTGCCGCTCAAGAACATCCCGCTCGGCACCCAGATCCACAACGTGGAGCTGAGGCCGGGCAAGGGCGGGCAGATCGCGCGCAGCGCGGGCTCCTCGGTGCAGCTGGTCGCCAAGGAAGGCGCGTATGCGTCGGTGAAGATGCCGTCCGGCGAGATTCGGAAGATCAACGTCGACTGCCTGGCGACGATCGGCCAGGTCGGCAACGTCGACCACGAGAACGTGTCGGCCGGCAAGGCGGGCCGCAGCCGGTGGGTCGGCAAGCGCCCGCACGTGCGAGGCGTGGCGATGAACCCGGTGGATCACCCGCTTGGCGGCGGCGAGGGCAAGACCTCGGGCGGCCGTCATCCCGTGTCGCCGTGGGGCCAGCCCGCCAAGGGCTACAAGACCCGGAACCGGAAGTCCACCGACCGCTTCATCGTGCAGCGGAGACAGAAGTAAGGGCGGCTCGCGCCGAGCCACCGACACAGAATCGACGGTAACAGATATGTCCAGATCACTGAAGAAGGGCCCCTTCGTCGACGTGCCTCTGCTCGAGAAGGTGGAAGTCATGAACCGCGGGGGCGACAAGAAGGTCATCAAGACCTGGTCGCGCCGCTCGACGGTGATTCCCGAGATGGTGGGGCACACGATCGCGGTCCACAACGGCCGGAAGTTCATCCCGGTCTACGTGACGGAGAACATGGTCGGGCACAAGCTCGGCGAATTCGCGCCGACGCGGCAGTTCCGGGGCCACACGACCAAGAGCGACAAGGCGGCGTCGGTGGCGCCGGCCGCGAAGGCGGGTGCGTAATGGCGGTGCAGGCACACGCGACAGCGAAGTACATCCGGACCTCGGCCCAGAAGGCGGGCCTCGTCCTCGATTTGATCCGCGGCCGCGACGTCAACCATGCGCTTGCGACGCTGCAGTTCGCCCGCAAGGGCGTCGCGCGCGACATCGCCAAGGTGCTGCGCTCGGCCATCGCGAACGCCCAGCAGAAGGAAGGCTTCGGCGGCGACGTCGACCGCCTGGTCGTGACCGCGTGCTACGCGAATCAGGGGCCGTCGCAGAAGCGGATTCGCCCTGCCCCGATGGGGCGCGCGTTCCGCGTCGTCAAACGCACCGCGCACCTGACGGTGGAAGTGGCCGAGCGCGCCGAGCGCGTCCGGGTCGTGGCGCCCGCGGGCGAGGCGAAGGCCGGGCAGCCCAAGCGGGCACGGGGCGCGGCGCCGAAGAAGCGCGCGCAGGGCAAGGCGGCGAGGACCACGGCAAGCACGGGCGCGCGGGCGAAGAAGCCCGCCGCCAAAGATTAACGAGCCGCGAAGAGCGACCGACTAGCGACTAGCCACCGACGACTAGAGACTAGCGACTAGAGACTAGCGACTAAATTATGGGTCAGAAAGTTCATCCGCACGGATTCCGTCTCGGCTTCAACAAGACGTGGCGCTCGCGGTGGTTCGCCGACAAGGACTACGCCAAGCTGCTCCACGAGGACCTGAAGCTGCGCGACACGCTCAAGGCCCGGTTCCAGCATGCCGGCGTGTCGAAGATCGAGATCGAGCGCGCCGCCAACAAGCTGAAGATCGACATCTACACGTCGCGCCCCGGCATCATCATCGGCCGGAAGGGCACCGAGGTGGACAAGCTGAAGCAGGAAATCCAGAAGAAGACCAATCGCGAGGTCTTCATCAACATTCAGGAGATCCAGAAGCCCGAGCTCGACGCGCAGCTCATCGGCGAATCGGTCGCGATGCAGCTCGAAAAGCGGGTGGCGTTCAGGCGGGCGATGCGCAAGGCCGTCGAGTCGGCGCTGCGCTTCGGCGCGCGCGGCATCAAGGTGCGGGTGTCCGGCCGGTTGAACGGCGCGGAAATCGCGCGTTCCGAGTGGTACCTGCACGGGCAGCTGCCGCTCCAGACGCTGCGGGCCGACATCGACTACGGCTTTGCCGAAGCGAGTACGACCTACGGCCAGATCGGCGTGAAGGTGTGGCTCTACAAGGGCGAGCGCCTCGTGCCGCGGATCGGCCGTGAAGAGGATTATCGCGCGCCGCGTCGTCCGGCCGGGCGGGCATAGGGAAATCGCCGAGCGCAGGCGACTGCGCGACTCGCGACTACCGCGACTGGCGACCAGCGACGCGCGACTAGCGACTAGCGACCGGCGCTAGCGACTGACAAGGATCAAGTCATCATGTTGATGCCGAAGAAGGTGAAGTTCCGGAAGCAGCAGCGCGGCCGGATGCGGGGGAAGGCGTGGCGCGGCTCCGACGTGTCGTTCGGCGACTACGGACTGAAGGCCCTCGAGCCGTGCTGGATGACCGCCCGCCAGATCGAAGCGGCGCGCGTGGCGATGACCCGCTTCATCAAGCGCGGCGGCAAGATCTGGATTCGGGTCTTCCCCGACAAGCCGATTACGAAGAAGCCGCAGGAAACCCGAATGGGCAAGGGCAAGGGCGCACCTGAAGAGTGGGTGTGCGTCGTCCGGCCGGGGCGGATCCTGTTCGAGATGGAAGGGGTCAGCGAGACGGACGCGCGGCAGGCCTTGCGGCTGGCTGCGGCGAAGCTTCCGATCAAGACCAAGTTCGCGACGCGATTCGCTGAGGAGAAGGCGTCATGAAGGTGACGGAGTTCCGCGATCTGAGCGCCGACGAGTTGCAGCAGCGCGAGAAAGACTTCGACGACCAGCTGTTCCGGCTGCGGATCCAGAAGTCGATGGGCCAGCTCGAGGCCGGCCACAAGATGCAGACCCTGCGTCGCGACCTGGCGCGCGTCAAGACGGTCCTGCGCGAGAAGGAGACGGCGTAGATGGCTACCAAGGCAGTGGTCACTGGCGTGGTCGTCAGCGACAAGATGGACAAGACCGTCACGGTCGCGATCGAACGGCAGATCCGTGACGCGCTGTACGGCAAGATACAACGGCGCACGTCGACCTTCCTCGCGCACGACGAGAAGAACGAGGCGAAGGTCGGCGACCGCGTCGCGATTACCGAGACGCGCCCGATGAGCCGCCGCAAGCGGTGGGTCGTCACGAGCGTCGTCGAGAAGGCGAAGGGGGTCTAGACCATGGTCCAGATGCGATCGATTCTCGACGTCGCGGACAACTCGGGCGCCCGCAAGATCGCGGTCATCAACCCGATTGGCGGCTCGACCGGCCGGTACGCGCGCCTGGGCGACATCGTCACCGCCTCGGTGAAGGAAGCGACCCCGGACGGCACGGTCAAGAAGGGGCAGGTCGTCAAGGCGGTCATCGTCCGCACGCGCAAGGAGCAGCGGCGGAAGGACGGCAGCTACATCCGGTTCGACCGCAACGCGGCCGTGCTCATCAACGACCAGAAGGAGCCGATCGGCACGCGCGTGTTCGGCCCGGTTGCGCGCGAGCTGCGCGACCGCCGGTTCATGAAGATCATCTCGCTCGCTCCCGAGGTCCTGTAGGGGCGGTTCGCGAACCGCCCTCCGAGAAACGTTATGTCCAGACTCGCAACGCCAATTCGCCGCAACGACAACGTCGTGGTGATCACGGGCAAGGACCGCGGCAAGCGTGGCCGCGTGCTGAAGGTCCTCCCCGAGAAGAACCGCCTCGTCATCGAGGGCGTGAACATCATCAAGCGCCACACGAAGCCGAACCCGCAGCGCCAGATCAAGGGCGGGCTCGTGGAACGCGAGGCGGCCCTGCACGCGTCGAACGTGCAGATCGTCTGCCCGGAGTGCGGGAAGCCGACGCGCCTCGGCAACAAGATCCTGGGCGACGGCCGCAAGGTCCGCGTCTGCCGGAAGTGCGAGGGAGTGGTAGACAAATGAGCCGCCTGAAGGAACGCTACGAGAAGGATGTGGCGCCGGCCCTGCAGAAGGAGTTCGGGTACGACAACGTGATGGCGATTCCGAAGATCGAGAAGATCGTCGTCAACATGGGCCTCGGCGAAGCGACGCAGAACGCGAAGATCATCGACACCGGGGCCGACGAGGTCGCCCGGATCGCCGGCCAGAAGCCGGTCGTGACGCGCGCCAAGAAGTCGATCGCGCAGTTCAAGGTGCGCAAGGGCATGCCGATCGGCGCGATGGTCACGCTGCGCGGCGAGCGCATGTGGGATTTCCTCGACCGGCTCATCGCCGTCGCGCTGCCGCGCGTGCGCGACTTCCGCGGCGTGTCCGCGAAGGGATTCGACGGCCGCGGCAACTACACGCTGGGGCTGAAGGACCAGTTGCTGTTCCCCGAGATCGACTACATGAAGGTCGACAAGGCCCGCGGGATGAACATCTCGGTCGTCACGACGGCGAAGAGCGACGAGGAGTCGCGCAAGCTGCTCCAGCTGCTCGGCATGCCGTTCCGCAACGCCTGACGGCGCGGCGGACGGTATCAGGACAAGGCAAAGGCAAAAGGTAGACGATGGCCACGACTGCAAAGATCGCGAAGGAAGAGAAGGCCCCGAAGTACAAGGTCCGGCTGCGCAACCGCTGCCACCGCTGCGGCCGGCCCCGTGCCTACATGCGCAAGTTCGCACTCTGCCGCCTGTGCTTCCGAAAGCTGGCGCTCGAGGGCGACATCGCCGGGGTGACGAAGAGCAGCTGGTAAGAAACCGGCGGCGGGGGACCGTGGGCATCATGCCCAAATGCGCCCCGTGGCCGACATGAAGGGGCGGTTCGCGAACCGCCCGAGTGTAGGGGCGGCTCGCGAGCCGCCCGTGACAAGGTTCAAAAGACAATGACTGATCCGATTGCAGACATGCTGGCGCGCCTCCGCAACGCCACGACTGCGCGCCACGCGCGGGTGGACATGCCGTCGTCACGGCTCAAGGTGGAAATCGCGCGGATCCTCGAGAGCGAAGGCTACGTCCAGGGCTTCAAGGTGATCGAGGCCGACGGCGAGCGCCCCCAGGCACAGCTGCGCGTGTTCCTGAAGTACCGGTCCGCGCGGCGAGCGTGTCATCACGGGCATCCAGCGGGTGAGCCGCCCGGGTCGTCGCGTCTACTTCGGCCGCAATGACGTGCCGGACGTGCTGGCCGGACTCGGCACGAACATCCTGACGACCTCGCGCGGCGTCATGACCGGCCGCGAAGCGGTCAAAGCCGGCGTCGGCGGCGAAGTCCTGTGTAACGTGTGGTGAGCAAACCGCTCAGTGGCCGGTTGAAGGCCGGACGCTGGCAGCTGGACTCTGGATACTGACATGTCCCGAATTGGCAAGAAAATCATCGTGATCCCGAAGGGCGTCAAGGTCGACGTCCAGCCCGGTGCCGTCGAAGTGCAGGGGCCGAAGGGCAAGCTGCGGCAGCCGGTGCCGGCCGGGATCGGGTTTGCCGTCGACGGCGACCGCCTGACCGCGCACACCGAGCGCGAGGATCCGCAGCTCGGCAAGTTTCACGGCCTGGCCCGCAGCCTGGTCGCCAATGCCGTGCTCGGTGTCACCGAGGGATTCCGCAAGGACCTCGACATCGTCGGCGTCGGCTACCGCGCGGAGCTCAAGGGCAAGCAGATCGTCTTCGCGCTGGGCTACTCGCACCCCGTGGTGTTCGACATCCCGGCCGGGATCGACATCGTGATCGAAAAGCAGACGCACCTCACGGTGACCGGCATCGATCGCCAGGCGGTCGGCCAGGTGGCGGCCAACATCCGGCGCCTGCGCAAGCCCGATCCGTACAAGCAGAAGGGCGTCCGCTACACGGGCGAGGTCCTGAAGAAGAAGGCCGGCAAGACAGGAGCCAAGTAAAACACTGCAGATTGCAGATTGCAGATTGCAGATTGCAGATTGCAGATTGCAGATTGGCGATTTGGATACTGACGATGAAGATCAAGACCAACAAGGACCGTCGCACGCGGATCGCGCTGCGGCAGCGGAAGCGGATCGGCGGGACGACGGAGCGGCCGCGGCTGCGGGTGTTCCGCAGCGTGTCGCACATTTATGCGCAGGTGATCGACGACAGGTCCGGCACGACCCTCGCCTCGGCGGCGAGTACCGAGCCGTCGCTCAAGGCGACGTTCGCCGGCAAGACGCGGGGCGGGAACGTCGAAGGCGCCAGGGCGCTCGGCCGCACGATTGCCGAGCGGCTCAAGGCCAAGGGCATCACACGCGTGGTGTTCGATCGCGGCGGTTTCCTGTATCACGGCCGGATTCGCGCCGTCGCGGAAGCCGCGCGTGAAGCGGGGTTGGAATTCTGATGTAGGGGCGGTTCGCGAACCGCCCTTGCCGGACATCGCGGAACCGGAATCTGAACATGATTGAAACACGAGAGAAGATCGACGCCTCGCAGCTGGACCTGAAGGACACGGTCGTCAACATCAGCCGCGTGACCAAAGTCGTCAAGGGCGGCAAGAACCTGAGCTTCAGCGCGCTGGTCGTCGTCGGCGACGGACACGGGGTGGTGGGTTTCGGCGTCGGGAAAGCCAAGGAAGTTCCGTCGGCGATCAAGAAGGGCATCGAGGCGGCGAAGAAGTCGCTCATTCGCGTGCCGCTCGCTGGCACGACCGTGCCCCACCCGGTGCTCGGGCGCTTCGGCGCCGGGCGGGTGTTGCTCAAGCCGGCGCCCGACGGCACCGGCATCATCGCCGGCGGCGCGGTCCGTGCGGTCGTGGAATCGTGTGGCATCCAGAACGTGATGACCAAGTCGCTCGGCTCGGCCAACTCGCACAACGTCGTGCGCGCCACGTTCGCCGGATTGATGGATCTGAAGGATCCGGGCGTGGTCCGACGGCTGCGCGGCCGGGAAGAGCAGCCGGGCGACCTCCCGGCGACCACCAGCTAGGCGCGGGGACGAAGACGAATCATGGCCAAGACACCAAAGAAGAGCACCGACGGGCGCACGGTGAAGATCACCCTCGTCAAGAGTCCGATCGGTTTCGACCGGACCCAGGCGGCCACGGTCCAGGGCATGGGCCTGCGACGGATCGGCCACTCGGTGAATCTGCTGGACACGCCCGCGACGCGCGGCATGATCCTGAAGGTCCGCCACCTGGTCACGGTGCAGGAATAGTTGCTGCGCAGTCACCTCTTGCGCTTCGACACTAGAGAGACGACATCATGGATCTGAGCAATCTCAAACCGCCCAAGGGCGCCAGGCACTCGAAGAAGCGGGTCGGGCGCGGGCACGGCACGGGTCAGGGGACGCAGGCGGGCCGGGGTCACAAGGGCGCCAAGTCGCGTTCGGGCTTCAAGCACAAGCGCGGGTTCGAGGGCGGCCAGATGCCGCTCCACCGGCGCGTGCCGAAGCGCGGGTTCCACAACCCGTTCCGCGTCGAGTACGAGGTCGTGAACCTCGATGCGCTCGCCGAACGGTTCGAGGCGGGCACCGATGTCACGCCGGAACTCCTGCGCGCACGCGGGCTCGTCGGCAAGCGCGGCCAGATCAAGGTGCTCGGGCGGGGCGACCTCGCGAAGGCCCTGACGGTACGGGCGCACAAGTTCAGCGGCAAGGCCGCCGAGAAGATTGCCGCCGCCGGCGGCACGGCTGAAGTTCTCCCGTAAGAGCGGGTATTTATGCTCGAGAGTCTCAAGAACATCTTCGCCGTCGCGGATCTCCGCAAGCGCGTGCTGTTCACGCTTGGGTTGCTCGCGGTCTACCGGGTGGGCGGGCACATCCCGACGCCAGGCATCAACCCGCAGGCCCTCGCCGAACTGATGCAACGTGCCCAGGGAGGCATGCTCGGGTTGTACGACATGTTCTCGGGCAAGAACCTGTCGCAGATGACGATCTTCGCGCTGGGCATCATGCCCTACATCAGCGCGTCGATCATCCTGCAATTGCTGACGGTCGTCTGGCCGTACCTGGAGCGGCTCTCCAAGGAAGGCGAGCTCGGGCGCCGGAAGATCACGCAGTACACGCGTTACGGGACAATCCTGCTGAGCGTCGTCCAGTCGCTCGGGATCGCGTATTTTCTCGAGCGCAACACCGGAATTGCGGGCGGATTGCCGCTGGTATACAACCCCGGCTGGGCGTTCCGGCTGATGACCGTGCTGACGTTGACGACCGGCACGACCTTCATCATGTGGCTGGGCGAACAGATTACCGAGCGCGGCATCGGCAACGGCATGTCGCTCATCATCTTCGCCGGGATCGTCGTGGGCCTGCCGAGCGCCGTGATTGTCACGCTCGACCAGCTCCGCACCGGGCAGATGGGGCCGGCTCAGCTGGTGCTCCTGATCGTGCTGATGGCGCTCGTGGTGGCCGTGATCGTCTTCGTCGAACGCGCCAGTCGCCGCGTCACCGTCCAGTACGCCAAGCGCGTGGTCGGGCGGCGGATGTACGGCGGGTCGAGCACCCACATCCCGCTCAAGGTCAACACGGGCGGCGTCATCCCGGTCATCTTCGCATCGTCCATCCTGGCGTTTCCGGCAACGCTCGCCGGACTGGCGACCGAGGGGACCTGGCTCCGAAGCGCCATCGATCAGATTGCGCCCGGCATGCCGCTTCACGACCTGCTCTATGTCGTGGGGATTATCTTCTTCTGCTATTTCTACACCGCGATCATCTTCAATCCGGATGACGTCGCGGAGAACATGCGGAAGTACGGCGGGTTCATCCCGGGCATCCGTCCGGGCAAGCGCACGGCCGAGTACATCGACACGATCCTGACGCGCATCACGCTCGTCGGGGCCATCTACCTGGCGCTCGTCGCGATCCTGCCGACGTTCCTGATCAGCGGCTTCCGTGTGGACCAGGTGCCGTTCGTGGGGGAGCGGCTCTACGCCGCGCTGCCGAAGTTCATCACGCAGGGCATGGGCGTGCAGTTCTATTTCGGCGGCACGTCGCTGCTCATCATCGTCGGCGTCGCCATGGATACCGTGCAGCAGATTGAATCGCAGCTCATCATGCGGCACTACGACGGGTTCATGAAGAAGACCCGGATTCGCGGGCGGCGGGGCCAATAGGGTGCAGGCCCGGACCGGCGCCTGCTCGCCGATGAACATCGTCATGCTCGGGCCCCCTGGCGCCGGCAAGGGCACCCAGGCTGCGCGGCTCGCGGCGGCGCGCCGGGTGCCGAGAATCTCGACGGGCGACATCCTTCGCGAGGCGGTGCACACCGGCGCGGAACTCGGGAAGGCCGCGAAGAAGACGATGGAGGCCGGCAACCTGGTCTCGGACGACGTGATGATTGGCATCGTGGAAGAACGGCTGGAGCGGGACGACGCGAAGTGCGGGTTCGTGCTCGACGGCTTTCCGCGGACGGTGGCCCAGGCGACGGCGCTCGATCGCATGATGGATGGTCGCGGGCCGCTCGTGGTCCTCGACGTGATCGTGCCGGAAGACGTGCTCGTGCGGCGGCTCGCGGGGCGGCGCATCTGCGCCCGGTGCGGCGCGGGCGCGGCGCCACCTTGGGGCGGCGAGTGCGGCCGTTGCGGCGGCGTCCTCGTGGCGCGAGTGGACGACGACGCGGACATTGTGCGGGAGCGCCTGAAGGTCTATCACCGGCAGACCAAGCCGCTGGTCGACTACTACTCGGCGCGGCCGACATTCCGCGCGATTGACGGGAACCAGTCGCTGGGCGTCGTCACGGCAATGGTGGATGCCGCCCTCGACCAGGCGGCCAAAGGCGTCCGGCTGTGATTGTCTGCAAGTCGCCGGCGGAGATCGAGCGGATGCGCGCGGCCAACGCGCTGGTGGCCGACGTGCTCGCGGAACTCGCGGCGATGGTCGCGCCCGGCGTGACGACCGCCGACCTCGACGCGAAGGCCGAACAGCTGGTGCGCGCCGGCGGCGCGGAACCGGCGTTCAAGGGGTATCGCGGGTACCCTGCCACGCTCTGTGCGTCGGTGAACGATCAGGTCGTGCACGGGATTCCGTCGGAGAAGACCCAGCTGGTCGAGGGAGACATCATCTCGCTCGACATGGGCGTGAAGCTCGACGGCTTCTACGGCGATTCCGCCGTGACGGTCGGCGTCGGACGGGTCTCGGACGAGGCGTCCACGCTGCTGCGGGTGACCCGGGAGTCGCTCGAGAAGGCGATCGCGCAGGTGCGGGTCGGCGGCCGCGTCTCGGACATCGGTCACGCCGTGCAGGAGCATGTCGAGTCGGCGGGGTTCTCGGTCGTGCGGGAGTTCGTGGGGCACGGGATCGGTTCGGCGCTGCACGAAGAGCCGCAGATTGCCAACTACGGCGAACCGGGGCGCGGGCCCAGGCTGGCCGAGGGCATGACGCTGGCGATCGAGCCGATGGTCAACATGGGCCGGCCGGCGGTGAAGGTGCTCGCCGACGGCTGGACGGCGGTGACGAAGGATGGCAGCCTGTCGGCGCATTTCGAGCACACCGTCGCCGTGACGAAGAACGGGCCGCTCGTGTTGACGCGGCGCAGTGTGCCGGCGGGACGCTGACCCGGCACCGGGCGGCTCCGGTGAGCGGACGCGGACAACGGCCGGCGGAACGGGATGTTCGAAAAGGACCCGCGCGAGGAGGAACGGCGCGCCATCTCGGTCGAGGGCATCGTGCGGGAGGCGCTGCCGTACGCGCAGTACCGGGTCGAGATCGACGGCCAGCGCTACGTGGTGGCGCACGTGCCCGGGGGGCCCGGGCGCAACTTCATCCGGGTGCTCATCGGCGATCGCGTGCGGCTGGAACTTTCGCCGCGCGACCTGACCCGCGGGCGCATCGTCGAGAAGATCGGGTAGAGAGGCATCATGAAGGTCAGAGCATCGGTCAAGAAGATTTGTGACAAGTGCAAGGTGGTCCGCCGCCGCGGGGTGGTGCGCGTGATCTGCACCAACCAGAAGCACAAGCAGCGGCAGGGTTAGCCACTGCAGATTGCAGATTGCAGATTGCAGATTGCAGATTGCAGATTGCAGATTGCAGATTGCAGATTGCAGATTGCAGATTGCAGATTGCAGATTGAAGATTGAGGATGAAGCGACATGGCACGTATCGCAGGCGTTGATCTTCCGCGGACCAAGCGCATCGAGATTGGTCTGACCTACATCTACGGAATCGGCCGGAAGCGCTCGACGGACATCCTGACGGCGGCGGGCGTGAGCCCGGACATCCGAATCAAGGACCTGTCGGAAGACGACGTCCGGAAGATCAGCCGGGTCATCGAGGAGCAGGGCCGTGTCGAAGGCGATCTCCGCAAGGAGATCTCGATGAACATCAAGCGGTTGATGGAAATCGGCAGCTATCGCGGCTTGCGGCATCGCCGCAACCTGCCGGTGCGCGGCCAGCGGACCAAGACCAACGCGCGGACCCGGAAAGGTCCGCGCAAGGGCGCCGTGGCGAAGAAGAAGACGGTCTAGCTCCAGGCGTTCCGCGGCTGCCGTGTCCGGTGCGCCGGAGGCAGGAGCCGGGAGGTGGCGGGAGCGCTGGCGGCCGTGCGAGGTGAGGCCGCACGGATGGCGGGCACCGGACGCGGGCGGGGATGGGACCCCGCGAGCAACAAGAGAAGCAGAGATTATGGCCAAGAACGAACCGATCGACGCATCAGCACAGCCGGAAACCGGCGACAAGAAGAAGGCCGGCCGGCCTGTCAAGAAGAAGGCGTTCAAGAAGCGGGGCGAGAAGCGGATCGTGCACCACGGGTTCGCGCACATCCAGGCCTCGTTCAACAACACGATCATCACGATCACCGATCCCGAGGGCGCGGTCGTGGCGTGGTCGAGCGCCGGCGGCATCGGGTTCAAGGGGTCGCGCAAGGGCACGCCGTTCGCGGCGACGCAGGCCGCCATCGCGGCGGGCAACACCGCCAAGGCGTTCGGCATGCGCAGCGTCGAAGTGCGGGTCAAGGGGCCCGGCGCGGGGCGTGAGTCGGCGATTCGCGCGCTGCAGACGATTGGCATCGACGTCAAGTCGATCCGCGACGTGACGCCAATTCCGCACAACGGCTGCCGGCCGCCGAAGAAACGGCGCGTGTAAACACGGATCGAGAGATCACGGACCACTGATCACCGGATCACACGGATCGGGAGATCCCGGACGACGGATTAGGCGGAGCGCACGGGACGAAGAGATGTTGGACCACGGATCGCACGGATCACACGGATCCGGATTTCACGGGTGACACGGATCAGAGGATAGGAATCGAATGGCACGTTACATTGGTCCGGTGTGCCGGCTGTGCCGGCGCGAGGGGATGAAGCTCTTCCTGAAGGGGGAGCGCTGCTACACGGAGAAGTGCGCGATCGAGAAGCGCAACCTCCCGCCGGGGCAGCACGGCAAGCTGCGCAAGGCGAAGCTGGTGGGCTACGGCCTGCAGCTGCGCGAGAAGCAGAAGGTCAAGCGCATCTACGGCGTGCTGGAGAACCAGTTCCGCCGGTACTTCGAGGTGGCGGACCGGACGCGCGGCATCACGGGCGAGACGCTGCTGCAGTTGCTCGAGCGGCGGCTGGACAACGTGATCTACCGCCTGGGTCTCGCGACCTCACGCGCGCAGGCGCGGCAGCTCGTTCGCCACGGCCACTTCCTCGTGAACGGCCGGAAGGTCGACGTGCCGTCCTATTCCGTGAAGGCGGGCGACCAGGTTTCGGTCCGCGGCGGCAGCGGCGAGAACGCGACGATCCAGCACGCGATGGAAGAAGTGAAGGGACGCGGCATCCCGGAGTGGCTCACGTTCGACGCGGGCCAGCTGACCGGCCGCATCACGTCGCTGCCGACCCGCGAGCAGATCAACCTGCCCGTGCAGGAACAGCTCATCGTCGAGTTGTATTCGAAATAACGTGTAGGGGCGGCTCGCGAGCCGCCCGCGCAGGTAGCCCGCCGCCCGCAGCCTTTCCGGACCTGCGGTGGGAGGTGGCGGGCGAAACGGCAGGTCCGGCGCGCGCCCACTGCCGGGTGCGTGTGCGAAAGGAACGAGACTGATGCTCTGGAAAGGTTTTCAGCGGCCCAAGCGGCTGGAGTTCGAACGCGAGACGCTGACCGATCGGTTCGGCCGGTTCTACGCCCAGCCCTTCGAGCGCGGCTTCGGGACGACCGTCGGCAACTCCATGCGGCGCGTGCTGCTGTCGTCGATCGAAGGGGCCGCCGTGACCGCGGTCAATATCGACGGCGTGCTGCACGAATTCTCGCCGATCCCCGGCGTGGTCGAGGATGCGACCGACATCATCCTCAACCTGAAGCAGGTGCCGCTCAAGATGCACGTCGACTCGACCAAGACGCTCTACCTCCGGATCGACAAGGCCGGCGAGGTGAAGGCGCGCGACATCGAGACCGACGCCGACGTGGAGATCCTCGAGCCGGACGCGCACATCGCGACCGTGGCCGAGGGCGGCAAGCTGCACATGGAAATGCGCGTGAAGCGCGGCCGCGGCTACGTGTCGGCCGACAAGAACTTCGACGAGGATCTCGGCATCGGCTGGATCCCGATCGACTCGGTCCATTCGCCCGTGAAGAAGGTGAACTATCTCGTCGAAGCGGCGCGCCTCGGCCAGACGACCGACTACGACAAGCTGACGGTCGATGTGTGGACCAACGGCTCGGTCACTCCGCGCGACGCCGTGTCGCTTTCGGCGAAGCTGATTCGCGACCACCTGAACATCTTCATCAACCTCGAGGATGTCGCCGATCTGCAGCCGGACACGATGGCGGATACGCCGCGTGCCGCGCTCAACGAGAACCTCGACAAGAGCGTCGAGGAGCTGGAATTGTCGGTGCGCTCCTACAACTGCCTGAAGAACGCGAACATCCGAACGATTCGGGAACTCGTGCAGAAGACCGAAGGCGAAATGCTGAAGACGAAGAACTTCGGCCGCAAGTCGCTGAACGAGATCAAGGAAATCCTGTCGGGCATGGGCCTGAGCCTCGGGATGCGGCTCGACCAGCCGGCACAGTCGGTCGAATAGAGCGTCGCAGTCGCTGGCCGCTGCCCGCGATCCGCCGTCCGAAAGGGTGAGCGGGGCGCGGGGAGCGGACAACGGCAAGCGTCAAGGAACAGCAATGCGTCACAGAGTCAGTCACCGGAAACTGGGCAGGGTCACCGAACATCGCATCGCGATGCTGCGGAACCAGGCGGAAGCCCTCATCAAGCACGAGCGGATCGAGACCACGATCCCCAAGGCGAAGGAGCTGCGTCCGTTCGTCGAGCGGATTATCAGTATCGCCAAGCGCGGCATCGCGGCCGGCGACGCCAACGGCAAGGCCCTCCACGCTCGCCGCCTCGTCCTGCGCGACATCCCGAACCGGGATGTCGTATCCAAGCTGTTCGATACGATCGCTCCGCGGTTCGAGGGGCGGCCCGGTGGCTACACCCGGATCCTCCGCATCGGCTACCGCAAGGGCGACAGCGCCGAGGTTGCGCAGATCGAACTGGTGGGCAGCGAATTCAACCCGAACGCCGAAGGCCGAGAAGACCCAGGCGGCCAAGGCGAAGCCCAAGGGCGTCGGTGGCCGGCTGCGCGCCGCGGCCGAACGGCTCCGCGGCAAGAAGGCCGAAGCTGCCGAGGAAGGCGCCGAAGAGGGCGCCGAGAAGAAGACCGCACGCCCGGCCCGCGCCAGCAAGGGCGGCGGCAAGGCCGACACGCGTGGCAAAGCCGCCAAGACGACGACGCCCCGGAAGGCCGGAGGGTCGTAAGCTCCTGCAGATTGCAGACTGCAGATTGCAGACTGCCGATTGAGGACTGCCGATTGCAGACTGTCGATTGACGGATTGGCGATTGACGGATTGGCGATTGAGGGATTGGCGATCGACGGATTAGCGATTGACGAAAAGGCCGGGTTCCCCTCACAGCAGCCCGGCCTTTCCTCGTCAGTCGCCCGAACTCTCGCATCGCCAATCGTACGCAATCGTCAATCGCCAATCGTCAATCGGCAATCCGTCAATCGGCAATCTGCAATCTGCAATCCGCAGTCGATTTACGCCTCCTCCTCCTCCTCGTGGCCGCGCTCGGCCTTGGAGGCGGCAATGATCTTGCCGTGCAGGTGGCTCGGCACCTCTTCGTAGTGCGAGAACTCCATGTGGTACGAGCCGCGGCCGCCGGTGGCGGACGTGAGGTGCTGCTCGTAGGTGAGCATCTCTGACATCGGCGCCTTCGCGCGGATGATCGTGGACGTGCCGCGCGTGTCCATGCCGCCGATGCGGCCGCGGCGGCTGTTCAGATCGCCCATCAGGTCCCCCGCGTAGTCGCTGGGTGCGTAGACCTCGACGTCCATCACCGGCTCCAGCAGCGTCGGCCTGGCCCGCGACATGCCGTCCTTGAACGCGAGCGACCCGGCCATCTTGAAGGACAGCTCGTTCGAATCGACCGCGTGGAACGAACCGTCGTACACCGTCGCGCGGAAGTCCACCATCGGGTAGCCCGCGAGGAAGCCCCGCAGCCGCGCGTCCTGGATCCCTTTCTCAATCGCGGGTATGTACTGCCGCGGGATCGAGCCGCCGAAGATGTCGACAACGAACTCGAAGTCGCTGCCGCGCGGCAGCGGGTCGAACTTCACCTTGCAGTCGCCGAACTGGCCGTGGCCGCCGGTCTGCTTCTTGTGGCGGCCGTGCGCGTCGGTCGATGCCGTGATGGTCTCGCGGTAGGGAATGCGCGGCAGCTTCAGGTTCACTTCGACGCCGAAGCGGCGCTTCAGCTTGGCGACCGTGACCTCGATGTGCGACTGTCCCTGCCCGGCGAGCAGCAGTTCCTTCGTCTGGGCGTCGCGTGTGTAGTTGATCGTCGGGTCTTCCTCGAACAGCCGGTGGAGCGCCGTGCTGATTTTCTCCTCGTCGCCGCGGCTCTTCGGCTCGATCGCGTACGAGATGACCGGGTCCGGGAACTTGATGGCGGGCAGTGCGAAGCCGACGGACTTGTCGGCGATGAGATCGCTCGTCTGCGTCTCCTTCAGCTTGGCCACGGCGCCGATGTCGCCGGCCTTGATCTCCGGGACCGCGGTCTGGGCCTTGCCCTGCAGCAGCACCACTGCGCCGACGCGCTCCGGCGTGTCTTTCGTGACGTTGTGCAGGGTGGAATCGGACTTCACCGAGCCGCTGACGACCCTGAACATGGTGATGCGGCCGGCGAACGGGTCGGCGACCGTCTTCCAGACGAAGGCCGCGGTCGGCCCGCTGTCGCTGGCCGTCACGGCCGTGTCCTCACCGGTCTTGCTCTTCGCCGACAATGGCCGCTCGGCCGGTGACGGCACGTACGCCACGATGGCATCGAGGAGCGGCTGGATTCCCGTGTTCGTGGTGGCCGAGGCGCACACGATCGGGAAGATGCGTCCGGCGCCGACGCCCCGCTTGAGCCCGCCGACCAGCTCGTCCTGGGTCAGCGTGCCGGCGTCGAAGAATTTCTCCATCAGCGCGTCGTCGGCCTCGGCGACCATTTCGATCAGCGCCTCGCGCGCGGTTTGCGCCGCGCCCTGGATCTCGGCGGGAATCTCGGCCTCGGTTGGATTGCCGCTCTCGTCGGTCGCGAAGGTCCACGCCTTCATCGACACGAGGTCGACGACGCCGCGGAATCTCTTCTCTTCGCCGATTGGCAGCTGGATGGGCACGGCGGTGCGTCCGAAGACCGTGCGCAGCGACTCGAGCGATCGGTCGAGGCTCGCGCGCTCCCGATCCATGCGGTTCAGCACGACGAGCCGAGGAACCCCGAGCTCTTCGGCGACGGTCCAGATTTTCTCGGTTGAGACCTCAACCCCCGCGACCGCATCGACGACGATCAGCGCCGTGTCCGCCACGCGAAGCGCTGCCCGGGCGTCGCTCAGGAAGTTCGCCATGCCGGGCGTGTCGATGAAGTTGATTTTGTGCTTGTTCCACTCGGCGTAGGCGAGGCTGGAACCCAAGGTGTGCTTGCGGGCGATTTCTTCTTCGTCGTAATCGGTCACCGTGGTGCCGTCGTCCACGCGACCCAGTCGGTTGACGGCGCCGGCATCGAACAGCAGGGCGGAAAGCAGCTGTGTCTTGCCGGCGCCGCTATGACCGACCAGGGCGACATTTCTTATGCTTTGTGCGTCATAGACCTTCATGGCGGGTACCCTCCTACGGGTCTCCGGGTCAGGGGGATCTCAAAGAGTCGATAGGCTTCTGAGTGGATCCTATTCGACCCCCCGACTGGTCGCAAGTCGGGCGACCAGCCACTGTCACGCTGCCGTCGTGTCTGGCTTCACAAGAGGAACGGAGGGACGGAGACATGGAGGGGGGCCGGGGGTGAGGTGCGCAGCGGGGCACACGCCGGCGACCGCCACGGTCACGCCGCTCAGAAAGTAGACCACCTGAGGGTCTGATGCGGACTTGCCGGCTCGTGGGATCCGGGGTTCGCTGGAGGAGGCTCAGGATGGATCAGATACACGTCGTCCGGCACAAAGTGCTGGTGTGGGGCGATCGCAGCGAGCTGTCGCCCGGGCGTGCCCCGCCGCGGACGACACACCCTGCCGACCCTCCGTGTCTCCGTCCCTCCGTATGTCCTGTGAGGCAGACCCCGACGGCCGCGCGAGGGCGGCTGTTGCCAGCTGTGCCCGAGCGAAGACCGTTCGACCGTGGCTGTCGCCGAGGCGTGCCCCGCTGCGGACGACACACCCGGCCCACCCTCCGTGTCTCCGTCCCTCCGTTTCTCCTGTGAGGCAGGCCCCGAAGGCCGCGCGAGGGCGGCTGTCGCCGGACTGTGCCCCGAGCGAAGACCGTTCGACCGTGGCTGTCGCCGAGGCGTGCCCCGCTGCGGACGACACGCCCGGCCCACCCTCCCTGTCTCCGTCGCTCCGTCCCTCCTGTGAGGAGGCACCGAAGGCCGCGCGAGGGTGGCTGTCGCTGCTACTCGTACCGCAGCGCTTCGATCGGATCGAGCCGCGAGGCCTTGATGGCGGGGAAGAGGCCGAAGAAGATGCCGACGCTCGCGGAGAAGCCGATGCCCAGGGCAAAGGACCACCACGGGAGCGAGACCGGGAAGCCGGACAGCCAGTGCACGAGCAGGCCGATGCCGCTGCCGCAGAGGATGCCGAGGAGTCCGCCGAGCGACGTGAGGAACGCCGCCTCGATCAGGAACTGCCAGAGGATTTCGCGCCGGCGAGCCCCGAGCGCCTTGCGTACGCCGATCTCGCGCGTCCGCTCGGTCACCGAGATCATCATGATCGCCATGACGCCGATCCCCCCGACCATCAGCGCGATCGACGAAATCACGACAAGCGCCAGGTACACGGCCTTCGTGATCTGCTCGAACGCCTTGATGATCGCGTCGCCCGTGACCAGATCGAAATCGTCCGGCTGATCGAGCTTCAGGCTGTGCCGGATGCGCAGGATCGTCTCCACTTCCAGCATGGCGTCCTCGCGCTTCGCGTCCGGCCGGACGACGAGGGCGATCATGCCGCTCCTGAACGACGACTCGTTGACGACCGCGCCGTTCACGCGCACGCGTCCGCCGCCGACCTTGCCGTAGAACTTCTCGTGCGTGGTGTACGGGATGATGACCAGGTCGTCCTGTCCCCCTCCGATTCCGACGGACGGGCGCTTGTCCAGGACGCCGATGACGGTGAACTCATTGGCGCCGATGCGGACCTTCTTGCCCAACGGATCGACGTTGGGGAAGAGCGATTGATAGGCGGTGTCGCCCAGAACGACGACCTGCCGGCGATGGTCGACTTCGCCGCCGACGAAGAACCGCCCTATCGCGAGTTTCGCGAAGTTGACAGCGGCGAAGTTCTCGGTCGCCCCGAGCACCGCAAGCTGTTTCGTGCGCTGGCTCTTGTAATAGACCCGCGACCGGCTGTTTCCGCCCATCGCACCGAGCCAGATGTCCACGATGCCGACCGACGGTGCGTCGCGGGCGATGGCGCGTGCGTCATCGATCGTGAGGTTCGGCCGTTTCAGCACGTCAACAAAGCTCTTCCCGGACGACAGGCTCAGGAGGCCGAACTTCTGCACGTAGATGGTATTGGCGCCGGCCTGCCGCACGGACTCCGCGAGCCCGTCGCTGAACCCCCGGATGAGCGAGGTCATCCCGACGATCGAGGTGATGCCGATGACCACGCCGAGCACCGTCAACGCCGAGCGCATCTTGTTGGAGCGCAGCGTGTCGAACGACATGGCGACGATTTCGGCCAGCAGGCCCGCTCGGAAGACGGCCAATGCTCACTCCCGCATGATTGCGACGACTTGACGACGGCGCCACGCGCGCCGCCATCCCACCTGCGCTCGGCGCTACTCGCGCCTGAGGGCTTCGATCGGGTCCAGGGCCGCCGCGCGCATCGCCGGATACAGCCCGAAGAACAGGCCGACCAGTGCGGTGATGCCGAGTCCCAGCGCGACGGACCAGAGCTGCACCGCCGCGGGCAGCGGCGAGACCTTCGCAATCGCGAGCGCCAGCAGGAACCCGAGGCCGGTGCCGACCATGCCGCCGAAGGTCGACAGTGTCACCGACTCGGTCAGGATCTGCCAGACGATGTCGCGGCGCCGCGCTCCCAGCGCCTTTCTGAGGCCGATTTCACGGGTCCGTTCGCTGACGACCATCAGCATGATGTTCATGATGACGATCCCCCCGACGACCAGCGACAGGGCGACAATGCCGATCAGCACGGCGAAGAGCCCCTTCGTCGCCTGCTCGTAGATCCCAAGGAGCGTGTCGGACGTGAACATGCCCCAGTTGTCTTCCTGCTTCGGCCGCAGCCGGCGCTCGATGCGCAACGCCACGGTCGCCTCGTCCATCGCCGCCTTGACCAGGTCAGGCGACCGGGGTTTGACGAGCAGCTGAAGGCTCTGGCGCGAGCCGAACATCTTCTGGAAGACGCCGAGCGGAATGATCGCGAATTCGTCCTGCGACTGGCCGAACGCCGAGCCCTTCTTCTCGCTGACGCCGACGACGCGGAAGTGCAGACTGCCGATCTTGATGATCTTGTCGATCGGGTCGGCCGGTCCGAACAGCCGGTCGGCCGTCTGCCAGCCGAGGACGGTCAGCGGCCGGCTCCGCGCGATCTCGGCCGGGCTGATCAGGCGCCCGCGCTCGACGTCGTAGGTCGAGAAATACACATAGTCGCGGCTGACTGCCTGGAGGCTGACCGACTCGAGCGACTCGTTGCCGTAGGTGATCCGCGCGGAGCCGCCGGCCTGCGCGGCCACAGCGCCGATCTTGTCGCTGTACCGCCGGATCGCCGACGCGTCGTCCAGCGTGACGCGCGGGAAGTTGCGGATGCGCTCTTCGTCTTCCTCGGTGCGGACGACCGGCGTGCGCTGGATCGTGAAGTTGTCCGCGCCAACATCGGAGACGATGACGTCGGTCACGTACGCGTTCATGCCCTGCACGAGCGACACGACCGCGATGATCGACGTGACCGCGACGATATTGCCGAGGACCGTCAGGAACGACCTCAGCTTGTTCGTCCAGATCGAGTTGAGCGCGATGGCCGCAGCCTCGATGAACTGGTTCACGACTTGTTCGCAGCTCCTGCGGCGGCCCCGGTCGCGGCCTCGACCTTCACCGCCGCGCCGTCGGCCAGCTCGCGAACCGACGCGAACGGGCCGATGATCACCGCGTCGCCGTCCTTCAGCCCGTTCAGCACCTCGAAGTACTTGTCGCCGGCGATGCCCGTCTTGATCGGGGTGAAGATCGCCTTGCCGTCCTTCGCGACGAACACCCCTTCGAGTTCCTTCCGGCTCTGCCCGGCCGGCAGGTCGGCAGTTGCCGCCGCCGCGGTGGGCCGGCGTTTCGCCTTGTCGCCTTCTTTCGGGCGGACGATGTCCCCCTTCTCGTCGACGATCACTTCGCGCACCGTCGTCGCCTGGATCGGCACGGCGACGGCGTTGTCGCGGACTGCGGTCGTGATCTCGGCCGTGCAGGTGAAGCCGGGGCGCACCTCGGCAATCTCCTTGTCGAGCGTGACGACGACCTTGAAATTCGTCGCCTGCGTGCTCGCGGTCTGGCCGGTCGCAGTGATGGGGCTGTTGCCGATTTCGGTCACCGTGCCGGTGAACGTCTGCCCCGGCATGGCGTCAATGGTGACCTTGGCCGGCTGTCCCATCGACAGCGCCGGGATGTCGGTTTCGTCCACCTCGACTTCAGCCTGGATGACCGACATGTCGGCAATCGTCAGCAGCACGGTTCCGGCATTGTTCATCGTCCCGATGACGACCGTTTCCCCCTCCTCGATGTTCCGGCGGGTGACGATGCCGGCGATGGGGGATTCGATGCGGACCTTGCTCAGGTCGAACCGCGCGCTCTCGGCTGTTGCGCTCTCCTGCTGCATGCGGAGGACCTGGGTCTTGACGTTCTGCTCCTGCGAGTTCAGGTCCGCCTGGCGCATCTTCAGATCGTTCTCGGTGCGCTCGAGCGTCTCGCGCGTCGTCAGCCCGCCCTTCCAGAGCTCCTGCTGCCGCTTGTAGTTTTCCTCGGCCTGCTTGAGCGCGGTGCGCGAGCTTTCGAGCGCGAGCTGAAGCTGCTGCATCGTCGAGCGCGCGGCGGCGAGCGACGCCTCGGTCCGCTGGACCGCGGTGCGCAGGTTGCGCGGGTCGATCTGCAGGAGGAACTGGCCCTTCTCGACGCGGTCGCCCTCGCGGACCCCGAGATCGGTCACCCGGCCCATCGTGTCGGCGCTGATGTTGACGTCGCGCTTCGGCTGGATCTTGCCCGACGCGGACACGATCGCCTCGAGCCGCCGCTTCTTGATCGTCTCGGTGTTGACGGTGACGCCGCTGTCGCGCTTGAACTTGATGTTGGCGAACGCGATCGCGCCGAGCGCCAGCACGATCACGAGACCAATGAGAATCTTCCGGTTCCGACTCAATGTGTGCCCCCGCGGCTCATGAAGGCCGCCACAGCCAGGGCGATGACGGCGTAGACGGAAAACAGCGCGATCGCGATCGGCTGGGTCCTGCGGCGGTAGAGCACCGCGAGCCCCATCGACAGCACGACCACCCACCAGATCGCGAACAAGTCGATCATCCCGGCCAGCTTCGCGAAGAACGACCCCTCGGGAAGCATCGGCAGCAGGACGGCGAGGTTGGTCGCGCTCGACATCGCCCCGCGGAAGTAGTTGAACGGTCCGGTGAACAGCTGCCCGAGCGCGGAGATCGCGGAGGCGTGCACCCAGACGGTGAAGACCTGCTTGAAGCTCCCGGTGCCACCCATCGCCGCGTTGAAGATCGCGAACAGGATCGCGGACAGGATGACCGCCATGAGCGGCGACATGACGATGATGCCGCCGGCGGTGGTGTAGGGCGCGATCGCCATCTGCTTCTGGAGACCGGCGTACATCTGATCGTTCACCGTGAAACCGAACGACTCCATCTGCTTGACCTGCTGTTCGAGTGCGGCCTCCTTGCCGGCCTCGGTTGTCATGGGCAGTGTCGTACACACCGCCACGATCAGCGTGGTCAGTACGAGCATGCCCAGCCAGCGGGGATGGGCGACGACCGACTCGAAGGTCGCGCGCGGCGACGTGATGATGCCGATGAAGCGGGCGAGAAGGTTCTGCGGAGCAGGGGCCGACCCGGTCTCGACACTTGTATTGGCCATATGGATGTCGCTTTGGAAGTCGCCGCGACGGCAAAATACCGGCGGGACCAGTCGATTCTACAGCACTACTAAATACGACTCGCAGGCAACCGAAGTTTCCTGATTGCGCGCCGCAAGTCCATTCCTGACCGGGTGTTAGGGTTCAACGGCGGGTCCGGCTGGACGCAACGGTACGCTAAGCTGAGTCTCATGAACAGGATGCTTCGAGTATGGGCGCTCCTGGCCCTGACGGGGGCCTTCCAGGCGGCCCCGGCCGGCGCGCAGACCTTTGACGCCGTCGGCACCCGCGCGGCCGGCATGGGCGGGGCCTTCGTCGCGGTTGCAGACGACGCCTCGGCGGCGTACTGGAACCCGGCGGGGTTCGCGTCCGGGGCGTATTTCAGCGCCGTGGTCGATCGCACGGCCGGCCAGGCCACTCCCGCGTCCGTCTCGAAAGCCGGCAGCCGATCCGGGTTCATCTTCGCCCTCGGGATGCCTGCCCTCAGCCTCTCGTACTACCGTCTCCGCGCGACCGCGATCCAGCCGACGGCGGCTATTGCTGAGACGCCTGCGAACCGAAACCTAACGGGGGTGGCTGAGGTGCGGGTGAGCAGCCTCGTCACTCACCACACGGGGGTCACGCTGGTGCAGTCGATCGTGCCGGGTCTGGCCGTGGGGGCAACCCTGAAACTCGTGCGGGGTGTCGCGGCGGCGGAGGTCCAGCCGGACGGGGATCGCGGCGACATCCTCGGAAAGAGCGGCGACCTCGTCGGCCAGGCGACCAACAAGTTCGATGCGGATCTCGGGGTGATGGCGACCGCCGGACGGCTGAGGGCGGGGCTGACCATCCGGAATCTGACGGCGCCGAAGTTCGCGGCAGCCGGGGCGGTCACCCGCCTGACCCTCGAACGGCAGGCGCGGGCCGGGATTGCGGTGTCACCGGTCGAAGGCTGGCATGTCGCGGCCGATCTGGATCTCCTCAAGACCGCCGGGTTCACTGGGGAAGTCCGCGATTTTGCGATTGGCGCCGAAGGAAAGGTCGCCAGCCGCGCGTTCGTCCGCGCCGGCGCGAGGATGAACACGTTCGAGACCGAAACCACTGGCCGCATCCCGACGGCAGGTTTCGGTGGGAGCTATGCCGTGACGCCGTCCATGCTGGTCGATGCTCAGGTCACGGTGGGCTCGTCGCGGGCACCTCGGGGCTGGGGTATCAGCGCCCGGTTTGTGTACCGACCGAGGAACCGCTCGCCAGTGGACAAAACCGTCAGCCGATCGGCGCGGGCGCCGAGGCATCTTGACAATTTTTGTCCAAGCGCTACAATTAGTGTCTCCCCCAGCCACGTTTTGCCAAGCTCCGCCAAGCTCCCGGCGGCACCATCGGATCCAGAGTCTGAACGATGCCCGTCCGTATTGGTGAGCTCCTGCTCAAGGAAAAGCGCATCACTCCTGCCCAACTGCAGGAAACGTTGGCCTTTCAGAAGGCCAACGGCGGCAAGCTCGGATACAACCTCGTCAAGCTTGGATTCGTCAAGGATGAGGAGATTACCGCCCTCCTCAGCAAGCAGTACGGCGTCCCCTCGATCAACCTCGCCCAGTTCGAAATCGACGCCGGCATCGTCAAGCTGATTCCCGCGGAAACGGCGCACAAGTACCAGATCGTGCCGCTCAGCCGCGCCGGCGCGACGCTGACGATCGCGATGACGGATCCCACGAACGTGTTCGCCATGGACGACATCAAGTTCATGACGGGCTACAACGTGGAGCCGGTCGTGGCGTCCGAGACGGCGGTCCACGACGCGATCGTGCGGTACTACCCGGCGGCGGTGGCGGCGCCGCGCCAGCCGAAGGCCGCGGCCACCCCCGCCGCCCAGGCCAACCTCAATAGCGCGGCGACCCTCGAGATGGTCACCAAGGCGCTCGAGGAAACGGCGGCCATCGCGGACGACGACGTGGAGGTGCTCGAGGAGCTCGAGCAGATCGACGTCTCCACGCTCGAACGGCAGGGGGGCGAGGCGCCGGTCATCCGGCTGGTGAACCTGATGCTGATGTCGGCCATCCAGAAGGGCGCGAGCGACATCCACATCGAGCCCTACGAGAAGGAGTTGCGCGTCCGGTTCCGGATCGACGGCATCCTCTACAACGTGATGGCGCCGCCGATGAAGTTCCGCGACGCCATCACGTCGCGCCTGAAGATCATGGCGAAGCTCGACATCGCGGAGAAGCGGCTGCCGCAGGACGGCCGCATCAAGATCCGGTTCGCCGCCGAGGGCGCCACCAAGGAGATCGACTTCCGCGTGTCCTGCCTGCCGACGCTGTTCGGCGAGAAGATCGTCATGCGTCTTCTCGACAAGGACAAGCTGATGCTCGACATGACGAAGCTGGGCTTCGAGCCCGACTCGTTGCTGAAGCTCGAGACGGCCATCGCGAAGCCGTGGGGCATGGTGCTCGTCACGGGGCCGACCGGCAGCGGCAAGACGAACACGCTGTACTCGTCGATCGCGAAGATCAACACGTCGGAAACGAACATCATGACGGCCGAGGACCCGGTCGAATTCAACCTGTTCGGCGTCAACCAGGTGCAGGTCCGCGAGAACATCGGGCTGAACTTCGCCGCCGCGCTGCGGTCGTTCCTGCGCCAGGACCCCAACATCATTCTCGTCGGCGAGATCCGTGACTTCGAGACGGCCGAGATCGCCGTGAAGGCGGCGCTCACGGGCCACCTCGTGCTGTCGACGCTCCACACGAACGACGCGCCCAGCACGATCAACCGCCTGATGAACATGGGGATCGAGCCGTTCCTGGTGGCCAGCTCGGTCAACCTGATTTGCGCGCAGCGCCTCGTCCGGCGCATCTGCACGCAGTGCAAGGCCGATCACCCGCACGCCGAGAAGGCGCTCATCGACGCCGGGTTCACCCCCGACGAGGCCAGGAGCGTCGTCCCCAAGAAGGGGAGCGGCTGCGACCGCTGCAACAGCACGGGCTACAAGGGCCGGGTCGGCCTGTACGAAGTGATGGAGGTCAGCGAGGAGCTGCGCGAGCTGATTCTCGTCGGCGCGTCAGGCCTCGAACTGCGCCGCAAGGCGGTCGAGGAAGGCATGATCACGCTGCGCCGCAGCGGCCTGCACAAGGTCCAGGAGGGCGTGACGACGATGGAAGAGGTGGTGCGCGAAACCGTGAAATAGACGTAGGGGCGGCTCGTGAGCCGCCCGTGTCGGCGCGTGTAGGGGCTGTTCGTGAACCGCCCTTGCGGATGGCCCCAACGGGCAACAAGAGGAACACTATTGGCTTCATTACCGGATCTCCTGAAGACGCTGGTCGATGTGAACGGCTCTGACCTGCACATCACGACGAACACGCCGCCGCAGGTGCGCGTGCACGGCAAGCTGCAGGTCCTCGACCTGCCGGTCCTCGGTCCGGCCGAGACGAAATCGCTGGCGTACAGCGTCCTGACCGATGCGCAGAAGAAGCGCTTCGAGGAATCCATGGAGCTCGATTTCTCGTTCGGCATCCGCGGGATGGCGCGTTTCCGCTGCAACGTGTTCAACCAGCGCGGGTCGGTCGCCGCCGTCTACCGGCTCATCCCGGAAACCATCAAGGGCTTCAACGAACTGGGCCTGCCGGCGGTCATCGCCACGCTGGCCGACCGGCCGCGCGGGCTCGTGCTGGTCACCGGGCCGACGGGCAGCGGCAAGTCCACGACGCTGGCGGCGATGATCGACAAGATCAACTGCGAGCGGCGGCAGCACATCCTCACGATCGAGGATCCGATCGAGTACATCCACCAGCACAAGGGCTGCTCGTCAACCAGCGCGAGGTGCACAGCGACACGCAGAGCTTCGCGATGGCGCTGCGCGCGGCGCTCCGCGAGGACCCCGACATCGTCCTCATCGGCGAAATGCGCGACCTGGAGACGATCGAATCCGCGCTGCGCATCGCGGAGACCGGCCACCTGACGTTTGCGACGCTGCACACGAACTCGGCGGCGCAGACCATCAACCGCATCATCGACGTCTTCCCGGCGCACCAGCAGGGTCAGATCCGGACCCAGCTCTCGCTCGTGCTCGAGGGCATCGTCTGCCAGGCGCTGCTGCCGAAGGCGGACGGTCAGGGCCGCGTCGTCTCGCTCGAGATCCTGATTCCGACCCCCGCGATCCGCAACCTGATCCGCGAGGACAAGATCCACCAGATCTATTCGTCGATGCAGACCGGTCAGGAGAAGGCCGGCATGCAGACCATGAACCAGTCGCTCGCGACGCTGTATCAGAAGCGGCTCATCACGCTCGACGCGGCCATGTCGGCCTCGTCGATGAAGGACGAACTCGAGCAGATGATTTCGCGCGGCGCGGGCGTGGTGCCGGGCGCCGGCCTGGGCCGGTCGGGCGGCGCGGGATTGTCGTCGTCACGGTCCACTGTGCGCCGGTAACCGGGGGCCAGTGGCGACCGGAGCGCGGGGAAGCGGAGAGCGGGAAGCGGCCAGAGGAAAACGAGCCGCAGGGTAGCGGGGAGCTTGATTATGCCCACATTTGCATACTCGGGGCGGACACGGGGCGGCGAAACGGTCACCGGCGAGCGAGCGGCCGACACGATGGATGCCGCGGTCGCCGCGCTGCGCCGCGATCAGATCATGGTCACCCGGATCGACCAGGCCAAAGCGGCCAAGGCGCCGGCGGCGGCGGCGGCGAAGGCGAAGGCCGCGGCCAAGAAAGGGACGAAGGTCCCGACGAAGAACCTCGCCATCTTCACGCGGCAGTTCTCCGTCATGATCGACGCCGGCCTGCCGCTCGTGCAGTGCCTCGAGATTCTCGGCAAGCAGGAGCCGGACAAGGGCTTCTCGGCCGTGCATCCTCAAGACGCGCGAGGACGTCGAGTCGGGCGCGTCGCTCGCCGACGCGATGAAGAAACATCCGAAGACGTTCGACGCGCTCTACTCGAACATGGTCGCGGCGGGCGAGGCGGGCGGCATTCTCGACACGATCCTGAAGCGGCTGGCGGTCTACATCGAGAAGAGCGTCAAGCTGCAGGGTGAGGTCAAGTCGGCGATGATCTACCCGGTCGCCGTCCTCGTCATCGCGGGGCTCGTCGTGGCGGCGATTCTCTGGAAGGTCATCCCGACGTTTGCCGCCCTGTTCGCCGGCCTCGGCGCCGAGCTGCCGCTCCCCACGCGCATCGTCATCCAGATGAGCAACGGCCTCGTGAGCTACGGCTGGCTGCTCATCATCGGCGGCATCGCGGCGAGCTGGGGATTCAGGAAGTTCTACGCAACGGAGAACGGGCGTCGCACCGTCGATCGGATCGCGCTGAAGCTGCCGGTCCTGGGGAACATCCTGCGCAAGGTGGCGGTCGCGCGCTTCTGCCGGACGCTGTCCACGCTGCTCGCCTCCGGCGTGCCGATTCTCGACGGCCTCGACATCACGGCACGCACGGCGGGCAATGCCATCATCGAGGACGCGATCCAGGTCACCCGCTCGAGCATCGAACGCGGCGAGACCATTTCGGCGCCCCTGCGCGAGACGAAGGTCTTCCCGTCGATGGTCGTGCAGATGATCAACGTCGGCGAGACCACCGGCGCGCTCGACGCGATGCTCGGCGAAGATCGCGGACTTCTACGAGGAAGAAGTCGACGCGGCGGTCGCCGGGCTCCTGACGCTGATCGAGCCGGTGATGATCGCCTTCCTCGGCGTTATCGTGGGCGGCATCGTCGTCGCGATGTACCTGCCCATCTTCGACATGATCAGCAAGATGACGTAAGGCGTATGGCAGCGACGCTCAGACGCAAGCTCCTGTGGTTGATCGCGGGCCGGGCCGCGGCGGTGACGCTGCTGCTCGGCTCGGCGATCCTCATCCTGACGCGGCGGCCGGACGCGTTCGCGGTCGATCCGTTCTTCTACCTGATCGCGCTGACTTACGCGCTCACCGTGGCCTACAGCCTCGCGCTGAAGTACACGGAGCGGCATCGGTGGCTCGTCGACGTGCAGCTTGGAATCGACGCGCTGATCGTCTCGGCGCTCGTGCTGCTGACCGGCGGCGTCACCAGCTACTTCTCGTCGCTTTACACGCTGCCGATTATCGCCGCGAGCATCATCGAATCCCGCCGGGGCGGCACCATGGTGTTCGTCCTGAGCGCGCTCTGTTACGGGGGGCTGGTGCTCTTCCAGTATTCCGGCGGCGGGCTGCTGCCGTCCTCGCTCACGGTGCCGGACCTGCCTGCCGTGCGGCTGGCGATCTACACCACCGGTCTGAACATCTTCGGGTTCGCGGCGGTGGCGGGCCTGAGCGGGTACCTCGCCGAAGGGCTGCGGCGTGCGGACGAGAAGCTGGCGCACGCGTCCAACCAGCTCGCCGACCTGCAGGCCTTCAGCCAGCACGTCATCGACAGTCTCAGGAGCGGCCTGGCGACGGCCGACACCGACGGGACCGTGCTCACATTCAATCGCGCCGCCGAGGCGATCACCGGGGTCGCCGCCGCCGACGCGATCGGCGCGCCGGTGGCCGACCTGTTGCAGCTGCCGCGCGCTTTCTCCGAGTTGTTCGGCGTGCGCGACGGGCAGCCGCTGCTGCCGCGCCTCGAAGTCGATTTCCGCCGCCCGGATGCCCGGCGCATCGAGCTGGGGCTGAGCACGGCGTCGCTCATCACGCCGCGCGGCGACACGGGCTTCGTGCTCACATTTCAGGACGTCACCGAGTCGCGCCGCCTCGAGCGCGAAGCCCGGGTGCAGCAGCGGCTGGCCGCCGTCGGTGAAATGGCGGCCGGCATCGCGCACGAAATCCGCAACCCGCTGGCGTCGATGTCCGGCTCGATTCAGATCCTGCGGCAGGAACTGCCGCTCTCGCCCGATCAGTCGCAGCTGATGGACATCGTGCTGCGCGAGTCGGAACGGCTGAACGACACGATCCGCAGCTTCCTGTCCTTCGCCAGGCCGCAGCCGCTGTCCTCCACCCGCATGGATGTCCGCACCGTGGTGTCCGAGACGGCCCGGCTGCTGCAGAACGACGCGCAGCTGGCCGACACCCACGAGATCGTCGTGGACGTGCCGCACGACGAGGTCTGGTTCGACGGCGACGAAAGCCAGATCCGTCAGATCGTGTGGAACCTGGCGAGCAACGGCCTGCGAGCGATGCCGCGAGGCGGCCGGCTGCGCCTCGGCGTCGGGGGGCCGGCAGGCGCGGCGCCCGGCGACGTCACGCTGACGATTCAGGATGAGGGCACGGGGATCGCGCCCGAAGAGCTCGACGGGATCTTTCAACCCTTCCGCAGCTCGTTCGCGCGCGGGACGGGGCTGGGCCTGTCGATCGTGCAGCGGATCGTGACGGAATACGACGGCGAAGTCCAGGTCACCTCCGAGCGGGGGACCGGCACGACGGTGTTGGTGCGGCTGCCGCTGAAGCGGCCGCAGCAGCAGGCACTGGCCGGCGGACAGTAGGCAGTCGGGAGCGTGAGAATGTCGGCGATGAACCAACGCGGAGCGGAGACTCAGTTGATGATTGCGGAACGCCAGGGGTGGGTGCCGCCGACAGGCGTGCTGGCCACGTTCGCAAGGGCCAGCGAAACCGGCAGGCCCGTCACGGGCCTGCGTCACCCGATCGTGGGGGAATCATGAGCACCCCGCCGGCAGCCACCAGTCAGTATCCGGTCGCGGCTCCAGAGAGGCGGCGTGCCGACGAACAACCAGCCGCCGGACGCCCGGTGCCTGCTGCGGCCTCCCGTATCCTCGTGGTGGACGACGAGCCGTCGATGCGGGAGATGCTGGGCATTCTCCTGCGCCGGGACGGGCACGACGTGACGATTGCCGAGTCGGGGCGCGAGGCGATCGACCTGATACGGCGCGAGTCGTTCGACCTGGTGGTTTCGGACGTCAAGATGCCGGACGTGAGCGGCGTGGAAGTCATTCGGGCCGCGCGCGCGGTGAATCCTGGGATCATCGCCATCCTCATTACCGCGTACGGATCGCGTGAGCTGATTGCGGAAGTGGGCGAGCTGGGCGTGGACGACTACGTCGAGAAGCCGTTCAACGTGGAGGTCCTGAAGTTCCGGATTCGCAAGGAGCTCGAGCGCCGACGGCTGCGGCAGGAAAACGTGCTGCTGAAGCGCACGCTCCAGAACAGCCACCAGTTCTCGAACATCATCGGCAGCAGCAACCCGATGCTCGCAGTGTTCCGGCTCGTCGAGATGATCGCCCCGACGAGCAGCACGGTGCTCATCAGCGGCGAATCGGGCACCGGCAAGGAACTGGTCGCTCGCGCCATTCATTTCAACTCGCCCCGCAAGGACCGCCCGTTCGTGGCGCTCAACTGCGGAGCGCTGTCGGAAACGCTGCTCGACTCGGAACTCTTCGGCCACATGCGGGGTGCGTTCACCGGCGCGGACACGAACAAGAAGGGGCTCATCGAGGTGGCGGAGAAGGGCACCATCTTCCTGGACGAAATCGGCGAGATGACCCCCTTCGTGCAGGTGAAGGTGCTGCGCGTGCTCCAGGAACGCAAGTTCCGGCGACTCGGGGGGACCGACGAGATCGATGCCGACATCCGCATCCTGGCGGCCACCAACCGCGACCTCGACAAGATGGTCGCCGAGGGCACGTTCCGGGAGGACCTGTTCTACCGGATCAACGTGATCCCGCTGCGCCTGCCGCCCCTGCGCGAGCGGCGGGAGGACATCCCGCAGCTGGCCAGCCATTTCGTGACGAAATTCACCACCCAGATGGGCAAGGACATCACCGGCATTTCCGGCGCCGCCATGGCGCTGCTGACCGCCTACGCCTGGCCCGGGAACATCCGCGAACTGGAAAACGCCATGGAGCGGGCCGTGGCGCTCGAGCGGACCCCCACGATCCTGCCCGACAGCCTGCCCGAGTCGCTCCGCGCGACGGAGGCCGTTGCGGCGGCTGGCCCCGCGCCGGGGGAAGCGTTTCCCTCGGAAGGGTTCGACCTGGAGAGCCACGTCCAGCACATCGAGCGCGAGTACATCGCCGAAGCCCTGCGCCACACCGGCGGCGTCAAGGTCAAGGCAGCCGAGCTGCTCGGAATGAGCTTCCGTTCTTTCCGGTATTACACGAAGAAGTACAACCTCAAATAGGGGCTTCGGGCTTCAGGCTCCAGGCTTGAGGCACGAGCTTGCCTGAAGTCTGAAGCCTCGAGCCCTGACAAAACGCGACAGCCGCGGTTGACAGAAACTGGCAGACGGCCAAAAATTGTCACAAAGATTTGTACCAACCGTGCTCAACCAGGCATACTCTAAATGGCCACGGTCCAGCACATTAGCCCTCCTTCTCCGCCGGAGAATGGGGTTGGCACCACCGTTGCTCAATGGGAGGCGTCGGCCGCTGGGCTGCAACGCGAGGCCGACCACAATCACACAGTCCATGCGGCCATCGAATTGAGGGAGCAGAGTCATGAAAGTTCGCAACCAGAAGGGTTTCACGCTCATCGAGCTGCTGATCGTCGTCGCGATCATCGGCATCATCGCGGCCATCGCGGTCCCGGGTCTTCTCCGCGCCCGGATGTCGGGTAACGAGGCCTCGGCCATCGGTTCGATGCGCGCCATCAACAGCGCGCAGGCGAGCTATGCGTCGGCGGCGGGCCAGGGCGGTTATGCGACCGACCTGGTGATCCTTGGCGCAGGTTGCAACGGTAACGCGCAGGGGTTCATCTCGCCTGACCTGGCGAGCGCGGCGATCGTGACAAAGAGCGGCTATACCGTGACGATGGGGGCGGCAGCCGCCGCCGCCGTCGGTCCTGACGACTGCAACACGAAACCGACGACCAGCGATTACGTCGCGTCGGCGGTTCCGGTGAGTGCCTCGACCGGCACGCGCGGCTTCAACACCGGCGCCGCGGGCACCATCTTCTTCGACCCGGCTGGTGGGGCAGCTGGCGTGACGCCGCTCCAGTAACTCGCTCGAGGATTCCAGGACAAGAGGGATGCCGGCAGACGCCGGCATCCCTCTTGTTTTTTCGCCCTGCCGCGGTCGCGACGGCCTCGTCCTGTCGGCACGCAGGTTCGAGGCGTCTCGGGACGGGGCCGCCCGCGCGCTCCGGAGCAACCGGCGGT